>NZ_LMSJ01000016.1 GCF_001428105.1 Paenibacillus sp. Soil766 | reverse complement strand
CTCAGGAGGGTCGGACCTCTACTTCGGCTACGGCACTTCAAAGGGTAAAGTTACCGTGTGGATTTGAACCACCTAGATTGTGCGACTGTGAGGCGCACATGAGAAAAGGCTACCGATTCTACCGGCAGCCTTTTTTTATTGGAAATTTCCAAAAAATCCACTTATTCACTAGTTATGTTCGTACAAGCAATTGCTAGAAAATTTGCTTATACTATAGAGATTTAATATCCATATTTTAGGAGGTGGTCATGATGTCAAAGCGTTCCCTAGCCGAAAGTGTATTGTCTTTACTTGATATCGAGGATATTGAGAAGATCGAAGTGGAGTATGTTAACGGTAAAGAAGTGAAATTATCCTTTGATGAAGCCCAAAATGAAGAAGAGCGAGAAGAAATGCTAGAAGAGTGGTTAGACAACATCAAATGGAAATTTGTACAGGAGTTTGAGATTAAACTCTACGATGGAATTAAATATAAAATCACATATGGCGATGACTGAAATCACTCTTTGGTGCAAAACCACTTTTGACAGTTTTCAAGTTATTGATTCCTGAGATGGCATAATTGTCATCTCTTTTGGTTTATAGCTTCAACTATTCCACCAGACAAGCTCGTTACACATCCAACAAATCGTCAAAAATGCCTCGGAACTGATCCGCTACCGATTCAGAGCCTTCCTCTAGCTCTTCACAACTAAAATAATACCGGTGATGGGACTCATCCGTATCCAGCATATCTGATAATAGTCCGCCGAAACCACGCGTTCTACGGTCAATTTCCAAGAGGACCTCAACTCCGTTTTCATCCGGGTAGAACACAAGCTCTAACTCATCTACAGAGCTGCGATATTCACCATTTTGATAGGGAACAAACTCAAAGTTTTGAATAAATGGCAAGTAATAATCACGCTGCGGATAATACTCGTTCTCAGCTTTATGTAAGTGAAATCCCAATTCCTCCAACGCTTCAAAAATAACAGAGGTGTGTGGATGAGCCAATACGTCAATATTATCACGATCGGATGGATCAACCGCGTTGTCCACATCCATTCCTGTAGAAATCCAGATTGGACTTACGCCAATAGAAATCGGTGTCTCATGCGGCAGCACAAATTGAAAAGGAATTTCGATGGATTCTCCCGGTTCGAGAACAAAACTTTCCCCCAACAGGATGTTGGCTATCACAACGGTTTCTCTCACCGTAAAATTCGGATCACTATCAGTAGGCGAGGGCTTGCGGTACTCAGTCATAATTTGAAAATAAATTTTGTCCACTTTTTGCTCAATACTGCCGCCCTTGGCAATAATAACACCCTCTACCAACTCACCTGGAATGAAGTCCTCCGTATGGAACTGCGTATCGATATCAATGTTCCCGATCCCCACTTTAGCCATCATTTTCTTAAAAAAAGACATATGTATACCTCTCCCTCACTATTTCTTATCCCGAACCGAAACCGATGACGTAGCCATCTAAATCTTGAACCGAGAAATCCTTCCAAGTTCCCCAATCATACGCTGTCTGTATCTACTAAAGTTTACCGAATAAAGGATCCAACAATCAACCATTTTCTGACATCTCCTGAAAATAAGCAACTACGACTTCACGAAATTCCTGTGCAGCCCGGGAAATATACCTACTTTTGTGCCATAATAGTGCAATTTCTCGTGCCAATTCGTGATCTTCAATCTGCAAATAGGCAATTTGTTCCCGTGAGTTCCTTGCTGAGCTTGGTAGGAAAGCTATGCCGATCTCGGCTTCCACAAGCGCACTTAATCTTGCAGGTTCATTCCCCTCATACACATACTTTGGTACAAATCCGACCGAATGGCACATGGCATCTACTAAATCACGGGTACCAAAGCCTTTCGTAACACCAACAAAAGATTCATTCCTAAGTTCACTTAAGGAAACGCTGATTCTACCTGCCAGTCGGTGCCCCAAAGGAACAGCTACGAGAATCAGATCCTTATACACAATTTGACATGCAATGTCACCCCCTTGAACGGGCGGTGAGGACAAACAAAAATCGACCTCCCCACGATGAAGAAGCGTCACCATTTCCTGCGTGGACAGCATTTGTACATGAAATTGGAGATGGGGCCGCCTTTTCCTGAACGCTCGAAGAATATTAGGCAAGGTGCTAGCGGCAGTAACCGCCAATTCGAGAGTGCCATGTTCCGGGCTGGATAAATCGCTTAACTCCTGCTTCCCTTGTTCCAATTCAAACAAAGCCCTCTCGGCACGCCGAAGGAAACTGCTACCAAACTCATTCAATCGCAGCTTCCTTCCAATTCGATCGAAGAGAGGAACCCCTAGGTCTTCTTCCAAACGTTGAATCGTTTTGCTTAGGGAAGATTGCGTTACATGTAAGCTTTGCGCAGCCTCGGTCATATGTTCCAAACGAGCTACCGTGATGAAATATTGCAATTGAAGAAGTTCCATTGTGCTTTGCCCCTCCGACTCATTCCTTCTAATCAATGAAATCATAACATAAAAGTCATTGGAATAAATAATGAATTTCAAGTACGATGACATCAGTAAACAGGGGGTGTCAGACATGAATGATCGCAGCAAATGGTTGTTGATTTCAGTTGGATTGGGGGTGCTGCTGAACCCATTAAATTCCTCGATGATTGCGGTTGCTATGGCAAGGTTGCAACATGTGTACCACCTTACTTTCACAGAGGTGTCCTGGATCATTTTCGTATTCTACTTGGCGAGTGCTGTCGCGCAGCCTGTCATGGGAAAAGCCAGTGACTTGTTCGGTCGCAAGAAGATCTTTCTTACGGGACTAATAATAGCCTTCCTTGCTTCCTTATTAGCTCCGCTATCACCCTACTTCGGGGTGCTCCTTGTGCTCCGCATTATTCAAGCGATAGGAACAAGCATGATGGTTGCAGTTGGCATGGCCATTGTGCGGATTCATATTACGGAGAAACAAGCGACTGCTCTATCCGTTATGTCCATATTCTTATCCGGAGCTGCCGCACTCGGCCCGTTCATTGGCGGGATATTGATTCACTGGTGGGACTGGCAAGCTATCTTCCTCGTCAATATCCCGTTGGTAGTGGCGAGCTATCTACTCGCGTGGAGGTTCATTCCAATTGACCAACATCCAACCTCTCCTGCACGCAAGCTATCGATTCGAGAATGGTTGGTGTTGATTGATACATCCGGGATTGTGCTGTTCACTGTAGGGCTGGTTGGGCTGCTCGTTGGAGTGTTGTCAGCCAAATCTGTTGGACACATCTCCATTACGAATGTCATCGTCGGCATGATTGGCCTTGTTTCGCTCAGCGCATTCGTACGACAGGAGTTACGAACGCAGACACCCTTTATTCCTTTGCGTACATTCGCCCAATATCCTGCCATGACGAGGGTCAATATTGAATTCATGCTCGTAAACATACTATTTTACTCACTCTTTTTTGGGCTGCCATCCTACTTGCAGATGGTACGCCATATCAGTGAGTTCCACACGGGGCTTCTCATGCTAAGCTTGGGGTTATGTTCACTCGTCGTATCTCCCCTTGCAGGTCGATGGATTGATAAATCAGGACCACGACCAGCCTTGCTGCTATCCGCCATCCTCATGACACTCGGGTCCATATGGATCGTGACCTGGCAGCCTACTTCTCCGATGATTAGCGTATGTTTGGCTTTAGCTGCATTCGGGGTTAGCAACGGCTTGAACAACGTCGGGATGCAAGCCGTATTGTTCCAAAGCTCACCGAAAGAAATCATCGGGGTAGCATCCGGATTGTTCAATACTTCCCGATATCTGGGCACCATTCTCTCTTCTCTATTAATCAGCATCATAATGGGAGATACGTTCAGCGCGGGTGGTTTGCGAATACTTGGAATCATTCTCACAATCATTGCCGCGTACTTACTATGGATGAATCGGAAACACCAGTCATCCACACCAATGGAAACATCCCTGAATGCGTAGGCTTTGTTTGTGAAGATCAAAAAGGTTTGCTCGCTATGTCCTTGAACATAACAAGCAAACCTTTTTCCTATTCAAGAAGCTGCAGTTTCAATTCTTTCACATTACCTGTATAGCCTTCTGGCATCCGAACACGAACAGACACACTTGCTGGATAATTGATGGTAAGTTCCATCGTTTTACTAGCTTCATTCACCGTCCATGCCACGTCGATTCTTCCCCCTGCTGGATGCGGAACGCTTCCTTTCGCCCATGTCAATCCACTCGGTTCAGGCGCAACTTCGATCTCTGTCCATCCTGGCGCAAGACTTCTCACACCTAGTACTTCCCTGCCCAAGAAATACGCTGGAGCGGATGACCAAGCATGACAGTGACTGCGCGTAAGCATGTTCGGATTCGCACGATTTTCTTGGAAATTCGGATACTGTTCCCAACATGTTGTCGCCCCATTGCGAATCATCATCCCATAGTTATGGCGAATATCCGCTAGCACGAGATCAACCTTACCCAATTTCGCAAGCGCTTCGTAATAGAAGAACGACATAAATGGACTGCCAATTTGCACAAAATGGGACGGAGGCGTCGCGAGATAGCTGTCGATAATCTGTTTTCGGTCACCGAACGCTACACCTGTTAGGGAGGCAACTACTTGTGTCTGCATACTTATGACTTGCGAGCGTCTTCCATCCGCATGGATGCAATCGATATACGCCATGACATCCTGATTCCATAAATGGTTGTTGATGGCTATTTCCAATCGCAGTGCCGCATCTTCGAATAGGGCAACTCCCTGCTGATCACCCGAGATAAGCGCCATTCGTGCGCCAACTCTTAATGTATGCGCCAGAAACATATTCTGGTGCGTGACGATACCGTCATTCGGCTGATCAATTGGCGACCAGTCGAGTAAATTCCAGCCTTTGATCGCAAAGAGACCTTCATCATTAATGTTCGTCAAATAATGCTGGAGTGTAAATCGGATATGTTCATACATCTCAGACGCAAATGCTTCATCAGCTGTCTGCTCGTAATATTCTGCACAAGCAATCGCCCAGAAGAACGTCCAATTAGGGATCACACTGCTCCACCCGCTAGGCACTTGGTCCGCGAACAACGGGGTTTGGTGTTTAGATCCTGGGACAAGTCTTAAGCAACGTTTGAGAATATCTTGTACACCATATAAATAGTTACTTACCAACGCTTCATTCCGGCTGTCTCCAACCCAGAATACCTGTTCATAAGCGGGACAATCCACGAAAGTATCCTCCATACACACCTTCGTGGTGTGGCGGGATATTTCCCATATATCATTCAAGAGTTCGTCCGAACACGTGAATTGCCCCACTTCTGCAACGGGATAATTACTCTGAATCATCATGACGTTGTAGAGTCTGATCGGCTGCTTAGCTCCTCGTACAGTCATGGAAACATATCGGAAACCTCGCCGAATCGGTGTTTCATAGCGCTGGCGGCCCGCCTTGCATACATAACGGAGCGTATGGTCAAGCCCGAACATATCTTGTCTGTACTCACCTGACATATACTCAAAGCCATACCAATCTAGGATATCACCCTCATTTGCTTCCACTTCGAAGGCCAAATAACCGGAATATTCTTTCCCTAAATCAAACAGAACCTCTGTATCGTAGCCTTCAAATACAGGTACACTAGCCGCTTCCGCATTTGGAATAATGGCATTTTGCAGTTGGGGAGGTACTGCATATCGAATATTTTCTTTTCTCCATACACTTAGCGCAAATACATCTACCTCAGACACATACTTAGGATTTACAGGTTGAATCCAATCCTTGTACACGCTTAAATCATCGACACTTTTCACAGTGTTGTACAATGCCAGGTAAGCCGGATGTTCCGTCTCCAAAGCACGAACACGTTGGTGATCGATTAACTCTACGGCATCGAAAGGTCCGATTCTGAGCCAATCTGACGCTGCCTTGTCGCGGAAGTTAGCTGGTGCCTGGAAGGATACAACCTGATCTTCCTCCGCGTATAAACCAATCTGTAATTTGCCTGTATGAACATGACTAGACACATCAATCAACAGCAAATTATCTCCTGCCTGAAGATCAACATCTATATATCGTTCTGGCGCTGAACCATAGATCCGATTACCTTCGATCCATTCCCCGTTTAGCGAAAGCGCTTTTAAACATTCTCCGCTTTGAAGGAAACCAATCGTCACTTTGCCAGCCTTGCTGGACACAAGGGATGTCGCAGTATAACCGAGGAATTGAATGCGATTCGCGTGAACCTCGCTTCCGTCAATCCAACCGTTTCGGATGTCTAATGTCGCTGTGACTTGAAACGTCTTGATCTTCGCGAGCGATTCGACGCGAACCGGCGTAATGATTTCTTCCGTCAAGAGAGGGATGTCGCGCGGTTTCACCACCGTCCATGGTTCCATGCCAACAGGACCAAGCACAACCGATTGCATCCAATCTGTAGGTGTATATTCCTGCTGCATCCATGACGAATCCCAGAGACTTGCATCGATATATTCGGCAAAAGCATGCTGACAGGATGCTCTCGAAGCACGTGGGTGATGTCCTACATGTCCAGATGTTAACCACGTTGCATCGGTTGCTGCGAGCACATTTCCCTCGGAATCATTCAATTCCGCAAGTAAGCCCCCCCGCCCCCTTACATAGTAGAAGGTTGAAACACCGAAATGCATCACCAGAACAGCTACGGTGTTCCTTTTTCCGGGTTGGAGTAAATGACCGATTTCATACGTATCAAAGGCCAATTCGAAAGGCCAAGAGCGAACCGGCCCTCTCCCCACCTGGGTGCCATTGACAGTAAGAACATATCTCGAATCCGCTGTAATTCTCAGCGAAGCTGTAGGATTACTTGTGCCCTCGCAGTGCGGAACTTCAAACGATTTGTGAAAACATCTCCATTCATTCCGCGGACTTTCTTCCCCATCTCCCCAAATCCACTGGGCTTGCCAATTCGTCATTGTCATCGCGTTAGCGTCCTCCCTACGTTCCTATCTCTCCTCTAATTATAAAAAAAGGAATGGGCAATGTTATTGGTTGATTACGACTTCCACTAGGTATATGATGACATTATCCTAATCCAAGTAAGGGAGTTCCTATGCGCAGACCTGATATGCTCGTTGAGAAAGGTGAAGAATTTTTTGAGAATGGATTTGCTATATTCGTCAATAAGGTTTACGAACATTTCGATCTCCCCGAGCATGTCCATGATTTCTATGAAATTAGCTATGTGTGGGAGGGAAGCGGCTTTCACTATATCGGAGATCAGACGATCCGCGTCAGTAAAGGCGATTTATTTTTCATTCCAATTGGCATCTCCCATATTTTCCGCCCCTCATCTCCCCATCCGAATAAGCCGCTGCGAATAGGCAACTGCATCTTCGATGCATCGCTTTTTCATTTTCTTACCTCCATTCTGCCAGAGCAGTACCACATGTACAGGTTCAACGAACTTGTAACGCATGGCGGTCAATGGCTGCAAATGCGGGAACAATCAGGGGAGTTCGAACAAGTGATGTCATCACTCCTTGTAGAATTCCAACAGAAGCGGACTGGCTACGAAACGATGATGTGCGGACTACTTCTCCAGCTGCTCATCGTCATGGAACGCTCCATCGCGCACAAAGAAGCTTCATCCTCTCCCAATCAAGACAGAATGGAAGCTATCCTGCGGTCGATTCGAAGCCGATTAGCTGACAAGATTACCTTAGCTATCTTAGCTAAAGAGGTGGGAATAGGTACAAGGCAATTACAACGTATTATTACCGAACATACAGGTGAGTCCTTTTCGGAGCTGCTTGGCCATGAGCGAATCAATCAAAGCTGCCGACTTTTGGCTGATCCTTCCAATCAAGTCCTATCTATTGCCGATATCGCTGCAGCCGTTGGGATTCAGGATCCGAAAAGGTTCTACCGTTTGTTTAAAGCAAAGACCGGTGTAACACCGGCTACGTATCGCAGGAGGAATTGAATGTGATAGACTCCCTTTCCATCCTCGGACCATTTCACTGCGTCGACCATCACATTAGCTGCGGATAGGGAAAAAAAGAGAGCGTGATCCCCCTGACTCTGATACACCTTGGATCATAGAAGTCGGGTTGTTCAGTGACCATGCTTCTTGTACCGTTCTTCCTTCAAACCAATCGCCGCGATGCGGCAATAAGGCATAGGTGAACACATGCTCACCTTGGTCAGCCGTAGGATCGGGTACCCGTGCAGACTGAATGAGTGTTAGTCGCATAACATGATCCTTGATGTCGTAACCTTATACTCACGCCATAATCGCGCTCCGACAAGTCGGCCCATCGATGTCCAACGGTCTCGAAACGGCATAGTCCCAGCTCGTATTCCAGTGTGTCGGGCGTTTAACGTTGCCGAATTGAATATCATAGGTCGCTTCGGTCGAGCGGATAGCCACAGGAGAATCAACCTTCAATAATTGACGCTTTCATGCCAATCAATTCTCGTTTCGAAATCAATCTCCAGCATCTCCCGATTGACGCCACCGCCACCATCCCCATACCATAATTATCTCTGCCTGTTTGAATGAAAATTCTTCCAATCGGGTACGTTAAGGCATGCAGGAGGTGTAAAAGAATGGAATCAGATCTAACAAAACCGGAGTTATCCCCAGTACCTATATGGCGATGCAAAGATAATGACTGCAAAGCTTGGATACGTGAGGAACTAGCCACTTCTTTAACACCCGAATGCCCGCTGTGCAAAAGCAGCATGTTGAAAAGCATCCGGCATTTGCCGAAGCTCGTGAAAAAAAACTCGCGTAAAAAAAAGTGAAAATCCGAAGAGGCTGCCTCAAAGGTCCATGTAGACTTTTGAGACAGCCTCTTTTCGGTGAATGACCAATCCATCAGAGTTGTCTTTGGGGACAGCCTCTTCGGAATTTTATAGCAAAAACACCTGCACATGCGGAAACTCTCGACATTTACAGGTGCTCCCTCTTATTAAATTGTATGAAACCCGTACAACCGCCAAGGCTTATGCCCGCCAAAATACCGGACAACCTTACCCTTTCCTCCGACTGGATGCATACGGAATTCAGGAACCTCTTCACTCGGGTAGAGAACAGCCTCTTCACCCTTCTCCAACTCCAATGATAATTCATCTTCGATGTGCGCAATACCGGCCATTCGCACCGCTCCGTCTGCACCTCTGATCTCCAAGCGGATACGACCATGCCATCCTGTCTTGACCAGACAAGGCTCTCCAGCTAAGCTCTTCACCCTAATCCACTGTGTGGCGGCATCCTTACGGACTGCGCTGACTAAGAAGGCACCTTCCCCTCGCAAGTCATGGAAGGCCAAGTCCTTCCACGCTTCCGGTATAGCTGGAAACACTCGCAGCTTGCCGCCCCAGCTCTGGAGCAGCATATCCTGAATCGATTCCGCTCCGGCCAGCGGGGTCTCGATCACAGGTCCCGCTTCCTTATACATCGTATTCGGCTTCATGATAAGCAGCAGCGATTGCAGAAGCCGCAGCGCCTCATCTCCCCAGCCAAGCACAGCGGCAATGGATGCCGCTCCGGTCATACTGAAGCCGCGCAGGTCGCCTTCTTTCGCCAGCCAATGACGCAGAGAAGCCTCGATTAAAGCCCGCTCTTCCTCCGTTTCTCCGCTGATCAAATGCAGCGGGAAAATCGCCAGCAAATGACTAAAGTGACGATGTCCATAAGCAAGCGGCATATCGCGCCCCACCATAAAGCCAGTCTCGTCGACGGGCAGCGGAACCAATCTCAGCAGGATCTCTTCCCACTTCGAACTGAGCGGATCGCTAATACTTAGCCTCTTGCCTATCGCAAGCAGTGTCTCACAGCCCCAGCGCAGCAAGGAAAGATCATAATGGCAGTCCGGCACTGTCGTCCGCATGAAAGAGCCATACTCCGGAGATATCGTCGGAGGCAGATGCAAGCATCCGTCCTCTCCTTCCTCCAGCAGATGGATATAATAATTCACACTCCGCTTCAGAATCGGAAATAACACTTCCTCCAACATGCCATCGTCCATGGTATATCGGTAGTGACGCCACACGTTATGACAGATCCATGTTAAATTGCCAATCTCATCCTCTACATTCGTCTGCAAGTCGAAACTGCAGCTGCGTCCTAAACCAGCCGAATCATACTGGAAAGCTTCAGGGACATTGCGAATTAATTGATGCCTGTTCGCATGTAACGAACGAACTAGAGATTCTCCCATCTCTAATCGATTAGCCGTATAGACCGGTGAATAACTCATCTGTACATTCATATTGAACCAGACACCTGCCCAAGGTGTCGATGTAAGCCAAGGTCCTTGATTATCGATCAAGGGCTTATCCACTCTCGTAGCTGAAGCCAACTTATACATCTGTATCCAGTAAAAGCTTTCCAATCGACCATCCGGCAGCGAAACGAAGCTTTGCTGATAATATCGATGCCACCACGCTCGGTGTGCTTGCACCCACTCTTCGAAATTCGTTGCCGATGCCTGCGCCACTGCCTCCACAGCTTCAGCCTTTGTCGATTCACTATGCCCCCGGGCAATGGACAGCCAGCAAATGCGCCGATTCGGCGAAACCTGCACTTCCTTCCAAGCGGTTACACAGCCATCTTCGCCCGAATACCGCTGCGTGCACACGCGGACTCCATCCTCATCTTCCGAATAGGTTACTTCCGTCTGCGGTACATATTGGTTTAAATTCACACCGTCTGCATTCTTCAGAACAGGATCAACCTCTGGGAAGGGGTACCACACACAACGTGCGCCACTTTCCCCTGCCGTCGTCTTGATCTCTACGGCGATTACCGGATCGAGACTGTGAACGAATGAGCGCAGCTTGACCACACCGCTCGTTGTCGTCAGCGTAGCCTGCAATTCAGCGTTCCACAAGCTAATCCGCATCTGAGTGGGATGATAGATCTTCCCTTCTAATTCCAGATCCAGTTCACCAAGCTGAACACGGGGCGGGAACCCTGGTTTGTCCATTCGGATTGCCGTCACATCTGTGCGCCCGGTTACCATGCGAAGCACATTACGCTTACTCGCATGCTCCTCACCATAGACCATCGTGCCGAGCAAGCCATTGCCGAGGAAGGCTCCTTCGTCCCAGCTGACTGGCTTAACTACCCACTCCATATCGTTATTGGCCATGTACGTTTCCCAATCAACATCCACATGCACAGCCGAGCTGTTGCTTTCTTTCATGGCTAACTTCCTCCTTTAGCCTTTGACGGCTCCGATCAGTGCGCCTTTGACGAAATATTTTTGCAAGAAAGGATACACGAACAAAATTGGAACTGTAGCTACGATGATCGTCGCATACTTCAAGGTAGCCGCAAGCATAGCGGCATCGTCGTCGGAAGCGCCTGAATTGCTACTAGCCTCCCCTTGCAGCAAAATTCCCCGCAACACGAGCTGCAATGGATAGAGCGAACGCTCCTGTAGGAAAATCATCGCATTAAACCAGGAATTCCAATGGCCTACGCCGTAATACAGCAGCATAACAGCGATAACGGGCATCGAGAGCGGGAGTACAATCCGAAAAAGAATGACGAAGTCGTTCGCCCCATCAATTTTGGCTGACTCCTCCAGCGCATCTGGGATCGCTTCAAATGCCGTTTTCATCAGAATCAGATTAAACGTATTGATAGCAGTCGGAATAATAAGCGACCATAAGGAATCGATTAATCCCACACCTTTGACTGTCAAGTAGAGGGGGATCAACCCACCGCTAAAGAACATGGTGAAAATAATAAACAGCATGAGCGGCTTGCGATACTGCAAGCTCTTTCGCGAAAGGGCGTAAGCCCCGAGCGCAGTGAGCGTAATGTTCAGCACGAGGCCCATTAGCACGACAAATAGTGTATTGCCATAGCCTTTCAATATCATGGGATTGCGGAATACATTCGTATAAGCATCTAGCGAGAAACCGAGAGGACGCCATAACATGCCCTTGTAGCCCATCAGGCTTCCGGCGTCACTAACAGAAGCAAACAGCACATAAATAAGTGGATATACGGTAAGCAGCATCAACAAGGTCAGCAGCACAACATTGATCCCATCGAAACATATTTCTGAAAAGCTCCTCTTGTTTACCATCATCATGCACTCTCCTTTACCACAAGCTTGTATCGTTGAATTTGCGGCTCAACCAGTTGGAGGAAATGAGCAAGGCAAAGTTAATGACCGAGTTAAACAAGCCCACCGCTGAACTGTAACTATAATTGAAATCCTGCAGACCAACGCGGTACACATATGAAGAAATGACGTCTGCCGTCTCATAAGTGCCCGGATTGTACAGCAAAATGATTTTCTCAAACCCGACATTCATCATCTTGCCGATGTCGAGAATAAGCAAAATAATGATGATGGGCATAATCCCCGGCAGCGTAACGTGTGTCATTTGTTTCCAGCGGCCAGCGCCATCGATTCTCGCTGCCTCGTACTGCTCTTGGTCGATTCCGGTTAAAGCCGCCAAGAAAATAATCGTTCCCCATCCGATATTTTGCCAGATCCCGGAAGAAACATAGACCGTGCGGAACAGACTCGGTTCAAGCAAGAACGTCGACCGTTCCCCTCCGAAGAAGGCAATGATATCGTTGATAACACCATCACTGGTTGTAAAATCTTTCAAAATCCCGCAAATGACAATTAATGAAATAAAATGTGGCATATACGTCACGGTCTGAACCATTCTTTTAAACAAAGCATGCCTTAATTCATTGAGCAGAAGCGCCAAAATAATAGGTGCCGGGAACCCGAACAACAACTGGTAGAAGCTGATTAGAACTGTATTCTTGATCGTTCGCCAGAAATAGGCTCCGTTGAAAAAATTAACAAAATGCTCGAATCCAACCCAGTCACTCCCCCAAATACCGATTCTTGGAGAGTAATCCTTGAAAGCAATGAGAGCGCCGTACATTGGTGCATAATGAAAGACGACATAATACAGTAGAACCGGCAGCAACATGATATAAAGCAGTTTGTTTTTGCGTATATCCAGCAATAGCCCGAATCGGAATAATTTCCGTTTGTCTTCTACGGCTGCAACAGGTTTCGTTTTGGAAATCATAGTGTTCATCGCATCACCTTCTCCTGCCACGGTCCTAATCTTGCGGAAGTCGAAACGATTCGTTCCGCCCCCGCAAGATTTGCCGTAAACTAATTATCGCTTATTGTATCGATCCAGCGCTTTTTGATAGATTTGGGTCACCTTGTCGATTCCCATATCATTAATCCGTTTAACATAGTCATCGAATTTGTCGATTGGCTCTTTGCCCATCACGAATTTAACGAACATCTCTTCTTTATAACTCGTAATCGCTGTACTCAATTTAGCCAACTCTTTGCTTTCTTCCGTTGTCGGTGTCAAGAAAGGCGGCATAACGTGCTTGACAGCGTCTGTTTGCTCCCAAATTCCGACAGCATCATCCTGCTCTTTGTACGTATTGAAACTCTTGCGGCTGTCGCCTAGGAACGGTCCGTTCGGCTTGGTATATTGGGAAATCATTTGCTGCAGGCTTAATTTCGGATCTTTGGTGATTTTATCCGTAAACTTAGGTACGCCATTATCCATCGTGTAGCTTTCGCCAACAATACCGAAGTTAAAGAGCATACTACCCTTCTCGCCAAAAGCATAATCCATCCATTTGACAGCCAGCTCCGCATTCTTGGAATCCCCTGCAACCGCTTTACTTACGGCAGGGTTGTATTTAAAGTCGCGTTGACCGATAAAGGCGCGTTCGCCTTTCTTCAGCGTCGGATATGGAGCGGATACAAGCTGGAATTTCGGGTTTTTCTTCTTGCCTGTATCCATCCATTTACCTACAGCGCTGAGCAAGCCGACTGTCGCTCCGGATTCATCGCTTAGCAATCTCGTATCCAGTGATTTGGAATCCGTATTCAGCGCGAAATCCTTATCTAGCAATCCTTCTGCATACCATTTGTGCAGCAGCGTCAGCGCATCTTTGAATTGCGGGTCGATCGGCCCGTATTTTACCTTGCCTTGATTGTCGACATAGAAACGGTTAGCTGTTTGATAAGCGCCAATGAAGGCATCCTGAATATTTAATTCATTGCTGTACTGAGCTGTCAAGGCTGCTGAAGCTCCTTTTTTCTCTTTAAACGCTTTCAATACGGTGTACCATTCATCAATTGTCGTAGGCACTGGGAGGTTCAACTCATCCAGCCAATCTTTGCGAAGCATCGGTCCACGGAAAACCAAGCCGTTGTCCGGACGAATCATTGGAAACGCATAGTAGGTGCCGTTATCTGTTTTAATCATTTTGTCCAGCTCTTTATCCTGCTGTAGCAGCTTCTTTAAATTAGGCGCATTTTTATCAATCAAATCGTTGAGAGGAAGGATCACCTTGTCGGCAATCGCCTTCTCTGGTCCGCCTGGATACGCAGCCGTTCCGCCGCCGCCCCAATTGTATTCAATCACATCTGGCAGATTGTTCGAAGCGATCAGCAAGTTAAATTGTTCCTTCGATTGACCGTCAGCAGGATGCGTATACTTGACCTTAACGCCGGTATCGCTCTCCAATTGTTTGCCAAAAGGGGAATCGCCTAGATTTGGAAACACAGTTGTCAAGTTCGGGTTAATCTGCTCCCAAGATGTTAGCGTCTCTTTCGTAGCAATTGGATATTGGCCTGCAGAAGCCGTTGGTGTTGCCTTTGTTGTAGCACTTCCCGTTTCACTTGGAGACTTCGTTGCCTCTTTGGAACATGCGGCGAACATACTGGAAGCTACCACAACACTAAGTGCCAGGCTAATGGATTTTCTTTTTGAACGACTGCTCATATGAATCCCCCTCATAACGTCTAGTGCGATTAATTTCGTTGCAGCACTGTAGCTTCAGTATGGATGGTTAAGCACCCTTTTGAATATCGTCAAAACTGCAAATCCCTATTTAAAATCCATAGAAAGCAATCATCAGAATCCAAAGTCACTGTGCAAAAAATGAAAAGTCGCGCAAGCAAGCTTGTACGACTCCTAAACATCCGGTACTGTATCACTTCAGTTCTTTATATTTCCCTGGTGTAATGCCTTCAAACTTCTTAAAGGTCCGATTAAACGTATTGATATCCGCATAGCCAACCTTACGCGCAATCTCCATAATGGAGAGTGATTGTTCGGTTAGCAGCTTTTTGGCCTCTTCCAACCGTGTTCGACTTATAAAATCAAGCAGAGCATCGCCGGTCTGTGCCTTAAATTGTTTAGATAAATAGGATGGTGTGATCCCGAACTTCTCCCCAATCATCGAAATGTTCAAATTATCTTCCGCATAGTTGGCTTTCACAAATGAACTTACTAGTTCAGCTAGCGGACTGTGCTCCTGTTTGCGCTCAGCTTGGATGGACTGGCAGACTTGCTCAAGAATCGAGAGGATTTCCCCTTTCATCTCTATCATCGTTTCACATCCAAATAGTCGCTCTACAGGATGAAACTGTTCAATAAAGGACGTTTTATTGCCTTGCGAGCCGATTTCATTCATCGTTTTCAACATTGTACTGGCTAGATCGAACATGAGACACTTGCCGAGCGGTACGGATAATACCGCATTGGATGCATTCGTTTCTATGATCTGCTCAATGATTGCGCTCGACTTCTCATAATCTCCTGTTTTGACAAAATTAATCAATTGCTGCTCCACATGTAATGGGTAATAATAGTTTCCGGCCTGATGGGCAGCCTCGGAACTCGGTAATTCGTCGTATCGAATGATCGATCCGCCCCCAACTACAAGTCGATAGGCCATCGCCGACAGAGCTTCTTGATATGCCCCGGCAATACCGAACAACTCCGAATGAATTCCGCTGATGGACACCGTCAAATGTACATGGAAATGATCTAGCAGGAACAATTTCACCTGATCGGCAACCTGCTGCAGCTCCTCCGGGTCTTGTCCCGTGCTGAAATTAAAAATACATGCCTGCATGTCATCCATTTCAGTTACGAATCCCCGATGCTGGCTGCCGATCACTTCTTCGACCACATTCATCAGAATGAACTGCATCAATTTCACCTTCTGTGGATCTATCGTGACATCTTCCTGGAATTTGCCAAAATGATCGATGTGGAACAAGAGTACAGCAAAATGAGGCGAAGACAGCCGTATATCGTGGGCTGAGAGCGATTCATGTACAGGAATGTCCTGCTCGAGATTTCCCTTCAGCAGCCCTTGTAGAAAATGAGAGCGAATGGCATCGCGGTGCTGATGCAAACGGCGATCTACTTGCTCTTTCTCCGCGAATGTATTGTTCAGCGCATCTTGCAGGAAGCCATACTCATTCGTTCCCTCGGCAAATGAAATCCCTGCTTTCATCGAGAAACTGCGAATGAGGAGATTAATCGGATTGTAATTTTTGCGAAGGAACAGGAAGGTAACCACCCCGCCTAGCACAAGGCTCAGCAAAATGCTAGCATACACGAGCCTTTTCATGTATTTCATCTTATCATCAAAGCGCTCAGCAGGAATCATCGACATGTATTTCCAGCCTGTCCTAGCTGAAGTGGTATAAGATACAGCGACCTGTTCCCCGGCTACATCCCCGTAAAAGAGTCCATTTTCGCCAGTAAACTTGTCATATGTTAGAAATTGCGGCCTTTGCTCAAGACCACTAGAAGCAACTAGTCGGTTCTCGTTATCCAGCAATGCAACAGATGTCGCTTCGGATGGCGGAAGATTGGCAAGCAGTTTCGTATCTTTCATAACGAATAGGAGCACTGCTCCTGGCTGATCGCGATTCGCTAAAGAAACTGATTTGGCAAATAAAACAGCTTTGTAAGAATTGTCAACTTCTTGCATCGTCACTGGCATATAGGAATGGACATAGCGATTATCCAGAAACGACTTCCAAGCATCATAGCCTTTCAAGGTTTGTCCGTCCAACATCTGAAACAATTGGCGGCTGTCTGTCCGATTACGTGTGGAGATGACTGTATCACTATTTTTGTAATACAGATAAATTTGTTCAATGAACTCATTCGCAGTCTGGTACACCCGCAAATCATTCGAAATGCTGACTAAATCGTAATAATCGTTATCCGTAAGCGGCAATGAGGTATTGATAAACGCATTTACCTGTTTATTGAGGGAAATTTCCAGACTTAACCGCTCAATACCTCCCAAACTGTTATCGATCGCCAATTCCATTTGCTTCAATGCGTTCGTGTTGGCACGATTTACTTCCGATTCGACCACATGCCATGAAGCCGCATATAGAATTCCGCTTATGATGATTGGGACGAGCAGCACGGAAATATAGGAAGTAAACCAAGTAAACATGACGCTGCGTTTATTGAACCGGATCCGATTAAACTTCATTAGCACTAACCCCTTATCCCCATTTGTAACTGCTTTCGTATATTATATCGAAAATGAAGGAAACTTTCTCGATTATAAGTCCCTCATATCCAAAGCAACGGCTGCCGAATGGCCATATTACGCCGCAGCTCATCTTCTTTCGGGTTGTGATCTAATTTATGCCATAAGGCAATTAGCCTTTCAGAATGGTAAGCCAACCCTGCAAGCAGTAGAAATGACATGGCTACTGGCCACTCTGCATCATATTCGACATCTCGGCCATAGGGCCAAGATTGCTTATTTTCAATATAGGGAAGTAAGAATGAGATCCCCTTCTCTATGCCTCTGCCATCCGACAGCTGAAATTCCCACAAGTTATCGTCAGGCGTGGAAAGAAGATGCGTAAGTGTAACGAAATTATCCAGTGTAAAAAGGGAGTACGCATAGGGCTTCGTCCGGGATAACTCCCGCGGAAAACTGCCATCTGTGTCCATCTGTTCCACCAATAGTTTGGTTTTGTATTGTTCTCTGCACCAATCCAACATCGCATATTGACCGGTCAACCGCGCGAACGCGGCCATCTGCACATACCAGCATAACCCATGGTTGTTCGGTTCGTTTCTTTCTTCCACCCCTTGTGGATGCTCGTTCATCCATTGCGAGTAATCCGCGAACCATGCGGAAACACTTTGTAGAACATGAGAATCTGCTAAAGATGTGTGACTGTGTTGTAGAATTTGAACAGCTGCCGCCACATCAATCAGATGCAGCGTATCGATCACGCCGATCCCCCGTCCGTCGCAGATGCCAGGTACTGCCTGCGCATAAAGCAGATGCGGGTTCATTCGTGTGCGCTCATTGACGAAAAACGCGTCTAGCTGCCGAATCGCATGGGAAGCGTACCGCTGCTCACCCGTTATCCGGTATGCTGTAGCCAGACATGCAACTCGAGATCGCATTCGTCGAAGCAAAATCCGATGTGCATGGAAGTTATCTGGATTGCTCTCGCCATCACGGCGCACGTATGGCAGTCCATTCGAGGTATCGGGATTGGGCCACCAGTAATCGCCATTTGAATAATAGTCATGCGCGTTCCCAGGACTTTGCGGAGCCCTCTCATCGGTAATTTGTACCGGCGGAGCTGTCAAGCAGTTATCTGCTTGTTGGATTATCGCAGTCAGATCGAAATAAGCGTTCCATTGTTCTCTATTTACTTGGCTATGTACAAGTCCAAAATGTTTCATATCCATTCCCCTTTCAGATGACGAACAAAGCACTAAATGCAGCAGGCCAGATCCCGAAAAAAACGGGATGCTAGGCCTCCTGCATATTATTCTACGCTTTATGTGTAGGTGTGCATGAGATTGAAACGACGTTATCGATCCAACAACCGCATAATAATCGTTACTGCTTCTGCCCTCGTTGCCACAGCTAACGGCTCGAAGGCATTTTGTTCACGTCCGCTTACTAGCCCTAAGGAAGCGGCTTCCGAAATAGCTGGTAAAGCCCAAGCTGGGATTAAAGAACTGTCGCTAAATGTGACTTGGGATGACATGCCGCCTTGTTGGGAATAGGCTCTCATTAGCATGGCAACCATTTCTGTCCGGTTGAGCGGTTTATTAGGCCGTAACGAATCGTCTTCATAGCCTTGGAGAATGCCCGCTTTCAGCGCTGCCCCCAACTCTCCAGTTGCCCAAGCCGGAATATCAGCCTCATCGGCAAACGTAGTTGCTGACGTTTCGGCCTTCAAACCAAGAACACGTACCAGCATAGCAGCGAATTGCAATCTCGTCATGGGCTCGTCAGGCTTGAAGCTGCCATCTGCATAACCGTTCACGATGCCTTTGGCAGCAGCACGCGAGATAACCTCGGATGCCCAATGATTCGGCACATCGGCAAAGGATTCCTGCGCTGGAACAGATGTAGATGGACCTGTCGGTTCTACAGGCGGTTTGCTCGGTTCCGGTTTCGGTTCTGGTATCGGCTTCGGCGCAGGCGTTGGTACAGGCGCTGGTGTATAGCCAGATGAGGAATCCGATGAAGACGAACCACTTGCCGCTGGATGCTGTGTCAGTATCGTGTACGTTTTATGTACACCGGAAGGCATCGTCACATCCAGGAGAACAACACTGCCGCTTGCGGCAATGGCGAGAGGGCTGCTCTCGCTGCCGCTGAGAACGGTTTGCAGCGCTCCACCGTCAACGCTCACTTGAATAGCTGCTCCCTGACTGGCAGAAGCCGGTTTCAAGGTCATGCTGTTAATCCCAGTGGGGACCGTCACCGTGTAATAAGTGATCTCTGGACTGAATGCCGGTGTGAGCATCAGATTCGAACTGATTTGAAGGCTGCTTAAGGTCGGCTTGACCTCTACCGGCACGTTCCGTCCTGCGGCAGGCCCAACATCAGCCGACGTAAGAGGACGTTGCGTCAGCACGCTCGCAGGCACATATTCATCTGCACCAACGTCGACTGTATTCGTCCGTCTTTGGCCATCCATATCATCCGCTGGCAGGTACGGGCCTTGCGCAGCATCGACTGCCGGACTTAATGGCGATAACCGAATGAGTCCGTCCATGCTGCGAACCAACTTCAGATCACCTTTGTACGTAGCGTTGACAACCGTCGCTGTTGCTGACACAGCGGCAACACCGTCGGTCATATTGCCGACATAATTGGGTCTGCCGTCAACCGTTATTTGACTGGATTCATTAAAGATCGTTCCCGCATTGCTGAAAATCACATTGTTATACACTTGCGTACCTGTCGGCTCGAATGTGCGTTTGGCCATTTTCAGCGCCGAGGCTTTGTTGGCTAAATTGACTATTGTATTATTAAAA
This sequence comes from Paenibacillus sp. Soil766, assembly GCF_001428105.1. GTDB lineage: Bacteria > Bacillota > Bacilli > Paenibacillales > NBRC-103111 > Paenibacillus_E. The sequence continues at coordinate 123,932 of NZ_LMSJ01000016.1, read as the reverse complement.
ACCTGCACATTATACTGCCGCCAATGCCCGCGCACCAATTCCTGCTGTCTTTCCGGTGGCAAGCTCTTCAGCGGAGCGACATCATTCACGCCAATCCCCCAGCGGATCATCGGATTCTCGCCGCCATCCGGCCCGGCATCCTCTGTGCCGCCATCGATCTGAATGGCGTCGTCAGTCAAGCCTTCCATGTAATTGTTATAGATTTGATGGTCATTCCCATAAATACGGAAGCCGCTTGTACCTTCTTTTTTCCCATCTGCAATAATAAAGTTGCCATAGAAGCTGTTGCGATGACCGTGACGAGCCACCATGCCTCCGAAGGAATTCAGAATTGTGTTGTACCGAATCGTATTGTCACTGCTTTTGACCGACACGATCTCATCTTCGCCGTTCAAGCCATCGAATAGATTGTATTGCACGGTCACATGGCCGGGCACTAGAGACAATCCCGAGAGTCCGAGACGAATCGCTTCCATCCCATTGGAGACCCGCGGCCCCATATCGTGGAAATAATTGTACTCAATCACGTCGTATTGCGAAACCATATCTCTGCCATCGTACGTAATTGCAGCGCCAAAGCCGGTCTTCGGCCCAATATCGTTGTAGGCAATTCGGTTATGACTGCCGTTGCCCTCTACCCGGATATAGTGCCGATCCGTCCCGCCATCCGTGAGCAGTGTTGAGCCCGGTGTATGCGACGTTTCCCCTGTATACACGAGGCCATCAGCATCATAGGTACTGCCATAACGGCAGCTGTTCTCCACGCCGATTACGCACCAGATGGTCTGCCCACCTTTTGTAAACCTGTATTTCTGCCCGGTTTCATCTAAGGCAAACGTATTTCGCAGGATGGAGACATTCTTGGTGTCATAAAGCTCTACACCAGGGTGTAACCCTTTCAATGAGTCTAAAATATCCTCGGAAACACCTCTACTTCGCATTGAATCCTCGCTATCCTCCGACCCGCCACTGGAATGGAATGTAAGTCCTTCAACGCTGATGTAGCTAGCATTCTGAATATACATGTAGCTGTCCCCGGCGATAATCGCCTTCCCTTGCTCCACGGCCATCACCCGAATCGGTTGCGCAGCCGTTCCTTGCTTATCCTTGATGATGAAAGGCCCTTGCTGCTCATAGGTACCATTCTGCAACTCAATTGTCGTGCCTGGCGTAGCTTGATTGAGCGCTGTCTGAAGCTCGCTAGCTGTATGGACACTGACAACTTGAACTGGTGGCAGCGGATCTACCGGTTTATCCCCCGCTTGCGGCGGACCAGTTGGACCTGTCGGCTCAGTCACTTCTGGTGGTGTTCCCGTGTAAAGCTCAACTTCGGTAATACTATTCCAACTGCTTGAACTTCCTGATGCATTATTCCCATAGCCAACCAATCGTAAATAGCGGAAGGTTCCTGGCTGACTCAGTACATACGGCTGCAAAATACTGTCGCCTACACGAAGTGCTCGGGAGCTTCGTTTGGGCAGCAGAACCGTCGATTGCTGAAAATCCGCCTGATTTGAGCCTAAGATTTCAAAGGAAGACAGCCGATCGATCGCATTCAGAAAGGCAATGTTCAGATACGTTACTGTCTCCGGCTGCCCCAAATCGAACTGCAGCCACTCTCCTTGTCCCGAAGCCGACCAGCGAACATCATTATCCCAGATCCCGTCCACGACGTTGGCCGGAACATTCGTTGTGTTCGGTTGGTAAGAACTTGCGCTTACCGTGGTCACGTTCATCGGAATGCGGCCATTCGTTCCTTTGGCCGACAGCCGGTAAGCTTGCAAGGCATACGTATTCGAGGAAGCACCACTAGATAAGCTGATCTTCATCTTGTTGACCCCTGGCGCCATAGGAACCTGGTTCGGATCGGCTACAGGTTGATTCGTCCCGGCATTGTTCGTCAGCGTCACATTCGACGAAATTCCGGCATCCGCCTGCACGTCCAGACGAATAGCGTCGGCCTCCGCAGGAACGATTACCTCATAGCCGTCAAGCTTGGATGGCGCAAAAGGCGGCATCATGGCAAGAGCCTGGCTGCCCGCCCATGCCCCTAGCGCGGATAGCTGTACATCCGGCAGTTTCTCGGCAAATGTGAAATATGAACCGTCAGCAAGCTGCGTATTTGTCGCATAATAGCTTTCGCCGTGCAGTTGAACCGCGTTTAAAGGCAAAGTAGCCGCATTGCTGAAATCACTGGTGCTGCTCGTTAAGAGCAGTCCGCCGAGCGGCAGCAGGCTTGCCGGAAACGCAACCTGCACTGCGCCGACATTGCCGGTATTCTGAACTTTCCAGGTGCGTGACGATTGCTTGAAGCCTGAGCCATATGGAACAGATGGCGCCGTGTTCCCGTCATCTCCCCAGAGCAGATACTGCTTGTCGTTCAAAGCCTGGGCTGCGCTTATGATCACTTGCGAAACGGTTGGGTCTTCACTGCTTCTGCTCGAATCAAGCTCCAGTGCGCCTTCATCATCCCTAGCAATGCCCGCTACGTTATGGCTGAATGTCGTGTTAAGTGTATACGGCCACACCACTTGTGAAGAAGCCCCTGCTGAGACGTAGTCCTTCCCTTTCAACGGCGTTCCGAATTTAAGGGCCATATACGTCTGCACTTGATCATGCTGCATAGCAGTCAGCGCACCGTTAAATACGATCATTTCACCCAGCTGTCCATCATACCCAGATCCGGCTTTTCCGGCAGGAGCGGTTGGGTCGACATCAGAGCCAATGGCCATCGGATAGCTACCACTTCCTTTCATCGAAAGGCGTGGAGCTGTTGAAGTTGCATACGACTGACCGTCAAGTGTAACGGATTGATAAACGTTGCTCGTCACCGGCTGCGAATCGAATTGAAAACCCCAACTGTTATATTGGTGTAGGGGAATGCTATACCCTGTTGTAAGTCGCGGATTGCTTGAGGTAACACTCCCCGAATCCCATAAAACTTGGGGGGCAGGAGGGGGGCTGCCGGATCCTACAAAGGGGAAGTACGCTCCTAGTCTCCCCTTCTCTTGAAAATATTCATAAAATATTTTCGACGACTTGGTCGTCTCCGACAACCCGCCAGCCATTACATAAACGCTCGCGCGTTCCACGACCTCGTCCTGGGCGAACAACCCGTCCCCATCTACCAGAAGACTGCCGTCGCCTGAACGGATAAATTGCACCGCAGGCTGGAAATTGAGAGATGGATTGGAAGTCACATATTTGGGCTTCGTCCGGGCTTTGTTCGCCCCTGCCAACTTCGTCCCATCATTAATAAAATCATTCCCGTTCGGACTGCTGTCCTGCCATTTCGTTACATCGCTTCCGTTCAGGGTCATGCTGTCTGCGTCCGCTTTCAGCCACAATTTCAGTTGACTGGCATCCACACCCCCTGGCGTTCCGACCACACCGCTATCGGCATGCACTTTGGAGAAACCTGCAGGCAGTCCTGCTAAAATTAAAGCGCTTGCAAGCAGCAAGCTGATCACTCGTTTCGCATATACGCTTGATCTCTTGTTCAATTCAACATCACCCCTTCGATATGATTGCGTTGTTCAGCAACACGGCTGTTTAGCGTACAAGCAATTACCCTCATCATATGGAAACCCTTACAATTATGAAATCGTCAAAACCCAAACTAATCATCAAAATCTGAAATTGTACTGCTCATTATATAAAATGAACGTGCAAATTAGGGAATCTACGTACTCTGTCGCCAAATTTAATTAAGGTAGCAGAGTTTTAAAATAAGGTATGTATTTCGATATATTGGAATTTACGCGGTTCCAACTGCGGTTTATCCTTACTACTGGTGGATCTATTCACTGTTCAAGTAATTAATCGATGAGTATGAGAGGAGAATAGTTATGTCTATGAAGAGCAAGTATGCCTTACTACCACTCTTGGCGTTGGTATTTTTGTTAGCGGTTACATGGAATCCTACACGAAGTAGTGCTGCTGAACCGCCAACCGGCAAAGTCCGGATCAGCCACAACAATGACGCTTATTTCGCAGAGGTGACATCCATCTCGGATTGGAGCAATGTGAATAATTACAGCAAAAACGCCACACAAGGCGGGAGTGTTTGGACAATTACAAGCATAGGAAATGGAAAGTATAAAATTGAGGCAGCTGGCAAAGCATTAACCTTGAACAGTTCCACCGATTGGGATCCGGTAAAAACGGCGACTTACAGTGGTTGGACCACTCAGCAGTGGACAATTACGGATCTAGGCAACGGGTATTTCAAGCTGGAATGTAATGGGAAGGCGCTGACCGGAGATACCGCCGGTAACGGAGTTACCGTGAAAAATGTAACGTATAGTGGTTGGACTACGCAGCAATGGAAGCTAACATCGGTGGATACAACGGGTTGGCCCTCAGGTTCATGGAATTGGGTATATCAAAATGTAGACAAAACCACACGATTGGAAGTCGTATCTCGTGAGAATATATTGATTATCGGCACCACCATCCATAATGTCAGCAATGATCTAGGTATGCTAATCTCCAATTCCAACAATATTCTAATAAAAAACTCAACAGTAAGGAACATCACCGACAATGGAAATGCTCCAGCGCTCCTTACCACGGCATCTATGCAAAGGCTCCAGATATGACCATTCAAAACAATCGCATTCACGACAGTCTTGACGGATCCGCCATTTCGATGCGCAGCACGGGCGTCGTTAAAGCGAATACGCTGTCCAACAACAAGCATGCGTCCATTGCTTATTGGCCGGATTATCCAAAAGGCGCCAGTAATAAACTGGATATCATTAATAACACTATTTCGCAGATCTCATACACGACAACCAATTCCAAGGCATCTGGCATTGCTATCAATTATACGAGTGGCAAGCCCTCTGAGAATTATTTCAACAATTTCTACATTGATCATAATCAGTTGACGATCACTGACGGGAACAGTTACGGCTTGATCACTTGCTTTCAAGCCACTGGCACCTGGTCCATCAGCAATGTCCAAGTTACGAATAACACCATGACCGACGGCCGTGTTACCCCCAATTATTTGGATGGTGAATCATTTATGAGTGTTATATCAGGGAACCTAAATCAATGAGAATACCAAGGACGGCGGATTAATCCGTCGTCCTTGGTATTAATAAACGGATGCCAGCCGTCTATATTCCCTAGGCGGTATCCCTTCTCTTTGACTAAACAGCCGACTGAAGTAATGAAGATCAGCATAGCCCATCAAACCAGCGATTTCCTCGATGGAAAGAGCCGATTCCCGCAACAGTCGCTTAGCCTCCCTCAAACGGACTGACTGCACGTATTTATTTGGCGTAAGCCCAAATGCGGCTTTGAATAGCTTCGCCAGATAATCTTCGTTCCAATTGGCACGCGCCGCTAGAGCGGTGTTTGAACAGTCACTGCTGTAATGCTGCTGAATCCACTGACGTAGTTCTTCCAGCTTTACCAAATGCGATGTTTCCATCGCCTCGCCAGATGGAACTCGCAGCAGTTCGACAACGATTTGAAGCATATAGCCCCGAACGATCGCCTCATACCCCGTTTGCCTGAGCGTAAACTCCTCGATAACCATTTCCATGGCAGCGACAATGGATGCCGGCGGGATCCTGACCGGAATCTCAGAGGGCACAGCCAGTTCCTCGATCTTTGGCTCCGCACAGAACCGCTCCAGCCTGGGATTCGGCTCGACGACGATAATATCCTCGTCTCGCGCCACGTCATGCTCATCGAAATAATCGAAATGAATGCCGAGAAAGTTGGCCTCATTTCCCTTAAGCACCTTTATCCGATGAGGAACACCGGCACCGAAGTACACCAGTGAGCCGGTTGTGGCATGATAAACCTTGCCGTTAACATACACCTCGATATCCCCAGTCTGTACATAGAGAAGCTCATGATCGTAAATCAACCGTTCAGGATATTCCTTGCTGCGTTTCGTTATGTGACGTTGAGCCCAATGAACGCTTGGCGACAAATCCGCCGCCATGCACTTTCTTTCTCTCGGGAAAAAGATATCGGAAAAGTCCAACTTATTCCCTCCTTTATCTAAATATTATCTTCTCTTTCTGCGTTATAGTTGAATTAACACTAAAGAAGGAGTGACTTTAAATGAACGACAATATTCAAATTGATGAAGAGACGAAGCAGACTTATGTACTAACCGAGGAACAAATCGCCTCCTATCAGAAGGATGGACATCTGCTTCTAAAAGGCGTGGCTAATCCGTCCTTAATCAATCAGTACCGCCCCATCATCCACTCGGAAGTGACTCGGCTAAACAATGAAACCCGTCCGCTGCACGAACGAGATACCTACGGCAAGGCGTTCATTCAGATTAGCAACCTATGGGAGATCAGTGAAGCCGTCCGCCCGCTCGTATTCATGCGCCGTTTCGCCAAAATTGCCGCACAATTGATGGGGGTCTCCGGTGTGCGTATGTATCACGATCAGGCACTGTTCAAGGAACCGGGCGGCGGGCATACCCCATGGCATCAAGATCAGATTTATTGGCCAGTCGATACCGAAAATACGATCACGCTGTGGATGCCACTGGTCGACATCCCGCAGGAGGTGGGCTCCATGCAGTTTGCATCCGGCTCCCATAAGCGTGGGTACATTAGCAAGTTGGTCATTTCCGACGAATCGCACAAAACGCTCGCCCAGCATATTGAGGCTGAGAATTACCCACTTGTTTCATATGGTGCGATGGCGGCCGGTGATGCGACGTTTCACGCAGGCTGGACCTTGCACAGCGCACCTGGCAATCCGACGCCTAACACACGCGAAGTCATGACCATCATCTACGTGGCAGATCGGACGACAGTGCTTGAACCAGACACAAAAGCGCGTCAAAACGACCTTGCCCGTTGGATGCCAGGCCTGAAATCAGGCGATCTCATCGACAGTCCGCTCAATCCCTTGATGTATCGAGAAGGTAAGTAAAGGTGGCAATAGCTATTGCATCATTACTTACCACCAAGTTCCTGAAAATAGGAGGGACGGATGAAATGCCGTCCACTCCTATTGTTCACCGTTTATATTGTCCAGGTGTAACCCCTTGCATATCTTTAAAGATTTTGATGAAATATTTCGAGCTTCGAAACCCCGTTTTTTCTGCTATTTCTCTAACTTTCAACCGATCATCCTCCAAATACTCACAAGCCTTCTTAATCCGAATTTCATTTAATACATGGATAAAAGTCCGATGGGTACAGCTTTTGAGAATATGATTGACATAGGTGGTACTTAAGGAAACCTCTGCACACAGCTGCTCCAATGACAAATCCTTCATATAATTCCCTTCCATATAGGCTATGATTCGCTCAAAATATCGATACTGTCGCTCCAAGACTCCCCCTCCTTTACGAAAGAAACCACAGCCGTGAGATTTCAGCTGTGGCGCATTTCTGTTAATTCATAAACCCAAGCTTCTGTAATACCCGCTTCAGCATGACAGAAGCTTGAGCCCGCGAAGCTTCAGCGGAAGGCTCGAATGCGGTATCGCTCATACCGCTCATGATGTTCAAGTTCAATGCTTCGCCGACGGCTGTGACTGCCCAACTGGATATAGCATTTCGATCGGTAAATTGGTTAAGTATGTGTTCACTGTTTACACTTGCTTTTGCTTTCCCATCTACCGTCTTGATAGCCCTGACCATTAAGACGGCCAGTTGTTCCCGTGTCAAAGTTCCGTTCGGCTGAAAGGTTCCATCTTCGAAGCCGTCGATCAGATCAGCATTCACGGCAGCTCCGACTGAACCAGCAAACCAAGCCGTACTGGAAATATCCGCAAAGTGCGACGTGCTTCGATCCTCCTTAAGACCAAGCCCTCGTACTAATAAAGTGACAAACTCAGCACGTGTCATACTCAGATCCGGACTAAAGACATCTTTACTTACGCCGTTCACGATCATCTTGGAAGCCAGCTGTTCGATATCCGCTTTCGCCCAATGCTGTGCAAGATCCGTGAACGATTTATTCGTTTTGGCAATCGTGTAGATGCTGTTGCCATTGCGAATAATAGTTACTGTCGTTTGGCCATCCTTGACCTTAAAAGTGGCTGGTACGAAAGTCAGGCTGCCCGTTGCCGGGTCATACAGCAGAACCGTTGTCTGATCGATGTTCACAGATCCCTCTATAACAACGGAACGGGAGACATACATACTGCCGAAGTTGTCGATCTCTTGCGTCTTCCCGTTGCCTTCCACACTGACGTGAAAGTCGACAGGCGCTGCCAGAAGCTCAACCCCGGCAACACGGGAGCTATCTTCAATAGCCTTGCTCTTCGTGTCATCGACCTGCTCGATGGAGACTACGATATTTAAATGCTTGATATCGGTTCCTACCGATTTCGCCGCATCTGCCAGCTGGATCGCATCAACAGGCAAAACATAACCGTATTTGCCAGCCTGGATGGAGATAGCGGCCAATGGTACATTCTTGGCTGCTTGGGCTATCGCTGATGCCGGCAGCACTACGCTCATACCCGCATGCTCGGCATCCACTTGAATCGTAATCATTTGTTGCGATTGTCCCTCAATCATTTCAAAGGCCTGAGCCAATGTTTCCGAACCGACTTGCAGCTTGGTGATCTTGGTACCGTCCGGTCGCGTCTCTATTTCCCCTGCGCCTGTCACCTTCACGCCGTCGGCGTCATTCACAAGCACCGGATTGGAATCGGAAGGTGTGACTGGCGTGGTTGGAGCGCTTGGCGCCGAACCTGATTCCTCATCCGAATCGCCTCCTCCTGCCGCTTCAGCACGGTACACTTTGACGATATATGCGGAAGTTGCTCCGCTAGCGGCGGTTACGTGAACAGTGAAGATGTTCTCCCCTACAGCCAGCACCTTTTCTCCCAAATCTGTCGCTTCGATAACAGCTGCGCTGTCCTTAGCCGTGGCCGTGATCACGGTAGATGTCACATCATGTTCCACTGATGCGGAATAACTCGCAATTTCTGTATTAAAACCGGGATTGAGTGTCATTTCGCTCAACGCCAAAGCCTCAAGAGAAGCATCAGCGCTAGGCAGAGGTGTTGTATCTGTGATAGTAACCACAAGCGATACATTAGCCCCTGCGCTGAATTCATACTTCAGTGCCAGTGAACCTAACAACTGCGCAACTAGATATGCTTTTTTCAAGGTAACCTGGTTGCCGACAACCGAGTAGTCCCTTCCCTCCACCAATGTTGCGCTGCCATCACTAATGCTTTCCAGACGGTTGCCGTTCAGGGATACCGCTATGGCGATATCCTTGAAATCTGGGCTGCTCACATTTTCATCGAAATTTACTGATATTGGATCGATAGCTGCATCATGAACGGCTCCGTCATATGCGTGAGTAACCACTTCGAGATAAGGATGTTTGCTTGTGTTTTCGCTAGAATAAACGAACATCTTCCGCCCTACGAGCACTTCCTGAACAAGTGCCAGATCGAGCATAGATCCGTTCTTAAGCTGTTTCCTTGCAAAATCTGTAATATCGTAGCTTTTATCGGCTTCAATATTCGTAAATCGGTTTTCTACTGAAATCGCCTTACCCAGCGACGGCTTGTTTGTATACTTGGCCGAAGCTTCGTCCCAGCTGTTCAGAACAGGTTTCACAACGGTGTCGACGAAGGTGCCGCCGGTATCTTCCAATTTTCCCGTCGCATGGAACTTAACCGATTCGATTTCTCCGGCAATGCCGCTCAGGTCAAATGTGAAATAAGCTTCCCGGAAATCGTCTCCCCCTGCGTTCTTCACATACAGCTTCGTTTCGTTGCCATACGAATCCTCTTGATAAATACCGGAGCGGATAAACGTATCCTTGTCCGGAAACCGTGTTGTTACCGTCGGATTGGCCGAAGGTACCAGCACTCGTACTTTTGCCGTCTTCGTGACTCCATTCAGATCAACTACAACTTCGATCTCAGCTGTTCCGGGACCGATTGCCGTGATAGTTCCTGCCGAATCTACAACAGCAACTGTCTCATTATTGCTGGAATACGATACGCCTGCCTGACTAAAATCCACCGCACCTTGATCGTCCAACGTTGCGGTCAACACCGCAGCTGTGGAACTTCCAGTTTCGACAACTCTGAATTCAGCATCGAATTCTGCCGACTCCAGAACGGGGACCGTAAAGTCAGCGACTTCCGTAGACGGATCGAACATGAAACTCACGTTATGTGTTTTCCCTGGGTCAACCGTCGTATCCACCTCGAACTTGATCGTCGGAGACAGCTGAAGTACAGTCACTGTACTATCCTTGCTGATTACACCTAATCCCTGCTTCTTGATCTCGAAGCTGATCTTGTCCTGCTTGTGGGTCGGATCAGAAACCGCAAGTTGCAGTTCATTGCCAGCTTCCTTTACCATGAGGGAGGAGGGATCGTTCGCTTTGACACTGCCCAATACCCCTCGCTTCCAGAAATTCATGCCTGTGATGCCCAATGTCGTATCCGTTACAGCCTGTACGTCAGAAGTATTCGAAAGAATCGTTACATCTGGCGTCCCACTATAGACAGCAACATCTGCGGCATCCATCTTAGGCAGCTGAATATAGCTGTATGCCGCATCATGAGGCTTAACATCGTGATTCAACCATAGCGTCATGTAATTACGGGTATGCCAGATATGGAAGAAATCGAAGCCGGCCAACGCTTCCACGATCGTCCCTGTACCGCTTTGCGCATAGAGTCCCATTTTCACACCCAGGTTGAGCCGATCCGTACCGGCTAAAGGATTCGTGAACGTGTATAGGGGTTCGCCCCAAGACGATTCACTGCCGCCGGCATAAACCGTATACTGATCGCCGCTTTTGTCAATCTTCAGGAATACGTCCCCCGTCACTACTGCAGGGATAGGGAAGTCAACGGCCTGAGCAATCCCATCGATCTCGTTGACAGCGATAATTCGGGAGCCCTGGGCGGTCATCCCTTTGACCACAGATACGTAATTGTCGTCATCCTTGCGGATGAGAATGCCTGCTTCCTGCCCCTGCTGCGTCGGCGAGAAATCTAGCGACGTTGTGAGATAGAAATCTTCCTTAGGTGCTGCGGTCTGGAACAGGTTCGGCGTGGAATTGGCGCTCTCCCGCAAGGTTCCCTGCTGTGAAGTAATTTGCAGCTCGGTGCCTGTCAGGGCATAATGCGTCCGGTCCTCGCGAAGCCATGACCAGTTGGTTGCACGGTTGGCACTGTTGAATTCATCATAACCGGGGAAGAAGAACTTCTCGTTAATATCTTTCGATTTGCCTTCCCGCTCTTCTCTTAGCATCTGAACATCCGTACCTCCAGGGAATACGTATCCCCCCGTACCGTTAAGATAAATCCATTGGGTGTCGTCCAGCTGCGCTTGCTGTCCCATGGGTGTATGATCAACTGTGCCATTGACGATTAGTGCATTGTCACCAGTCGCATTCAAGGGGCGATTGTCCACAATCGTCTCGATGGGTCTATCGGAGGAACTAGTGATGCCTGCGCCCAACGCCACAATTTCATCGTCAAACATAAACCAAGACTTCTTGGCCGAAACATCCATATCCGAATAATGATGTTGTTTGAAGTCCATGCCTGCCGTACCGTATTCACGATCCATCGATACGCCGCCGGCCCAGCTGTTTGTCATCAGCTCCCCGTCACCTGCGAACTTGCTTATATCCACATATGGACGGTTGGCGGATGTAGCTGCAGGCCGATTCATATCTCGGTCGACAGTAATACCTGGTAATCGGCTTGGATCTGCTGTGGTCCAGAATAGAGACAGATAATCCAAGGGATCTAGGTATAGCTGCGTCATTCCGTCGGCTTCATACCAGCCCTTCAGGTTCTCATTGCTTACAGTCTCATAGTTCGCTATGCGGTCAGAATGCATCGAGATGCTGTACAGCCAGTCGTTGCCTCTGTGGACCACATTGTCTTGATTGTAGAAATTAAAGTTGCCTCTCGGCGGCGTGTATGCCTGAACCATCGGGTCGTTTAGAATTTCCTTGGCTTTTTGCATACTCCAGATGGTTGATGTGCTCAGAAAAGATCGGACGCTTGCGTTTTCAATATGGTATTTGATCGCACTTTTCTGCTTATCCACAAATGGGTTTCCGGCTAGTTCAACCTGTGTCAGCAGCGCATTGACGATGCCATATCCCAAGAAGGTATACTCTCTGGATATTTCCCTGCCGTCGATCGCATTGATGATTTGTCCCTTGTACATGTTAGGGTCGAACGCTTCAAAGTACCAGTCGAAAATATTCGACTTCTGTGGGTCTTCATTATCCCATTCGCTGCCGCTTACTAGCCATAATGTATCCGTGATGTCCTGTAGAAGTGCTTTGCCGTATCCACCCGCATAAGGAAAATAATCGTGCTGGATGAAAGAACCGTCATCATAAAACCCGTCGCCAGACTTCACATTCGGAAACACGTCCGTCAATCCGTTAGAACCCATTTGAATTCTGCTGCTGTTCTTTCCAGTAATTCCTCTCAGAATCAGTGCCTTGCTGATGTACACACGGTTTGCCCCGGTGTACGACGCCGAAGGGTCGAACTTATCAATGCCCCTGTTCAACTTATCGATTAGATCGGGATGGGCACTGTATGGAATCGTCTCGTATAAAAGGATCATAGAGTCATTGATATTGTTCGGCACATTGACCCGCCAATCGAACCAATTGTCATACATAGCGATGTTCTCGTTATAGCGCGTCGCATTGAAACGATCCCAGCTATCGAGGATATCGTGAAGCAACGCCTCATTTTGATAATAAACCGAACCGTAAGTCGCCCATGCCTTAGACATCGCTCTCAGCCGTGCCGATGCCGTTGCCAACTCTACCGACTTGGTCGTTGATGTCAAATCCGCCCAAGTATAGGTCGTTTTATTCAGCGAGTCCCAGTAGTTTTTGGCATCACCGTCCAAGGAACGGATAATCTGATTGATATCCGGATCGTTCATGTCATACGAATCGTCGGGGTTATAGCCGGTCAGCTTCTGAACATACTTGAGTCTCAGCTCATCATACTGATCCAGAGCAACAGGGTACACCCGAACCAACACGGGTGACGACTCTTGCGTAATGCCGTTCAGCGTAACAACCGCTTTGATACTGGCCGGTCCTGCATAGACCGCATTCGCCACACTATTTCCTGCACTCGCGAACGCAAGGCTGCCGTTGTTGCTCACATAGGTTACGGTTGCCTGTGACAGATCCGCCGTCGATCCGTCTTTCATCTTTCCGGCTACAGTAAACGAAACGGTTTGTCCTGGCTTCACCGTATCCGCGCTTGGCGACAATGTAACCTCCTTCAGGATATTCAGTTCCTCGTAGACGAACGTGTAGCTTGATCCCGTCGAGAGGTTGCCCGCCACATCCGATGTCTTGAAGGTGAGCGTATAGGACTGACCAGCATTCAGATTGGCTGCTTGGAAGGCTCCACTGCCTTTGGCCACAGTGCTGAGAAGTATGTTCCCATTATAAATGTTCACACCAGCATAATCGGCATCCGTCGGATCCGTCCAAGTTAGTAGGTACTCACCGTTAACCAAGCTTCCCGACAGATTGGTGACTTCGGCAGGTGCAGCACCGTCAGCGGTAAGCGAAATGGTAGCCGTCTTTGTGACACCATCCAGGGTGACGGATGCTATGATATTGGCGGTACCGTTAGAGACGGCCCTAGCTACACCAACAGAGGGGTTATCAATTACGATATGTGGACTATCACTCGCATATTGGACGGTCGCGCCGGACAAATTCGCTGGCGTATTCGTATCCAACATCCCCGTCTCTGTGAGGTTGGCCGTCTGGTTCAGGCCGATAGATGTAGCGTCGGATTGTAATGTAACCGATTTCAAAGTTGGCGTACCGTTGATCACAAGATATGGCTTGGCTTTTTGGCCTGTTGTATCATTAACGCTCGTGGTATGCGATTCAAGTCGGATCAACGCATTCGAGCCTGCTACAGCAAACGTGGCAATTTTATTCGCAGTAAGCTCACTTTGGATAAAAGCGGTCACGTCTAGGCTTGCCCAAGCAGAACCTGATAGGTTAGGAGGAAATGTCATGGAACCGATTACATTAGTTCCGAGATTAGGCTTCGTATTCCAAGTAATCGTGCCCTCATTCCAATTGTCGGCATTCGGCGTATTCACGCCATATACTTTTGCTGTTACCGTATTAGGTGCAGTTTCAGAGTTTCTACCGTACAAGTACAAAGTAGCCGACGTGATATGCTCGGGATAATTGCTTAGATCAAATTGAAGATAAGCCTCCCTTGTTGCTTCTTTGACGTTCAGGTATTGAGGTTTATTGGCGCCATCCCCACCATTAATCATATTGCTATAATCGGGACTAGAAACCGTTTTCCTCACAAAGTTATCTTGGGAAGCGATTACATTGTATTGCTGGGCAGAAGCTTTCGCGATAGGAACGCCAAGCCCAGTGAACAAGCTGATCACCATCGTCAAGGCTAGCACAGCCGATAAGCTTCTTCTTGCAAATCTTTCCATCATGAACCCTCCCTTTCTAAAATGGAGAGGCAGTCCATGATACTAGGACTGCCTCTTTGAGAACTCATCATCCGTACATTATTTTTTCACTTTGGCATACCACTCTCTTGCACGCTTCGTTACTTCTTCCCCGCCGGACTTATTCCACTTCTCGACGAATTCATCAAACTTGCTGATCGGATATTGCCCAAGGATAATCTTAGTCGCGTACTCGACATACAGTGTACGGTTATTAATATCCGCAAAACCATCATAGATACTAGCAGGCAAACCGTCTCCCGCAATCGTTTTCACGTATTTCTGATTCTCCGCCATGTTTCTAGTATTTTGCCCTAACGCCCATACACGCTCAGGTGAAGTCGCATTTTTCAATAAATTTGTTTTGTATTCCAGCGTATCTAGATCGTTAAATGGTTGGAACAGCTTATTCTCTTGCGTGCTCTTATCTGGGGCGATGGACACTTTTTTGCCATCCTTCACTTCATGGTGCATACCTTCAGCACCGTAGAACAAATTCTCCCATTTGCTCTTGTCATACAGATTATTCAAAAGCTTCATGGTAGCCATCAGCTTTTTCTGATCCTTATTGTTTTTGACAACCCAGATCGGGCTTCCCATCTTCTTCTGCGTATAGAATCCTTTGAATCCTGGAACTTCTGGGATAGGTAGAACGGAGTAGTCACCCTTCACGTTGGTGTTTTTGAAGATTTTCTCCACATGTCCACCAGCATCCTCAGACCAGTGATAATAAATACCTACCTTATCGGAATCGATTTTGCCGTCCCATTGCGCCTTGTTATTCAAAAGGCTCTCTTTATCCAGTAATCCGTCCTTATACAGCTTGGCAATAAACTCCAACGAAGCTTTCATATTTGGAGTCACAGCTGCGTAAGTCAACTTCCCATCGTAGATGTCCCAGTCGGGTTTACCTTCATTCATAGCTACGCCATACATGGCGAACAATTCATCCATCCATGCTGCCTGCTCACGACCGCCTGTCGGAAGTTCATCTTTCTTACCGTTACCGTTCGGATCCTTATCCCGGAATGCTTCCAGCACTTTGACAAACTCTTCTTGCGTCTTCGGCATCGGCAGGCCGACTTTATCCAGCCAATCTTTGCGGATCAATCCGCCCATTCTTCCATAATCCAACACACCAGGCACATAATAAATGCGACCTTGACCTGTAGGATCATTAGCCTTCACAATCTCCCACACATCTTTGGGAATAGCATTCCATAGATTGGGTGCATATTTGGGAAGGAGGTCCGTCAAATCCGCAATAGCACCGTTCTTGGCTAGGCTTGCTTCCATACCTTGCTGCGGGAAGAACATATCTGGCATTTCATTCGCTGCAATTTTCAAATTCAATTGATTCAGATATGATGTCCCGCCGTTCCATTCCACATAAGGGTGGATGACACCGACACCGAGTTCCTTTTTATAAAACTCATATAGTTTGCTGCCTTTCTCAATTGGCTTATACCCGAGATTCGAGTACCAGACTTCAAGATCTACCAATTCCTCAGTTGCAGATGGGCTATTGGATTGACTTTGGCTGCCCGTCTCTTCTTTCTTGGCACAGCCGCTGAATACGGATACCGCCATTGCCGCAGTTAACGTAATAACACTTAGCTTCTTCCATGACATTTGTGAATTCCCCCTAAATTGGTATTCATATTTAATAGCCCTTAGGGCTTCTAAACCGAGATGGATTACCCTTTCACAGAGCCGATCATGGCTCCTTTGACAAAGTATTTCTGCACGAAAGGATAGATGAGAACAACTGGGATAATGGCAAATACAACAGTAGCAGATTTCAGCGTTCGCTCACTATAATTAATATCCATAATCGACTCGACAAAAGGCATTTCATTCGGATCGGTAATAAACTGTCTGATCTTCAACTGGAGGGGAAACCAATCCGGATTTTGGATGAAAAAGAGCGGATGTTGGAATTGGTTCCACACTACAACCCCATAGAATAACGCCAGTGTCGCCAACACAGCTTTGGATAGCGGAAGCACGAAGTAGAACAACATTCGGAAATAGCCGCAACCTTCCATAAAAGCCGCTTCCTCCAGTTCCTTCGGAAACTGTTTAAAGAATGTCCTCATAATGATTAGATTAAAAGGACTTAATATATGGGGGATGACCAGAACCAACGGATTGTTATACAAGCCGATGCTTCGTACCGTAAGAAAATAAGGGACGATTGGAGCCTTGAACACCATCGTAATGACCACTGCGACCATGAGAATACCTGCGGGAAGGAATTCTTTTTTAGATAAAGGATACGCTAAGAGTGCAGTGACCAGCAAGGCGAGAAATGTGCTGATAACGGTTGTAAACACGGTCAAGATGAAGGATCTCCACAAATCCCATCGCGCTAGCAAATATGACCATGAGTCTAACGTGAATTCCTTGGGCCAGATCGTCACTAGGTTTAAATCCACGGCCCGGCTCGAACTGAACGAGATCGAGATAACCGACAGGAGTGGAATCAGGGCAATGACCGAGAAGATACATAGCAATACCAAGATGCCATACCCAAACGCCTTTTCACTTTTGGACAAATGCATAGTTACCAAAGCCCCCCATCCGAAACTTTCCTGGACAATCGATTGAACGTGTAGACCAGGATAAATCCGATGATTGACTGAAACAAACCAACGGCTGTCGCAAAGCTGTATTGTGCTTGCTGAATACCCGTCCGGAACACATAAGTATCCAGTATATCTCCGGCACTATACGTCATTGGCGTCAACAGGTTATAGACATGATCGAAGCCAAGTTCCATAAAATTGCCGATTTCCAGTAGGAACAGGACTAGAATCGTCGGAAGCAACAACGGGAATGTCACATATTTCATCTGTTTGAATCTCGACGCGCCATCCATCATGGCCGATTCATAAAGCTGCGGATCAATGGAACTGATCGCTGCCATGTAGACGACCGTGCCCCAGCCAGCGTCCCTCCATAACCCTGTAAGTACATAGATCGGTCGGAAATAAGAGCTTTCTTGCATAGCCAATACAGGTTCATGGCCGAACCAACCGATTACCAAATTGAACAATCCACTCGTCGCGAACAAATCAAAGGCGATCCCCGCTACGATGACCCACGACAGGAAATGCGGAATATATAAAGCCGTTTGAATCCCTTTCTTGAGCGCTGCTTTCCTGACCTCATTAATCATTAGTGACAACAGGATCGGTACTGGGAATACGAACAGCGTCTTCAATATGCCTAAAATGAGCGTATTCGTAAAAACGCGATTGAAATCTGGGTAATCAAGCAACATCTTAAAGTGCTTGAAGCCAACCCAAGGACTGTCCATAAAGCCTTTAAACACCGAATAATCCTGAAAAGCGATCAACGATCCGGTTAACGGAATGTACTTAAAGATAATAATAAAAGCAATACCAGGGACAGCCATCACATAAAGCGGCCAATAGGTTCTTATATTGCGCCAAAGCAATGAGAAAGGACGTACTCGCGTCCGCTTTGCCAATTCCCCCTTGCCGGCAACAGACATTGTGCTGTTCATTTGATTCTCTCCACATCCTTCGTGTTTATCTGTCTTTTGAATCCGTTTTCATGATAAAAATATACCGTGATTCCACTAAAAGCTCAAAGGGTGGTTTTTAAGTTTACACTAGGGTACTTTTAAGTTTTCCGACAAAAAACACCCCTTCCCTCCTTGTTTTGGGAGAAAGGGTGCTTCACATTTAGCTATATTTTACACTTTTTTCTATATTCGGTTGGTGTACAGCCGTTCATTCTTTCGAACAGTTTGCTAAAATGATTCGTATCCGCATACCCCACCATTTGGCAAATTTCATATATTTTCAAGTCCGTTTCTTCTAACAACTCTTTTGCTTTCTTTATGCGGATTCCCATCAAATAGCTTAAGTACGTGTCACCGGTCTTTTCCTTAAACAACTGGCTTAAATAATACGGGTTAATAAAGAATCGGGCAGATAAGTCCGCCAAGGTGATGTTACTATTATAATGGACGGCTACGTACTCCTTGATATCGGAGATTACATCTTTTTTCTTCGGCGTACTGCGTGTCAACTTCTGCTCAATGATGCGTTCAGTCGCTTGAATTAACCATAATTTCAATTCGTCCAGTGTTTTGAATCGGGATAATTCATCCTGTGAAAGCATGTATTTACCAAGGAAGTCATTCATCTGTAGTTGCATAAACGTCATTCGTCTCATACTGGATAATAAAATAATCAATATTTGATGCTGTAGGTCGGCAAGATTCAACCTATTCTCCACTTCAATGATCTTAAAGATCCGTTCAATGACAGCCCTGCTTCCTTCGGCATCCATATCTTCGATGGATTTCTCCAACAGTGCCATATCCTCCTCCGATACGATGCTGCTGCTGTCGGAAATCCGCTCCGTCTCCTTGAATGGGATAACGGCATTGCTGCCCTTAATCAACTTATAGCGCAGCGCCTGCTGTGCCTCTTCAAATGAAGTGCTCAATCCCGCTGGTACTGGATAAGGCTGACCAATCCCCACCGATACCGACATCCCCCCTGTTTGGTTGAACCATTCTTGCAATATTTTCACATCACGAATCAGATTGGATTCATCAAACCTCTTCTCATTCACGATAATGACTACAAATTGAGAGCCTTCATATCGGAATGCTTGCATCTGGTCGTAGTGTCTTAAGTCGTTCCTCAATCTGCCCAGGATACGTTCTTCCTGCAACTTGCCGATCTCACACCCGAACTCCAATAGCGCACATACGCAGTCATGACCTGAAACAGGTACATGCAACACATTCAATATTTGAGTGTTATGGGATTCAGGGTTGTACCCCGTCATTAGCATACCTTTTAGCACCAATTCATTCTCTTGCCGTACTTGCACATGTTCCAAGTTGATCTCGGCTATGACTTTGGTTACGCATTCTTCAAGTTCTTCTTCTTCAACAGGCTTGGTCAGATAAGACTTAACTCCCAGTTCGATCCCTTGTCTTGCATACTCAAAATCGGCATAACCACTCAAAATAATGAATTTGGCCTTACTGCCGGAAGATATCAAATTGCGAATCATCTGTAAGCCGTCCAATTGCGGCATTTGGATATCCGTTATTACGATGTCTGGCTGCATTTCCTGAACAAGCTTACAACCCTCGATGCCATTGTGCGCCGTTCCAACAACTTCACATGTGGGCAGATATCGTCTCACAATGGTTTTTAAGCCATCTACGATCCCTTTCTCGTCATCTATAATGACCAGCCTCATAGTTAAACTCCCCCTTCGCGTTTTTTTTGAAGCCCTTCATACTAAGGGAACTTTGCGTGGAGCTCACAGTCTCTCCTTGTTACTGTCGTCTGGGTATACGAAATTCAACAACCGTTCCTTCGCCCCGCAAGGAATTCACTGTCATGTCATAGCGATCTCCATATTGCAGCTTGATCCGCTCAGCAATATTTCTCAAGCCTATGCTCATCCCCGAAGCTTCTATTAAGTCATCCAACTTTAACTTGTTCGCTTCTGCCTCAGCCAGGTTCTTGTTCAGTTCTTCGACTTGTGATGTATCCATGCCCTCCCCGTCATCCGAAATTCGGATCCAGAGATCGTTATCATCCGTAATCGTTCCTTCCAGATAAATATTCATGACCTTGCTATAGTCATGAAAACCATGGTTGATGCTATTTTCAACAATCGGCTGGAATAAAAGCGGCAGGATGCGGCATTGCAACACTTCTTCGCTCATTTGGACATGCAGTTTGAATCGGTCGTCGAACCTAATATTTTGAAGCTTCAAATAGTTCACGGTATAATCCACTTCATTCTTAACCAAGTGATGACCTGCTTCTTTCCCCAAAGATAATCGAAACATACGGGCGAGAATCTTAATCATGCCGGCGATTTCGTCCTGTTCCTTTACAAGCGCTTTCATTCGAATGGATTCGAGCGTATTGTAGAGCATATGGGGATTAATCTGGTGCTGAAGTGCAAGAAACTCCGCATGTCTTTGCTTGATTTCTGCCAGATAGACCTCTTCAATAAGCGTCTTGATCGTGATGATCATCTTGTTATAGCTACGTATCAGACTTCCGATTTCATCATTGGGAATTTTCAGTTCAATCGGATGGTATAGTCCCGCTTCTGCTTGCTTCATGCTTCTTCGAAGATTCATAATAGGCCGGGTAATGTAAGAACTCATGGCAATCGAGATCACAATAATAAACAAAAAACTAATCGCGATGACCAAAATGGTCGAAACTTTCATATTACCAATTTTCAGCAGCAATTTATCCCGAGGAATCTCCGTTCTTACCATTAGCTGGTTCGATGCCATGCTCCCAGTTAGTACAATCATTGTCTCATCATTCTTATCCATTCCAGGACTGTTCTGACTGGCTGAAAGCTGTTTCCAGTTCGTCTTGCCGCTGGTCAGATCGGAGTGGTAAACCATTTCTCCCTTTTTGTTACTGACGATAACCCGCATATCGTAACGATCCCGAGCCACGATAAAATTCTCATTCAGCTTCAGCAAATGGGAAGGGTCCATATCAATCAACAGGACACCTGCGTAAGAACCATCAGAGTTCAGCAGCACTCTGCCGACGGTTATAACCGCACCCTCACCTTTATCCTCATAGTAGGAGCGATCGTGGAGTGGCGTGATGAACAATGTTTCCTCTGGACCCACACTCTTCTTATACCAATCCTGTTGCAACAGGATACTTTCATTTACTACGTTGGAGCTGTTCGAGTAATGATAGACTTTATTCCCTTTCGTGATCAGCGTCATGTAGCTGATTTCCGGCTTAAGCAACGCGATCCTCATGAGAATTCGATTGATCATATTATTATTGACAATCATTTCTGACATAGGAAGCTTCTCTTCGCCTAGACGAGACAGGATATCGTTGTCAATCAGGACCGTCTTGGTCACCCTGTCATACTCCTGAAGAAAGTCGTTCATCGATGATTCGATCTGCGACGTATATAGCGCAGCAAACTCTTGCGAAGCTTCTTCCAAACTATTAGCTGATTGGTAATAAATGATTATACTTACAATTAATAGCGGAATAATGCAGACAAAGAGATAGCTGGCCAAAAACCTCTGATTCAACTTCATGTTCGGCACAACGTTAATCAGCCATTTGATCCATTTCGTTAGGGCCATAGGTATTCCCCTTCGGTAAGTTATGGGTTGTCTCTCCCATAGTAACATACACTTTCTTTAAGCAACAATACAGGAAAAAGAGAGGCTGCAACGTTGCTAAAAAGCCTTACGAAAAATCGTAAGGCCAATCTCATTTGAAATAATGACCATGACTTCCTCTCCGGCTTACCCATCATCAAGAACTTCGAGAGTACATTGTATGTAAATCATCATCTTGATTTTGTAAATAAGTAGATACACCCTCGAACGCTTGCTGTGCATCGATACCGTCAAGTTGAAGAGCGATGGTTGATTGTTCTCGAAGTGACATACTCCAGGATACGATCCCTAGGAGGCCTTTCGCATTCACCTTTTCTCCGTGTGAACCTAAATAAATCTGACTCGTATATTGATTCGCCATGGCTACAAAATTCAACACACGATCCAGCGTCCAGGGTTGATCCAACGTAAATGTCCAATCTATTTTCATAAGTACTCCTCCTCTAAGCTATTTATTCAAAAAAAAGAGACACAAACATCCTAATAAGGATGAAGCATCTCCAGTCATCTGGTCGGGGCGTTCGGAGAAAAAACCTAATTCCTCGCCATGGTTCCATCAGCAGGATCAAAACAACGGCACCCTGTATTTATCTCCCTGTTCCGAGTAGAGAATAGCCTCCGAGTTGTACAAATCAACTTGCTTTAGAGATGTTTGAATATTCCCTAGCGTCAGTTTATTCGTCTTTAAAGCATGGAGCAAAGAAGGAATCTGTTTATGATCCGTACCGATTAAATTCACATTCACTGTTTCTTGATTGAATAGAATATTGGTTTTATTATAATCGCCCCATCGATCCACTTTATTTAAGTTTGTAAGGTTTAAAGAGTCCAATAATACGCCCATTACACTTCCACTCCTCTTTGTAAAATAAGAAAAAGCATGGATTCATTGATCCATGCTTCCGGATGACCAGTCAGCTTTTAATTCCGATTAATTCAATGTGTTTTATAAGTTTTAATTTATCATCGTTGTGCACTATTGTCAACCCAGGCCATACATATTCTGTGCCCCTCCCAGGTTGCCTTCCTCTGCTAATCAACCTCCACCTATTTTCTTCTTAAGAAACTTGTATAACGCTTCAGCCGTTTCCATTCGTAAAGCCGTAGAAGAAGGAGAGAAGCGCTCGTTCGAGATGCCTGAAAGAATACCTAGTTCGATGGCCTTGTTTACACCTTCTAATGCCCATGTGGAAATGTCACTTTGATCTGTATAATCATCCAGTTTACGATGGATTAGCGTATAGCTGCCATTCAAATACTCATAAGCTCTGACTACTAGGATCGCCATCTGTTCACGCGTCATTGCCGCATTCGGATCGAATGTCTGATCCGTTACACCCGCGACTAAGCCTGCGCGTCTTGCTGCAGCAACATCTTGGGCATACCAGTCATCTTCCTGAATATCATCGAATTCCGAAGTCCATGTTGCCTGCTTCTCTACATGCAAGGCACGAACCAACAACGCAGTAAATTGCGCTCTCGTCGTTTTCCCGTTGGGCTTAAAATCACTCGAAGTCATCCCTTCAATGATATGTTTCGCAGATAATACCTGCACGGCTCGTGATGCCCAATGTGATTCAGGCATATCATCAAACTTCTTATCATATGCGAGTACAGCGTAGATGCCTGGTTGCTCTGGTGAGAATATTGCTTGATTAGCTAATACATTAATGGTACCGCCAACATATTCCCAATTCCCGCTAGCTTTATTGTAACGATAGACCCCTAGCAGCTCCGGATCCTTGCTTGCAGGATCAAACGGCAGAACAATTTCAACGCCTGATTGAAACATATCTGCTGACCACGTGTCGCCATCCTCAGAACGCATACTTAGTGCAAATTCAATTACTTGACTTGCTAGATTTACACGAACGGTTGGATCTGATGCACCTGCTTGCAAAATGGAAGGCTCCAAGACGGGCCGCGCCATTATTTCAAGTGTTGTTTGACTGCCATTGCCAACTACTTTGTCCCTCAGTGCTTGCACTACTTCAGGTTGAACTGTAATCTGAGCCGTCACTCCTTGAACTTCCAGAGGAACATTCGGAATCTGCTCAATTGGCACGGAGACGGTGTCCTTGTCATGTCCCATTTCTACAGTAGCTTTATCCTCTTTCACGTTGACGCTATCAGGCTTTTCTGTTGGTTCCGGATTGGTTGCTCCAGGCATTGTTGGCTCAGGATCTGTTGTACCTGATCCCGTTTCTTCTTCAGGTTCAGGTACCAGTTGCAAGGAGACATGCTGCGATTTCCCCATCGTATCCTGTACATTTACTTTGAATTTCAACTTAGGACTAAGTTGTTGAATCTCAATTCGATCATCCTTGCTAATCACGTGTTGAACTGGCTTATCTAGCTCAATGTCGATGAACCCATTATTCTCCAAAGTCGGATCAGCAACGGCAATCTCATATACGCCTGTATGTCTATTCCCTTTCAACATGACGGATGCTTGGCTATTGGAGGTCAAACCGTCAACAGAAGTTACTTTATCCTTCCAGAAATTGAAAACCGTCATACCCAGTTTGTTCTCACGAACTGCTTGAACGTCCTGTGAATTAGCCAGAACCGTATAATCGGGAGAGGAAGCATACGCTGAGGTTTCGGTCTTGCTAGCATTAGGTAGAATAGCATATTGATAACTAGCATTGGTTGGATTCGAACCGTGATCAAACCACATGGTTAAATAATTATTTTGTAAGGGCTCAGTAGGTACCGTTGCTTCAGGCGGGTTACTCAAGCTTGTATCTGAATATCGGCCTTCTTGTTCCGCACGCATCAGTTTAAGTGATTGTGTCCCAGGAAAGACGTAGCCCATATCGGCACCTGCCACATTACCTTGCAAATGAAACCATTCGGGATGCTCCACCGTTTCTTCTCCAAAATATCCGTTCTTTTGCTCCCCATTTACATAAAGATCATTC
Organism: Paenibacillus sp. Soil766; assembly: GCF_001428105.1. GTDB lineage: Bacteria > Bacillota > Bacilli > Paenibacillales > NBRC-103111 > Paenibacillus_E. The sequence goes on along the minus strand of NZ_LMSJ01000016.1, from coordinate 99,336 downwards.
GTATTATTTCCTGTAAGCTTGCGCTGTTCTACAATCGTCTCTACGGTTTTATTATCTGTACTTGTAATATCTGAGCCTAAGGCAATAATTTCATTGTCAAACGTAAACCACGACTTATTCGCTTTCATCTGTGTGCCATTCTGGATTAAATTCATGCCCGTAACCCCATATTTCCCTAGAACCGCGCCGCCGGCCCAAGCATTTGCAGGAGATGATTCCCCATCGCCATATTGGTACTGATCGGAAGTCCTGGGTCTCACAACGACAGTTGTACCTGGTAAGCGATACCAATTAAGGGTTGCCCAATAGTTATCCGTGTATTGCGCTACATCATTATTGTACAGATAGGTCATGCCATCACCGGTATACCAGCCTTTCGCATTTTCACCATTCGTCAACTCATAGGTTACAATTCGCTTAGAACTCTTGCTCACGCCAAATAGATAGCCATTGCCTACATGTATGCTGCGAGCCATTGCATTCATTTCAAAGTGCTCTGGAAGTTCGGCTATGGGCTGAATAGCCGGGTTCTCGATCCATTCTTTTATCGTATCTGCCAAATCCAGAGGGAGTTGACTGTATGTCAGCCCTCTAGCCAATAGAAACTGGAAGTGATATTTAATGAAGCTTTTTAAATAGGCAGCCCTCTCCGCTGAAGCCGTTTGCGCGATACGAGACATACCAAGTAGTATATTTTTGGCTGATCCATAGGCATCTAAGCCTTCCCTAACGATCGCACGCCCCCGCGTCATATCCAAGATCTGTCCTTTGTACATGACCGGCGCATAACCTTCTCGGATCCATCGATACACATGCTCTACCTCAGGAACTACGGGCTGCCAAGTGCTCCCATTCAATAACAGCAGCAAATTCCCCATGCCACTAATAAGCACTTCACCATAACTACCTGTATAAGCGACCTTACTATGCTGGATAAATGAACCATCCTCATAGAAACCATCACCTGTTGTCACATAATCAAATAGCGGCGTTAATCCATCACGTGCCTGAATAAGACGATCATAATTTTTCTCTACAAGACCCATTCTCGTTTCAATCAACATAATATCCGAACGATTGGCCCCGACCTGTGTAAACGTAGGTAAACTAACATCACCAATGTAATGATCGATACTTGCTGTATTCCTTGCAATTTGCTCTGGCGTCAAATCGTCATACAGGAGGATAAGAATATCCGCTAACCGCGTTGGTATACCAATATCCCAGTTCCACCAATTGCCAAATTCCACCCCTGAGTTCGTATATAAATGGTCTAACATCCAATCCATAGCTTGAAGAATGTCCACCTTTAACTCTGGATTGTTAGAGAGAAGCGTTCCCTTCGTTGCGTATGCCTGTGCCATCGTTTTCAAACGTGTATAGTGATCAAGTACGAAAGTTGAATCCGATGCGGAAGGCACTAAATCCGTCCAAAGCGTAGTGCTGCCACTATCCATTTGCAGGCTATCCCAATACAATTGGGCTTTCGCTGCATTGTCATCAATTCTTCTCTTAATTTCATTGTTCGTAACGTCTAAAGTGTCCTTCCCCGTTATCGTTTCCTTCCAGCGAATTCTTAGCTTATCGTACTCTTGGGGATCTTTCAGTACGGGAGCCTTTACATCAATCGTCGCAGAGGCTTGCTTACCATTGGACGAAGTTACCGTGATAATTGCCGTGCCTACTTTCAACGCGCTTACAAGTCCATTCTCATCAACACGAATAATTGAGGAATTATTCGATTGCCATGTCAGCAGCTTATCGGTCGCGTTAGCTGGCACAACGTCAGTTTCCAATTGAAAGGTATCATAGTTGGTCATTTGTAACGGCGCATTCGTAAAACTTACACTTACAAGGGGAATAAATGGTGTCACGGTTACCGAAGTATGGCTTGTAAGCCCAGCGTTTAATTGCGATGTAGCCGTTATCGTTGCATTTCCTGCAGCAATTCCAGTGACTACCCCATTCGTATCAACCGTTGCAACACTCGAATCTGATGACTGCCAGTTCAGCTTTTTGTTCGTCGCGTTATCAGGTTGGAATACAACCTGTAAGGGCAGTGTTTTCCCTGCAACCAAGGAAGATTGGTTGGGTAAGGTAATGTTGGTCAATGGGACTGGTTTTACTACGGCTATCGGAATCGTTTTGGTGAATGCGCCTCCATAAGTGCTCACCGTAACGGTCGTGTTGCCTTCCTTCAAGGCGCTAATCAAGCCATAAGTGACAGTAGCAACCGTTGGATCATCCACCTCCCATACGAAGCGTTGATCCGATGCATCTGCAGGCAGGGTAGTTGCCGTGATGGTAGAATGGGTCGTCTCTGATAATTCAAGTGCATTAAGTGAGGTAGTTAGACCTGACACGGGTACATAATCCGCGAGTTTAAGATCATCTACATAGAACTCACCTTGTACTCCACTTTTATAATATTGATATAAATAGATGTGTCTGATATTCAACCATGCCGCTGGAAGGGACGCTTCTCCTAGAAATTGATCATTGGCAAAATAGCTTACCTTCCTCGCCGTGTTATCAACGAATAGTTTCAAACGGTACCACGTATTCGCCTCATAATTGGCTAGCGCTGTATTATTCGCATCCTTTATCTTCCCCGTGTTATCAAAGGAAAGGACAGAGACATTCGTAGTTGCCGAGGCAGGAACGGGTGCATTTAAGCTCCTGAATTGTATGTCCCTGCGATGCTGTGTACTATTCATGTAGACCGAAGCTTCGAACACAAGATTACCCGAAATTCCGCTATTTCCTGCTACAGCACCACCCAAATTGTTTCTACCGGTATTCAGGTTGGTTGTATTGGAAGTCATCTTGAGACTGTAATCATCACGCAAGGGGGCTTGTGCCATCATGACATAATCTGTATTTGCTGCAGAATTATAAGTCCCCCAGGCACCTCCAATTGTCCCCGTGTAGGTTGTCCCATTGTAAATCTTCGTGTTTTTGGCCGTCGCACTTTCATCATAATTTACACTGACGTGAACGGTTGCTGCCCCTAGGGCGGGTGGTAACCCACCCAGACCCGGACTTATCCATAATGAGAAGAAGATCACAAATACAAGTAGACTAGCCATCCATTTCTTCATTGAAAGTCTCATTTTACGCCCCCATTTATCATTTTTTCTGCACAACAAACTCCCGTGGCATTGCGTCCTTACACGCAATTTCTATTACCGTTGAATAATCATCTCCATTTCCTGCGGCGAGTCGACAACCCAAATAATCATCTTTCAAGATCCAATTCCCTCTCAGGATGAGCCGCATTGTGGACGGTATGCTCTCAGCATGGACCCATTTACGAGAATACACGCTAACTTCTACTTGGTTACCTCCCTCATCATATTGATCGGATTCCTTGCCTTCATATAAGCGTAAATCCGGATCGACCGCGCTAATGATAAGTTCATCGCCTGCCTCTCGGATCATGATCATTGATGGCGTGTCGACATCATAAAGCCATCCTGTATCGACACTCGTATTCGCCTCAAATATCGCATAAGCCGTCGTTTGGTTCGCAAGATCCTTCACGATGTGGGCACTGCGATCTTTGCGAAGCACGCTATACGGCGCTAATGCCACACTTTGCATGTTCTTGCAAAAGGCTTCGAGATCATCCCGATCCGTTTTCACAAGTATCGTATATTCGTAGCTCCCTTGTTGCGGTGCGCAGCCATGACCCAACCAAGCAGCAGCAAAACTACCCTGCGTATCCGCATCCGTAGATTGATGTTTGGAATGCTGAACGCATCTGGACAACGACAGCGTTTGTCCTGCTGGAACATAATAACCATTCTCCAATTGATCCAGAACCCATATGGATTCGTCCAGAACATGCTCACACGCGTATGGAAATTCAATAATTGGGTTATGGTTATTCACCCAAATTGGACTTCCCTGATCAGCGAGGTGATTCTGAAATAGTGTCGTTTCGGTTGGATAGGTCGTATTCGTATTCTCGATATCGGAGCCCAGACATATAATCCGATTATCGAAGAAGAAGACGGATTTGCGAGCACGGTGACTGCCTTCATATTTGGGATGCTCGTGCAGCTTCATCGCGAACATGCCGTTGCGACCCTCTAAGTTCAATCCGCCAGCATACGTTTCATCTGAAAGCAACATTTCCTCGAAACCACTAAACGTATCCACGTTTCGCACATCCGAACGCAGTTCTGGTATCGGTTTATGCACAGTCGTTGTCCCTGGCCAGCGGTTCCAATCCCAGCCATCATGATGATAGCCGCTAGACTCATTATTGATGGGATGGCCTTGACTCATGATCTGCACATGACCATGCGAAATGTACCGACCATAGAGGTTGGCGCTGACATACGATTCGTTCGCCCACAAATAACGACTATGACCTCTTGCGCCTACTAGCCACGAGCCTCTGCGATGTATCGCCAGCGCTGCAAAATTCATCGTCCAATGTCCATTTGGATCCTCTTCTGGTGCAATACCCATCCCTAGAAACCGTTCAACAACTTCTGATTTCTCCGCGTCATGATTCAGCCGTAAATAAGCAGCAGCCACCTCTTTGTCAACCGACTGTAACCCCTCAGGAGTTCCGGCTAACGCCAAATATTTAAAAGGCTCAACCTCCAATTGCCCCTTCCCCGTAGGATGTCGTGCCGATAGACTTACCAGCCATTCGTATTTGTTGGTGTACAATCGCATGGCTAGCAACGCTTTGCGAACAGAGACGTGAGCTCGTTCATCCACTCGATACGCGGTACCACTAAGCAGATAGATGACAGGCGTAACGCCGAGGAAGCCGCCTATTGCGTATGCGGGGTAATGGTTAACATGATGGTAGGCAGAACCGTCTGATTTGTAAGCCGACCTTAGGCCAGGCGCGGGTAGTAGGGATTGACTGAGCCATTCACTGAACGATGTCAGCTCTTGGACTTTCGTTGGGGAATCGGGCATGATCAGCAGACTTGCCAGTATGCCATGAAGTGTCGTGTTGAATATATCAATATTCCCTTCAATGTCTTCAATCGGTGAGTGAATGCGCCCTGCGCCGCTAAACCAATACATCGTTTTCTGTGTTCGTTCAAGCCGACCTGCTTGTGCCAATTCATCTCGCATCAAGTATGCAGCTGGATAATAATTGCGATAATTGTATCCGAAATGATGGACAGTCCCTTGGGAGCTGCCATACGTCCATCCTTGCTCATCCAGATGGTCCAGTAAATCGATAAACATCACGTGCAGATCTTGTTTCCAACCCACATGTTCGGTAGACCGAAAGCAGACGGCAATGTCCATCATGAAATCCGTGTAAGTGGATAGCTGTACACTGTTCGCAAGTTCCTTCCATCGTTCCCTCTCAACTTTTGGAAAATGGTCGAAGAAAGGAAGATCAATTGGCCTTCCTGAGATCACATTTCCATTGCGAGAAATTCCGAAGGTAGAGAAAGTCTCCTTTATTCGCATCATGTCGTCTTGCTCGACAGTCCGCTCTTGAAAGACCAATTCCTCGAACCGCTTATGGATAATCCCATGAGCCCTTTGCTGCTCAGAAGATACTACATCAGGCATTGAATGCCTCCGCTCCAGCTCATCAAATGCAAGCAAACTAAGCCAATGTGCATTCGCTTTCAGATCTGCCTCCAGATTAACGAACGGTACTTGCTTATCTCGCGTATGAAAACGAGGATCGATGCGCGTGTTCAGCATGAGCTGATTGATGTGTAACGTCCCCGTGCCGATTGTCTGCGGTGCGCGAATCGTCAGTGTATCCATTTCTGGATGAGGATCTCCTTGCATATCTCGCTCATACGCAACCCAAGCCGTACGCCACCCACGGAAATTAAGGTGAAACGCAAACTGACAATCCACTTGATCCTTCCGTCCAAATTGAAAGGTAACTACATCTGAAATTGGCTCTCCGTTATAGATCCATACAACGAACGAATCGCGTTCCTGACTGATCGAGCCCTCTTGATAAGGACGGTAAAGAATCGATTCATTCATTTTCAAATAGGAATCCGCGCTATAGTCCCATTGCAGACTGTGCCTACCGTATTTGTAATACTGGTCGCTTATAGACAATTGTGAGCCTTTATCACAAATAAATTGCGGTGGGATTCCATTGTCAAAAGAACATATCTTCATGTGTACTCCCCTTTCCATCATCCCTTTTTAAGTAAAAAAAAGAATGACTATCCCTTCGTCCTTAGACTATGGGACAGCCATCCCCTGTTGTTCAGAAGAAGCGGCCGTCGTTATTTGGTGGCCTGATAGCGGTCATACACCGTTTGATAAATCTTCATCATTTTATCCAGACCCATTTCGTTCAGCTTCTTCACGTAGTCGTCCCATTCTTTGTCAATACCGCCAGACATCATCCATTTGGCATACATCTTACTAACATAGGCATCCACATCCGTCAAATAACGTGAAATTTGATCATTTTCTTCGGCAGTGAAATAGGCTTTCGGGAATGAATCATTGACAAGAAATGGCGCATAAACGGCATCAATATCGATTTTAGTCCGTTTACCTGAAGAAGCAGCTACAGCCATGTCACTCGCTGCCTTCGTGGTAGCCCAAACGGAATAAGCCGTTGGAGGCACTTGTTTGAAATCATCCTCATTAGCCCCTTGCGGAAGATTCACAACTTCATACTTGCCATCTGAGCGCTCTTTCAAGCTTTGCCCGCCAATCACACCTTTGCTAAGCTGCATGGAATTTTTCGGATCATACATGTTATCGATCCAACGAATGGTTGCTTCGGGATTCTTATTCACATTCGTAATTGCGAATGAACCTCTTAGCAGAATTCCTGCAGGGTATTCCGCCCACACGGGTTTCTGTCCCGCTGGCCCTTTCAGTGGCGGAAGCGAAACGTAATCTTGGTTAGCCGGATTCCAGTCAAATGCGACGCCTACAATCCCTTTAGCGGTTTTGGCATTGAACACTTTGGTATCCTGCGTAAAGCTTTCCTGATCAACTAATCCTTCGGAAATCAACTTATTAACATATTGGATGGCTGCCTTATATTCCGGCTGAACAGCCGTATAAATTACTTTGTTATTCTCAACGGACAGGTGATTGTTACCCGCTTTGTGAACGTCACGGTCGATGCGACCGAAAGCGCCGAACAAGGAGTTCACATCATTATTCCAATTTTGCAAAAAGGACATCGGAATCTGATCCTTCTTGTTGTTACCTCCAACATCGTTCTCTTTGAAAGCTTTCAAAGTTTGATACAATTCATCGGTTGTCGTCGGCATAGGCAGCTTTAACTCATCTAACCATTTCTTGTTAATGAACATCGTTGATTTCGTTCTTGAATATGTTTCATCAATGGTCGGCAGTGAATAGATATGTCCATCCGGTGCCGTTAATTGCTTCTTGTACACGGGATTATCCTGCAGCAGCTTCTTTACGTTCGGCGCATAGGTATCGATATAGCCTTCCAATGGAATGAGAATACCCTGGGAACCATATTTAACTACATCCGTATCTTCGCTCAAAATGCCATGCGCATAGAAGGCGTCTGGCAGCTCGCCGCCGGCAAATAGCAGATTCTTCTTTTCCTGCCAGCTGCTTCCTGGTGTCAGATTCCAATTGATGTGGATGTTCGTTTTGGTCTCGATATCCTGGAAGAACTTATAATCATTCAAGTCTTTGCCTGATGGTGGTTTGAAAGCAGCAATGTTTAATGTTAGCTTTTCTTTGGCAATTGGAAAGTCGGTTACGTTAAGATTACTCGGTACTTGCGCTGTCGTCGCTTTCTGACCGTCAACCGTTGCTGCCTCCTTATCTCCACATCCTGCAAGTCCAACAGCCATACTTAATGTGAGTGCAACTGTACTTAATCCCCATTTACGATTCATATCCCAGCACCATACCTTCCAATTAGATAATAGTTTACTTGATCAAACCTGAGTTCTGTGACTATCCTTTTAATGAACCAACTAATGCGCCTTTCACAAAATATCTCTGAAGAAACGGGTACAAGATCATCATAGGTAGACTGGAAACGATAATAATGGCGTATTTCATTAACTCGAGCTTTTTTTGCTGCTCTTGGGAGCCGTCCATTAAATTTTGCAAATCAGAACCTTCGTTCATAATGAGGATGTTCCGCAAAATAATTTGCAGCGGCTGCAAGCCGTTGCTTTTCAAATAAATCAACGCTTGGAAATAGGAATTCCAATGCCCAACGGCATAGAAGAGCACCATCACCGCCACGATCGGCATCGCCAGAGGAATGGCGATTTTAACAAAAAACTTAATGTTCGAGCAGCCATCAATCATGGCCGATTCAAGCACCTCCGTTGGCACGTTCGATTGAAAAAATGTACGAACAATGATGACATTAAAGACCGAGACCGCATTCGGAAGGATCATCGCCCAGGTTGTATTCAGAATACCGAGATCTTTCACTAGCAGGTAAGTTGGTATCAACCCACCGCCGAAGAACATCGTAAATACAAGCAGGAACATGAAGGCATTTCTTCCGACGAGATCCGTTCTGGAAAGGGCGTAACCGGCCATAACCGTCAGCACGACATTCAACGTTGTTCCGGTAACTGTATACCATAATGAATTTTTGAAACCAACCCAAATGGTCGCATCGGAAAACAGCCTTGTATAGCCATCCCATGTCAATTCCTGAGGAAAAAATAACAGCTTTCCAGAGTAAACCAAATCCGGATTCGTCACAGAAGCTGTAACAACAAAATATAGCGGATAGAGAACAAGTAGGAGTAGAATCACAATCAACGAATAGTTGATGACATCGAAGGTAATATCCGTCCTATTTCTTGCCAGCTTCATAGATTTACCTCTCCCCTTTTACCATAAGCTTGTTTGTTTTAGCGATTTCGCTATTTGGTTCACACTGATTAATAAGATGAAATTAATGACGGTATTAAACAAACCAATTGCCGAAGAATAGCTATACTGCGCTTGTACAAGCCCTGCTTTATACACATAAGTTTGAATCGTCTCTGATGAATCGATGTTAAGTTGATTTTGCATCAAATACACCTTCTCGAACCCAACACTCATCATATGACCCATGTTCATGATCAGCATAATGATGACAGTCGGCAAAATTGCCGGAATATCGATGTGGAAGACACGCTGCAGTTTCGTTGCTCCGTCAACAACCGCTGCCTCATGATACTCTGGATTCACCGATGTCAGTGCTGCCAGATAAATGATCGTTCCCCATCCTATATTTTGCCAAATACCAGAGAAGACGAACACCGTCTTGAACCAGTCTGCACTGCCCATAAAAAAGATAGGCTCGATGTTGAATACACCCAGCAGGCTGTTTACTGCACCTGTTTTGGGAGACAGAAGCAAATACACAATCCCGACGACAACAACGGTGGAAATAAAATGCGGCGCATATGTAACCGTTTGCACAAGTCGTTTAAAACGCTCGTTGGTTAGTTGATTAATCATTAGCGCCAAGAGGATTGGAGCAGGGAATGCCACAAGTAGCTCAAAAATGCTGATACCCAGCGTATTTCTAATAATCGTTCCCAACTGATAAGATTGAAAGAACCGTTCAAAATTATCGAAGCCAACCCAAGGACTGCCCATAATCCCTTTAATCGGATTGAAATTTTTAAATGCGATCTGCACACCATACATCGGGACATAATGAAAAATAATAAAATAAGCAAGCGTCGGCAGCAGAAGCAAGTATAAATCATAGTTACGAATGATTCTTTTGATCGTGAATGACATTTTGTTATCACCTCCGCTGGAACTTCATAGTTGTAATCTAACCATCTACACAACAGCCTGTAAATAAGTGAGATCGCCAATCCACGTATGCGAAATTTATGATCCGCACGAATTTCAACCCGATATGCCAAATTTGAACGCATATATGCTGTTTTCATCGTTGTCTACCTACTTCACTTGTTTGCGGTATTCACCAGGGGTTAGACCCACTTGACCTTTGAACGTACGGATAAAGCTAGACACATCGTAGTAGCCGATCTGCTGTACAATCTCCTTAACGGAGATGCTATGGTCTCGAAGCAAACGTTTGGCTTGCTCGATCCTTACCTCTTTCAAATACTCCATAACAGTTCGACCAGTTTGTTCTTTGTAATAACGGCTTAAATAAGACAGGGAGAGAGAGAAGTGTTCGGCAATCTTCTGCACAGAGAAATCAAATTCATTATAGTTTTGCAACATATATTGGTTTATTTGGTCGATCATTACGGCAGGAGGTGCCGACTTGGGCAGGTCAAGGGAATGACATAATGTTGTGCACGCGCTTATGAGTAAGTCAGCAATTTCATCTAATGTCGTAAAATCGGTCAACACTAAAATGTCCGGCAAGCTATCCATTGCGCTTCCTGGTCTTCTCTTTTCCATGAATGCAATACAGGTATGAATCATGTCATAACAAAGCTCTTTGGCGATAAACAGAGTCATCCCGCTTTGTTTCATTTTCATGGCGATCTGCTGCACACTCTTGGTAATTAACGATGCATCACCGTACTGCAGTACGATTTCCAATTCTTCTAGAATACGTCTGGGGTTTAACAAAGCAGCATGATCATGTGCCATGAGGTCATCAAAGAAGATTACTCGCTGATTGCCTTTGATCATCTTATAATCAATCGCCGTTGATACTTCCAAGTACGAACGCCCCACTTGTGAAAGTTCTCGATAGCCGTTTCCGATCCCCAATGTAATCGGTATATCAAATATCATACTCAAATGATCATGTAATCGGTTTAACCACAGCTTTCGATCCGCGGGACTGCCTCCCCAAGACACAATAAAAATCGCTCTTCGTTCTTCTAAGCTGATCTTTACATGTCCGATGGCATCTCCCCCGAACTGCCGTTCCACTTCTGCAATCAATTGCTCCCTGTACAACAATTGGGAAGCGGGTAGCTCTAGGATCATCACCGTGATGTCTGGAAAGGGAAACGTAACGCCAACCTCTTCCCCCCTTTCATTCACATCGTCCAGGGATTGAAATTCCCCTTTTAATAAACTGCCCAGAAAATGGTCTCTTACCGCTGAACGATTTTCTTCCAACTTACGGCCTAAGGTTTGATTCGAATCGGCAATATCGTTGATCATAGAGCCAATTGCTTCGAATACATTCGATTTGTGAATCGATTGACCTCGAATTGTTTCTACCAGAGCAGCTAACTTTTTAACCGGGTTATAATTGAATACCATAACCATGTAAACGAATACGCTTCCAATAACCAAAATAAATAACAAGTAACTAATCCATTTCAAGATGGCTTGATTGACAGGAGCAACGACGGAAGCATAAGGCAGCATGATGACATATGTCAGACCACTTTGCGTTGATTTCTGGGTCGAAATCACATACTTCTGATGTTGAAACTCTTGAATATGTCGTTTGTCCACCTCATTCACGATTTGGTTGTAAAAGTTGGCGGATTTAAAGAAATCCTCTTGTTTATAGGCGGATATTACCCTGCCTGACTGATCGAAAACAATCGCGTTCCCATTCGGCAGCACTTGATCTGGGTTGAGTCTTTTTAGTAAGGTATCTTCTTTTAACTCAAACAAAACTGTACCGTAGGGTTGTTGGTTCCTAAGCGGAATTGGCACGATATAGGTAATCAAACGTTGTGAGGGTAACCCCTCCATCTTAACGTCCTCTGCTGGTCGAAGCGTGGTGGTGTTCACATGGTTTAAATCATCCTTAAATTGTTCTGCGTTCCATTCGGCAAAGTGATAAAATGTGCTGGCAAAATCATTGACCTGATAGGTGCTTAACGACGAATATAACTTCTCCGATCCGCGGATATGAAGGACAATTTCACGAATACTGTCATCAAGAACTTTACTCTCCAATATCTTTTTTCCTTGAAAAGCACTAAACATATCCTCTTGTTCAAGTAGATACGGCGATAGCTCCGGTGCTTCCGTAATCTGATTAGCAATTTTATTCATCATAATGAGTTTGTTATCCACTTCCCGCTGGAGGCTATTCAGAAGCGATTGATTGTTTCTCTCCACTTCGTCCCCCACAATTGTTGATAATTGAAAGTACCCTGTAATTCCTAGAAAAAGCATAGGCAGCAATAGAAGCAATATAAAAGAAAACAAATAACGGTTAAACACCGTCATCACCCTGCGTCTATATCTCGTTAACTTCATTAACATTATTTACGTTCATCCTTTGGGCTGTGACATGAACTTATGCTTCTCATTATGCCGAGTTTCACGATAATCCAATAGGTGAATGTTTTATACCCCTGTACATAATGAACATTTATCCCTTATATAGCCATGGACGGCCGCGCTGTAGTGATAAAAAAACAGTTAGTATCCGATTTTGCGGATGCTAACTGTTTTTTGCCAATCTATTTTCCATATGGGCTGATGCGGCATTCTAACTAACTTCACTAAGCCTTCCGTTCATACCAATAACCTGGAATGCCTCGTTCCAACCGCATTAATGCTTCCAAGTAGTAATAATCGCCCCAAATCATATAGTCGTCCAAGCCGCTATTGCCTCTCACATGATAGGAACCATGCTTCAGCAAGCCTTCCGCTTCTTCGCCAATCGTTGCATACTTGTTCACGAGGGAGTGCATCGTTTGATCCAATCCCTGCTGGATCCAGTCGCGATCCCCATCCTCTTCTGGCAGGAGATCCAGCAGCTCTAGCATTCCGCACGCTGTAATGGCCGATGCCGAGCTGTCGCGACTTGTATTCGCTTCAATCGGTACGTTGAAATCCCAATAAGCAACATGATCTTCTGGGAGATGATCAAGGAAATAGGATAACAACCGTTTAGCCGTTTGCAAGAAGACAGGATCCTTAGTATATCGGTAAGAAAGTGCGAAGCCGTAGATACCCCATGCTTGACCGCGTGTCCAAGTCGAGCCATCTGTGTAGCCTTGGTGAGTGCCTCCCCCAAGCGGGTCACCTGTCTCCGTTTGAAAATAAAACGTATGATAAGAAGAATCGTCGCCACGCACCAGATACCTTCTAGACAATTCGGCTTGCTTGTAGGCGACTTCGGCATATTTTGGTTGCCCTGTTATTTCGGATGCCCAATAGAGCAGGGGCAAATTCAGCAAGCAGTCAATAATGATCCGACCGCCATTCTTCTCATCGTTTTCCGGGCCCCAAGCTTGCAGCAATCCGCTTTGCTCACGCCATCTGCCTAACAAATGATCCGCTGCTTGCAGCGCAAGATCACGAGCACTCTCGTCCTTCTCTACAATCCATCCTGCTAATGCGGATAGTCCATACAAGAAGCCGATATCATGGTGCTCTAAGCATACTCTAGCTTCCAACCGCTTTTTAAAATCTGCAATTTGCTCCTTCGCTTGATCTTGGAAGAATGTATCTTGACTGTACTCATAGCTCAGCCAAGTAAGCCCTGTATGAAACCCTTCAATCCAATCTTCGTTCGCAGACCAAGCATATCGCTTCTCATTGGTGATATGTGGAAAAGTACCTGGATGCTGTTCCAAGTTCCGGCGAATTTTGCCGATGGCATCTTCAATTGCTCCACGCCACATCGCTGTCATCCTCTCTTTTCGTTCAATTCCTATTCGTTATTTCAACCTTCAAGCCAATTCAAATTTATCATCAGTGCGATCTAACCAGCGTTGCAGTTCTTCCTCTAATGACATCAGAAGCTCCGACTGTGGCCGCTCTTTCAACACAACTGGGTTGAGCTGATAAGGGTCCTTCTCATGTTCATAAAATAATCGCTGCACTTCTGCGCCAGGCGCATAACCTCTATGCACGACATACGTGTACTGGCTTGTGCGGATTCCCCGCCAGCCAAATCTTCGATTGTCTAGTCCAGCGGAGGCGAAGAGCTCCATCGCATCCTTTCTTCCGGGGAAGGCACAAATGAAGGCAGAAGAAACATCCGTATGACTCGTTCCGAGAAGATCACCGGACAGATCGAGTCCTTCAACTGACCCAGGCACGGGGACACCCGCAAGTCCGAGCAGTGTAGGCATAATATCCACACTATTAAAAAGCAAATCCGTGCTGCCCTGCCCAATTGTGCCTCTCCAGCTCATCAAACAAGGGATCGCAATGGATTCCTCATGCCAAGAATGCTTTGCCATGAGGCCGTGCGAGCCCATAAGCTCACCATGATCCGACGAGAGCACGATTAGCGTGTTCTCCGCAAGTCCGAGACCCTGAACTTCTCGCCAGATCCGGCCAAACTGCTCATCCATGCCCGATACCGCTGCGAAGTAGTCACGTGTATACCGGCGTAAAGCCTCATCCCCGCTCTCAAAGGGCTCGCCTGTATGCGCTGCAAGCTGCGCCGAGCTTACATTCGGACGCAAGCTCAGCTCCTGTCCGCTATAGAGCTCCTTGTAGCGTTCAGGTACAAGCTCAAAGGGGCTATGCGGCGGATTCCAAGAGACGAATAACGCAAACGGATCGGTTTGTTCTTTCCCTCGGGCCCGAATAAAGTCCAGCGCCACATCGGTCTCATGCTCCAATGACCATTGGTCGACCTGAATCATCTCCGGCGTATCTTTCCAATAATGGGGCTTGAGATGATAATCGTACGCACCATAGGAATACCAGAAATCAAAACCATGCCGCTTAGGACCTGGCGGTGTATACGCATCCCATTCGCGCGCACCTGATTCAGGTTCAGGACACGTATTCTGCTCAGGGGAATCAAGATGCCATTTGCCGATATACCCCGTTTGATACCCCGCAGACTTTAGGACATCTCCGATACCTACCTCTTCGGGACTCAGCATAATGTTTGCACCGATTTTACAGTTCGTATAGACCCCCGTCGATTGCGGATACTTACCTGTCATGAGTGCTGCCCGGTGCGGCGAACATAGTGGCGTACAAGAGAGCGCATGGTTAAATACCAGACTCTCCCGTGCGAACTGATCAATATTCGGCGTGATAACCGGATCTTCACCAGTAAACCCGGCAGCCTGCTTTCGCCATTGATCTGCAAAAATGTAAATGATATTAGGCTTCATATGGAGCTCACCCTTTAACCGCTCCTGCGGAAATCCCTTCGACGAAATGGTCCTGGGCCATAAAGTAAATCAGAATGGTTGGAATAATGGCACAAACCGCTGCTGCCATTAACGGGCCATACTCCGTTGCATGCTCCGATTGGAAATGCTGCATACCGAGCTGGAGCGTAAACAAGCTATCCGAATTCAAGTAGATCAACGGACCGAGGAAATCGTTCCACGCATGCATGAAAGTAAAAATAGTTAAGCTGGCAATCGCTGGCCGTATCAATGGTAGAATGACCCGCGAATAAATGCCGAACTCGCTCAGTCCGTCAATCCTGGCCGCTTCTGAGAGTTCCTCCGGAATGGCCATAAAGAACTGTCTGAACAAGAACACACCGAATGGACTAAATGCTCCTAGAAGAATCAACGCCCAATGTGAATCCATGAGCCCAATTTTCTTCATTAACATGAACTGCGGAATCATCATGACCTGATAAGGTACCATCATCGTCGCTACATATAAGAAGAACAATTTATCCCGTTCGGGAAATTTCACTTTGGCAAATGCATATGCCGCCGTGGAACATGTAATAATTTGCAGCAGTGTGGTAAACACAGCGATTTTGATCGTATTCAAGTAATAAGTTAAGAATGGAAGCTCCGTCCATACCTTGCTATAATTCGACCAGTAAAAGTGGCTCGGTATCCACTGAATAGGGAAGCTGAATATTTCTGCCTCGGACTTCACGGATGCGGAAAGCATCCAAAGAAAAGGAACAACCATGGACAAGGCAACAGCGGTAACGACTAGATATAACACCGTTTTTCTAACTACTGCGCCGAGCTGTGGACGCCTCGACAGCCTCATGGTGATCTGGCTTGATTCTAATTGCATACTCATGCTGGTCCCTCCAATCTCAAACCCAATCAGCTCGTTAGGAATAGTTCACCCAACGTTTTTGTCCTCTAAATTGAATCAACGTAATAATTAGAATAATCGTGAATAACACGTAAGCCATCGCAGAGGCATAGCCATATTCAAAGCGTTGGAAAGCCGTGTAATAAATGTCGTAAACCAACATGTGTGTTGAACGGCCTGGACCTCCTTTGGTCAAGACAAACACCAGATCGAATACTTTGAATGAATTGATGATGCCCATAATCACCGTGAAGAAAATGACTGGCGACAGCATCGGCACTGTAATTTTGCGAAATTGCGCGACTTTACCTGCACCGTCAATTTCAGCTGCTTCATACAGATCCTTAGGAATCCCCTGCAAACCTGCTAAGTAAAGAACCATGTAGTAACCGATGGAATGCCAAATACTGACGATAATCACCGAGACCAGTGCCCATTGTGTGGAAGCCAGCCACATAGGAGGATTATCAATTCCGATACTTCTGAGTATTCCGTTAATGGGACCCATAGTTGGGTTATAAAGCAGCTGCCACACGACAGCTACGGCAATCGTTGCTGTAATGTGCGGCAGGAAAATCGCCGTTCGGAATATTTTAACGCCTCTCAAACCTTTATTGAGGGCGACTGCTGCCAAAATTGCAAGGAACAATGTCACCGGGACGGAAACTGCTGTCATAATTAAACTGTTAAGCAGGGAGATACGGAACGTTTCATCATGCCATAATTGTGTATAGTTCGATATGCCAGCCCACTTAATTTCACCAAATCCATTCCATTCAGTAAAGCTCATGAGGAAGGAAGCACAAACCGGCAAACAAATGAAAATTAAAAATCCAAGTATATTGGGAAGCAAAAATGTATACCCTGTCAACCGATTACGTCGTAATGCTTTGCTTGTAATCTTCATATACTCCACTCCTATTGAAGCAATCGAGCCCCACCTTCATGCGGCGAAGCCCGATTGTCTCTGCTCTATTCCTTATTTCTTGCCTGCTTTGAAATCCTTGGCATATTTATCTGCCCATTCGGAAGCAACGCGCTGACCGATCTTTTGAATCGCTTGATCGACGGTTTGAGCACCTGTTAAAGCCATTTCACCTTCTTGCTTGTAGACGCTGTTCACCAGAATGTTTTTTACACCAGGCAGCAACGGATATTCCGGATATTCCTTTTGTTCCACGAAATAATGAATGTTTTTAGGCTTCAAGCTGCCATCGCCAATATAAGTTTTGCGAATATCATCGTTGATATAGCCTGTAAGGAAGCCTTTGGCTGCGAATTGTTTCGCACCTTTCACACCAGTCATGAATTCAACCACTTTGAACGCTTCTTCTTTGTGTTTGGAGTTTTTACTGACCATCAAAGATACTGGAGTCGCCAAGCTTGTGTTAGCAGCTACGCCATCTGGATGCGGAACTGGTACTACGTCCCAATCAAAGCTTATTTTCTTTTCCGTTTCAGCTTGTCTGAGCTGCGCCACATGCCAATCCCCGATCAAATTCATCGCGATATTTCCTTTTTGGAAAGCAGCGTTGTAATGAGCGGACGTTGTAATCTGTTCAGCCCATCCCATGATCGAGCCGTCCTTTTCCATGTCCATACGGAATTGAAGACCTTTCTTGAAAGCGGATAAGTCTTTATCGATGATTGAAGCGCCCGTTTGAACGCCTTGCATATACCACGTTTGTGCCCATGGATGTACAAAGGCGCCATAAATCTTATTCGTGCCATCGCCTTTCGTCATCTTCTTCGCTAGGTCGCGGAAATCGTTCCATGTCATATCCGCTTTCGGATAAGCAACGCCGGCTTGATCGAACAACGTTTTGTTATAGAACAGCATCCAGTTGGATTTCCGATACGGAAGTCCGAACACTTTATCATTTACTTTTAACGCATCGTATAACGGACCGAATCCGGATACATCTACGTTTGCTTTTTTGACATAATCATCTAAGGGCTCTAAGATACCAGTATCCAAGAACACGTCCATCGTACCGCCAAACAAATCCATATTCTCTCCTGAGGACAGCTGCATACGAAGCTTCTCGTAATATTGCGCTTGTGGAATCGTTTCGAATTGTACTTGGATATTCGGGTTTTCTTTGCTAAATTCAGCATAAGCCGTTTTAAACGTTTCCAAATCGTCTGGAAGTACTGTTGCTTTCAAATTGACTTGTGCCGCTTTGGCATCCGGGGAAGTTGTACTTTTATCTCCCGTCGTTGTCCCAGCTGAGCCACATCCTGCAAGCAATCCCAACAGCAATGTGCCGGTCACACCAAGCTTCAAACTTTTTTTCATTGGACACTCACCCTTTTTTTGATATGATTTGTTTGCGTTTTCTTAATTTGAATTATACGTAGATGCCAAGGAGTCAGACAGATGAATGTTTTATTCCCCCTTTTGGCAGAAGAGAAGGAAGTGATCCCATGCTGTTCGTTACGCTTATCCTGCTTATTTTCACCATTTTATTCACATACAAAAAGCTAAATCATGCGTCAACCCGCTTCATGTACGGCATTATTGTCGGTTGGATACTTTCACTCGTCTCCTTCACGTTATACCTAAGTAAATTCAATTACTACTACAATGTCATTAACAGCTTCTTTGATTTTAGCCCTGGTACATGGAATTATTTGGTTCTGACCAAATTTAACCCCAATTGGCTCATTCGCATGCTGAACGTCGGTGTTGGATTGTTCTATTGCTCACTGCTTGGCTTTGCCATTGCTTTCACCCGCAGTCTTAGCCTTTCCAAGCAGCGGATCGTTTATGGCGGAATCTCCCTCTTTTTTATCATCGAGACGGCTTACTATGATCCCGCTTTCCATATTGCACTAAGCAATTGGATCGACAGCCTGCTGTTCTTGAACACAATCGAAATCGCCTTAATGAGCCTTCGATACCTCATACTTATTGTTGCTTTTGGCGTGCTCATCAACTATTATTTGAATTATCCGAAAATTAGATTTATCAAAAACTTAACACTCTATCATGTTATGCTCTTTATTCCGCTCGTCGTGATCCATTTATTTATTTTCTCATGGGCCCCGAAAGTATTGGTCAAGGAAACGTATTTGAAAGGATATTTCAACTATCTGCAGCCCCCCCTTGGCTATCAGTCGATCTTACTTCCTGTGTTTCCATTTGCTATTTATTTGACACTCATCTTGATGATTTACTTGGTATACAAATTCAACTCCATTGAGAATTACCGCAAAAACCGCGATATTCAAATTAATAAAAGCATCGACACGGCTACGCTCGGCACGCGCGCTTTTACACATGCCCTCAAGAATCATTTGATCGGCATTCAGTCCGAAGCGACCTATCTCAAAGAGCGCCATGAGGCGGACAGCGAGTCTTTATATAGTCTTGACCTCATCTTACAATCGTCGCAGTCGGCGCTCACTAGTATTAACGATGCTGCCGATAAATTAAAAAATATGAACCTGAATCTCCAGCCGATGTCCATCGATCTTCCGGTTGGGCAGGCTATTGCTCGGTTACGCGAACAAGCCATTGGCTGCCAAGTTGACTATTCGCCCGGCCTACTGCCCGCTACTAGCTATATTGATTCCGGTCATTTGACCGAAGCCATCTATAACCTGCTCCTCAATGCCAGCGAATCCCTGCAGTTCCGGGATGACGGCCGAATTGTAGTCGAGCGGAGTCAGCAGAACGGCTGGGCGCTCATCCGGATTTCCGACAATGGTTCTGGCGTTCCTGAAGAGCATTTGGAGGCGATTTTTGATCCTTTTTTTACTACGAAAGCTTCGGTAAACAATTGGGGGATCGGCTTATCCTACTGTCATAAGATCATTCTAGGCCACGATGGCAAGATTGTCGTAGAAAGCAAGAAAGACGTTGGAACGACCTTTACGGTGTTTCTGCCGATTATCTAAAGAGTTGGACAGCTGACGAAAGGGGAGAACTGCACAATGACACAACAACCTATCCGTATTCTTATCGCCGACGACATGGAAGCCCACCTCAGAAGGCTGGAAAGGACATTCGCCAAACATGATGATTTTGCCTGTGTAGCGCGTGCTTCATCGGGTCACGATGCCGTTATTCAAGCAGCCCTGCATCAACCGGATGTGATTCTCATGGATATCGAGATGGAATCCCAGTTTGCAGGCATTCAAGCGGCGAAAGTAATTAACGAAAAATACCCTGGAATGAAAATCATCGTACTCACCGTTCACAAGGATGAGAACTTCATTTTCGCGGCCTTTCAGACCGGGATCACCGACTATTTGCTTAAAAACGCTGCCGACATCGAGATCATGGAAGCTGTGCGCTCCGCCTTCATGAATGCTTCGCCTATCCGCCCCATGATCGCCGAGAAGATACGCGAAGAATTTGCACGTGTGAAGCGAGCGGAAAGCTCCCTTCTGAATATTATCCAGATCATATCGGAGCTTACGCCTAGCGAATTACAGGTCTTAAGGCTGCTATGCGAAGGCAAGAAACGTAAGCAAATTGCTGAAGAACGCTGCGTCGAGTACGAAACGATCAAGAAGCAAATCAATTCCATTCTCAAGAAATTTCAAATGCCCGAATCGGCGATGGTCATCCAAACGATTAACGATTTGCGTATTTTCGAGGTCATGAAGAAGCTTTAAGAATGAGGAGCGCCTCGAGGCGCTTTCTATGAGAGTAACCAGCTAACAGCCGATTGTCGATTGTGGCAGACATTGCATTAAATGGAAATAGTACAGCTATTTACTAAAGTTTTCCTCGAAAAGTCGATTTAGATGGAAAACATGTAGTTAATTCTGCCTCTTTTGTTCAGATTGGTTGATATGGTTACAATTTAACTGTAGATTTTCCATCTATCCTGCGTTTTCTCAGAAAATCGAGAGATTTAACTGTACAAAATCCATCTATTTGCCGGTAGCATAGAGGCTCGTTAAATAGTAAAAAAAAGAAGACCTAGTTGCTAGGTCTTCTTCCATATCTCGCTCAGTTCCCCCAATTAGCCCAATGCCCCGTAAATCACAGCCCGCAGTCGCGGGTGTATGAAGGGCTCCTGGCTCGGCAGCAATTGCTGCATATACACGACTGACAGCTCCTCCTTCGGATCGATCAAGAGGTACGACCCGGCTAGACCAGCCCAGCCAAATTCACCGATAGAGCCGTTGTTGCCACCAGCAGCCGGATCGATCATGACGCGAACGCCTAAACCATAGCCGTAACCACGCATTTGCTGCCAATTGAAATCCTTGAGCTGCTGCGGGCTTAAATGGTTAGTCGCCATCAATTGAACAGTCTTCGGACTAAGAAGCCGAACCCCTTCATGCTCCCCGCCTTTTGCGAGCAGCTGCGCAAACCGGCTATAATCCCCGATCGTCGAGAGCAGACCAGCTCCGCCGCTTTCATAGCGGCTTCCAGGTTGATAGTTAGCGTCTGTCTTCGTATTCGGTGTAAGCGCGCCGCCTTCTGGACGATCGTAGATGGTGCAGAGACGATCCCGCTTGTCTTCCGATATTCGGAAGGAAGTGTCCGTCATCCCTAACGGATCGAAAATTTCCTTTTGGAGAAACGCTCCAAATGTTTGTCCCGTCAGCACTGCAATCAATGCGGCCAGAACATCGTGACTGAAACCATACTTCCAGCGTGTACCAGGATCGAATTCCAGCGGGACGGATGCCAATTCGTTGGATAACGCCCGCATGTCCATCGTCTCTCTTTTAGCATTCTCCAGCATTGTACGGGTATGTCT
Source organism: Paenibacillus sp. Soil766 (assembly GCF_001428105.1). Taxonomy (GTDB): domain Bacteria; phylum Bacillota; class Bacilli; order Paenibacillales; family NBRC-103111; genus Paenibacillus_E. The sequence goes on along the minus strand of NZ_LMSJ01000016.1, from coordinate 77,719 downwards.
TTCGGTTTCCGTACCATCTCCAGGATAGGTAAGCCCAGATGTCATTGTGAACAGATCCTTGATCAGGATCGGACCCGTCGCAGGAGATATAGACTTCGTACCATTGTTATCTCGGAATGTTTGTTGATTTTTGAACTCCGGCAGGTATTCCTCCAATGGATCGTTAAGCAGATAAAGCCCTTTCTCATACAGCATCAGTGCCGCTAAGCAAGTAATGACCTTCGTCATTGAATAAATCCGGTAGATCGTATCGGGCGTAATCGCCTTCTTCGTCTCCAAATCCGCATATCCAAGGGTTTCCTTATAGATTACTTCACCTCGCTGTACAACGGTACAGGCGCAGCCCGCCGGTCCCTTTTCCATAATACGTTTAAGAAGTGGAGTCAACCTTTCATCAAGTCGCTTACTTGGGTTCATTTTGCTATTCCCTCCTTGGAATGTTACCATATTTTTCATTCTAGCTGTTTTTGATTATTGCTACAATTCTAAGTTTTTAATAATTGCCACCAAGGTAATAATCAGGAATTCATTTTCATATAAAGCAATATAATTAAGTAAGACAACCATTATTAATACATGAATGACTTTGGTTTGTTCAAAAAATCATTGATTTTTTTCCAAAGTTCATTGTATATTAATTATAATTATTATTATCTAGAAATTAATTTAATTTGAATGGAGAGGTAGAAATGAACCCAATGGATACTGCTAACTCAGGAAAATGCCCGTTCTCTCATGGAAATGGAAGCGCTACAAGTCACAATTCTAGTGGTACGACGAATAAAACCTGGTGGCCCAACCAATTGAATTTGAACATTCTCCATCAACATGACCGAAAATCAAACCCGCTTGGCGACGATTTTGATTATGCCGAGGAATTCGGAAAATTAGACTACCCAGCGCTAAAACAAGATCTTCGTGATCTCATGACGAACAGCCAAGATTGGTGGCCAGCTGATTTTGGGCATTATGGTCCCTTCTTTATTCGAATGGCTTGGCACTCCGCAGGGACATATCGGACAGGTGATGGGCGCGGAGGTGCTGGAACTGGAAATCAGCGTTTTGCTCCACTGAACAGCTGGCCTGATAACGGCAACCTAGATAAAGCTCGTCGTCTCCTGTGGCCAATTAAGCAGAAGTATGGCAACAAAATCTCTTGGGCGGACTTATTCATTCTAACCGGTAATGTGGCGATTGAATCGATGGGCGGCCGAACATTTGGCTTCGGCGGCGGACGTGCGGATGTGTGGCACCCCGAAGAAGACATCTACTGGGGTGTAGAAACCGAGTGGCTGGGAGATAAGCGTTATACAGGTGATCGCGAGCTTGAGAATCCGCTTGCTGCCGTTCAGATGGGACTTATCTATGTGAACCCAGAAGGTCCGAACGGCAAGCCAGATCCACTTGCCAGTGCTCGCGACATCCGGGATACCTTTAAACGGATGGGTATGAACGATGAAGAGACGGTTGCCCTCGTAGCTGGCGGACATACATTCGGCAAAGCACACGGTGCTGGGGATGCGGCGCATGTAGGTGCAGAGCCGGAAGCAGCTGCTATCGAAGCACTTGGCTTAGGTTGGATCAGCACACACGGCTCCGGTAAAGGCCGCGATACCATCACAAGCGGAATTGAAGGAGCTTGGACAGCGAATCCAACACAGTGGGATAATGGTTTCTTCGAACTTCTGTTCGGATATGAATGGACACTTACGAAGAGCCCTGCAGGCGCACATCAGTGGACACCAGTCAATCCTGCTGCAGAGCATCTCGCACCAGACGCTGAAGATGCATCTATTCGTGTTAAGACCATCATGACTACTGCGGATATGGCCTTGCGCGTGGATCCGGCGTACGAGACAATTTCTCGTCGTTATTATGAGAATCCTGAAGAATTTGCAGATGCGTTTGCTCGTGCTTGGTTTAAACTCACGCACCGGGATATGGGACCTCTTGCCAGATATTTGGGACCAGAAGTGCCCGAAGAAGTTCTGATCTGGCAAGACGCTGTGCCAGCTGTTGCATACGCTTTAACAGACGCAGATGTTGAAGATATTAAAACAAAGATTCTGGCTTCGGGCCTTACAGTCAGTGAACTCGTAACTACGGCTTGGGCTTCAGCCAGCACCTTCAGGGGTACGGACATGCGAGGCGGTGCCAACGGTGCACGTATTCGGCTTGCCCCACAGAATGACTGGGAAGTGAATCAACCCGATCAACTGACCAGAGTGCTTACCATTCTTGAAGGCATACAAGAAGACCTAGATATTGAAGTCAGCCTCGCTGATTTGATTGTACTCGGCGGCAGCGCCGCGGTGGAAAAAGCCGCACGTGATGCAGGCTATCAAGTAACGGTTCCATTCACTCCTGGACGCGGTGATGCGACAGAAGAACAAACCGATGCAGAAAGCTTCGCAGTGCTAGAGCCGATCGCAGATGGTTTCCGCAATTATCAAAAGAAGCAATATCGTGTAAGCTCAGCAGAGCTTCTCATCGATAAAGCACACCTGCTCAACCTGACTGCACCTGAAATGACAGCCCTTGTTGGCGGCATGCGCGTTCTAGGTACGAACTTCGGCGGCACCAAACATGGCGTATTCACCGATCGAGTAGGTACGCTCACGAACGACTTCTTTGTTAACTTGCTCGATATGAGCGTGCAGTGGACCCCTGTAGGCCATGAAGTATTTGAAGGACGCGATCGCACGACGGGTAAAGTCATTCGCTCCGCAACGACAGTTGACCTCGTATTCGGTTCAAACTCCGTTCTGCGTGCCATTGCAGAGGTTTATGCGCAAGATGATAATAAAGAAAAGTTTGTCCGCGACTTCATAGCTTCGTGGGTCAAGGTAATGAATGCTGATCGTTACGATCTGAAAAAATAACGGAAGCGTCTCCCTTCGCTTTTATTAAGAATATGATGTAGAAGAGGCTGTTTCAAAAAGTCGAAATTGACTTTTGAGACAGCCCTTTTTCATTTCATTACTCTTCTCTTATCGTCCAAGCTGCATTTACAAGAGCAATTCCTTCTTATCACCTCTGGCTTACGAATCCGACTTGCCAAGGACTTTGCGAATATGTGAAGGGGCAATGCCCTTGTACTTTTTGAACAACTTCGTAAAATAATTCGGATTGCCGCATCCCAGAATCTCGGAAATTTCGGTTACCGTCAGGTCCGTTTCTTCAAGCAGCCTCTGCGCTTCATCCATCCGATGCAAGTTAACGAACTCGATAAAGGTTCGACCTGTCATCTTCTTAAACGTTTTGCAGAAGTGATAGGCATTCATGCAGACAATTTGCGCCGCTTCATCGATTGTGATTTTTGACGCGTAATGATTCTCGACATGTAGAATCAGCTTCTTGAAACGGGCGATATTATGCGAATAGGCCGCAGAGGTCTTCTTCAAGCGCCTATCCGGGAGGTATTTGCGTGAGAGCAAGGTAAAGAAATAATACAATTGGGACTGTACCGCGATCTCGTAGGCGAGCTCTTTACGCTCGAATTCATCTATTGCTCGTAGAATGACTTGACGCAAAGGTTCAATCCCTGGTTCATTACCTTCGTGTTTAATTGGGAAGGACACCTGGCCATCGAGTATCGGCGCGATAAATTGATTGTGAACTGGATTGGGAAATTGCGCGTTCAATAAGGTTGCATTAAAAACGATCGCCAAATACTCAACCCGTTCTTCCGTCAAGCTGTAACCAACATGAAGTCCTCCGGCCGGAACGATCAGGATGTCATGAGGAGAAACTTCGTAAGGCTGGCTGTCGATATGAAAAATGGCACTGCCCGTCATCATATAGATGATTTCGAAGTGTTCATGCCAATGCAGGCCCAAAATGCATCTATTCAGGGAACCTGCTGAAACCTGATTGCGAAATATATTAAGTGGAAAATGTCCATTCAGTAAGTTCGTATTCTCTTTAAGTTCCTGCGGGTAGGTGATGTCAATCAACTCCTATCACAATTTTGAGCTATAAATACACAAGATTAGATAGGGAAATCTCCATTATCTCCCCTTATAATTCAATATATCATACACAACAAGGACAATATAGGAGGAGAACTTATGATCAACAAGGATATCAGAATCGGTACGCTTGTCGGAGGATCCACAGCCGTTAAGGTGTTACCGCAAATTGTGACCCATGGTTTCGAATCGTTCGGGCTTACGTTCTGGCAAACGACGGGCACAACGGATTTAGTTGAACTTGCTAAACAAGTTCGTGAAATACTAGCTGAGCAAGATGCGGTTATCTCTACGCTTGGCATATTTGGGAATCCACTAACAGGTGCCGGGGATAATGCGGATACACTGGCAAGCTGGGAACGATTGATCGATCATGCACATCTGTTCGGCGCCGATATCGTCTCCGGCTTCACGGGAAGGATAACCGACAAGCCGATCGACGAATCGATTCCCAAGTTTAAGCATGTGTTCGGGGAATTATCCAAACGAGCCGCAGACAAAGGAGTGCGAATCGCTTTCGAGAACTGTGACATGGGCGGAACCTGGGTGAATGGAGATTGGAACATCGCCCACAACCCCACAGCTTGGGAAATGATGTTCAATGCCGTGCCAATGGATAATATAGGCCTGCAATGGGAACCTTGCCATCAGATGGTCAGCCTGATCGATCCTATTCCGCAGTTACGGAAGTGGGTGGACAAGATCTTTAACGTGCATGGCAAAGACGCTACCATCGCTTGGGACATCGTCAAGGAGTATGGCATACACGGGAAGAAACCGTTCGTATGGCACCGTACACCTGGATTCGGCGACAGCAATTGGTCGGATATCATTACAATACTTCGCCAAGGGGGCTACAAAGGATCCATCGATATCGAAGGTTGGCATGATCCTGTTTACCGTGATGAGCTGGAAATGACAGGTCAAGTTCATGGCTTGCACTATCTGAAGCGCTGCCGTGGCGGTAACTATGTACCAAATCCGGTTGAATAATAAAATGAAAGATATGGGAGGTTATCGTGTATGACATCATATAAAATCGCTGTTATTGGATGCGGCGGCATGGCTAACGCATGGATCGACTATGCACAAAAGCAACAGAATTGCACAATTGTAGCATTGGTAGATATTAATTTGGATTATGCCCAAGCGATGGCAGATAAGCACGAACTGAAATGCGGGGTGTACACCGATATGACCCAAGCCATAACGGAAAGCGGAGCCAACCTCGTCTTTGACGTGACGATACCCGCAAGCCATCACCAAGTCAGCACTACGGCTTTGCAGCTTGGTTGCAATGTGTTCGGCGAGAAACCGATGGCTGCCACTATGCAAGAGGCTCGGGATATCATCCGTGTGGCCGAACAGACGGGTAAATCCTTCTCCGTTATGCAGAATCGACGTTACAATACGAATATACGGGCATTCAGGAATATGATTACAAAGGGTAGCATCGGCAAAACAGGCTTTATCAGTGCTGACTTTTTTATCGGCGCGCATTTCGGCGGATTCCGCGACGCTATGGATAGTCCACTTATTCTGGATATGGCGATCCATACATTTGACCAAGCCCGCTATCTCAGCGGCGCCAATCCTATCTCCGTCTACTGCCACGAATTTAATCCAGCAGGTTCGTGGTATGCAGGTAACTCATCGGCTATTTGCATCTTTGAATTCTCCGACGGCTCGGTATTTAATTACCGGGGATCCTGGTCTGCCGAAGGGGCTTCCACTTCGTGGGAAGCCGCATGGCGCGTAATTGGGGAGCAAGGAACGATCATATGGGACGGAACCACCGCTCCCTATGCAGAAGTTGTTTCTCCAGGTGATCAAACTGGTAAGTTTATACGTGATTACACGGCAATTCAGGCTGAATGCAGCTGGAGCGGCAATGAAGGACATAGCGGTTGCTTAGATGAGATGTTCTCTGCGCTTAGAGAATCTCGTCCTGCCGAAACTGACGGACACGACAACATCCAGAGTATCGCTATGGTATTAGGCGCCCTTGAAAGCGCAAAATCAGGCCGTAAAATTGATCTTCGAGAATTCATATAGTAATAAAAAAGAGGCTATCCCAACTGACATCTCTGATGGAAAGGGAACTAGGATGCACTATTTACCGGTAAATGAACGAAATTGGTAGCTAAGGGGAACGACGGTGCGTTATTTAGCTCAAATACGCCAAATAGCGCGAAAATAAGGCAAATAGCGCATCTACGTTCCGCTTGGAGTTAATTTCAACCGATATCGGCAAAATAGCGTATCTACGTTCCCTTTGGGAACAATGTTGTGCACCAAGTGTTCAACTATCGGATTTCACAGTGGATTTGAAGTTGTTCACTCATTGGTCATGAACCAAAAAGAGGCCGTCTCACAAAGTCTACATAGACTTTTGAGACAGCCTCTTTCTGCTAACGTCCTTTTTTTCCAAACACTTCCATAGCAACCGATAATCCGGCACAATCTCCTACTTACACAGCTCTAAACCATCTGCTTCAGATCCTCTGCTTGCAGTGGAACCGAGTAAATACGCACATTTCGAATACACCCTTGCAGTGCAGCTTTGCCATCCCCATCACCAAAGGCATCTTTGCCAAATCGTCCACCATACCCACCGGCAGCATCATGATTGCTAACTAAGTTGATGTTCGCATGACCTTCCGCCACACAAGTCCCATTCAGATATAAACATAATGTTCCTTCTCCATAAGTAACTGCCGCTTGACTCCACTCATCCAAAGAAAGCAAGGCATGCTCACCAGCAATCTTAAGTTTCATCCCTTTCGCACAGACAATAGCCTCCAACAAACCATCTTGAATGCGCATTGAAAGACCATTGTCATGATCACCTTCATCGAATAAGACCTGTGTCCCCGTAATTGTAGTTGCAAGGAACTCCATTCTCACAGATTTCATAGTGAACGCTTCATGTAAGAAACCTTTGCTTTCTTCTGCAGCAATACGAACTGGCGAATAGGTAGGCGTTGGGTAATGTACGGATAACGCGTATTTCTCTATAAGCCGTTGCAGCTCTTTCTCGGAAATGGGAACCATCGTTGCATGTCGAGCACGGTAAGGGAACCGGATCTGACTCTCTGCTAATTCGGAGGACCACGTCTTCATATCAGAGGATTCCATGACGCCGAATTTACCATATGCCCAGTAGTCATAGTACAGTCGCCATTTCTTCACACCGTCGACCCATAAAAATTCTGGACCTTCTGTATAATCTGGCGTCTGAATACCGGGAATAACTTCATATGGCCCCTCTAGTTGGTTAGACACAGCCAAAAAGTTCATCGGTGGATGCGGATATTTGAGTGGTTCATATACGTAACTTTCATCCTTAATGGCCATATAATACTTACCTTCATGTTCGGCCAGGCTTGCATCGATCGTCTGGAACCCTGGATCATAGAACATGGAAGTTGGAGTGAACGTCTGCCAATCCTTAGTGCGTGTACAGTAATGCTTGCTGTTACTCAAATCATGTCCTGTGCTTGATGCCCAATAGATCAAAAACTCATCATGAATAGAATCATAGGAAAACTCAGGTGCCCAGCTATTCACCGTATCTGGAATATCCATCATCACAGGAAGTGTCCTCTCATCAGTCCACTGAATGAGATCCTCTGACGTTGCATAACCAATGTAAGGACCTCTCGGACGAATCGTATAGACGAGATGCCACTTCCCATCTGGCCCTCTTCCAATAAAAGGATCTCGCAAAATCCCTTCACCTACGCTGGACGTCCACACCGGTTTATTGTCATGAAGTTCATACCAACGCAAGCCATCTCTGCTATAAGCGTAGTGTAGTTCCTCAACTTTATGGGTTTGCCCCGGACCTGATCGAAAATAGCCCATAAGATAGGCATTATGATTGCATTTACTCGTTGTAAGCACTTCGGGAGTTCCCCTTCCTGAAAAATTTCCTGTTCAAGGCATTTTATCGATTAATTTTTGCGGAGTGTATTTGAATAGTGATAACTCGATCCATTATTGTTCTCTGCCGTAATCCGGTAGTAATACGTAGTACCGGAAGTTATCCCAGTGTCCGTAAACGTCGTGCCTGTCAAGCCGCTTTGGATGGCAGTGAAATTCGCATGCGGCTGGGTGCTGCGATACACGGTGTAGCTATCTGCATTTTTCCGATAAATCCGTGTCCAATTGTAATTGGCCTGCACATTTAGGGAATAGAGGCCAAACTTACCGCTTGTAAACGTACTATCCGTTACAGTAAACATTGGGCCAATTTGATTTAAAGAACACACAATTGTACTGCCATCTACTCGGATCGACATCAACAATTTGGATAAATCCAACGATGTGACTTTACTATCGGTTATTACTTGCTGGGTCGTTTTACTAATAAGCACAGTTTCTACACCGTTCTGTACCTTCACCAACTTAAATTTATCCTCATTGATGTTATAAACAAATTTATAATAGTTGTTATCATCCACATAACGTGCAACGACACCATAGGCATATGCCGATTTCCCCGAAGCCATAGCAACCTGCTCCACACTCGTTTCTCCTTCATAGTTGCCCGTTGCACTATTGCTGAAAATCGTTAATCCCGTCGCTGCTAGTGGTGATTGATAGAAATTAGCCCCTCTGCTTGTATCGGTATACACCAACCAGCTTCCTTTATTTTGTGTCCAATTATCAGCTACACCGTCTTCAAAATATTCATGATAGGTTTCCGTTCTAGTTGGTACCCAACTTAATCCAATTGCGGTCGCCGTCTCGCTTGTGATTTGAGCATCATGAGGGGCAAGTGGAAGTGTCCCTAGCGCTGTTGCCGTCATGACTGATGATGTGCTGCTTTCGCCTCTTCCGTTATACGCGGTAGCAACGAAATAATAAGTTGTTCCAGGTAGTAACCCCGTCACTAGCTGACCTACGTTGTTTCCTACATCAATTGTTGTTGTGTATGTGCCTAATACGGTTCCATATTTCACTTTGTACCCTGTTGCACCGGGTACACTTTGCCATTCTACCGCAATATTACCTGCCGTTTCCGCATAGGCGCGTCGAGCAAATGGAGCTGAGGGACTCGCCAGTAAAGTGCTCGTTTCACCCGATAACGCACTTTCCCCCGTAGCGTTATAGGCGGTTACACTGAAATAATACGTTACATTATTCGTAAGGCCTGTTACGTTTTTGGAGAGCACATTCCCAACATCAATAGTCGTTGTGTAATTACCAGACGTCGTCCCAACTTTTACTTTATAGCCAGTCGCATTCAAGCTTGGCTGCCATTTTAACATTACAGCCTGGTTATTTGCCTCGGTATTCATGAGTACTGGTGGTCTAGGAATGTCAGCTGTACTGACCCGCGTCCACTCCACCCTCATGACACTATAGGCAGGAACAACAACTGGATTTACGGTAGAACTGGTTTGGACGGTAACCAAGCTCGGGCTCTCCAAACTATTCTTGGTCAGTGGATCAGCTGCTGCTGTATACGTCTTGGTCATGGCTGCCGTGACATTACTGCCATTTACTTGAATGTTCACATCATGGGCATTAGCCGATTTATTCGTAATGACCATATAGTTTTTCCCGTTATCCCCTTTTATAGCTTGCGCAAAGAGTGCCGGCATCGTCCCACCTGTCTTGGTTACCGTATCACCTCCTGTCACTGTGGTTCCCCAAGCAACAGTTCCTTGATTAATGGCCCCATCCACGACTCGTAGAGAAGCGGCAGGCGTGCTGTAATAGGGATTGAAGGCCAAACTTGCCGTATCGACCTTAACGCCATCCTGAAAAGCATCCTCCAGCAAGCTGCCGTAATCGCTACCAGGTGTATATACACCATTCGTTAGTCGATAACCGGCCAGGTAGGAGATATTCGGATTCGTGACGAGGCGGAGAACGGATTCACTTACATAAATACCTCCATATTGGGTATTATCCAGAAGCCCTCCGAGTGACACGCCATGCTCTCCGATAAATATCTTCGGATTCGTTAAATTAGCGGTATAATTGTTAGCAATAAGTGTGTTCCAATTACTCAAATATCCATTAGCATCCGTCATAGCTGCCGATGCCGTCGTACCGCTGCTCCTGAAGCTGTGTGTCGTTATGGCATCCCAATATTTATTCGGGTAATTGTACACATCTTCATCAAAGCTTTGCACTTGCAAATTACTCATGGAAATGACCGTCTTTGCGCCCGGATAAGCGCTCTTGATGACGTCATTGAATGTCTTCACGCGGTCTAAGTAGTCAGTTCCTGTCTTGTAAACTGGCTGCTGATTACCACTTTCTTGGACATAGAAAGAAATTTCGTTTCCTAATTCGAAGTAGACGACAGGCACATGATTGTCATATAAGTATTTGGCAAGATCGCGTGCTTGTTCCGGATTGTACTGCAGCACATTCACCATAATAACGGCTTTGGCCCCTGTCTGCTGAAGGAAGTCTATGTAATCTGAAATGCGTTCATTCCCCTTAGCGATTTGGTATCTCTTCGCATAAAGTTGATTATAATAGCGGCGATCTTCTTTCTGAGCTTGCCCTGTAAATTCCGTATCCGTCAGCCCGAGTTTCCATGAAAAGCTATTCGTAGGCGTTCCACCAGGCCATCTTACAAAGCCAATTCGCCCATAATCAATTGCAGCACTTACAAAGTCTGGATCATTCATATTAATCCCTGTACGTTCAGGTTCATTGTTCAAGCCTCTGAAATCGGGGTTATACGTTGTAACACTGTTCGTATCGATATTGATAGTCGCCGTAGAATTAGCTGCTTGCGCAGGTGCAGGTGCAATGAAAGACTGTGAAAACGCGATCAAACCACTCAATACCAAACTCATGAAGCCTAAACGACTCTTCATCATAACATCTCCTTTTTGAATGAGGATGAGGTGAACGAGCACCAGACTAGGCGCACTTCCCTGAGATACGCCAGTCACGGTGACATCATCTTACTTGCGTTGCTTATAGATTTCGTTAATCTCTGTTGTTAATTGTTCACCTCCACTCTTTAACCATTCACTCACGGCTTTGTCAATCTCTTCAAGAGGTGCATCGCCTGCAATGACGCGGGACATCGAAGACATCCACTTCGTATTCATGGTAGTCAGGTTAATTTTCTTATAGGCTTGGGTTTCTGCTGCCAAGCCTAAGCCCACATTCGGCCAATCGTATTTATCGTTATTGTTCAGCCATTGTTCCACTTGTTTCACATAAACTTGGTCGTTATATTTATGAAGCTGGATCGCTTTATCAGCGCGACGGAAGAAATTGATCGAGAACAAACTTCCTGTCTCCTTCGTTTCTAGCTTGGTAAATGTTCCATCGGCATTTTTCTTATAATCAACACCTTCTACGCCTTCTTTCAATAGATCATAGCCTTCATCGGAAAGCATGTAATCAAGTAATTTGAGAATCCGCTGCTGCTTCTTAGGATCTGTATTTTTATTAATAACAACTTTCGTTTGTCCCATGCCATCCGTTTGTGTTGCGCGAATTCCCGTTGGGCCTGCTGGCGGCATCAGTTGAACAAGCTCAGCTTGCGGTGCATTTTTCTTGATATTAGGAATATCCAGACGAATCACTTCGTTCGGGTTCACAAGGTGAATACCGGATTGGCCGTTCCATAGTTTATTTCTCGCATCAGCTGTTTTCATGACCAAGAAGTTCTTATCGAGCACCCCTTCCGCATAAGCTTTCCGCAGAAAGCCGATGAAGCTCTTGAGTTCTTCGGTTTGCGCTTGCATGGCCATGAGCTTTCCATCTTTTAAAGCCCATTCATTGCCAAGCCCGAAGGCCCCCATGAGAGGAGCAGCATTCCCAAATGTACCATTGGAATTCACAAGTACAGAGAAACCAGTCGTATCGGCTTTACCGTTCCCATCGGGATCTTTGGTAGCAAATGCTTTCGCAACTTCATAGAATTGATCAATCGTATCAGGCATCTTCAGATTAAGTTTGTCTAGCCAATCCTTACGGATCGACATGGAGAACAGGTGGGGAATGCTATAATAGGGAATTCCGAAATACGAGTTCTTATTGTTTAGTTCTGCCCATGCGCTCTCGGGGAGTTGTTTAGTTAGATTCGAATATATACTAAGAAAAGGCTTCACATCCAGAAATACACCTTTGTCACGCCATTTCATGTAATCCTCGGTGGCTATGCGATATACATCTGGCAAACTGTTTGAAGCCGCCAATACACTAATTTTATCATTATAGCTCGCACCAGGAATCCACTGGATATCCAGTTTAATGTTCAGCTTCTCATTCAATTTCTTAACGAGTGGCGAGTCACTCGAAGGCCCAATCTCGGCATATTGGGGAACCATCAACGATATGTTCATAAGCTCTTTGCCATCATCCGAATTAGCGGCGGCTGTAGGCGCTGGTGTAGAGGTAGAAGCGGAATTCGTAGCTCCCTTATCTGTCGAACATGCGGCAAGGCTGCTTACAGAGAGCATGAGCGTAAGGCTTAGTACAACTGTTTTCTTCACTTCAAATCCCCCTCTTATTTGTGTACTAGTCGAAATGAAATTCTTGCCACAGAGCCTGCTGGCAAAAGCAAAGATGCCGAATCGCCATCATCGTACGTTAGCTGAGTCTCAACTAGATGATACCCTCTCTGCTCATACCAATCGGTATGGCGCATAAACGGTGAATCGCCGTATTGCAGCAGAACAGAAGTTTCGGACTTATCACGAGCCCATGCCCCCTGCAGCTCCACCTTATGGGCTTCCTTCATATCTCGGTTGACAACAAAAAGTATCATTTCATCGTTGCCTTCCGATAGGATTGCCGCTGCATCCACATGGGCGACCCCCGCCATAGGTCGGATTCGTACCCATGTTTGTGGTATGTCAAAGGTTGTTCCTTCCGTTTGAAGCTCTAGCTTACGCCACTTGGTATCCGTTCTCAGAAACGGCTCTGCGTAAAATCTGGACGTATCGTTCCCTGGATTAACAGGTCTCATATCGACGGGATACGCACGATAATACAGGGTGTTATCTCTTTGGTACGCATATTTGACGCTGTCCCCTTGACGAATGAACGTATTGAACATGCCAGCTACATAGCACGCATGAGCCATCGTTTCGTACTCGGCTTTGGGCCAATTAGCATCCGTTTCCGGTTCCAAATTCCATTCACCAATTTCAAGAGCTAAGGGTTCAATGCCATATCCGCTTGCTAGCTCTTTCAACTCTTGGATAAGTACTTCATATTGAGAAGGATACGACACTAAGACTTGATTATAAAAGCTAGGATCTGCTTCATTGCTAACTAACCAATCCTTACGCAGCCCTTCGTCCCTTATCCCTCTCGTGTATTGATGAATATCAAGCCCATCCACATAATCTTTGCCTGCGAGCGCAAACAATCGTTTGTTCCAGATCGGCGGTTGACCTGGAATTTCTGAGAAATCTACATACATAGGATCCTCGCCTGCGATAATAATAGTAATGCTTGGATCCAATTTTTTCATTTGCGTATAGTAGGTTTGGATTCGCTTTGCGAAATCAATCGAGTTGGTATAACCGAATTGATAGTCACCATAACTCTCATTGCCAACCTGCCAAAGCTTCACTCCCCACGGCTGCGGATAACCATGTTCTGCTCGCAAGCGTCCCATTGGCGTCGAAGCATCGCCATTCACGTATTCCACCCATTCCGCTGCTAATTCAGGAGGCAGATCATAACTGAAGCCAATGTTCATGAGAGGCTCAGCCCCGATTAGTTGGCAAAAGCGCAAGAATTCGTTCGTCCCGAAATAATTAGGCTCCAGCCCGCCCCAATTCTGATTATCTCGAACAGGTCGATGCAACCAAGGTCCTATGCCATCTTTCCAGTTGTATTCATTCGCGTAGTTCCCTCCCCATCGAATGGAAGTGACATGATAGCGCTTTAACAAATCGATCGTCGTTGGATTATATAAACCTTCAACTGCATCTCCCGACATCAGCATAACCCAATCCAGATCTACGAAGCTGGCTTCTGCTGTATCAGCGATGATGAATAGCCTGTATTCACCGAACGGTGAAGCATCATAACGGGATGAAGTCATACGATCCAGCGTCAACTCAACCTCATATCGGTCCCAGTCTTGTGTCAACAGAATCCTTGTATCGATCCGGATATCACCCGTTTTATCTTCAATCCCAACTTGCAGGTGCGTTCTCGAACCTATTGCCCGACCGTACAACTGCAAACGGTATGTCAGTGTTCGCTCATCGGCAAGCGTAATGCGTTGCGCAATCCCTTTGCTTGTCGTACCCCCTTCGAGCTTAATTCTCTGGAACGTCTTCCATCCTTGCTTGCCATGTACACCGCCTTGCAATTGCTCATAAGCATCGGTAACGTCTCCGACAGGCTCCCACGGGTAAGCTAAACCCGTTGTAGGCTCGACGTCTCTGTACATAATCTCGGTACGCATGGTCCATGGCAAATTCGTGCCATCCTTCTTCCGCTTTGAGAACCAATGCTCAAACGAGCCGTTAGCTACGCAATCATCAATAATACCTGGATACGTATCTCTGCCATTCGTTTCAAAAAACTTGCCGAAAATCCGTTTATCGATGTACCATTGACTTACTTTCTCTGGAGCTGATTGAATGTCTATGTGTATTCCCACAGCTGCCCCTCCTCTTATCGTACTTTTTCTTCTAAAGCAGGTTTCGATCTCACATATTCAGTATGCATGGAAAACAATTATTTATCGTTACACAGAATCTCTAAAACTTATCCGATTTCATTCGAATGTTTGAAGCTCTACTTCCATCACATAAATGGCATGCGGTTGAAGTGTAGATTGCCACGTTGCACCCATAAGCAGAGTATGTTCAACCCGCGCTTGCAGGGTATTCGGTTCAAATACCGTATTAAACGCCTCGTAATCCGAGCCTGAAATAACCGACACCCGCACCTCCGCCTTCGGTTCCCAAGCTGTTAGATGACAAGAAACAGGCATTTCCTTCAAGCTTCGATTCACAATAAACAGCGTCAACTTATCCAATTTCGCAGAAACTCCTGCAACGACATCTAACTCTGGCAGCTGTTTCAAGTAAAGGTCTAACTTCGATGGTCCCGCATTATAGGTAGAGCAATCGACCTCTACCTCCACTAGACGGTCTATTTGGCAATTCGCATATAAACGCAATAGATGATAAGTTGCTGTCCCGAATATAAGGTGATTCTTCCCGCTCCAACCTGGCTTCTTCATTCGTTCGTAGGCATCACCAACGCGAATGCAGCCACCAACCCATCCATTCACAAGATCTGAGAAATTCGCAATGTGTACAAGATGGCTTTGCCGCATCATTTCGTTCATCATGCACGCATTGGCAACTGCTGCTTCTAGCGTGTTATTGTTGGGTAAATCAGGGTTCGGGAAGTACATCGTATTCCATTCTGTAACTGCAATTTTCAAATGCGCCAACTCATCGCTGCTTCGAATCAAGCTTTCAACTTCCCCAAACAAGGATCTTGCCAATTCGGGAAAAGCAGTAATCGCTTTAAATCTTGTTTCAGATGGTGTTCGAGCATCAATAGGAAAGAAATTCTGACCTTGATAGATATGCAGCGTAAAGAAATCCATTTCCTTGCCTGCCCGTGTCAGTACCTTCTGATTCCAGCCAGGCACCAATGAATCTCTCGCTGTCCCACATCCCAATAATTGAATGGAAGCGTCTTTGGCTTTCATGGCTCTAGCATAAAGGACATACATGTCGGCATAATGCTCTGCTGTACATACCCCAGCTTGCCAAGGGCCGTACATTTCGTTGCCGACTTCCCAATACTTCACACCATAAGGTTCAGGGAATCCATGGCTTCCCCGCAATGCCCCCATTGTCGTCGCCAGATCCCCATTGCAATACTCCACCCAGTCCGCAGCTTCCTCCGGCGTTCCCGTTCCCATGTTGACACAGATCTGAGGCTCCACCCCCAATTGCTTGCATAGTGCGATGAATTCATTCGTACCAAAATATTTATGGACGTGTCCCGCTTGTTCCCATGCTTCATTGATATAATTAGGCCGTAAATAGGTTGGTCCTACAAAATCCTCCCAATGATACAAGCTAATATAATTACCACCCAAACGCATAATCCCGCTATTTAAATCTTTCGCCATATGGTAAACATCTCTCTTCAACAAGCCTGTCGTTTGTGAAGCTTGATAGGGAAGAAGTGAAATATGATCGAACCAAATCATCCCCGTCGAAACGGAATCCTCCCATTCCTGAGATGGTCGTGGAACAGCCCATATTTGCAGCTCAGCCGTAGAAGTGGCGTATGAAACGCTTATTTCACACTCCAATTCTTTCCATCTATGTTCGGTAATCTCAAGCTGTGTTTCACTTAGCACCATACCATTCAATTGATCAACAATTCGCACTAACACATGATGAATTTCATTTGTCGCTCGTGCATATAGTCGGAGCGTATGCAGACCGCCTTCTATTTGAATATGTTGGCCAATGCCTGACATCCCCCGATCTTTATTCCATATGCGTATCTTTTGACTATGGCCGCTATGCCCTCTTGCTGCTGGCTCTATGGCATATTGCGTATGCTTCCCGTCATGGATAGGAAACCACGAACCTGATACGCCATCCTGGTTCGTGTCTTCTTCTTCAAAATCCATATTGCGAACGGGGTATGCCAACATTGCTGTCATATGATCATCAATATCCTCAATAAAATGACCAAATAAATAGGGACTTACCGTGTGACTTGAGAGCTTTCTTTCAACGTTAATTAGCGCTTCTTTCATACCCTTCACTCCTTTATGGGGTGCTGTGCTCTTAAAGAACAGGTATGCGGATTGAAACGACAGTTCCTCTGTTTTCAAATGACGTTATCGTCAATCCATAGGCCGGACCGTATTGCAAGACTAATCGCGCCTGAACATTCACGATGCCTAGTGATTCACTTTTGATTAGCGTCTCGTTTGCTTGAGTTACAATCCCATTCAACCGCTCCTGTAATTCTTTCAGTTTATTTTCTTCAATGCCATTGCCATTGTCAGCGATTTCAACGATGAGATCATTGGCCTCCTGATAAGCGTTAATAATAACCGTTCCGTTTCCGCTCTTCGGTTCAACTGCGTACTTAATCGCATTTTCAATAATCGGCTGCAGCGAGCATTTTACGATCCGTACATCGAGATATTTCTCGTGTATATAAAAGCGACTTTGAAAGTTTTTGGGAAATCTAATTTTGATAATTTCCAGGTATTTTTCTAATTGATTTATTTCTTCTCTTAGCGTTACAATCGGCTCAATAATGGAGGCGGTGTAGCGATAATAGTCTCCTAAATTTTTGGCAATAACTTGTATCCGCTCATTTTTCTCGATATAAGCTAAGCTGTTAATAATCTCCAGCGTATTGTATAGAAGATGCGGATTAATTTGATTTTGCAGCGCTTGAATCATCGCTTCTTTCTGCCTCAGCTGAATGTGCATTTCATTGACTTTCATGGAACTGACGGTTTCAATAAGCCCAAGAAGCTGATCTGTCATCCGGTTATAGCTGCGGCTCAACAATTGGATTTCATCTTTACCAGGTAACACCTGTGCGCGTACATCTAAATTCCCTTTCTCCACGTGCTCCATCAGCTGCTTAAGTTGCCGAACTGGACGAATAAACCATTGCGCCACTAGCGGTACGAGCACTAGCACGAAGGCAGCAAGAATGAGCATCGCAGCAAGCATGGCTTTTCTAGCCACCGTAATACCGCTCGCCATCTCCTCAAATGGTACCATCGCCACAAGCTTCCATTCCGTTAACTCCGAATAATTGGCGGCTACAAGCATTTCAGTTCCCCGAAGCTCCTGGACCGAAGAAGATCTGAGCAAGTCCAAGGGAGCTAATTCAGTTCGCTCGATCGGCTTCCCAATCCACTCCGAATTCGGGTGATAGACAATCGTGCCATCGTTAGCCAAAATGAAAAAGTACCCCTTCTTAGCTAAAGAAGATCGCACAATCGTTTTCTCAAGTTCACTAATGCGCAAATTGATGACGAGCCTTCCTCCAAGTTTCATCGTATCTGTTGCGAAAATAGGAACGAGTAAGGAAATCACATTCTTACCTGTGACTTGGGAACGATGGGTTGGAAGCACCTTAAGCGTACTGCTCATCGGCATGGCAAACCATGGCTCATTCAGATAAGCTTTAGAAGCCTCATCGAAACGCTGTACATTGGAGACAATCCGTCCGCTTTGGGACATAAGGAACATACTGTCAACCTCGCTATAATTGAGGGCGACATAATTATTCAGCACATCCTCCAAGTCTGCTAGTTGAGCAGGCGTACTCGGAGTCTCGTTTACAAGCCAATTCTGAACAATCCCCATATTCCCCAACTCACTGTTAAACTCATTGCGCTTAGGCAAAGGTCCAGCCAACAGTGATGAAACCGATATTTTCATTTGTTGTATATAGAGATCAATTTGACGATTTAAGCGGTAGGAAGCATCATCTGCGAACTGATAGAAATCATTTCTCGCCGCTTTAGCATAAAAATATTGGGAAAACGTCCCCATTAATAGAATGGTTGTCAACGTTGCCGTCAGGAGGATGACGATCAACTTGGCTTTGATCGAATAGCGGCTGAACCACATCCCCCATCTCATAAGCCGAGACTCTTTCGATATTCATTCGGCGTCAGCGCAGCCACTTGTTTGAAAACCCGGTTGAAGTAAGGCAGCGAGGCAAATCCAACCTCATCGGCAATTTCATAAATTTTCATATCTGTGTTTCGTAAATATTCCATCGATTTATCAATTCGGATTTGATTGACGTAGTTCACAAAACTTTTCCCCGTATACTGTTTAATCAGTACACCAAAATAGGACGTGCTTAAATTGGTATAATCAGACATCTGCTTCAAGGTTAAGTCTTCCTGTAGATGTGTCTGAATATAGGTAATCGCTTTTTTGATAACTAAGCGCATATTGTTATTGGCAAACTGCGGATACCGGCGTATCCACTCATGCAGAATCGTATGAAACACCTGACGCACTTGCATTTCGTTGAGGTCTTCTGGCATGGATACTTCTTCGAAGGTTGGATAAATAACTTTCACATATTCGACGAGTTTTCCTAGAAAAATGCGGAGATAACTTGTCTTAGCACCGTGATCCAACCTCCGATTCCCCAGGATCGCCCCCAACACTCGGTTCGCTTGCTCAAACAACGTCACAGGATTCCCTTCGTGTAAGCGATCAACAAAGATCTGAATGTCTTGCAGCAGTTGATTCGATTCGGCGAATGTTTCCAATCGACTCACCGAGCGTGATAAAGCTAAATGCAGCTCCATCTCAGATATAGGCTTCAATAAATATTCAGAAACATGCAAACGGATCGCGTTCTGCGCATAGGAAAAGCTATCATGTCCACTGATAATAATAGAAACAACAGGCAGCCGCATTTGTCGAATACGCTGAATCAGTTCAAGTCCATCCTTGTCAGGCATTTGAATATCGGTAATGACAACTGTTGGCCAGAGTTCTTGAAGAAGTCGCCAACCCTCCTCACAGCTGGAAGCCTCACCTGTCACTTTAAAGCCATCCAATTGACCAACCATTTCTACAATAGCATCTCTAATTAACAGCTCATCTTCTACAACGAGAACATGGTACATACTCATCTTCCCCCTATACCCTCATGGATGTGATTACTTCAACCATACAATAGGAAGAACGTATTTGAACAGTAAATACTTGGCCATTGGCCACGATTACCCTTTGACAGACCCCATCATCATACCTTTGCTAAAATACTTCTGCATAAAAGGATACACGAGTAACAGCGGTGTTGCAGTTAGTAGAATCGCGGCATGCCGGACAGCAGGCGAATATTCATAGCCACTCTCGGTCACCACCAACCCTAATTCGGCAGCATTCACAATCAGTACCTGACGTAGGAAAACCTGAAGCGGATAGGCTTTGATATCGTTTAGATACAAGACCGCTTGGAAGTACGTATTCCAATTGGCTACGGTATAGAAAAGGGTGAATGTTACGATGACAGGTAAGGAAATCGGCAGAATCACGCGCCATAAAATTTTAAATTCCCCACATCCATCAATCCGAGCAGATTCCTTGATCTCACTTGGCAACGTTTGAAAAAAGCTTCGCATCACAATCATATTAAATGGAGCAATCGCATTCACGAGCCAGATCGACCAGTACGAATTAATCAATCCAAGCTTATTCACAACTAAATAAGTAGGAATCATGCCTCCGTGAAACAACATGGTGAACAGGACCATAAAGTTAATGGCCGTTCTGCCTCTTACACCTGGCTGAGACAATCCGTATGCCATCAAGATAGAGAGGGTCATATTAATGATGGTCCCAAACACCGTCAAAGTAACCGCATTCTTGAACGCACCTGTAAACTGATCATTATCTAACAGAAACCGATACGCTTCTAATGTCCACACTTCCGGCCATAGCACCACACCTTTCAGAAGCAACTCTTTGCTGGTTGCAAAGGAGCTAAAGATTGTAAACAGGAAGGGCACCACAACAACCAAAGCCAAACCTAGTAAAATTAAGATAACCACCGTATTAAAAACCTGGTCCTTCCATACTTGCGCCGACTTCATCGTCTAGTACACCCCTTCCTCACCAAACTTGCGAGCTAAGCGATTCGCTCCCAGTACAAGTACGAGTCCTACAATAGATTTAAACATGCCAACAACTGCTGAATAGCTGTAATCTCGCTGTAGAATTCCGGTCCGATACACATAGGTATCAAAGACGTCAGATACATTCACATTCAATGGATTTTGCAGCAAATAAATATGCTCAAAGCCGATATCCATAAAATTCCCTAGTCGTAAAATAAACAGGACGATCACCACATATCGAATACCTGGCAAGGTGATATGCCAAATCTGCCGAAACCGCCCAGCACCATCCACCTTCGCTGCTTCATATAAGGCAGGATCAATTGAGGCCATCGTTGCTAGATACAAAATGGAACCCCATCCCATCCCTTGCCATATATTTTGGAGAAGCCACATCGGGCGAAGCCATTCTGCTTTAGTGAACAGCTCGATTTTACCGAACCCCGCAGATTGCAGCCATTGATTTATAACGCCATCTTGCGATGAAAATAATGTCATGGTAATCGATACAATCACAACCCATGAGATAAAATGAGGTGCGTACATAATTGTTTGCACGACATTTCGGATCGATTTCAATCTTGCTTCATTGAGAAGGAGTGCCAGTAGGATAGGCGCAGGAAAGAAAAAAAGGATATCCATACCAGCAAATAAAAACGTATTTTTTAAAAGCATAGGAAAATCATGTTCTGTAAATAAACGCTTAAAATTATCAAAACCAACCCACTGACTTTTCATAATCCCTACAAACGGGTCATAACGCTGAAAGGAAATCAACAACCCAAACATGGGAATGTATTTGAATATTAAAAAATAAAGCAAGCCCGGTGCAATCATGGCATAGAAAGGAAGATGGTCAATCCTCCATCGTTTCTTCCCCTTCCTGAGTTTAAACGCCGTAGCTTTGGGTGATGTCAATGCATTCCTCATGATTACCTCCACATGTATGTACCTCATTTGATATTCATTATACGGACAGCACCTCCTAATTACGTTGTCGAGAATAGCTATTTCTTAACCGATTTCACTTTATTGTTTCCAGCTATGAATATACAAAAAGGACCCTCCATCCTGCTTAGAGAGTCCTTTCATTCCTCGCTATATCCTTACTTCTTGTTGGTTATCGTCAGCGGTGAAATCGTCCAAGCTGTCGATGCGCCACGCAGGCCGACCCGACCTAGTAGAAATGCATTCGGATCCTTCCACTGTAGGATAGGTTTATGGCTATCCTCTTCGGAGTAAACTTCAATGGATGTTCCTTGTAGCTTCACGGATACGTGGCGGGTTTGTCCAGGTTTAAACGCAAGCGTCCCAGATGCCGCTTCCACGGTATTTTCGTAGTTCACACGCCGTAGTAAGATCTTATCGTTATGAAAAGCAAGCGTGTAGCCCATGAAAGCATCTTTCACCTGATCCTTGAAATCAGACTCGTTTGTTGTTCGCAGCAGGACGCCCACTTCGTCCGACGTTGTTGCTTTGAGCGTCACATCGAAGTTTACGGTATAATCCGTCCAACCGGGGTCACCTCCGAATCGATTAACCAGACCGACAGCTGTCGGCTTAATGATAGTTTGCTCCGGTACCGCTTCGGTTCGGCTCGCTTCCACATAGCGAAGCGTAACGTCTTCCTTCGCACCATGCAGCGACAGCCATTGTGTTCCCGCCTTCAGCTCGAACTCGCCAAGCGGTACCTTTGTCCACGCTTCATCGTCTGCGAATAATGACCCATCCAGCTTGATTGACTTGGTGTTTCCGCCTGCTTCAATCACCAACGTTGAGCCCGCTGAAGTCTTGGCTGCGCTAACGGAAAGCAGATAGCTGCCATCCTCGCGAACATTGATCGGAAAGTTCAGGCCATCTTCCTTCTTTGAAAGTACGAGAGCCTCACTGCCATCAGGCGTCAAGCCCGATTGTAGGATAGGATCGCCTTCCCTATCAGCATGAACAGCTTCCAGCGTACCTGGTAGAGGCTTAACTACATGCGCATCACTGCTCCCATTCGCTTCATTCGAGAAGGCTGTGTAATGCAACTCAGGCTTCTCCCCTTGCGGCCACGCATAACCAATGCGGCCAGCTTTTCCAGTCATTGCGGCTTGCTCGATCTTCAACAGTCCGTCCCAATAAAGCATCGTACTCGATTTGCTAGACGCGATGCGGATCGTGTGAACCTTTGCTAGATCAGTCCCTTTGGGAAGCGGCTTTGTCGCAACAACCGTTTCTACACTATTCATGCGATCGATCAGGGAAAGCTCCATTGTCGCTTTGTTCACACGTGCCATACGGTAATTCCCCGTATCCTCGTATGCAAATATCACATCCAACGAAGCCGCCTGCCCACCGCTTTGCAATTCAGCAAATCTAAAGTTGTATTCAACCGTGTTCTGCTTGTCCGTGGCTGCTCGTGTCAGCAAAGTCTCCGTGCCGCCAACTTGACTGGTAGACTCCCACTTGTCAGCCAATGGCGCAGCACCCGGAACATCGTGAAACACCGGCATCCTTGGCGCTTCCTGCGGTGTGCCGTGAGTCGGCCCAAGAACGGACATCTTGTCACCATTGAACACGAGCCGATCCAAGTTCATTTTCCGAACGGGCGGGCCTTCGGCAGACCGTCCGACTAGATTGTGGTAGACCATATAATAGGAATCTAGATCAGGACCCATAACTGTCGCACTGTGGCCAAGACCATTGAAATCATTAGCTGTGGAAATCAGTATCGGATTGTTCTCAGGGATTGTATAAGTACCTATTGGAGATTCATGATTGACCCCGTAATTGACACGGTAGCCTTTGCTAAATACATGATTCCCCGTGTAGGTCATGAAATAACGCCCGTTACGCTTGATGATCATTGAACCTTCTGTCCAATGTCCGAGTGTAGTGTTCAACTGCTGATCTGGTTCCATTGAGTACGGATCCGTCATCAAGCTTGCCATAATACCGTTAAATTTGGCATGTGTGAAATACCATTTCTCATCGTCGTCGATAAACACGGAGCCATCAATCGTGAGACCGAGATTCTCCGTCTTCTTCACGAACGGGCCTGTCGGTTTATCGCTTTGCAAGACGTAATGCCCCTTGCCCGCCGGTGAAGTGTACATATAGAACGCGCCATTCCAATAAACAACCTCGGGTGCATAAGCACCTACACTGACCTCCTCCTCGGTAACCAAACCCTCATAGCGCCAGTTCACAAGATCGTCGGAGCTCCACGCTTTCACGCCAACTCTCCGATCCTTCGTGCTGCAATACAAATAATATTTGCCGTCAAAACGGAGAACATAGGGATCCCCGATTCCGTAATCTTCCCATTCCTGATCTAATTCGAAAGGGTTCTGGTATGTCTGATTTAAGGATATGGCCACCCTGTCCGTCCCTTTCTTTTCCCAGAGTCTGGGTATAATCGTCACAATCGCCGAAAGAAGTACACAAGCAACTACAATCCAAATCCATGCCTTTTTAACTTGTCGCATCTGATTATCCTTCTTAGCGTGTGATTTCTAATACATAGACAGACGATGCCTTCAGCTCACAGCTCACTTGAGCGTTCACAACTGAAACGTCCCATGCTTCACATACCACTTCTGTCGGGTGATGCACATCATTGAAAGCATTCGCATGTTCCCCCGTTAGAGCTAATAGACGAGCTGTCCCCGACTTCACGAAGCCATCCAACTGCACATCTGTTACCATGTCTTCCAGACTACGATTTACCATGAAGATCGTTAGTTTATCTTCGTCTACACTTTGGCAAGCTACAACGTCCAAATTCGGCAGATCCACTAGGTTAGGTGCTGTAGGTACGAGACTATTCACGCTAAAGCTGCCGCACTCCGTGTGACTTTGAACAACATAACCTAAATCTCTGTTTGCATACATGGTCATAACATAATAGGTTGGCGTTCCATAAATGGTTAAAGAGTTCTCACTTCTGCCTGAGGACTTGCCTCTAAACTGATCCGCATAGAAATCCCCTACTCGAATACATCCGCCAAGCCAACCATTGACTAAATCGGAGAAGCTCCCGATCTCGATTAGATCGCTATTACGAATAAATTCATTCAAATTCGCTGCATTCGCAGCTGCTGCTTCCAGCGTGTGTTCATTCGGAAGCCCCTTACGAATCGTATTCGGATAGTACATCGTGTTGTATTCCGTGATCGCCAATTTCAAATGCGTGTAGCGCGAATCGGAGTTGATCAACTCTCTCACTTGTCGAACAGATTCCCGTGTCCATTCTGGATAGGAGAGGATCGCCTTAAACCGCTCTTCTTGCGGTGTACGGTCATTCATCCCAAATCGGTTGTAACCGTGATACAAATGCAATGTTACATAATCCATGTGCTCTGCAGCACGCGCCAACAGGATCTTGTTCCAATCCTGCTTATCATCCCCACAAGCAAGCAGCTTGATCTCAGGATCGATAGCCTTCATCGCTTGCGCGAATTGCACATAACGATCTGCGAATTGCTCTGCGCTGCAATGCCCAACCTGCCAAGGTCCCCACACTTCGTTGCCAATCTCCCAGTACTTCACGCCATACGGCTCAGCATGCCCATTCGCAGCCCGCAGTTTTCCCATTGGTGTGTCTAATCCGCCATTACAATACTCAACCCAATCGGCCGCTTCTTCCGGCGTACCAGAACCATCGTTCACACAGATAAGCGGCTCCACATGCAAGTCACGGCAAAACTGAATAAACTCATCCGTGCCAAAATACTTATTGGTCCATCCACCCCATGCTTCGTTGATCACACAAGGACGCTCATTCACAGGCCCAATCGCCTGCTGCCAGTGGTAAGCACTAATATAATTTCCAGCAAGCCGCATCATACCTGCGTTCAAGTCTCTCGTCATATCCACAACTTCCTTGCGAACATTGCCAACACTGTCAGAAGGAAGCAACGAAATATGATCTAGCCACAGCATTCCTGTGGACACATGATCCCGCCAGCGTTCATGTTCCGTAGGAACATATAATCTGAACTCCGCCTCTTCACATAGTCGACTAACCATGATACGAGCTGCATACTGTTTCCAGTTATGACTGTCGATCTCGATGCGGGTAGACCCCAGCACTTCTCCACTCGCTGCATCCACGATCTCTGCAGTTAGGAACTTGATTTCAATAGAAGCTCTAGCATATAGAGCTAATTCGCAGCCATGCTGATCTTCTTTCACAGCAATCGCTTGACGGATTCCTGCATAGGCCTCGTCATCGCTATATATACGTACAAGTTGGCTATGCCCGGAGTGATAGGTAGCAGCAGGTTCGAGTGCATATATCGTGCTTTTTCCATTGGTGAATGGACGCCAGCTTCCAGAAAGCCCTCTATACGTTACATCATTACTTTCAAAATCCATATCCGATAGCGGATAGGCTAACATCGCATCCATATGATCACGAATATCTTCCACAAAATGGCCGAATAGATATGGATTGATTCTGTCCTTACCGACTTGATTCGCATTTACTTGAATCTTAGCTTTTGTTCCCATGAACATAACGCTTCCTTCCGTTCTTTAACCTTTTAATGAGCCAATCATAACGCCCTTTACAAAATGCTTTTGTACAAAAGGATACATGAGTAGTACTGGCAAACTTGAAATAATAATGACGACATATTTAATGCTTTCAGCCAATAGGATCTTGGATTCAAGACCTACACTGCTGTCTACCGCATCGGCTTGACTAACCATCAGCACTTCGCGCAGCACTAGTTGTAAGGGGTATAAATCTTTGCTGCGAATATAAATCAAGGCATTGAAGAAGGAATTCCAGTGTCCGACCGCATAGAACAGGACCATCACCGCCATAATCGGCTTTGATAACGGCAAGATCACATGGGTTAACAATTTCCAGTTTGAACATCCGTCCATATGAGCCGCTTCTTGGATTTCCCAAGGGATGTTGGATTGAAAATAGGTTCTCATCACGATCAAATTATAGGTGGCAATTGCCCCTGGAATGACTAGTGCCCACATCGTATCCACCATGCCTAAATTTTTCACAAGGAGATATGACGGGATAAGCCCCCCGCTGAAAAACATCGTTAGTGTTATAAATACCATGAAAACTCCCCGCCCAGGCAAATCTGGTCTCGACAGCGGGTAAGCTGCTAAAGTTGTCATAATCAAATTAATAATCGTTCCTACTGCCGTGTACAATATGGTATTTCCATAACCGTTCCATATTTGCTCGTTATGAAAGACATTCCGATATGCCTCTAAGGTGATCTGTTTAGGCAGCAAAATCACGTCCCCATTCAGCACCATCAAAGGATCACTGAAGGATGCACTCACGATAAATAGGAGCGGGTACAGGACCACGACGACGATAAGGAGAGCCACGGCGTTAACCACAGCATCGAATATTTTCTCATCCGACTGCCTCTTCTTGAGCATTTGTGCCTGCATCATAGGTCCCTCCTCACCATAAGCTAGTCTCCGCCTTTTTACGGGCAAAGCGATTCACGAGTAATAATAGTACCAGGTTAATGACAGAGTTAAACAAGCCAATAGCTGCTGTATAGCTGTATTCGCCTTTTAAGATACCTGTTGAATAGACGAAGGTAGAAATCACATCGCTGGATTCAATGTTTAAATTATTTTGCATGAGCAAAATTTTCTCAAAACCTACATTCATGAAATGTCCTACATCCAGAATAAGCAAAATGACGATAACCGGAAGTATGCCTGGGATTGATACGTGCCAAATGCGCCGCATCCGGCTGGCGCCATCCATCTTGGCCGCTTCATACAGCTGCGGATTGACTCCGGCGAGCGCTGCAATATAGATAATCGATTGCCATCCCATATTTTGCCATATATTCGAACTTATGAAGATCGGCTTGAACCACGCTGCCGAATCGAGAAATCGAACCGGATCTCCGCCAAATGCCTCAATAATCGAGTTCAAAGGACCACCACGCGGAGATAAGAACAACATCAGCATCCCTACCATGACAACGATCGAGATGAAATGAGGGATATAGGTAATGTTTTGCACAATTTTACTGAATGCTTTATTACGGATTTCCGTAACGATTAAGGCAAGAAGAATAGGGATTGGAAAAGCAAACAATAAGGAAAATAAGTTAATCGCTATGGTGTTCCAGAGCAGACGCCAGAAATAATAAGATTCTACGAATCGCTGGAAATGATCAAGACCCACCCATGCGCTTCCGCTAATTCCTTTCGCCGGACTGAAGTTTTTAAACGCAATTTGCAAACCATACAAGGGTCCATAATGGAATACAAGGTACCATACGATAGGTATTAGCAGCATTAAGTAGAGATCATATCGACTGCCTATCGTTTTTAGGAGGCTGGAGCGCCTCGATTTGGATCGAGACGCAACGCCCACAGTGTTTGTCGTACTTTTCATCTGCAGCCCTCCAGCCGTCACGTGGTGCTTATTTTTGAGTTTTGATTTTGTCGTAAGCGTCTTGATACAGCTTTTGCAGCTCGTCTAATTTCATTTTCTTCAACGTACTTTGGAACTCTCCCCATTTATCGAAGCTAAGTGCTCCTGCAATAAATTTCGTGCTCTGCTCTTCGTAATATTTATCAATATCATTGCGAAGTATATTGATCTGCTGCGCTGTTTGCTCATCAAACATCGGAGCTGCATAACGAATCTTCGGCATGTAAGGATCAAGCTTCTTCTGCGCTTCTTGAACCTGCGGTGGATTAATGAAGGAAGCAACCTTATCACTGATCAGATGCGGCGCTCCACCTCCGGCATAAGGGGTGATTTTGGATTGATTGCCTGATGCCAAGAAATCAGCCGTATAATATGGAATCCCATCACGCAATTCATAATTTTCACCTTGACGACCGAATCGCAGCAGTGTAGATCCTTCATCGCCGTAGAAATAATCAACCCAACGCATCGTTGCTTCTGGATTCTTATTCACTGAGGTGATGGCAAAAGCTCCAAAATCCCTTGCTATCGGAGCTGCCGCACTTTGCAATCTGTCTCCATGAGGTCCCTTAGGCGGAGCTATACCTATATATTGATCCTGAACTTTCAGCATGGGATTGTTGGTCTGATCAAAGAAGAAACCGGTATTCCCTGTTCCTTGCTTGGCTATATATTGAGCTTCCTTCTGCGTAAAAAGCTCCTGATCCAGCAGTTTTTCCGAATACAGTTTATTCAAATACATTAACATCTCTTTGTTTCGGTCATTCCCCATCCAAATTTGTACTTTATCATTTTCAAGGTTAATGTAGTAGCCGAGTTGTTTATCTAAGCCGAATGATCCACCCATCATGTCTGTAACTGGTATACCTAAGCCAGGACCACCGCTTGCACGTGCAGTCATCGGGAGCTCATCTTGTTTGCCGTTACCGTTAGGATCTTTATCTCGGAAAGCTTTCAATACCTCGTACAACTCGTCCGTCGTCTCAGGTTCCTTCAGGTTCAGCTTCTTCAGCCATGCTTGGTTTATCCATTTTTTATCGGTTCTGGCTGCATTAACACTCACAATACCTGGGATGGCATAAATATGACCTTCGGGCGTTGTAATACCTGAACGAATTTCTGGATACGTTTCCATTAATTTTTTTAAGTTAGGTGCGTAAGCTTCAATCAACTTCTCCAGTGGGATTAATTGACCGCCAGAACCATAACGTATTGCCTCTAAAGGCGAAAGGCCCGAGCGATACATAACATCTGGGAGCTCATTCGAAGCAAACAACAGGTTCTTCTTCTCTTGGAAGCCATCCGTTGGCGCTTCAATAAATTCAACTTGGATATTGCTCATTTTCTCATAATCCTTGAAAACTGGCATATCCTTGAACGGTCCGTTGGCTGGCGCAATTCGTGTAAACACTTTCAACTTTAGTGGCTCTTTAACGATTGGAAAACCTGCTGTAGACACACTTTTCGGCTCATTCGTTGGGGTTTTACCCTCATTTTCTTTACTAGTTGTGTCCGAACTGCAAGCGGAAAGTGTCATACTGGAAATGACTAACGTTGATAAAAGTACTGTCCCCCAATTTCTTTTCATGCTTATGTTCCTCCGATCAAGTTGTTTTCTGCCCTATGAAGAAAGCGTTTTCTAAGGGTTGATCTCAGTATAAGGAATAATCACTTTCCCGCGATTCAACAATTATGACATTCCATTCTACTTTTTTGACTGTTTCAGTTGATCCATATACACCTGAGGAGTCATCTCTGTAATACTTTTAAAAACTTTGAAAAAGTAAGTGTAACTTGAAAACCCAACTTCGCTGCTGATCTGTTTCAACGCATACGTGCCTGACTGCATGAGCATACAGCTTGTTTGAATGCGAACCCGGTTCAAATACTCTGTAAATGTCATTTGCATTTCCTCTTTAAACAGTCTGCTTAGATAGGATGAATTCAGATTTATGGAGCTCGCCGTCATGTCCAGGGAAATATTAGATGCGTAGTTGTCGGTTATAAATTGTAGTGCCTTTGAGATATGGCGTGAGTAGGTTCCTCCTACACGCTGTTTCTTGATTGCCTCAATAAAGCATGCAAAGTAGTTTAACATCCAATGTTCTAGCTCAGAGACGCTTCCTATCCGACCAAGCTCTGCTCTTCTGGGGATGTGTTCGGTATCTTCTAAGGCTGTCTGCGGATTATGGCGCTTCCATGCCATTTCAACAAGGTGAAGCATCTCACTGACAATGATTTGAACGGTCATCCCGTGCACAGGCTGGTTGCGCAGTTCAGCGAATATGGTCATTATGAATTGGTTAACTCGTTCAGCATCTAATTGCTCTAGAAAAAGCAGCAACTGCTTCTGTTCTTTCATGCTTGGAGAATCTTTCAATAAGGATGCATTCAAGATTTGATCGTGTTGGACGTTCAACTCTTGATTCGCTTTGAGATAGCTTGGACCAACCTGTCGCAAGCTTCCGCACAGCGGCCCTATCACATAGACGCTTTTTAAATTAAGGAATTTCTCTAGGGAATGGGATAGCGCACTCATAGCTTGCTTCATTTGCGCCGTAAAAGCATGTTCGCTTCGCTCCTCGGAGGAAAACAACACTATGAAACGTCCTTCTCCTACATAGCCAACTGTTCGTTTCAGAACATCGCCAATCGCCATCTGCATGACTTCGATCGCCTGAAGCACTAAGCGGTTCTTCTCTACATCGGTTAAGGACTCCGTCAACAATAGAAAAGGTACGATTTGTACAGCAGCAGATCCATAGTTAATGGCATTCGTGTAAAGCTGATTATCTCGTGCATATGACTGCAGCGCTTCACTAGCAGTCTCTACATCTCTAGCCACATTAGCGACATGCTCGCGAAGAATAACCGGACTTAGATGTTCAATCATTTTGCTTTGCGCATTTCGCGCTTCTTCATTTTGCAGCTCCTTAACAGCTTTATCGAGAAGTGTCAGAAGCGCAGCCGCTTGTAAACGATGCTTGAGCAAGTAGTCAATAGCCCCATTCATAAGACAAGTACGGACATAATCATAATCGTCAAAGCTGCTCAACATGATCATTTTAACCTTAGGAAATCTTTCCTTGATCTCCCGACTTAGCTCTACTCCATTCATGATCGGCATGCTCACATCCAAGATCGCGATATGGGGTGTCATCTGTTCCATCATGGCAAGTGCCATAGTCCCGTTATAAGCCTCACCGCATATCATGAACCCATGCTTTTCCCAATCCAACATACTCTTCACATCATGACGTGCCAACGCCTCATCATCGACTAATAATACTTGAAACATGATTCATCCCTCCTGAAGCAAGTGATTCTGAACTGGCAGCATTGGAAATCTAATCTGCACCGTTGTATAGGCATCTGGTTCACTTTCAACAAATACACCGTATGGCTCCCCGAACAATCGGACGATGCGTTCATGCACGTTTCGAACACCCATTCCACTGAAGCGCGTATACGTCTGGACTTTATTCCTTTCAAATAGCGCCTCGATCTGTTCCTGAGACATCCCTTTGCCGTTATCTCTCACTTCGATTCTCAGCTCTTTGTTCTCCTCATAAATCCGAATCAACACCACACCCTCATACGCTGAGGCCGATAGTCCATGAAGAATGGCATTTTCCACAAGAGGCTGCAGCATTAACTTCAGAACACTAAGCTGTAAAAGCTCTTCATTTTCGACAACTATATTCACATGCAGAGGCTCTACATATTTGTATTTTTCAATGGTGACGTAACTGCGGACATACTGTAATTCATCCTGCAGCGTAAGAAATTCATTCGTATTCCCGAGTACGCCGCGCATTAGCTCTATTAAGGATTCTGATACCTCTACGATATTCGGCACGCCGTTAATCTTGGCCAAATACTTGACTGTATTCAGTGTGTTATAGAGGAAATGTGGACGTATTTGGGCTTGTAACACGGCCAATTCCGCTTCACGTTTCTCCTTCTCAGTCGTTACGATTCCCTCAAGTAACCGCTTTAATTCTTCGACCATGCTTTTAAAAACTTGGTATAACTGCCCGATTTCATCCTTGGTATGAATTTCGACGGTTGGCAGGGTCATATTGCCCTCCATGACATGCATCATCATCGATCGTAATCTTCGAATATTCCTTGTTATTCTGGAGGAAACTTGCAGCGTCCCAATAACGATGAACACGAATACAATGATGGCTACTGTAGCCAGTACATTCCGAATATGGGCTGTTTCCGTCAAGAGAGACTTCATCGGTATGAGTGCCACTGTTGACCAACCCGTATAGTCCGATTTCCGAGAGATAATTAAGTAAGATTGCTGGTTAATCACTCTTTCAACCGAACCATCCGTTCCATCCAACTTCTGATTAAATTGAATGAAGGTTTCCTTATCAAAAACACTCGTAAGGGGTTCATATATAAATTCGTTTTTCCTGTCAACAACGTACAGCATACTATCCGATGTCGGTTTGACATCATAGATTTTCTTAATGAATTCGTCATTGAGATCGAACATGACCAATCCGATTACACTTCGGTTATAACGGAGCTCTCGACCGGTAACGATGGAGTTATTGATGCCTGTTTGATGAAAATAGGCGTGCCCTGAACCATTTTGAAGTAAGGAATCCATCATGGGTGTAGATAAAAAATTCTTATCGAGCCAAGGAGCACCGACGAAGAACACCTTCTCATTCAACCCAATGACGGCCAATCGTGAAATATAGGGCTTATACGCAATCAAAGCGGATAGGAATTCCTCGATCCTCTTTTGCTCTTGAAACCACTCATAGCTTGGTTCCTCGGTCTTGCTAAGCAGCGTATCCAGCACCGTTTTATTCGTAGCAACTACCGTATTTAATCGACTAACTTCCTCTAATCGAAGATTTAATGATTCATCGGCCTGCCTTATGCTTTCGGTAACAGAATTAATGGCATTATTCTTCACGGTTTCTCTCATGTATAAATAAACAATACTTGTCACAGCGACGATGCCAATTAGCGTAACCAGACTGAATGCGACGAAGATTTTCCCTTGGATGCTTACCGTGGGAGAAATCAGATTTTTAATAGAAAACAACTTCATGAACTGACGGCTCCTTTCTATTTCATCATCTAACAAAAGAAAAAACATGAACTCAGCCCAATCCAGAGCTTGATTCATGTTATCATATTACTCACTACTAGGCACTATGCATAGCCCCTCTTCGTCTTCTTCTACTTGAAGCAAGACAATTCCTGGAAGCGTCCGGAAAGGCGCAGTACGGTCGTTGCCAAAAAATGTAGACATGAGTCTGCCATCATGATCAATAAACATCGTTCCGTGGCCGCCATGAGGGACTGCCAATCGCCTTGGCGTATACGGGCCGTACAACTCATCCGCGACGGCATACATCAAATCGTAGGTACCGTCGACACGTGTATCACCGTTCCATTCTGCCGCACCAAGAATATACTTGCCTTTATATTTCACAATAAATGCACCTTCGTAGCCTACGCGCTGCCCATCGGAACATAATAACTTGCGAGGATCTTCGGCAAAACCTGTCATATTCGTCTTCATCTTCGCAATTTTACCATCTTGCCAAACAAAATAAACTTGACCATCCTCATCCTGGAACAGACTGGAGTCGATATCCGTATTCGTCATTCTTCCCATATCGATGTACGGTCCCTCTGCATGTCCGGTTATGCTTT
This sequence comes from Paenibacillus sp. Soil766, assembly GCF_001428105.1. Taxonomy (GTDB): domain Bacteria; phylum Bacillota; class Bacilli; order Paenibacillales; family NBRC-103111; genus Paenibacillus_E. The sequence continues at coordinate 44,016 of NZ_LMSJ01000016.1, read as the reverse complement.
TAACCATCCCCGTGCCGCCGCCTTGCAGTGAATAGGTGATCCAGAACGTACCATATAGATAGATCATCTCAGGTGCCCAAAGACAAGGGTTCTCATAAATATTGTTCTCCCAGGTGCCATTCTCGGACAAATCCCATACATTTGCTACATGTTTCCATTCCTGCAAATCTGGCGAACTCCATACGTGAAGCTGGTTATTCCGATCCCAGAAATTATGATGCGGTTTATCCGACGTCCCTGTCAAATAATAGGTGCCATCCGGCCCAGTGCTAATATGCGGATCACGAATCAGGAAGTCCGCGATGGGTTTAAGACTTCCTACCCCGCCTTTTTCAAGCAATACGTCTTCCCGTGGCCTAATAAATCCTGGACTTACCAAGGACATAGGCACAATAGAAGGATAGTGTTCAACTAATGAATAGCTGCCGCAGCCCGAAAAAGAGGCAAACAACTGTTGGTTTACATCCGTAAATAACGAGATTTGACCGCCATGGGGAAGTGCCAAATACCGCCGACTGTAGGGACCATAGATCGATTCGCTCACCGCAACGAAGGTGTCTACCGCATCGCTTCCCATCCTAGCAAGGGCATCTGCACAGAACATGTAATAATATCCAGCCTGTTTGTATAGAAAAGCCCCATATGTTCCTACCTGTACATTCTGACTATACGAGGGATGATCTTCACGCCCCGCAACCTTCCAAGGCTGTACTTGTACCATGCGAGGCGATTCCGCGAGACCTGTCATCTCCTCCGTCATTCGAGCGATGTTGCCATTTCCGTAAACCCAATAAACAGCTCCATCTTCATCCTCGAACAGCGAAGCATCCTGCCCGTCATCCGTTATTTTCCCCAGATCCCGAAATGGACCCTGGACAGATGCCGACAAGCTTTGGAGCAATCCCGTTCCGCCTTCTTTTAATCCATACGTAATCCAGAACGTCCCTTTGATATAATGGATTTCCGGGGAGCAAATCCGATTAGATCTCCTACTTGCTTTCTGCCACGTGCCATCTTGCTCCAAACTCCATACGATTGCCGGACCGCTCCATGATGTTAAGTCGGAGGATGTCCACACTTGTACATTAGAGCCATCTATCGTCCCGGTCAAATAATAGACATGATCCGGTCCTTTACAAATACTCGCATCACTTAACGAGACATCTAGAATTCGTTCTATAGGTAGGGCAGATTCCGAATAGCCTGTGCACGCGGACCATTCCGTCTCAGGATGCGGGGGCTGCATGATAAAATTACTCTTCATTGGGATGATTCCTTTCATCTTCCTCATTGTGTTTGTAGGATAAGTATAGCGTGCTTTGTACAAACGCTTAATAGAGAAAGAGGTACACAAGGTGAGGAAAAGGGACATCTTGACAACAAACAAAAATGTTGTGCATCCACGCAGGTTCTTGGTAGAATTACCGAAAGAAGTGTCGGACTAGATCGGTACTAACCCAAGATGAAGGAGGGAACTTCCCCATGCACGTGATAGTAAATAAACCTAGCAAATCCGGGCCTATCTATCACCTGCCATTAGTAGGGGATCCCCCTCCTCTGAGTGTGCAGTTCTTGGGCATTAATTATTGTGAAAAGGATTACAGGAATATTCGAACGCTTGCTACAATTACCGTTTTCGGTTTTGTATTATCCGGACAAGGAGCAGTAAAGGTTGGTAACCAATCCTACACGGCTTGTCAGGGGGACATCTTTATCCTTCCAGCAGGGAACTATCATGAGGTTACCTCAGATACGAATCACGAGGAGCAATGGAGTTATATTTGGCTCAATATCAGCGGAAATTGGATCCTAAAGATGCTCGAAGCCTATCAATTACTTTCGCATATCGTGACTACGGACAGCGGATTAGCGCATTTGTTTACAGAGGCTATTGAAGCTGCAAAACAAACATCCGTCGTGGACATGCAAACCGAGCTTCAAATTATCCTCATGCGAATGATCGTAGGCCTCTCTGAAACGTTGCGTAAAAGAGGTAACGCCTTAACTTCTACAGTCCAAGCCATCAAACAATATTTGGATAACAGCATCCTTCATCCCTTCGACTCGCGTGGGCTCTCCTCCCACATTGGCCTTTCTATGAAGCAAATGAATCGTTTATTTAAACGTGAAGTCGGAACAACCATCTATAACTATGTCATTACCAAAAAAATAGAATCCGCTAAGCTGATGCTGCTCGATACACGATTAACCATAAGTGATATTGGATACAAGCTCGGATATGAGGATCCGCATTACTTTTCAAATCTGTTCCATAGTAAAACCAGCGTGAGACCCAGCGACTTTCGTCGGATATTCAGTCAAAGCGAATAGGAGAAGAGGCTTTTCATGATCTTTTTGGTTGTTTACATGATTATTTGGGAACAACATCTGTTTTCATAAATCGCTGCCGAAGGATCTCATTTCGTCAATTTTCCGGTGTTGCATCCGATATTCACTGGGACTTTGTCCATATTTGGAGCGAAATGCGCGGCAGAAGTATGGGTAGCTGCGGAAACCGGATGCTTCGGCTGCGTCCTCTAGATGCATATCACTGTATAGGATTCGGTCACTGGCAATAGCTAGACGGACATCGACCACATAGCGCATAGGCGGCAAGCCAAAGGCCTCCTTATACACGTGGGAGGCGGTTGACGAACTAACGCCATTGCGTGCGGCCAGCTCCTCTAGTGTGAAAGCTTCCGTCGCATGCTTTTCAATATATTGCTTAAGCTTATATGCAATGAAATGTTCTTTGCGACCGCCGGCGGCCAACAATTTATCGATGGACCGCTCAAGCGTCAAGCAAAGCAGCTTGGTGCAGCAGGCAATTATCTCTGTGTTGTTCTCATGCAAATTCCGTTTTTCATAAATTATCCTCCGCCACAGGCTAAGTAATTCATCATTGACCTCAATGTGCGCGACATCGATTAAGGACTGACTGGATAGCCAATGGTCGACCCATCCCCCCCCCCACATACCACATAGTAATCCGCACTATCGACTAGGCACTGTCCATCCAGCCCCCTCTCTTCACCTATGAACAACTGATAGGTACCTCCTGGCCTGGAAATAATCAAATCGCCGGAACGAATGTGATGAGGAATGCCGTTAAGATCAACACGGCAAGTACCATTCACTTGCAACCTCATCAGTACGCCGTCCTTTCTACGTTCCAACTGGTTGCGATGCGGTGCTCGATGGCGGGAATAACCCACATCTATATACCGAAATCCGTAATTTTCCATGGTCGGCTCCTTTTGTTTCTTTCAATTACAATAAATGGCTACATTTTCAGTCGGTATTGGTGTCTTTTATGGATTTGGAGGGAAATGCAGCAATGCCATGCCTATACGTCTACTCCTACAACTCCCACTCACCTCAACTCTACTCGAAACCATAAACTCTTTCATTAAAAAAATGCAAAATAAGTCAACTGATACAAGATCGGATATTCCTGCTGATAAAGGGGTTTCTTATAATGAATTTGCATGAGAATTCGTTTAATAATGAATCGTATAGGCAAGTGTGCCCTACATGGAGGAGGATCGAACAATGAGATCAACATATCGAATTGGTATCGCTGGAGCAGGTGGCATTTTCAAAGAGTCGCATTTGTCGGCCTGGATGGACAATCAAGAGTGTGAGATCGTCGCCATCTGTGACGTGAATGAAGCACCTGCGCACGAAATGGCTGAGCTGTCGGGTGCAAACCTCGTTTACACCGATTATAAGCAAATGCTGATCGAAGCGGATTTGGATGTGATTGATATTTGTACACCGAACCTGTATCATTCGGAAATTGCGATTGCGGCATTACAAGCGGGGATCCACGTCATCTGTGAGAAGCCAGATGCGGTCTCTCCCGTCGAAGCGCAAAAGATGGCTGATGCTGCAGCCCAAAGCGGCAAGCTGCTCATGACGATCCGCAATAATCGCTTCCATCCGAATGCCCAATTCCTACAGAAGATTGCGAAAGAAGGCGGTCTCGGTGAGATCTATACCGGACGCTGCGGTTGGATTCGTCGCAGGGGCATCCCTGGCAAGGGCGGATGGTTCACGACGAAAGAATTATCTGGCGGAGGTCCTTTAATTGATTTAGGCGTTCATTTCATCGATATAGCGGTGTGGGTCATGGGCAATCCCAAGCCTGTCGCGGTCAGCGGGGCCACTTACCGTAAATTTGCTGACAACGAACTATCGGACTCCAAGGACAGCGGCTTCGGAGAGAAGCATGTCGATGGCACATTCGATGTGGAAGATTTGGCTGTAGGCTTTATCCGCTTTGACAACGGCGCTACGCTGCAAGTCGAGTTCAGCTGGGCCTCCAATATTGAAGAAGAGACATATTTTGTCGAGCTTCGCGGGACGAAAGCCGGCGCAAGTTACCGAAATTTTGAGTTAGGTTTATTCTCAGAAATAAATGGTCAACTAGTCGACAGCAAACCTTCCCGAACTCATGTGAAAACAGCCAAAATGCATCATGCCAATATTAATCACTTTATTGATTGCCTGTCTGGACGAGCAGAGCCGATCATTCGGCCAGAGCATGGCGTGGAAATGATCCAAATCTTGTCCGCGATATATGAATCGGCGGAAACTGGCCGAGAGGATCGCCTCTAGGAAATGGAATGAGAAACGACGGAACGAATTCTCTGCGTTTCCGTCGTTTTATTTTTCTTATTTAAAATGGCCCCTCGGCTTTTTCCCGCTCCATCTTTCATCTACCTTCTCATTCACAGACTGATACCTCGCATCTACACTAATCCGGTACTGATTCGTCGTATTCTCCAGGGAACAATGCATCAAGAACATGCCAAAGATAAGCACATCTCCCCCCTGAAATTCAGTCGTTGCCCACTTACCGCCAAATTTCTCCGTAATGATCAACGGATCATCTGTATAGTGATTTACCCCATCACGATCAGAATCCTTGGAGCCATAGGACGCCTTCAATTTCTCAAAACGGTGTGAGCCAAGGCAGATGGCCAGTCCTCCCATATCATAGGGTACATCTCCGAGCGGAGACCATACCGTATACACATTATGAGTCCCTCTCCCCATATAAACGATATCATAATGCGCTCCTGTGAAGTCGCCTTTACCAACCGCTCTCAACCATTTGTAATGGTAGGTTAACGATTGTTCACCCAGAAATTCATCAAAGAAGCGCATAATATGTTCGCCGTTCAAAACATTTATAAGTGCAGTTAAATCTTCATTCGTACCGCCCATGAAAATGGTTTTGCTGCCATCAGCCATCACCCCATCCTCAAGCTGAGTATCACGATCTAGCTTCCCCATCTGAGCCATTTTTTCCAGAATACTTGTACGAGCCTCTAACACCATGTCCCGATTATGAAATCCACGAATGAGCAAGTACCCATCCTCTTCCATACGCTCACGCAATGCTTCGATATCGTGAAAAATATCATTGGAGCTTCTTAGCTCCGTTAAATGCTGCCCAGGCATCTCTAATTCGCGGTTGCCTACTTTCACCATCATCCTCATCCACTCTCCTCAGTCCTATCTTTCTTGCTTATAGTCAAAGTATAGGATACACAAATGAGTTCCACCATGGATTAGCGTTGTCATTTCATGTATAATCGTACAATAACGAAGACTGTAGCGAAGGAGCACTCCGTGACCTATATCGACATTCCTTATGAGTTAGAAAAGAGAGACGTTTCCCTTCCCCTATTTCACTCCATCTGGAAGGTTCATGCCAATAATAGCTATGAAGTATGGAAACGTGGAGGTTTCAAATGTCCTGGTGTTTTCCTTACTTTTGATGGGAAAGGTAGCATTACGCTAGCCAATCAAACGTATGAGCTGGAGAAAAACACTTTTTTCTTCGTGGAAGACAGCATCCCTGCCATGTACAAATGTCTGAACAACAATTGGAAATTTTACTTTTTAGACTTCAGCCAACTGTACATGACCCGCAATCTTCAGCTCCCCATAAGGGAAGTTATCTCGACTGGTAAAATGGCAGAAGCCATGCAATTGTGCGAACGGATGATTGACGGCTTAATCGCTCAGCCTCTTGGCTACGAATATGCGTCAAACATTTTACTGCAAGAAATGTTTCTCCTGTTTACTAGAGAACATTCTTTGGTTGCCCTTTCTCATCACACCGAGCTCAACCAAATCCTCATTTATATCCATCGGAATTTGGACAAGCAAATTCGCATTGAAGACCTGCTCCAGCTATGCGGCTGGTCGCGTACGACCTTTTTCAATCGGTTCCGCGCACTAACAGGCTTGTCTCCAACGGATTATCTATTAAAACTAAAGCTAGCGGCTGCGAGAGTTGCCCTCGAAACCACTAGCTTATCCTTGAAAGAAATTGCAGCTAAGCTGCATTTTTATGATGAATTCCATTTTTCCAAACTATTTAAGAAAGCATTCGATCAATCCCCCAGCATGTACCGCAAGATGAAACTGATGGGCACTGAGAAATACTTGTAAGACAAGATCATAGACTCAATCCAAAAAAATCCTTTGTCGTTTGTGCAGTTGATTCTGCAAGTTCCTCGGCAGTGATCCCAAGGCATCCAGCAACTGTCGCTGCAATGTGCGGAAGAAAAGAAGGCTCATTCCGGCCATCCTGCGGCTTAACGGTTAGATCCCTTGGTGTAAGAAAGGGGGCATCTGTTTCTAGCATTAAACGATCTAACGGTATTTTCTTTACAAGTTCACGCAAGTGCTTGCCTCTACGTTCATCACAAATCCAGCCTGTGATTCCAATATAGAAGCCTAGTTGCAGATATACCTGAAGCTCTTGCATCGATCCGGTAAAGCAATGAACAACAACCTTATGCATAGATCCGGCATACGTCTTCATAATACGAACGAAATCGTAATGAGCTTCGCGCTCATGTAGGAAAAGTGGCATTTGCAGCTCGCAAGCCAGCTGTATCTGTGCCTCAAACCACTTCCGCTGTACATCGCGAGGTGAAAAATCACGGTTGTAGTCTAGTCCGCACTCACCAATGGCAACCACTTGCGGCTGCTTCGCCAACTGTCGCAGCCTAACCATCGTATTCTCCTTGCAATTGCGCGTGTCGTGCGGATGTATCCCTGCCGTTGCAACTAATTTCCCAGGAAATTTTCCTGCATATCGCGACGCTTCATCGCTGCTTCTTAGGCTTGTTCCCGTCATGATGAGCGGGGTCACTCCCGCCGCATGCGCTCTCGCAACCACATCCTCTCGGTCGTGATCAAAAGAGCGATGCATTAAATTAACACCTATGTCGATGAGTTGATTCATCATGTTACGACACCTCCTCTTCATTTATCATCACATTCCCTAACTAACCAAAAAACCAACCCTCACATCCGTGTCCTCTTTCATCCATGACATCGTCTGCCCTTTATGCAGATCTAACTTCATGGACTTAACAAGCTTCTCGATATCCACGCTTTGCTCGTAGTGCCACTGAAGTGCAGCGGATACATACAATTCATTTAACTGAGCAAACGTAAACCCTTCTGTTTGCTTCGCCGTTACGCGAATCAACTCTTCATTTAGAAGCTTCCCTATCCCCTTTTGCTCCAAATAGATCTGCCTCAACTCTAGGTCTGGAAGCTTAATTTCATAAGCACGGTCGAATCTCCCTGCCCGGTTCATTAGCGCCGGATCAATTTGCTCCGGATAATTCGTTGTCCCAATGAGGAAAACCCCTTCTTTCGAAGTCGCACCATCCAAAATGTTTAAAAAGTACGACCTTGCCCGCTGCGGCATCGCATCGATATCTTCAATGACAAGAATCATTGGCGCCATTGTAGCTGCAGCTTGAAAGGCCTCTTCAATAGATTCACTACCCGTATTCTCAGTTATTTGCCAATATGCAACAGGTGCCTTTACGCTGCCGGCAATCGATTTGACGAGCGTTGTTTTTCCATTGCCCGGCTTCCCGTAAAGCAGGATACCTCTTTTGTAAGGAAGCTCATACGCTTTAAAAAAAGCACGATCCTCAGCAAAAAACTGATCGATTGCACGATAAATATCTGTCTTCACTTCACTCTTCATAATGACTTCTGATCTGTCAACCATGCGTGTTATTGGTGCCAATTCCTTTTCCATGCCATGAGGTCCATCCGTGAATACGGTCACTTGGCGACGGTCTAAATCCCTGCGCCGCTGCCTAGCGTGTTCTAGAAAACGCAATAGACTTGCATCATCCACAGCAAAAACAAAATCCTCTACCCCTACTCCATGCATGCGAAAGATGGGGACTCTAGCTAAAGCGATTCCCCAGTTCGGGTAAGCAAAAACGTTATTTCGAAGTGTGGGATACGTTCGGTATATCGCATCATTACTTGCCCCATCGATTCCGAATGCACGTGATTCCATATGGTCGAAGATTCTAGTGACGAGCTGAACATCACTTGATCCTGCCTTCACATCCTGTTCGAGCAGCTCCCAATATTCTTCTTTCCCATCGTCACTTAAATAGGTTTCAAAGTCATGACCATATTTCTCCCTCAGCACATTTTGAATGCGTTCTAACACATAGACATAGTCCCCGTATGCTTTAGGCAAGTCGCCTTCAGACCTAATTGGAGCTGTTACAGCCGCTGATTCTTCATTCATCCTTACACTATGTTTCATTTAGCACCTTTTACTGCCGCCATAGGCTTGCATTTAGCCACTACTTCGGCCAAACCCGCTCCGACGACACTTTCAATAATTTGATCAACATCTTTATAAGCTTGCGGCGATTCATCTAGAATCGATTCTAACGACCTTTGGTTTACAACAATTTCATCATTCGTACCCACTCGCATGTAAGAAGCGAATTCATTCAGTGTTACTAATCTTTTCGTCGCACTGCGTGAGCGAATTCGCCCTGCTCCATGACAGATGGAGTGAAAGTTAGCTTTGCCACCAGGTGCTCCTACCATGATATAGGAAGCTGTCCCCATTGAACCGGGAATCAGCGCAGGGTGACCTGTTGTGAGATAAGGCTGAGGGTTATCAGGATGGCCTGCCGGAAGCGATCTCGTCGCCCCTTTGCGATGTACAAAATAGGACTGCTCATCATGCTTTTCTTCCCACGCATAGTTATGCATAAGATCATACAACGTACTCATTTCAAACTTCGAGCCAAACACATCTTTACCAGCCTCACGAATGGCATAAGCAATCAGGTGGCGATTGACGACCGCATAATTGAGTGCGGAATACATCAGATTCACATAGTTCTGAGCCTCTGGATGCTCCAATGGTGCATATAACAGCTTAGGATCAGCCGTACCTAATCCGTGCATCCGCATCACCTTCAAGATGTCACTACTGCAAGTTTGACTCACTGAGCCACCCCATGCCCGCGATCCCGAGTGAATCATAATGACCACTTGACCATCGAATAGTCCCCAGGCTTCTGCCACATCGCGATTCTCTTCCGCAATTTCGATCGACTGAATCTCGGCAAAATGGTTCCCATTCCCAAGCGTCCCGAGCTGACGATGTGACCGATGCCAAACGTTGCTCGGAAATCGATTCAAAGCATTTTCATCTATTGTAAATTTATTGCTCTCTACATGCGTAAGTGAAGTAGCCTTTCGAGGCGTATAGCCGTCCGGGATATACTTCTTGGGAAGTCCATGCAGTCCTTTGGTGACGATGTGTTCCAATCGGATGTCTGAGAAATGGCCGCGTGCGTGATCCTCAACAGGCAAATACTTCTCGATCGTCTTCACCAGCTTACGGCGCAGCTTCACATCTTTCAGTTCATCCTTATGCACATTGGTCATATGCACGCGCATGCCACAGCCAATATCGCTGCCGACAATAGACGGTGATACGTATCCATTATGCGTGTTCCAAACTGCCGTCGTACCGATGCAAGTACCAACACCGACATGTACGTCAGGTGTATAGCTCATATACATGCCATTCGGAATCTGCAAATTATTGTTGGCCATCTGAAACACTTGATAATCTAACCCTTTAAATAACTCAGGTCCTGCGTACACATGGACGACTCCCGATGGGAGCTGGATCTGCCTATAATAATTTTCTTTCATTCGTTATGTTCCTCTCTTTTGTGGACGCAAAAAAGCCGTAGACCCACATCGTCTACGGCTTTTTCATGTCAAATTTACCTAGGCTTACTCCAAGAGTAGCTAAGTATTCGTCACTAGTCCGGTTGAGACCGATGGTATAAAATGCTTTTCAATTGTCAGGTTATTGATAGAAATTTGATTGCGATTCATATCGTCGGCCTCCTTTCCATTCATTTACAAACATCATACGAGTCAGAGCCAAGAACTGTCAATCCGTTAGCGGTGGAAAGATTAATTATAATGATAAGTCCTTTTTATAATAACGTTGCTGTCTTCCAATCACCCGTTGTTTTTTTTCTACATTGCGTCAATGGTAAAATTCATGCTAATGTGAGAATGAAAAATTCAATATTCCACTACATAATGATGATAAGGAATATCTCAAATGAATGAACTGTTCTTAGACTTCCTAACGATTTTTCTCCCTACTTTTTTCTTTTTTTACATGGCAATCACATTAATTCACCGAAATATGAACAGTATGATGAACCGAATTGCGGCTATTCTCATGTTTGCTTTTCAGTTATATTTCTTAGGGGAATACATTAAAACGTCCTTACTGCCTCAATATCAAATGCAAATTGTTCTTTATGGGAATAGCCCGATGCTTCTGTTAGTCATATGCTGTTTGATTCACCTTAGCATACTCTTTGGAGGTTCAACTACATCGTACTTGAAGCGATACTTGCCGCTCTTTTACGCAGCCCCCTACGTATTATGGCTGTTTTTTCTAAGTACCAAAGATCATCGCGTCTTATACGATATCAATGTGACAGATGGACGAAGTCCGCTCGATCCGCTATTTCTGCTTCTTACCGTTCTCTTCATAGCAGGCTATATTCTAATTTCGGTTGTGATTCTTTCTATCTCTTGGTATCGAACTCGTGAATCGAAGCATAAGAAGTCTATTCGTTCTATGCTCCTCAGTTTATTCTTGCTTTTTGCCTGGTTTGTCATGGTCACTTCTCTCTTACAATTGAAACTAGTGACGTCACGGAATGCTATGATTTTATTTTTTATCGGCTATCTGTTCTGGGCGGTTGCCCTTCGTCACTTAATTGGTAAATATGACATTATGCCGGATTACCGTAAACTCTTTCACAATCTTTTCCAATCGGCACCTACAGCCATTTTGCTTCTGGACGAAAAGGGAGAAATAAAAGAAATGAACCCAAGGGCGAAACAATGGCTTTCTGGTATCGCTGACTCTGACATCATGAGCCATTTTCAGTTCGATGACAGGTTGAGTCTAACCGCTAGATTGGCTTGGGTTCAACGAGAGAACGAAGTACAGTGGGAGGCCCAAATCGTCAATACGCATAAAGGTGATCTGGATTTGATAATCGGCCTAGAATTAATCGAGGAAACCAACGAGAAACTATTTGTCATGCACCTAACTGACGTTACTTCGTTGAAGGATACAGAACGTAAATTATTAAAATCCGAACAAAACTACAAATATTTAGCGCACCATGATCCGCTTACGAATCTATATAATCGCGCAGCTCTTCAAGAGCAATTGTTGCAAAAGATGATGGTTCAAGAATTTTTCGCCTTAATCTTAATCGACTTGGATCGTTTCAAACCAATTAACGATGTATATGGTCATTACATTGGAGATCTTTATCTGAAGCATTTTGCGAAAATTCTGGAAAGCTGCGCTCAACCTAGTGATCGTATAGGACGTATAGGAGGAGACGAATTTGTATGGATCATTTCATCCATGCATGAAAGCATGAAATTAGACACCTTTATCAGTGAAAAATTATCCCTTTTGTACGAACTTCCTTTTCAATATGAGGACATTCATATTCCGATTTCATTTAGTTCTGGCGTCAGTCTGTACCCTAGCGATGCGACGGATATCACTTCTTTAATGAAAAAAGCGGATGAGGCCATGTACAAAATGAAACACAGCAAACGATAAATTCCATGTAGCTCAGCTCCGGTTAAGCCCGCTGTTTGTAAACAAAGCCTAGGGGGCCGCTATTGCCTGTATGTTTGTTTGCGATGAAACTTACTTATGCTTGTTCGTCGATCGGCAGACAGATATGTATGGTTGTACCTAGTCCTTCCTGACTAGTTATTTCCAAAGTCCCTTTATGAGAATGAATGATTTGCTGGGTTGCCATCATGCCAAGTCCTGTCCCGTTCTCTTTGGTACTATAGAAAGGTGAGCCGATTTTGGAAATAAGCTCCCGCGGAATTCCTTGACCATTATCCATGACTTGGACTTTTATTACTTCCGCGGTTGGTCTTGATCCCACAATGTCAATATGCCCTCCATCAGGCATAGCCTCCATTGCATTTTTGATTAAATTAATAAAAACCTGCTTCAACTGAGCCCCTACACATTCAACGACAGGCAGTTCCTCCAGATGAAACGTTCTTATTTCAATATTGTTCATTAAAGCTTGTGAGCTCATCAGCATGACGACATCCTGAATTATTTGCCAAATGTGTTCACTTTTGAACCCTTGTGCTTTCGGTTTTGCTAAGTACAGCAATTCACTCGTAATCAGATCGATTCGATTAATTTCATCCTTCATGATGGTAAAATAATTTTTTTTAGCGTCAGGTAAGGTTTTTTCAATAAGTTGGGTAAATCCCTTCAATGATGTAAGCGGATTCCTAATTTCGTGAGCAATAGAAGCCGCTAGCTGGCCGACTGCGGTCAGCTTTTCTGCTTGTAGCAGCATCATTTTATGGTTGTTTTCTTGCGTGATCTCCTTCGCTACTCCGAATACCCCTTTGACTTCATCATTAACAATGATCGGGATGTTGGTCACTTTCACATCAATAATACCCCCGTTTTTGTGAATCGCTTTCGTTTCATAATGCTGGGTAATGCCTTTTGCCGCATGATAAAAATAACTTCTCGTCTTCTCCAGTTCCTCCGGCGGTATCAATGGTAAGTACGACATTTTTAATAGCTCGTCCGCACGGTAACCGATCATTCGCTCCATAGCCGGATTCACTTGAAGATAATTCCCTTCCAAATTAAAGGCAAAAACAGCATCGGGGTTATATTTAAAAAGAGACTCATAGTGCTGCTCCTTTTCCAAGGAAATCCCTTTCTTCTGGGTGATGTCCTGAAAAAAAATTGAAAGGCCGCTGGATGACGGATAAGCTTTCACACCGAACCAAGTTGCTAAAGGAGAATAATACACATCAAATTCTACACTTACTTGTTCAAGCATCGCTTTATGAAATTGTGCATACAAAGTAATATAAACGGCAGTCGGTATTTCACTCCACATCCAATTACCAACAAGCTGGTCCGCATTTCCAAATAAAATTTTGGATGCTTCCGCATTAATATATGTAAACTCCCAGTCCGTATTGACTGCAAAAAATGCATCTGAAATGCGATCCAATATCTCATTCCGTTCATAAAAATCAACCATGTTTTGCCCTCATTTCGCGAAAAGTGAACTAAATATAGAAAAAACCTAAATAAGAGCTGCAATAAGCAACTTTTATTTAGGCTGATGCCCAGCGTTCTTTCTGGTTCATTACCGCCAACTTATTGACCTGGATTTAAGATGAACACAATGACGCTTTTATCCAAATGAAAGTCCCAGTCGACAAATACATCATTAATCTTCGCATTTAGGAAGCTCTGGAAATGGCCGTTATTATGGAGATGACTCTTTTCCAGGTTGCGCTTAGCCAACCTTAAACTTTCTTCATGTCCAATTCGTATTAATTCTTTTTCAATACTAATAAGGATACCATTTCGGATCACTACAAGGTTTCTTTCATTGATCAAGAATGAGTGCACTTCGTCCGGCTTTTTCTCAACCTGTTGAGAGATCGTACTAATCTCTCGATGAAGCTCCTCTTTCCCTGTGTAATCGGATTCTAAAGAGATTGGTTCATCGTCATCCCCAGATTCGATACCTACCATAACACCCGAATGATTATGAAGTCCCCAGTCGTAATAAAACTCACCAATCTTCATGCCAGCAAATACGAGCAAATAAGCTTTTATTTCAGGAATTAATGACTTCATCAATAAGTCTCTAGTCGATTGTATGGAATGGATCTGATCTTGATGTAGTAAGATTTTTTCCGTCGGTGATAAGAAGTGTTTTAAATACAGAACGACAAACGGACGATTGATGCTGACAAATATGGATTGTGGACCTTTCCCGAAAGAATCTCGTAGCAACCTGCCTACGTAACTAGCGATTTCGGTTTGTGCTTGTTTATCCAACATCATTCATCCTTCATTAAGGCAAAAGCATTATTTCTTTCACCCCAGATTTATTTTAATTAGTTCATTGGAAATATTCAACTGAAACTTTACTTATTATGTACCCCTGGAAGCGTTCTATCCATCTATGTATCAAATTGGCTTCTAATCGTGACTTGGGTTTAAAATAAACACAATAACGCTTTTATCCAAATGGGAATTCCAGTCCGTAAATATATCCACAATCGGCGACTTTAAAATTTTTTGAAAGTGATTGTTATTAAACAAATGATTTTTTTCAAGATTTCGCTGGGCAAGCTTTAAACTTTCTTCAAAACCTAACCGAATTAATTCTTTACCAATACTGATCAAAATACCTGATCTAATAACGAGAAGCGTCCTTTCATTAATGAAATAAGAATGTGTTTCATCGGGGATTTTTTGAATCAGATGACTGATGCTCTCCATCTCACGGTGTATCTCATCTTTCCCTGCATACCATTCTTGAGTGCTCTGATCTACCGAATCCCCCTCAGTTGCAATGCCGACAAATACACCTGAATAGTTATGCAATCCCCAGTCATAGTAAAATTCCCGAATGTTCATTCCTGTGAACAGCATCAAATAGGCTTTGATTTCAGGTACTAGTGATTCCATCACTAAACTCCTCGTATGTTGAACGGTACAAGAATGGTCCTGCTGCAGAAGAATCTTCTCCGTTTGCGATAAAAAATTTTTGAGGTATATAACAATAAACGGACGATGGATACTTACGTAAATCGATTGCGGTCCTTTCCCAAAAGCTTCTCTGAGCAATCTTCCAATGTGACTTGCAATTTCGTATTGCGTTTGCTTTTCATGATTATCCAAAAATCCCATCCTCAGCTCTGGTAAGGCTAACTTTTACCTTCCATTATTTAGTGACAAAAAACCTAAATAAAAGTTGTTATGAACAACTTTTATTTAGGCTTATGTCCAGCTCGATCTCTGGTTCATTAAGTCCGAAGTAAGAAGTAGACAAACTAACATTATTTATATAAGGCACAAGCATTATTTCTTTTACCCTAGGAGTTATTCTAATAACTTTTTTTGAATATAACAAGACAAATTTACCCAGTGCAACACGTTATTCAGTTGATTTCCCCCTCCTCCTTACGCGGATTGTCCCTCTCTCCCGATCAATGCTGATGCTATAGTAGTAATAGTAGAAGTGAAATCTATACCAACTTGATCGGGAGGTAAATGAGATGAGAAACGACTCCAAGAATGTGACGACTAAACGGCCTTTCGCCTGCTATGATACGGAGCAACTGGAGGGCATTCGCACCCGAATATCCATGCAGCCTGAACTGCGGGAGGAATATGAGCGACAGTTGAAGTTATCCGATGCCTTTGCCGAATTGGAATTGTCTGTGCCTATTCAACTCATATCCGCTTATCGTACGAATCCCTTTGTGTTTCGAACACCAGTGAACGCTGCAAATATGAAGATATCTTTTTACATCAGAGGAAAAGGAGACGTTTGGATCCGACAAGTGCAGGTTACCAATTCGGAAAGAGGATTGCCAATCCCGATCGCAAATGGCAACTTTGATCAGGGTGTAACTGGGTGGGAGACAGCGTCGCGCTCCTCCTCCAGCTCGGCTTCCCTTGAACGATCTGAGGATTCAAGGCTCGGGCAATGTTTGTATGTAAAGAACATGTCCGATAATGACCAGGTGCTTTTGGCAATGACAGATCCGATTCCGGTATATGCCCAAGAGCATTACAGCATTCAGACAACCCTTCGAATGGATGATCGCTTATCGGAGGACGGCGTATACACCGAAATTAGGTTCCTGGATGCTGCTGGGCAGCCAATGGATGCGGGATATGTTTCGTGCCCTTTTAACCGGAAGACGCCGACCAACTGGGCTGCCCTGCTGGAGACCGCTGGAGCGGACGCGGACGCTTATATGGTGACAGCGGATCCGCTGTACGCGGAGCGAGCCAAGCGGAAGATGCTGTACATGCTGCCAGATATGTGCCAAGGCATGGATATTTTCAAGGCGACTGGCTGGCATGACGATGATACTTACGGGGCCGTCCATATTGGACGAGGCATGGCTGTGCTATCCGTCATTTACGACCAGATTGCCGACTCCGGCGTTATTCTCCCCGAGGAAGACGCGGCCATTCAATCTCATTTCCGCTATATAGCTGGTATGATGATGGACACCGAATACTACCGGTTCGATCTCGAACAGTTTCCAGATGAAAAAGGCGGCAAACGCAGCAACTGGAACGCTGACCGTGCCACAGGCCTCGGGATCTACGCACTAATTTTCCCCGATGAGATACTTGCTGAAGTCTATCTAGCGCATGCCTGTG
This sequence comes from Paenibacillus sp. Soil766, assembly GCF_001428105.1. Lineage (GTDB taxonomy): Bacteria > Bacillota > Bacilli > Paenibacillales > NBRC-103111 > Paenibacillus_E. The sequence goes on along the minus strand of NZ_LMSJ01000016.1, from coordinate 27,377 downwards.
CTGTCGTAGATTGGCAATTGGAGCATGTCGTTGACCAGGATGGCGCGTGGCCTGAGAATATCCGCTACCATGGTGCCGTGCTGCATCGGTACTTTCTGTTCTTCACGCTGCTGCAGCGACTTAGAGGGATCGACTACTGGTCCCATGACAAGGTAAAGATGATGTATCGGTTCTTACTTGGCACAGTAACCCCGAAAGATTCCGTTCATGGTGGACCAAACTCGGAGCCTAAACTGCTGTTTCCCGCTGTTGGTGATTCGACAGTCGATGACCAGTGGTTCCGTATGTTCTCCTATGCAGCGCCTTTCTATGTGCAATCAGATCCCCAGCTTAGCCGGGAAATGATGTGGGGCTGGAAGCACGGGGGCAGCGTGGTCCGAGATACAGGGTCCAGTCCCTGTACCCTGCTGGCGCTTCTCTACCCGCAGCCAGAACTTCCACAGGAAGCACCAGCGCTAACTTCCGTTCACTATGCTGGCATCGGGTATGTCATCTTCCGGCAGCATTTCGGTCAATGGGGACAGGAAAACTATGCTATATTCGAGTCTTCGCCACTAACCTATCATGCCCACCACGACGAAGGGCACTTCTCCCTATGGGCGGACGCTACCCCGTTGACCCTTGATCCCGGAACGGGCGCGTATTACAACGGAGACCGCCATTGGTATGTGAACGGACATGCACATAACGTAGTTCAATTTATGGATGAGGCTGGTATTGCGCAGAATGGCCCGTTTAAGAGCATCTGTGAAGAAGTTGGCTTCGCTGACCAACTGGATTATGTCCGAAGTTCCATTCCAGATGATCTTGCCGAAACCTACCATCGCCACTTTGCCTATGTGAAGGCTGGTGGTGCTAATGTCTATGTGATTTGGGATCATATCCGAAGTCAGCGGAGCAGCGTCTGGAATCTGCATACTATGAGCACATCCTCTGATATTGAGAAGAACCGAATCACGGCTCACTGCTTAAATGAAATGAAACTGGAAGTTACCTTCTTGGAGCCAGGTGGGATTACAGCATCAACGGACCATGGGGCTGTATCCGGTGCTTACTCGCTAGCTGTTCAAGAACATTTCCGTATTAGCGGTGATAGCGGCAACGATTACCTGACCCTGCTCTATCCGAAATCCGGCGAATCGTCCGGGCTTACCGTGCAATCCTTGCGGGTTGATCCTGATTATCCGGAACTTCGGATGTACAGGGTACTCCGTGAGGAACAAGTTTTGTTCCATCTGTTGGTGAACGGGTCGGACAGCGTGCATACTTGCTCATTGCGATCTGATGTACCGCTTTTGAACCTTCTAAATAAGACATCCTATACACCGGAGTCTAACGGACAATGCCGGATTCCTATAGACGCCGGCAGGCTTGCTATTCTCATGGAAACTGAATAGGAATAGTTTCTTTAAAGACTAACTGCTCTACACTCACCACTATCACACTCGACATAGTTCTCTTTCATAGACTAACTCCTTGGATTCGCGAAAGAGAGTTCGGAGGGTATTGGTAGTGGTGGTGGTCGTGGTTGTATCGGTGGCGTGCTGTGGCATCAGTGGTGGTCGTGGCATTGGTGGCGGTCGTGGTTATCGGTAGTGGTGGCGGTCATGGTGGCGATGGTGGCATCAGTGGTATCGGTGGCGCGCGGTGGTGGTGGAGTTTGCAGGTTTGGAGGGACACGTAGCTTCAATTTTGTATTTAACTGGAAAATATACAGTTATTAGCGACAATTTTCTTCAAAAATTCGATTTAACTGGAAAATATGTAGTTAAAATCTAGGTTTTAGTTCACATAGGCTAGATTCTTTAAAATTAACTGTATATTTTCCATTTATTGAGTAATTGTCGAGAAAACCCATAATTTAACTGTATATAATCCATCTACTAGCCTGAAGCAACATCTATTCGCCTGGGAAGACCATCCATTTTACCTGATGCACCATCTATTTGCCTGAAACACATACTCATTCACGATACTACTGGATACCAACCCATTCGTCTGACTCAGCAAACCTTGCTATACTCCTACTCCTACTCCTACTCCTCTCTCTTCACTCACTACAATTCTATTCGCAACCAGCCTCTTACACACATACACACCAGTAAGCTACAGGAACTCCAGACCCAACCATATAAATGCATATGAGAAAACCTTCTATCGAGGTCTGTCGAAGAGAATGAGCGACCACATTTCACCGGAGAGACTTCGATCTTATACAAATAATCTCTTATATATGATAATTTTTATATCAAATAAGAATTTGTTCTTTCGAGCCTTGGTAACTTACAAATTCATATATGGTCAAAAAAGGTCAATCGACACTTCGTCGACTGACCTTTTTCATGTATTCCCCTATTGAATTACTGACTTATACCTTTAAACGAATAACTGTACGCGTAACTGCGGTTCGCATAAAGTGTAAACTCGGGATGCGTCTTCGACATCCAACTATCGTCGCCGCCAACACCCATTTGCTTGTAGTTAACTCGCAGTGCGACTTTGTCGCTAGGAGGCAGCTTATACATATGATCGTGTGCTTCTAGTTCGGACGGCGTGTACGGCAGTGCGTTCAGCTCCACGGCCCCAGCACCTTCAATCCGTAAGCCAACACCATCGACACGTGTCAGTTCTGCCCATCTAACATCCGTTTTGTTTCCGCATTCCTGAGGGCGCAGATACGGCACATATTGGTCTACTACTTTCCCTTGATATATGCCCAACCTTGCACTTTCCGCACGATCCCAATGATTTTCATGCGGCCCCCTGCCGTACCACTTCAGGTTCTCGAAGCTGGCATCCAGCTGGAACATCATGCCAATCTCCGGAATTTCCGGAAGGTTATAGCCAGGTTGAAGTTCCTCACGAATTTGGATCCTGCCATCTCCTGACACGACATATAACAGGTTGCAGTTCGAACTGTGTGTCGTTGGTAAGATATACAATACCTTTATTTCTACCTTGTCCGCATAGGAATCAACCTGCATGGCATGCAGCTTACGCTCTTGGCCGGCTTCCTTCCAAGTCGCACTGCGCTCTGGGAGCTTGTTCCCTTTATCGTTGTCGATACTAGCACGCCAAAAATTAGGCCTCGGTGCCACTTTGATGAGCTCGACTCCTTTATACATATAGGAGGTTAAATCACCTGTCAGCTTGCTAAAGGTCACACTAAAATCTGAACTGAACGTCGTGAAAGACGTATCCGACTCTTCCGTATGCAATGGCATAGTATCAGAAGCTTGCACAACACGCGTCTCAACTGGCAGCAAGAACTGTTCAAACGCAACTTCATGACCGGCAGGAGCCCATGCCTTATCTGCCTTCTCGACCAGTCGAACCGTTAATGTGCATTCTTCTCCATCGAATACGTCAGTAGGCAGCTTATAAGGAAGTGTAATTAATTCCGCAGCTCCCGCTTCTACAGCCAGTGAAGTGTTCCCTTCTTCTACTACGATGCCGTTCTTCGCCACTTCCCATTTACAATCATAATCGAATAAGTTCGTAAATAAATAGTTGTTCGTTACACGGATATGGCCTAGCTTCAGATCTACTTCCTCGAATTTCACATTCTGATAGCATTTCTTTACTTCGTATAACTTCGGAGTTACGCTGCGATCCGCGAAAATGAGACCATTCCCGCAAAAGGTGCCATCGTTAGGTGTATCGCCGAAATCCCCGCCGTAGGCAAGATACTCGATACCATCTGAGGTTTTGGTACGAATGGCTTGGTCGATCCAGTCCCAGATAAAGCCTCCTTGGAGAATGGGATACTTATCAAACAGCTCACAATATTTAAATAAATTCCCATTCGAATTCCCCATTGCATGACTATATTCACATAAAATGAAAGGTTTCTTGGGGTTAGAACGTGCATACTCTTCCACTTTGTGCGGCAGTGTATACATTTGGCTTTCCATATCCGATGCTGCATCTGATTTGCGGCAGCGTGTGACACCTTCATAATGAACGAGGCGAGTCGGGTCATTGGAGCGGAAGAAATCATGCATTTTTATAAAATTATCGCCGCCCCACGACTCATTGCCTAGTGACCAAATGATGATAGATGGATGATTTTTATCCCGCTGCAGCATGGAATTCGCACGATCTAATACATTAGCCGTCCACTCCGGTTTACTCGCAGGAACTGTCCATCCTTCGTCTTCTTGGAAATTGGACCAGCTGCCGTGCGTTTCAAGGTTCGTTTCGTCAATGACATACAGACCATATTCATCACATAAATCGTACCACAGCGGATGGTTCGGATAATGCGAGGTACGAACTGCATTGATGTTATAGGCTTTCATCAGTTGAATATCGCGAACCATATCCTCATACTGAATAGTACGGCCAGTATCGCAGTTAAACTCGTGACGATTCACACCCTTGAACAAGATACGTTTGCCATTAATCTTCATCAGCCCGTCCCTTAATTCAAATCTACGGAACCCAATGTTGCAGCTCACCGCTTCAATCAAATTCTCGGAAGAATCCTTCAGTGACAGAACCAAACGATATAAGTTAGGCGTCTCAGCCGTCCATTTCATGGGGTTCTCAAACTTCGTGAGAAGCTGCAGCTCCTGATCATTCTCATCGTTAATTTCTACTTTCGCGAACAATGGTGCTTGTACGAGATTGCCATCATTATCATAAAGACTTGCTTCCAGCGTATGCATGCCTAGCTTCTCTCCGAATGCATTCGTCACCGTCGCCTTTATTTGCAAGTGGCCATGTTGGTATTCATCATCCAAATCTGCTACAATGCCGTAATCATAAATATGCGCCTTCGGCGTGCTATATAGATAGACATCGCGGAAAATCCCGCTCATCCGCCAGAAATCTTGATCCTCCAACCAACTGGCATCGCACCAGCGATAGACTTCTACGGCTAATTTGTTTTCACCCTCATGCAAATAAGGCGTCAAGTCAAATTCCGCAGGTGTGAACGAATCTTCACTGTATCCGACCAAATCACCATTCACCCAGACGTAAAACGCCGATTCCACACCTTGGAAACTAATATATACAGGAAGCTCCTTCCATTCATCCGGTACTGAAAATGTACGGACGTAGGAGCCAACTGGATTATAGGCCGTCGGTGCAAAAGGAGGCTTAATATCCTCCTTGCCTTCCCAAGGATATCTTACATTCGTATACTGTGGGTAATCGTAACCTTGAAGCTGCCAATGCGATGGAACTTGAATATGCTCCCAGCCGCTGGTATCGTAGCCCATTTCATAGAAGTTCGCACTCCGTTTATCCGGGGTCTCAGCATAGCTGAATTTCCACATACCATTCAGTGAAACAGTGTATGGGGATGTGCTTCTATCCCCTTTGAGCGCTTCTTCTACCGATTCATATGGCATTAAAGTCGCATGAGCGTTCATTCGGTTTAACTGGAAAATCTCTGGATTATTGTTCCACTCGGGGTAACCGTTCTTCGGACGTGTATATGAATATTTTTGACGCATGTCGTGCACCTCATCCACATTAATTTTCACCTTGTGTACAGCTGTTTGAAATCAGACGGTGTCATGCCTGTATGTTTCTTAAACAATTCACTGAAATGCCGCCTGTCTTCGTATCCTAGAGCCTGAGCGATCTCTTGTACCTGCTTGCCTTCCAGCAGCATCGCTTTCGTCTGCTCCATCCGCTCTGTTGTTACGAATTGGGTGACTGTCATACCCGTAACCTTCTTGAACAGATTAGCAAAATAGCTGCCGCTCAAATAGACCAGTTTGGCATAATCATTCACTGTCATGTTGGATGCTGCATTTTGACGTATATGCGCAATGACCTGCTCGACAACTTGGTTCACATCTTCGACATGGCGTTTCTGTATGAACTCACAACCCATCCTGCACAATTCCTTGATATTCTCTTGAAGTTCCTTCAACTTATACGAGGATAGATTTTTGATCTGATACTGATAACGTTCAATCCCTTCCATCTCCTCGCGCGTTAGCTTCTCAGAGAAGATGCGGTTGATTAGAAAGGCGAGCTCATCCCCCATGCCTTTGACTACCTCAGGAGCCGGAGGGATCGAGGCATGGACGGTTTCCTCAAACAGTTCATCCACAATGCTGCAAGCTTTGGGCAAATTCCCCGACCTTAAGCAGTAAAAAAGCTCCTTTTCCTTCTCGGGGGAGTAGCGCGGCAATGTTTGATGGACAGAGCTCAAATCCCGGTACTTGTACACGGTATTGCCGCCCGTATAAAAATTATAGGAGATTGCAGCGAACGCCTGGGAATAAGAGTAGGAGATCTGATGGATCTCTTGCACTTCTTCTCCAAGCCCAATGGATATGGTATATCTGGAATATTGATTAACATTCTCGCGGCATCGCTCCGCAATGGCTTCGGCATGGACGTTATCCGAAGGATTGAATATCGCTACATACCGGTTCGTATGATCTCGGAAAACAAAACCTTTGGTGTATTCCTTCAAGCTTTCCTCCAAAATATTGTGAACAGTGAACCGGATGAGTTCCACTTCCTGAACAGGCAGCGTATCGGTTTGCTCCGTGAACTGATCAATTTCTGTCAGCATGACAACAAAACGTTCTCGCTCAAGTCCAATATTTAAAAAATCCCAACGCTTTTGCGCTTGTTCAGGCGTCGTTCGGAACTGAAGCAGCAGTTGAAAATATTCCTGCCTCAAGAAGGGCAAGCTTTCCCGCAGCTTTCTTTCCATCTCACGGTACCGCTGCGTTTCATGAATTTCCTCATCAATTGACTGCTTAGCCTTCATAACGACATCGATAATTTTCTGCGGGGTATAGGGTTTGACAATATAATCGAATGCACCTAGTCGAAGCGCCTCCTGGGCGTACTCAAAATCGGTATAGCCGCTCAAAAAGACAATTTTCGTTCGCGGAAACCATTCCAGAATCTGTCTAGTCATTTCCAGCCCATCAATTTTTGGCATTCGGATATCGGTCAGAACAATGTGTGGCTCTGTGCTTTTGATAAGTTCAATTCCCTGCTCACCATTGCTGGCCGTACCTGCGATGCCAATTCCGTAAGATGCCCAATCAATTTGGTTGGCAATGCCCTGCACCACGGTTTTGATATCGTCGATTACACACATTCTAAGTTCAGTCGTCACTGCTTGATCACTCGCCTGTCAATGGTATAGTTAGTTTCACCGTGGTGGAGACAAAAGGCTCGCTGCTCAGACGAATATCTGCTTGATTGCCGTAGTAAAGCCGCAGTCGTCCATACACATTGCGAAGTGCGTAGCTCTTGGCGGCTGATTGCTCCCTTCGCATATCGATGTCAACGGCCCCGACATCCATGCCTTCCCCGTTATCCTCCACTTGAAGAACCAGAAGATCCTCGGTACTTGAAATGGTTATCTGAATTTCCCCCTTACCATCCATACTCTGAAACCCATGCAAGATGCAGTTTTCCACCAAGGGCTGCAATATAATTTTCAAAATCGGAATATCTAGCAAGGACTCATCCTCTAGCTCAATCGAATAATCAAACAAATCCTCGTAGCATTTCTGCTGAAGAATTAAATATTGCCTAACGTGATCAATCTCTTTGGCTAATGTGGTCATCTCGTTCCCGCTATTTAGACCAAACTGGAACATGAGAGACAGCGAAGTAATCATCTCCGTGACATCCCGGTTTTGCGACGTTTCCGACTTCCAAATGATCGTGTTTAGTGTGTTATATAAAAAATGCGGATCAATTTGGGCCTGTAGGGCTTTTACCTCCATCTTGCGCTTCTCGTACTCGGCTTCCTTGACATCCTCAATCAGTGAAGAGATTTCCTCCAGCATCCGGTTAAACTTCAACCCAACCTGCGTCACCTCATCTTCATATTTCGAAGTGAAACGTACATCGAGATTATTTTGTTCCACTTTCTTCATTAACCCTTGCAGTTTGTGCAGAGGCTTCAGAAGAAAGCTCGATATAGCATTGGACAACACGAAGGCCAATATGGCGCAGCACAGCATGATCCAGAGTGTGATGGTCTTGATCCGATTCACCTGATGAAGCAAATCCGACTGCGTTTGCACGCTAACCATCGTCCAATTGTCCGCCATCGTGAGCCTTGAATAATTGACTAGATACTTGTTACCTGCGATGTCATGTTTGAAAAATCCGCGATCCTGACTCTGCACCTGCTCTAAAAAAGAAGGGTCTCTCTGAAAAGGAGGCGTTTGACTGCTTAACGGAAGTACCGTTTCGCCGTTGCCTGATATGAGATAGTAGTTCTTAGACGGATCAAACAGACCATCCGTTACAACCGTGCTAATGGCATCTTCTTTCACATTGACGACAACGTAGACATCACGTACATCTGCTTCCGTGACAGGCTTCATAATCAGGGATATTACCCTCGCTTTACCTAAAAAAAGCGGATCCTCGTGATCTTCCAGCCATACAACACGTTCTTTGGTGTTCAGATATTGGGAAAATATCGTATCCTTGAAACGAACCTGCCCGTTACGCAGATCATTCGTTGCATACATTTCGCCAACAGGAGTGTAGATCAGAACGGATTGAATCGAAGGCTCAATGAGTTTCATTTGCCCGAGAGGCGTTTGCAAAGCTGATAACCGTGTATAATAAGAATCCGAATTATTCGCAAAAACATCCTCCATCGTGTTCTTGAATGGATCACTCAGCATCATCGAGGAGGTCGAGACAATGATGTGCCGGAACTTTTCATCCAGCACGCGCGCAGATTTATTCAACGTATTCTGGCTGGAAATAAACGCTTCACTTTCTGTGGATCGAAAAGCAATCCAGTAGGACATGATACCCGTCAGAGCTATGGAAACGACGGTCAGCATCAAAACCGAGATCCTTAACCGTTGGCGGAGCGATAGCCGATAAAACCATTGATTCAAACTAACTCCCCCTTCCCCACTCAATAATAAGGAAGAGACGCACTGCTTTAAGCGGCGCGCCCCTTACCTATTGTATCCATTAAGCCCTCTTCCTATTTGGCCAGGCTGCCTTGCAGTTTACCCGAATCAAAGTTCGGATCTGCCTTCAACTTGGTTTCACCCGCGGCACGCGCTTTCTCCAATGCCGTGTTATAGCGAGTGCTCAAATCATTCAACTGTTTGTCCAAATCTCCGCCTTCAAGCATGTATTTAATAATGACGTTCCCTGTTTTCGTTCCTTCAACCTTCGTTTCGGCCACACCAGTCGGAGTAGTCGCATATAAAGCGTCGAATTTAGTTGGTAGGAAACCTTCAATACCTGGCATAGCTGGCTTTTTCGCAGCGGCATTCACATCCGCTACAATGGAGATCCCAAGGCCTTTTTCGTGATATTCCTTCTGGAAGTCAAGATTATAGATGTATTCTAAGAATTTCCATGCTTTATCTTTGTTTGGCGTGTCTTTGTTGATTCCAATATAGTTACCTGTATTAGCAACGGCTACAGTTCCTGTTTGTTTCCCGTCAATCGTTGGCGGCAGTGCTGCGCTCCAGTTCACTTTTGTCGGGAATTGGCTTTGGTACACAGCAGGTTCACCGGAGTGGTTAAAATACATGCCGATTTTTCCTGCCGCGAATTGCGCACGAAGCGGATCAATGTCGAGAGATTCAACACCAGGCAGCATGCTGCCGTCCTGCTTCATTTGGCGAAGCGCTTCAACAATCGGCTTATATGCAGCAAAATCGTACTGACCTGTTTTGTAATTATAACCATCTAACACGGAAGTTCCGCTGAATGATCCGATAGGATTGGCAATTCGTGAGAAGGCAGAGCTTGGATTTTTGAAGTTTTCTGCAAAACCGTAAGCTCCAATATCTTTGCCAGCTTCAGTTATTTTCTTAGCATCTTCAACCATTTCTTGAACCGTTCTTGGCGGTTCTGTGATTCCGGCTTTTTTGAATAAATCTACGTTATAAATTAATCTCCAGTATTGCCCTGTATTCGGAAGTGAATAAATTTTCCCGTCGACCATATTGCTATCTTCAACAAGCAAATTGTTATAGCGTTTCTTCATATCGTCAGTCATCAAATCGTTCAGAGGCAATAAGTAACCTTTCTTCACAAAGCCTGGGAAATCGTTGGTCCGGAAGATGTCAGGTGCTTGTTTACTCGCAAAAGCAATATCGACCGACTGGTTGAAATTATCAGCCATAACTGTCATTTCTACTTCAATATTGTCCTTATTCGTCTCATTGAACTTCTTAATAACTTCCTTCATATAATCAGCGTCATGGCGATCAATCGTCCAGTAAGTTAGTTTCGTCTTCTGTCCGCTTGCTGCAGGTGAAGTTGTTGAACTGGAGCTAGTATTCGTAGGCTGATCCGTTTGTCCGCCGCATGCTGCTAGTGAAGCTACCATGGTTACGCCAAGCAGTGTGTTCATTACTATCTTTTTATTCATGTCGTTAAACCCTCCTGTTTTCTCTTCCTATGATCGGATGCATGTATCTTGTAACTGTTTTCATGATACCGCTATATCGACTTCAACCGTGATTGACAAATCAACTTTCCATGTGGGGGAAAATAACTCTTTGTCTGTTTGTGTGGCTATCCTTTTACACTTCCTGCCGTTACCTGGATGAACGACTTATTCGCCAACACATAGACGACGAGAATTGGCAGGAAAGACAAACACGCCCCAGCCATCATGAGATGTGCCTCTGCAGCGGCGCCAATTCCGTAGCGCAAATTAGCTAGACCAACCGTCAACGTTTGCAGTTTCGGGTTCGTCATGGTGAAGACCAGCGGTAAGATATATTCATTCCAAGCACCGCGGAACGTGAATAAGGCCGTGACGCCCAGCGCAGGACGCAATAACGGCAGAATGATCCGCCAGTAAACAGTAAAGAAATTACAGCCGTCGATGTAGGCAGCCTCATCCAGATCCTTAGGTATCGCCTTAAAAAAGCCGATCAGCATAAAATAGATCACCGCATGCGAGCTGATCAGGATGATGATGACACCCCAAAGTGATTTGTTCAAACCAAGCTTGACCATGAGATTAAATTGCGGCATCAACACAACGGCGCCAATGGAAATAAACATCGTACTAGCTTGCAAGGATACATACAATCGTTTGCCTGGGAAATTCGTTCTGTCCACCGCATAAGCGGACATCGTTGCAACAAGCAGCGTTCCGATCGTCACGATGATGCTTACAAAGAGGCTGTTCCACGTAAACTGTGCGAAGTTAGCTTGCTTCCAAGCCGTTGCATAGTTCGAAAACTTCCAGATGGAAGGTAACAGCGTAGCCCCAGTCGTCAACTCTGCATTCGTTTTTACAGAGCCTAACATCGCCATAATAATGGGGAATATCGTGAAAAACGCGACTGCGATCAAAAATATCCATTTAATGCCATGCCCGATAATGCGGCCGCCCGAGAAACCGCCTGATTTTATGCTAGTAGTCATTGTATACCCTCCCCTGTTAATCCTGATTCAAACGTTTGGACATCTTGAAGTAAATAATCGTAATCAAGCCGACAATGAGTGCTGTTACGAAACCTGCAGCGCTACCGTAACCAATCTGCTGTACTGTCGGGGAAGTTGCTGAGACTGGGAAAAACAGCTTGTACACATAGAGATACATGACATCAGTTTTACCGAAAGGTCCGCCCTCGGTCATGACCATAATACTTTCATACCCTTTGAGGGAGTTGATAATGGCAAGCATAATGATCATTTGCAGGACAGGTCCGAGCATTGGAATCGTAATGTACCAAAACTTATGAATGACATTCGCGCCATCAATGGATGCACTCTCATATAAATCATCAGGAATACCTTGCAAGCCGGCAATGAATAGGAGCATATAGTTACCGATCGCGCCCCATATCGCCATAATAATAACGGTGATCATCGCATAATCAGGTCCTAGCCAATCGATCGACTTGGAGATGATACCATACTTGAGCAAGAATTGATTGAGAATTCCGTTATAGGAATTGAAAATCGTAAAAAATACGATCGCCATGACGGATGTGCTTATAATGGTCGGCATGAAGTACACAGCGCGCAATAGCACTTTCCCTTTAATCCCCTTGTTCAGAATGACAGCAAGGATAAGTGAAAGCGGCAGCACGATAATGAGCTTACCACTCGCATAGATGAGCGTATTGTACACGGAGTGCCAAAACTCTGTATCTCGCAGCAATCTTGTAAAATTATCAATTCCGATGAATTTCGCTTTGCCATACCCCTGATAATCGTAAAACATATAGCGAAGCGCCCAAATAAGCGGATATATACCTAGCGCCAATGTTAAAAATAGACTTGGAAAAATAAAAACATAGGAATTGAAGAGGGAATTCCTTTTGCGCATGTGTCATCTACTCCTTAAACTTAATATAGGTTAAGCATATTACAACCGCGCAGATAGGCGGGAGTGGTAATTCAACTATGTCCGTATGACAATTCAACTGTCTTCTTCATAGCGGGAAACCGCGGGAGATTCACAATAAAACGCAAACAGACCGCAAAGAAAATTTGCGGCCTTGTTTGTTTTTACGCTTATTTGAAATGAACAATAAATGTTCGAATCTCATAGGGATTCATCTGAACAGCTATTCTTGCGTCATGCTGCTGCTCGCCTTCAGGGCGTTCGAGCAGGTCACACTCCTGCCAAGACACGATCTCGGCGCCGCTCACAACCTCCAACGGTCCACTTATCCCAGCGAACTCGTGAATGCGCAAAATGACTGCATCCCCATCCTCCGCTAATTTAACCGCATCAATCATGACATGCTCACAGGACAGACGGAACAAGCTGAATGAAGATTTATCAGGTGTGCCAGACGCATACGTCAGTGGATTGTTTAGTGAGTATGCAGATTGTATCGTCTTTCCATCGTACCAATCGCCCACATGCGGCAGCAGTGAATACGTGAAGTGATGCTCACCAATATCCGCCGTAGGGTCAGGCACCATCGCAGACTTGATCAGCGTTAATCTCATCACATTGTCTTTGATGTCATACCCATATTTGCAATCATTCAGAAGGCTAACGCCGTAGCCTCGTTCCGACAAATCAGCCCACTGATGACCAACCGTCTCAAAGCGTGCATAATCCCAGCTAGTATTCCAATGCGTAGGACGCTTCACGTTGCCGAACTGGATATCATATGTTGCTTCTGTCGCCCGAATTCGCACTGGAAATGCTACTTTCAACAGTTTACGCGGCTCATGCCAATTAACCTGCGTCTTGAAATCGATTCTGCGGCTATGCGCATAGAGCACCATATCTTGTACAACAGTAGAATCCATGTAGGACCACTCGAAACGGACGATCGCAGCCAAAGCTCCCGTATCCGTTATTTCCATTCGGGTCAAACATGTCACTTCCTGTTTTTTCTCGGTATAAAAAATATCAATGTCCCACGCTTCATGCCGGCCCTTCGGCTTATCTTCAAACACTTCAAATCGGTTGCCTGTCTGACCCTCGGCGATGATTTCCCGGTTTTCTGTCCGATCGTAGAGTCGTTCAATCTGCCCGCTCGCATTCCATTCGATTTCGTAATAAGGGGTTATTATACCTTGCGGCAACTTTGTGAATGGGATTTCCTTCACCTTTTGCATATACGTATCCGCTCGATCCGCTTGCCGAATCACCGTGTATCCCATCGATGGAATCTTCTCTACCTTCACCAACTGTTTACCCTCAACTAGCTGAGTTTCTAGCGGACGGTTTTGAGCATCCAACCACAGGTCTTCCACGCCCGCTTCCCCCTGAGGCAAGCATACGAGATCCGTTTGCTCCCATGGAGAACTGTTGAACACCAGCACATCACACCCCTGTTTACCATCTGTTAAATAGGAAGCTGATAACTGCCACACTTTTTCTCCAATGGTATGCGCGTGACTGTATTCAACCCTACTGTCCTCGTAGACCTCTCGAATCGATGAACCTGGGATAATGTCATGGAACTGGTTTCGTAGAATAATTTTCCAACCTTCATTTAGAAGGAGAGAGCTCTCGCCATTCACCGCATGTGCGCTTGCGTTCAATAGACCGCTCATGACTTGCAGCCATTCCGTTTCTCGATACAGCAGCTCCAGCTTACGATTCATAAGCTTGTTATAGGCTTGACTTGTATACGTACCGCGGTGTAACTCTAGATACAACTCACCGTCCCATGTGTGCACATAGGATGTTGAGTCAGAAACCTGCTTATGCAACTTGTCAAAATATTCGTCGGCGCGCCCCGTCTTTACCGCGGGAATACCAGGTATTTGATCTAGCCTGCGCCTCATCTCAAGCATTTCCCGATTTACGCCGCCTCCGCCATCGCCGAACCCATAGGCGAGCAATAATGACGAATTGAGTGCCTTATCACGATACGCGTCCCAAATACCTTGGACTGAGGATGGTGTAACTTTCCCATTGTACGTATAGTAGAACGCTCCTTCACTGGATCCGGGATCCGGCGTTGTTATGAAATGGGTCAGTACTTCCGTTCCATCAATCCCTCTCCACATAAACGTGTCATGAGGCATACGATTATACTGATTCCAGCTGATTTTCGTCGTCATGAAGGATTCAATACCGGATTTCCGTAGGATTTGCGGCAGCGCCCAGCTGTAGCCAAACACGTCAGGCAACCACAAATATTTGCATTCAACGCCGAATTCCTCACGGAAAAATCGAGTTCCGTACAGAAGCTGCCGCACAAGCGATTCCCCGGAAGCTAAGTTGCAATCCGCCTCCAGCCACATCGCACCGCCTGCTTCCCATCGCCCTTCCTTTACACGTTCCTTGATGCGTTCATATATCTCCGGATAATCCGACTTCATATACTCATACAGCTGTGGCTGTGTTTGTAAGAAAATATACTCCGGGTATTGTTCCATTAAACGGAGCACGGTTGAAAAGGATCTCGCTGCCTTCTCCCTGGTATGCTTAAGCTGCCAGAGCCAAGCGACGTCAATATGTGTATGCCCAATGCATTGAACAACAACCGCGTGCAGCTTCGGCATGGATGACAGTGCACTTTGCAACTGCTCCTGAGCTCTCGCCACCGTATTGTAAAAAGCATCACTCCCTGGCCTCGACCAATCGAGCAACAGAAAAGCTTGATCCAATATAGACAGTAGTTCGTGTCTTTCCGGACGACGTTCATCCAAGATGCGAATCGTTTCCAGTAATGCTTTACCCGTATAGTACAAATCGTCACAGGCTTCATCCAGCCAGCACACAGCTGCCAATTCCAGCTTGCTTTCCATTTCACGGGAACTTTGGTAGCCTCCTAATCCAGACCATAAGCGGAAGCGAAGCTGTACCTCGGAACCAATCACTTCTTCAGGGAAAAATACTTCGTCATGATTCGAGTCCACACCCTGATACGGCTCTCCGTTCAGAAAAAGAAGTGATTCGAAACCGCTATTCGTGCCTTCTCCCGTTTGTCCCAACTTAAACCGGCCGAGCACCTTCTTGCCTTTCCACTCGTCAGGAATAAATAAATCCGCAGCTAGCCAATAATAAACATCGCGGCCTTTCCAACGATCTCCGATTTGAATCGACTGCCACTCGCCATCTTCGGAAGGATAAGCTCCAGTGACGCCATCGGCATCTAGTTTGATCCGAAACGTATCTATAAACCTTTCACCACGATATCGAAAAGGTTCCAATTCATTCATTCGTGCTTGCAACTTCTCTACTGTCCAAAACATTAGAATATTCCCTTCTTCCATACAGGTTATGAATATTCTAAGGGATAACCGCCTTTGGACGTGATAGGTAAATGAATGATTCATACGGGGTAAATTCATTTTTTTATTCCCATTTTACTTTTCAATTGAAGTTACAGGCAGTTCTATTTCAACCGTAGTCCCCTGATTTATTTTACTCAGAATCGTTAATTTGCCTCCATGTCCTTCAATAATTCGCTTGCAAACCATTAATCCTAAACCGGTTCCATTCGCCTTTGTGGTGAAAAACGGTTCCCCTAACTGGGTTAATCGTTCTTCAGAAATCCCTATTCCTTGATCTTTGATACTAATAACCAAAGCCTGCTGGAAGGAATTTCTGAATGATATGTGGATTAATCCCCCACTTTCCATGGATTCAATCGCATTCTTCAACACATTGATTAACACTTGTTTGATTTGGTCCGGATTACAAGAGATGATCGGGATTTCTTGATCCAATTCCAATTGGATTTGAACGTTATACAAATGAGCATGCGGTTGTAAAAACCCAATGACACTTTGAACAAGCTCTAGAACCTTACTCTCTATATAGTAATTCAGATGTGGCTTTGCTAACGTCATAAATTCATTGACGACATAATTAATATGTTCAAGCTCTTCCATCATCACATCAACGTAGTCAGTATTTCTAGTTTTAAGTAGTTGTACGAATCCCTTCAAGGAAGTCAATGGATTACGTATATCATGTGCAATACCAGCAGCCAATTGACCAATGAGCGACAATTTCTCTGATCTTATAATCGCTTCCTCGGACTTTTTACGCTCTGTGAGATCACGAATTACGCTCTGTACGACCGGATTCCCCATATTTTTATAGACATATATAGAGGATATTTCTGCATCGAAAAAAGTGCCGTCAAACTTACGCATCTTTCTCTCAAAAAATTCACTATAGTTATCCTGATCCGTCTGCATAACCTGCTGAAGTCGCGCAACAATGAGGTTCTTATCCGCTGGGCAGAAAAATTCATAGATGGATTTCCCTTTGAAATCGTCTGATGAAGCTCCGCCAAAAAGTTTGCAACAAGCATCATTCACAAACTGAATGAACCCATCCTTGTGTAGCACAATGGGTTCTGGGTTAAGTTTGAGCAACTTCCTAAACTGTTTTTCCCTTTCTAGCAGTTCGTCTTCCGCTTTTTTCCTTTCACTGATGTCCCTTTCCACACCGACAAATCCAATAACCAAACCATCGTTATTTTTCACAGGTGAAACAGTAACACTCGCGTAAAAGGTAGAGCCGTCTTTTCTAAGTTTTATTGCTTCGAAATTCTTGATTGGCTCGCCGTTGATTAATGATTGATAGAGTTGAAGCGCATCTGCTTTATCCTGTTCTAGCACCATCGGCAATATGGTCCCGATAACTTCATCCCTAGTCCAGCCGTGTAACTCTTCAAATTTCTTATTCACCTCTAACACAGCACCATGTACATCCACAATGACAATACCATCGGAAGTTAAGTTCATTAAGGAATCTATTAAGTATTCTTTCAGTCTCATGCGGCAAACGTCCCCTAATTAAAATAATTAAGTTTTTTATTCGTCCCCTTTTGGAAAAATCCTCTTATTTAACGTCAAAACCTAACTTAGCGACATATAAATCCGTCTGACCAAGCGTTGTATATTCCATAGTGATAGAAATCCAAAAACTTTCAGATCCTTAATTACTACAAAAAAACAAGGCTATCTCTTAGGTCTTTTTAGACCTTTTGAGACAGCCTCTATTAGCTTAAACCTGGACATATTTCATTTAGTGCACTTCTACAACCACGCTGCCGAATAGCTTTTCATCTACAAAAGCTTCTAATCTCCATAAACCTTTCGAAGGTAACGACATCATTGATGGCATTCTACCTACTTTATCATTATCTTCTATAGCGGTATTTGGAATACCAATCCCACCATCAAACACATCCGCTTTTTGCCCCGTTTGTTTGCTAACTCCGATTATCTTTACTCTTTTACCAAATAAATTTCGTGTTTCTTCTGGTGTTTCAGCCCAAAAATGCCACATATACTTTTGTTTTTTACCAGGATAAAACCGAGTTACATCTTTATCGTCATAAATAAATCCGATTTTGCCCTGTTCACCGATCATCATATAATCATCATATTTAAAAATACTGCTTACTTGCCAAGACTCATTTCGTACGTTTGGGCTCTCATTGATCACTACGTTTGATTCAGTTTTAGAACAACCGATTAAGAGAATTAGTACTATTATGTATACCAATCTCAATCTCATCATGTTACCTCCTCTTTTCCAATGAAAGGTTAACAATTATCTAGTTCTAAACTTATCATAATAACCATTTTTCAACAATGATTGCCCTCCCAGTTCAATAATTGTTAACTTAAGCCGATACGTTTTGTCACATTTTTCAATCTTAGGATAGGTTCAATTACTTTTATGATCAATTTCCATCAAAGATTTTCTCTAGAGCTTCGCGTTGCGGAGGCTTGATATTTACTTTTGGGCGTATGCTTTTGGCAATTGCCTCGGCTTCATCAAGGGTCTTTGCTTTGCCTAATGTGATTAGGGTTCCAGCAGCCACTGCACCGGCTCGACCGCCGCCACCACCGCAGTGAAAACCAACCTTTTTACCGCTTTGGTACGCCTCGACCACATGGTGAATCGCTTTCTGGAACAGTTCATCCTGCTGACCCTCCGCATTGTCTCCCAAGGGGATTTTAATCCACTCAACTTTAGCGTTTGGATCTGCGCATTCCGTCGCTTCGCCGCGTAGATCTACAATAACTTCTACGACTTCGTTTTTCACCATGTCTGCAACGTCCGAAGCGCCTCCGAAGAATATCTTATCGTCAATAAGGCTCTGATAGTTTTTTGGCATGTCGTTCTCCTTTCGTTTATTGATATCGTTTTGAGATTCTATTGCCATAAAATCTCGTCCATGATGAAGATAAAATTATTCTACCACATTGAAGGGAAATTCCATCCTTCGAAAAATAAGAAAAAAATAAAAGCCTGATTCCTCAGGCTTTTACAGTGAAATAATGTAGATACATTTGTGACATTGGCCACTCAGATCTTCTACTGCTTGGTGATTTTTTTAATTTTCTCCATCGCTATCTTCGGTTCACGTTGAATCGTTAACAAGCCATTCACTTCTTGCTGCACGTCGGTCAGCTGCGTGTAGCAGAAACCGCTAACGTACGCTAAGTTTTTGATAGCTTGGGTAATGCTTTCATAACGCGCCAAAAATTCTTCTTCATTTTTCACTTGGTTGCCGTATCCCCAACCCTCTTCGCTCTTGAACGCGATACCGCCATACTCACTAATGATGACCGGCTGTCCCTGATAGCTGTAGCCATTAGCAAAAGGATATCGATGTTTGTCATGCGCAATTTCATTGCTAAGCAGCACTTCTTTATCCTTGTAACGAGCCTCGAGTACGGGGCCTAGCTCCTCGTAATCATGCAGCGTTATGATATCCGAAACCGTGTGCTCCCAACCATCATTCACAACAACAGGCCGCATTTGGTCATACGACTTGGTTAAATGATAGATGGATTCGGTGAACTGCTGCTGCTTCCGGTCCGAAGAGATGTTCGAAATGCCCCACGATTCATTGAACGGCACCCATGTAATAATGCTCGGATGATTATAATGCTGGCGCACAACTTCGGTCCATTCCATGGTGAGTCGATGTACGGCATCATCTCCGAACTCATACGCGGCTGGAAACTCAGACCATACTAAGAGCCCTTTGCGGTCAGCCCAGTACAGGAACCTCGGATCTTCCAGCTTCTGATGCTTACGTACACCGTTAAATCCAAGGGCGAATGTTTTCTCAATATCTTCAATAAGGGCTTCCTCGGAAGGCGGCGTCAGATGGGTATCTTCCCAGTACCCTTGATCGAGGAGCAGTCGTTGATAAATCGGCTGATTATTGAGGAGGATCCGATTGCCTTTAATCTGAATGCTGCGCATGCCGAAATAGGTATAGACCGTGTCGACCGGCTGGCCGTCCTTTTTCAGGATAACTTCTACATCGTATAAATTTGGATGATTGGGATGCCAAGCGTGAACCTTCCACTCGTAGGCATTGTTTACTACGCTCAAATCCTTCTTCACGAACTTGCTATCAACTTTTGTTTCGATTGAGCTAATCAGATTACCATCGTATCGGACATTTGTCAGCAGCGTCAATCCTTCGAAAGATCGAACGGTACTTCCTAGCTCGTATTCGAACGTTACGGACGCTTCCTCCAGCTTCGGTGTCATCTTCGCTCGGCTTACATACAATGCATCGACGTATTCCAGCCATACGGACTGCCAGATGCCTGTCGTCTGCACATACCAGCAGCCATAGTTCTTGCCGACCCAGCGTTGCTTGCCGCGCGGCTGCATCGTACTGTTGCCATCCTCAACTCGGACGGTAATGCGGTTATCACCGCCTGGCTCAACAGCATCTGTAATATCAAAAGAGAATGCAGAATAGCCGCCCTCATGTGAGCCGATATAAGTCCCATTCACCCAGAGTTTAGTCAAATAGTCGACAGCTTGAAAATGAAGCACTACACGCTTTTCATTCGTATCTACCGGAATAGGCACGATCCGTTCGTACCAAACGCATGGATGGAAATTCTCTTCGCAGATGCCGCTTGCTTTCGTCTCGTATGTAAATGGAACTTGAATTGTCCGATCCGCATTGAGCTTGCTGTACCAATTCTTCCGTTCTCCTTCGAACGAATCATCGAAACAGAAACTCCACTCCCCATTCAACAATTGCCATTCGTCGCGCACCCATTGCGGTCGCGGGTAATTTTTAACATACTTATGCGAGCTGGTCATATTGTGAAAATCCTCCTTTTAATTAACTTTAAAATTAACTAAATAATGAGAAAATTTGTTTATTGTACACATTATTCTAAATTCCAAGCATGTTGTCAACATAAAGTTTATTAGTTAACTAAAATGTTACGCAATGAACGATTGAATGGGAAATGCAAAAAGCCCCTTGCGGACTAACTTCCGCTGAGGCAGTTGTGTCGTGATGCCCATTTGAATAAATTTAACTACCTTAACGCCATTTTGTGGTGTTATACTCTTATAGGTATATTTTACTATTTGTAGGAGGCGTTATTTTGAAAGCCAAAGTTTTATTCATTTCGATTGCACTAATTTTTACATTCGCTACAACTGCATTCGCACACTCAGGTAGGACTGACTCAAGCGGAGGCCACAATTGTTCAGCGAGTTCTGTAGCAAAAGGGCTTTGTTCAGGTTACCATTATCATAATGGTGGAAGTTCAAGTGGTTCTAGCAGTTCCGGAGGCTCGAGTAATTCGGGGGGAAGCACATACACATCTCCGTCGACAAAAAATCCTGTTGTTGAACCCAAAAAGGAAGTTGATAATCGTTTAAAAGCTGTCTTACCCACTTACAAAATCAAGGTGAATGGCACCGATATAAATAACTTGTATGCGGAATATCCGGTATTGTCCTACAAAGATATCACTTACTTCCCAATGACTTGGGCATACACGCAAGCCTTAGGTTTAGACACGAATTGGAGTAATGAAGCAGGGTTCTCAATTAGAAAATCAGATAATAAGGTAGCAGCTCTCAGCCAAAAAACCGCTTCATATAACAGCCCCCTTTCCGAATATATTATTGACCTTCCAACGTTTAATATCTTTATTAATGATACTTGGCTAGATAATTATAAAGAAGACTATCCTGTAATTATTTATAAGGATATTACCTACTTCCCAATGACTTGGAAATTCGCAGTTGAAGAACTCGGACTGACGGTTAATTATGATTCAACTAACGGATTTAGCATAAAAAAATAAGAAAAAAGCAGAAACGATTTTTAAAATCGGCTCTGCTTTTTTTGTTTCGTGGAGATGACATAACGGCTCTAAGTAACTCTTTCTAAATTATCACAAATTGAATCAGCTGCCAAATAAAGCCAAAATTTGTTCTCTTTGGACTAGGAAAAAACAGAAATAAATGCCCCACTGCAAGCTGAGAATAACACGACAGCCCAAGGAGGGAGCTTCCATAACATGAGTAGCCCAAAGGCGGCAAGCACAAGACAAAAATCGAGAGGCGTATGAATTGCACTGATCCACACCGGATTAAACAAAGCAGCAAGCAAGATTCCTACAACTGCAGCGTTAATGCCTTTTAGAATGGATTGAAAGTTGTGGTGACGACGAATCGCATTCCACAATGGTAAAGAGCCCGTAACTAATAAGAAGGATGGCAAGAACATCGCGATAAGTGCAAGGAGCCCTCCTTTCCATCCATTCATTACAGTCCCTATGTAGGACGAAAAGGTAAACAATGGACCAGGTACGGCTTGAGCCGCACCATATCCAGCAAGAAATTGGGAGTCTGTCAGCCACCCAGGCGGGACTACTTCAGCTTGAAGCATTGGTAGTACAACATGCCCTCCACCAAAAACCAGAGACCCGACGCGAAAAAAACTATCAAACAAAGCCAGAAAGTGTGAATTTACAATTTGCCTTAGCATGGGTAATCCGATCAATAATCCGAAAAATAATATCCATGCGATAATGGCTACACGTCGGCTGATCGAGATGCCAATCTGAGGAATATCTGGAATCTCAGATTTTGCTATAAATAACCTACCGAATACTCCCGCAACCGCAATAAGAATCAGTTGTCCATAAGCTGGTGTCCATAGTAGGGCAACAATGGCGGTTAAGATCGCAATCGACCCCCGGGTACGATCAGGAGCAAGGGTACGCGCCATTCCCCAAACTGCCTGCGCAACTACAGCAACCGCCACGATCATTAACCCATGAAGCCATCCTGCATTGCCTATCTCGAAATTCTTTAACACATATGCGAAAATCATTAACGCTAAAGCAGATGGTAAAGTAAATCCACACCACGATGCAACCCCGCCTAGTAATCCGCCGCGCATGATCCCAATTGAAATTCCAACTTGGCTGCTTGCTGGCCCTGGTAGTAATTGGCATAGTGCGACTAAGTCAGCATAGCTTTTTTCATCCAACCATTTTCTTCGTTTCACATATTCATCTCGGAAGTATCCTAAATGCGCAATCGGACCGCCAAATGAAGTCAATCCTAGTTTGCTAGACACCACTAGAATTTCTAAAATTGTGCTTAACCTTTTTTTCTGTGACTGTTCGCTTTTTCTCTGCAAATTACTGTCCATGGTTTCCGCCTTTTTATTTCCATATCAAAACACGTAATCATTATATCACGCAGAGACCGACACCAATTTTGATTTATTATTAAGGATAAGGACACCCTCCCCTTCCTGAGTTTGGAGATCTAATCTCTCGGGCAATCCAGGAAAAAGGAACTATTCGAGATGTTTTGTGTGATGCCTCTATCCCAAACATAATTTTTCCTTAATTTGTTTAATAGTCAATCCTTCTACTTCTTTCATTAAACGAATTTCCTCAAGCCGCTTTAGAGCTAATTCACGCGGGTATCTTCTTGTTAGTCTTGTATCCTCTTGCTCAAACGAGATCATGGCCTCTTCCGTGTAATATTTAATGGTACTATATCGAACTCCAGAAAGTTCAACCAACTCACTGATACTTACATACTCTGATGATAAAATTTTATCTAAACTTCGCTTTCGCCCCATTTTTTCACCCCTATGTTGCTGCAAGACTTGAAGCTATAAGCCAGATTCAAGATTTTGGATAGCGATATCAACCGTTCTAATTTTTTTAAAAATGTCCTCTTTTCGCAATATCTCTAGTTTTTGCTTTAACGTTTTTTGTTCGTAATCAGAAAAATAATCGTTTAGCATATTTTTAGTATTTAAAAATGACACTAAGGCTAAGGTATGTTCTTCTACATTCCCTTGTTCTAATAACTCTGCACGAATCTTCTCAACGAGGTGATTCCGTGTATTTGCTACATCCGAATATTTCTTTACTGGAACAAAGAATAAAAATTCCGTATTTTCAATCTCTAGAACTCCTTTATCTACAAGGCTTTCTACAACCATTTTATAAATTTCACCTTGTCTATAGTAAAAGTAAGAAACCCATTTCTTTAGCTTCTTCGGTTTCTCAGCAGCAATTATTTCAAGTAATCGGTCAAGATATTTTTCACCTGTGGATGTAGAATTCGAAATTCTGACCGTATCATCGTTTTCAAATGTAACGTTGCCATTTATTGAAAGTTCCACAATACAAGCCATTATTGTATACAAGGCAACATGCATACGAAACATCGACTTTATTTTATGCGTTTCACGATCTAATGCAAGTAAGACGAACTCTTGCGGAATTGATAAGTTTTTTAACATGGTCGTATCATCCTTTCGAAGATTTTTTACTTACTACTTACTACTTACTACTTATCACTTATCACTTATCACTTACTACTTATCACTTATCACTTACTACTTACTATATGGCACTAAATGCAAAAAGTCAAAAGGTAAAAAGGTAAAAAAAGCCCGCGATTTACGCGGACTTCATTCGAACAAATTTCAGTTTTTACTATTTGGACTGGCTTAGCATGCGGTCAACAGTCTTACTAAGCTGGCTGAAAATAAAGTTCGGCGCGACTCGGCTCATCATTTTTAAAGCATTGCTTTGGCCGGGCCGGATTTCGTATTGGTCACTCTTCATTCCTTTGATTGCATAACTCACCATGTCAGTGACTGGCATCGCCTTTGAACCTGACATATCTGTCGGATCAAATGAATCTACCAGCGGAGTTTCTGTCAACGGCGGAGCCAGCTCGAATACCGATACTTTGGTGTTTTTTAGCTGTGCTCTGAGCGAAAGCGTATAAGAATGAATGCCGGCCTTCGCTGCACAATAAATAGGCGAAATCGGGAGAGGCACGAACGCAAGGCCTGATGAGACATTTACGATCGCAGCCGATTCTTGCATTTTCAAATGTGATAAAAATTGCTGCACCATCCAGATCGGACCACTAAGGTTCGTTGCGATCTCGCTGTTCAAATCCGCCATGTCGGTATTGTCAGCATGAAGATTTATTTTTCGCATCAAGCCTGCGTTATTAATCAAAACATTGAGCTTAGGAAATTGCTTCACTACCTCAGCATACAAGGCTGCAATCGCTTGAGGATTTCCTGCATCACTCTGAAATGCATGTACGGTTGGCAGCTTTTTCTTAGTCACATCAAGCTTAGCTTGATCCCGCCCTGTGATAATTACAGTATTCCCTAGTTCCAACAGCTGACTTGCAAATTCGAAGCCAATGCCGGATGACCCGCCCGTAACTAGAACAGTATTGCCGCTCATTTTCATTAAATTCCACTCGTCCCTTCCATCTCCATAAGTAAGATACATGCTACCAATAAGTTTACATGAAGTTTATATCGATAGGAAGGCATCCTGAAATTGAAATAAAAAATCTTCACATCATTATCTCAAAGCATCACTTTACTGAACTAACTTATCCAGGAAATGGACGGTGTTACGCAGCTTCTCCATTGACACTCAATATTTATTTTGCCAATCAGTCCGATTGGGTGATGTCCCAATTGCTATTCCTTACTTACTCCGCCATTTGCAAGAGCTCACTAACCGTTACAAGCTGATAACCTTGGGCTGTTAATTCATTAGCCAAAATTCGAACAGCCTCTATAGTTTGGGAGCGATCTCCAAAGCCATCATGAAAAAGTAAAATGCTCCCGCATCCAATCTGTGCTCTGGTTACCTCAAGAATATGGTCAACTCCAGGCAACTCCCAATCCCTTGCTCCTCCATTAACAGATCCAATGACTGGATACGCAAATTTGTCAGTAACCGCATGAACTTCCGTGTTGTAGTCCAAATAAGGAGGACGCATGACAACTGGCGGGGTGCCTGTTACCTGTGTAATCAAGCTGTCCGTATCCCGAAGTTCACGTTCACACTCTTCCAAGCTAATTTGGGTCATAAATGGATGGGAGTAAGTATGGTTTCCAATCTCATGTTTCCTGAGATGAACATCACGCGTTGTCTCGGGATACAGTTCGATTTGTTTTCCCATCATAAAGAAAGTAGCCCGGCCGCCAACCTCATCGAAAATATCTAACAATTGAGGCGTATACTCGGGGTTAGGACCATCGTCAAATGTAAACGCAATAGCTTTTTGTGATGTTGAAACTTGTTGAATAATTTTCATACGCCTAGTCCCCCTCATCCTTTGTCAATCAAAAAAGAAACAAAAAATACCGCGCTGTAAAGCCGTTCTTCACCTCAATATTAACACATATTGGAAGTGATCTGCCCAGTAGTTTACCTCCAATTGATTTCATCCATTAGAACTTGAGGAAATCAACGCAAAGACCCCATCCGACGGATGGGGATTCTTCGCACGAGTGGAACATTCAACGATCAAGTGTAGCTTCTTTTCGCGGTCTGCTGGATTTGAGTGGTATGGCAGCAGTCAACGTTGCCACGATCAGCAGCAAACCGCAGAGCAGCACGCGGAACGAAGGCTTGTTCCCGAGCAGCGCATAATCGAGCGCCGCAGTTACGGCAGGCTCCAAGCAGAACAAGATCGAGACAGTAATCGGCGGCAGTCGGCGCTGACCATGAACCTGCAGTAGATTGGCCGCGAGCGACACGAACACGACCATATAGGCGATGCCAGCGAGTGTCTCCGGCTGGGATGTCAAAGCCGATAGTGCTGCCGCCTCTTTGTTGAAGATTGCGTAGACGGCCGCTGCCGCAGCGAAAAACAACGTGCAGCCTGCAATGCCCAAAAAGGAAACTTGCGAAACCGTCGCCCGCTCCTCCGCTAGCAATCGATGGGTCAAGACGATTGAGTAGGCATACCCAATCATGCCGATAAAAGCCAAGCCATCGCCTAGATTTAAGCCTTGTTCCTGTGGCCCGATCAATAAAGCAATGGCGGCTATCGCGATAACGATCGCCACTTTCTCTTGCCGTGTCGGCTTGCATCGGTCATACACCCAGCGCAATAGCGGAACCACGCCGATGATGAAGCTGTTAATGACCACGACACGCGTCGGGGTCGTCAACTGTACCGCGTAAATAGAGAAGAAGCCCAACACGAAATTGGCCAATCCCAGGCCGACCAAGCCCATTCGCCAGATCCGGCCCGGCATTGCCCGAAGTGATCGATGGAAGATAGCTAGGTACACCAACGACACAGCAACATACCGCCAAAATTGAAACAGCAGCTGGGGATACTCTGCAGTCGTGGATTTCATAACGATATAGGATAGCCCCCAGATCAATACCGCGCCAAGCACGGCCAAATATCCAAACAAATCGTTGCCTCCTTATTTGCTTACGCGACGGTCACTTACAACTGAGTGACCAACCGTTCTCTCCGACCTTTTGCTTATGGAACGATTCGTCAAGATGCAGCCCGAAGCCCGGCGCTTCCGGCAGCGTCAGCACACCGTTACGTATCTGATAAGCGGAGGCGTCTAAACCTGGGACATCAGCTTGGTCCCATTCGACAAACTGAAAACCGCGAATAGCGGCAGCCAAATGACCGGTTACATAGTTGCCGATAATATTGCCGTAGCTGTGAGGTGCAGAGGCTGCGCCCCAGCTGTCCAGCTTAGCTCCGATCTCTAACCAGGCTGAGAAGCCCGGATGGATAATATCGTATTGAATGACGTCGACGATTCCCGCTTTGGCCCAGTCCATCAGCCTTGGATCGGCCTGTCCTTCACCGTCGGCAATTTTGACGGACAACCCGTTCTTCTGCATCCATTCCTTCAGATTTTCGT
>NZ_LMSJ01000015.1:20963-145511 GCF_001428105.1 Paenibacillus sp. Soil766 | reverse complement strand
CAGGAGGGTCGGACCTCTACTTCGGCTACGGCACTTCAAAGGGTAAAGTTACCGTGTGGATTTGAACCACCTAGATTGTGCGACTGTGAGGCGCACACAGAAAAAAGCAGCGGTTTCCCGCTGCTTTCTCATCACACCTTATTTCCCACCCGCACCGTTCACAAAGATGAACGAAGCGAACGCCTTGTTCACCCGAGCGACATTCGCATCCGTGCTGACCGCAGCATCGATACGAAGCGTCACCGTATACGTGACTTGCTTGCGATTAAACAGATATACCGTTTCGGCATACGGAATGTGGGCTTTCAAATAGTTCACCGTGTATTTCTTCGCCTTGACATCACCGAAAAGCGTAACATCCTCTGACGAGTACGAGTAGTCACTATCATTGCTGTGGCTTTCCACGTGCTCTTCTTCCGCATCCTTCAAGACCTCGGTGTAGACCTTCTTGCTGTCTGCCTCTATACGTAAGTAACCGCCTGTGAACGTAAAGGACTTCGTCGTGGGATCATTTCCATCGTATGAGCCGCTCGTCGTCCAATTTTCCGGGATACGCACGGTATAGCCCCATTTCTCGTTCTTGTACAGCACTGTACGATCCGGATCAGCAAGTTCATCTAAATCCTGAATGAAGCCAAGCTCCCCATCCATCGTTTCTTTATCCACGGAGATCGACGCCACCACGTTATCCCAGAACATCTCCAGCTCATCACTTTGATCATCTTGTGGATAGGTCATTTGCACTTCATATTTGTACTTGTCTTTGATAAAAAAGAGCGAACTCCCCGCATACCACTCGTCCCCCAAGGAACTCGCGAAACCTACCTGCCACGCAGGCACACCGTCTACGGTTACCTCTATTGGCTTGTCTGCTCGGCGATAATCCGCCCTGTATTGGGCTTCAAACTCACCAATCTCCCTACCCACCCATTCCGTTAGGGTATCACCAGATGAAGCTGAGGTCACATGAACTTGTACGGTTTGCGAATAATCCTCATTGTAAAAGGAATTGCCTCCACGATGATCCTGCTCCCAATCCGCAGGCAAATCGATCGATAACCCATATTCACTCGTATAGGTCACATCATCAGAATTAAAGACAGAAATATCCTTCAGCGAGTTATCTGCCGTATTAAAATCAAGCTTAAAGCTATCTAACAGATCGTTATAGCTGTTTTGTTTGGAACGATTCGTGTATTGTTCTTTGGTTACGAAAAGCTTTACCGTATACAAACGACCACCCTGCAGATAGCCTCGTGTCTGGATATAGCCATCATCACCCGATCGGCTCACGATTTTGGCATAAGGACTCCCTGCCCGCTTCACATATTGGCGCTCCAGAATCGTTGAACTATCCGCATAGCCTGAATATTCACTGTCATCATCACCTGCGATTTTGGTCAAAAGAGCCGCCGCCGACAGCTCATCACTTTGCTCGCTATCTACTTGAATGGAAAGCGCGAATTCGCCCTTTGCATCAACGAAGCTAACGGAATCACCATCGTCTGATTGTTGTGTTTTGACAAGACCCGCCGGGTACTTCATGGACCAGCCGAAGTGGCTGTCGCCAATCTTCGTTTTGCCGCTGTCCGCATCCAAGGAACTCCCCTCGGCATCCTCGGTTAACGTCGTTTCTGTGCTGTGCAATTCCCCCAGTTTCACGGCTTTGGTCAATGTCGTGCTTCCTGACTGAAGCTGAATATCCACCGATTGGCCTGGCGAGTATTTTTTAATCGCCTCGTTGTAGTCCACGAGTGTTTTGACCGAGTTAGGACCAACCGAAACCAGAATTTCATCTTGTTCAATTCCCGCTTCTGCTGCCGGTGAATCCGCGTCCACATAGGTCACTCGCAGCCCCGTCGAGCTCGGCAAGCCGACAACAGCTTCCCAGCTTTCTTCTAATTCAAGCCCTGTATAAGCGCGCTTCACCTTGCCATACAATTCAAAATGCTCCAAGACATACTTGACCGTATCTACAGGAATGGCGAATCCTAGATTTTCCACGCCAATATCGGCGTATTTCATCGTATTAATCCCAATGACTTCGCCCTTCATATTAATTAAAGCGCCCCCGCTGTTACCCGGATTAATGGCTGCGTCTGTTTGAATCAGCTGATATTGCGAGCTCACCGAGCGATCTAGACCGCTGACAATGCCCACGGTTACAGAGTTACGTAAAGCGAACGAAATCGGCGTACCAATTGCCGCTACTGTTTCACCAACTTTAATATCCGAGGAAGATGCAAAGGTGGCCGGTTGGAGGCCTGTAGCGTCGATTTTGACGAGCGCCAGATCGCTCTCCTCATCAATATTCGAAGCATGCCCGCGATAGGTTGTCCCCTCGGAGGTCACGACGACGATATTTTTCATATTTTTCACGACATGAGCATTCGTAACAATCACACCGTTCGAGGCCACAATGACACCCGTTCCGTGTGCAAGGTTAAAGCGGTTCTTCTCTAATGACTTGTCCATCTCTGAGGATGGTTTTCCTATAATGGCGACCACGGAAGGCGAGGCTTTCTCAATAACCTGCGGAATCTCTGCGTTAATTTCAGCTGCGTAAGCATGCGAAGACATCGGCTGTGCAACCGTCACAAGTACGAGGGCTGCAACGAGCGAGATACTCCCTTTTTTCATCCAAATTTTCCAATTCCCCATTATGTCGTTCCTCTCTTAACAAAAGTTGGCAATAGCTAGAATCTAGCACAATTCTGGTAGAGAGACAATATAAATATTTCCACAAAAAGGTAACTTTATCGACATTCTGCAATGCGCTCGGGATGGGTATACACGGTTAAATGGTCCTTCCGAATGAAGCCAACCACTGTAATACCAAGATCGTGAGCGAGTCGGAGGGCTAGATCGGTTGGTGCTGATTTCGACAAAAGAATGCCGACGCCGATTTTTGACGTCTTTAAAACAACTTCGGAAGAGACTCTTCCGCTGAAAGCGAGAACCTTATCCCGAACCGAAATCCGCTCCCGAAGGGTGTGTCCGTATATTTTATCCAGCGCGTTATGTCTGCCGATATCTGCTCGGGTAACTCGAAGCTCGCTGACTGTACACAGAGCTGCGTTATGCAAACCTCCTGTCGCTCGAAATTCCGATGACTGCTCCTGAAGTTCGCTCATCAGATGAAAGCATTGGGGGATAGTCAGACTGAGCTTCGTGGTCACTGTTTTGGCTGTGCGCATATCATTGTGAAAATAAAACTGCCGGCTTTTCCCGCAGCAGGAGCCGATGAATCGCTTGGATACCATCTGACGGCTCAGCTGATGAAGATGGCGCAGCTTCACATGGGCGAAGCCGCGGTCCTCCTCGAGGGATAGGGATTCAATCTGATCGACGAATCGGATCATCCCTTCGGAAGCAAGAAAACCCGTAACCAAATCCATTGTGTCGCTTGGTGTGTAGACGAGTGTGGCGAATTCTTCGCCATCGAGCAGAATCGTCAGAGGCGCCTCGATAGCAATCGTATCCACCTCAGGAAGCACCTCCGAACCATTATAACGGTGAATAGACCATGTTGTGGTCGCAGGAAATGGAAGCTCTACATCATCCACGGCTCATCCCTCCATTTCGGTTTCCAGCTCTACAATGCGCTTCTCTACATAACGAGTGTCTTTGTGTGCGTGATATGTTTCTGCCTTTTCAACGATGACAGCCGTGTTATACTCCGGAATGCCTGCAAATGGCTCATACACCCCCTTGGGTATGAGGCTGTTGCCCTCAGGCCAATGCACCTCGATGTTGCCCTGCTTGACATCTGCCTGCTTCACTCTGCCATGCATGCTGCCGAAACCATTGTATACCACGATCGCTTCGCCTTCATTTAAGGCGAGTCCCTTCGCGTCTTCTTTATGAATAAGCACATCGTAGCGATCCGCTTCATTGAACGGATCCACGTCGCTGTAGATCATCGAATTGAACTGCTTACCGCGGCGCGTCGTCACCGCGAAATGCCCCTCCGGCTTCCGCAGCTCCGGAAGCTCGATCGGCAGCAGCCGGCCGCGGCCATCCGGCGTCGGACAGACGCCGTCTTCGCACAGCCACGCGCCGCCGGACTGAAACACATCCCCGCGCTCCCGCAGGTGCTGGATGCCGTCATAGCTCGGCGCGGCCTGCGCGATCTCCGCGCGGATCGCTTCCGCGGTGCCGCAGCCTAGCAACGCTGCGGCTTCGGGCTTCACCCGACGGGCGAGATCGACGTAGATCTCCCACTCCGCACGGGCTTCACCGATGCGGGGACCGGCGATCTCGGGCGAGAAATATACCATCCGCTCCGTCGAGGTGGATGTGCCTCCCCCGGGCTGCTCGTAGCGTGTCATCGCGGGCAGCACCACTACGGCCTCGCGGGCGTCGAGCAGCGTGGAGGTGTTGAGAATGATGTCCTGGTGAACACGGACATCCATGTTGGTGAGGGCTTCGCGGACGAAATCTGGGTCCGGCATCGTCTCTAGGAAGTTGCCTCCGGATGTGTAGAACAGCCGGAGCTTGCGCTCCTGCTCCTCGGGCAGGAGCGCGTTCTCGAGGGTGACACCAACGATGTCACCCTGCCAGCTCGGCAGCTCGAAGCCCCAGAGCTGCTCGATGCGCTTGCGATCGGCGGCGGTGCTGATCTCGCCTCCGGGCAGGGAGAAGGGATCGGCGCCCATCTCGCCGGAGCCCTGCACGCCACTGTGGCCGCGGATGGGCATCAGCCCGCAGTGCTCGCGGCCGAGAAAACCTCGCAGGAGGGCGAGATTCGCCACCTGCGAGATGTTGTCCGTGCCGAAGCGGTGCTGTGTGAGCCCCATGCTCCACACGAATACCGCGCTAGCGGCACGCGCTAGGAGAGCTGCGAGCTCGCTGATGCGCTCGCGGGTGAGACCGGACGACTGCGTGAGCGTCGTCCAGTCCTGCTGCGCCACGTGGGCGCGCAGCTCTTCGATGCCGTTCGTGTGCGCAGCCACGAACGCATGGTCAATCGCGGAGCCGGGCTCGCGCGCCTCCATCTCGAACCATACCTTCATGATGCCATTCATGAAGGCAATATCTCCGCCGATGTTCACTTGGTACACATCATCAGCCAGCTTCGTGCCGAAAACGGCAGATTCAGCAATGGAGGGGATCCAGTACTGCTCCATCGACGGCTCGTAGTACGGGTTAATAACAATGATCTTCGTCCCTTTGCGTTTGGCCGCATACATATACTTCGTCGAGACCGGCTGATTGTTCGCGGCCACGCTCCCCCAGAACACAAGGACATCCGTGCCGATCCAATCCTTGTAATTGCAAGTCGATGCGCCCACGCCTACGGAACGCTTCAGTGCCGTCTTCGACGGCGAGTGGCAGATACGCGAGGCATTGTCGATATTGTTCGTTCCTAGCAATCTCGCTACCTTCGCTGCCACGTAATACGACTCGTTCGTAATCCCTCTCGCCGTTAAGTAGAACGCCATCTGCTTCGGGTTCAACCCGCGCATCTTCGACGCAATCGTTTCCAGCGCTTCGTCCCATGAGGCACGGCGGAAACGTCGCTCGCCGTTCTTCCGGATGAGCGGATATGGAATCCGCCCTAGCTCGCGAAGCTCAGTTGAGCTCATGCGGCTAAGCTCATCGATGTCCGCGTGGAGCAGATCCTCACGGATCGCTGGCATCGTATTCAGGCGCAGGACGTTCAGCCGCGTCGTGCAGATGTGCGGCCCCGCCAGCGTCTGGTCGTAAAGCCCTGAAACACCAAGCGCGCAGCCATCGCACACGCCTTGTGTCAGAATCCTCACCGCATAGGGCAGATTATCTCGGTTTTGCCAAGCAATCTTGGCGGTCTCTCGAATATGCTTCGGCTTGACTTTACCGAGACCGAACGGTATCTTACTGACCCAGAGCTTCGGGTCTGGTTTCGCGGGCAGCTTAATCGGCCCTGTGTGCTTCGTTTTCCCCAAATTGAACGCCTCCCATTGCGTGTATGTATGGCCTCACCATGTTTTTGCATGTAGTTTGCATGTCCTCTTACACAGCCAATTGCGTATATATGGCATCACTATGTATGGCATCTATTTTACATCTTTGACGGCCTAAACCGGCCGCTGAGCACTTTCCTGACTCTCATCTACTGCTCGTACGAAGCCTGTTGGTTAAAGTTTCAACCGCTTGTTCACTACCGCTCCTCGGCTCTTTAGAAGCAAAAAACCACCGCAAAACAACCCCAAGCCCCTCTTTACAAGAAGAGTCTCGGGTTGTCCCACAGTGGTTAGTCTCCGGCAGGTTCGCTACCAAGTGCCAAGCACCTTACTTATGTATATGTAGATGTACGAACGGATAGTTATCCGTGTCTGGTACCGAACTTCTTTTCCAAATCCTCATCAAAGACGAATACCGATATCCCTACATCCTGCGCAATATCGATATCAACGAACAGCTGAATGAATTTCGCGCCAAGCAATGCTTCCATCTCTACAGGGGGATGATCTTTGTAAATTTCTTTGACCATTTCGGTGCGTGCCGTGCGGAGCATTTGCCTGCCATCGCCGGTCTTCGCCATAAATTTCTCCACAGGAGAAAGGTTTCCCGCCATTTCACAGATCGCCCAGCTTTTGCAGAAGGTCGTCGTCACGCGTTCTGGCCCTTTGCCCATATGCTTCTTGCGATAAGCTTTTACCAGGTTACTGAATTCGGCCTCCATACGATTCATTGGTCAGCCACCTTTTACATAATCTGTCCCCATCATAGCAAGAAAGCCCTTACCTGACAATATCATAAAGGCCTATCCGTGTGGATTACCAAAAAAGAGCAATCAAGACATTCGTCTTGTCGCTCCACCGCTCTATTCAGCCGTTCAGCCCGTGAACCGCTAACATCTTATTCCTTAATCTGAAACTGATGTGCCATCTCCTTAAGCGCTGTCGCCATGTGGTTAAGAGAACTGGAGGATTGCGCAATCTCGTCAATCGTGGCAATTTGTTCTTCCGTTGCGGCGGTAATCGACTCCGAACTTTTGGCCGACTGCCCGGCAATGCGGTCCAGTTCCTGCAAAGAGGCAGTAATTTCTTCGGAACTTGCCGACATTTGCTCAGCCGCCGCCGAAGCCTCTTGAATTTGGCTAACGACCCCTTGCGCGGTTTCCACAATTTTAGCAAAAGCTGTTCCCGTTTGCTCTATCGCCAACATGCCTTGCTGGAATTCGTCAATGCCCTGGATAGTCGAACTGGAAGCGGAGGCAATGTCCGCCTGCACTTGACTGACAAGCTCGTTGATCTGCTCGGAAGAATGCTTCGACATTTCCGCTAGCTTTTTCACCTCGGACGCAACCACCGCAAAACCTCGGCCTTGCTCCCCAGCCCGTGCCGCCTCAATAGAGGCATTTAGTGACAACAAGCTCGTTTGGGAGGCGATATCCGACATCATGGTGACAATGCTGCTAATTTCTTGGGATCGCATATTCAGCGTCTCCATCACCTTGGAGATATTGTTGACTGCTTCCTCCACGGACTGCATTTTGGAAATGGACTGCTCAATAAGCCCGAAGCCGTATTCCGCTTCCGTCTTTGATTGAATGGATGTTTCATAGGCCTGCGAAGACGTATCGGCAATGCGCAGAATTCCCTGCGTCATTTCTTCCATTGCTCTGGAGCTTTGCTCCGTGCTCATCGCTTGTGTTTCGATGCCTGCCGCAATATGCTGCGTAGACTCCGCAATATTCCTTGAAGCTTGTGTCGTTTCCTCAATGGAGGATTGCAACGTCTCCGAAGCTGCGGAAACTTGATCTGAGCTATGCATCACTTGCTTCACCAGCGTTTTTAAATTCGTGCTCATCGTCGTAAAATCACTGGCCAGCTTGCCGATTTCATCCCTGTTCTTAATGTACAGCGCATCCGAAGTCAGGTCGCCAGTCGCAAGCTTTCGGGCTTCAGCAGCAATTTTCTTAATCGGTTTGGAGATATGATTGGAGAATAGGATAACCCCCACTGTCCCCAAGACCAGACAAATGAGCAGCGTCGTGATCATGGAATGCAACAGGCGCTTCTGACCTTCATTGTAGTCCTGGTAATAGGAACCAGCTACGACAATCCAATTCCATTCCGGCACTTTGAGGGCATAGGCTATCTTCATCGCCTCTTGGTCACTGTTTGGCAGCGGCCAGTCATAGAAGGTAAAACCGCCGCCATTTTGAGCCTGGCGAATCATGTCCTGGATATAATAAACGCCGTCCGACGACTTTTTATCCCATATATTCTGACCTTCCAGACTCGGATGCGCTTGCAAATCCCCTTTATCGTTTAGGACAAAATAATAGCCGTTGACGCCCATGTTAATATTACGATTAATTGGTCTTGTTCCATCTGCCTGCTTGCTGCCCAACATGATGAGCTTCGCGTCTTCTTCCGCCAGCTGCATCGTTAATTGGCCGTTCTTGACCAGCTCATTTAGCTGATTAATATTTTGAACCATCAGCTTGACGCTGTTCTCCAGGTTTTTCTCAATGAGCTTATCCGTCTCGTCTTTGGCGTTAAAATAACTGTCAATAGATAAAAACACCGTAGGAATCAACAACAACAATAGGCAAAAGGCTAAAAGCTTCTTTCGGATTGTAAAGCCCCATTTCAAGGAAGTACTGCCAACTTTGTGCATGTGTTCTTCGCCTCCTGAGCAGCTCGCAAGCATAGGATTATTAACCTAGGTATAAATAACTAGATATATAGATCTTTATACCCCCATTATACTTAGGATTCGATGTAGCTGAGCACGTATGTGTTACGAAAACAGTAATTTTCGTAACACAGTAGCTAGTGCTGGTGTGCCAATGCGGGTGCAGCATGTGCACAAAAGGCTGCCAGCATCCGCTGACAGCCCCACCGCATTAACGCGATTTGATGATGACATCCTCGCTGTGCATCTCCCCAGCAAAGAACAATCCTTCGATTTCTCGTGGCTTATGCAAAAGCGAAGCGCTCACGATATTTCCCGTGTGATCGAGATAAGCACTAACATCCACATTGCCATGGTAGAGGCATATCTCATCCGACCATCCCTCACCTTCAATCCGCAGAGCTGTCGCCTCCCATGGCGCTAGCTCTCTTCCCTGTAAACGCGCGGATGTCCGGTGAACGACTACACGAGGCCGTGTGCTGCCATCCTTATTCGGTACAACGATAGTCTCCATCGATGCTTTCCCCCGAACAGACAGCGATCGCTTAACGACTGGATTCGTATAGTACTCCCCTAGATGAAACAACAGGCCGGATTCTACGGTCAGCACATCTTCCTGCCCCGCTTGTGGTGGATAGTGTAGTTGCACATTAGCTCCATCTAAATGCGTACTAACCCTTCTCCCCTCCCAATCACAAATGGCTTGGCCACATGGCAGGTGATAATACTGCTCATATCGATGCAGTTCATTGGCCTCGAACAGATCCACGATGAGCCAGTACCGGTTCTTTACAAACAGTACTTTGCGTGAGTGAATAACGGGATCATCGTACCTGGTGTAGCCATAATGACTGGCAAACCAATAGTCATACTGATCTTTACCACGTACATCCCATATTTTGCAAGCCGCTGTCGGCGGCGACTGCCAATGCAGGCCTCGGACGTGCTGATCCTGCCCGTCCACAACAACCGTGTTATGCGCCCGCGTGGACACGGTATATTTCCGCTCTTTGTTCCACTCGAAGAGGCCCATACCCGAGTCTGGCAGCAGTTCTTTGCCACCAGCATACATGATTACGCTCAGCGCATCGGAATGCGCATGTCCGTTAATCCCAACGCCAGCACGCATCCCCATATACAGCGCATCCTGCTTCCAATCTTGCCGTGAGAGGATATACCCGCCAGTGGAAAAACTAGCCAGTGTTTCCTTCGGCATTTCGGCAGTCAATCGATCATATCTTTCCACTGCCTGAGGTCCCAACCTCCATAATAAAGAGAAAGGCAGTTCGGCGTGCCCGCAATATTTGAAATCAGCCCGATTATACAAATACGCCCCTAAGCTCATTGTCGTGCGCAGCTCACTGGACACATGCGCATCCGTATCACCAAAGCGCGGTAATTGGCCATCTGGCGTCAGCATATGCAGAAGGACAACATACATTTGCTCAAGCACTTGTTCATACGAAGATTCGACCGCCAAACCGAGTGTCTGAAACAGCGGAACCAATTCGAACAAGTCCCGCATGACGACCAAATGATAGTTGGGACTCGCTTCAAATTGGACCCCATCTTCGTATACATTTTGCTGGATGTAGCTCGGTAATTCCTTCAATCCGTAACTCAGCCACGCTGAGGAGACCTTGAGCTCCGGCAGCAGCAGCGCGACCTGGATGAGGCCACGAAGCTGCATTGTCGCATGGTTGCCGTGGTGTGCATGATAGCGGTGTACATAGTGGCCATGCTCATGGAACGATTTGATCATTTTCATTTTCACTTCCGGCGTGAAAGAAGCCGAACCCCAGAACGTCATGAATGCTTCCGGCAGTGTGAACAATCGCACACCGACGGACAACGGATCCCATGTACAATGCTGGGCTCGGAACGTATCGCCCACAGGTACGGGATTATCATCGATGAAATCACGCATCATCTCATTCCAGCACACTGCGTACTTCTCGTCACCCGTCACACAGTAAGCCCTCGCCAAATGCTTCACATATACAAATCTCGTCAAATGCAGCTGATACTGCGAGCTATCGTACAGCCAGCTGTTCCAATCATACTTACCATCCTGAAAGTGGACGCGTTTTCCTTTGAAAATCGGAATATCCCCCGCTACAATCCGGTCAGCTTCCACGACGGACAACTTGGCTTCCTCGTCATCCCAGTACCGTTCTCTGGCATACGCCATCAAGCTCGGCACATCACTCACGTTAAAATAGTAGCGATTGGTGACGCTGGCATCAATCACTGACAAATACGCATCCCGTGCGCCAACTACATCACTGAGAGCCATCCTCTCACGTACCAGCTCCATCCCTGGTCGTTCCACATCTAGCTCTAGCCGAATAAACGCCTCATCGGACATTTGCGGTTGCGTAAAATCTGGATTATGACGTAAATCCTTATATCCCATCTCAATCATACTTTCACCTTCTTATTCCTTAATTGAGCCTAGCATCGCGCCTTTGGCAAAGTACTTTTGTAGAAAAGGGTACACGGCCACGATAGGCAACATCGCGAGCAAAATCGCCGCATTCTGAACGTTAGGTCCCAGATTAACGGCCAACTGTGCATCAATCGCAGCATCAGCTGATATGTTAGAGGCGCTAATCGCCACCATTTGCCTCAGCAACGGTTGAATCGGCCAGCGGTTCGTATCATTGATATAAATAACGGCCGAGAAAAACTCATTCCAATACTGCACCATGAAAAACAGCGTGAAGGTCGCAATAATCGGCTTCGACAGCGGAATTACAACGGATAATAAGATACGAAATTCTCCCGCTCCGTCAATGCGCGCTGCTTCGTCCAGACTCTCCGGCAAGCTTTGGAAAAAGGAACGGATTACAAGCACGTTAAACGCACTTGTTGCAGCAGGCAGTACGATCGCCCAATAGGAGTCGAGTAGCCCTAAACTTTTCACAACTAGATAGCTTGGAATCATGCCGCCATGGAAAATCATCGTAAAGAAAATAAACAGCATCATGATACGGCGTCCAGGCACAATCCGTTTAGAGAGCGTATAGGACAGCGTGATGGATACAAACAGATTGACACAGGTGCCCAGCACGGTAATGAAAATCGAATTTTTGATCGAATTCAGAAAGGTTTGAGCATTAAACAAGTAGCTGTAAGCGTCAAGTGTCCAATGCTTCGGCCATATAAAGAAGTTCCCGGCCATCGAATCCCCTGGGGGGCTGAATGAAACTGCAATGATATAAAGAAAAGGCAGAATCACCGTCAAGGAGATGAGCACAATGATGACGGTAAGGAGACTGTCGAACCAGGTTACGCGTGCTTTCATAATGTTACTCCTCTCTAGAAAATACCCTCTTCACCGAGCCATTTGGCTGCATAATTTGCTGTGAGCACCAGAACGAGACTCGCTATCGACTTAAACAAGCCAACGGTAATGGCGAAGCTGTAATTGAATTGCTCCAACCCGATGTGATACACGAAGAGGTCAAACACATTGGACACATCGAGATTCAAGCTGTTGGTCATCAGGAAAATTTGCATAAAGTTCGAATCGAGTGAGGAACCCAGCTTCAGCAACATCAGAATGACAATCGTGCTTTTAATCCCAGGCAGTGTAATGTTCATAATATTATGGAAACGATTCGCCCCATCTACTTTGGCAGCCTCGTACAGTTCTGGATTAATGCCAGCAAGTGCAGCAAGGAAAATAATCGTACCCCAACCCGCATCTTTCCAGATGGATTGCAGGATAATGAGCGGACGGAACCATTCATTGCTGACAAGGAATAATGTGTTCGAGCTGAACCATTGCTCCATGTAATGATTGATGACCCCTGATGGGCCAAAGAACGAAATCGTAATGCCGTATATGACAACCCAGGACAAGAAGTGTGGGAGATAGACGATAGTTTGGGAAATCCGTTTAAACAGTTGAAGCCGTAATTCATGCAGCATAATGGAAAGCATAATCGTAAATGGGAAATAGACGAACAAATTGAGAAATGAGAGCAGTAATGTATTCTTGAGAAGAATATAAAAGTCCGACGTACTGAAAAAGTCTTTGAAATTCGTAAGGCCGACCCACGGGCTATCCCATACGCCGACAAAAGGACTATAATCCTTAAAAGCTAACACTAACCCCCACATAGGGGCATAGTGGAACACGATGAAATACAGGAGGCCCGGTGCTGCCAGCACATAAAAAGGCCACAGTTGTTTGAATTTATTAGGTTTATGAAGTCGTATCGTTCTCTCCAAGCCGTTCCCCTCCTTACCAAAAATAGAGGGGGCTAGCCTGCCCCCTACGCTTGCTTACTTATGATCTTCGATATATTGATCGAGCAGCTCTTTCGTGATTTGTCCACCCAAGCCGTTCGTCCAAGCATCTACTTCTTTCTGAACGTCGTCCCATTTGGACTCGCCCAGGACGTATTTCGTCATGACAGCGCTCATTTTTTTGTAGCTATCTGGATTTTTACTGGCAATCTGTGAATTATAGCTGAGGAAAGGATTCTCAATACCCGCTTTGCTGATTACATCCAGTGATGCCTTTTGAACCTTCAAAATCGCTTGATCTTTCGCTGTTGCGTACGTGTATGGATCGGCTTTGTTCTCGAGAACAAATTGGGATGGTTTATCCAGGTCAAATTGTTTCTTCTGCTCGTCCGTTTGAACGGCTACGCCGTCCTTCAGCTCACTAGCATGCAGCCCAATCACGCCGGTTTTTGCAAATGCTGCGTTCTCTTCGGAAGCACTGAAATCCAAGAAGTCGATGATTTTCTGAACCTTATCTTTAGGCACCGAGCTCGGAATCGCCCAAAGCCCGTAGTAGCCACCGCCCACGCTAACTCCTTTTTTGCCACCCGGTCCCTCTAACAGGTCAATGATGGCAATCTCCGCATTCGGGTCAACTTGTTTTAGTTTAGTTACATTGGTTTCGGTTAAGTCACTCGCATTGCCAGCAAATACGCCAGCTACACCTGCCATGAATTTGCTTCGCACTTGCTGCTGGTTTTTCAGTACCGGCGCGTCCTTGTCAATCAAACCTTTGCTCCAAGCACCTTGCAGCCAGTCGAGGTATGCTTTGTACTCCGGTGTTTGGAAATCCCGAACTGCATTACCGTTATCCAGCTTCCATACGTTAGGTATACCGAAAGCAAACTGCATCGGATTCGTACCGGCAAATGGACCAGGATTCCCGATCGCATCTACGCCGTTAACTGAAAGCGGAATCGTTTTACCGCCGCCAGCTGGATCTTTTTCCTTAAACACTTGAAGCACCTTGGTCAGCTCGTCTACTGTTTTGGGCACCGCCAAGTTGTATTTATCCAGCCAGTCTTTCCGAATAATCAGGTTGCCGTCTCCGCCGCCATATATACCGCGCGGTCTTGGAATCCCGTAAGCTTTCCCTTTGACTTCCGAGTTTTTCCACACGGTCTGATTAATCTGCTTTAAATTTTTGGTATTGTCCAAATAAGGAGTAAGGTCATGGAAGGCACCCATCTTGACCAAGTTGGTATACTTATCGTCTTTACCGCCATCCAGCAAGAGCAAGTCATAGGAATCGCCAGCGGAGACAGCGACCGAAAGCTTATCTTTGTATGCTTCGGACGGAACAAATGTAACGTCAAGCTTCACATTCCCTCTTTTCTCCAGATCCTCTTTCGCCTTATTATTGTCTGTTGCAGGCGGATTGCCGAACAAAATGGTCATCGCTTTAATGGTTGTAGGTGCTGCTGAAGCCGTGGGCGACTGCGAACCTTGCGCTGTGCTGGCTGGTGTCTTGGAATTGCTTGAGCAGCCTGCTGCCACAGAAGCTAAGAGCAATGTAGCCGCGAGAACGGGTACAAACGTTTTTTTACTAGTCATGTATATTCCCCTTTTCGTTTTTACTGACGCGTCGTATGTGGTACAGTTTGAATTATAGAAGATGATATGGAAGCAAGAACATGTCGAAAACAAGTGAAAGTGTCACCGTTTTTAAGATATCGCTCTGAAGCGGTATCACCCTTTCTCCCCATGTACTATAATGCAAATACAAAGACCCCCGACCTGAGCGGAGGGAGATCAACTATGCCAAACGGATGTGATGAGCACCATGATGTTGCCCTTCTTCGGTTTTCTAACCCGTAGCTTCTATATCAAAATGATTCTAGTCATGCTGGCTG
Organism: Paenibacillus sp. Soil766; assembly: GCF_001428105.1. GTDB lineage: Bacteria > Bacillota > Bacilli > Paenibacillales > NBRC-103111 > Paenibacillus_E. The sequence continues at coordinate 130,731 of NZ_LMSJ01000015.1, read as the reverse complement.
TCTCCATCATCCCGCTGATTGTATTATCTTATATCTCCATATCCGTCTCCAGTTCAACCGTGGAAAAACAGGTCAATCGGCTGAATGCCCAGCTCGTCAATCAAGTTGTGGACCGCATTGAACTGACGATGTCCAGGTTCCGAGAGCTTAGTGAGCAGTATTCCCGTATTTCATCGATCCAAAGCGCACTGGTGTCGCCCTCCTCCCAATATTTCGAAGAGGTTGTCCGCAAAAAGGATCTCATTTCGGTTCTCAGTACCGCTTCTGCCGTGATCGGCAATGTCGAAGGACTACAGGTATATTCCAACATTACGGGTGAAGTCTTATCCTCCGATGAGGCTCCCTCAACCTTGGAACGCTCACCTTTCAAGCCCTTGATTCAAGAGTTCCTGGCAAAGGACCAATCCAGCATGTTCCTGGATAAGAGCTCGCACCCTGATTTAAAGATACTGCAAAACTCAACCTACTACATCGGCCGTATCCCTTTCGAAGTCTACGAGGATTTGCGCGGGGTTCTTTTGATTTCGATGAATAATGCGCAGTTTCAGCAGCAAATTGAGAATATTCAGCTGGGCTCGCTCGGCTCTGTCTCACTTCTAACGCAGAGTGGCATTACCATAGCCACAACCAGCAAACTAGAGCGCAACCAGGATGATGTCCGTACCCGCAACATTCTAGCGCATTGGGTCTCATTAGGGAAACCAACGCAATTCGGGATGGACACGTCGATCATTTCCGTGAAACAAACGAAAACCTTTGATAAATGGATCGTCATCTCGGAAATTCCTTCACAAGAGTTGACCCAAAGCGCTGACATCATTCGCAAGACCGTCACCTATTTTCTCCTTGCACTTGTCACGGTCGGCGGCCTCTCCGTTATCGGCTTCGGATACCAATTGTATCGCCCATTGCAAGCAGTGAAGCGACAGGTCGATGCGATCAAAAAAGGGAATTTCGATGCTCGTGTCACTTATTTTGCCAATAATGAAATCGGCGATTTAGGACGTATGCTCAATGCGATGGCTGTCCGTATTCAGGACTTGCTTTCCGAACAGCAGGAGTCCGAAGATATGAAGCGCAAGCTGGAGATTCGGGCGCTGCAATCGCAGATTAATCCACATTTTATGTACAATACGCTCAATACGATTCGCATGTTTGCTATGCTGAAAGATTACGACAACATTAATACTTTGATGGGAAAATTCGTCTCCTTGCTGCGTTACAGTATGGAAAATTACGATCAGAATGTGCCGCTGCAGCAGGAGCTAGACTATCTACAGGATTATATCGGCCTGCTAAACATGCGATACAAATACCAGACCAAGCTGCATGTCGACATTGAATCGCCTTTGAAGGCCATGTACATCCCTAAGCTAAGCTTGCAGCCACTCATTGAAAATGCCGTGTTTCATGGGATTTTACCCAAAAAGAAGGCTGAAGGCCACATCCACATTCGCGTGTATACGCGGTCCATTGACGCATGCACCGTAATTGAGATTGAAGACGATGGGATTGGTCTGGATGAGACGCAGCTTGAGAAGCTGCGGGTGCACATGCAGCAAGAACAACTGGGCGAAAATATCGGCCTCAAAAATGTCTGGTTACGGATCAGGCTGATGTTCAGCAAGGAAGCGCAGATGGAATTATTCTCTCCCAGTGATCAAGGCCTGCTGATTCGTTTCCTGCTTCCCCCTGATACCGTACGTTTAAAGGAGGTGCAGCATGAGCAGCTATAAAGTGTTATTGGTCGAGGATGAGATACCGGCAAGAACCGTTTTTCGGCATATGATCGAGGACCAAAGCGACATGTTCGCACTCGTTGGTGAAGCGGAGGATGGAATTGAGGGCCTTGAACTCTTTTTACAGCATAAGCCCCAAATGATCGTTACAGATATTACAATGCCTGGGATGAACGGCTTAGAGATGCTCCACGAAATCGAACAAAGCGGTGAAACGATGCCGCAAATGATTATTCTGACGTGTCACAAAGACTTCCACTATGCTCAGCAAGCCATTCAGTTAAAGGCCGCCGCCTATTTAATCAAAGATGACTGCCTTTCTGATCCCGAGTTGCTTGCCCGCACCATGGAGGGTCTTGCCCGACAGGCGGTTTCATTAGATGAATCCCGAGAGAAGCAGCTGCTCCTGGAGCAAAAGGTTCGCTCGAACGAAATGGAGATTGAGCAGAGTACCTTTCTCGATATGCTTCGTTCATCGGATGCCGAGTCCGAGTGGCTTCAGAGCTTGGAAGCTGCCCATATCCCAGTAGCCAGCGGGAACTTTCATGTGCTGCTGCTGGAACTCGATCGAAGCTCGCTGCGGTTCTCGATTGATCAGCAGGAAGAGTTGAAGCTGTGGCAATTCGCCGGAGTCAACGTCTTAAAGGAGCTGCTCACGGCCCGTGGGGCGAATAAAGTTATCGCCTTGGATAAAGGGCGGTTCTTTTCAATCTATGCGCCAGAGGGGAACTCCTCCCAAGGAGAGGTGCTCCTTGAACAGATCATTCAATCCTTTACGGCTTATCTTAAAATGAACCCGCTCACGTTGGAATTCCGAATCGAGCAGGGTATGGGAGAACGGCTGGCGGAGCTGAAGAAGCTTGTGACGGCTGCCAATCCGTTCTTTTATCAGTGGAATGTGACCGTCTCACGCTCTGCTTGGACCGAGATGGTCACGTTTCAACACATCCCAGAGAATTATAGTCGTCTCTGGGTGAAGATTTTGAAGCAGGCACTGCTGGAGCCACTTCGCAGTGCAGCCGCCCTAGAGGAGGAGCGCAACTCTTTCTTCCGACAAGCGTTGGAACAGCGATGGGACCCGGAGCAGATCAAATCCTTATATCTACGCGTATTTCTGGATATCAGCCATTTCACAGCGGATGCCGAGGAACCCGTGGAGCTAGAGGCAGCGTTCCGCAAGAAGCTTGATCAATGCCAGACATTCCACGCTGTGCATGAAACGACGTTCCTTTTCTTCCGTAATCTGCAGAAACTACAGGGCGATAGCAAGTCAATCGACTCCTCGATCTCCCGTATGATCCAGAAGATGTACGAGGACCTCAGCTATCCGTACAAGTTGGAAGAACTGGCAGAATCGATCAATTACAGCGTGCCTTATTTCAGCAGTATGTTTAAGAAAACGACTGGCGAAAGCTTCGTTCAATATTTAACTCGACTGCGAGTGGAAAAGGCCAAACTTTTACTCCTAACGACGGATCAGAAAACATTTGAGATCGCCGAATCCATCGGTTTCGAGAATTACCGTTCATTTAATCGGATTTTCAAAAGAGAAACGGGTGTGACGCCTTCGGATTACCGACGGGTGCAGGAGGAGTAAATACAGCACAACGAGGTTCAGTCGGTTAAAATCAATTAAATACCCCTGCAAGAGAGCGCATCACGTGATGTGCTTCTTACAGGGGTATTTGCGTATCTATGAAACTTCTATTCATCATCTTCCCATTTACGCGAATAAGCCTTCTTCGTTATCCAAATCGTTAGCCCAATCACGATAATAATCGCAATCACACTGCCAATAATCGCACCAACCACCTGTCACACGCCCCTTTTATCTGCTCCTACATCCCATTCTATCAAATGTCGCCTAGTCCGACAGCATCGACTTCGACAATTCAGCGACAGAACGCTGACCACTAGCTCATCGTTTGAACCTGGAGTCACTTTCTCTTAGAACAAATCCAACTGTCTCGGTGCAAGCCCCTCGTAGTCCAAGCCTAGCATGCTCATCAACGTTTTCGCATTCCCTGCTGCATGTCCACCTGAGTTGTTGTTGAAAATGATACAAATCTCCCGCGTCTGCTCCTGCAAGCGGAGCAACCTCACCTTCCACTCCAACAATTCCTGCGGATTGTAGTCGTACAGATACCTTACATCGCGCCAGTTGGCCTCGTTCGTCTGTACCCATCCCCCGACATTGCGTCCGTGGAAGCGAACCATCGTCATGTCAGGATGCGTCGCCTCCAGGACGATCGGAACGGATCCAATTCCTGCCTGCGGCTCGTCGCAGATGCTGTGCATCCAGCCCTCGCGCTTCATGAAGGCCAGCGTCTTATCCCGCATGTCCTCCGTGAACCAGCTCTGATGTCGGAACTCCAGCGCGAGCGGGACATCGCCCATTTTGGCTTTCGCCTCCCGAATCACATCCACACTCGCCTTGTTGCACGCAAACCACGGCGGGTACTGAAACAGCACGGCCTTCAGCTTTCCCGCTTCCTGAACGGGTCGAATTGACTGCAAGAATGCCTCGTACATCTCGCAAGTCCCACCTGGAAACGGATTCTCACCTCGAAGGTGGCCAGTCATCCCTTGGTAGGCTTTGATAATAAACCCAAAATTCTCAGGTGTCTCTTGGACCCATTTCGCATAATTGCGTTCAGGCTGGACGGCATAGAAAGATGTATCAACCTCCACTACCGGGAAATGAGCACCGTACGTCACAAGCTTCCCTTTGCTACCGCCTAAGTCATGGTCACCCCAACCAGCCAAACCAATATTGATCATTCTTATCACCCCGAGTTAACACATTATATCTATTGTACCAAATGACTTTCTCTTTACAACTCTCAGTGGAGCAGGTATAGTTACGCTATATAGGATTGACCCGGAGGAGCCTGCCAAAAGCGGGCTCTTTTTGTCTTTTTCGGGGAACTACGGGTCGTTTATTACACATAACTCAGGTCAATTCTGGAAATCCTGAAATCAAGTCATTGGGGGGAGCAACATCTAGTGGAATTACAAGCTTACTGGGCTATCGGCATCTTCTTGCTTATTTATGCCATTATCATTTCTGAGAAAATTCACCGCACCATTATCGCCATGATTGGCGCCGTGCTTATGGTTGCTTTCGGCATCGTCAGCCAAGAGACTGCGCTGCATCACATTGATTTCAACACGCTAGGCCTGCTCATCGGGATGATGATTATTGTGGGTATTACAGCGGAGACGGGACTTTTCAAATATGTAGCGGTAAAGGCGGCTAAGCTCGCCAAGGGACAACCGCGAAGGATATTGATCGCACTCGTGGTCATCACGGCGGTCTGTTCTGCTTTTTTGGACAATGTGACGACCGTCCTTCTTATGGTCCCTGTCACCCTGAGCATTACGAGACAGCTTCGCGTGAATCCTTTCCCGTTCCTTTTCACACAAATTCTGGCCTCTAATGTGGGGGGTACAGCAACGCTGATCGGCGATCCACCGAATATTATGATTGGCAGCGCGGTGAAAGAGCTTACATTCATGGCATTTATTAATAACCTTGCACCAATTGCAATCATTATCATGCTGTCCTATATTCCATTATTTCTGCTGCTTTTCGGGAAACAAATCAAATCTACCCCAGCGCTGCAAGAGAGCATTATGGCGATGGATGAGAAGGCCATGCTGACAGATCGGAAGCTTCTCTGGAAATGCCTCATCGTTCTGGCACTTACCCTTCTAGGTTTCTTCCTGCATCAGAGCTTGCATTTGGAATCGGCTACGGTTGCGCTGAGCGGTGCGTTTCTGCTGCTTCTCCTGACTGGCGAGCATATGCTGGAGTCGGCTTTCGCTAGCATCGAGTGGCCTACGATCTTCTTCTTTGTCGGTCTGTTCGTGCTCGTATCCGGACTTGTGGAAACCGGTGTGATTGCTCAATTAGCTGCGCAGGCGATTGAATTGACAGGTGGCAATGAGCTCGCAACTTCGATGCTGATTCTTTGGCTGAGCGCGATTGCATCGGCTTTCCTCGATAACATCCCATTCGTCGCTACCATGATTCCGATGATTCAGGAAATGGGTAATATGGGTGTGAGCAACCTTGAACCTCTGTGGTGGAGCCTTGCCTTGGGTGCTTGTTTGGGGGGGAATGGCACCTTAATTGGAGCCAGTGCGAATTTAATTGTCGCAGGTCTCGCAGGTAAAGAGGGTTACCCGATCACCTTCATGAAATATCTGAAATATGGCTTTCCTTTGATGATCTTATCGATTGTTTTATCCAGTATCTATATCTACCTGCGATATTTGATGTAGGGAATCCACGAAGAGAGGAAGATGATGTGATGTTACAATACACATTTGACGACAAGGTTATACAGCTCAGTGAAGCACCCAACGGGCAGGATATTGAATTCCGCATTCACATTCTCGGGGACGCTTCTATGGATCAGAGGGTGAAAGACATTCAGCATGACTTCGAACATAATCATGTCATTACAGATGTATTGTTCTACGCCTTTAAAAATCATGATTATCAATTCATTGTGCGTCAAGATTCCTATGAGGACTTTATCCTATCACTCATGAAGCATCGCCTCATCACGAGCGTTACTTGGGTGTAGCAGGTGTTACTGAAAGGTTAAACCGAACACTTCGGTTATGTGATAGGAGGAATTGAGATGATTCATTACTGGCTTGTCTTGCTTGCTATCGCGGTTGCTATTGCCTATTTGGCAGACAAACTGAAACAACCTTATCCTACATTGCTCGTCATTGCGGGTTTATTGCTTGGACTCCTTCCCATTCCTGCTATGGATGAGCTCAAACTTTACATCTCGTCCGATCACGTATTCCAAACCACTGTTATCCTTATCTTCTTATCCGCCCTCATTGGGGATGCGGCGATCAAGCTGCACTTCCATGAGGTGAAGGAAAACAAGCGGCCTATCCTACTGCTTTCCTTACTCGGCACATTGATTACCTTTGTTCTTGTAGCGGTGCTCTGCTCTGTATTCTTAGGTCTCTCCCTGCAAAAATCACTCGTATTCGGCGCCTTGATGGCCGCTACCGATCCCGTTTCCGTGCTCAGTATTTTTAAGTCGCTCGGACTCAATTCGAAGCTATCCACGATCGTCGAGGGCGAAAGCTTAGCCAACGACGGCGTCGCCGTCGTCCTATTCAAAATCGCGCTAGTCACTACGATGCTCAGCATGTCCAGCCTTCTGGATGGCACATTAGAGTTTGCCAAGGTTGTGCTCGGTGGGATGCTGATCGGGATCCTTGGCGGTTTCCTAGCTTCCAGAATCACCTCGCGCATCGATAACTATCTCGTCGAAATTGGTCTATCCATCGTCTTGTTCTATGGCGTATTCGAGATCGCCGAGATGTTCCACCTATCCGGCGTAATCTCGGTGGTCTTTGCTGGACTATTGCTCGGAACTTACGGGAAGAACATCGGCATGTCTGACACCACGCTAGAGAAAATGGATTCCTTCTGGGAGGTCATCGCCTTTATTGGCAATGCGCTCATTTTCCTCATGGTGGGCTTGGAAATATCGAACATTGACTTCACGGACAAATGGCCCCTGATTGGTGGAAGCATTCTAATCGTTCTCGTTGCGCGATTCATCGCTGTATACGTAAGTCTCTCGATGGATCGCTCCATCCCTCGAACATGGAAGCCCATCATTGCCTGGGGTGGTCTGAAAGGGTCCCTTTCCATTGCCCTTATCTTAAGCGTGTCGCCTGCGTTCGAAGGCCGCGACCTGCTACTCTCGATGACGTTCAGCAATGTAGTGTTCTCATTGCTCGTTCAAGGAACGACCTTGAGTCGGTTGGTTGCGGTTTTGAAGGTGAAGTAACACCTGGTATTTCTGGGGCATAGGTGTAGTTCAAAAGGTTACCCGTTTAAATAGCACTGTGCCATAACGTTATTCGGATATATTCCTATTTTTTCCGAGGTATAGGATGATGGCATAACGTTATAAAAAAGAGCCCTGAGGCCCCGCCTCTGGCTCTTCTTCTATTTCTGAGTCAACCGTCCGTACGTTTCCTTATCACAAATTACGAAAAGCTTAGCTCCCAGCGGAATCTCTTCATGAAGCCTTTTGTTAATGTTCAGATGCTCCCCATCTGAGATCAATGTAGCGCCCTTTTGCAGCAAATCCTGAAAAGCATCATGGAACGTCACCCACTTCGCCTGTGTAGGAATCTCATAGAGGTCCTCACCTTGAGGCGTGCGCGTCAGCAGCTGTGTGAGAATCTTCGAGGTGCCTGGGCTGAACGCCGAGCGTACCGCGAGCTGGGAAATCGTCTCACTGCCAAAGATGAATTCATCAATGCGAATATGCTGGAAGTTGGGCAGGTTTTGCTTATCGCGAATCTCCACGATCGTGTAGACATGGCTATAGTTGCGCTCAACGGTCGTGGCGACCAGCAAGGTTTTGCCATCGACAAAGGCAGGATCTCGAATCGTGTTCTGGAACTGCGTCACCTCATCAGCAAAGATGAATACCGCTCTTGCCTTCGACGTATTCGCCATTTCGAGAGTCGCCACGAGTTGCGGGTTGCCCAGCACATAATGCACACGATCATGTTGAATTGGCGATTTGTCCAGTGTAGCTATAAGTACAACTTCCACGAGGAGATCCGAGTTCAGAATCTCGTTAATGGCATTCTCTGCATGCTGACTCCAGTCAATAATGACAAAATGATTCTCACCTGCAAACTTCAATTTCCCTTCCTCCTTCATCCGCTGATACACAAATAAGGCATCCACGACTTTACTAATCGTTATGGAAATAAGCCCAATACCAAAGATGTAGACGACGATCCCTAAGCATTTTCCTGCAACCGTATGTGGATAGAAGTCACCATAGCCGACAGTCGTAACCGTCGTCATGACCCACCAGAGGCCGTTAAATCGGGTCTCGAAGGTGCTCGGCTCAAGTTCATAGGCTAACAAGGCGCTGCCTCCAATGAATACAACAGCTACGCCAAAAACAAAGAGATTATTCCAACGGATTAGACGCAATAGGATTTTGGAGAAGAAGAGCATGGCAACCTCCTTACAGGGGTTCATCCAACTTTTACTAATACATTTATTATAACATATCCCCCTTAACGCTTATATTATGAGAGTATCGCAAAATGATTCGGAGTAGGAAAAACCCCAGCGCCAGAGTTGGCACCAGGGTTTCCTTCATGTACATACTATGCTTGATCCTATTTATTTCGCAGCTTTTTTCGCCCATTTGGCTTGCAGTGCACTCGTGATTTCTGTGTAAACCTGCTCCGTTGTTTTACCATCCGTGGAGATGCCTAGTTTGGCTGCTCTCTTATTCACAGCCTCAGCTACCTTCGCTTGTTTCGCTGCTTTTTTGGCCTCTTTGGCAGCCTTTAACGCCGTATGGAGTTCCTTGCCAGTTTTCCCTTCCGTCGAGATACCCGCTTCAGTCGCTTTTGCTTGCAGCTCAGTTAAAGACGCCGCTTTCAGCTCTGTCTTGATCTCCTTATTCGTTTTCCCATCCGTCGATATGCCAAAAGCCTTCGCTTTCTCCACTAAAAGTTGTTTCAAAGGATGAAACTTCGTTGTTGATGCTGCTGGTATATCTCCTTGTACATTTTCGGCGAAAGCCGCCACCGGAACAGAGCATATTATCGCACCTACTAACACTAATCCTGCTAATTTCTTTTTCAACATGTGGCATCACTCCTCGATTCGTATATAGGGTCGTTACCCCTTTACCTTACGAACCTTATCTTATCCCATAGTTATGTCATAAGTTTGTCATGTGAGGACAGGTATAGGTGGCAAAAAGATTTTGAAAACCGTCCCAGCCCCCAGCTGCGACTCGACACGAATGGAACCGCCGTGCGCCTCGATAATGTGCTTACAAATCGTTAATCCCAACCCTGCGCCGGAGCGATTGCGGCTTTCGTCCGCTTTGTAAAACCGATCAAAAAGATACGGCAGCTTCTCTGGAGAAATGCCCTGCCCCTCATCCCATACCTCGATCCAACGTTCCTGCCTGACCGCCTTCACGCGAATCCCAGCTTGTGAGCCTTCTGGAATGTGATTGATCGCATTATCCAGTAAGTTGATGAATACTTGCTTGAGTCGGTCCGCATCTGCCTGGACGGTATACGCTCCCTCCACACTTGCGCTGAGCTCAATCCCTTTACCCTTCGCCTTCATCTTCAACTGTGTCACCACGAGTCCAATTAACTCTGGCAGATCAACGGATTGCATCGTCAACTTCACCTGCTTCTCCTCAAATGAAGACAACTCCAGCAGATCATCCACTAGATGACTTAGTCGAAGTGTCTCTTGGAGGGAGATATCGATGAATTCCCTCGCATCTTCTGGATCAACTACGCCATCCGTGATGCCCTGCAGGGAGGCGCGTATCGTCGTCAGCGGTGTCCTAAGTTCGTGAGAAATTTCCGAGAGGAACCGCTTCCGGCCTTCTTCGACCTTTTGCAGCTTGCCGGCCATGCGGTTGAGCGACCCCGACAACGAGGCGATTTCATCTTTGCCGCGTACAGGCACCCTGCCACTGAAATCTCCGAGTGCCAGCGCCTCCGCTGTCTTGCTCATCTGCTGCAAAGGCTTCACAAAGTGCCGTGACACAAAGTAAAGAAGCGCAATTGCCAGTAGCGCCACCACGAGAGCAGAGATGTAAATAGCGCGATTAATCTCTTTAATCGTACCTTGGATATTCTGGATAGGCGTATACAGGAAAATCGCCCCAACCACCCGACTGTCCTGTAGGACAGGACGTCCGACGATCAGCATTTTGACAGGACTATTCTGTGTAAATGTGCTCTTCACTGTCACCGGGTTACCGGAGAGTACTTTCTCCACCCAGCCCAGTCGGGCAGGAACTTCGCCTACAGCTTGGATTTTATCCAAGGTCGCTCGAGGATGTCGGATCACCGAAACGCGGACATTTGAAGTTTTCTCCATCGCATTAATCTGCTTGCGGAAATCCTTCTGAGCCGTCGAATTATCGAACAGATCCTTCGCTAGCTCCTCCACTTGCTCCACTTTTTCCAGTAAAAGTTTCTCGCTTCGGTCATACGTCTTCTGCTTCATCGTGTAACCAATCGCGCCAGAAATCGCTACAATCGACACCACCGTAATCGCTATATATATAAATAGTAGCTTGCGATAAAAGGAATTCAGCATATGCCTGGCCCCTCAAACTTATAGCCCACACCCCATACTGTACGGATACTCCAGTCTTCTTTGCGATCCGTGAGGGCCGACAGCTTCTGTCTTAATCGTTTGATATATAAATCAACCACACGGTCCTCTCCTTCGAAATCCCACCCCCAGATCTTAGCGATCAGGTCCTCGCGCGTGAATACTTGATTCGGATTCCGTACGAAAAACAGCAGCAACTCGTACTCTTTCTTCGGTAAGGCGACAACCTGCCCCTCCACCGTCACCTCATGGCCTAGGCTATCAATGCGCAAGCTGCCGACCTCATATACGTTGGCCGCAGGCGCCACTTGGGTGCGAAGCCCCGTCCGACGAAGGATCGACGTTACCCGTGCGACCAGCTCATTCGGGTCAAAAGGCTTCACCAAATAGTCGTCGGCTCCCATCCGCAGACCCTCCACGCGCTCATCCACGTGGCCTCGCGCCGTTAGCATCAGAATCGGCACATCGCTTTGTGCGCGAACCATCTGACAGACCGACCAACCATCGCGCTTCGGCAGCATAATATCCAGCACGATGAAATCGGGCTGCAACTCCTTGAACCGCGCGAGCGCCTGCTCGCCGTCGTTCGCCGTCGCTACCTCGAAGCCGTTCTTCTCCAGATATAGCTTCGTGATTTTACATATATTCAGATCATCATCTACGACTAATACCATTGTCACGAGGGGTCACACTCCTTGAATGAAACCATTATCCTGTTAGTGTAAGGGAGAATTGTGAAGGAAAAATTTCTAATTTCTCACGGATGACATCCCTATTCACGCGGTTCCTAGAGTCTCGTCACTTCCTCCAATACGAGGTCATTAAATTGCATTTTATAAATGTCAGGCTTCCTGGTCTGATTCATGAAATCGAATCCATATGTCGCATCAAAGTGATTCATCATTAATGTCATCACATTACCATGTGTGCCAATGGCTATCTTCCTACCCTTATTTTCTTCTAAAATAATCTTCAATACTGCCACCGATCTTTGTTGGCAGGCTTTATTAGATTCTCCACCTGGATAAGCATAATCAAAGTCATCAAACATCCGCTTCATCTCTGACATAAAATCTTCTGCAGGAATCAGAGCATCTTCACTAGAAAAATGCCTTTCCCGAAGATCTTCAACAATCTTAATCTCTTGTTCTATTTCTTTAGCCAACCCCTCTAGGGTTAAAATTGCTCGCGCATATGGGCTAGATATCAGCATATTAATTTCTTCATCTTTTAATATCTTTGTGATGTCTTCTACGTCCATTTTCCCCTTGGGGGTAAGTCCCCTGGTCCTTTCATTTCCTTCATTATAGGGAGATTCCGCGTGTCTAACCATATAAATCGTCGTCTTCATGTGCGCCTCCTAAAACTACTTTATTCCCCCACACCTTCATTTTCACAAATACTTCCTTATACGCATTCGCGAAATGCTTTAAATCTCCTGCACTTCAACTGAAAACTGCTAATAGGCATCCTTTTCCCATGAATGCTCCGATTTCGGGGGATTTTGCCCCAAACAGTTGCACTTTTGCAGGTTGCTGTGAGGCTGATAGCAGGTCGTTCCTTACCCTATTATGGAGCTTACCATCATGTACCCCCTTACTGCGACGCTAAAAAGCCAAAACCCCCTAGCATCCGCCAGGGGGTTCGGTTTCAACTATATCTTCGTTCGTTACACCACGAACGAGCTTTTCAATGAAACGATCAAGTTGAACACCAGATGATCCTGTGTTGTGTACTTCGGATCCACGTTGAAGTAACCGTGGCGGAAGAACTGGAACTTATCATGCGGGCTCACGCTCTTCATGTTGTCCTCGACGAAGCCTTGCACGATTTGCAAGGAATTTGGGTTTACTTTATCCATGAACGATGTCTCTTCTTCGCCTTCCTCATCGTCTAAGATCAGTGGCTCGTACAGGCGGAATTCCGCGGGTACGGCGCTTTTCGCATCCACCCAGTGGATGGTGCCTTTGACTTTACGGCCAGTGAAGCCGCTGCCGCTTTTCGTCTCAACATCATAAGTGCAGTGCAATTCAACCACATTGCCATCCGCATCCTTGATGAAGTCATTACACTTGATGAAGTAGGCGTTTTTCAAACGCACTTCGTTGCCGGGAAATAACCGGAAATACTTGGGCGGTGGATTCTCCATGAAGTCATCTTGCTCGATGTAGATCTCGCGGGAGAATGGAATCATGCGATTGCCCATTTCCGGGTTCTCGGAGTTGTTCTCCGCTTCCAGCATCTCCACGCCATCCTCAGGATAGTTGGTGATGACAACTTTGAGCGGATTCAGTACGCCCATCGTGCGCAGCGCCTTCAGCTTCAAATCCTCGCGGATGAAGTGATCCAGCATGCGTGTGTCAACCACACTGCCGCCGCCGCCTTTGGATACGCCAAGCTCACGGACAAAGTTGCGAATCGACTCTGGCGTCAAGCCTCTACGACGCAGACCTGATATGGTCGGCATACGTGGATCGTCCCAACCATCAACGGCTTTCTCGTCGACGAGTTGTTTCAGCTTTCTTTTGCTCGTAACGGTATTCATTAAGGAGATACGGGCGAATTCATATTGTCTCGGCACATTCGGCATCTCACACTCACGAATTACCCAGTCGTAGAACGGACGTTGATCCTCAAACTCACTCGAACAGAGCGAGTGTGTTACACCTTCAATCGCATCTTCCAGCGGGTGAGCATATGTGTACATCGGATAGATGCACCAAGCATCTCCCGTGTTATGGTGATGTGCGTGAAGAATACGGTAGATAACCGGGTCTCGAAGATTAATATTCGGCGCTGACATATCAATTTTGGCCCGCAGCACACGCTCGCCGTCTTTGAAATCACCCGCACGCATACGCTCAAATAGGGACAAATTCTCCTCGATCGTGCGCTCACGATAAGGACTGTTTGTTCCTCCTTGCGTCAACGTACCACGAGTTTCACGGATTTCATCCGCAGATTGGTCGTCTACATAAGCCAGTCCTTTGCGAATCAAGACTAATGCTCGGCTATACATTTCTTCGAAATAGTCCGAAGCGAAGAAAAGCCCGTCCCATTTAAAACCGAGCCATTCTACGTCTTGTTTAATGGACTCCACATATTCAACATCTTCTTTGACCGGATTCGTGTCATCAAATCGAAGGTTCGTCAACCCATTGAAATCATCCGCGATTTCAAAGTTCGTGCATATCGCCTTTGCATGTCCTATATGAAGGTAACCGTTCGGCTCCGGGGGAAATCGGGTCACGACCTGACTGACTTTGCCTGATTTCAAATCTTCGTTTACAATGTTCTTAATGAAATTGGATATTGCGCTTACGTTAGCTTCCGCGTTTTTCGTTTCCATATGTGCCCAGCCTTTCTCCCACGGGGTTAAAGTTTTATTTTCTATCATACACTAAATGGTACTCAAATATAAAGGAGACATAGAGATGGAATCATTCGAGCATTATTTAGACCAATATGCAGAGCTTGCCATACGCGTCGGATTAAATGTACAAAAGGATCAAACCGTCGTCATCACGACGCCGATAGCTTGTGCAGATTTCGTCCGCAAGCTGGCTCAGAAGGCTTATGACGTTGGTGCGAAGGATGTCGTCGTGGACTGGGATGACGATGTAGTAAAGGCGCTTCGCCTGAAGCACGCACCCGAAGATACCCTTCAGAACTACCCCGCATGGCGTGCTAACGGGATGGAAGAAATGGCAAAGGAAGGTGCAGCTTTCCTGTCCATTTACGCACCCAACTCCGATTTGCTCAAAGATATTGATCCAGCCCGTGTCGCCATGTCCAGCAAAGCAGCAGCTACGGCACGCGCAGGCTACCTGAACTATACACGCAGCAACAAAGTCAACTGGCTTATGGTTTCCTACCCAACACCTGAATGGTCAGCAAAGGTATTCCCGAATTTAGGCGAAGCTGAGCGGGTTCAGAAACTTTGGGAGCAAATTTTCAAGCTGACGCGTGCTGATCTAGCCGATCCTGTGACCGCATGGAAAGAACATATCGGCACCTTGACGGCGAAACAGAACTTGCTGAACAACAAGAAGTTCAAGCAACTGCATTTCCAAGGACCAGGTACCGACTTGTACATAGAACTAGCACCGAAGCATCTATGGGTTGCCGCAGGCAGCGAATCTGAGAAGGGTATTTTCTTCGTTCCGAACATCCCGACAGAGGAAGTGTTCACGATGCCCGCTCGCAACGGAACGAATGGTACGGTTCGCAGCACCTTGCCGCTGAGCTACCAAGGTTCGTTAATCGATGGCTTCTCCCTAACCTTCAAAGATGGCCGCGTCGTCGAAGCAACTGCAGAAGTGGGTCAAGAAGTACTCAACAACATGCTCAATATGGATGAAGGTGCTCGTTATTTGGGTGAAGTCGCACTCGTGCCTTATGACTCCCCCATTTCACAGTCAGGTCTCATCTACTACAACACACTATTTGACGAAAATGCTTCCTGTCACGTCGCGCTAGGCAATTCCTACCCGTTCACGATTGAGGGTGGAACGACGATGAGTGCCGAGGAGCTTGAAGCAAATGGCTACAATAAAAGCTTAATCCACGTAGATTTCATGATTGGTTCCAAGGATATGGCGATTGACGGGATTACGGCAGACGGTACGCGCGAGCCTTTATTCCGCAATGGAAACTGGGCATAAGCCCACATGAAGAAAGACCGCCCTACATGGAATTTTTTCCGTGTAAGAGCGGTCTTTGTCGTCTCTAGTCCTCGTCTTCAAGACTTGGTGCACGCACCATGCTGGTCGTCAAGGTTTGCGTAACAGCCGCTTCCTTCAGCTTCCATTTATCTTTGTGCCATTTCCACACCGAAGTGACATAGCCTAGTGTGTCTGCATTGGCAATACCTGTGATGCGCTGAACACCTTTCAACTCACAGAAGCCATCCCGATCCACATCGACGGGCTTCAACAGGCTGTACGCATCCACATTAACTATGATTGGCTTTACAATTTTCCCTTGGTTGTAAATGCCGAATTGCTCGTAAGCCTCCTTGCGATCCGCAATATCGAGAGTAAAGGATTTGCCGGTCTCCTCGATTTTCATCTTCACCTTATAGTTATTCTTAAAGGTCGCTTTGACATGCAGCGGTTCTGGCATCGGGATCGCAGTGGGCACATTATTTCTGAGCGAATAGATGTAATTCGAAGTAAACCCGCCACTGCCGCCGGTATCGGAGGTCACATAGATTTGTGGCAGCTTGTCATGGATAAAATCACAAAAATCCATTTTCGGATTGTACCCGCCCTCCAGCGGAATCACGACCTGCGCCTGACCTTGTCCGACGGAGGAGATAAACAACTTGTCATAATAGGGACTGTTCATGTCCGATTTCAGACCGACAAGGGAGACCATCTCTAATTTGCCGTCACCGGTGACATCAATCTCACGCGTCTGGATGAGCTGACCTTGCCCACTCTGTGGAGGCGTTAGTTGTGCGGGTGGCGGAGGTACCGCTAGCGTGGAGGCCTCTGCCGACCCACTAAAGCTTAAAGCGCCGCTCAAGAGCATACCCAATGCTGCTGCGCGCAGTGGGATTCTAAAACTTTTTCTAAACCGAGACATTGTTCGCACTTCCCATCATGGAATTGAATTCGGTTTATTATTCCAATTTTTCCAATGTGGTATGCGCGAAACGGGCAACAAAGGATTTTCATCAGTATAATCGAATAATGAATGAAGAATACGACCAGAATTAAAGAGGTGTTCCTTCTGAAAATAGATCGTTTACTCGCCATCACCATGCTGCTGCTCAATCGTCGCCGTATTAGTGCCAAGGAGCTTTCCGAGCGGTTCGAGGTGTCTATGCGCACCATTTATCGGGATGTGGAGGCTATTAACCTAGCTGGCATTCCGGTTGTTTCCTATTCGGGACTCAGCGGTGGATATGAAATCATGGACCAATACCGTCTGGATCGGCAGTTTCTTTCTTTGGAAGAGCTGCAATCGATCATCACCGGCCTCAAAGGAATTCATGCTTCCGTCCCCGACCAAGAAATCAGCAATCTGCTGGATAAGGTCGGTGCACTCGTCGCCAAATCCGAGCAACCCGCTGCAAAGCAACTGGGCAACCAGCTCATTCTCGACATGAATCCTTGGGGCAGCAGCCAGCAAAATACAGAGCATCTTGCGACTCTCCGAACCGCAATTAAGGAGACAAGACTCGTCACTTTTTCTTATCTTTCATCGCAAAGCGAACCGTCCGTGCGAACCGTAGAGCCCATGGGCATCGTGGTCAAAGGCTTCGGCTGGTATCTGTACGGTTACTGCTTGCTGCGTGGGGATTTTCGGATTTTCCGCTTATCTCGTATGCATGGCGTCGATGTGCTTTCCCAAATATTCGAACGCAAGCAAGAAACGTTGGAGCAGCTTGACTATCGTCTAGGCAACAGAAACCCTGCCACCCTTATTACGCTCGTGCTGCACGCTCAGCCGAATGTCAGGGCACAGATCGAAGATTATTTCCGTCCAGAGCATGTGACCCTGCAGCCCGACGGAACACTGATGATTAGAGCGACACAGCCCGATGAGCCATGGCTGTATGGCACACTGCTCAGCTATGGCCCCAGCCTGCGCATTCTAGAACCGGCGCATATCGCAGCCATTATCAAAGAAAAAGCCGAAAAAATAGTTGCCCTTTATTCGAATCACTGACATTCTGTTGTCAGCAATGTTTGTCTATACTAGGGGTATGAGGTGTGCGTATCAACCAAGAACAAGCATCGATAGGAAACTCTGCCCCTGCTGACAACATATCCATACAAGAATGCCCTGCTAGTGATGCCAGTTTCTTCTGGCGGCAAGACCAAGCCCATACTTACGATGCCAGTACAAATTTGAGGAGGACAACCCCCATGATTAAAATGATTGAAGATTTTGCAACCGAATATGCCCGAGAAGCGCAAGGCACCCAACGCGTCATGGACGCCCTAACAGATGCTTCACTTGCCCAGAAAATCACGCCTGAACTCCGTTCACTTGGACAAATTGCGTGGCACATCGCTACAACAGTCCACGAGATGCTGTCCCGCACAGGGCTGACATTCACCGCCCCTGAAGGGGAGGAGCTTGCTCCCGCTTCTGCCCAAACTATCGCTGATACCTACCGCACCTCCGCTGCCGCAGCCATCGAAGCGGTTAAGTCGCAATGGACCGAGGCCAAGTTGTTCGAGACTAGCGATATGTACGGCGATCAGTGGCCTAACGGGCTTACGCTCCGCGTCCTCATCTCCCATGAAATTCACCACCGCGGTGAGATGATCGTCTTGATGCGCCAAGCTGGATTGCGCGTTCCCGATATTTATGGTCCAACGAGGGAAAGTTGGGTTGAGATGGGTATGCAGCCGTTAGTGTAAGCGAAGGTCTAGGCGGAACATCCATATACACTCGCCTACACCCATACGCACACCGACTCTGCCCGTTTAGCGGAACTACAAGTAGAATAGATGGATTTTCTGTAGTTAATTTCGCTGGAATTAGCTGGAGATTTTCCAGTTATTCCTCGGACTACGACGATCGAGACATCTAAATCTCGTCTAAACATAGAAAGAGTTGCCTCCTCAAGTCACCATGACATGAAGGGCAACTCTTTTTTGCCTATTCGGCCGTTGTAATCTCCTACAACCTCCCCACCGAACCATCCTTATACCCCACGATCACCTGGCTCGCCAGCCCGATAAAAAGCCCATTCTCCACTACGCCAGGAATACCGTTAATAGCTTGATGGAGCTCAGGAGGTCTCGGGATACTATCGAAGCGGCAATCGATAATATAATTTCCGTTGTCCGTCACATAAGGCCGATTATCAACAACTCTAACTGTGGGCTCGCAGCCAAGCGCTCGGAGTTTCCGATTCGTCAGTTCATAGCCAAACTTTACAACCTCAACAGGTAGTGGAAATGCGCCAAGCTGTGCAACAACTTTACTTTCATCCACCACGATAATGAGCTTCTTGCTTGAAAATGCGACGATTTTCTCCCGCAGCAGAGCGCCCCCTCCTCCTTTGATTAAATGCCAAGCAGGGTCGACTTCGTCGGCCCCATCTATCGTGACATCGATTTCTGAGATATCTGCAAAAGGTATCAGCGGGATCCCCAACTCCTTAGCCAAATTCTCAGAAGCAACTGAGGTGGCGACGGCCTGAATGTGCAGGCCATTTTGTACCCGTGCACCAAGCCCTTGGATCGCCCAATAGGCCGTTGATCCCGTCCCCAAACCGACGATCATCCCATCTCGAATTTCCGTAATCGCTAGCTCTGCTGCTGCTTTTTTCGCTTCCACTTGTGCACACTCCTCACTTCTACTGATTGAATTCTATCCAACAAGTTTAACACATAAAAGAAATCACAATGCAGCATCGTTCGCGCAATCAGATATGCGAGGATTCTTCTCATGGGCTATACTGGAAAAAAGGAGGCGATCCGCGATGTACAATAAAACGGTACTCATCACCGGAGCTAACTCCGGCATGGGCCTTGCCGGGGCGGTGGCATTGGCCAAGCTAGGCGCCAACGTCATCATGCTCTGCCGGAGCAGACAAAGAGGCGAGCAGGCACTAGCAGAAGCACGGCGTCAGAGCGGCTCCGAGCATATCGAACTGATGCTCTGCGACCTCGCTTCGCTTGCGAGCATTCGCGACTTCGCGGCGGCGTTTCTAGCCAAGCACGACGTGCTCGATGTGCTCGTAAACAACGCCGGCGTCGTCACCGTGAAGCGGAAAACCACAGCAGATGGCTTCGAGTCCATGATGGGTGTCAACCATCTCGGCCACTTCCTGCTGACCCAGCTTCTGCTGGACGCTATCCTCCGCGCTCCGCAGGGGCGGATCGTCAATGTCTCTTCCGGCGCCCACAAAATCGGGCGCATCGATTGGGCCAACCCTCACCTTCAGCGAGGGTTCCGGGTCTGGAACGGATACGCCCAGTCGAAGCTGGCGAATATCCTGTTCACCCGCGAGCTCGCGAAGCGGCTCGCAGGCACTTCCGCCACGGCCAACTCGCTCCATCCGGGAGCCGTGGCCACGAACATCGGTGTCGATCGCGACACCGGGTTTGGGAAGGCCGTGCATGCGATGATGCGGCCGTTTTTCTTGACGGCGGCGCAGGGCGCGGATACGGCGGTGTTCTTGGCCACGAGCCCTGACCTGCAGACGGTCAGTGGCGAGTACTTCTACAGGCGGGCGATTGCGCCTGTTTCCACCCGAGCGAAGGACGACGCGTTAGCTCGTCAGCTCTGGGCTTGGAGCGAGGAGCAGGTAGGACTCACTGGCGGCTAGTAAGGGCCTCAACTTCATTGAAACTGCGGATAACAGGACCCACATAAGGGTACGTTATAGGGAGTATTTACCTTATGTTCGGAGTGTGAAGACCCTTGGATTTCTTTCGCAGTCAAGAATCACTGACTACCATGCAGTGGATTTTACGCGCCATCATAGGCTACTTCTTTCTGCTCATCACCGCCAAAGCATTAGGCCAACGCTCGATCTCTCAACTGCGTTTTCTCGATTTCGTCATCGCTCTCATTCTAGGTAATATCATGGCTCACCCGCTATCTGACGAGCACTTAGCCTTAAAAGGCTCCATGATCACCACCCTAGCGCTCGTTGTGCTGTATCTCCTAACCTCTTGGCTGAGTCTAAAATGGAACTTCCTTAAACATCTCTTTGAACCGTCACCTCTCACGCTTATTGAACACGGACAGCTTCGTATGGGCGGCCTGCGCAAGGCCAAAATCTCCGTCGACCACCTTTTCTCTGAGCTTCGCAAGCAACAAGTGGAGGATATTGAGAAGGTAGCGCTCGCACTTTGGGAGCCTGGTGGGATGGTCTCCGTATTCCTTGAGCCTCAGCATCAAACGGTTACCGCCAAAGATATGGCAATCCCAAGCACACCTTTCTCCCTCATGAAGCCACTAATCATACAGGGTGCCTATGATAAAAAGCTGCTCGCACAGCAAGGGAAAGATATCGCTTGGTTAGAGGCGCAGATGCAAGCCGCAAAGGTTGAACTCGAGCACGTCGTGCTTGCTACAATAGACGATCAAGACCAGATCCGGGTATACACGGAATTGGTCGCACAACAAAAAGACGAATTAACGCTGCATTAAGCGTTGGTTCGTCTTTTTCTTGTGGCTTTTCAGCTATTTGTGTTGGACATTCACCCCGAATTGATTAAAAATGATGTACACAACTGGAGTTGATTGGATTGGTCCAATCCAACTGCTAACTTGGCTACTTATCAGAGCCATTCACTGGATACTTCCAATGTAGCGCGCGCGGGTTGGGGTTCGGATGAGACTGTGGTTGGGGTTGGGGTTGGGGTTGGGGTTGGGGTTGGGGTTGGGGTTGGGGTTGGGGTTGGGGTTGGGGTTGGGGTTGGGGTTGGGGTTGGGGTTGGGTGCGGGATCGGACGAGGCTGTGGGTACGGTGGCGGTTATGCGGGACGAGTTTGTCCCTGTGGTGAGGTTAAGTTTGCTGTTGAGGTGGAATGGTGAACATGCTGTACGGTTGGACTACGAATTCTTGTTGCCTATGTGTCTTTAAGTAGCGTCGCCTTTGCTTTGGTATCCTCGGCCTGTCGTCATCCTCTTCCCAGGGGTCCCACTAGCGTCCTTTCAACTTTAGATGGATTTTATACAGCTAATTTCCTCGTTTATTGTCATTTTCCTGATCTAGATGGAAAAACTCCATCTATTTCCTTCCTATCCCCCTCATTCGGCGTAAATGTGTGAATTTAGCTGTACTTTTGGGACTGTCGATTAATTCTCAACTACACAGTTCCAAAATACCAATAAAACAACGTGTTTTCTTCCGTTATCTCTCAAAATCTCTTCCATTCATGGTATAATAGAGATACATAAGAAGGGGGCGTTGTTTTTGAAACAGGTTCGTTACAAGCAGTTGGAGCAGATTTCTTTCGCCGACGTGGAGGTCTATTCGGTGTTGCCAGTACATCCTATCTGGAGCCGCGCAGCTGAGTTGCTCGACTTCAGTTTTGCGGATGAAATCTGCGCTCCACTCTATTCCACTCGTGGACCAAAGCCTTACGCCCCTTCGTTAAAGTTAAAACTCCATATTGTGCAACGTTATTACAATCTCTCCGACCGCGAAATGGAAGAGCGCGTTATCGGAGATTTGTTCATTAAGCGTTTTCTTGGTCTCCCAGTAAGTTTCATCGGATTCGACCACAGTACCATTGCCCTTGACCGTGAACGGATGGGGTCTGTTCTTTTTGACGCTTGTCACCATCACATCCTTGCCCAAGCCAAACAAAAAGGTTTGTGGGGAGAAAAAAATGACGTTTGGCTTGTCGATTCGTTTCATACAGACGGACATGTGGCGCGACTCTCGGCTTACCGTCTCATCAAGCAAGCCGTTCTTCGGGTAATCAATCATCTCAAACGTGCTCACAGCATGCTGTATCGGCAGCTTGGCCTTGAATTGGATTTGCGCGTATTGACCGACAAACTACCAGTCAATCCTACGCCAGAAGATATCGCCGCCTTGTTCAGCAAGTTAGTTGTCTTCGCTTTTGGGCTTCTGTATTGGTTCGAGAAAGCATCCATCCGCGCCATATTTTGGTCGTGGAACCATCGTGAACGACAACTTGTTTCACTAGAAAGACAAGCGATTCTGTTTCGTATCCTTTCTGAGAATACGGAGCCAGGTCATCCGGATGATCCAAATGGCACCTACAAGAAACGCCCCCGCAAAGAACGTCCGGTTGATCGGCTGCTTAGTAGCGTCGATCCGGATGCGCGAACGGCCAATAAAGGGCTAAAGACGTTTGTCGGAGACAAGATTCAAGTGGTCACATCAGCGGCTCATAATATCGTGTTGCTTGCTGAGCCCATTGCCTGCAACGAGGTGAACGGAGTGCAACTGCAAGCGCTTGTAAACGCAATACGCGAGCGGCATTTTGTTAAACCCGAAGCGGTTGTAGCGGACTCCGCCTATGGTTATGGGTGTCATCGTCAAGCCTTTACTCAGGATGAGATCACTCTCGCATCACCGCTCAAAAAAGTAAACGAAAACCCTACCGGTTTGTATACAAACGACTTATTTGTTTATGACCATGAGGCTAAAACCGTAACCTGCCCTGCTCAAGTTATTACAAGCAAAGCTGTAGATAACCGTAAGATCGAAGGGAAACAGTATAAATTTCCTAAGTCAACGTGCAAGGCTTGCCCATTACGTGAACAATGTACGGAGAGTGCAAGTGGTCGAACCATTTTCATTAGTGACTACTACGAAGAGTTCCAGCTCGCCAAAGTTTTCAATGAAACGGAAGAGGCTGTGGGACTATTTACAAAGCGAAATGCAATTGAACGCAAGAACAACGAGATGAAAAACCATAACGGTCTCGGGCACGCCCGTTCACACTCAAGAGAGAAACGCCGAACGGATGTGAAGCTCGTGAGCATGGTCGTTAATCTCAAACAATTTGTTAAACAAGAGAAACCTCTCGTGCTGGGATTCGTAAGAAAACGTCTCCCTAGTTCCCGTATGCCCATTCTGCAAGTCAGTAGCAAATAAGACAAAGAGAAAGCCTTAATTACGGCACTTTTAACCGCAAATTACCTCGAAAATATTCGCAGTAAAGTAAATATGTACTGTCGGCTAAATTTAATCGACAGTCTCCTTTTTCCAGTTAATCACCCCAAAGTGGGTTTCACAGCAAAATTAGCTACATAAAATCCATTTATTCCAAATTCCCAGCTTTATTCCGTGCCTTTCTGTTCTGTTCTGCTCTGTTCCGTTCTTCTATCTTCTTCGGTTCCGTTCCGCGCCCTTCTTTTTGTTGCCCTCGATCATGTGGATGTTCGCCAATGTACGGTCGAAGTATCGCCAAATTTGTGATCCCCAATGTTACGATCGAAGTGTTGCCCGATGTTGCGGTCCCCCATTTTGCGTTGGAAGGTCTGTCGGTGCTAGAAATCCGTATCTCCCCCCTTCCCTCAGCCAGGAACGAGCGTGACTTTTTTGCCAGACCGCGCTATATTCAAGCAGTCATTCGACTTCAGTCCAATACAACAAAAAGGCGCCGAGCTGGCCTACAACTATCCAAACTTAACTTTCTTTGTGTGGAGCGACTCCAACGAATAAGCCTTTACTATGCACGAAGACCCCGCCTCTGCTCAAGCTTCGCTCCCTGTAAATTGGGAAACAAGCCTAGTTGCAAGGCGAGGTATCCTGCGGCATCCAATCACATAAACCGCTTTTCTACTTTTTTGCTAATAAACAACGAAACACCAATGAATAAGGCCACATAAATAAGCTGGTACGGATGATCCATGAATCGCTTCAGATCGTAGCCAATAAAACTGACCGACATGACCATCACTGCTTTCCCCGCAGCAACCGCCACTAAGAAGGAACGGAAACGCATTCGCACCAACCCCGCCGCCATATTAATGACTACAAAAGGTCCGAGGGGAAATAAGCTAAGAATAAAGACATAATTGAAAGCTTGGCGCCGGGCCCAGTTCAAGCTTTTTTGAACCTTCGGCTTCTGCGACCAGCGCACGAGATAGGGGTGGCCCGCCACTTTTTTCACAATGGCAAACGTCACTAAGCAACCACATACAATACCGATCCAGGAGTAAAGAAAACCGAGCCACAACCCATACACAGCAGCATTTACACTAATGATCACCAATGTTGGGAGCGGTGGAATGAAAGATTTCATAAAAGGAAGCAGTAGCCCCGGGAGCGGACCGAATGAACGGTACTTGTCCAGAAGCAGCATCAGATTCTCTTCGGTTAAATAAGATAAGAGCTCTTTGATATCCATATGGCGTGAAAAGTCGACAAGTTTCGACATCCCCTCTCCTCTCGTTCATATGGCACGATTATAGCACGCCGTCCCCAACCAGCGCACGATTAAGCACAAAACAAGCCGACGCCGGATGCATCCAGTATCAGCTTGCGATTCGAACTTATTTGAAATTGTAAGAACTTATTTGAACTTATCTGGGAACTGCTTGATAATCCCATCCGACAACATATCGGCATACATGGTCATATGATCGGAATTCTTGTCCGAAGCAAGAATGTCCGCTTTCCAGTCCTTTTTTAGCCTTGAGGTAACTTGGTCGGTAACAAGCTGCAAGTGTGCATACAGCATGTCTTGTTGTTCTTTCTGAGACCAGTTCGGGTTAGCGGCGCTTAGAAATTTGGCGATATCATCCGCATTCCGGTACCATTCTTTATTCACTTTCGCGAGCTCGGCCTGATTGCCAGCTTTGGCCGCATCCAACACCCCTCCAGCAAGCAGGATGTGCTCCCTCAACAGCTCAGCCAGCTTATTCCCCGCCGCATCTCCGTAGTACGGTTTGATCGCGTCACCAATGTCCTGCTGATTCTTCAGCAGCCTGGCCAATACATCCTTCTGATCCTCTAGCCCTGCAACCGCACTAACAATGTAGCTCCTCGTCCAGCCCACATGATCGACCCAAAGTCTCCTCATGTCTTGCTTCAGCTTCACCTTCGAAGGCGTCAAACAAAGCGCAGACCCTGGTTCTTTCCCCGCAGCATGTACGCCCATCGGCATGAAAGTGAAAGTAAGAACCATCGTGACAATCAGCATTACTACTAATAATCTTCGTTTCATATAAACCTTCTCCTCTGCAAACAATTCTCGAACATCGTTTATTTTGAGGAAAAGCTTACGTTTTTATGCCCGTTCCCTATTAGACTAGCTTGGCATTCTGATTATGGAGTTGTATCTTCGCCCTAGGGCGATGGTGCAGCACATAGTACAAAGCCGCGGATAGCAAAGGAACGAGCCCTGCGACAACATACATCATCCGGTAATCCGCCATAGAGGCGATCATTCCCATCACATAAGAGCCTAAGCCGTACCCAAGGTCAAACAGCAGGAAAAACGTCCCCGTTGCACTCCCTCTGCGGTGTTCAGGGGCCAGCTTCATCGCTAAAGCCTGAAAACACGGTAAAAGCGCTCCATAACCTACGCCCATGATGACGCCAGCCACTAATACCATCGTCCCGGAGTGCGCCTGACTTAGCAGCAGCATCCCTACGGCAAACAAGACAATCCCAGGGTAATACAGATAATGCTCATTGTAAGAATCGAATATTTTCCCGATCAGCGGCCGAAACACGACAATCATCAGTGCAAACACCACAAAGAAAGTCCCGGCAACTTGAGATTGATGAATTTCAACGGTAAACGAGGACATAAAACCAGATAGCGAGCTATAGGCAAAAGCTAAAATAAACCCCACCACCGAAATAGGCAGCGCCTTAGGTTCGATAAAATCACTCCACTGCAAACGTCGTTTCTCCCGTTCTTCAGGCACCACTGCCTGCAACGCTACCTGCTCTTGCTTCGGCACTCGCATACCTAGCGTGAAGAGAAGCGAGAGCGCAGCAATCACACAGATAGCCAACAGCAGTACATGGATGTTCTTATCTTTCCATAAAAACAAACCCATCGCTGGCCCGATGACCATCCCGACGCTCATAAACATGCTGAAGTAGCCCATCCCTGTTCCTTGACGCGAATTAGGTACGAGTGACGATGCAATCGTACTGGTCGCTGTCGAAGCAATCGCATAGCTCATGCCGTGAATAAGGCGAATCAGCATAAACAGGAACATGCCTTTTGCACCGAAATAGCTGATGCAGGCCAATAAGAAAATGACCATTCCGATGATGGCCATTTTCTTTTTCCCATAGCGATCTACCCATTGTCCTGAGAAGGGCCTAATCAACACGCCGCCAATAACATAAATCGTAATTGACAACCCCATCTGTTGCTGATTACCGTGCAAGCTATCCTTCACATATAAGGGAAATGCCGTAGCAAGAATATAAAAAGTGAGAAACATGAAAAAGCTGCTCATACATACAACAACGAAATTTTTGCTCCAAATTCTCTCTCTAGTCAACATATGTGCTCCATTCTCCACCAGGGTTTTCTTTCTGTTGAACTAGTATAAGAGTGAAAACCAATAAAGTATAATACATATTATATGATAGAATGATCACATCAAAGTTATGAGAAAACTTCTATCGAGGCCATTCGAAGATGAGCGACCGCGTTTAGATGTAAATTTTATCGCCAATCAGAAAACAGTTTTCGGTAACCGAAAACTTATACCTTCTGATGTGGTGAGTAAAGCGAGGATTCACTATGGAATTCCTACAGCTTCATTATTTTCAAACGGTCGCGCGCCTTGAACACATGACCCAAGCTGCCAAAGAGCTCAATGTCTCCCAGCCTTCACTCAGCAACTCTATCCAGCGGCTTGAGAAGAAGTTAGGTCTCCCTCTCTTCGAGCGCCAGGGACGGCACGTGAAATTAAATGCCTTCGGGAAAACGTATCTCCGTCATGTTGAGCAAGCTTTCCTAGCCTTGAAAGAAGGCGAACGTGAGATCAAAGATATGGCTGGACTCGACCATGGCGTCGTTTCCCTGTTTGTATCGCTTCCGTATGTGCTGCCGACTCTGCTCAAGGAATTCCTGACCCTTCACCCCCATGTCAGAGTCATCCAGCGACAGTTGGCTTCTGCCTTGGAAATGAAAAATGATCTAGAGAATGCCGAAATCGATTTCTGCATCTCTTCTACACCGGTAATCGGCCCGGATATTGAATGGCTTACACTCGTTGAAGAAGAGCTATATTTGACTGTTCCGAAGGGACACCGATTCGCCGCCAGAGATAGTATTCGCTTAATAGAAGCCGCCAATGAACCCTTCATCTCCCTCTCCTCTCAAACGAATTTCCGGGAAATTACAGATGGCTTCTGCCGTCAGGCGGGGTTTGAACCACGCGTCGCGTTCGAGCTTGAGGAAGTCAGCGCCATTCAAACCTTGGTCGAAATGGGGCTCGGCATTACTTTCACCCTTCCGCTTTCCCTAGGGAGGAGAGCTTCCAATCCTGATACTGTTCAGTTAAAAATAACAGAGCCCTACTGTCACCGCACCTTCGGTATCGCATGGAATCGCAAGCACTACCTCTCTCAAGCGGCCATTCATTTCCGCGAGTTTGTGATTGCTTATTTTAAGCGAGGTTAGAGAGGACGATGAAGAGACCTGCGGCAAGCTGCTGCGGGTCTCTATTGTCTCCTCTCGAAAGCAAGACGTACAGCTAAGCCGGTCAATACACTGCCCATCAGCCACCGCTGGATCTTCAGCCACTTCTATAGGTTCAGTAGGTGCAGGAGCAAGCTTTTTTGAACATGCATCCGATTTTCCGATTGCTGATAAATAATAGATTGCTCCGATTCGATCACATCTTCTGCGATTTCGAAGCCGGGATGGATGGGCATATCATGCATAATATAAGGCAAATGCTTCCCGAGGCTGCGCTTATTGATTTGGAAAGGCATCATGATGTCAATTCGTCTTTCTTTTTCTTCCTGGTAATGTGCCTCTGAGAAAAACTCCATGTCGACCCATGTATCCGTGTAGATAAAATCAGCCTTTTTCATCGCAACAGACAGCACTTCAACCTCTTCAATGTATTCGCTAACGTAGGCTTGCTTCATCAATTCTTCATCCCACGAAGCTTCATTAACGATTGGCGTTACTAGCAATAGTTTGATGCCCAAAGTCATACAACCTGCAACTAAGGAATTAACGACATTATTATGAATACCAACATAAGCCAGTGTTACGCCTTCAAAAGTTCCTTTGACTTCATAAATCGTCATCAAATCCGCAAGGGCTTGGCACGGATGATACTTATCACAGCATCCATTAATTACAGGCACCTGCGAATAAGCAGCTAACTCTAGTAAATCGGCATGTTTTTTGAGCCTAGCCATAATGACATCACAATTCCTCGACACATAACGAGCTTCGTATTGGATCGGGGAGATTCTAAAGTTACTGGCGTCCCAATCCATATTCACCG
This sequence comes from Paenibacillus sp. Soil766, assembly GCF_001428105.1. Lineage (GTDB taxonomy): Bacteria > Bacillota > Bacilli > Paenibacillales > NBRC-103111 > Paenibacillus_E. The sequence goes on along the minus strand of NZ_LMSJ01000015.1, from coordinate 101,907 downwards.
CGTATCCGCCCAGTTGATGAATACCTGAATGGAAGGAAAGCGCCGTTCGTGTTGAGGATTTCTGGAAAAGCATGAGCAGCCCTTTACGCTCGCAGTGATGGTAGTAGGCTTCGGGATTGTTTTTGACCTCTATCCCTTTAAGGATAATGGACAACAAGGTAGCTTTGTCGAGCTCTTGCAAGGACAGAATGTGTTGCAACTTCGTCACCACTTTCGTATAATTATTCATTTATGTGTATTTTTATACATTGTAGAGCGATAGCGACACTCTGTCAACACTTGGATAGGCTGTATTCCTTGTATAAGCCCCCAGCGGTTCTCTTTCACTCCACATTGATTTGTTATTCATATACAACAAATGGTAACACTACGTACATCACTCCTATTTCCTTTAGTCGTAGTTATCCATATTGAATCTTAGTTATATCAACCAAATAGCGGAATCAGGTACTCTTAGAGATGTAAACACAACCAATTGAACGTACTTGGGAGGTCACATATTACATGAAAAAGTCATTCAAACAATGGATTGGTGTCAGTACGACAGTCGTCATGGCTGCAACGGTGGTTGCAGGATGCGGCAATACATCCACTAAGACAGAACAAGCAACAACAGCGCCAAACGCTGCTGCAACAGCTAATGCGAAGCCATTCGCAGGAAAAACAATCTCCTTAGTAACAGCCAACCATCCTTGGGCAGAAGCGATCAAACCCTTGCTTCCCGATTTCGAGAAAGAAACGGGTATCAAGGTGAATGTTGAAAACTTTTTCGAGGACCAGCTCACACAGAAGCTGACCGTGCAATTCACATCTGGTTCTGCAACACCTGATGTTTTTATGTATCGCCCTCTTCAAGAAGGCAAGCTTTTCTACAAAAATGGTTGGGTTCAACCTCTTGACGACTACGCTCAAAAAGCAAAAGACTACGACTTTAATGATTTCTCTAAATCCGCCATCGGTTCAACAACAGTTGATAGTAAGTTAGCTGGTATCCCGATTATTACGGAACAAGAAATTTTGTACTACCGGAAGGACTTGCTGCAAAAGGCGGGTATTGCTGTTCCTAAAACGTTAGAGGAGCTTACCGCGGCGGTTAAAAAACTGCATGATCCGAAAAATGAGATGTACGGATTCGTAGCCAGAGGCCAACGATCTCCACTTGTTACGCAAGTTTCTTCCTTCCTATACTCCGAAGGTGCAGACTTCACAACAGGCGAGAAGGCTAGCATTAATACCCCTGAAGCACTCAAGGCTTTTACAACTTACGGTACATTGTTGAAAGACTATGCGCCTCCAGGTGTGCTCAATATGTCATGGCCGCAAGCTTTCGGTATCTTCGCTCAGGGTAAGGTAGCTTTCTTAACCGATGCGAACTCACTCTACCAGAATGCAACGGATCCAGCGAAATCGAAAATTTCTGATCAAGTTGGGTTTGCTGTATTCCCTGGGGGTAAAGCAGGCTCCAAGCCGTATAGTATTACATCTTGGGGGCTTGCGATGAACAGCAAATCCGCCAATAAAGATGCGACTTGGGCGTTCATTCAATGGGCAACAAGTAAAGAGGTTGTGTTGAAAACACAGCAAAAAGGTAACCCTGGTGCCCGCGCTTCGATTTGGGATAAACCAGAAGGCACAACAGGCTTCCCGGCTGAGCTCGTCCCGATCATCAAAGAAAGTGCCAAAACAGGCGTTGACCACGATCGTCCAACGGTGATTAGTGTAGGTGAAGCTCGTGATGCTGTTGGTGAAATTGTTCAGAAGGTCATGTCAGGTGAAACGAATCTTCAACCTGTGGCAGACAAAGCCAACCAAGCATTGCAAGCGATTATGGATAAAGATAAAACAAGATAACGATGTGTTCGATGGATGAAAAGGGTCATCTGATGGCCCTTTTTATCTTTTAGACGGAAAATAACGACATCAGGAAGGGTGCATGCAGCGTGCAATACAGTTGGTTTAACCGCAACTTAAAATGGATTTATACACTCCCCGCGGTCATCTTCGTCCTGCTAATGATGCTGTTTCCGATCATCTATACCGTTCGGATCAGCTTCTATGAATGGAGCATGTCCGCAACGACACCACCTCTCTGGGTTGGTTTGTCGAATTATATAGCCCTGTTCAAAGATGAACGCTTCTGGCATGCAGCAGGTTCTACTTTTTATTTCACATTTGCAGCACTTACCTTCGAAGTGATTCTTGGTATTGCCATCGCCCTGCTTCTTTCCAGAGAGTTCCGCGGGAAGAACATCGTAAAAACAATCTTTCTACTGCCAATGGTAGCAACACCGGTAGCCATGGGCTTAGTCTGGATGCTGATCTACGAACCTACGATCGGGGTAGCCAACATGTTGCTCAAAACGTTTGGTCTACAACCACTCCTATGGTTAGCTTCACCTAATCAGGTCATTCCTTCGCTTGTTATCGTCGATGTGTGGGAATGGACACCTATGATTGCACTCATTATTATGGCAGGGTTAGCTACACTCCCGACAGATCCTTATGAAGCTGCGGATGTCGACGGCGCAAGTACATGGAGAAAGTTTGTTTCCATTACACTTCCATTATTAAGACCGACCATTATTGTGGCCGCTATGTTGCGATTGATTGACGTCTTGAAGACGTTCGATATCATCTATGCGACGACGCAAGGTGGCCCGAACTTCGCTTCAGAGACTTTGAATCTATACGGATATGTGCTTGGCTTCCAATACTTTAAGCTTGGGATGGCTTCGTCACTGCTTGTCATTTTCTTCGCACTTGTTATGGGACTAACCTTATTTATGATTTGGATGCGTAAACGAATGGAGGGAGCGACATCATGAAAAAAAAGAAAGGTCTAAAAATTGCACAGACGCTGCTTACCTTTCTGGTCGTCATCGTGTTTGCATTTCCATTCGTATGGATGCTCCTCGCATCGTTTAAGACACAATCACAGATCTTGTCGACCGGCCAAATGTTTATCTTTAAACCGACGTTTCATAACTATGTCAGCGTATTTAAAGAATATGATTTCATTAGATTTATCTGGAACAGCTTCCTCGTGGCCGCTGGTTCAACACTGTTGTCACTTATTCTAGGACTCCCTGCGGCATATGCGATTGCTCGTCATCACCTTCATAAGCTGGGACTTCTCATCTTAGTCGCGAGAATTATCCCGGGAATTACCTTTCTAATTCCTTGGTTCATCTTGTTCTCCAAAATCCATTTGGTGGACACGTATACAGCACTTATTTTAAGCCATATGCTTGTCGGACTGCCTTTTATTATTTGGATTATGATCTCTTTCTTCGAGGCTCTGCCTACCGAAATCGAAGAGTCAGGTCTCATCGACGGCTGTACACACCACCAAGTTTTCTTGCGCATTATTTTGCCCATCTCGGGACCTGGCGTTATTACGGCATCGCTTCTCTCCTTCATCTTCTCGTGGAACAATTTCATGTTCTCGGTGATTCTCGCTGGAGACAAAACAAAGACGCTCCCGATCGCTGTATTTAACTTTATGTCCTACTCCGAAATCAACTGGGGGGCATTGATGGCGGCCGCTTGCATCATTACACTTCCGGTTCTCATCATCGCTTTAGTATCTCAGCGTTATGTCGTAAGCGGACTTTCCGCCGGTGCTGTTAAAGGTTAACAACCAGAATTGTGAAATACGAGAGATGCCTCCTTTCTTTTAGGCAGCATCTCTCGTATATTAAATTTGAAGTTGGTTAGCTTAGCAGATACGTGGAAGGTGACTTCGCATGCCCTATAAATTGAATATTTTCAGCAAAATTTTAATTCTGTTAGTTTTACTTCTGATTCCCATTGTCATGCTCTACAGTTTTACGAATCGAATTACAAACAATGTTGTACAAGATCAGATTCAATCGTCCAATTTGAACCAACTGTCTTTTTTTATGCACCAGCTGGATGCAGATGTAGAGCGATTAGCCATGTCGCCCGTGATTCTAGGAAGTGACCCCTATGTAAGAGAGTACATCGATAAACACAATTCGCCGGAATATGACATGTTGAAGGAACAATCGCGCATCATCGAAAAGCTTAGCCTGCAAAGTGTCTCCAGCGGTTGGGTAAATGAACTCACAATTGCGATTCCCAAAGGAAAGCAAGTGCTATCCTCCAGCATCTTCGTAAATGGTACCGATTCGTGGCCTTGGCATAGACCGATCCAGAGAACTTGGACCTATGAAGTACGTGAAGGTGACAAAGGTGTCGGATCTTTCATTAGGGAAGTTAGTGAGCCGATTCGCGCTCAAGTCGTGGATCAAACGAATGTGCTTTATCAAGTGAGATTTAGTGTACAGAATATGGTTCAGCTGCTCGATGTGTATAAGAAAGATAAACGAAGCGATCCTTTTTTGGTGGATGGCGGGCAAGCCTTAATTCTTAACAGCTCTTCAGATGCGTCTATTTCGGCTACTATCAGAGAATTTCTAACTGGATCTACTATACCGCTCTCCGGTCAAAAGCAGATTGAAATCAATAAACAGCAGTATCTGGTCAGTTATGTGAAATCAACGCAATTGGATTGGTATTTGGTAGACTACGTGCCCGTTCAGAAAATACTATCTCCCATTACCATGACCCGCAAGCTGTTTTACATATCGATCGGACTCCTGCTCATGATGAGTGTGCTAGCTTCTTTTATCTTGTATCGGAATGTACAAATACCTATCGGCAAGATGATTCAAAGTGTGCAGAAGGTGAAAAGAGGCGACCTATCGGCACGCATCGACTACAAAGCCAAGAATGAATTCGATTTCCTCATTCAACGGTTTAATGAAATGGCGACGCAAATTCAAGTATTGGTTGAAGATGTTTATGCGGAGAAAATACGCTCGCGCGAAGCCACTTTGAAACAGCTACAGTCACAGATCCATCCGCACTTTCTGTACAATTCGTTATTCTTCATTATCAATTCAGCTGAGATGGAGGACAAGGAATCCGTTGTCGCTATGTCACAAAATTTGGCCGAGTTTTATCGGTATACAACAAGAATCGAGAAACAAGTCGTTCGGCTGCAGGAAGAAGTGAATTTCGTTATTCACTATTTAAACATTCAGCAATTGCGTATTCACCGGTTAGTGTATGACATTCATATACCGGAGGACATGTTGAACGAATCGGTTCCTAGGCTTATTCTTCAACCTTTGGTGGAGAACGCCATTATTCATGGCATTGAACGCAGTATGGAAAGTGACTGCATCACCATCAAGGGCGAGCAAGACGGGGACTGGAACCGAGTGATTGTCGAGGATAACGGCCCTGGTCTGAATCAAGAGAAATTAACTCAGCTATCGAAACAGCTGGAGCAACCGATGTCCGATGACATTGGCTGTGGCACATGGAATATTCATCATCGGCTATTTTATCAATTTGGAGAAGGATCGGGGCTGACTTTTCAATTAGGAGTAGATGGGGGTATGAAGGCTGTGTTGACTTGGAAGCGTGAGAAGCAGCAGGATACCCTTCCAGCTGCTCAGGAGAGAAGATCATGATACAACTTCTTATTGTTGATGATGAAGCGCATGTTGTAGATCGGCTGCACGCCACCATTGACTGGACGTCACTGGGCATTGAACAAATTTTCAAGGCATATTCGGGTAAAGAAGCTTTAGAGCTACTTGAACAATTTTCGATTGATATCGTCATTACAGATATTCAGATGCCGGGAATAAGCGGCTTGGAGCTGATTGCGGAAATCAACGATAGATGGCAGAAAACGAAGTGCATTCTCTTATCGGGCTACTCTGATTTCAACTACGCCAAAGAAGCCATCCTTCAAGGTACGGAGGATTATTTATTAAAACCCGTTACAGAGAAGGATTTGCTGGCTACGGTTGGTCGGGTCATGGATAAGCTTCAGAAGGAATGGCAAGAAGTCATCTCCACCCAGCGGCTTACTTACACGTTCAAAGAAAACCTGCCTCTACTGAGAGGAAACTTGCTGAATGATCTCCTTCAAGGACGCAAACTTTCTGAGCAATCGCTCCAAGAGAAAATGCATATGCTTGAACTCCCGGATTTTCATGAACAGACTTGTGTATGTATGATGATTCGCCTTGAATCTGACTTCCTTGAATATGATATGAGGCGTCTATCCTTAATGGAATATGCCATCAGTAATATGGTTGAGGAATTATTTGCCGAGAAATTCGATAGCTGGTCAACCAAAGACGCACATGATTATTTGGTTTTCATCATGAAACGGAAGCCAGTTACTACTGAGAAGGAAGACCCTGGTTGGCTTGAACGAACAGCAGCTGCCCTCCAATCCGCCGTGAACAATTATTTGAAGGGCAAAATCTCCATTCTACTCAGCAGTTGGGGAGAGTTTCCTGGTGATATCACAACCATATATAACTCCTCTCTGAGTGCCTTTCGCAAGCAGATTGGCAGTGAACATGAATTATTAATGGTGCTCGGCGAAGAATCCGCCCAAACGGAACTTTCCGCTTTGCAGAAACTGTATGAACCTCCTACACTCAATCATCTCTTGGAGGCAGCCCGATGGGAAGATACCAAAGAGAAGCTTTCATTAATTTTTGACGAAATGGAAGCGAAGTTCTCGGAGTCTCAAGAGCACTTATTGGAGGTATACTTCTCAGTTGCATCCGCTTTTGCTTATATCGCTCACAAAAACGGCCGACCCTTGCATCAGCTCATTGGCGGGGACTACGAGAAAATGACGGAAGGCATTCCCTTCCGCAGCGTGAATCAATTACGTGAATGGTCCATTCGCTCCTTACATCGGATGATGGAGGATATGGATCAGGAGAGAAAAGACAGCCGGGTCACCCTAATTAGTGACATCCGCTCTTTTATTGATCTGCATCTGGCCAGCGATGTCTCATTGCAATCGATTGCGGATCACGTGTATCTGCACCCCGTTTATGTGTCTAAAATTTATAAATTGGAAACTGGCGATAATCTAAGCGATTACGTCAATCGGGTACGTATGGATAAGGCTTCCTATCTGTTGAAAAACGGTCACGATAAAATTTACGAAATCGCCACGCAGCTCGGGTACCAACGTCCGCACTCCTTTAATCATGCTTTCAAAAAGCATTATGGGATGACCCCTCAGGAGTATCGCGATCAATATTCTTAACCGGAAGAGAGGATGAGTAGTGCCATGTCTGACGTCCTAACCACGTTAACAGCATCCAAGGTGATTGCCATCATTCGGGGAATTGAACTCATGCAGGCCCCCCCTCTATTCGAAGCACTCGCAGCAGGGGGGATTCAGCTTGCAGAAGTGACTTTGAACACGCCGAATGCGCTTCGAATCATAGATCACATGCGTAAAAAGTATGATGGCCGTATGATCATTGGCGCTGGGACAGTCCTTCATGCAAGGGAAGCAGAAGGAGCTATTCAAGCAGGAGCACAGTTCCTCATTTCCCCGAATGTGGATCAAGGCGTAATTGAGACGGCATTAGAACAACAAGTAACTCCGATGCCGGGTGCACTGACACCAACGGAAATCGTGCAGGCCATGAATTACGGCGCCCCGATCGTTAAACTTTTTCCTTGCTCCAGCTTAGGTCCTTCGTATTTGAAAGAGCTCAGAGGTCCTCTAAATGAACTGAATATCCTCGCAGTCGGAGGTATAACCAAAGAAAATGCAGCTTCATATCTCAAAGCTGGTGCAACTTCGGTAGGTATAGGAGGAAGTTTGGTAGCGCTAAATGAAATTCAACAAGGGAACTATAGTGCGATTACCAATTACGCCGAACAGCTCATGGCGGTTGTACATGCAGTCGACCTTTAAACATTCTAAGGTACAGGGAGAGGAAAGGCGATACGGTGGCAGCAGCCGTCATGGAATGAGCGACCCTATCATCGGGAAGAATCCGATGCGAATCGAAGATATGTTTCATGTCCTATACCGCGGCGGATTTTATCGTGGAGGCCCCATTCTTTCTAGTGCGATTTCTGGTATCGAACAAGCACAATAAGTTGTTCTACAATTAATAAGCACAAATAAGTCGTCCTACAATTCCTTGATGAATTGTGGGACGACTTATTCTGTTTAGATGGCATTTAGAGATCTACATTAAGCTAGCCTCGAAGTAATAAATGGAAAACCTCCAGTTAATCCCTGCACATTTCCGCCTACTCACAGATTAACTGGAAAAACTCCCGCTATTTCAACTGGAAATACCCCTTCTGCTGAAAATAGCTCATTTTAGCTGTAGAAATTCCAGTTAATTCCCTGAAGAGAGCCGTTTCGGCTAAATTAGCTACAGGAAATCCAGTTATTCCATTTGCAGCTCCGCCAAATAACATGGAATACGTTCATTTAGCGAAAGTGGAGGCGAAGGCTGTTACTGGCGGATTATGCCTCCAGCGGATGAACCGCCTCATGGAGCAGCTGCTCCAGCTCGGCGGTGTAAGCCGCTGTCTGCGCTTCGCTCCAGCCGAAGCGCTCCGCCAGGAAGGCCGCCGCAGGCGCCTTCCACTGCCTTGCCCACGCGATGTCGAAGAAGAGGGCGCCCGTACGGCGGATGAAGAAATCCGCCGGCTTCACGACCATCTCGCACTCGATCGCGTACACGAGCGCAGCGAGCACCGAGGCGGGCATGCCCCGCCGCGCCGCCTCACCACGGTGCTGCTCCAGCAGTGCGAATACGGTGTCCACGTTGGACCCGTATCGCTGCGCGAGCAGCATCGCCTCAGGCTCGGTCAGCCCCAGCCGCAGGCCTTGGCTGACCTTGCTGCGCAAGAACGGCGCCAGCTGCGCGGAGCCGCCCACTTCGCCGCCGGATATCGGCAGCGTCTTCGTACGGCTCGGCGGGAGCGCCGCCGAGACCTTACCTTCCGCCACCAGCATGGCGGCGATCTGGTTCACGACCGACTCGGCCATTTTACGGTAGCCGGTCAACTTGCCCCCGGCCATCGAGATGAGGCCGGATGCCGACACGAAGATTTCGTCGCGACGCGAAATCTCGGAAGGGTCTTTTCCCTCCTGATGAATCAGCGGGCGCAGCCCGGTCCAGCTCGATTCAACGTCCGCCTCCGTCAACCCGAGGGACGGAAACATCTCGTTCGCAGCACGCAGCACGTAGGTGCGATCAGCTAAAGTAATACGGGGATTCGCAATATCCCCTTTGTAGTTCGTGTCGGTCGTGCCGACATAGGTTTTGCCATCGCGCGGGATCGCAAACACCATCCGCCCGTCCGGCGTATCGAAATAAATCGCCTGCCCCAGCGGGAACCGGCTTTGATCAAAAACCAAATGCACCCCTTTGGTCAAATGCAACGTTTTGCCCTGTTTCGAGCGATCCATTTCGCGAAGGGTATCCACCCACGGCCCAGCCGCATTCACGACTTTGCTCGCATACAGCGCGTACGAAGCTGTTTGATCTTTTCCGGCTTTCCCTCCTTCAGTTCCGCCTCCAGCCGCAAGTTGATCCACAACCCGTACTCCTAGCAACGTGCCATCCTTCACAAGCAGTTCCTCGACCTTGGCATAATTCACCACCATCGCGCCGAGCTCCACCGCTTTTTTCATAACCTCAATCGTTAACCGCGCATCATCCGTGCGGTATTCTACATAGTAGCCGCCACCCCTGAGATCCTTCTTCTTGAGCAAAGGCTCGTGCTGCAATGTCACATCTGGGCTGAACATCTTGCGTCGTTCTGAGCGCTTGACCCCTGCCAAGAAATCGTACACGCGTAGGCCTAGCGAAGTAGACAGTTTACCGAACGTACCGCCTTTATAGAAAGGCAATAGCATCCACTCTGGCGTCGTCACGTGAGGACCATTTTCGTACACAATCGCACGTTCCTTACCTACCTCAGCTACTACCTTAACGTCCAACTGCTTCAAATAGCGCAAGCCGCCATGCACCAATTTCGTCGAACGACTCGACGTCCCCGAAGCAAAGTCCTGCATCTCAATCAACGCTGTGCGAAGTCCGCGACTTTGCGCATCTAGTGCAATACCCGCACCGGTAATTCCCCCGCCGATCACGATCACATCGAATTGTTGCTGCGCCATCGCCTCGAGCGTCTCTTTTCTTTGTAATCCGTTAAATGCTTTATGTTTTTCCGCTTTTTTCTCAACTGTTGTCATGGCAATCTCTCCCTTTTTATGAATAAAATAAAAAACCACAACATACCTATCACGTTTGCACGTTAAGGTCCGCTGTGGTTTCTCCTAGTCTCCAACCGAATATGAACTTGTTAGGTGTAGTATATCACTATATGCATTTATTTAAAAGCAATTGCGGCATTTACCGCCTTTTTCCATCCGCTGTACAACTTTTCTTGCAAATCCGCTTCCATTCCCTGCTCAAACGCCCGATCCACCTGCCACTGCGCCGCAATTTCCGCCTGATCCTGCCAGAAGCCAACCGCTAGACCTGCCAAATAGGCCGCTCCTAACGCCGTCGTTTCATTGATAACCGGACGCTCCACTGTGACACCCAGCATGTCGCTTTGGAACTGCATGAGGAAATCATTTTTTACCACACCGCCGTCGACTCGCAGCTTGGTGAGCTCAATGCCAGAATCATCTTCCATCGCTTGCAGCACATCTTTGGTCTGATAGGCAAGGGATTCCAGCGTTGCTCGGATAAAATGCTCCTTCGACGTCCCCCGTGTCAGCCCAAACACCGCGCCTCGCACATCACTGTCCCAATAAGGCGTCCCCAGCCCCACAAAGGCTGGAACCACGTACACCCCTTCGGTGGACACGACTCTTTTGGCATAATCCTCCGAATCCTTTGCCGATTTGATCATTCGCAGCCCGTCACGCAACCACTGAATCGCCGATCCTGCCACGAAAATACTGCCTTCCAGCGCATACTCAACCTTTCCGTTCAAGCCCCATGCTATGGTTGTCAAAAGGCCGCTGCGCGACGGAATCGCATGATTCCCTGTGTTCATCAGCATGAAGCAGCCGGTGCCGTAGGTGTTTTTGGCCATCCCTTTCTCAAAGCACGCCTGACCGAACAAGGCCGCCTGCTGATCCCCAGCCGCGCCCGCAATCGGAATCGCCGCACCGAAGAATAAGCTTTCCTGCGTATGCCCGTACACCTCCGACGAAGAACGAACGTCAGGTAGCATCGCGGCGGGAATGTTCAAATGTCCCATCAGCTCCTCGTCCCACTTCAGCTCGTGAATGTTGTAAATGAGCGTCCGCGAAGCGTTCGAGTAATCCGTGACATGGGCCTTGCCGCCCGTCAGCTTCCAAATGATCCACGTGTCCATCGTGCCAAAAAGCAAATCACCCTGCTCAGCCCTTGCTCTGGCTCCCTCGACGTGGTCGAGAATCCATTTGATTTTGGTCGCGGAGAAATATGCATCAATCAGCAACCCAGTTCGCTCGCGAAACAGGTCGTTAAGCCCCTGAGCCTTCAGTTCCTCACAAATGTCTGCGGTCTGGCGCGACTGCCACACAATGGCATGGTACACCGGCATCCCCGTATGTCGATCCCACACAACCGCCGTCTCCCGCTGGTTCGTGATGCCGATGCCCGCAATCTCTGTAGGCTGTAACCCCGTCTCGGACAAAAGCGTTGCAATCACACTTTGAATCGACAGCCAAATTTCGTTGGCATCATGCTCCACCCAACCTGGCTTCGGGAAATACTGCTTAAACTCCTGCTGAGCGGTGTGAACAATACTTCCTTTTTGATCAAATAAAATGGCTCTTGAACTCGTTGTTCCTTGATCGAGAGAAAGCATATATGAGGGCTTGGATCCCGTTGTTGTCATGATTGATTATGCCTCCTTGTCACGCCATCGTAATGCTGCCACAGCTCATGGTTTGAGGTCGTCACCGCCGTCGCACCTGCCGCAAGCGCCTGCTCCACATCATCAACGGAACGGATCAGGCCGCCTGCAAAAATCGGAATACCCGAACGCTCCTTCACCTCTTTGATAATATGCGGAATGACACCCGGCATAACCTCAATGTAATCTGGCTGTGTGCGTTCGAGCAGGGTGTAGCTTTTGTCCAGCGCCGAGCTATCCAGCAGAAAAAGCCGTTGAATCGCGAGCAAGCCGTTCTGCCTCGTCTTCGTGATGACATTGCCACGCGTCGAAATAATCCCTGCGGGGCGAATGCTTTGGCACAGAAATTCAGCCGCGAACTCGTCGTTTTTCAACCCCTCGATCAAATCCGCATGAAGCAGCATCTTCTTTCCATGGGCTCGGCCTAGGTCGACAGTGCTTTTGAGCTGGCCAATATGACTATCGAGCAGCACAATATACGTGTACGACGACTTCATGAGCTTCTCTAAATCCTTCATCTTCCGGATGGCTGGTAAAATACACTGATCCTGCAGCAACACGCGCTTCACCTCGATTCCCTAAACTTCTGAACATGAGCACCATGACAAAAAGACTCACCAAGATTTGCCTCCAGTATTCTAAGGGCAATCCAAGTGAGTCTCCAGTTCTCCGTCACATGTTATTAACTTACCTGTATTTTACTCAAAGGAGGGACGCCCTGTCAATGGTCTCAGAGGCCGCCCCCCGAAAGCTTAATTGGATAAGGCCTTTCGCACGGCCAAAATATACTTCGACTGATCGAGCGGATTAACGCCGCGCCGTTTGCGCTCTGCATGCACATCTGGAGGACTCGGCTGATAGCCTGCAAAAGACGACGTAATCACACCGCGACCACCCGACATGGCGCTAAGCTTCACAGGATATTCCAGCGATGTCGCCACTGGAAGCCGTCCCTCCAAGACGAACCTTCCACCAGCTATGTTAGGCGCATCGAAGCTCGCCCTCATCTGCACAAGATCGCTCAGCACCTTGCCGCCGAACTCTTCTGGCACGGTGATACGCACCTGAAGCATGGGCTCCAGCAACGTTGTGCCCGTCTGTGCGAGGCCTTGCATAATGCCCATCGGCGTCGCGACGGCAAAATCGAGGGGATGCGTGTGCCACACGTGATGTTCCCCCTCCACAAGCGTCACCAACACATCGGTGACCTCCCAACCGAGCAAACCCTGCTGCAGCGCCTCCGGCACGCGGCGCGCCACTTCATTCTGGTACTGCACGAGCAGCTGCTCGCCTCGTACCTGGGACTCATACACGAGCCCGCTGCCTGGCGCGCCAGTCTCGATGCGAAACCGTAAGATCGCCCAGCAAGGCTTGGGCATCGTATAGGCAATGAAGCCTTCACCCGTTTGCGAAGGCGTTTCTTTGTAGATCACGGAAGGTTGGTCAAACCTTACCGCGAGACCAAAACGCGAGCGCAAGAGACTCGTCAGAATCTCCAGCTGAATCGCGCCCATGACCTTGACGTGCAGCTCACGCTCGTCCTGCAGCCATTGCAGATCGAGGAGCGGATCTTCGTCTGTGAGCTCCTGCAGGGCAGCTACGAGTGCAGGGTACTGCGCGTCGCTCTCGGCGTGCACCTGCACCGTGAGCAGCGGCACCGCCATGCGCGGCGCAGGCGGCACGCTGTCCTGCCGGCCGAGCACATCGCCGATCCGCACCTGCGTCAAGCCGCAGACCGCCGCGATGTCGCCCGCCGCGACAACTCCTAGATCTTCCGCTTTGCGACCGTCGATCCGGCGAATCTGGGTCACCTTCTCCTCCACGCCCTGCGTGGCATTGACGACGGTGTCCCGGTTACGGATCGTCCCCTCGTAGAGGCGGACATATGCCATGCGCCCCATGCTCTTGTCGCGCTCGACCTTGAAGACCACAGCCGACAGCGGCTGCTCTGCATCGCCGCGCGGCTCAGGCAAGTAATCGAGAACCGCTGCGAGCAGCTCCTCGATGCCGATGGCTTTGCTGGAGGCACCGACCAGCAAAGGGAAAGCCTCACCCTGCCGCGCGTATCGCTGCAGGGCTGCTTTGACGTCGTGCGCCGCGATGGGCGCACCTTCAATGTAGCTCGTGAGCATCGGCTCATCGAGCTCGGAGAGCTTTTCGACCGCGGACGCGAGGTCGAATCCATGGGGCGCGCCGACTGCGAGCGCGTCGTCCAGCACGTTCTGCGCGCCGCGGAACGTGTCCTCAATGCCCAGCGGCGCATAGATCGGCACCGCCATCCCCGTGAGCTGCTTATGAATTTCCCGCAGGACGCGCTCGGGGTCGGCCCCGACACGGTCCAATTTATTCATATAAAGCAGCGTCGGGATGCGAAGTGTTTGAAGCGCATGCCAGATCATTTCCGTCTGCGATTGCACGCCTTCCACCGCAGAGATGATGAGAATCGCTCCATCCATTACGCGCAGTGAGCGCTCTACTTCCGACAAAAAATCGACATGCCCCGGCGTATCCACCAGATTAATCCACGTATTTTGCCACACTAGACTTGTCGTTGCGCTCCTAACCGAAATTCCCCGCTCACGCTCCACCTCCAGAGAATCCGTTTGTGCTGTCCCACTATCCACACTGCCAAGCGCGCGAATACGCCCGCTTAGGTACAGCAAATGCTCCGTAGTTGTCGTCTTCCCCGCATCAACGTGCGCGAAAATCCCCACGTTCCTTCTTGATGCTATGTGTTTCTCCTCTGTCATCCAGCTCCGGCCCCTTTGGCTTTCATTCTATCTTCTATTAATACCGCGGAGAAGACTCCCACTTCTTCAAGTGGCGAGGTGAATCCGCGACTTCCTGAGTTCCCCCTAAATGTTCTTCCTTTCCAAATTCATATGCGGTAAAATAAATGTAGAACATTCGTTCTAATTCGCTATATGAACTGGAGGTGAGTCATGTCAGAGTCAAAGCCAGTTTACAGAACTCATCAAGTATGGATCAAACCCGGACATCGGTTGTATCCGTACCTGGAGCAGGTGTGTCAGGATCCGGCAAGTGTTTACCGCTTTTAGGCAGAATCAACCCTTACAGCCATTACAGCAACAAGTGACGGACACCCTGCAGACGCACATTGGCTCCATGAATGAACGACTGAGCGAGAAGAAACGTTCCCGTCCGTTTCAATTACCATCACAGGAGAGTCCTTTTGTCAATTACCGCTTTCTGGACGCCCTATCGAAAGCTCCCTACGCAGAGCAGTCAAGGGGTCATGCAGGTGGTGTTCCAAAACTGGAAGTCCTTCATTGCCAGTACCACTGACTATCGTAACCATCCGGAGAAGTACAACGGAAAGCCACGTATTCCGGGCTACGCTCGCAGTCAAGCAAAAGAAGTTGTTTTTACGAATCAAGATTGCTTAATCAAAGAACGGAAATATCTCAAGCTCCCAAAAACGCGAGTGCAGCTTAACATCGGTAAGTTGGGTAGTATTGATGGGAAGTTGATGCAGGTGCGTGTTGTCCCAAGATATGGGCAATACGTAGTGGAATTGGTCTTTGCATGTCGGATTGAAAAGAAAGAAATAGAGAAAGAACATGTACTGGCGATCGACCTAGGTATCGATAATCTTGCAACTATCGTCACCACAACCGGATCCAAACCGGTGTTGTTGAAGGGCAAGGTAGTGAAATCCATCAATCAATATTACAACAAAATGAAGGCTCGCTATACAGGTATTCTTCGTCAAGGCAAGGAGCCGTATGAAGGTGCCCATACTTCGCTACGTTTAGAACGATTGCATTTGAAGCGCCATCGTAGAATTAAAGACTTGTTTCACAAGGCGAGCCATTTCATCATCAAGTTGGCTATGAAGCAAAATATCGGCACAATTGTCATCGGGCATAACGACGGTTGGAAGCGATCTTCTGATATGGGGCGACGAAATAATTAGTCATTCTGTCATGTTCCTCATCAGATGCTCCTTTCGATGATTCAATATAAAGCCGCTGAACAGGGAATAGCTGTCATCTTGACAGAAGAAGCCTACACCTCGAAAGCCAGTTTCTTGGAACATGATCCGTTGCCGCGATACAATGAAGAGGGTACTTTGACCTTCTCGAGCAAACGGATTCATCGCGGACTGTATAAGAGTGCGAAGAGTTTAATCCATGCCGATGTCAATGGCGCAGCCAACATTATGCGGAAAGTATTCCCAAAAGCATCTGCTAATGGGATAGAGGGGTTGGATGGTACAAAAACCATCAATGTGTCAACTCCACTAGTGTTAAGCATCCTGAAATAAGTAAGGTTGATACACTAGAAACCCCATCTTCAACCTTAGCTTTAGCTAAAGGTAAGTGGCGGGAGTATTCATTATACTCAAAGAGAGTCGATTTGGATAAGCCACCCATTTCTCTCTTCTTGAGAGAATGTGTAGCGAGATTGCACCGTTTTGGACATGATTTTTCAGAGGAGGATTTGTTATGCACCAGCCTACAGTGCCTACTACAACCATTAAACTTCATAACCAGCACCCTGCCATCATCGCTTTATCTCAAGCTGACCCGAAATTAGCAAGATTGATCGAGCTCATCGGTGAACTCACACTTACACCAAGCTTTCGCCCCTATGAATCTCTCGTCATGTCGATCATTTCCCAACAACTCTCAGCCAAAGCCGCATTAACGATCAAAACGAGAGTTATACAACTCATCCCCTCCATTACGCCAGAGGATATTCTGGCCACTGATGAGGAAGCCATCCGCCAATGCGGGGTCTCCTATCCCAAAATCCGCTACATCCGCGACCTCAGCACCAAGGTGCTAAGTGGTGAAGTCATGCTGGATCAGCTGCAGGATGTAGATACCACAGAACTTCTGAAGCAGCTAACTAGCGTCAAAGGGATCGGCGTCTGGACCGCTGAGATGTTTCTCATCTTCACCCTAGGTCGACCTGACATTTTATCACTTGGCGATGCCGGTCTACAGCGAGCAGCCCGCTGGCTGCATGCACTTCCCGAGCGCCCAGATAAAAACTACTTAGGCATCGCCGCCGAGGGCTGGGCGCCTTATCGCAGCTTCGGCTCCCTCTATTTGTGGCGTTCGATTGACACGGGACTTGTTGATTCCGGTCTGCCAGTGGAGGCATGCGAGAAACCGCAGCAGGGGTAGGGACGGGGACGTTCCCCCTGCATGCTGAATCAGGGGAGTAATGGGGCCATGCCCGTCTCCCCAAGGTCCAACACGCAAAAAAGCGTAAGCAGTCCTAACAGGACACTCGCGCTCTCATTTACTCGCATTTTCTTGGTGAAATTGCAGATTCTAGCTACTTCAACTACACTGCTCACTTATCCATCTACTCTTGCTTACTACCACTTCTACACTGCTCACTTACTCATCTACTCTTGCTTAACACCACAACTACTCCGCCACCTAAACCGCTCCTCAGAAGCACCTCAACAAATTTAACTGGATTTCATGTAGCTAATTTTGCCGATTTCCCCGTAAAAACGAAAATAGCTGGATTTCCTGTAGGTAATTTTCTCCCCAAGTCGCCATATCACCAAATCAGGCCATAATAGCTGTACTTTTTCCATCTAATCGTCCGATTTGATGATTTACGGCTACATTAACTGTATGTTTTCCATTTAGTTGGCCGTGCGGGCTCGTTGAGCTTATCACTCTACTTCTCACGCCCTGCATCCCCACGCAGCCCCCGCAAATACGTCTGCAACAACCGACGCAAACTCTCATCCCGATCCAGCCCCATGCGGAAGCCATTCTGAAGCTCGAGCGAGGCGAATCCGTGCACAATGCTCCGAAAACCGCGCACCACATGCAGCGCATCTTCCTCACTGAGTCCGTAAGGTGCAAGAATGCGCAACAGGAAGCTTACTACACCAGCGCCGACCTCTTGCAGCTCGGGATCTTCATAATCAGGCAGCGCTGAGATCGCCTCGTACAATCCCGGCTGCTTCCGAGCAAAATCCACATATGCCACACCAGCAGCCAACAATGCTTCATCCTCAGCTTTACCAATCACTGCTTCAATCATGGCATCTTTCACGAGGAGAAGGCCGCGCTTAGAGAGTTGCTTTCGCAGATCAGGCAAGCCCTTGATATGATTGTAAAGGGAAGGTGTTTTGATTTTTAGTTTGGTCGCCAGTGCAGCAAGCGAGAGCAGCTCAATCCCTTGTTGATCTGCGAGCTCTATTGCTGCCTGTAAAACCGATTCTGCATCTAAACCTTGTCGAGTTGCCATTTGGGGACCCCTTTTTTCTAAATTGTCGCTGTTGCGCTTTGAAATTTCGCTGTTGCTTCTTCCAGTGCTGCATTCAGCACCACTGCTGGTTGCTCAATCATACGTCCATGTCCGATTGCCAATAAGCTAGGCTCCAACTGTCTCAATCTGCGCGCACTCGCCAAGGAAGCTTCTTTACTCCACGTCGCCATCGCTGGGAACGGGAACCAGAATTTCACCACACCTGACACCGCTACTCCTCCTCGCACTTGAAAAGCATCCCCAGCAATCAACGCCCGGCTCCGCACATCAAGGAAAGCCATGGAACCTGGTGTATGACCAGGGGCAGCGAATGCTTGCAATGAACCAATTCGATCTCCATCAGCCAGCAGCACATCGGGCTTCGTCTGGATCCTTTTCGGGATGTCACCCTTAATCGGCGTTTGAGGCTCATCCGCTTCCAGCTCTACGTTGCCTGCTAACAACTTCGCATCCCTTCTGGAGATGTAAACTTGTGCATGAGGCAATTCCTTTTTCAAACCGTCTAGTGCACCAATATGATCCCCATGCGCATGGGTCAGAACGATACGTGTAATCGGCTTCCCAATTTGCTTTGCTGCCTGCAGAATACCTTTCACACTGAATGGCAAAGCCGCATCAATCAAAGTTAATTCGGCTTCTTCCTCTACCAAGTAACAATTCACTGGGAACAATCTCGGCATAAAAGCCAGCTGATACAAATGTCCGATTCGCGTTATTTTCATCTTCAACGCCTCCATTAACTATTTATATTAGTATAATAACTAATGTCATTAGTTTTGTAAATAGGCAACTTGCAATTGACTGAGTGTTCTTTATTAGACTGTGGTAAAATAGTTCTCAGATTTATCCAACAGTCCAAATGAAGTGAGTGAGGTACCTAATGAATACTGAAACTTTAGCACTTTTTAAAACGTTAACCGAAATGCAAGCCGCTCCTGGCTTTGAGCGAGAGATCCGTGCATTTGTACGCGGCGAGTTAGCCAAATATACCGATGAGTTCGTGCAGGACGCCCTTGGCAGCCTCTTCGGGGTTGTGCGCGGTGATGAGACAGGACCGCGCATCATGGTGGCGGGCCACTTCGACGAGGTCGGCTTCCTCGTGACCGGCATCACCGAGCACGGCACGGTCAAGTTCCAGCCGCTCGGCGGCTGGTTTAGTCAAGTACTGCCCGCGCAGCGCGTGCAGATCATGACCGCGAACGGACCGATCATCGGTGTGATCGGTTCCGTTCCCGTGCACTTGCTGGACGAGGCTGCGCGCAGCAAGCCCGCAGACATCAAGACGATGTACATTGACATCGGCGCTGAAAACAAAGCCGATGCCATCGCCATCGGCATCAAGCTCGGGCAGCAGATCGTGCCGATCTGCCCGTTCACACCCATGGCCAATCCGAAGCGGATTATGGCCAAGGCTTGGGACAATCGCTACGGCGTCGGCCTCGCGATTGAGCTCTTGAAGGAGCTTCACGGCGGGCCGAAGCTCCCGAACATCCTGTACGCGGGGGCCACCGTACAGGAAGAGGTCGGCGTGCGCGGTGGAAGAACGGCTGCGAATATGATTCAGCCGGACTTGTTCTACGCGCTCGATGCAAGTGCCGCCGGGGATATGACCGGCGACCGCCAAGCGTTCGGGCAGCTAGGGCGCGGAGCGCTGCTGCGGATCTTCGATCCCACGATGATCACCCACCGTGGGATGGTCGAGTTCATTCTGGATATGGCGGAGACGCATAAGATCCCATACCAGTACTTCATCTCGCAAGGCGGAACGGATGCTGGGCAGGTGCACGTGCAAGGCAGCGGGATTCCATCCGCTGTGATCGGGGTCTGCGCGCGCTACATTCACACATCCGCGTCGATTCTTCACGTGGATGATTATGCCGCAGCGAAGGAATTGCTAATTAAGCTGGTGCAAGCCAGCGATCGCACGACATTAAATACCATTCTTGCGCAAGCATAAGCAACATGTTCCACGCAAACAAGCGTAACAAGATAAATTCTTGTTGCGCTTGTTTGCATTTCATCCCTCATTATTCCTATCATCGCCTGTTATATGAGAAAACCTTTATCGAAGCTACTCGGGGATGAGGAACCGCGTTTATTGGTAGGTTTTATCGCCAATCAGAATGTAGTTTTCGGTAACCGAAATTTCATTCTTCCTGATGTGGGAAAAAATTGACATTTTTTTCATAAATATAGAACTAATGTTCCAATATATGGTACAATTAGCAATATAACTTGTTATTAGAAAGAAGGATACCTATGACTACATGCATTCGTGAAGCAACACCCCAGGATACATCAGCGATTAGTTCACTCGTTTCTCATCTTACTGGCAAACTGATTTCCCCTTTACATATTGAAAATAGGCTGTATAACCTGCGCGATAATCCGGACGAATTACTATATGTTTTTGAAGAAAAGAATCGAATTCTCGGTACATTAAGCTTTCGTATCCGTAGAGATCATGCCGTAAACAATGTCACATTTAGTGAAATCTCGGTTATTTCCTTTAAGCAAGATCCCCATAGTAACCAAGCACCTTTGGAGCAATTGAGAAGCTATGCCGAACAGCTTGCAAGTGATCATAATTGCTCTGGTATGTTGTGGCTTACTGACGTAGAATCCAGTGACAAATCCCGAACTGCCCAACCGCCCCTCGGCTTTCATGAAACCGGCTACCGTTTTGTCAAACGTTTCCTCTAGCTAGGAGGAAGTCGATTCCCCTATTCTATCAATACTGCGAAGGAGTGCTTACATGTGCTAGCTGGATTAAATGAAGGAGCTTTAAGTACACTTGTCCTTATCCTCTTCATCCTCATCCTCATTCTCGTAGTTGGCATTTTTCTATCTATTATTATGAAATCCCTTTCGGTCTGGAGCTCCAATAACAATGCACCGATTCAAGATCGATTCTGTAAGGTTGTTTCCAAACGGATACAACTCTCCGGAAGATCCAGTAATTTAAGTTCGAACACCTCTTACTATGTAACTTTTGAGTTAGAGGACCAGAGCAGATTGGAGTTGTGGATAAGCCGGCAACAGTTTGGTTATATGGTCGAGGGTGATATTGGGAATTTAACTTTTCAAGGCACTCGTTTCAAAGAGTTCGAAAGCAAGAATGCAATGTGAGCAATTCCACGAATACGTAAGCATTTATAAGAAAAAACAAAAAAACAGGCATATTTCTACCAATATTTGAATAATCTGAATATTTACAATATTTTAATAATGGGCTATTATGAATCCAAGGCAGACAGAAAGGACAACCCGTTACCTACCGGGGCAGCATCACAGAAGAGCCTTACCAACTTCTAGGAGAGGGGATAGTCCATTGGACCATGTTAGCGAAGCATGCTACTCACTTGCGCTCTAAACGAAAGGAGCCAAGTACAGGAACGTCCCACTCGTTCATCCAGCATGCGGGAAATCAGATCAGGCAGGTCATCCTTCTAGGAGAGGGGATAGTCCATTGGACCACGTTAGCGAAGCATGCTACTCACTTGCGTTCTAAACGACAGGAGCCAAGTGCAGGAACGTCCCACTCGTTCATCCAGCATGCGGGAAATCAGATCAGGCAGGTCATCATTCTAGGAAAGGAACAGAAGTGAGGGACTTGTCGTACGGTTGATGAAATGGGCAATTAATAAGTAGAAAGGACACTTTAACTTTGAAGCGGACGTATAGATTACAGCAACTGACTTGCGAATTTTCGGGGAATGGAGTGCGGAAGAACAATTGAATAGGCAAAATGGCTCATAGAGACCTCCGGTTATCATGGATAAGCGGGGGCCTCTATTTGCGAGCACACGATGTTATAGGTTGTAGATCTGAGTCTTCTGAACAATCGGTATTCGGACAATGAAGGAAGTCAGCTCTTCGACTCCACTTTCCACCGCGATCGATCCGTGATGCATCTCCACGATTTTCTTCGCGATCGACAAACCCAGCCCATTACCGCCCGCCATCCGATTTCTAGATTTATCCGCTTTGTAAAAACGTTCAAAAATATGCGTTTGATCCTCTTCTGGAATGCTTGGTCCATTATTCGAAATTCGCGTTACCGCCTCTTCTCCGTTACTGACCACACGAACAGAAATCGTGCCACTTACAGGCACAAATTTCACCGCATTATGGATCAGATTGATCCATACCTGACTGAGCAGATCCTCATCAGCCTCCACAGTTACACTATCCAGCTCGATGTCCATTTCAATATCTTTATCTATCCACTGCGGCTCACAAGCAAGAATATGATTACGCAGCTGTTTATCCAAACGGTAGCTCTTCGGTTCAAAAGGGTGATGCTGCGACTCCAAGGAAGTCAGTTTCAGCAAATTTTCACTTAGCTTGGATAGTCGTACACTTTCTGTTTCAATGATGGTCAAATAATGCTTGCGCTCTTCCGGCGACAACTGATCATTCTGCAGTGCGCGGGAGAATCCGCTAATGGACGTTAAAGGCGACTGGATCTCATGAGAGACATTCGAAATAAATTCCTGCCTCATTCGCTCCAGCTGCCCTAGCTCGGTCGCCATAAGGTTAATGGAGTTCGCCAACTCCACGAAGGGACCATTTCGCGGGTTATTGTCCACCGTTACATTAAAATCCCCTCTCGACATACTGCGTATCGCTTGATTCAAGCTTTGAAAAAAAATCAATTGATGCTTACGCAAAAATTTGCCAAGGATCGCCATGGTTATTCCCCAGAGGAACATGCCACCGAAACAGTTGATCAACTGCACAATCACTTCCGCTGGGCGTTTCCCCAGATGCGTATAAAGGTGCTCTGTGCCATAGAAGGCAGCTAGCCAATACAGGATGATAAGCACTAATACACCAAAGCCAAAAAAGAAGCCTCCAATTCGTTGGAGAATGGACTGCTTTTTGTTGCTCATCCGCCGCTGCTTCCGTCTCTCTCTCCGCTCTCTTATCTCTGCTCTGTGCTTGTTCGTCACTTCAGTACCTCCAAACGATAGCCCAAGCCTCGGATTGTAGCGATGCGAAAAGCGTGCCTCTCCTCTGGAAATCGCTCACGCAGCCGATTAATATGCACGTCGACGGTTCGTTCGTTGCCTTCATAGTCAAATCCCCAAATCTGCTCGATCAATTGATCGCGGGAGAAGGTTTTGCCCGGGTAGCTCGCGAGCTTATAGAGCAGTTCGAACTCCTTGAGCGGCAGTGTAATGCTCTCTGCGCCTACGGTAACTTCATAGGTTTTGCGGTTCATACTTAAATCGCCGGCCTGAATCGTTTGCGAGGACGCGATTTTGTAGCGCTTCAGCAGCGCTCTCACTCGCATCGCCAGCTCAAGCGGCTCGAAAGGTTTGGTGAGATAGTCGTCGGCGCCGAGCTCGAAGCCCTTGACCTTCTGGGAAGTTTCCCCTTTGGCAGTTAGCATGAGGATCGGCAGATCATAATGCTCTCTGAGCTCCTTGCAGAGCATCCATCCGTCCATGTTCGGCATCATTACATCGAGGATAACCATATCCACTTGGACGGTTTGCAGCTTCTTGAGCGCTTCGACGCCATCCGCGGCCTCAACGACATCGAATCCCTCGTTCAGCATGAAAACACGGACAAGCTCTCGAATATACGGATCATCATCTACGATCATAATCGGTGCCATGATTCATTCAACCTCACTTCTTGATGTGCTGTGGATCTAATAGAATTTAGCATAAAGGAGCAATATAAACTGTATTTAAACTAGAAACTGTTTTCGGTAAATGAAAGGGCTTTATTTGGAAAAAGTTTTATGATAAATTTGGGAAAAGGAACAGTCTGGGGGGGTGTGGCCTGTATGACAAATAACACATTGGCGGATTTCAACAAGCTGACTACCGCGGAAGCGGAAGCCCTATTCAAGCGCGAGGTGCTATCGGAAGGGTTCGCAGGTTTCAGGCGACTACTCGATAGTCTCACGGATGCGATCAAAGTGGCGGGTGACGCAGATATGGATGCCGTGGAACAGTCGGTCGCGAAAGCGAAACGACTTTTTCCTGAACCCGTTGACTTCAGCCCATCCTGGGAGAAGATTTGGCCAGAGCTCGAAAGTACAATAGCTGCCAAGAAACACATTTTCGCAAACATCACTCACGCAGAGAGAGTCGGCGAATGGCAGGTTATTATGGATAATCCGCTCGTGGTGCAAGAGGTCGTCTGCTACCCTGCATTGACATTCGAGGATGCGGCCTATCTATACGCTTATTTCCGACCGCAATTAGAGAAGTCAGAGTACATTCGTCTGCAGAAAATCCAAACGGTCATTCAGGAAATTGGCAGTTAATTTACTTAAGCTTCTCTTTCATCCACTCACACCAGTACAAATCCGTATCCACTTTCATTGTAGCTTTATGTACAAGTACATACATGCCAAAGGCATCGTCACCAATCTCTAATTGATCGAGCGGTTTCTCACTTCCTTGTTGGAGCTTATCCATCAGGGTGTTGAATCGCTCTTTTTTCTTCCTATAATACACTTCTCGTACCGCGAGCATGTTCCTTGCCTGCTCTTTATCCACTAGACCGATGCAATACATCTTCAATGCAAGTTCATCCCTCGTTACAGGTTCATCCGTTGGCTCAGCGATCCATCCTCGTAAAGCATCCTTTCCTTGCTCCGTAATGGAGTAAACTTTCTTATCCGGCTTATCTGATTGAAGAACATGTACGAAAGCCACGTGTCCCTTTTGCTCTAATTGCGCTAAGAGTGGGTAGATCTGGCTATGTTTGGCTGACCAAAAAGGCTGGATATGCTGCATAAGCTCATACCCCGAGCGGGAGTTTTTGGTTAATAGGCTTAGCAATCCATATGAAAGGGTATTCAATAGCGCTCCTCCTTTATGTCATTATTGACATATAAACAGTTCGGTAGTATGATGATTTTCATTCAAATTATAGAGAATACTATCGTTAAGATCAATGGATAGAGTGGAGGCATTATATTGAGTAAGGATGAGTTACAGCAAGTGCGCTTCTGGCCAATTATGATCGCGATCTTCTTCGGGTCGTTCGTTTCAATTCTAAGTATGAGTACGATTAATATCGCGATACCGATTCTTAGTGATCATTTCCATACAGATTTGAGCAAAATCCAATGGACAATTACGGGCTTCATGCTCGCAAGCGGTACAATCGCTCCGATTACAGGGTATTTCGGGGAGAAATTCAGCTACAAACGATTATACGCCATTGCGTTGATTGGTTTTACCATATTCTCACTTCTATGCGCTTTAGCATGGGACGCTTCATCCCTGATTGCATTCCGCATTATTCAAGGGGCTTTCAGCGGTCTGATTATGCCGGCTACGATGACGATTGTTTATCAAGTGATTCCGCGTGATAAACAACCGATTGCGATTTCCCTTTGGTCCTTATCTGCGATGATGGCTCCTGCCATCGGACCTACATTGAGTGGCTGGTTATTGCAGAATTGGAGCTGGCACTGGTTGTTCCTCATGAACGTACCTGTCGGGATTGTTGCTATTTTTCTCGTTTTTAAATTAATTCCTTTTTACCGTCTTTCTGTTCCAAAAAGATTCGATTTAATTGGCTTACTCACTGTCGTTGTCAGCTCTCTTGCCTTGCTCGTCGGATTCTCGCAAGGCCATGCTTGGGGATGGTCATCAGGCCGTGTTATCGGTCTATTTGCAACAGGCTTCCTAGTCCTTCTGCTGTTCATTTGGAGAGAGCTTAAGGTTGATTCACCGCTGTTAAACATTCGGGTGTTGAAAAACTCGCGTTACACGCTATCCCTCATTATTTCCAGTATTGTTACGATAAGCTTGTATTCAGGTACCTTCCTGACACCGATTTTCTTGCAAAACATTCAACATGTAACACCATTGGATACAGGATTAATTCTATTACCTGCCTCCCTCGTAATGGCACTTTGTATGCCAATCGTAGGCAAGCTGTATAGCAGTGTTGGGCCACGCATTCTTATTTTTATCGGTATTACCTTAATTGCTGTTGGTACACTTACACTGAGTTGGTTGAGTACGGACGTCTCACGCGGCTATATTGTGTTCTGGATGATCGTTCGGAACGTCGGGATTGCGTTTGCTACGATGCCTGCAAGTAATGCAGGGATGGAGCAGATTCCGAGAACTCTTTCTGGCCATGCGACATCCATTAACAACTGGGTTCGTAACGTATTCGGATCCTTCGCGATCGCCCTGTTCACATCCGTCTTATCGTCCCAGACCGCAACACACAGTAAAGATCTTGCTATCGGTGGGATGACGGACAAAATACAAATCGGTACTCATGCATTCACGATGAGTGTCAACGATGTATACTTGCTTGCTACATTCATTGTACTGGTCGCGCTGCCGCTCAGCTTGTTCCTTAACAAGCGTACCCTAGCTCCCGACAATCCTTCAGCGTCGGCACCTGCTCCTATTGTAGCAACGCCGAGTCCGAAAGCCTAATATAAAGAACCCCCAGTGGGATGTGACGGCATTCACATCCCACTGGGGGTTTCGTATTTTGGTTAGGCGCGGTAGAAATCACGCAACAGCTCGTCCATCACACGATTGGTTCGTGCGGCTGTTACGCCAGTGCTTGGGCTTTGCCCGATCCCTCGGAGATCATCCACAATCTTCTGAATCAACGGCTGTTGCACGTGCGGAGGGTTGGGAATCGTCAATTCTTGGACTTCACCATCAGCAGTTTCAATGCGCAAATCACCACTGAATGTAGAGAACGATAGTTTACCGCGGCTACCGACAATCTCATTCATATCTAGGTGTTTGTAAGCACTGAAGCTCCATACCCCAGTACCCATTACTCCAGATTCGAAGGCGTAGCTTGTGGTCACGATATCTTCGACCTTCTGTTTACCTGCTTGGTTGCTCGCGAAGCCTTTCACCTCTCCAATTGGCCCCAACAAGTAATCAAGAATATCCAATGCATGACTCGCTAAGTCCACAAAGAGACCACCACCTGACAGTTCAGGCTGAATGCGCCATGGTTCAAGTCCTTCTTCATAATCTCTCATCGGTTGCAGATAGGTTGTTTGAACAAAACGTACCTCCCCGATAGCCCCACTATCAAGAATACGTTTGATTTCTACGAATTTAGGGAGCCCTCTGCGATAATACGCCACAAACAAAGGCACACCTGCTTCTTCGCAGGCCGCGATCATTTCTTGACACTCTGCGTGATTCCTAGCCATCGGCTTCTCCACGTAAACCGGCTTCCCTGCTTTAGCAGCGAGTAACGCATATTCATGATGAAATCCTGGCGGCGTTGCGACGTAAACCGCATTTACATCTGGATCGTTTACTAACGCTGCGGCGTCATCGTACCATTTTGCTACACCATGGCGTTTCGCATAATCCTCAGCTAATGCCCCATTGCGGCGCATAACCGCGACTAACTCCGAGCCTTCAGCCTTCTGCAAGGCCGGGCCGCTTTTGACCTCCGTCACATCTCCGCAGCCAATGATTCCCCAACGAACCTTTTCCATCTGTTGTTACCTCCTTTTATATACTTAGTTAGATAGGTATTCGACGTGATGGCTGTGACCTCCTGTACACAATTCGTAAGCAACATGAACCTATTGGTAGAATCGTCCAGAGTGGTCTACTCAAAAACGAAATAATTGGCCCTTTTTATGTACCATAGTAGTTGTTATACTGTTGTTTAACACTAAAATAAAGAAGGTGGAGCCATGTACACACCCTCCCAATTTAAGATAGAAGACCTGTCGGAGATGTACGATCTTATAGAAGCACATAGCTTCGCTACGGTTGTTTCACATCATCAGGAGCGTCCTTTCGCGACCCATATCCCCGTCATGTTGCGTGCAGAGGAGCAGTGCCTGTATGGACATTTCGCTCGTTCAAATGCACAGTGGATGGATATCGAGGGGCAAGAGGTCTTGGTGATTTTCCAAGGTCCCCACTGCTATATCTCACCCTCCTGGTATGAAACGCCTGCCGCTGTACCAACGTGGAATTATACGGCCGTTCATGTCTATGGCAAGGTCGAACTCATACACGACGATCATGAAGTTCTACGCGTCTTACAGGAACTAACACGCAAATATGAGGGACCAGACAGCTCCTATAACCTAGACCATGTTGACCCTCACTTTCTTGTTGGATTAAGCCATGGCGTGCAAGCCTTTCGACTCTCGATTACTAGCATCGAAGGTAAAGCTAAGCTCAGCCAGAACCAGCCCATCGAGCGCCAAGAACGCATTTTTCGGGAACTCGAACTTAAGGGAGATCTGGAGCAGCAGATTGCTGTGCTAATGAAGGGTA
This sequence comes from Paenibacillus sp. Soil766, assembly GCF_001428105.1. Taxonomy (GTDB): domain Bacteria; phylum Bacillota; class Bacilli; order Paenibacillales; family NBRC-103111; genus Paenibacillus_E. The sequence goes on along the minus strand of NZ_LMSJ01000015.1, from coordinate 73,618 downwards.
ACCTGCCCCAAACATATTAAAAACAAAAGCCTCCACACCCGTTATTTCGCGGGCGTTAGAGGCTTTATCATTTAAGAATGGATCTGCTCGGTCGGCACCAACTCAGACGTCAGCGGAGAATGCTCCGCAATTAACTGCTCTTGAATCTGTAACTGTTGGGTAGCAAACTCACGGTACATCTCATGGGACTCGATAAGCTCTTGATGCGTGCCGCGGCCTGTGACGACACCTTTGTCTAGGAACACGATTTGATCCGCGTCCACGACCGTGGATAACCGATGGGCAATGACTAGCGTTGTACGTCCTTGCATCAAATTCTGAAGGGCCTGCTGAACCACGACCTCCGACTTGCTGTCCAGACTCGACGTGGCTTCGTCCAACATGAGAATCTTCGGATCACGAAGCAGCGCTCTGGCAATTGCAATCCGTTGGCGTTGTCCGCCTGACAGCTTAATCCCACGCTCTCCAACTTCCGTGTCATACTTCTGCGGAAGTTCTTCGATGAAGCCGTCCGCGTAAGCCATCTCCGAAGCCCGCTTCAGCGCTTTTTCCGTCACTTCGTGCTGCAAGCCATAGCAGATATTATCCCGAATCGTCCCCGCAATGAGCGGACTTTCCTGCGATACATAGCCAAACTGGCTGCGCCAGGAGACGAGCGAATATTGACCAATACTTGCGTTGCCTAACGAAATACTACCTTCCTGCTGCGAGTAAAAACGCTCCAACAACGAGAACATCGTCGTCTTCCCGCTTCCGCTTGGTCCCACAATCGCGGTGACCTTACCCGCTTCCATCGTGAAGCTAACGTCCTTGAGTACCGATTCACCCTCTTTATAACCAAACGATACATTCTCGAAATTGAGGGATTGGGAAGCATCCTTCACAGCTATACCTGCGTGTGGATCCTCCTCTTCATGATCCAATACCTGCAGAATGGTATCCGTTGCGCCCATCGCTTTCTGAGTTTGCGTGAAAAATTGTGTAATCTGCGTAATCGGCATTACAATTTGGAATAAATACAGCATGAAGGCTACCAATTGGCCTGCTGAGATCGCTCCTGATGCTACCCGTGTACCGCCATAACCGAAGAGGACGACGAACATCATCAGCATGACAAACATAATCAGCGGCGACATCAGCGCCTGAATTTTACCTTCTTTTAGGCCAAATTTGAATAACGTCTGGATGCCTGTGCTACCTTCCTTGTACTCGATAGGTTCGGCATTCGCAGCTTTCACCAAGCGGATCTCCGAGAGTACTCGATTTAACACGGATGTGAAATTAGCGGTCTCCGCTTGCATACCTTTGGAGATTTTGAACATTTGCATTCCCAATGGAAAAAGGATAAGAAACGCAATCGGGAATATGCTAAACATGATCAGCGTCATTTTCCAATCCATATATAAAAGCACGACAATCGATCCGATGATAGAGATGGTCCCTGTGATAAACCCAGCCATATGCTCAGCAATGAGTCCTTTAATAATCGCGGTATCGTTCGTCATTCGGGAGATCGTATCCCCTGTTTGATGATTATCATAGTAACGGACTGGCAGCACGAGCAGCTTCTTCCATAAGCGGTCTCGGATCCCTGCCACTACGCGCTGACCTGAATAGTTAAGCAAATACGTCGCTACGCCTGAAGCTACCGCTGATGCGATGAACGCAAGAGCCATCCCGCTAATTTGCCACCAATTTAGAGAGGAAATGTTGAAATTATCGACCACATTTTTTGTGAAAAGTGGGATTACCAACGACACCAGCGTAGCAATCACACTTAACCCTAATGCAATTCCCAACAACAGCTTAGGTGGATTCGCACTCATCATTAAGCGGATAAATCCCCGCCAGTTGTTCTTTTGTTTCGGTTGTTTGTTCTTCGTCATAGCCATCTATCTCTACTCCTTTACCCGTTCGGATGTGATTCCGTCTAGATGATTGTTATCTACCAATGGATATGATCATACTCCTCTATTTTAAACGGAATATAAACACGTTCGAATCGGTCCGCGGGCGGAATGAGAGATCTGAGGACGTTACAACGCTGAGTTTCAGACTTGCAGCTCCCCCCATTCGTGCATTGTTGTAGCTCTTACTATGAGGGGGACGATCATTTCCGACAATAATACGTTCATGCATTGCGAATAAACCCTTGTGGCTCAAGGGTTTATCTCGCCATTCGGGGTCTCATGGAGTGAGATTCCCATCCTCATCCCCCGTCGTAAGTTTCACGCTTTTGCTTCCACAAATCTCGATACACAGACGGGGCATTCCCCGTTAATGACTTAAACATTTTACTGAAATGAAATTCATCGCCATAACCACAAGCGATCCCGATATCGCGCATCGACATTTCCGTAAAGGTTAGTAACTGTTGGGCATGTCCGATTCGAATCGACTGCAAATAGTGCTTCGGTGTTTGCTGAATCTGTTTCAGAAACATTTTACGCGAGTACGATTCTGATATTCCGAACCGCACAGCAAGCTCGTTTAGCTTGATGTTCGTTGCATAATGCGTCTCCAGGTAGTTCTTCATTTGTACATAAGCTTCCCGGGCAGGGCGCTCCTCCGGCTTTTCCTCATAGTTCTCTTGAAGAAACTGAATCAGCCCGAGCAGATTCAACTGATCTTGCAAGCTGCTTCCCAGATCCCCAGGTATCCAACCTGCCATTAGACTTTGAAAAATCCTGTCCACATACTTCGTCTGTTCGCTCGTAAACGATCTCAAGACCGGAAACGGCAGTGCAGCAAGCGGTTCGACGCTCCCCCAAACTCGTTGGTGATATGGCAAAAAGCCAATATCCATAAGCACCATCCATATCCTGAGCGGATTTTCCGTATCCGACCTCATATGCAGGCACAAACCTGGCTTCAAATAAGCCAGTTGCCCTTTTTGAACCTGATAAGACTTCCCTTCTTCTTCTGTAAAAGTTCCCTCTCCACTAACGATCCAGTAAAAAGTGTGGACATCTGTGGTTTGCCGAATATCTGTCCATCCGGGCAGCGCTTGTTTATCGAATACCAATAACACGCGCAGGGCAAGATGATTAATTGTGCTGCCTACCATCCGATCCCTCCTCTAATCACCGATTTCTCTTGACTTGATTGTAGCATAGACAGGAGCGTTTTTTACAAATGAAAATGACTGATTTGGCTATTCCCATTGATTCGTTCAAGCTGTTACATTAAGAAAAGAACATCCTCAGGAGGTAACTTTATGGATCAAACTCTCGAAATTTCAGCACAGTGGTCGGATGAAGAACTGGATTATATGCCTTGGATTTCACTCACGGAAGAGCAGCGCGCTAAGCAGCTCGAATGGCAGCAATTTCTGATCGATCGATACAAGGCGGAGTTTGGCGCAAACAGCTTTGTTTCGCGCAAAGCTCATTTCTTTCCTGAGCGATTCGCCATGGGGGAGAAAAGCTTCGTCGCCGCAGGCGCCATGATTCGGGGCGAACACATCGAAATCGGTTCCAACAGCACGGTCAATTCGTACGCGATTGTTGCGGGCCGTGTTCAGATTGGAGATGGTGTCCGCATTGCGTCTCATGTTTCCATTTTCGGCTTCAATCACGGTTACGAAGATACGACGCTGCCGATCTATCATCAGCCCCTGACCACAAAGGGCATCATCATCGGAGATGATGTATGGATCGGTGCCAATGCCGTCATTCTCGACGGCGTCACCATCGGCGCTCATAGCATTATTGCTGCTGGAGCCATCGTGACCAAAGATGTGCCGACTTACGCCATTGCAGGCGGCAACCCTGCCAAGGTCATCCGAAACCGGTTAGAGAAACCTCGCGATTCGACAGCGCCTGCTCACGATCTCGAGAGCGCTCTGTCCGCTTTCGGAGCGAAAGTAAAGGCACAGCATCAGGAGCTGCTTGCTTCGTATTACGTTCAAACCGAGGATGGATACATCTATTTGGATAAGTCGATCCCCGGCAGCAAAAAAACAGTCCGCGCCTGGTGCGACGCCGTTGAAATTGCCGCCTTGTTCGGTACGCTGCCACCTGGTCTCAGCAAGGAAGAATTAATAACCAAGCTGCGCGGCTTCCAGGACTCTGTCAGCGGTTTATTACCTGACCCTTGGAATCCACCAGCGGCTGACAACGATCCTTCACGTTTGACGGATCATTTGTCCCGTTATCATTTACTGGCGGTCGGCTATGCGCTTGAACTGCTTGATGCCACGCTGCCTTATCCTGTTCGAGCCGTTGAGGAGCTGAAAGGCGAACAGCTTTATCAGAAGCTGGAGTCCCTGCCTTGGCAAACGAATGCATGGGGCGCCGGCGATTGGATCGACTGCTTCGGGACCGGGCTTTATTTGAATCAAAAACACTTCGGCGGCGAGCGCCCAAATGATGTGTTCGGCTGGCTATACGCTGGGGCCGATCCCTATACCGGCATGTGGGGGCTACCGACGCCTGAGGAACAATGGCTCCAACCCGTGAACGGCTTCTACCGGCTTACTCGTGGAACATTCGCTCAGTTCGGGCTGCCGCTTCCGTACCCGGAAGCCGCGATCGACACGATTTTGGCGCACAGCCGCAATCGCAAATTTTTTCGCCAAGATGTCGGTAACGCCTGCAATGTCCTCGACGTCATTCACCCGCTTTGGCTCTGCGCCAAGCAAACGGATTACCGCAGAACCGAAACTGTGGCGTGGGCCAAGGATCAGCTTGATCGAGCGCTTGGTCAATGGGTCGACGGCAAAGGGTTCAGCTTCGAACTGGAGCGCTCCTTCCCTCCGGGTCTGCAAGGCACGGAAATGTGGCTGAGCATCATTTGGCTGCTGGCCGACTTATGCGGTTATAGCTCGCTTCTAGGTTACAAACCAAAGGGCGTCCATCGGCCGGATCCAGCCATTCAGCTACAGCCTACATGGAAGTAACGTGAAAGAGACGGATGATTGCTCATCCGTCTTTTGCATGTTCATAAAGCGCCACCATCTCTTCAATCTCATGAAGCTGCCAATTCTCCATTAAGAGTCATCAACGAAATATGATTAACTAATGCTGTTCTGATAAATACCCTTCGACACGAGCCCATAGCAATTGATTTTTGCCATGTGTCTTCGCTTCATATAGTAATTCATCAGCCGCGGTGACCAACTCCGACTTACTTTGTCCCCGATCACGAAGCGCTGCCCCGAAGCTCATCGTAACTTGAAACGCATCTTTGCCATGCTCAAATACTTTGGCTCGCAGCTTATCCAGAAATAATTGATAAAGCTCCGTCGCCTTCTGCCGACAATCCGTATATAGAATAATTGCAAATTCCTCACCACCATAGCGGAAGGCACGGCCTTGTGTATTCGGGATGGATGTCTCTAATAAGCTGCCAATCTCCCTCAAAACCGTATCACCTGCTTGATGACCGTAGCGATCATTGATTTGCTTAAAATAGTCAATATCCCCCAACATAAGCGTGAGTGGTTGTTTACCTGCAATATCCTCTCTCATCTGTTCTTGAAAGCTTCGATGGTTATAAAGCCCCGTCAAATAATCTTGTTTCGCCAAATTTTCAAAAATCCCCTTCTCAACGAAATGCTTTCGCTCCCTTGCTACAATGATGCCCCCAATGAAACCAATCATAAGTAGGAAGACAACATTAAAAAAGTGTCGAGGCAGATCATCTTGAAGAAACCCGCCATCCACTAGCTCAACTACGAAGCAATATCCGATAATGATCATCCCCGTTGCCACCATGGATCCTCGGAAACTCCAGTAGAGCGAAGCGTGAAGAATAACCAAGTAAGTTATTGGGAGAAGTGGACTTTGAGTCCCATCTGTGATTGCGATAATGGCGATAGAAGAGAAATAATCCATAATGACACCTATTCGCGTCACCTTACGATAAAAGCTAGAAGCTATAGGAGTAAAATGAAGGGCAAACTCCGTAGTTGCCATATACAGAACAGCAACTGCAAACATAATTAGAAAAAACAATAGATTCTGCGAATCACTGTAGTAATAGTTCAGATACACAAAGGTTGAAGCAACAAGAAGAAACCAACGTACACAACTATATGCAATTTCTAAGATATGGTCAGACTTTCTTATTTTCACCATGCCGCACTCACATCCCAACCAGATGACATTTCTCCTTATTCATTCTATAAATTGTCCCTATGTCCTTCTTGCACGCACTCGAACCATGAATTCGCCTCCAATTTTGTTTTTAGCAGGTGGTTACTATACAATAGTAAGAGGGGCACTTGTGCACCCAGTTATGTTAGAGGAGGTACGATCATGAATAATTTCACTTTCCATAATCCAACTACCCTGCATTTCGGTCAAGGTCAATTAGAAAAACTAACAACTGAAGTCCCTAAGTATGGGAAAAATATCTTACTCGTCTATGGTGGCGGCAGTATCAAAGCCAATGGCCTCTATGACAAGGTCCTTCATCTCTTGCAAGGACTTGAAACAACCATCGTAGAGCTTAGCGGTGTTGAGCCCAATCCAAGATTAACAACCGTCCATCGCGGTGTAGCCCTATGTCGTAGTAACAACATCGACCTCATCCTTGCAGTGGGTGGCGGCAGTGTGATTGACTGTGCGAAAGCCATTGCCGTTGGCGCTAAGTACGATGGCGACTTCTGGGATATCGCTACGCGCAAAGCAGCAGCAACAGGCGCACTTCCGTTAGCCACCGTACTGACAATTGCTGCGACTGGCTCCGAAATGAACTCCGGTTCTGTCATCACAAATTGGGAAACGCAAGATAAACTTGGTTGGGGAAGTCCTTTTTCCTATCCGAAATTCTCTATCCTCGACCCAGCTCATACAACATCCTTGCCTGAAAACCAAACCGTATACGGCATGGTCGATATTATGTCTCACGTATTCGAGCAATACTTCCATCACGGGACGAACTCCCCCGTTCAGGATGGGTTCTGTGAAACGATTCTGCGTACGGTTATCGACACGGCTCCTCTTCTGTTAGCGGATCTGAACAACCTTGAGCACCGCGCAACCATTCTGTACAGCGGCACTATGGCCCTGAACGGCACGCTAAGCATGGGCATCCGCGGGGATTGGGCGACGCACAACCTGGAGCATGCGGTTTCTGCTGTCCATGATATCCCGCACGGCGGCGGCTTGGCCATTCTCTTCCCGAACTGGATGACCCACAACCTCGATGCCAACGTGGGACGCTTCAAGCAGTTCGCGCAGCGCGTCTTTGGCATCGATGCCGCAGGCAAATCCGACAAGCAAATTGCCGAGGAAGGCATCGCGGCATTACGTGCGTTCTTCACCAGCATCGGCGCACCGAGCCGGTTAGCTGATTACAACATCGACGCATCTAGCATCGAGCTTATGGCCGATAAAGCCATGATATACGGCGATTTTGGTAATTTCCAGAAGCTGACTCGCGCGGATGTCGTGAAGATTTATCAGATGTCGCTATAAGCATAGTCAGCATGAATAAGCCGCACTTCAAGGTACAGTAACCTTGGGGGCGGCTTTTTGCGTTGCGATTTTAACGCTGCACAGGGAGCACCTTATAGTCGCGCCACTCTTCCGGCAGCAGACGCTGATAGCGCGGTTGTAGGTAGCGATCGTCGATCAGAAGCAGCACACCGTGATCCGATTCGGAGCGAATCAACCGTCCGCCAGCCTGTTGCACCTTGTTTACGCCAGGGTAGACATAGGCGTAGTCGTAACCGTTTTTGCCCGTTCTTTCCATGTAATCCTTGATTAAATTGCGTTCCGGTCCCAGTTGCGGTAACCCAACCCCCACAATAACGACGCCCGTTAAACGGTCGCCGACGAGATCAATGCCCTCGGAGAAAATGCCCCCCATCACCGCGAACCCCACTAACGTCGTCTCTGCCCCCGCCTGAAAAGCCGATAGGAAGTGCTCTCGTTCCTCCTCCGTCATTTTGGCCTGCTGCACGAGTACACTGATGAGCTGAGACGCTTCCTCCGCCTCACCTACCAGATCCGTGAAAGATTCATACACACTGCTCATATAGGCATACGAAGGAAAAAACACCAAGTAATTACCCGCTCGTCTGGCTACCAGCTCATAGATCGAACGAGCAATCTGCGTACGACTGTGTTCCCGATCCTGATAACGGGTCGAAAGCGGCTGCACGAAAACCTCCAGCTGTTCTTTCGCAAAAGGCGACGGCACCGTCACAGAATAATCGTCCTCACCTGCTCCTAACGTGTCCATGAAATAGGACAGGGGTGACAGCGTCGCCGAGAAAAACACATGCGCCCGATACCCCTTCCCCATCTGCCGCAGCAGATGAGATGGATCCAGGCACACGAGCTTCACACTGACCTCGTTCCGGTCATTCACAGCGAGCGTCACATACCGCTCGTCATACAACTTCGAGATGCGCACGAAGTTTTGCGCGCCAAAATACGCATCCAAAAGCACCGTACTCGCCCCGCTTCCGCCGGCCGATCTCGCTAATTCCTTTTCAGCTACCGCAATAAAAGCTTCCACATGCAACAACAACGATTCCGGCATCCCCGACTCCACCATCATCTCACGATCTCCCACCTGCTTACGGAGTGCTATGAAGTAGGTATTTATCGCCTTCGCCGTATCATGGACCTCTTTACTCACACCTTTGAACTCTCGCTGCAGTGTAAGGAAAACCGATTTGTGCAGCTCACTTGCATACATCTCCCGTGCTCGATCCACCAAATTATGCGCCTCATCGATCAGCAGCGTCGTATGGCGCTTCTGCTCCTCGAACAGCCTTTTCAGATTCACCCTCGGGTCGAAAATATAATTATAATCACAAATCACCGCATCCGCCGCATAGGCCACATCCAGTGAGAACTCAAAAGGACACACGCGGTGCTTCCGTGCATACGTCTCAATCACCGAACGTGTCATCACCGTTTCCTGCCTGAGTAGATCCAGCACCGCCTCATTCACTCGATCATAGTAGCCATCCGCGAACTCACAGTGTGCCGGTGTACACTTGACCTCGTCCTTCAAACACACTTTCTCCTTCGCGGTTAGCGTAACCACCTGTAGCTGCAAGCCCTTGTCCTGCAATAGGTAAAATGCTTCTTCCGCCGCCGTACGTGTAATCGTCTTCGCCGTCAAATAGAAAAACCGCTGCAGATCTCCCTCCCCCATCGCTTTCACCGACGGAAAAAGCGTCGACATCGTCTTTCCTATACCTGTCGGTGCCTTAGCAAATAACTTGTGCCCGTCCTGGATGGTTTTGTACACTGCCCCTACCAGCTTGCGCTGCCCTTCACGATACTGTGGAAAAGGGAACTGCAGCTCCTTGATGCTCTGATTCCTGCGCTGCTCGTTGTCGTGCTTCACTTGTGCGTACGGGTAGTAGCTCTGAATCACCTCATGCACAAACCGCTCAAGCTCTTCGTATGCAACTTCCTTCACAAAATGCCGCGTCTCCTCCGTATCCACTTGTGTATACGTCATCTGAACTCGCATCTGACTGAGCCCGCGATCATGGGCCACCATGTACGCATAACACATTGCCTGTGCCCAGTGCACAGGGTACGATTCTTCCTCAATCCGCGCAATATCTCCAGAAGTCGACTTGATTTCGTCCACCGTTAGCATGCCGCTATCCGCCTGCCTAAGCAGCCCATCACAACGCCCATCTATGACAAATAAAAGCCCCTCATACGCGATCTCCGCAGACACATACACTTCATGCTCGTCGGATTCTCCGTATTGCTTTTGCAGTCTCTGATGTGCCTTCGTTCCGTCTCTCAGTGACTTGCTCGACCGAAATTCCGTATCAATACTACCACTACTAAACACATATTCCACAAGCGAACGAACTGATATCTGAACAAGAGGTAGCATGCCACGTCTCCATTTCGAGAACATTTGTTCCTTATTATACCATGTGAGTTAGTGAAACACTACTAGCCCCATCTTGTGCACTGACTTAGCTCCTCCTGTATAATTCACCCCTGGTTCGCCCCCTCATCTGACTTCTCATGCTCCTCTTCTCTACTTCTTCCTCCCCGATTCTTTTGCTTCTCTGCGCCTTCCTCCCTAATTCCTCGGCTCTTTCTCATTCTCGCGCCACCTCCACCTCACTCTCTGGCAAAATAACTGGATTTTGTACAGCTAATATCATCATTTAGTCCCGATTCAGCAAGAAAATCATCAAAAGATTCGTTTGTTGAGCTAGTTAGCGGGGGATGTAACTTGATTCGTTTGTTGAGCTAGTTAGCGGGGGATGTAACTTGATTCGTTTGTTGAGCTAGTTGGCGGGGGGGCTCGAAAGCTAGGCAATATCGCATCTCCCCACACCAAAAACCCCTCCACGACGAACCTAGCTCATACGCAGAAGGGGCGATGTCTTGTTGATGTCTCGCTTCACGATCATTTCACCCACTGAAACGGGGTTGTATTAAAAAACAAGTCCGGATTGGCCTGAATATTATGCGCCCAGAAGGTAAAATGCAGATGCGGCCCGGTGGAGAAACCCGTCGTACCGACGAGCCCGATGATGTCGCCCTGCTTGACGCGGTCGCCAGGTTTGACACGCAGCTCGGAGAGATGCGCGTACTGCGAGAACAGCCCCATCCCATGGTCAATGTAGATGGAATTGCCGGTCAAATACAGGAGCTCCGCTAGCGCTACAACTCCATCGTTCGTCGCCTTGATCGGCGTGCCTTCTTTGGCGGCCAGATCAAGGGCCATATGCGCGCTGTCGTATTTCCCGTTCACATAACGGGTGTACCCATACGGTGTGGTCAAAATCCCCTCGACCGGCTTCACGAACGGTCCGCTAAACAAAAACCTTGGCTCTGACTTACTGCGCGCCAGATCGATCTTCTTCTGATCGGCGTTGATACGCGTCGTGTCCTGCTTCATGCTTTCCATTTGCTCAGTAACCTTCAAATACTGCGTCTCGAACTTCTTCGCCTTGATGGTCAGCGTCTGATCACCAATCGGATACGTGCCAGCCTTCACACTCATCGCGATTGGCAAATACGTGAAGTATCCCGCTTCATAAGGTTGAAGTGTGTAGGTTTTGCCTTGCCAAGCAATGCTGCCCGGCTCCTTATGGCGCACCAGCACGATGTCTCCCGGAGATGCCTGATCCGGTATGAGCTTCCAACTAGCGCCCATAACTGCTTTCGCGCCAGCTTCATCCTTATAGAGCAAAGCCTCCGCTTTGAGCTGTGCCAAATGGGCTTTCTCCGCTAGCATGATCGCTTTCGCGTCCTCTGTCATGCCGTCTATCCAGGTTTGACCGCCATCCACGGTGAGGAGGAGAGGATTTTTACTATCCGTCGTTTGGGATAAAAGCACCCAACCAATCTTCGGTGTCACGAATTGGGACTGTTTCACAGCCAAGGTGGTCCCATTCATCGTAACGGAAGCCACGCTTTTGGAGAGTGTCTCCGCTCCCGCTGTCACTCCAGCCGCTCCCGAATTACCAGCGGTGCTTGTCGAACCTAACGTACTGCCAGAACCTGCTTCCAAGGTCAGCAACTTCGCAATCGTTTCACTCCCCATCACTTCAGTCCCACCATCCACAGGGACTTCCGTTCCGGCAACTTCCTGCCAATGCGCGCCGCCATCTGTCGTTTGTACCAGTCCGTCCGCATATTTCACCCAGCCTCGATCTAAATCGAGCATACGGAATTCCACAGTTACACGAGGGGTTGGGGTTGGCACAGGGGTTGCTGCTACCGTGTCAGGTACATTTGTATGCAATGTGGAGGATGATTCAAACGGATACTTACCAAAAACAATCACCACACAAGCCGCAAGGATGCAAGCGCCAGCCAGCAGTGGCCATTGACGCCTTTTTCTCGGTCTCACAGACGTTCCTACCTCCCTTGAATGACGACAGGTTGTCTCTGTGTTAAGACGACTCCGCCCTCTGATTTCCACTCTTCTCATGGTAACACAAAAAACCCGAAGACTGTTATGTCTCCGGGCTCTATGACGCTATATTTGTACGCCCTTTTTGAGCGTTTTCTGATCACTATTCGTGTTATTAACTAATGGAAGTAACTTGACACTTCGAATCATTGTGGACTGACATAAATGACATGTCGGCACGTGATCGAATGCAAAATTATCTCGCATCCAGCCTTTACAGCCTTCATTTTCACAAGACCATACCGTCACATTTTCTAGAGGCATCTCTTCAAGCGACTTTTTTCTGGAATACATGGATAAACCTCCTTAGAGTACTAAGCGTCAGCTAGCTTTAAATTGAAAAAGACTGCCATTACTTAAGTAAAGGCAGTCTTTTTAATTATATTACAGTTTTACAACGTTTTCTGCTTGTGGTCCGCGGTTACCTTGAACTACGCTGAATTCAACGGATTGACCTTCGTCCAAAGTTTTGAAACCGTCACCTTGGATTGCGGAGAAGTGAACGAATACATCGTTGCCGCCTTCAACTTCGATAAAACCAAAACCTTTTTCTGCGTTAAACCATTTTACTGTACCAGTAGCCATTGTGAAATACCTCCAAAAATTATTAACATGTTTTTTATTCTTCAAAGAGAAAAAATTCACACATTGTATAAGGTTCACTAACAAAAATGAAAACCCTTTACAATATGTGAATTCAGGTTCTATTTGTCGATTGGATTTATCATAACACACCGTTTATGAAAACGCAAACTATTTCCAGACTTTACTAATCTAAATTTTAAAAATGCCTCCCCAACTTTAGTCTAGGTTGCCCCTTGGTCTCAAGACGGTTTGATGCGCAGGGCAGGGGGACTATACTTGACGTATCGAGTTTAGGAGGGTTTTTAACGTGTATAACGCAAGTATTCAAACGATATTAGCCGTAAGTGTATTATTCGTTATTTTCACATGGATCGGAAGTGTCAAGGCGTCCCGATTATTGTACAGCGGCAGCTTAGAGAAGCTGCACCGCAAGACGCGCAAGTTGCTTTTCTGGGCATGGTTTCCAACCATTCCTGCAGCAGCAATTGTAGCTGCGATCATCTGGCTGCAGATGAACATGGATCCGATTTTCTGGAAGGACCGCATCTTCCTGCAGGCGCCGCTAGTCGTTGTTCCTCTTTTGAGCATATGGTTCGTAGCCGTTCCTAAGCTGTTAAAGCTTCGCTCGCTATCCAAACAAAGTTTAGCTGAGAGTGAAACTACGATTGCACCTGAAATGTTCCAAAGAGCCGCAAGTCCTGGCCTAATATTTCCTTATCAATTGGCTGTGCTTAGCGCAGTAACGGCACTTTATTTCACATTCGTGCCACCTGTTCCTTTCCATTGGTTAGAAATCACAATTCCGCTCGCAATCTTTATTATCTTAGCAGCTGGACTTTGGTCGAGACATGCGCTGCGTGCTAAGCAAGTTCGTAAAGCAGCTAACTATCAAGCACCTCGACTATTGGCGCGCTTTGGTGCCATGACAGGCGTTCTCATCGTGACCGCTGGTATCGGTTTCTATTTAATTACATTTGCAATGGACAAAAGCGTACTCCCAGCCGAAATCGACATGGCGAGCGGAACGCTTGATTACGGCGGTGGGGCTGCCACGATGGATCATGCTCATCATGATATGACCGCTATGGCGGGTATGGTGTCTGTTACCGACCTAACTGGCCCGAAAGAAGGGACACCAGATCGTCGTTATACACTCGTAGCGCAGAAAAAAACAGTCACACTCAGCTCTGGCAAAACGGTGGATGCTTGGACCTATAACGGTCAACTCCCTGGCCCTGAGCTTCGTATGAAAGAAGGCGAACTCGTTGAAGTCACGCTAACGAACGAAGATATTGATGTTGGTGTGACCGCCCATTGGCACGGTTTAGATGTACCTAACGCCGAAGATGGCGTAGCTGGAGCCACACAAAATGCGGTTATGCCAGGTGAAACTTATACGTACCGTTTTCGCGCTGAGCAGGTGGGCACCTTCTGGTACCATTCCCATCAGGATTCGAGAGAATCGGTCAGCAAAGGGCTTTTTGGAGCGTTGATCGTAGAGCCCAAAGAGGCTGCAAATCCAACAACATTTACAATTCCGTTCAAAGATATTACGGTTATGACCCACCTTTGGAAGAATACGTTCGCTATTGGCGCAAATGATGAGCTAGATCGTCAAGCAGTCGCTCCTGGGACGCCTGTCCGGATGCGACTCATCAACACCGATGATTGGATCAATCAAACATATACGTTAGTGGGTACTCCTTTTGAAGTGACTGCTATCGATGGGACAGACTTGAATAAGCCGGATCTCTTGACCAATACACGTGTCATTGTGCCAACTGGCGGACGAATTGATCTCACGTTTCTTATGCCGGATCATCCTGTATATTTGAATGTGGGCACTAATAAAAAAGGGGGAATTCTCCTGTCAGCTGACGGCCAAGGGAATGTTCCCGAGCTGCCGCAAACCGTAGTTTTCGATCCGCTTACTTATGGAAGTCCGAAGACCACACCTTTTGATGCGAACAGCCCATTTGATCGAGATTTCACATTGATTTTGGATAATAAACTGGGTTTCTATAACAGAAATTTCGATTTCCTTTATACGTTGAACGGAAAAGTATTCCCAGATGCGCCGATGTTCATGGTGAAGGAAGGGGATCTGGTTAAAACGACGTTCGTTAATCGTGGAAATGTCGAGCATCCAATGCATTTGCACGGTCATCATGTGCTCGTGCTTTCACGTAATGGCAAGCCTTCCACAGGCAGTCCATGGTGGTCGGATACGCTAGATGTTCAGCCCGGGGAAACGTATGAGGTCGCTTTTGTTGCTAATAATCCTGGACTATGGATGGATCACTGCCATAATCTCGTGCATGCAGCCGCAGGGATGTCGATGCATTTGATGTATGAAGGGATTACAACGCCATTCTCGGTTGGAAGTGCCACACAGAATCATCCGGAATAAATGTTGCACCGGGGAACTAAATTCATGATAAAAGCTCTATTTGGTGCCGTAGGATTTAGTTCCTGCGGCCTTTTTTTTGCATTCTACTGCTGCCTGTAAAATTGGCCTTTCAGCCTATGGATTAGGGTAAAAATTGCTGCGTCACAGGTCCTCGTGGCTACTCGCCTTCTTTTTACTAGGTCAGGTGCTTGTGCACATTGTGCTGAAAATGCCGGTGAAGATGCTTATTTTGCCACCGTCCTAGCTGCTGCTGCGGTGCTCTGGATCTGGCTGAAATTAAGCCAAATGTACTAGACATCCCAAGTGCTGCACACACCTATACAACCGCAGATGGCACATCGAACACGATTTCCTTCAGTGCTTCGAATAAGCGCTGAATCCAACGAATTGTGCAGGGTACACCGTTTCGCGTGAGCAGTATTTAGATGGATAATTCACCATTGACGTTTACGTTAGTAGGAACCGTTTTTCAATTGGCAGCTATTGATGGAACGAACCTATATGGACCCACAGATCTACTAGGCAAGATCTTCTCCTCGCAGCAGGAGGACACTATGATGTGATATTTGCGATGCCAGAGGGGCCGTGTTACTAGGTCCACAGTCGGAGAATGAAGGGAGCAGCCATGCTGACTTACTAATGAGTCCAGATGGAGTGATGGGGATTTAGGCGATGTGCATACCGTGAATTCCAACTTATTGTAGATAAACGATTAGGCTAATTCAACGGAAGATTCACATTCTCGTTTACGATCAGGGGATCACAACATCGAATTCCTTTGGAAGTGCAACGTCGAATGATTCAGAGTGACTGTTTTTCACCATTTCGACAAGATTGGAAGCCGTTTTTTCAAAAAAGAGGGAGGGCATGTCACATTAACTTACACACATTTGACAAAACATGCTTTGGCAGTTTACTCTAAAAGAGGAAGGCACGACAAATTGCATATGACCTCTTTCGTATAACCTTAATAATTGGATTAAGGGTCTCTACTTAGAAACCGTAAATTTCTAGCTACGAAAAATGTGCACTGAGAAACAGGCATATTTTTCATGGCTAGTTTTTTTGTGCCTACATGTTCATAACATAGTAAAGTAGGAGGTTTTGATTGATGACAACGATTTTAATTAAAGACGCTCAGATCGTGACCATGAATCGGAGCGGAGACATCCTGACAGGGGATATTCTGATCGAAAATGACCGCATTGCTGCGATCGGGCCAGATTTGAACCCTACACATGCAGATAAAATTATTTACGCTAAGAATCGCACAATCATTCCCGGATTTATTCAGACGCATATTCACCTGTGCCAGACATTGTTCCGTGGTAAAGGGGACGATCTCGAGCTTATGGATTGGTTGAAAAAGCGGATTTGGCCGCTCGAAGCCTCCCATGACGAGGAGTCGATCTACTATTCGGCGATGCTCGGCATTGGTGAACTCATCCAAAGCGGGACCACAACAATTGTAGATATGGAGACGGTGCACCATACGGATTTTGCTTTTCAGGCTATTGCTGAGAGCGGCATTCGGGCATTGTCAGGCAAGGTAATGATGGACAAAGGGGACGAAGTTCCTTTCGCCTTACAGGAAAACACGACAGATTCGCTTCAACAGAGCGTTGATTTGCTGGAAAAATGGCATGGGTATCACGATGGTCTCATCCAGTACGCGTTCTCTCCGCGTTTCGTCATCTCCTGTACGGAAGAGCTGTTGCGCGAGGTGCGCAATTTGTCGGAACAGTACAACGTCAAGGTACACACACATGCTTCTGAAAATCTCGGTGAAATCGAGATCGTGCAAGCCGAAACGGGCATGCGCAACGTCGTCTACCTCGATCATCTCGGTTTAGCGAACGAAAGATTGATCTTGGCGCACTGCATCTGGCTCGATGAACAAGAGAAACGCATCATCCACGAGCGCGGCGTGCATGTCAGCCACTGCCCTGGCTCGAACCTGAAGCTGGCATCAGGGATCGCAGAGACGCCGGAGATGCTCAAGCTGGACATCTCCGTCAGCTTGGGGGCGGATGGTGCGCCGTGCAACAACAATCTCGATATGTTCAACGAGATGCGGCTCGCTGCGCTCATCCAAAAGCCCGTCCACGGACCGACGGCGATGAATGCGCAGACGGTGTTCCGCATGGCGACCATCGGCGGCGCTCGTGCCGTTGGTATGGCGGATGAGATCGGTTCGCTCGAAGTCGGCAAGAAAGCCGACTTAGCGATCCTCGATCTCAACAACTTCCACACGTATCCGTCTTACGACGTGGATCCGATTTCGCGCATCGTCTACTCGGCGACGCGTGCTGATGTCGAAACGACTATCATCAATGGTCGGATCGTCATGGAAAACCGCATCCTGCGGACGGTTGATAAGGACATCGTCCTGCCCGAAGCGAACCGCTCGATTCAGCGGTTGCTGAATCGGGCGAACCTGCGCTGAGGCTTGTGGCGCAGATTAAAAACCCCCGCTAAATCCTCCTATTGCGTAGGATTTAGCGGGGGTTTTGCGTCTTATGTTTAGCAATAAATGGAAATTATACAGGTAATTTCGGCAGCAGCAGTCGATACTGCTAATGGATAAGCCCCAACCATTTCCAATAAGGCACACACAGAAGTGCAAGCAGCAGCACGGCTATTCCGTATGCAAATGCAACCTTCTGACCTTGGCGATGGCTAAATGCCTTCCCTTCCGAACTATAGTAAGCCGTCAAATACGTTGGCGATTGATACGCGAAGAAGAACGGATCCGTGGATAGGAGCACCACGAACACCAGAATCCACGGGTGCACACCCGCTTGTTCAGCCAACGGCAGAAGTGCCGTGACTAGTAAAATTACTGCCGGGTCATCCCTGACGATCAATGTGACGATGAACGAGAGCACGATAACAGCGGCTAGGAAGAAGAACGGCGACGTTACAAAAACGCCCATATGCTGACCAAGGAACGATGACAGCGCTTCGACAAGTCCAAGCTCATTGGCGGCTGCTGAGAAGCTGAAGGCTACGCCGAGGAACAGCAGGAACGTCCAGTCGATGCCGGTTGAAATGGTTTTGCGATCCAGCACGCCGCTGATGACGAGTACAGCAAAGCCAATTAGCATAATCCAAGCGCTGTCGATGCCATGAAGCGGCTGTAACACCAGCATGAGGATGCAGCTAAGGACGGTTACGACGGCAATACGCTCCTCGCGCGTCAACGGCCCTAGCAGCCGCAGCTGCTCGTCTAAGACATCGGCAGCAATCGGCTTGGCTGATGCGGTTTTGCGGAACATGATGAAGATGATGCCGAGCAGCACGCTGCTAAAGATAAGAAATGCCGGTAAGGCATAGATAAACCACTGAATCCAGTTCACAGGTGAAGCGTTGGTGACCAAACCGAAGGCTAATACATTCGTGTACGAGCCAGTAAGCACGAACGGCGCTGTGAAGCCGTAGAACAGCATGGCGGTAAGGCCTAAGCCTGCTGCGCCATGGCTGCGTGCTCCGAATCCCATGGATTCGGACAGCGTCTGGGCAATCGGCACGCCGAGTGATACCTTCGCTGAGGAAGAAGGGATCATCGGGTTCAGCATGATACCGCCGGCCACAATGCCCCACAGTTGCCCGCGGTAATTCGCGGGGAAACGCTTCAGGGCATGAAGGGAGAAGCGGTATAGGAAGCCTGACTTCGTAATCACGGCGCTCATCGCCATGATGAAGATCATGTACAGCCACGTCGGTGAGGCGAAGCCCGACAGAGCTACCCCCGGCTCGACTAGCCCGCCGAGCACCCAGAGCATGGCCATGCCCAAGGCTACGATGTAGTCGGGCATGATGTTCACGATCCAGAGGATCACCGCGGCTAAGCCGATCCCGATGAAGTCCATGCCGTGGCGGGACAGTCCCAGGGCGGGCTCGGCGATGTGGAAGCCGAGCACCGAGGCCACGGCCAAGATGATAGCCGCTAGGCCTAGCCAGCGGCTGCGGTCACCAAGCCGCCCCGCGCCTGCGGCGAGGCGCTCGCTCTTGCTTCTGGCCAGCAACTGCTTGGCCAGGCCGAAGCTTTGCACTTCGCTGCGCTTGGTCGAGCTCAATCCCGACAGCGCGGTTGTCTCCGCGAGCTGCAAATACTCGAGTGCAAGCTGGTTTCGCCCTAGCTTGCGGCACAGATCAGCGCCCCACTCGTAGACGGTGGTGAGCTGCTGCGCCGAATAGGCAGCGCCTTGCTGATCCAGCGCCGCCTCAACGATGGACAAGCCCGCTTCTGGCGCGTGTTCCACGCAGTAGCGGACATAGGCCCATAAGACCGCGTAGCGCGCGACGAGCAGCTCATCCGGGCAGCGCCGAAGCGCTTCACCGATCGCCCGCTGCTGGCGCTCAGACTCAGCTAGAGCCGCTTCTGCTACTTCTGATACTTCCACTTCTCCCGCAGCCACAGCCGCCGCGTCTAGCGCCAGCTCCCACTCATGTCTCGCCGCATGGATCTCCACCAGCGCTGCCCAATTCTTCTCCGCGCGGTAGAACGCTAGCGCTTGCTCTACCCATAGCTGCTGCTGGTTGTTGCCATATCGCTGCGGGAGCATATCCAGCAGGACTCTCTCGATTTCCGCTCTCACCTGAACAGAATCACGTTCAGGGTCTCGCTGAATGAATCGTCCTAGTGACGGATAGACTTGCTCCGCTTCCTCCAGTGCCATTTGAAACATATGGACAAGCAAAGATTTGCTAACATTCGGCAAGCAAGCACACACGAATAGACAATCTCTCAAAGTCTCCGGCAACTCTTCCACCTCATGCAATACCCACTGCGCCTTCGCTTCCTTCGAGGCTTGTAATCGGCCATTGGTTGATACTA
This sequence comes from Paenibacillus sp. Soil766, assembly GCF_001428105.1. Classification (GTDB taxonomy): domain Bacteria; phylum Bacillota; class Bacilli; order Paenibacillales; family NBRC-103111; genus Paenibacillus_E. The sequence continues at coordinate 53,915 of NZ_LMSJ01000015.1, read as the reverse complement.
GCCGCCCCGAAAGTAACCGAATGAAATATGAAGAGATTTGCGGCTGCTCGATAACTAACCGATCGAAAGTTTCTCGATCTATATAGTAGAGAACGCTTTCGACAGCTACGATGGCCGTTGCCGATCTTGGCTCGTTCGTTAACAGCGCCATTTCCCCGAGCGTATCCCCATCCTGTAAACTCGCAAGCGACTGGCGTGTACTATCCTGCTTCTGAGAGAAAAGTTCGATTCTGCCACTCTCAATCAGATACATGCTATCGCCAGGATCACCTTGCTCGAACAGCGTGTCCCCCGCTTGTGCCTTCACCTTGTCTAACTTGCCCAGAAGCTTAGCTAATTCTATGTTAGAGAAGTCCTTAAACATCTCCATATCTTTAATGGCCACGAATGATCTACTCTCCTTGCGTGATGCTATGAAAACACCCAAGTTACTAACTCCAAGAATACTGTACGCTTGGTATGACAATTTTGTCTACAAAAATTCCAAGCAGCCTGCTGAGCGCAAAAAGAAAGACCCTTAACGAAGTTAAGGGTCTTTCTAGAGAATGCTATATGTGCAAGCTGAAGCTTACAGTTTTACAACGTTCTCAGCTTGTGGTCCGCGGTTGCCTTGAACTACGTTGAACTCAACGCGTTGGCCTTCGTCCAAAGATTTGAAACCTTCGCCAGTGATTGCGGAGAAATGTACGAATACATCGTTTCCACCTTCAACTTCGATAAATCCAAATCCTTTTTCTGCGTTAAACCATTTAACTGTTCCTACTGCCATGGGTAATACCTCCAAAGTTTTATTAACATGTCTTTTTTCTTGTTTCGAACAAAAAAATTACACATTGGAAAAGGTTTCATTTACTTAAATGATAACCCTTTGCAATACGCAATTCAGGTTTTACCTTTAAGACTATTAATACTGTACCACACTATATTATGTATTGCAATTATACTTAAGAGGGATTTATTACTAAAGCAACGAAGGCTTCCCTATCCTCAATTTTAAGCGCTATAGCTAGTGCTAAAGCGACATCTTTCGACGGGATGATTCGACCATTTTCGATTGAATTAAGGATAGAATAACTGATCCCTGCTTTCTCACCGAGCTTGCGTAATGTGAGATTTTGCTGTTGCCGCAGCTCTTTGAGCTGATTGTGGAAGGCCATGCTCGCCTCACCTCAACTTTCCTTATTTTTTTGTTTTTGAATTTCAGTTCTAATTTTGTCGAATGGGTCTTCCCAGTGCGGTGGCTTGATGGTTTTGCCCATTTCATTCTTATGCACCTTCCCATCGGGCCAAACCTTGGACATATTCGCATGCTGAACAATATCGAAGATGGGTCCAGGCTCTACACCCATTTCAACAAGTGTCCCTAGTACAAAATACAATTCATCAATCATCGCATCGACTTCATCTTCTAATGTAGCTGCTTCTTCAAATTCGTTGAGCTCTTCTTGCATCCACGCTAGACGCGCGGCTTTACGCTGAGCGGATAGGCGCTGCGGTGATGCGCCTACTGGATGCTCGAACGTTTCATGGAACTTCTTCACAGCTTCGAAGGCTAGCTTTAATGTCATTGTATCTGTTCTCCCTTAACATGGTTATCGTTTTCTACTATATACCACCCGAAGGGAGTTGTGGTCAATATCTCCAACGTTTATTTCAAATGGCGCCCCATAATAAAACGATCCTTCCAATAACCCGTGTTCATTTCACGTACGACAACGCCAGAACTGGTAGTATTACTGATGAATTTTCCGTTGCCGATATAAATACCCACATGATTAATAACGCCAGGCCTCGATGTACTAAACATCACTAAGTCACCTTTGCTTAGGCTTGTCTTCTTCGAGACCCGAGTTCCTAATTTCGCTTGCGCTTTAGAACCCCAAGGGAGTTTGATCCCATTCTTACTAAATACGAGCTGTGTGTAGGCGGAGCAATCCAAAATAAGACGGCTCGTGTTTCGCGTACCATAACGATAAGTAACCTTCCCGATATACGACTTCGCAGTTCGCAGGATACTGTCTACACGGGACGTGCTCATCGCTGTCGCTGCCGCGGAAGATACCGTCGTTGCTGTGGCAGCAGAGGCCGCTTGCGGACTTAACAACGCAGTTCCTGCGACTAACAAGGACAGACTTAAGCCTACAACAGAATGATTAAGGCGGTTCTTCTTCATAAAAATCATGATTGATTTCCTCCTTTGGTATAGAAATATTAGTTTGTTGGACCTGCTACTACCATAGCACATTCCAAATAACCTAATATTTAACAACAAAGGTGGAAAACTGCGCCACACCTAATTGTAGGCATTATTCTGAGAATTTTCTGAGAATTCCATGAGAATCACTCTCTTGACAGCAATGAATCCGCTTTATCTCCGGTATGCTCCTGACGAAACTCCGATGGTGTAACCCCAAATTTCTTCTTAAACACCTGAGAGAAATGCCTCATATCTTGATAGCCGATCCGTTCGGCGACGTCCGCCAGCTTGATCTTCGGATTCAGCAGCAATTGCTTCGCTTGCTCCAATCGCAGGTTAATGACGAACTCTTTGAAGCCTTGCCCTGTCTTTTGCTTGAACAGTTGGCTAAAGTAAACGGGGTTCAAGTATACGATAGAAGCCACTTTCTCAAGTGAAAGATCGTCTTGATAGTGTGTACGCATATACTGTAACGCCACTTCAACAGAACGATCACTGCCACTGGCGTGATGCTCATAGACCTGTGTCGTTGATGCCTGCCGCATACGTTGTACCTCCGCGGGTACAGATTGGAACTGCTCAATCCGCTCCGTGGTCATGATCTGGAACGGTACCTTCAAATATTTAATGAGATGGCTGCGAAGCTCCTCAATCAACTGTGCGATGCTTGTGCCTTCGGGAGGAGTGACGAGCCCTAATAGGCTTTTGCTGTCGTGAACGGTCACAAAACCCTTGCCGTAGCGTTCAATCAGCTCCAATAGGACGTTCTCGATAATGAAATTTTCTAAGAACACGGCCTTATCGGTCTCCATTTTGACCATAATCAGAAAGAAATAAGGGTGTTGCTCCACAAACGGACCCATATCGATACGCCCCGTATCCAGACCTTGTACCCAGCGTTGGAACACAGCTTCCTGCAGAAATTTGCGATTCGTCTTGAGCAGTTCTGCTTCCTCGATCAGTTCGGTATCATGGGCGATTTCCTCGCTCAGCTTCCTAATCATATCGCTTAACACTTCTTTACCGATTGGCTTCAGCAAATAATCTTTCGCACCAAGGCGTACAGCTTCTTGCGCATAGGAAAATTCCGAATAGGCGGAAATCACGACCCACTTCACATGGGGATGGCGACTGCGCGACATATTCATAAGCTCTAGACCTGTCATCCCCGGCATCAGAATGTCCGTTAGCACGATATGAATCGTCTCACTGCGAAGGATGTTAATGGCTTGCTCCGCATTCGAGGCTAAGTGGATCGTGTGCTCAGGAAAGCGATTCTGGAGCGTGCGCTGAATACCTTGCAGAATAATGGTTTCGTCATCAACGATAAGAATATCCATAATGGTCTGTTATACCCCCTTACGAGGCAGCGGCATCGCAATGATTACCGTAGTTCCTACCTCTTGTTTACTTTGTATCCGAAGTCCATAGGCCTCCCCAAACAGTAAAACAATACGACGATGTACATTCGTAAGACCGATGCCTCTCCGTGTCATTTTGCTCTCCAGGGCAGTCTTCACTTCGCCGCTAGGCTCCTCCGCTTGATAAGCGTACCAATCTCCGATCATACGAGCATCTTCTACTAACCTCTCCTGCATCTGATGAAGGAGATTCTGTTCGATACCCACACCATTATCCGAGATAATGATGTGCAATTCTTGCTCATGCACCTCTGCGAACACACGCAGCAATCCAGGCTCTCGCAATGGCTCTAATCCATACTTTACAGCGTTCTCAATGATTGGCTGCAGGGTCATTTTCGGCAAAACAACATCCAACCATTCTGGATCTATATGAATCTCCGTACTTACCCTGCCCTCCAAACGGTTCTCAATGATCGTCATATAATGACGCATCTGATCCAACTCTTGCTGCAGTGTCGTCTTAGACGCTTCCTGCCAATCACTGCTGTACCGGAACATGTGCGACAGCGCTAGAATGACTTTGCCTAAGCGATCATTCTCTCGTTCATCCAGCATCCAGTAGATCATATCCAAGGTGTTATATAAGAAATGCGGGTTCACCTGAGACTGCAATGCCTGTAGCTCGGCATTTTTCTCACTTATAGAAGCCAGAGTTATACGTTCAATCAGCTCATCCATCCGATTCACCATGCGATTGAAGGAGGATACCAGCGAGTTAATCTCTTCAAAAGATTTGACGGTCACAGACCCTTTGAAATTCCCCATCTCCACTTGCTTCATCTCTCGGATCAACAGCTTCAGCGGGGAAGCGATGTTTCGCGAAATCAGGCTTGCCAAGGCTGTAGAAAGGATAATGAGGACTACGATGACTACATATAAATATTCCCGCGTTTTGACGACTTCTGCATTGATATCCCCTTTGGGGGTAAGGCCGAGCACGGTCCAATCTGACATTTTCGCTTTCGCCGCTACAATTAACTGATCTGTACGATCATCAATAATGATCTCATTCTCCTGCGGACGTGGAAGACCACCTAACGATGGGAATGTCACTTTATCCTCGGCCGTCGTTGCAATCAGTCGATTCTCCCGATCTACGATGTAAACACGGCTGTTCGGACTAATCGTCACGTTAGAGAGGGCCGCAAGGATCGGCTGCGGATTCGTTTCAATTAGCATAATCCCGATTACGCGATGATCTGTAAGGTCATACAGCTTCCTGCCAAATACAAAGAGTGGATCCCGTTGGAACTGGTTAATTACCGAGCCCTGCACCAGACCTAGCCAGACCATCTCACCAGAGGAATCCTGCAGCTTCTGGTACCACTCAGCGCTTGAATAATTTATATTGAGGACACTGTCAAAACCGCGTTCGTAGTTATAGTTTTTCCCCGCATTGGTAATGACATGAATACCGATAATATCGTCCCGCGAGTAGTAAATCGCTCCCAAAATATTCGTAATGGTGCGCTCATTGAATATGCTAGCCGTCACATCGGGATTGATATCGCGGTCCTGAATCAAGCGAAGCATTTCATAGTTACTATTCAATGATTTCGTAATACTATCATAGCCCTGTAAGAGCAAATCAAATAAACCTACGGTTTGTGAAATATTTTTTTGCGCCAAATCACTAATCTTACTATGTATAACTTGCGTCGTTTTCTGGTAGTACAGCACACTAAAAAGTAGCACAAGCACGAGCATGGAAGTGAGGAATAGCAAGAACAGCCGATTATGTATGGAATTAAAGCCCCGTTTCATGCTAGTTTAGTCTCCTTTCGCCAGGAAGTATTTGCTATTTTACCACACCCAAATCTGAAGATGAAAAAAGAGAGGGGTGAAGTTAACCCTTCACCGCTCCCGCTACCATACCTTTTGTAATTTTATCCGCTAATAAGAAGTACACGAGAATAACCGGTAGCGCTCCTAGCACAAGGAAAGCACCGATTGCTCCATAGTTAACGGAGTATTGACTTACGAAGCTGTTTACCCCGAAAGGAAGCGTCTTAAGTCGCTCGGACGAGATAAACGTCGCCGCGAGAATATATTCGTTCCAGATATTAATGAAGGTGAGGATACATACCGTCATCATCGGAGGAATTGAAATGGGAAGAATGATGCCGCTGAAAATCTTAAAGACTCCCGCTCCATCCACGACAGCTGACTCTTCTATCTCTGCCGGAATGGACTTCATGAAGCCGCTAAGAATAAAGACGGCAACTGGTGTCTGAAACGCAATGTACGGCAGAATGATCGAAAGATGCGTGTTCAAGATGTGCATGTTTTTGAAAATAATCATGAGCGGCAACAGGGTTGCCTGCATTGGAACCATCATCCCAATGAGGAAGATGACCATGACGAGCTGACCGTACTTCCATTTGAACCGGGTAATTGCGAAAGCTGTTAGTGAGCTTAGGAACAGAACGCTTACCATCGTTATCAACGTAACAAATAAACTATTCTTTAAATATTTGAAATAATTCCCCGCTTCTATCGCGCTGGAAAAGTTCTTCCATTGCAGCACTTCCGGCAATGCGAAAAACCGACCGGAGAGAATTTCCTCATTGGTTTTTAACGAATAAATGAACAGCCACAGCAATGGATATACCTGTGTGACCACAAGTAAAGATAAGAAGGCTATGACGATGACTTTTAGGATAGAGAAGCTTTTGCGTCTCCGTATAATAGCAGGTTTAGCCGAAGCTGCTTCCCTGACGTTTTGCATGGTGACACTCCCCTTCCTCAAGAAAATCTTCTCTCTAATCGGTTAAACACCGAGTTAATAACTACTGTAGCTACTAGACAAACCACAACCAAGAATGCAGCAATCGCACTTCCGTAGCCATATTTCATGGAAAGGAATGAGTTGTTATACATCAGTGTTGAAATCACGTCTGTCGCATGGGCAGGCCCGCCTGCGGTCATAACCATAACCATATCAAACGCTTGTAAGGAACCGATGAAAGCAAGGACAATCGATATTTTGAAAATCGGAATATTCATAGGGAAAGTGATATACCAGTCAGCTTTCAGACCTTCTGCTCCATCAAGACGCGCAGCCTCATAGATATCAGCAGGGATGTTCTGAATTCCTGTAAACTGGATCAATGTGTGATAACCCAAATACTGCCAAAGCGCTACGAAATAAAGGGAATACATGGCTATCTCCGGATCGGTTAACCACGATCTCGTCCAGCTATGTAGGTTGAGTAATTCTAGAACTTGATTGAGCATACCGCCCATAGAAGCCGGATTATAAATTGTTTTCCACAATTGGCCAATGATTACTACAGATAGAATAACGGGTAAAAAGTAAGCAGAAACTAGGAAATTCGGTTTTTTGATGAATCGATTAAGTAAGATAGCTACACCCAATGCAATTGGGATTTCACACATGGAAAATACAGCAAACATCAAGGTGCGTTTCACTGATGGCCAAAATACAGGATCATGAAACAACATGGTGCGGAAATTCTCAAGACCGATGAATTTGGATTCACCAATACCGTTCCAATCGAGCAAACCGCTATACATCGATACCAGGATCGGCACAAAAACAAGACAAACATAGATCAATAAACAGGGCAGTACAAACATGGCAATCGTCCACTTGGAGACTCTTAACACATTCACTTGGCTCGCCTCCTTCATGGGATATACCCATGGGGAACTTACCTTAGTACCTCTTAAGGCACTCTTGGCAAATTCCCCAATGGGGTTACTACGTTATCAACCTATTTCTTGTTTGTGTCGTAAGCTGTTTGGTGCTCCTTCGCTACGACTGCTGGATCTGTTTTCTTCACGAATAGGTTTTGAATGCTCGTTAAGTGACCTTGAGCTGTTCCTGGGTTCATCGTGTTATCAAATGCAAGGTCGCCGCCTTTAACTTTTTTGAACAATCCTAGTACTTCCATTGCCATATCGGAGTATCCAGCAGCTTTGAAGTCGCCGTCAACTTTTTGTGCGATACCTACTGCGCCTTTAACTGCGAAAGCTTCTTTAGGGAAGTTCAGCATGAAGTAGTTCAAGAAATCTTTCGTTTCTTTCAAGTGCTTGCTGTTTGCGGAGATTGCGAATGCGCTACCTGGAGCCAACATGAACTCGTCTGGGTTACCTTTCCCTTTAACAGTTGGGAATTGGAATACGCCAACTTTACCGTTAACGGAAGATGTTTCGATACCGCCAGTTGCCCAGCTACCCATGAAATACATCGCTGCTTTACCTGTTTTAAACAAGTTTTCACCTGCGTTGTAGTCAAATGATGTTGCGCCTTCTTGGAATGCGCCAGCTTGGATTAAATCTTCGAATGAGCTAACTGCATCTGTGAATGCTGGATCATTAAATGTTTTCTTGCCGTCTACCACAGCTTGCAAGAATCCAGGTCCACCGTTCGTACGAAGCAATACGTTCATGAACAAGAAGGAACCTGTCCAGGAATCTTTTTCACCGATCGCCATTGGCTGAATGCCTTTGCCTTTAAGCGTTTTTACAGCTTCAACCATCTCTTCGAACGTCTTTGGAACTTCTACGCCAGCTTGTTTGAACAAGTCTTTGTTATAGTAAACAACCGCAATGTTGTTGCCATCTGGCAATGCGTAGATGTTATTTTTGAATGTATACCAGTTAAGGATACCTTCTTGGAATGTAGCTTTCAGTCCGTTTTGCTCAACCATATCATTCAAAGGAGCGAATAGACCTGCATCCACGAATGGTTGCATTTGAGCAGCCGGGTTCACGACAGTGATGTCAGGAACTTCTTTGGAAGCTGCTTGTGTTTTCAATTTAAGCTTTTGTTGATCCGTGTTCAAAGAATCAAGCTCAATTTTGATATTTGGATTTTTTGTTTGGTAATCCGTTACGATTTTCTTCAACATACCGTTTTTCGGATCCGTTGGATCCGGATATATATTTTGGAACGTGATCGTAATATTCTCTTTTTTCGTGGCCGCTGGTGTCGTTGACGCCCCTGCTCCTGCCGCTGGTGAAGTCGTGCTCGTGCTGCTTCCGCCTGAACCACACGCTGTTAAACTGATGGCTAGCAAGCTTGCCGCAATAACTTGTAGTGACTTATATTTTTTCACCAATGTAAATCCCCCTCGTTTGAGTGAATGTTCTTTATGCTCTTATTATGCCGCGGAATTGGCACCCCTTACAATGCAGGAACTTTAGGTTTGATGTTTGATTTCTATAGATTTATTTGCTCACCTAACGTTCCCATTTGGGGAATTTCTTATGAGTTAAAAAAAGAAAAGCGCCCCCTCGGCAGCTCACGCTGATTTGGAAACGCTTGATGTATGCGGATATTTTAATAGGCCTTGGGCACTTCCACGCGGTTCGTGATCCCGTCTTCGGTGAAATAAATATGAACATCAAAGCCTTGATCATCCATAAAATACGACACGTATTTCGGCTCACCATGCTTGATCGGCACGAGCAGAGTTGCAATACGGTGGCTGCGGGCGTGCTTCGTAGTTGCTTTCAAATGATAATGCGGCGGCAAGCCTTCGATCTCTGATTGATCGATATCGGCGAAGCTCTGATGCTGTGAAAGTGCCAGCTCACCAGAGGAGCAATAGACGAAACGACCGTCCATATCGGCTTTACGTCCTTCAACTTTGAAAGTCTGTCCATTCAGCTTCATTTCATACAGCGTTTGGAACAGCCAATCCACGGTACCCGACTGCGCGAGATCGATATGGTCGACAACCACAACGTAGGTGCCGAAGAAGTAAAGCTCACGCACATACCTCTCTAGGTATGGCACATATTCTTGGTACGCCGCGGTGGCGTTGCTGCGGGAGTACCCGTAGCCCTTACGCTGCTCGGCAATCTCCACAAACCCATTGGCGGCCATGTTCAGCACTTTATTTTTCTCGGCATATTGGCCCAGACCGTCGATCAAAATGTTATTCGTCGAGCGCGTCTGCCTGCGCCAATTCATATGCATCGTGGAGCTAAACGCCACGTAGTAGCCGCTCTCGATCGCTAGCGGCTCGCCGTAGGCATGCAGCAAGAAGCCGTTCTGGTCGCCATGACTATGGCTGACAGAGCCGTACTTGCTGCTCTTGGTCAGGAGCATAATGTGACGTTCTGGATCCGCCATATTCGAGTGAAATGCGACCCAGTCGATGTCGCGGAACCATTTGACCGATTGAATATTCGCATCGGTTGGCGCGATAGCTTCCACCTGCGGATAGTCGTGACGGTACACCATTTCGTCAAAACGGAAATCCCACCAGCCGTAATTGTAAAATTTCATTTCTGAATCGGTATCAATCTCGCGGACACGCTCGAAATACCATTGATATAATCCGTTTCCTGTGACACCTGCAAATTGGCGGATGTTGAAACCGGTTTTCAAGCTGACCGGATCACCCAATGTCGATTGATCGCCAAAGCTTGCCCGCAACGTATCTGGGCTGAACGCATATAGCGGGAAATCACCTGTTTTTGCGAAAAATGGCCGCTTATAGAAGTTGATGCCTGTATATTTCTTCAGCAAATTCATCGCTTCCGTAACAAACGCCATCCCTGTCGTCCAATACATCGGCCCTTCGGCCCAACCTCCGTCAGGTCCGCCCCATGGCGAGTAGAGACATGCATAGTATTCGAGAGTATAGTCTAACCATTCTTGAACCTCCGGCTCTTCCTGCAAAAGCACAATGCAGCAAGGCACGAGTACGCTGGATAAAGAGCGCACGGCGTGACTGTCGAACGGTACATGATGGATTTTGGAATGCTCGATAACATGCTGCGCGATTTGACGTGTACGTTCGAGAAGAACGTGGCGTATCTGCTTGCGTTCCTCTTCAGATAGTTGGTCATAGAGCCAGTCATAGCCCCAGGCGATGGCGCCAGCCATTCGGAAGGAAGCCTCATCGTTATAGTCGCGGCTCGTCGTTCCTCTAATATCCCAAGTACTGATGTGAAGCAGCCAGGTTTTGGCGCGATCTAGCAAGGAGGCGTCGTTTAAAAGCTGACCGGCTACGGCAAGATGACGCACGGCATAGAGCGCTTCTTGTGTATCCATATACATCTGACGCCACAGCTTGGCTACACGCTTATTTCCTGGGTAATGAAGTGGCTCCGCTATGAAGTCGCGTTCGATCCACGGTTGAACGGATTTTTCAAAGAAAACATCGAATTCGCAGTAACTTCGATCACTCGCTAATTTGGTGCGGAAGGCTTCTACTTCTGCCGCTTGCAGCCATAACCGGGGATGCTGCGGTGAAGCCAGTTCGTAGCGCTTGGCTCTGCTCGGCAGAGGTGTTTCCGGTAAATCTGCCGGCACTTCGAAACGTCGTACACGGCTCCAGGCTGTGTGCGCGCCATTTTCTTCAAGCAGCGCATAACGCCAATAGTACGTACCCGCTTCAAATGCAGCATCAGGTGTATATAAGTTATATGGAATCGGTTCAATCGTCTGTGTTTCGGCAGGTTCGAAAGCCTCTGATTGCGCGATCTGCAGCACATAACGATCATGCTCGAGTTGCGCCGGAATCCATGTGAAGCGTGGCGGGTTTTCCAACAACACCGTCTTCTCATTCGGCTCGTATTGTACGGTTAACACACCGCTCTGCGGTTCGTAAAGTGGCGATAATAACATGGATCGTTCCCCTCCAGGCTCATGTATATGAATGACAAATCACAAAATTTGCAATCCCTTATCTGTCACTAATCGTACGCGGACCGAACTATTCGGATGACCAGGAACAGTGATGCTGATTTCATTGCCTGTCATCTGCGTTAACTGAACTGTACTGTCCGCACGATATACGTGAATGAAATCCGCTTTACGGTCATTCCGGCGATGAAGCATCGCCGTAAGGGAGCGGCTAGGATCCACAGCATCGCCTGCTGTCTGAACAGCCACAATCTCATCACCTGGTTGAACTAACGCCGAATGGAAAATGACTGCGTCAGAGTTGGTGAGACTGTACGATGCTTGTAGCTCCCCCGCATTCGGTACGAATCGACTAGTAATCGGAAGCTGCTGCTCCTTCAGTGTCGTCACGTCCCCTACTTTCTCAGCGATAACTAACTGATAAGCAGCCTCTGGGCTCATTGGTTGTTGCGAGGCTTCTACCGCTACTACCGGGTGCATCCACCATTCAATCGCTTGCGGTTGTTCATTAGAAAGTTCAACTTGGAACCAGTCCAACATCCAATCAGCCGTAAGCAAAAGATGTCGATTCATCGTACAACCTTCGTATCCTTCCGTGGATTGTATCCACGCATAAACTGACGTTTCTGTTGCTTCGTAGTGCATCAAGCGCCCTTCATGCGGCGCTTGCGATTGACCCGCCAGCGAAACCGTGTTGTGGCTGGCGGTCTCTGCGAACCATGATCTGCGCATGGACGAGCCGTAAGGCACCATCCCCAGATCGGGGGTTAGGGTTTGATCTTGGTGCATCAACGTCAGATGCAGCTTGTCGTAGTGACCGTGGGAACCGCCGTGCTCGCCGAAATCGGCGAGGAACGACAGCGGGTTCCCCGCGATGCGGCCGATGACGAAGCCGGCATCCGGCCAGAGCCGCGAGCTGCGCGGCTCGTCATCAGTAGCGGCGCGGTCAGCGCCACCGCCGTAGAGCAGCGCCTCAAGCTGCTCGGAAGCGCCTAGCTGCCGGTACGCTTCGCGAAGCACCGGCACTAGGCCAGCAATGCCGTAGATCGCGAGCCCCTGCTCAGCGATCTCAGCGATCTCGCGGGCGTAAGGGCCCCGCGCAAGCGGCCCGTCATGCAGGGCAGGCAAAGCGCCCTGATCGTCAGCCAAGTCGGCCAACACTTCAAGCATGCCACGCATGGACTGCCCCTCTGCGCCCGTTGTCGCGTAGAGATCAATATGGAATCGCTGCGCCATTTCGGCAGCGATGAGATAAGCACGAAGCACGAATACATGGTAATACGTGCTTCCTTCGAATTCGAATTGATCGGCTTTCACGCCGATGGATAGGTGATGAATGAAGCCGCCTTGACCTTCAATAAGCGCTTCTAAAGCAGCTTGCTCGCCTCGAGCCGCGTACACACAAGATAAGGAGGCATTCAGCCAAGCGGTGTAGTTGTTCTCCGCATTGTTTCGTTCATGGATCAAAATATGGCGGTACTCCTCCATACTTTCCGCCAATAAACCTAAGAACACGTCGATCGCTACCTGTTCTTTCGCATCAAATGTAATACCTTCATCGCGTAGAAGCAGATAGGCACGTATCAGCGTTGTAGACCATATCGCCTCCGTCAGCGCTTGATGGAACGCACGTCCCTTCAGCATCCAGCTCTGTGCTTCTGGATGCACAGGATAGAGCGGAAACTGTTCGGCATACTCGACTAGCAGTCTTTTGCTAATCTTCGCGTAGGATACATCACCCAATGCTGCATAAACAGCAGCCGATTGCAACGCCACTCGCGCCAAGGACTGGTGCTTAAACACAAGCCACGCACCTCGGTAGGCATCACCTGTAATTACACACCCGTGTGGGCACAGAAATTCGGAAGCATCTACATAGCTATCATCGAACATCAGTTCGGTATGATGGTGTGGACAAACATACTGGTGCCACCAACCACCAGGTTCTTTAGGAACGACCAGGCTGCCTGCTAGCTGCAGCCTGTCGATTTCTTCTTTTAGTTTGTGGGTAGTTGGATGGGTACTCATCGCATCATCATCCCGCCGTTGATTTCGATCGTTTCACCTGTTAAGTAACCAGCAAGATTAGAAGCAAGGTATAGCACTGCACCAGCCACATCATCCGGTGTTCCTTCACGTTGCAACGGAATGCCGTTGATCGTAGCTTGGCGCGCAGTGTCCGTCGTGAATGTCGCGTGGAACATCGTATTGCCGATGAAACCCGGTGAAACGTTGTTAACGGTGATGCCACTAGCAGCAACTTCCTTCGCTAAACCTTTGGAGAACGTAAGCACAGCCGCTTTACTTGCTGCATAAATGCTGGAACCTGGTCCGCCGCCATTATGAGCTGCAACGGATGTCATGTTGATAATGCGGCCGTAGCCTTTTTCTTTCATGCCTGCAAGCACGCGTTTGGACACGAAAACTGTGCTTTTCAAGTTTACATCCATGATGCGATCGTACATTTCTTCAAACATATCAGCGTTAGGTACACGTTGTACCAAGTGACCCGCGTTGTTTACTAGAATATCGATTGTTCCGCCTAGCGCTTGCTCTACTTCACTCACTAGTCGATCAATTTGCTCCACATTCGTTACATCTGCTTGTACAAGCACCGCTTCCCCACCTAGTGCCTGAATTTCAGCAACAACTTCCTGTCCTTGTGCCACATTATTCAAGCAGTTCACGCCTACTTTCGCACCGTTGCTAGCTAATGCTAGTGCAATCGCGCGTCCAATCCCTGCATTCGATCCTGTTACAAGTGCTATTTTCCCAGTTAAGTTGATGTTCATTGTGGTATCCTCCCATGGATGTAAATCTATATTTTATTTGAATCGCTGCTTGTGCAGCGTAACTACCTGTTTACTTTCACCCGCGCAGCCGAGGCCGCGCCGTTTCTGGCATCGTCATCGTGATGCAGGTGCCGCGCCCCCACTCGCTGTCAACGGACAGCCCGTAGGCTTCGCCGAACACCATTTGAATCCGGCGGTGGACGTTCATCAAACCGATGCCACCACCTCGCTTGACCCCGGTGCTTGCTTCTTCCGGCTCCGCCAGACGGTTCTCCTCCAGCTTCCTGCGTAACTCAGCAAGTCTTTCTGGCTTCATGCCTGTGCCATTGTCCTCGATGAAAACTTGGAACAAGCCTCCCTCTTTGCGGGCATCAATTCGAATGGTATGCCGCTCTTCCACACCATCTGGAAACGCATGTTGGAAAATATTTTCAATCAATGGCTGCAACGTCAAGCGGACCATCTTTTCCAGCAGCAGGCTGGGCGGGATCGCTACATCAATCTCGAATTCCCGCTCCGTGCGATGCTGCAAAATAATCATATAATTTCGCACATGATTCAGCTCATTCGCAACCGTGATTTCCTCTAGGTTGGTCTGAACAGAGTAGCGAAGCATGAACGCCATGGCCTCAACCATTTCTGTGATTTCTCCCGAATCCTGAACGATGGCGTAACAGTTGATCGTTTCCAATGTGTTGTATAAGAAGTGCGGATTAATTTGCAGCTGCAGGGACTGAAATTCAGCCCTCTGACGTTCCAGCTTGGTTTCGCCAAGCTCGAGTGCATTTTTCTGCTGCGCAAGCTCGGCCTCATACACACGCTCGATCATATCTGATAGACGCGTTACCATCAGGTTGTAGCTGTGAATGAGTCCTCCCATCTCATCCGTTCTCCCTGCGTCCTCGATATACTGCCAGTTCCCTTTCTCGGTCTCCCGCATGCTGTCTTTGAGATCCCGAATTGGCCTAATAATGGAGCGACCGAAGCGAGAAGCCAGCACAAGTGCAGCAGCCAAGGTAACCAAACCCACGATAATAGTTGTTGTCCGAATGGTGTTCGCAGGTCGGCGAAGCTCCTGAACGGGCATAGAGGCAACGAGGTTCCAATCGGAATAGCCCGATTTCCTTGATACAAACATACGTTCTTCCTTGTTGTATTCGGTCACAAAGGTCTGATTCCCGCTTGCCAACACTTGCGAAGCTAACTTATCCTGTGACTTGCGCTCACTCATCGAAGGCGGATAAATATAATTACCTGCATCGTCTACGATGAAGAAAAAACCGTCTTTCCCCAAGTTCACACGATCCCAAGTTTTCGCTAGCTCATCTAACTTGATTTCAATGGCGACAACGCCCCGATTCTCATCACTGTACGAAGGGCCCCTTACTTTGCGAGCCATCGTGACAACAGAACCTTGATCCTCTGGGCGGATACTCATGTTGAGCAGTGCGATTTTGCCATCACCCGGTGTCAATTTCATCAAATTCGTAAATTTCTCTTGCACTAAGACGGGATCGAAATTGAAGAATAGATTCTGATTATCATAAATGACAGAACGCCCATGACGACCCGTCACATAAATCATATTAAGCTGCTTATACAGCGTAACAGTGGACTTAATTGAATCGAGAGCAAATGCCTTGATTTTGACCGAATATTCATAATGTTCATAGGTATCATCCGGTTTAATTTCCATGAACGACCGCACGTCCGAGTTTGTCGTAAAGGCATTGCTGAGCAGCTCATACGCCTCTAAATAGCTATCTGTCTGATAGTTCGCACTTTCGATCAACTGCTCCATATATTGCTTTACTTGATCATCCAGCGCCCTTGACGACTGTACATAGGAAACTGCGCCCACGGACACTAGCGAGAGGACGATAACGATGAGAAAATACGCATAAATTTGACGCGAAAGCGACTTTCTCTTCATTATCGAATCCCCATACGCTGACGGTATTCGGAGGGTAGACAGCCTTCATACTTCTTGAACGTTTTGGTAAAATGCGGATGATCCGCATACCCAACCTCACCGGAGATATCGGTAATGCGCCAATGCGGCTGCTGCAGCAGCTTCTTCGCCTTCTCCATACGGCGACGTGTGCGATACTGAACGAAGGTTTCCTGCGTATTTTGCTTAAACAATTGGCTAAAGTAAGAGGGGTTCAGCCCAATGAATTCAGCTACTTCTTCTAAAGAAACTTCCTCCGCCAGATGCTTCTCCATATACTGTTTCGCTTCTTCAACTGGATCCTTTTGCTTGCCTTTGCGCTTGTTCTTCAATTCTTGCAGCAACCCTTTTACAGAGCTGGTAAACCATAGCCACACTTCTTCCTCGCTAAGCGAAGCGGAAATCTGTGGCTCTTCCTGGATCATATACACATCGCGAACGGTAAGCCGCCCATGTACGAGGGTATAAATCTCCTGCACAATATCGCTCATACGGTTGAGCTTTAATTTATAAGTACCTAGCTCCGCTTGGATCTCCTCGAGATCTCTGTCAAGCTCCTCTTGCTGCAGCATCCACACCGCTTGCTCCAGACGAGTTGCCCAGCTCTCCAGCTTCGTGACAGCGACAAAAGACTCCGAGCTCACCTTGCTCTTGTTCACAATGAGCTTCTCTAACACCTGCTGAAACCCCTTGATGTTGACTGGTTTCAACAAATATTCTTTGACCCCATAAGACACACACTTCTGCGCGTACTCAAAATCCCCATAGCCAGAAATCACAACCACTTGAATGTCGGCATCCATCTCGGCAATTTGCGCACACAACTCCAGACCATCCATCTTCGGCATGCGGATATCTGTAAAAAGAAAATCAGGTCGTTCCTCTTGTATCCGCTGCATTGCGACAACACCATTCTCAGCCGTTCGTAAGCTTTCAATGGGCAGCTCCGATTGTTCCACAAGCTTCTGTAATCCTCTGCGTATCATCGGTTCGTCATCGACAATGAGTATGCGGTACATGAGAAACTCTCCTTTCAAAATGGGATGAAATGCACGCTCCCCACGTACCTGTGGGTACGTGAGGAGGCGGCATGCTCAGGAACTGAGCTTATTTACGCGGCATCGACACAGTCGTACCGGAATCTTTATTATTAAATTTCTCTGTTGCTTCCTTGATGACTTCATTTCCACCTTTGGACTTCCACTCTTCCAATACTTTCGGCCAGTCGGAAATGGGTTCTTTCCCATAAACCATTTTCACCATGTGAGAAAGAATAACCGGTGGTGCTTGGTCAGAAAGAGGTGAAATATCAGGGTTTTTCATCAAAGATTCTAGACGAGGCTCAAAGTTCAACCCATCGCGTCCTTCATTCTTCAACGTTGTGTCATACACGTTCATTAATTTTTTGCCTTCTTCTGTCAGGCTTAGTGTGCCCTTATTATACGTGGTATCTTGAACAAGCCACAAGAAGGATTGACGGTAACGCTCTTCATCTACAGCAGCCGTATCCGTTGGTGCTTTGTAGTTGATTTTGCCATCTACTTCTGTGTAGGTGTCGTCTTTGATACCGAATGTAAAGAATTTCTCAGCTTCGTCGGACATCATCCAGTCGTAGAACTTAATGATTTGCTCTGGATTCTTCACGTTCTTGTTGATGAAGTAAGCACGCGGCGCTGGACCGTACAAGTAGTGTCCGCCTTTGCCATCAGGTCCTGTTGGGGAACCAATAATTTCGATATCGCCCGTTGGAACCGATGCTTTCAGCTGTGTTTCCCATTGCAGCATTTCGTTTGCATTCATGGACCACATGCCAGCTTTACCTGCAAGAATCGTGTTCTTGAACACAGTTGCGTTGATGGTTGCGAACTCTTTGTTGATCAAGCCTTCGTCAAACATGGTTTTGTACGTTTGTAGTGCTTTCGTCATGTTCTCTGTATCGAAGAATTTCGGCAGGATTTGATCGCCTGACTTCTCGAACATCGACAGGTACGGATACACATCATAAGCCCCGAAGAAAGAATCGGAATACTTGAAGTTCTCACGTCCCATATACGGGTTCTCAACGCCCATTTCCTTGAATTTGCGCAGAACTGCCATGTACTCATCTACCGTTTTTGGTACGCCTAAGCCTGCTTTATCTAACAAATCCTTACGAACAAAGATCGCGCGGCGAGATGGATTGGACAAGTATTCTGGAATTGCATAGATCTTGCCATTATACGTTACGTTATCCCAAGCATCTTTAGGGACTTTCTTCAGCAAATTAGGACCATACTTCTTCAGCAACTCGTCCAGCGGTTGGAATACGCCCGCTTTCACTGATCCCGCCATTTCTTTTCCGTTCACACCGCCGCTGCCTTGTACAACGTCTGGAATGTCGTTCGTTGCAAACATTTGGATCATTTTTTGTTCATATTCTTTGTGAGGGACAAGCACGATATTCATATCGGTGTTTGTTAATTCTTCAAGCTTCTTCACCCATTTGTCTTGATTAATATCAGGTGATTTCTCAACATGTCCGAAAGCAAGTGTACGTAGGGAGATGGAGAATTTCGTCTTCTCAGCTGGCTTCGTACTCGCTGCGCCTGCAGCTGCACTCGATGTCGGTTGATCTTCTGTCTTGGCAGAGCAAGCAGCCAATGCACTAGCCATTAACACCGCAGCCATCGTCGTGGGAATCCATTTTTTCATATATACCCCTCTTTTCATTTCGACTAGGTAACAAACGCTTTCACACCCTTATTGTAAAAGCGTTTACAATTAGCGACTATGGACTGTCTTTAGTTCGAATTGTCTTTTTTTTAGAATTGAGTAATAAGAGTGAAAAATACACTTATTTGTATAAATTTGTCGAGCGAATTAGGACTTAACCGATCCAACCATCATCCCTTTGACGAAGTGGCGCTGTAGGAATGGGTAAATAATAATGATCGGGAGCGTTGCGATAATAATCGTCGCCATCTTGATGCCTTCTGGATCCATATGAGCAAGCCCACTGAATTGGGAGGCGTTCGGATCGATACTAATATCGTCGGATACAATCAATTGACGGAGCTTCACTTGAAGCGGCCATAGAGCAGGCTTATTTACGTAAAACAAAGCGTTTTGAAACGTGTTCCAATGACTTACCGCATAGAAAATCCCTAGAGAAGCCATAACTGGTTTGGATAGCGGCAGGACAATGTTCCAGATCATTCTAAGCTCGGAACAACCATCGATACGCCCTGAGTCAATCAATTCACTTGGAATCTGCATGAAAAACGACCGCATAATGAAGAAGTTGAAGGCGCTGATCGCACCTGGAATCATAAGGGCCCAAAGTGAATTGGTCAGGTGTAAATTTTTCATCAAAATAAAGTTAGGAATCAGCGGCGCTGTGAAGACCATCGTAATCAAAACCATAATAACGATTGCGTTACGGCCTGCATACTCAGGGCGCGACACTGGATAAGCCAGTGAGGCAGTCGCAATTAGATTGATGAGCGTACCCACCACTGTAATATACACGGTTACTCCAAATGAACGCCAGATTGCCCCATCACTAAACACATACTGATAATTAATGGATGTAAATTCAACTGGAAGGAATAATACCTTCCCATTCACAATTGCTTCTGAAGAACTGAACGATTGAGCCAGCACGTTTAAGAACGGCAGGAGCATCGCTAACGACAGGAGAGATAGGAATAATATATTAAAGCCGTTAAACACTTGCCAGCCGGCTGTCGGCTTGCGATTCATATAGCGTTCACCTCCGTCTTAGTACAAGCTTTCACCCGTTGTTTTTTTACTTAGAATATTACCCGTCACGATAAAAATCACACCTACTGCGGCTTTGAATAGTCCAATAGCTGTTGTATAACTAAACTGTTGCCCTAGCAATCCTTGGGTATAGATGTACGTATCTAGAATTTCACCGTTTTCTTTATTTAGCGGATTCAGGAAAACGAAAACGCGCTCGAAACCGAAATCTAAGAATTTACCAATATGAAGCAGGAACAGAATCATGATTGTTGGCAGCAAAGATGGGAGTGTAATGGATATCGTTTGTCTCCACCGATTGGCGCCATCCACCTCAGAAGCTTCATATAAATCCGGATTAATTCCCGCTAAAGCCGCCAAATAGATAATGGTACCGTAGCCAGAATCCCGCCAAATTCCTGAAGTAATCAACACGGAACGAATCCATGATTCTTCACCCATGAAATAAATGGGCTCAAACCCTAACCAAGTAATGAAGTGGTTGACGGCCCCTGTAGACGGGGATAGAATGCCGATCGCAATCCCGCTCACGATAACCCATGAAAGGAAATGCGGCATGTATACGATTGTTTGGAGAACACGCTTGTATAACACAAGGCGAAGCTCGTTCAGGAGTAAAGCGAGAATAATCGGCGCTGGGAACCCTAGCAACAAATCATAAACACCGATGAGTACCGTGTTTTTCAAAATATTGAGAAAGTCGTAGTGTGCAAACATCCGGGTAAAATGTTCAAAACCTACCCATTCGCTGCCAGTGAAGCCGTTGAAAATGTTGTAATCCTGGAAAGCAATAACGGATCCTAGCAAAGGTACATATTTGAAAACAATAAAATAAACAATGCCCGGCAGCGATATTAGATATAGTGCCCTATACTTCCAGAACGTTCGCAGCAAGGCCTTTCCTTTGCTCATTTGCTTACGTCCACTCATTTGCTTTACCGCTTGTGCGTTGACCGCCATCCTCTGGCCCCCCTCACTTATCTTCGTCGATGTTATAGGTCTATCGTACCCTGATACAGCGCTTTCAACTATGGAATGGCTTTTAACCGACTTGTGTTTTTTTTAGGTTTTTGGGGCTGGAGATGCTAAATTTCTGAATTACTCACCACAAACTTGTCCCATCCAAAAACATTAACCGCGCTATAGTCGCGCCTTCACCAACTAGCTATCTCCATCCACGATCCCGCTTCCTGCCGCTGCGTTTAACTGGAAAACCTACATCTATTCTCGGCGAAACGGCCGGAAATAAATGATTAGCTGTATAACATAATATAACATACAGCTAAAATCGCCAAAATCGGCCATTTCAGCGAAATATGGCGAAATTAACTACAGGAAATCCAGTTAGTTTATCGGATGCGGAGAAAATGGCAAAATTAGCTGTAGGATTTACAGTTAACATGCGGGTTAACTACCGGGTGAGGTGCTTCCCAACCAAAAAAGCCCCCCCACACAAGTACACGTGTGGGAAGGCTTTGTGGATCGTTACGCGGTGCGACTCTCCGTCGACACCTTGTGCGCCGTGACGCCGCGCTTTGCACGAAGCGCCTCTGGCATCGCCAGCAAAGCCGGCAGAAGCATCGGCAGCAAGACGAAGCAGAGCACGACGAGGCCGACGATCACGGCCACGGCTAGCTCGATCAACAGAACGAGGCCGGATGGTACGAGCGTGGCGAAGGTTCCGCCAAGGATGACCATCGCCGAGATCACCACGCCGCCGATGTGCTTGGCGGCTTGCACGATCGCCTTCGAAGGCGATAGATCGCCGAGCTCTTTATACCGCATCATCAGGAAGATGCTGTAGTCGACGCCGACAGCAATAATAATGATGAAAGAGAAGAACGGTACGAAGGAGGAAACCCCGTCGGCACCAATGATTTTATCCGTTACGACATTCGTTGCCGTCATCGCTACATAGTAGGAAATCACTAAGCTCAAAATGATATAGATAGCTGGCCAGAAGGAACGAATGACGAACAACAAGACGATGAACACGCCGATAATGACAATAATGGCGGTGCTATTGAACGACTTCAGCTGCGCCTTGTTCGTGTCGTACGTCGTCGAGCTCGGTCCCGCCGCGCCAACCTTCGCTTGCTCGAGAACCGTGCCCTTCACGCTGGCAGCCAGCTCAGCATTAATACCTTCAATCGTATCCATCGCAGCCGATGAATACGGATCATCCTTCAAGATGACGATCATCTTCGTCATCGTCCGATCCTTGGACATGAAACTGTCCAAGGACTTCCCGAAATCCGCGCTCGACAGCGCTTCTTTCGGGATGAAGAACGTTTTCGAGCCGTTCAGTTGTGTAAGGAACTGGCTCGTCAAGCCAAGCCCCTCGGACACGTCACCGAGTCCGTTGCCGCTCTGGCCAAGGCCGTCCTTCAGCTGGCCCATGCCGCCGCTGAGACCCGACAAGCCTTCGCTCAGCTTCTGCTGACCGTCTTTGACGCTGCCTAGCGCAGCGTTCAGCTTCGCCATGTTCGCAGCGATCTCGCGGCTGCCCGCGCTGCCTTGCTTCAGCCCTTGTGCGAGCTCAGCCGCACCGCTCTCCAGCTGCGAGAGCCCTGCCGCTAGCTGTGCCTGCGCACCATTCACTTGCGCCAAGCCTTGCGTCGCTTCGGCGAAAGCACTGTTCAACTTGGCTGCGTTCTTGCCAAGTTCCCCAAGTCCACCGCTCAGCTGCGTTAGACCGGAGGCAAGCCCCTCACCCGTTTGCTTCAGCTGGATGTAGTCGCTATCTGTCGCCAGCTGGCTGTACTTGCTGCCAAGACCGCCAATCAGGCCATTCATGCCGACAAGTCCTTGCTGAATTCCTGTAAGCTGCGTCTCGATTTGGCCGTAGCCATCTGTCATCGCGCTATAACCTTGCCCAAGCTGTGTCAAACCATCACTGATTTTATCCGTATTGCTCGCGACTTGCGACATGCCATCCTTCAACGCAGTAATGCCTGTAGTTAGCTCTCCAGCACCGCCAGCACCTTGTGCGATTCCGCTAGCCACTTGATCCAGCGCAGTCGTCAGCTTACTGTACCCATCCTGCACTTGGCTTGTGCCGTCTACCAGTTGGCCGACGCTTGACGTATCTGGTGCTTCCAGCTTACTTTGCATCAAAGTAAGTCCATCGCGAATTTGGTTTACACCCTTTTGCGAGGCTGTAATACCGTCCGCAACAGTTTTCGTTTGATTAGAGATATAGAAGTCATCAATTGGCTTCGATTGCGGTTGTGTCACACTGGAAACCATGTCGACACCTGAAATACTTTTCAGCTTCTCCGTCACCTTATCAATCGCAGCTAAACCCTCATTTGTATTAAGCGGCTTGTCATTTTCGATTACGACCATGGTCGGGAGCGCCTGACCGCGGCTGAAATGGTCTGCCACTAGGCTAAAGCCTTTGGTAGATTGGTGATCATTCCCAAGCTCCTTCAACTGGTCAAAAGACAGCTTCTGATGATTCGCAAGAGCAAGCGGAATCGTTATGACTAGAATGATGACCGTCGTAACGATCGGTCTTTTCACCGCAATTTTCGTCAAACCAGCCCAGAATTTACTCTCCTTATGTCCCCCCATGCCTTTGGAAGGCCAGAAGAGCTTATTTCCTAGCATTTTCATGAAAAATGGCGTCACCGTTACAATTTGGAGCAAGAGAATCGCGGTACCAATCGCAACCACGTTACCTGATTGATAAATACCGAAATCCGAGAGCGTCAATGCAGCAAACGCAATAAATACCGTCAAAATACTATAAAAAATCGTTTTACCCGCCGTGCGGTAGGTCACAATGATCGCTTCATCCACGGATAAGCCATGGGATAATTCCTCTTTGAAACGGTTGAATAAAAGAATGTTATAGTCGGTCCCAATCCCGAAAAGAATCAAAATCAACAGCATTTGTGTAACACTTGTCACCGGGAAATTGAACTTATCAATAAGCTGTGCCGCGATCCCCATGGACACGAGGTACGAAATACCGACTGCCAGCAAGGAAACGACCGGAATAATGACGGAACGGAACATAATCACTAGGACTGCTAGGATAAAAATGACCGTTAGCGCAGCACTTTTTTCAACGCCTGATTCGGAAGCTTTAATATAATCATCCTGGATGAAATCCTCCCCAGAGAGGTAGTATTCCACCTTCACGTCTTTCAAAACATCTTCAAACTCCACCTTGATATCCTCGACGTGACGCCCTCTTTTATCCAAAGAAAAGCTCGCCATCAACGTCGTGCCATCCTCAGAAATGAGTGAAGACTTTGCCTCAGGCATGGTAAATGGATCAATCAACTGATTGAAGCCAAGCTGGTCTTGATGACTTTTCAAGTTCGTAATGCCTGCCTCGATTGCCTTCATATCGGCATCTGACAGCTTATTCGGGTTATGGAAAACCACGATATCACTCGTGCCCTCGACCCCATTGATTTTATTCAAAATCGTTGAGGCAACCTTGGACGGCGCGTCATTACGCAGCGGATCCTGCCCTCTAAGTCCAAGGATCGCATTCACATTGGGTTGGAAAACCGTCAGCAACACTGTCGCCACCAACCATAACGCCAGAATCGCCCAGCGCCATTTAATAATGGATTTCATCACTCTTCTCCTCCAGTCGATAGTAAACAAGCGTTCATTATTGAGTCAAAAAAATTTTATGCCTGTGCTATCTTTATTTTTTCTGAAATACCCGTGCAATACAGGTACAACAGGTCATCAACGAGCATTTTGATCGTATCGCCATCTTCATTGTCGCGTAAAATAAGACAAATACTCTCAATCATCGTCGTCGCAATCATGCGAGCGGATAACTGATCTTTCTGAGATAGCATGCCTGATGGCGCCAATTCTGCTGTAAATACTTCCGAAATAATCTGATGCACCAGCGTGATTAGATCTTGTTTCACCGAAGCGAATCGGGAGCCTTCACTCAAGTTGAGAAGAATCGTAAGCTCCGTGCTGGATTCTTTGAAAAGCAGCATCAGAGAGGCATCAATTCGACGCAAGATTAGCAAGTGATCGGATAAGGCCGTACAACGAGTATTATCTACCTCTTGCTTGCACACGCGAAGAACCTCGGCTAATTGCTCCTGAATAGGCTGTGTCAGCTCGTCGAACAGATCATCCTTGCTCTTGAAGTAGCGGTAGATGTTACCCGGTGTTATACCTGCGGCATCTGCAATTTGCCGAATGGAGGCTTTCAAATAACCATGCTTCTTGAACTCGGCCAAGGCCGCTTGGCGGATGCTGTTTTTGACTTCATCTTTTAAAATTTGCATTAATAAACACCTGTTCACTTTTTGACGTCATAGATGGATTATACAGCGCCCACTTTTGTATTTCAACGCTATTTGGATAAAAAAAAGTGCCCCACCCGCTAAATGATCACAGGTCGGACACATATTGTTTACCACTTTGGAAGCATAAGTTTTCGGCATCCGAAAACTGCTTTCCTATTGGCGATAAAACTTACATGTAAACGCGGCCGCTCATCATTGAATGGCCTCGATACAAGTTTTCTCACTCAACATCAACTGCTTTAATAATACGCGGCTTCACTTTCACACTGTATTGCTTCAAATCCTTGAACTGAATGAACTTCTTGGACTCCTCATTCCAAATACGGAATTTCAGCGATTCCAGACTCGTTTTCAGTGTGATCGTCTGCACGTTGCGAAGTGCTGCGCTCTTATTGTGAACCTTTTGCAAATGATAGTTAGGCACGCGCGGGCTTAAATGATGGATGTGGTGATAGCCGATATTGCCGGTAATCCAATGTAAAACTTTCGGCAAGTTGTAGAATGAGCTGCCATGCATAGCGGCTTTGACATAATCCCATTCGTCATCATTCTCGAAATACGTTTCTTCATAGTTATGCTGGACATAGAAAAGCCAAATACCCGCCATACCTGAGAAGAAAAACATCGGCCCTTGAATCAGCAGGAAAGACTGCCAACCTATGCCCCAACAAAGCAGAGCGATGCTGCCCACAATACCAATATTAGTGATATACGTATTGATTCTTTCTTTCATGCCTACATTCCTGCGGTTAAAACGGTAATCAATGAGGAAGATAAAGATAGGTCCAATAATAAACATCACGAACGGACTGCGATATAGGCGATATGTCATTCGTTTAAGCCATAATGATTGCATATATTCATCCACGGTTAGCGTCCAGATGTCACCAACACCTCTTTTGTCCAAGTTACCACTAGATGCATGGTGAACAGAGTGTGTATGGCGCCACTGATGGTACGGCACGAAGGTTAATATTCCGGTTAGTGTGCCAACAATTTCATTGGCGAGTTTGTTTTTAAAAAAGGATTTGTGACAGCAGTCATGAAAAATGATAAAAATGCGGATTAAAAATCCAGCAGCTATGATATCAATCACGAAAGTTAGCCAAATAGAAACGGAAAGACTTAGAAAAGCAAAATACCATAGCACGAAAAAGGGTCCCACTGTGTTAATGATTTGCCACACACTATGCTTCATATGTGGTCTTTCGTAAGGTGCGATATCTTTCCGCCACCCACCCTTATCTTCATGCTTCATCCTGTTAGAACTCCCTCTCTCCGCGTCGTGTCGAACCTTGTAGAATTTATCCCTTGTTGTAGTACGTAGCGAATCGAAATAAGTTCCCGTTATACGATAACAAATATTACATAGCTATATCATCATACGTGGGTAAACCCTTTTTGTAAAATGCAATATAAGTAAGTCGCCACAAAAAACGAGCAATTGCTGACCTTCAGAGACGGATTCCCTTGTAAAACAGTTGATTTCAGAGTTGATTGTCTCTCCTTATCAAGGCGGTCACGCATGACTTTAAATAAGGGTGTGGCATAACGTTATACCTCTGAATTCTCTTCCACCCTAGCAATTAAGGTGTTTTCATAACGCTATTTTGCGCATGCAGTACCTACCACATCGTGGCTGTTAGACCCCTGCTCCATTCCACAGCACTTATCTATCGATAAGCAGTCTGCATAGGTTCCTATTGTAACAAAAAAGAGACGAAACGCCTCTCGTTCTGCGCTAGAACGGAGCAATTCGCCTCTACTTTATATGGGTCGATCTATCTCAAACAGCTCGCCAATCTTCGCATAAGAGTTGCCTGCTAATCGGCTTACTGGCCTCAGCTGCTGCGGATCAATACGACCGTTGTCAACTAAGTTGTCATTGATGTGAAAATAAACGACACGCCCGATCAACAAATCTGCCGCGGGTGCATCCGGTGTTCCGCCGAGCGGGATCACCTGCTCGAGGACGCATTCCATGCGGATGCTTGCTTCTGCGATGCCAGGGACCGCGACATGGCTGCTCGCGACGGGCGTGAGCCCCGTCAGCTCCACTTCGCTCTCCTCAGGGGGCAGCGCAGCGGCGGTCTGGTTGATCTGGTCGATATAGGACTCGTCTGCGATATGCACGACGAATTCCCCTGTATCGACCGCGTTGCGGGAGGTGTCCTTCCGGACACCCTGCTTCCGCTGCACGGAAACGGCAACCATCGGCGGGTCCGCCGTAACGATGGTGAAATAGCTGAAGGGAGCGGCGTTCAGCACGCCTTGGGCTGATAAAGTCGAGACGAAAGCAATCGGCCGCGGAATAATACTGCCGATGAGCAGCTTATAGTTGTCTCGCTCGGATTGTGCTGCTGGATCTATACCTAACATCGTCATAGTGGCAATTCCCCCCCTTCTAAACTGTTAGAGTGAGAGCCCTTGGAGCCAATCTGCCGCTGCGAAAACCTCAGAGCGCGTCAATTGATGTCCTGAATTCTCCCAATGCACATGAACATCCGATCCAGCATCGCTCAGCAAGCGCTCTAGCTCCTCCGACTCTTCAGGTGAACAGATCGGGTCGTTCTTGCCTGCGCCGATAAAGATAGGCGTATCTGTGAGATCTGGCAACTGCAGGCCGCGAATCGGAACCATTGGATGATGCAAGATAGCCGCTCTCAGGGCCTTCGGATAATGGAACAAGAGGCTGCCCGCGATGTTCGCACCGTTCGAGTAACCAATGGCGACGACATTGCTGCGATCGAAGCCATGCTCTACCGCGGCTGCGTCGAGGAAATCGTACACTTCCTTCGTGCGGAAGATAAGATCCTCTTCGTCGAAGATGCCCTCAGCCAGCCGCCGGAAGAACCGCGGCATGCCGTTCTCTAGGACGTTCCCCCGTACACTAAGTACGGAGGAGGTTGGTGAAATTGCCTGCGCCAACGGCAGCAGGTCTTGCTCTGTCCCGCCAGTACCGTGAAACAGAACGAGCACGGGCGCAGTTAGATCAGAACCTTGCTGATAGATATGTTTCATTGCTCGTCACCTTCCAATACCCGCACTTCGATTGGCGGCAGATTTTGCACGATTTGCTCGCGGTTTGCTTCAAACCATTCTGGCAGCATTAATTTCTCACCAAGGGCCTCAGGCGCTTCATCTCTTGCAAATCCCGGAGGATCGGTAGCAATCTCGAATAGGATGCCGCCTTCTTCACGGAAGTAAATCGCATTGAAGTATTGACGGTCTACAATCGGTGTAGGGTGGTAGCCATTGTTCGCTACATGACTTCTCCATAGTGCATGCTCGGCATCATCTTTCGCACGCCATGCGATATGATGGACAGTTCCCGCACCGCCAGCGCCGTAGTCCATTGGCGTTACGTTAATATCGATGATGTTCCCTAGGTCGCCGAAGGAAGTGAAGCGTGCGTATGCGCCCTCTTGCCCTACTTTTTGCAGACCCATGACGTTTACTAGGAGCTCCGAGGTTTTGTCCGGTGCCGTACTGTATAGAACAGCTCCGCCGAAGCCTTTGATCGCTTTCTCCACGGGAACACCGCCAAATGCCCATTGACTTGGCGCACCTTGTTCACGTTCCACAATTTCAAGTCTCAAACCGTCTGGGTCTTTGAATTGTACATATGTTTCGCCGAAACGTGTATTTTTCTCAAAGGAGATATTGAACTGTGCTAGACGCGCTTCCCAGAAGGAAAGGCTTCCTGTTGGCACTGCGTAAGTCGTGATTCCGACTTGACCGCCACCGACCCGACCTTTGCGGGAACCCGCATAAGGGAAGAAGGTAATAATCGTACCTGGGCTACCCGCTTCATTACCGAAGTAGAGATGGTAAACTTCCGGTGCATCAAAGTTGATTGTTTTTTTGATCATGCGAAGCCCTAGAATACCTGAATAGAAATCAACAGTTACCTGTGCGTGTTGTACGAAAGCGGTGATATGGTGGATACCTGCGGTTTGTTGTGTTGTTGTCATAATAGCCAACTCCTTCATATTTAAGAATCTTTATTTTAAGATAGTTTGCGTGCGATATTGTCATTTCAATCGTGGAAGTCCGTTCGTGCTGAGCAGAATGTCAACTCGTTACTACTTGAATCCTTCCTGCGCATACCTGCCAAGCTTCTTCAACAATTGACTTGCGAGCTGCTTCTCTTCCTCCGTCAACCCCGCCACGGCATGCTCGATTACTTCGGTGTGCTTCGGAAAAACTTCCTCAATAAATTGTTTCCCTTTTTCCGTGATTTCAGCAAAAATTAATCTGCGATCTTCCGTCGACGTATTGCGTATAACGTATTCCTTTTTGACTAGCTTATCGACCACATAGGTGATGTTGCCACTGCTCATTAACACCTTGCTGCCAATTTGTTGAATCGCCTGTGCTCCCTTGTGGTAAAGCAGTTCCAGTACACCAAACTCTGTGCGGTTCAGTCCATGCTTGCGAATATCTCGATCTCCGTGGGCGTTCACCCACTCACTCGCTCTAGAAAGGGCGATATAAAGATCTAGAGAATGGTTTCTTGCTTCGCTCATGTCGCTTCACCTCATTTCTTTTGTTTGCTTCATTTATCTTAATTTAAAGATACTTTATTTAAAGATGAATGTCAACAGGTAAAATTGAAATTTATCTCGCTTGCTATGGTTTTATATTTCCCTTTCTCACCATCCTTACTTATGGCAAAAAAATGCAAAGAATGTCACACCTTGTTCGCTTGTCTTCATGGTATGATTAATCCTTTAAGATAGAAAGGTGGTTTCTACGCAATCATGAACACTTCACATGCTTTACAAGGGACAGTGACCGAGAAAGAACGGTTCCCTATCTCCCTTTTCTCCCTAACGGTTGGCGCCTTCGCGATCGGAATGACCGAATTCGTTATTATGGGGATTCTGCCTAATGTGGCCGATGACTTGAACGTTAGCATTTCGCAAGCTGGGCAATTAATTACGGGTTACGCGCTTGGTGTGGCATTCGGTGCTCCGATTCTCGCTATGTTGACTCATAAGCTGCCGCAAAAACGCCTTCTTCTCGTGCTGATGCTCATCTTCATCCTAGGCAATGGCTTAGCTGCGCTAGCACCGTCCTATGGAATTGTACTCGTAGCGCGTCTGATCACTGCTTTGGCTCACGGAACGTTCTTCGGAGTCGGTTCTGTCATCGCGGCGAATTTGGTACGACCTGATAAGAGGGCCAGTGCCATTTCCGTGATGATGGCGGGACTAACCATTGCGAATATTCTCGGCGTACCGCTTGGCACCTACATCGGTCAACATCTCGGCTGGCGGGCATCCTTCGGATCCGTTGTCATTATGGGGATCATCTCTTTCATTGGAATTCTCATCTTCATTCCACAGATTACTCAGAAAACGAATAGCAGTCTTGCCAAACAAGTTCGTGCTCTTTTGCAGCCGCGATTGTTACTCGTTTTTCTAATCGGAGCATTAGGTTGTAGCAGCTTGTTTGCGGTGTTCACCTACATCGCGCCCATTCTTATCAGCATCACAGGGTTCAAAGAGAGCAGCGTGACGTGGATTCTCGTCTTGTTCGGCTTTGGCGTTACCCTAGGCAACATCTTGGGTGGCAAAATGGCGGACTGGAAGCTTATGCCGTCCTTAATCGGCAACTTTGCTGCGTTAGCGCTTATTCTAGCCGTATTCGCGTATACGGATCAATTCCCAGTTGCTGCGATTATCACCATATTCATCTGGGGGATTGCGGCGTTCGGCATTTTGCCTGGGCTGCAGATTCGCATCATGAATCTGGCCAAAGAAGCGCCTGAGCTAGCGGCCACCTCAACGCATTCTGCGTTGAATCTAGGTAACGCTGGCGGAGCTTTTCTAGGCGGTTGGGCGATTACGCACATCGGCCTGTCGTCGTTGCCTTGGATCGGCGCGGGATTGACCGGGGCGGGGTTTGTTTTGATGCTGTGTAGTTACTTGCGGGAGCGTAAAATGAAGTAAGTATATCGAATCAGCGGCAAGCTAGGACTTGGGATTGAAGTCTTAGCTTGCCGCTGATTTTTTGTTATATAGAACTAATGACTGCTTCTCTCCCATTCGACAGGTTGTTCCAGAATAATCCCATCTGCCTCCACCCATTGGGTGAGACTGTTCTCCTTGGCTTGAATCACGATAAAGTGTAGGCCTTGCGTCGCCGATGTATTCCGCAACACTCTCACACCGTCAGGTGCAATGCGAATGGAAGTGCCTTCTTGCACATCCACTTCGTCTCCGTCCACTTGGATTTGACCTTGCCCTTGAAGAAAAATGTAGAGTTCTTCGTTCTGTTCATGCTTGTGATAAAAAGGAACTTCCCCCTTCGGGGGCAAGTGATTAAGTGAAACCTCCATACTCGTCAGTTGTAGGGCGTCTTTTAGAAAGATTTTACCCTTCAACATACCTTCCGTCACATTTGCAAAATCAGAAAATGCACCTGCGTTACTAACCGAGTAATTCAGTTGATTTGCGCTCATCATCTTGCCCTCCTTTAAAACGCTGGCAGCGTTTTGCCTGTTTCGAGCAGGCTCTTCAAATTGCTAAGAATAACAGGCCAGCCATTGTTAAATCCTTCGATTTTGCCTTCATCCTTACGAATATCCTGTTCTAACAGCTCCTCATGGCGAAGTGTTAGCTTGATCGTACCGTTCAATGGTGTTAATTCGTAGGTCACATTAGACATCCGATCGCCTTCCACGTCCTTGACGCTCCAAGTAATCGTGAGCAAACGATACGGCTCATAGACAAGAACTTCCCCGTAGTGTTCCGTCTTGTTTTTATTCATTAAGTGAAAGCTCGAACCGACTTGCCAATCTGAAATGATTTCACGGCCAAAAAAATACTGCTTCGTAAACTCACTGCTCGTTAAAGCTGCCCACAGCTTCTCAGGTGTGGTAGCAATATAAGTCACGTACACGAAAGACTTTTTATTCATGATTCGAATCCTCCTCTAGGGCTTTCTTCAAATTGGTTAACGCCTCTATTCGACGTTGATCAAACTTACCGATCCAGCGATGGTAGATCTCCCCGATCGGTACCGGGTTCAGATAATGAAGTTTCTCGCGGCCATGCCACATGACCGTAACCAGATTGGCCTCTTCCAGCAGCAAAAGGTGCTTCGTAACAGCTTGGCGGCTCATTGTCATTTGCTGACAGAGATCTGTTAAGGATAGACCGTTATTCACGAACAAGATGTCGAGTAATTCTCTGCGTGTTCCGTCTGCAAGTGCTTTAAAAAGTTTGTCCATGCGCCTATTATATGCAACATTTTAGTTGCATGTCAAACAAAATTTGTAAAATAACACTCCCCTTTCCGTGTAGTCGGCGGTTAGGGATCGGGATTGAACAACGACTTGAAACAAGTTGCGCCGTAAAGTGAGCGACTTTAGCATGTGAAAACATAAAGGGCAGGCTTGTTGGGGGGTGATGTAGTGGGGTGATATATGGTGGGTGATGTAGTGACGGGTTATGTAATGCTTGGTGAGTTTGACTTGTTATCGATCGTTTGTCATGTTGGTGGGTTTATATTCTGTTGGTGAGTGGGTTTATGTTCTGGGCAAACGTTACTGTTGGTTATGTAGGAAAGCATGGTTGGTCGGCAGGCGTTATGTTAATGGATTAATGAAGTTTCTATTTATGGGTTAATGTGTATTCTTCAGGATACTTTAAATTGGTGGGTTAGAGCGCGCGCTGTTGAGGGTTACGTGTTTGTAACAAATTAGCATTAAGACTGTTTACGCCTTCAGCGTCAAATTCACATTCACATTCTATTTGCTACTCTAACTTCTACTTCACTTCTACTTGCTACTTCTACTTTCTACTTCTACTTCTACTTCTACTTCTACTTCTACTTCTACTTCTACTTCTACTTCTACTTCTACTTCTACTTCTACTTCTACTTCTACTTCTA
>NZ_LMSJ01000015.1:0-20864 GCF_001428105.1 Paenibacillus sp. Soil766 | reverse complement strand
CTACTTCTACTTCTACTTCTACTTCTACTTCTACTTCTACTTCTACTTCTACTTCTACTTCTACTTCTACTTCTACTTCTACTTCTACTTCTACTTGCTACTCTAACTTCCCCACTCCACGCCAAATCCCCCCTCTCCCACATGTTAACTGTAAAAAGTACATCTAATTTCTCCATTTTCCTCGTTTCCGACAACTTAACTGTATTTCCTGTAGCTAATTCGGCTGTATCTGGCCGTAAAGCCTGAATCGGTGATTTTAACTGGAGGTTTCTCCTAGGCCCCCTAAAGAAACTGGAGTCTTCCTACCCATTTTATTAAAATAGGGATATGGGAGATGATCCGGTATGGGAAAAAGATTGAACCAAGAAGAACGTCTAAAAATTGTTAAAGAAGCATTGGCTGGAGTTAAGGTTGGAGTGTTAGCCCGCATGTACGACATTCATCCAGAAACTATCCGGGAGTGGATTAGGGAGCACCGTGACTCTATTCCACAAGAAGAAATACCTAAGGCTGACGAGCATTTACAGGAGCTTCAAAGGCTTCAAAAAGTTGAAGAACGCTATGAGATGGCCTGTAAGGTGCTCGGTGAAAAGGAACTAGAAATTGAGATTTTACGTGAGCTGCTAAAAAAGAAGAACCCCGCTTATCTGAAAAATTTGAAGTAGCAGACCTATTTATTAAGCGGGGAAATCCAACTGCAAAGGTTCTGCGCATACTTGGATTGTCAGAATCTACCTACTATGATCGGAAAAAGCGAGCTGCACAATTGGAACCAAAACGCCCGAAAGTTGCTGTAATGGGTCGTCCAGTGCCTGGCTATTCGCTTACGGAATCGGGGGATACGGTTAGTGATGAACAGATCAAAGAGTGGCTACTGGAACTCCTTGAAGGCGAAGAACATGTTTACGGATATAAACTTCTAGCACAATGTGTTCGCAACCAACATGGTGTAATACTGAACAAAAAGAAGTCGTATCGCTTGTGTAAAGAGCTAGGAATCCTTCAAAAACAACGCAAACAGATCCAAACACATCCTCGCAGATTAGCGAAAAACAGATCCATAACGGGGCATAACCAGCTCTGGCAAATGGATATTAAGTATGGTTATGTCATGGGACAGGAACGTTTCTTTTATGTACTCAGTATTATCGATGTGTTCGACCGCGTTGTCGTTGGGCAATACAAGGGTCGGGTATGTGAAGCCAAACATGCCGTCCAAACACTGTGGAACGCGTTACAGAACCGTATAACAGCAAGTGATACGTTACCCGTCGTTCGAACGGACAATGGGCCACAATTCATTAGCAAGTTATTTCAAGACACCTGCGAAAGCCTTGATCTGGTCCATGAGCGCATACCGCCACGAACCCCGAACTTGAATGCGTTCATCGAGTCTTTCCATAGCCTGTTAGAACGCGATCTCTTCAGTCAAAGGGATTTCATGACCTTTGATGAAGCGTACACGGGGCTCGATGACTATATGGACTTTTACCACAATCGTAAGATGCACGGTAGTTTGAAGTTAATGCCACCAAGGAAGTTTTCAGAATGGGTAAAGACGCTCGACGACTCTTCGGCATTTCATAATTCCATGTAAATGCTCGAAATAAAGAGTATTTCTAAGAATGAGCAAAGACTGTAGGCTAAGACACCGGATTAAGGGGGCCTAGCCGGTTTTCCATCTAATCGTCCAAAAGGAGCAAAACCCACGAAAATAGATGGAGGTTTTCCAGTTAATTCAGACGGTCGCTCCTGTGGCGGGGGTTGGGATTGGTTTGGCGCAGTTAACGGGCTCGGTGACAGCATATTGGTCGCGCAGAGTAGGTGCCCGAGCTTATTGCAGCGTGTTGGTCGCGTTGCATAGTTGCCGGACCTTGTAACAACGTGTTGGTTGCTTAGCGTAGTTAGCCGAGCTTGTTGCAGCGTGTTGGCTGCGCAGCGTAGTTGGCCGGACCTTGTAGCAGCGTGTTAGCTGCGCAGCGTAGTTGTCCGAGCCTAGCTGCCGGAGGCGGGCCGCTCTGAGAGACGCCGCCTCCGGCTTGCGGCCTCGAAGCCCCCACCTGCCAGCGTACCGCACCACACCGGCACGCCCACACACAAAAGGCGCTTCCTCATCCAACGAGGAAGCGCCTTTCCTTTACCCTACAACTGCAGAAGAACCCTTCTGCAGTTGGTACATTTTCGCGTAGCGCCCGCCCAGCGCCATGAGCGTCTCATGATTGCCCCGCTCGGCGATCTCACCGCGGTGCAGCACAAGAATTTGATCCGCATCGCGGATCGTGGACAACCGATGCGCGATGACGAGCGTCGTTCGCCCTTCACTCACAACCTTCAGCGCTTGCTGGATGAGCCCTTCCGTCTCACTGTCGATGGATGCTGTCGCCTCATCGAGAATCAGGATCGACGGATCGAACGCCAACGCGCGCGCGAACGAGATCAACTGCCGCTGGCCGGAGGACAGCGTGCTGCCCCGCTCGACGACTTGCTCGTCGTAGCCGTTCGGCAGCTGCTCGATAAAGCCTGATGCGCCAACATCGTGCAGTGCAGCCTTCACTCTCTCGAGCGAGATGTCCTGATTATACAAGCTGACGTTGAACTTGATGTCTCCGGCAAACAGGAACGGATCCTGCAGCACGATCCCCATATGCTTACGCAGCGCTTGCTTAGACATCCCCTTGATGTCGCGGCCATCAATCGTGATCGCGCCTTCAGCAGGCTCGTAGAAGCCGAGGAGCAGGTTCAGGATCGAACTTTTGCCAGAGCCGGTGTGCCCGACGAGGGCGATCGTTTCCCCTTTTCGCGCCTCAAAGGAGATATCCTTCAAGACATTCTCCCCTTCCTTATAAGCAAAGGTGACATGATCGAACTTCACGATACCCTCAGGTCGCTGCACGTGGCCAACCTTCTCAACGTCTTGACCTTCCATGTCAAGAATTGTGAACACCTTTTCCGCCGATACAAAAGCCCGCTGTGCATTCGTCAACTGATCGAAAATCCCAATGATCGGTTGAAAAACCCGACCCAAGTAATCAATAAACGCATAAAACACCCCGAACGAAATAGCGGTCTCCAAGGATTTCCCGCCAAAATACCAAATCACCATCGCCGTCACTAAGCTGCCGATCGTCCCAACCACGTTACGTGTAGATAGGCCGTAAATTTGGAATTGCTTCCGCTGATTCACATAGCGATCCATGTTCAGTACTTCGAACTCATCTAGCGTGACTTTCTCGCGGCGAAAAGCCTGAATAATCGGCATCACAACGATCGATTCATTGATCATCGCGTTCATATCGCTTAGCCTGGCGCGCATGATGGTGATAAAAATCTTCGAGTATTTGAGATGAACATACATAATCACCACAAAAATCGGCGGCAGCACCAAGCAGAACATGGCTAGATGCCAATCCAGTAGGAAAAGCGCGACATAAATCCCGATCAGTTGCAGCATGCTGACAACGAACGTGGCCATGAAACTCATGAACAGATCACGGACAGCTTCTGTATCGTTGGCGATACGAGATACGACTTGACCGATCGGCGTGTTATCGAAATAACGCAGTGAAATACGCTGAATGTGGCCCATTAGGTCCATCCGCATGTTTTTAATGATTTGCAAGGCCGTAGATTGCAGGATATACGCTTGGGAGTAATTACATAGTCCTGCGGTGACCAAAAGGCCCATATAGAGGCCAAGTAATTTAAGCACTGGCGCCATTTCATGCACGCCGGTTGAGAGGTACTTATCAATAATCGTTTTCGTTATATAAGGCCCGCCCAGCTCGGCAGCTACTGAACAGCAAAGAATGAGCAGCGCTCCGAGAATTCTGAACTTGTAGACGAGTGCATAAGACATAAGTCGTCTGGCCGTGGTCGGTTTAGACATAATAGTAGTCCTCCTTTCTCAATCCTCGAGACTAGCTTCCATCTGTTGACGATCCCACTGTTCACGGTACCAGCCACCGAACTGCATGAGCTCCTCATGGGTGCCCTCTTCAATGACTCTGCCCTCATCAAGAACGAGAATCCAGTTCGCATGGCTCACTGCAGACAGTCGATGTGTGGAAATAAGTGTGGTACGCCCCGCACGTTCCTTGCGGATATGCTGGAGAATGCGACTTTCCGTACGTGCATCTACCGCAGAAAGTGAGTCATCGAGCAGCAAAATCTCCGAATCAATCAACAACGCACGCGCAATCGCTAGACGCTGCTTCTGTCCGCCGGACAGCATCACGCCGTTCTCACCTACAATAGTGGCTAAACCTTCTGGCATTTGGGCAATATCTTGGGTAAAAGAAGCCATCTCCACGGCGTGCGCAATCTCTTCTGGCGAAGCCGTATGCTTGCCTAATGCGACATTGTCGCGAATGGATTTGGATAGCAGCAGATGTTCCTGTGGCACGTAAGCGACCCAACGTTTGATTTGATCGATGGCGATTTGCTCGATGGGTACACCTGAGATATTTAACTTTCCTGGCTCAATCGGATATTGGCGAAGCAATTGCTTCAGAAGTGTAGACTTCCCGCTACCCGTCCTGCCTACGATCCCAAGCGTCTGTCCCCGCGTCAACTCGAAGGAAACATGAACAAGACTCGGATGATTCGCGGTCGGATAGGTGAACGTCAGATCGTTCATCTCGATTCGTTCAGGCACAGCGACATGGACAAGCTTCTCAGCGTCCACAATATCCGCTTGCTGTGTCAGCGCCTTATCGAGACGATCTGCCGAAGCGCTGCCGCGTTGCAGAACGTTAATAAACTCGCCGAAGGAAATCATCGGCCAGATGAGCATACCGAGGTAAATATTGAATGAAATCAGCTGTCCCAGCGTGATTTCACCTTGGAACATGAGATACGACCCATATCCGATGCCGATTGAATAACTGAGACCAACGATCAACGAGGTTAATGGTTGGAACAGTGCATTGAGCATCGATACACGTCGGTTTTTGTTCATCACATCCGATGTCACGTCATCGAAGGCTTTCAAATCCTGCGCTTCTTGCACATAGGAACGAATTACTCGAATACCGGAGATCGATTCCAGCGCATGATCATTCATCACACCGAAGGAGGCTTGAGCCGCGAGGAAGCGTACGCGCACCTTTTTGCCTAGCAGATTAATCATCAAAGCAAGACAAGGCAGCGGAATTAGCGCCGCAAGCATTAATTTAAAAGAGATCAGCGACACCATCGTAATGATGACAACAGACGCCCCCACGATTGTAGAGACGAGCGTCATCACCCCGTACCCGGAGGTTTGACCAATGGCTAGAATATCATTCGTCGCCAGCGCCATCAGCTGTCCCGTCGTGTTGCGTTGGAAGAACGGTGGCGACATTTTGGACAAATGCGTTAATAAGCGCCCTCGAAGCAACTTCTCCACCAAAGCGGAGTTACCGAATAAGTTCGTGATCCACAAATAGGTCATGACATACAGAAGCAGCGAAAGGCCAATCAGCAGGTAAACCGTATAATGAAGCCCGGAAGCTGTTAAATTCCCCGTACGAATATGGTCAATGATATTCCCGATCATTTTGGGCGGAATCGTCGCTAAGATATTCACACCGATTAAGAGGGAGACTGCGAGCACATAATACTTCCATCTCTCTTTGAAAAACCAACTAAGCTTCATAACAAAAGACAACATTACCACCTCTTTACAATTTCTTGGCACACTCATTGATTCTATAGTTTAAGCGAAGTGAAGTCCACACCCGATCTTTGTTAAAACGAAACTTTCAGGCTCGTCTGCATCCTTCTCACAGATACGAACATCATGAGAACAGAATCTTATCATATTCGCATATAGAAAGGAAGAGAACAACGATGAAAATGATAAAAAAAACACTAGCGATCCTCACCCTATCCAGCATGCTGACAATAGGAGCAACTTATGCAGGTACTACAGAAGCAATGGAGCCCGATACAGCCGTAGGAGACTTTAGCGGGAGCGCAATAAAAGAAGCAATTAAGCAAATGCAATCGACCGGTGTCATTACCTCCATTCGCACAACAGGTGATACCGCACAAATTCACATACAAGGTACAGGAGTGGACGGTATTGTTCTCAATGTTGGCCCCGATACCACCTACCAAATGCTCGACGGCACGAAGTTGACACTTGCTGACCTTCACGTCGGATTGACGATCACTGCGGAGCATTCCTTAGCGATGACGTTGAGCTTGCCTCCCCAGACATCTGCTTCCAACATCACGGTACTTGATACGGCAGCTCATAAAGGTGCTTTAGGTACGTCTGGCGTCATTGAAGCTGTACACGAAGATGGCAGCCTTCTTGTCAAAGGTCAAGGACTTACGGAAGATGCGCCAGATGAGGTTGTTCTTACAGTGGGTGCAGACACAGCCATCGTAGACGGTAAGGGTATACCCATTGACAAATCCACGCTGGTTAAAGGCGCGAACGTTATCGGATTTTACGGGCCTATGATGACCAAAAGCTTGCCGCCGATTAGCAACGCTTGGAAAATCGTTGTAGAAGCTACAGAAGAGTAAGATTTGAACACGCCTTTATGTAAAAATTTCAGGCCGTCCTTGTGGGACAGCCTGTTTTTGTTTGGAAGGGGACGCCCATGTGATGGATGTACACTGTCCAAATGTTCCGTTTTTTGGTACAATAACTGAAAATTCAATCGTATAAGGGGACTCCTATGGAATACATTAGCACTCGCGGCAAAGTAGAACCTATCGGCTTCATCGATGCGATCCTGATGGGATTGGCCAATGACGGCGGTCTACTCGTACCGAAACACATCCCGCAGCTATCTGCTGACACACTTCAAAGCTGGTCAAAGCTCGCCTACTCAGAGCTCGCTCTCGAAATTTTCTCACTGTTTGTGAACAACGAAATTCCACGCGATGAGCTGAAGCAGCTCGTTGATGAAAGCTATGCAACGTTCCGTGACGAAGCGGTTACACCCGTTAAGCGCCTAAGTGATGACACGTACGTGCTCGAATTGTTCCACGGACCTACATTTGCATTCAAGGATATTGCATTGCAATTCCTTGGTAACCTGTATTCGTACGTTTCCCGCAAAACGAACTCCATCATCCACATCCTCGGAGCTACTTCCGGTGATACAGGGGCTTCGGCCATCGAGGGTGTTCGCGGTAAAGAGGGCATCCGCATTTGTATCCTGCATCCGCACCAGAAAGTCAGCAAGGTACAAGAACTTCAAATGACAACCGTCAATGACGAGAATGTATTGAATCTGTCTGTTGAAGGTACCTTCGATGATTGCCAACGCATTATCAAGGAGCTTTTCGCAGACGTTGAGTTCAAGCACCGCTACCATTTGCGCGCGATTAACTCAATTAACATTGCCCGCATTTTGGCACAAACGGTCTATTATTTCTACGCTTACTTCCAACTGCCACAAGAGGGGCAGGCTGCTAAGGTGAATTTCAGCGTGCCGACGGGGAACTTTGGCGATATTTTTGCTGGCTACTTAGCTCAGAAAATGGGACTTCCAATCAATAAACTTATTCTTGCTACGAATGAAAACAATATTCTTGAGAAATTCGTACAAGAAGGCGTGTATCAACCAGGCGAGTTCCGCGGTACGTACAGCCCGTCCATGGACATTCAAGTCGCGAGCAACTTCGAACGCTACTTGTTCTATCTATACGGCGAAGACGCTGGGGCTGTTAACGCGATCATGGAGCAGTTCAAGGCCGAAGGCCGCGTCGTCATCCCAGCCGATAAGCTCAAGACTGTACAGGCTGACTTCGCCGCGTACGGCGTGAAGAACGACGAGTGTCTCGACACGATCAGCGACTACCACGCGAAGTACGAGTACCTGCTTGATCCGCACACAGCGTGTGGTGTCGCAGCAGCCGATAAACTCGCCGTCGCTGGCGAGGTAACGGTGTCCTTGTCCACGGCGCATCCGGCGAAGTTCGATGAGTCGATCCGTTTACGCGGGATTGCTCAGACGTATCCGGAGCAAATCCAAGCGCTGTTCGACAAACCACAGTTCCAGAAGGTGGTTGGCGGTTCGAACGACGAGATCAAGGATGAGCTCGTGAAGTTTTTCTAGTAAGGGTTTAATGGGGCTTCTGCCCCTTCAGTAGAAGCCTTCCTTCCACGTTTGTGGAGGGAAGGCTTTTTGTGCGCGGGGATCCTCCCTGCTATTCCACCAATTGCATGACCAGCTTCCCCCGCCAATTACCACCTACTCCCCATTCCTAGTAGCAACTTTAAGTCGACCAACAGGGTTAACTGAAAAACCTCCATCTATTTTCGCGGTTTTTACCCCGGTTGGACGATTAGATGCAAACCTTCATTTATAATCGCCAGTTTCGGGCTAAACAGCTAGATACGGTGAAATTAACTACAGGAAATACAGACAAGTTATCGAAATTGAGGAAAGTGGCAGAATTAGATGTACTTTTTCCAGTTATATCAGTCCTCAGACCGATCTCCTTCCTTCCCTATAGTCTGAAGACACTTGTACCCTGTCATGGTATTCTTAGAGTAATGAATCTAACCCATAGGAGTGAACAAATTGAATATGAATATGAGTCGCAGCGCCTTTCTCGGCCCGATCTTGATTCTGCTAGGTGTTTTTATGTTTCTAAAAGGGGATGTATCGTTCAGTGCAGGCACCATTTTCGAATATTTCTGGCCCACGATTTTCGTCATTCCCGTCGGAGTCTTCTTCCATTGGTTGTACTTCTTCATCATGCAACGACGAGGCGTAGGCGTGCTTGTTCCAGGTGGTATTCTACTTACGACAGGTATCGTATGCCAAATCTCCGCGCTCTTCGATATTTGGCACCTCATGTGGCCAGGTTTCATGCTCGCTGTGGCAGTCGGCTTGTTCGAACTGTATTGGTTCGGCGGCCGCAATAAGTATTTGCTCATTCCGATTAACATCCTATCGGTGTTGTCATTGCTGTTCTTTGCGATCTTCTCCATCGGTTCGCTCTTCGGGACGCTCTTCCATAACAATTCAATCATCGCCATTGGGCTCATTGTCGTTGGCGGTCTCATGATGATCGTACGTAGTCGAAACTAGTCAAACATATCAAAAGCCGTCCCGCAGGTTCACTGCAAGGACGGCTTCTTTGTCAATGAGGCGTATATTTGCCAATCGAGACGTTGTCACGCTCATGAACACTCAGGATATGCGAAAGCGATAGGCTTCCTCCGTCATTTGTTAACAAGCCAAACCGAGCGTTCAAGCCCGACCAGCCTTCTAACCCATTATTCTTATACATCCCAGCCACATAAGCTTGGGCAAGCTCTTTATTCGACCAGAACTCGATACGCTTATTTCGGTCGCGCTAGATCCCCCATTTGATCAGCGAGGAGGAGGAGGAAAAGCTTCTGAAAATCCGTGTTTCGCGGCACATCCTCATACCCATCTGCAAACACGACCACCGTATCTGAACGAGCCCCGAGGTTCTCACCAATTATCTCAACCTTTAAACTATATCTACCGTGAAGCAGCAAGGATACATAATTGGCGTATGTATTCTGGTTATCATCGAACAACAATTAAATAAGGGTAACTTCGCATTCTGCCTTATAAAAAAAGGCCTGCGAATGATCATCATCCACAAGCCTTTCTATTAACCCGCCACAACGTTATCCCCTGTGGATTGTTTGATTTGTTTGCTTCGCAGTTGACCACAAGCAGCATCAATGTCCGTCCCGTGCTCCAGTCGCACACTGCATGAGATGCCTTGTTTCTTCAGTGTATCGTAAAAAGCGCGCACCGATTCCCGCTCGCTCCGCTGATACTGGCTGTGCTCATCCACCGGATTGTATGGAATGAGGTTCACATTCGCAAGCTGACGGATATGCCCAATCAGTTCAGCCAGTTGAAGCGCATGCTCTCTGCCATCGTTCACGTCTTTGAGCAAAATATACTCAAGCGTAATACGGCGATTCGTTTTCTCCAAATAGTACTCAATCGCTTCCATCAACGTCTCGATCGGAATCGCTTTGTTGATTTTCATGATACGAGTACGAAGCTCGTTCGTTGGCGCATGCAAGGAAATCGCTAGATTTACTTTCAAATCGGAGTCCGCGAACTCTTTGATCTTACCAGCGAGACCGCTAGTCGATACGGTAATATGGCGTGCGGCAATATCCAGACCTTTCTGATCTTTCACGACGCGGATAAAATCAACCATATTCACGAAGTTGTCGAATGGTTCGCCAATCCCCATTACAACAATATGGCTTACGCGCTCAGCTTTGCCCATAGCATCCAAATGAAATTGGACTTTCATAATTTGTTCCACGATTTCCGCCGCGGACAAATCACGACTCTTGGCCAACAAGCCGCTGGCACAGAAACTGCAGCCAATGTTACAACCCACTTGCGTCGTCACACAGACGGATAAGCCGAATTTATGACGCATCAGGACCGTTTCAATCAAATTGCCATCCGATAGCTTGAACAGAAATTTCATCGTGCCGTCCGCCGACTCCTGCCGAGTGTGCTCATTCAAGGTATGAATAGCAAAATGCTCGTTTAACGTGGCCAAGCAATCCTCTTTAACATCAGTCATTTCCGCGAACGAAGCGACCCGCTTGCGATACAGCCAGTCCCATACTTGCAGCGCGCGCGACTTTTTGTAGCCTTTCTCGGCCAGCCAAGCGACCAGTTGATCAAATGTTAATCCATAAATGGATGAAAGTTTCATTCCGTTATCCTCTTTTCAAGACTATCACATGCAGTCCAGTTCTTCTAAGCAGCCGAAGCGTACCATATAGTTCATATTGTGCCAAAAATCCTCCCTGAACACAAGGGAAGCCTATCATTTCCACAAAGAAAAGGCACCTCCCAATCCGGGGGCACCTCTTTCACAAGCTCATCTTAGCTAATCAAGCACTCGTTACAACGACTTTA
Source organism: Paenibacillus sp. Soil766 (assembly GCF_001428105.1). Taxonomy (GTDB): domain Bacteria; phylum Bacillota; class Bacilli; order Paenibacillales; family NBRC-103111; genus Paenibacillus_E. The sequence continues at coordinate 9,978 of NZ_LMSJ01000015.1, read as the reverse complement.
CGTTCCTCTTCCGCCACCACTTCATTATCCAATACCAAGCCATAAGGGATACAGAGCGGCACACCGGCACGTTTATCCACGATGACATCGGCATGAATGGCGAACACATCGAGCAGCATTTGCGGTGTTACAATATCCATCGGCGCACCTTCATAGACGACATTCCCTGATTTAATCGCGATCAAATGATCTGCATAACGCGTCGCATGATTCAAATCATGCACAACCATGACGATTGTCGTATTGTGACGCTCGTTAATTTCCTTCAACAGACAGAGGACCTCAAGCTGATGCGCCATATCCAAATAAGTCGTTGGCTCATCTAAGAACAGCATATCCGTTTGCTGCGCTAATGCCATTGCGATCCATACCCGTTGACGTTGACCACCAGACAGATGATCGATCGGACGATCCTTGAATGCTGTCATCCCCGTCACTTCGAACGCCCAGTTGATGATCTCGCGATCTGAGCTGGACATCTTCTGGAAGCCGCGCTGATGCGGGAAACGACCATAGCCGACTAGCTCTTCAGCTGTAATGCCTTCTGGAGCAGATGGCGATTGCGGTAGAATCGCTAATTTCTTCGCGATTTCCTTCGTCGATTGATGATGAATGGAATGGCCATCTAGGAACACAGTTCCTTCTGTCGGCTTCAATAGTCGCGACATAGCTTTCAATATCGTCGATTTTCCCGAGCCATTGGCTCCGACTAGTGCGGTGATTTTACCTGTTGGAATCTCGATACTCAAATCATTGATGATTTTCAATTTATCGTAAGAAACATGTAGTTGTTCGGTATATATTCTCGTTGCAATTGCCATGAGGAACATCCCCTTTTCCAATATGTATATAGGGTTGAACGATTCGTAGATTTCTCTCCATTAACTAAAAATGATAATCATTATCAATGAAAATGTCAAGGTTTTTATGCAAAAATAGGATGCCCTAAGGCACCCTACTTCTCCTATCTATCTTGAGGTTTACACTTTAAACCGCGCCACAGCCAATTGCAACTCATTCGACATCCCATTTAAATCGTTAGCCGTTCTGGCAACTTCCGAAATTGTTGCTAATTGATGCTCCGTTGCGGCCGCAACCGCCTGTGTCAGCTCCGTTGTCATGCGAGTTAGCTCTGCCATTTCCACGATTCCCGCCAGTACTTCCTCTGAACTTGCTGACATTTGCTCCGAAACGGCAGATACATCGGTCATCTGATCGACGACCTCCTGTACCGTGCCAGAAAGCTCCTTGAACGTACCGTCCGTTTGCTCAACGACAGCCTGCATAGCCTCCACTTCCCCGAGACCGCGATCCATCGCAACAACAGCGTCTCCCGTCTCGTGTTGAACACGCTCAACGAGCTCAGCAATTCGCTCTGTCGCTAGTCGAGATTGATCCGCAAGCTTGCGAATTTCCGTGGAAACGACTACGAAGCCCTTACCGTGCTCACCTGCTCTCGCTGCCTCAATGGAGGCATTCAGTGCAAGCAGATTCGTTTGTCTGGTCACATGCGTGATAAGGACTGTGATCTCCCCGATTTCCTCGGACATCGATTTCAAGCTCTGAATCGCTTGTACCGCTTGTTGTACAGAGCGCAAAGCTTCCGATATTTGCAGCATGCTCTGCCCCATCCGTGCATTGCCTTCGCTCGTATGTGCGCGTGCGTTACCTGAAATATCCGTAGCATGACCTGCAGATTCCGCTACGCGTTGAATCCCGACAGCCATCTCATTCATGGCATGACTGCTTTCCTCTGTGCCTTGACGTTGCTGCTCCGAATGTGAAGCAAGCTGGCCCATCATCTCCGATACAGACGCTGTAGATTGGCTAGTCTGCTGAGCACCCGTTTGCAGCGATTCCGATGCCGCCGAAACCTGCTGTGCTGCTTGTGCAATCTGAACGATTAGGCCGCGAAGGTTCCCGACCATGTCCTTTAAATGATTGCCCAAAACACCTAATTCATCACTGCTTTTGCTTTTGACCAGCGATGCATCCGACAAATCCCCTGCTGCCGCCGACTGTGCCAGCTTCATTAATGGGGTAATCTGACGGAGATATAATCGTACAATGAAGACGATGAAAAGGGTTCCGACCACAATGGCGATTAAACCCGCCCATATCGATTGGAGCGTATATGCATTCATCTGTGCCTGCAGAACGCCATAATCGAAATCTAATCCCGCGAAAGCAACTAGTTTGCCATCCTTATCTCGAATCGTACTCACCGCACTCACCCAAGTCCCTAATGAATCTTGGTAGACTCCCGTGATACCGAAACCTGTTTTCTCTGCTTCTTTAAGCGCCGTGAGCAACTCAGGAACTGGTGCATATGGATCTGCCGGCTTCTCATCGACATATAGCTCCGCATTGGATAACAAATTCAAAAGAGCTGGCTCTCCCTCCAATGTTGTCCATTCTGGGTAAAATAAGTACGCATTCTCGACCAATTCCCCTTGAGAGACACGGTCCATATCCTCCTGTACGTTCATTACAGCAGGTTCATACTTATAAGCTTCCTTATTCAGCTTTAATTCTGTCTTTGATTTCTCAATATACTCTATTTTCTGCATGAGGGGCGCGTGGAAAATCCCTTCAAGTGCAACCAAGTTATCTGACATTTGCCGTTGATGCTGTTGATAGGACACGAAGGTTAGCAGCACGCAAAGCAGAATATAACAGGCAGCTGTCCAAGCTGAGATTTTGAAAGAAAGTGATCGAAAAAACCTAACAGATGTTTGCTTGCCTTGTGAATTAGCTTGTGACATGATTAACAAAAACACCTCCAGAGTTGTACAGCACAGCGTTTTGGTACGTATAGGTCTTATAGGCCTTATAGATCATACAGGTCAGTCTTCTAGATTTCGACAAAGTTTTTAGAAACCCTTCCCAAAGTATTATTTAGAATTTGTTGTGAGGTTATTTTCGAGGACTACAGGAAAAAGGAGTTGTAAAATGATGCCAGTAATTCGAGCGCTTATTTTTGATTTTGACGGCACGATTCTGGATACGGAGACTGCTTGGTATGAGGCGTTCAAGGAAGCTTATCTCGAGCATGAGGTGGAGCTGACTTTGGATATGTACGGGAAGTGCATTGGGACGTCCTTGCATGTTTTTGACCCCTATGAATATTTGATAACGGAGCTGAAGATTCCATTGGATCGGAAAGCATTTCGGGATAGCGTACATGTTCGACATGCTGAAAAAATGGCACATGAAGGCATTCGCCCAGGCATTCTTGCTTATTTAGAGGCGGCCAGAGAATTAGGCCTACACATTGGATTAGCTTCCAGCTCCAAGCGTTCCTGGATCGATACGTATTTGGCGCAGCTGGGCATCGGTGACTATTTTGAGACGATTCGCACCGCAGATGATGTCGCTTTAGTAAAGCCTCATCCCGAGCTGTATGAGCTTGCGCTGAAGGATCTTGGTGTGCAACCGGATGAAGCGATTGCGATCGAGGATTCACCTAACGGTGCTCGCGCGGCGGCAGCCGCAGGTATGCATTACATCGTGGTGCCTAACCCAGTTACGAAGTTTCTGTCTTTTGACGGGGAGCCGCGCACGGTGGGGACTTTGGAGGAGCTGTCTCTGCAAGCATTGTTGGAGGCTGTCGAAGGTAAGTAGATGATGCGGGAGCGGAAAATGAAACAACTGTGAGAAAAGATTCGGTACACGGATAAGATTCCGTACACAGAATGGTCCAGTTTAGAAAGTGCTTCATTACAAAAAGATCGGTAAACGGAAAAGCTTGTGTTGACGGTTCCTTCAATTTAACTGATAATGATTCTCATAATCAAGCAGGGTTAAAAAGGAGCTGAATTTCGTGCTTATTCAACAGAGAACCATTATTGTACAACCTGGTAATAGCGACAACGTCGTAGAACGCTTTAGCAAGGAAGGACCGCTGGACGGTATGGAAGGGCTTATCGATGTGACTGTTATGGTCAACAAGCGGAGCATAGAGACTGAAGAGGTCGTCGTTTTCATTCGTTGGGAGTCCGAGCAAGCGTGGAAAAACTGGGAGAAAAGCCCCGAGCATCTCGCTGGCCACCGCAATAGTAAAGGGCAGGAACGTCCGGAATACGTCATTTCATCGAATGTAAGCATGTTTGATGTGAAGAAAGTGCGGCCCGGCCAGTTCGGGAAATAATAAGGTGGCGCGGGGAGATCCTGCGCTGCCTTTTTTGTTGGTTGGCAGTTGGCGTGGCGGGTAGATGCGAAGTTGCGCGGGGGGCACGGGTGCAGGTGCGAGTACGGGCTACCACCTCCACAACTGGAAAACCTCCATCTAATTCGATGGAATTTCCGCGTAAATGACGAATAACTGGATTACCTACAGCTAATATTAGCTAAATTCGCCCATTGGGCTAAAATTCGCAAAATTAACTACATGTTTTCCAGCTAAATCGTGATTCGGCGAAAAAGCGCCAGGATTAGCTGTAGTTTTTCCAGTTATTCGTTGCCGCGGGGCTGGGGCTGGTAAACTTGGGGGCGCCAGCATGGGGTGCTCGTGCTGGGGCTGGGGCTGGGGCTGGGGCTGATGCTGATGCTGATGCTGATGCTGATGCTCGTGCAGTATGTGTCCGTTCCCGTTACTTGAGTAGCTACTATTCGATGGTGTTATGTGTTATGGGGGTTGGGTTTAAGTTTCTGTTCTGTTATGGGTTAATCCTTCTACTTACTTCACACCATGCAAAGCATCCAAAGCCGCCTGCTCGTCTGCGACGAAGAAGAATTGCTTGCCATGATTGCATTCGTAGATGAAATCGCGGAGGCTTTTGCTGTCGTATTGATCGAATTCGCCGATGACGGCCATTTTCATTTGGTAGTTCGTGTATTTCTGGAGAACATCGCCTGCTAGCTTCGTTTTGAGCTCAAAGAAATCCTCTGTCACATTCCACTGATTAATAATAAACTTGTCGCATCCTGTCAGGTATCGGACCGATGCCATTAAATCTAGCGCATCTTGCTCGTTGCTGATAAGAATGTCCGTGCTCTCCACAATGGCTACTTGAGAATCGCCCTTTTGATTGATCGATGTATTCATATCATTTCTACCTCTTTCTCCATATGCTCGTCAAAGATGACCTCTTCGTCCCGTTTATTCAGTTCATTTTCCTCGAGAACAACGAATTTATCTCCGTATTCTTTGATGATATGCGTTTCTCCCCACATGCAGAGCGAATCCAAGATCGGTTTCAGGCTTGCCCCATATTCGCTGAGCGCATACTCCACTTTAGGCGGCACTTGATTGTACACGATTCGCTCCACAATCCCATCGTCTTCGAGCTCTCTGAGCTGTTGTGTCAGCATTTTCTGAGTGATTCTAGGCATCAGTCGCTTGAGATCACTCGTTCTCCGTTTTCCATGGGTCAAATGGCAGAGAATGACGCATTTCCACTTCCCGCCGATCACTTCCAGCGTGGCTTCTACAGAGATGTTGTACAGCTTTTTAGCCATCTGATGATTCCCTCCAACCCAATCTATAGGCACTAAAAAGTACCTACCTTACTTTAAAGTACGTACTGGTCATTCCGACTATTATGATTGATAATAGCACTTACCGGCCGGGACATACAAGTTTGGAGTGATTGCTATGAAACAAGAAACCAAAGGAAATACACTAGCGCTGCTTGCCCTCGCGGTTAGCGCCTTCGCCATTGGAACAACCGAGTTTATCAGTGTCGGACTGCTTCCGCTCATTGCTGAGGACCTTCATATATCCATCACAGGTGCAGGGTTAACCGTTACTTTATATGCGTTAGGGGTTACATTCGGAGCCCCAATCTTAACTTCACTAACCTCAACCGTCTCACGCAAAACGCTGCTACTCTGGATCATGCTCGTGTTTATCGCAGGCAATCTCTTGGCTGCCACAGCAAGTGGCATCGTCGTGCTGCTGATCGCTCGCGTCATCTCTTCGCTGGCGCATGGCATCTTCATGTCGATCGGCTCGACCATCGCCGCTGATCTCGTACCCGAGAACCGCAGAGCCAGCGCGATTGCGCTCATGTTCTCGGGGCTTACCGTCGCCACCGTAACCGGTGTGCCGATCGGCACGTACCTCGGCCAGCAGCTAGGCTGGCGGGCCGCTTTCTTCGCCATTGTCGCGGTAGGCGTGCTGGCGCTCATCGCGAACCTGATCTTGGTGTCCGCTAATTTGCGCAAGGGCACCCGCATGCGGCTTGGCACACAGCTAAAGCTGGTTACCAACGGGCGACTGCTGCTCGCCTTCTCCATTACAGCCTTAGGCTACGGCGGCACCTTCGTGGTGTTCACGTATTTATCTCCACTGTTACATGAGATTACAGGATTTGCAGAACATACCGTAGCGTTAATACTACTCCTGTATGGGGTTGCCATCGCGATCGGTAATGTCATCGGAGGTCGCGCCGCGAACCGTAACGCAAGCAAGGCTTTGCTCATCATGTTTCTTTTACAATCCCTCGTGCTGTTTCTCTTTATGTTTACAGCGCCATTTAAAGCTGCGGGCTTAATCACCATCTTTTTCATGGGATTACTCGCATTCATGAACGTACCTGGCTTGCAAATTTATGTCGTACAGCTTGCTGAACGATTCGCCCCAGAGGCCAAAGATGTCGCATCTGCCTTCAACATTGCGGCTTTCAACGCGGGCATTGCCGGGGGAGCATTCCTCGGAGGCATGATTACCGATTCCATCGGACTTATTCATACCACCTGGGTAGGCGGAGTGATGGTCTTCGGTGCCGTGCTTCTAACGATTTGGAGCCGCAATCTCGAAAAAGCAGATCAAACAACACAATCACAACCAACCATTTTAGGAGGAATACCACAATGACCAACAACCTAGAACAATCAACTACACTTCATAACGGCGTAACCATGCCCTATCTCGGCCTTGGCGTATTCAAAGTAGAGGACGGCCCGGAGGTCGTGCAAGCGGTGAAAGCAGCCCTGAAAATCGGTTATCGCAGTATCGATACCGCGGCCATTTACGGTAATGAAAGCAGCGTAGGACAAGGGATTCGCGAGGGAATGGCGGAGAACGGCCTAACTAGAGATCAACTTTTTGTAACGTCAAAAGTATGGAATGCCGATCTGGGCTATGCGTCTACGATTGCTGCCTACGAAGCAAGCTTGGTGAAGCTCGGCTTAGACTATCTCGATCTTTACCTCATTCATTGGCCTGTTCAAGGCAAATATGTAGAGGCGTGGCGAGCGCTCGAGACGCTCTATCAAGAGGGCCGCGTCAAAGCGATCGGCGTGAGCAATTTCCAGATTCATCATTTGGAGGACGTGATTCACTCGGGAACGATTAAACCGATGGTCAACCAAGTGGAGCTTCACCCACTCCTCGCTCAAACGGACATCCACGCGTTCTGCAAGGAGCATGGCATCCAGTTAGAAGCGTGGTCCCCGCTGATGCAGGGTCAGCTTTTGGATAATCCTACATTAAAGGCACTGGCTGAACGTCACGGCAAATCCATTGCACAAGTCATCCTGCGGTGGGATTTGCAGCGCGGTATCGTCACCATTCCCAAATCGACGAAAGAGCATCGCATCTTGGAAAATGGTTCGATTTTCGATTTCGAGCTTACGAACGAGGACATGGCAGCGATCCATGCGATGAATCAAAATCTGCGCGTTGGCCCAGATCCGGATAATTTTGATTTTTAATAGATAAATGGTGATGAAGCCCTGCCTCCTTCTTCGGAAAGAGAGTGAGGGCTTTTCGCTAGGAATAATTCCCTTTTTAATGGCAAATATTACTTCCATCTACAGTTGGGAGGATGCATCAGCGATATGAGCAATGAACAAAGCGGCAACAACGAACACGCCAATATGACTTTGACGAACCGTCAAGGCCATCCGATTTCAGATAATCAGAACATCCGCACGATTGGCAATCGCGGCCCGTCGACACTTGAGAATTACCATTACATCGAGAAGATTTCCCATTTTGATCGGGAGCGCATTCCAGAGCGTGTGGTGCATGCGCGCGGCGCAGGGGCTCACGGGTATTTCGAGGCGTATGGAACAGTCGGCGACGAGCCGGTCTCTACGTATACGCGGGCTAAGCTTTTTCAGGAGAAGGGGAAGCGTACCCCTGTTTTTGTGCGGTTTTCGACCGTGGTGCACGGCACGTACTCGCCAGAAACATTGCGGGATCCGCGCGGCTTCGCGACCAAATTTTATACGGAGGATGGCAACTGGGACTTAGTCGGCAATAATTTAAAAATCTTTTTCATCCGCGATCCCTTAAAATTTCCCGATATGGTTCACGCGTTCAGGCCAGACCCTGTCACAAACCTGCAGAATCCGGAAAAAATGTTCGATTTCGTCTCCAATACGCCGGAAGCGACGCATATGATCACCTTCCTCTTCTCGCCTTGGGGCATTCCAGCCAACTACCGACAAATGCAGGGGTCGGGCGTCAATACGTACAAGTGGGTCAACCAGAACGGGGATGCCGTGCTTGTGAAATACCATTGGGAGCCGCTGAAGCAAGGGATGAAGAACCTGAAACAGTCCGAAGCCGAGGCGATTCAAGGTAAAAATATTAGCCATGCCACGCAGGATTTATACGAAGCTATCGCGCGCGGTGACTATCCAGAGTGGGAGCTGTGCGTGCAAATTCTCAGCGACGACGAGCACCCTGAGCTCGATTTCGATCCGCTAGACCCTACGAAGCTGTGGGATCATGAGAAAATTCCTTTTCGGAAAGTAGGCAAAATGGTGCTGGATCGCAATCCTGAAAATTATTTTGCTGAGGTCGAACAGGCAGCTTTCGGGACAGGGGTACTCGTCGATGGCCTCGATTTCTCGGACGATAAGCTGCTGCAGGGTCGGACATTCTCCTACTCGGATACCCAGCGATATCGCGTGGGCACGAATTACTTGCAGCTGCCGATCAATGCGCCGAAATCCCCTGTCGCGACGAACCAGCGGGATGGGCAGATGACGTTGATTGTGGACAAGGCCCTCGCGCAAAACCCGCATGTCAATTACGAGCCCTCCTCGCTAGGCGGATTGCAAGAAGCGGCGCCCTCGGGCAAAGAGCATCAGCCGATGTACAAGGATCGTTTGGTGAGAGAGAAGATCAGCCGTACGAATGATTATGGGCAGGCGGGCGATACGTACCGCAAGTTCGATGATTGGGAGCGCGATGAGTTGATCGCGAATTTGGTGGGGGCTTTGAAGATCTGTAAGCCTGTGATACAGGCGAACATGATCAGTTATTTCGAGCAGGCCGATCCGGATTACGGACGGCGTGTGTCGGAGGGGCTCGCTCAAGCGAAAATTGAGCTGGAGCACTTGGGTTCAGCCGCCGCGAAGGCTGGGGCTGAATTGGCGGAGACCGCTGGGCAACGGACGGACGGTTATTAAAGAGGAAGGCACCCGGGATGGGTGCCTTCCTCTTTTGTGGGGGCGAGCGCTGAGCTGATGCGTTAGTGATGTTTTTCATCACTAACAGCGCTCTAATCTGACTCAGTACGCTTTTTCCGGTGCGTTAGTGATGTTTTTCATCACTAACAGCGCTCCAATCTGACTCAGTACGCTTTTTCCGGTGCGTTAGTGATGTTTTTCATCACTAACAGCGCTCCAATCTGACTCAGCACACTTTTTCTGGTGCGTTAGTGATGTTTTTCATCACTAACAGCGCTCCAATCTGACTCAGCACACTTTTTCTGGTGCGTCAGTGATGTTTTTCATCACTAACAGCGCTCTAATCTGACTCAGCACGCTTTTTCCGGTGCGTTAGTGATGTGTTTTTCATCACTAACAGCGCTCCGATCTGACTCAGCTCGCTTTTTCTGGTGCGTTAGTGATGTTTTTCATCACTAACAGCGCTCCAATCTGACTCAGCACACTTTTTCTGGTGCGTTAGTGATGTTTTTGTATCTGAGTCAATAGAGTGGACACAAAAAAGAGCTAAGAAATCAGTTTCTGTTGCTTGTAAAACTGCGATTCAAACTTGTCTGGGGACAAATAGCC
>NZ_LMSJ01000014.1 GCF_001428105.1 Paenibacillus sp. Soil766 | reverse complement strand
CCAGGATCAAACTCTCCATAATAGAAAAGCTGAAATGCTCATTTGAAGCTAGCGAGATTTTGCAATCTCTTTTATAGTCGATTACTCGACTGTGCTTACTCACTCGTTGTTCAGTTTTCAAAGATCAAATGACTCTTGTCCAACCTGCTCTCTCTCGAAAGCCGGAAGATCAATATACCATAGTTACTTTTGTTTTGCAACTTGTTTTTCTTAAGTTACTTTTATATTTCCGCATGTCTCAGCGGCAACTTTTATAAGATAACACAGATGACGCAGCCGAGTCAACCCAATAACTGATGTATTATTTTTACAATTACAGCAGAGCCCATTTCACACCAATTAGCAGTAAAACACCGGGGATCCCTAATATAGTAGCTGTCCCTAAAGTAGCTGTATTAATAGGCAGTTCGATATGTGTATATCCGCTCAATAAATTCAGCATGTATAACAAAAAAGCCGCGACTACGATATTTAATCCCAATGATGCTACTAGTCTACCACTACCGCGACTTCGAAATACAATCATCACTAACATAAGCGAGGAGAGTATTAATACTCCCCAAATGGCATATTTAAGAATCATTCACTACACCTCCATTAAATGATCACTGTCAATTAGACTTACCCCTAATCGCTTCGCTTGTTTGATAAGCATTTCAAATCTCTTCTCTGCTGCTTCCATTGCATAAATTGTATAGTCGATCTGATCCTTGTCCACCGCAAATTCAAAGTGAGCTTGCGCCGCCACCCAAGTCTGATGCGCAGCACGTATCTCTTGAATCAACATAATCTTGTCCTGTTTCAGTTCTTCCTTAATCGTCTTCGCTCGCGGACTCTTAAATCCACGCATGCCTAATAGAGCTGGTTTCATAGACAAACCTCCATTCCTCCCACAATTCGGTTGATCTATACATATGGGGAAGGAGGCACTTTCAGAACAATTACTACACTTCTTGGGCAGAAAAAAAGAGAGCTTCTCAGCCCTCCTTAAGATGTATGCTTTTATAATTCCCTGCGGCCTTCCATGGCTTTGGATAAAGTCACTTCATCCGCATACTCCAAATCGCCGCCTACCGGCAAGCCATGGGCAATACGGGTAACACGCAACCCAAACGGTTTGATCAATCTAGATAAGTACATCGCTGTTGCTTCGCCCTCAATATTTGGATTGGTGGCCAGAATTAATTCCTGCACCGTCTCGTCACCCAAACGTTTGAGCAATTCGGCGATATGAATTTGATCAGGTCCAATCCCTTCCATCGGAGATATCGCGCCATGCAGCACATGATAATAGCCTTCAAATTCTTTGGTCCGCTCTAAAGCAACCAAGTCCTTCGGCTCCTGCACCACACAGATGACGGAATTATCACGGCTTTTATCCTGACAAATTCGACAAGGATCCACATCGGTAATATTACAGCACACGGAGCAATAATGCAGGTTCCGTTTGACATTCACCAGCGACTTGGCAAAGTCGATCACGTCTTCTTCTTTCATACGAAGAACGTGAAAGGCTAAGCGACCCGCTGTCTTGGGTCCTACTCCCGGTAATCGGGAGAAGGCATCGATTAACTTCGCTATCGGTTCGGGGTAATACAAAGGAAGTACTCCTTCATGATACAGAGTCGTTGATTCTTGGTTGTCTTAGAACAATCCAGGGATATTCATACCGCCCGTGAATTTGCCCATATCTTTGTTAGCGATCTCTTCGGCTTTGGACATTGCGTCGTTAACTGCAGTCAATACAAGATCTTGCAGCATTTCAACATCATCTGGATCCACCGCTTCTGGTTTAATCGTGATGCTTTGTACTTTCTTGTGTCCGTTGATGATACATGTTACAACACCGCCGCCAGCTGTTCCTTCGATCATTTTCGTACCTAGCTCTTCTTGTGCCTTCATCATTTGTTCTTGCATTTTCTTCACTTGCTTCATCATTTGATTCATGTTATTCATTATCGTTCGCTCCCTTATCGTTAGTCTTCTTTAATCGTTACTAGATCTTCACCAAACAATTGGATGGCTTCGGATATCCATTCTTCTTTGAGCGCGTTTCCGCGACCATCCTCAGCTACTAATTCCATCTCTTCAGGCGGGGCGTGCGTCGCGTCACTCTTCGCGTCATCCCATTCCTTACGCATTAAGGTCAGCAAGCGCATTGGTTTACCAAATACAGAAGAAAGCACTTGTTCAATAATGACTTTATTCTCTGGCTTCTCCGTTGTATTACGATGCATATCATTCTTGAATGCAACAAGAACAACATCATCTAGCATAGCCACCAAATCACCATTAACAAACCAGGCATGAACGGTTATTTTCTTCTCTTTGACATCACCTAACACTTGACTCCACTTCATCAGTGCAGTCTTCGTATCCGGACTCTCAGAAGCCTTCAAGTAAGGATCAAGCTTAAGACCTGACTTCTTAGAAGGTGCCGAGGCCACGGCCACTCTCGCCGCAGGCGCTTGCTTAGCACTTTCACCCGAAGCAACACTCACTCCCGATTTTACCAGTACTGCTAGCTGATCTTCAAGTTGTTTCATTCTTTGGGTCATTTGAGCAAAAATATCACCTTGTGGCTGTCGCGCTCCCACTTCCACTGAACTGGCTTCTACCCCACGGTGGCCTCCACTAATTTTCATAATGGCGATTTCTAGCAAGGTTTGCGGCTGAACTGAATATTTCATCTCACTCTGATAATGGTTCAGTGTCTCAATCATACTCATCATCTCACTAGGGGTGAAGTGACTCGCAATCTCCTTCAGTTCTGCCATATCATAAACGCGTTCAGCAATCACGGGTGAATTCGGCACCATGCGCACCATCAGCAAGTCGCGGAAATAATGAATCAAATTCTCGATGCATTTGTCTGCGCTCTTCCCCTCTTGCATGAAGGTATCAATTAACTCTAGGGCAGCCCCCAAATTTTGTTCCTTGATATACGAAACCAGTCTCTTAAACTGATCGGAAGCAATACCGCCTGTGATCGACAAAATATCAGCGAGCTGTATTTCTCCTGTTGCAAACGATGCTGCCTGATCCAAGAGACTTAACGCATCCCGCATCCCGCCGTCGGATAATCTTGCTATATAGTGAAGAGCTTCTTTATCAATCGAAATGCGCTCTTGATCACACACATACTGTAGACGCCCTACCTCATCCTCCATAGAAACGCGACGGAAGTCGAAGCGCTGACACCGAGAAATAATGGTTGCGGGAATCTTATGAGGCTCCGTTGTCGCTAAAATAAACATGACATGCGCCGGCGGCTCTTCGAGTGTCTTCAATAAGGCATTAAACGCTTCCGTTGTCAGCATGTGCACTTCATCAATAATGTACACCTTCTGCCTAACTTCGGTCGGAGCATATTTGACTTTATCTCGGATATCGCGAATTTCTTCTACACCACGATTAGATGCCGCATCGATCTCTACTACGTCCATTACTGCGCCTTCGGTGATACGCTCACAGGCAGAACATTGGTTGCATGGCTCTTCCGAAGGGCCGTTCAAACAGTTGATGGCTTTGGCTAAAATTTTGGCTGTACTTGTTTTACCCGTCCCACGGGGTCCGTTAAATAAATAAGCATGGGTTAGGCGATTTTCCCGCAAAGAATTCTGCAGTGTTTGTGTGATATGCCGCTGTCCGACAACATCACGAAACGTCTGCGACCTCCATGTACGATACAAAGCAATGTGTGCCATAGTGTTCCTCTCCAATAATCCCTGCGTGGATTGACTGTATTCATTATACTATAACGCTCCAAGGGATGAAATAGAGGATCACATATAGGGAATCGCGATGGTAAATGTCGTTCCAAAGCCCTTGGAAGCCACACGAATCTTCCCGCCCATATCATGAATGATGCGCTGGCATACGGAGAGCCCTAGTCCCGTGCCCGTATCCTTCGTCGTGAAGAAGGGATCGAAGATTTTATCAATGACGAACATCGGTATCCCCGTACCCGTGTCATGAATATCCACACACACATTTCGCTCTATCGTGTCTACACGCTCCGAGATCGTCATTTTCCCACCGTCGGGCATAGCTTCGATCCCATTTTTGCATACATTCAAGAAAACTTGCTTCAACAGTTCAATATCTGCAGTCACATCAGGGAGGTGGGTCGAAGCCTCATAGTGAAGTTGAACGTTATAGAGGACCGCCTCGTTCTGAATAATCGGCACGATGCCACGCAGGACCTCCGTCACATAAATACGCTCGTAGGCCACATGCTTGGGCTTGCTCAACATCAGAAACTCATTCACTAGTGCATTAATCCGATCAATCTCTTCTAGCATGACATCTGTAAAGTTCTGTTCCTTGTCCATGCCACGATCACCGAATGTACGTCGGAGCATCTGTAAGAAGCCTTTGATTGATGTCAGTGGATTGCGGATTTCATGCGCCGTTCCTGCGGCAATTTGCCCGATCATCGCAAGACGATCACTTCGCTGAACCATTTGTTCCAGAGAGCGCATATTGGTGACATCTTTGAAAATAATGTATGCCCCCACAATGTTCCCTTGACTATCCTTCAATACATTTGAATCCAGTAACAAATCAAACCGTTCTTGATTATTCGTCCAAGAAACGGCGTGATTGCGGACAATCACTCCATTCAGGATCGTTCGCTGCACGAGTTGGTGCTGACTGGGCACTGAGGCAAAAATCTCATCCAGTGACTTGTTGCGGATATGATCTTTCTCCATGGCTAGCATTTGACAAGCACGATCACTAATGTCAGCAAGTTGATAATCCATATTAATTAATAACACGCCTAAATTGATATCTTTCAAAAAGGCATCTGAGAAACGCTGCAGCAAGTTTAACTCTGTTCCTTCTTCTTTATTTTTAAAAGATAATAAATATATACATTTCCCCTCACACTGGAGCTTGAGCATCGAAAATTGAAAGTAGATCATTTCTCCATTTTTCCCTAATAGAAAACCATGGGGCCACTCCCCGACAGCCGCTTCATCTCTAAAATGAAATTCGTATAACTCACGTAAAGCAGCCCTCATTTTGAAAAATTGAGGGCAGGGGACACCGGTAATTTCATCTGCGGAATAACCTGAAACTTTCAAAAGCTGATCTGTGACGAGTAACAACTTCTCATCTTCATCAACCATAACCATACCGATTTGTATGCTGTGATTGAACAATTTGCGCAGTTCGTTCATCGATACCGAGTACATCTGAGGCGAATGAATGGGCATGTCAACAGCTCCTTCACTTTCTCTTACCACAATAGAAAGTATAAGTTTTCGGACTCCGAAAACATCTTTCTATCTGGCGATAAAACCTTCATCTCTCGGGGTCCCCACAAAGTAATGTCTAAACTTTCATCGAAGTAAATCAGGAAGCATGATCGCTGTAAACGGTAAGTTTAGACGCCAATCGAGCCAAAGCTCGATGTGGACGGATTTAGCTTCGAAGATTATCGTCACTTTGCGGGGTAGAATAGCGGTCGCACATCTTTGAATAGCCTCGATAGAGGTTTTCTCATCGAACATCATCGAGCGGCATCAGTTCATGTAGGTATTGTATAAAGATTCTCTATATATACATATTTTTCCTGCTACATGCAAAAGAAAAACGCCCTGATTGCTGGCGTTTCGGTTATGTGTTCTTACATATACGGTATGATTACACCGTGCACCTGTTATTGATAAAGTGATACAAGCGAACTCTTATCGTTAGCTCAAATCAGGCAACCCCTCGGCACATGAAACATCTCACTTACGGCTGCTTCCTTCCAGACCTGACCGGGTTCATGAGCATCCATTGCGAAGGACCCGACTCTCAACACCACGTGTAAAAGCCAGACCTCACATCACAGTACCGCTAACAGGAATTCAACCTCGCTACAGCGGATTGCGAGTTACAGGGCACCGCTACCTCCCCGTCTAGCACAGTAAAAATAGTATAGCTGATTCAATGCCAAATAGCAACCTAAGGGGAAAAACCATATATAGGGATCATACAGTCTCTCTAGTTAATGCACCATTCTTACTTGTATTTTATACCGCGGCATATTGGTCTCTAATGCCATTTGAGCCTGCGATCGCAGTTCTTCAACTTGGGCTGCTGTCAAAGCATCATTCGGATTTATGCGAACATTGACTGTCGTTCCATTGATTGCAATGTTGGACTTCTCAATGCCTGGCAGTTGAGCAAGCACTGCCTTCATAAGATTGGCATCATCCTCGTAATGATGGTACGTAGGATTCATTGGATTGTTCGGGTTCACACTTGTGATACCCAACATACCGTCTTGCTTATAGTTCTGAACTTTATTCTGAACTTTATACGTAGAGTCATCATTCGTTTTCTTGTTATTCCCCGTCCACATGCCACAACCTACTAAACTGGCTATAAGGATAGCAGCTCCTGTAAGCTTAACTAGACCTTTGAACATAAAAACACCTCCCATTGGACTCTAAGCCTAAGCTTAGGATGACCAAGGGAGGTTGTCTTATGCTGATTGGCAATCAAGCAAATGATGCCAATTAGATTCCGTATTTCTTTTTGAACTTGTCGACACGGCCGCCTACATCGATAAACTTTTGTTTACCAGTGTAGAAAGGATGGCAATTGGAGCAAATCTCAACACGAAGATTTGGCTTGATTGAACCCGTTTCGAACACATTACCACAAGCGCAAGTCACTGTGGTTGCATGATAAGTAGGATGAATTCCTGCTTTCATTTGGTTCACCTCTTTCCGCCCTGAATCATTTGCTGAAACAGAGTTAATGGACGTACTATTGCATTGTAGCATATTCGCAAGTCTAGATGCAACGGCAAATCAATCGTTTAAACCTTCCATTGAATGGGTCTATAAAACAGGCGTAAGTGTACGATCGCTTGTATAGAATTTCGGTGTATGAGAATAGGAACCGATCACCACATCGGGTAATTCTTGTTCAAATATCTCTAACATTTGCTTCATCCCTAGCAATTCACCCTGAGCCTTAGGGATAATGCCCAAGTAACTCTCGGGATCAATATTTAAGTTACGCATCTGGATCAATTTCAATCCAGTTCTGCGGACAAATTCAATCATTGCTTCGACTTCCTCTTCTCGATCGGTTACACCAGGGAATACGAGATAGTTGATCGAGGTAATGACACCTTTGTCAGTTGCATAACGGAGTGATTTTTCGACATTCTTAAGTGTGTACGCTCTTGGCTTGTAGTATGCGTTATAATGATCATCTAACGCACTGATCGTACTTACGCGCATTAAGTCTAGGCCCGCGTCAACAATGCCGCGAATGTGGTCCGTAAGGCCCGCATTCGTATTGATATTGATGTAGCCCATCTTCGTCTGCTCACGCACCCGTTTGATGGCATCAATGATAATCACAGCCTGTGTGCTCGGTTCTCCTTCGCAGCCTTGGCCAAAGGAAATGATGCTCTCCGGCGTTCGCAGGTGTTCCAACATGATCTCCGTAATTTCTTCGACCTTCGGCTTGAAGTTCATCCGCGTTTGCGGAGCGACAAATCCACTCTCATCCGGTTGCTCGGAAATGCAACCGAAGCAGCCCGCGTTGCAGGAATACGAAACGGGAACTGCCCCTTCCCAACGTTGCAAGAACGTGTTCGAAGCGGTCAAGCATTCGTAGCCAAGGGCGCAATTCGACAAATGGGCATATAGGCGATTCTCGGGATACTTGGCTGTTAACCGTTTCACTTCAACCTCAAGTTCGTCTGGGTCGCAATGAATCGGATTCCAGAAGTATGGATTATCCGTAAGCCGCGCGGCCACGTAGAAGCCATCCTCTTTCCACACGACGGCCGTGTAACCGAACAGAGGCAACGCCTTCGTTTTGTCGGACTTCACATATCCGGGGAGAAGAAGTCTTGTGAATCCTTGTGGAAGCAAGGCTCCAACAGCATGGTAATCCCCCTCGACTCGCTTCATTTCACCAGTCGCGGCATCAATGCCGACCGGACGTGTGAAAGGAAGGCTAACGAGCGTGGCTCCCTCCGGCAGAGGGATCAGTTCTTCTTCTAGTATTTCGGTGATCATTTCTGCATTCCGGCCTAAGGCCAGAAAATCAGGATGATCAAATACATTTCCTTGTGGATCTGAATACACCAAATTCATAACGGTACTCCTCTTTGTGCAACGAATGGAGCTTATCAATAAGCTTAAGATGCTGAGTTTTTAACTTTACCTTTGTTCGCTCCTGAGGACGTTCCCGCAGATGGGGATGCCAACGAATCCAAAAATTCTTGATTCGTCTTCGTGTCCGCAAGCTTTTTAATAAAGGCTTCGGTATATTCATGTGAATCATTCATGCCTTTGCGTAGTGCCCATACTTTCTCAAGCTCATCTTTGGTGAGCAAAGCTTCCTCACGGCGAGTCCCTGAACGACGAATATCAATAGCAGGGAAGATACGGCGCTCCGCCATTTTACGATCGAGATGAAGCTCCAGATTACCTGTCCCTTTAAACTCTTCATAAATGACATCGTCCATACGTGAACCGGTTTCGACAAGTGCTGTAGCAAGAATAGTTAAGCTGCCACCTTCTTCAATGTTACGAGCAGCTCCGAAAAAACGCTTAGGACGATGGAAAGCAGCGGGGTCAACACCACCGGACAACGTCCGGCCTGAAGGCGGTACGACGAGGTTGTACGCTCTTGCTAAGCGCGTAATACTATCGAGCAGGATAACAACATCTTTCTTATGTTCAACTAGACGCATAGCTCGTTCTAAAACAAGTTCTGCCACTTTAATGTGATTCTCTGGAAGCTCATCGAAAGTTGACGCCACGACTTCACCTTTGACAGACCGCTGCATATCGGTAACTTCCTCAGGACGCTCATCAATCAGTAGCACGAATAGCTCAATCTCCGGATAATTCGTCGAGATACTGTTGGCGATCTCTTTGAGCAGCAACGTTTTACCTGCTTTAGGAGGTGCAACGACAAGTCCACGCTGTCCAAGGCCTACTGGAGCAAGTAAGTCCATAATCCGCATGGAAATCTTGTTCGGCTCTGTCTCTAGTGTAATTCGTGTATCTGGGTAAAGAGGGGTCAGTGCAGGGAAATGTAAACGTTCCGACGCTGTTTCCGGCTTCTCGCCATTTACAGCTTCGACCTGAAGAAGACCATAATACCGCTCGTTCTCTTTGGGAGGACGACATTTACCGGAGACGATATCCCCTGAACGCAAATCAAACTTGCGAATTTGAGAAGCAGAAATATAAATATCCTCTGAGCTAGGCAAATAATTGATTGGACGCAGGAATCCGAATCCCTCTTGCAAAATTTCCAAGACACCTTGCATGAACAGGAATCCGCTCTCTGCTGCTTGTGCGCGTAAAATGGCAAAAATGAGTTCTCTTTTCTTCAGCGTACCGTAATATGGAATCTGATGTTTCTTAGCTAGTTTATATAATTCAGTAAGCTTGAGTACTTCAAGCTCAGCAAGCTGCATGCTCATGTTTCAACCACCAAACTATTAAATTTTCAATTGGATTCTAGCATTGCCTGTTGTTTGGCACTTTATTCCTCAGTCTCACGCCAAACTTCGGCTCCTAGCGAAGATAGATTAAATACTAAATTCTCATAACCGCGATCAATGAACTCCACGCCCGACACTTCGGTTACTCCACCTGTCATGACACTAAGGCCAGCAATGACCAATGCTGCTCCTGCACGTAAATCTGTCGCTCTTACTTTGGCTGAACTCAGTTGCGAACCTTCGATAATGGCCGAACGTCCTTCAACTCTTATCTTAGCACCCATGCGTACAAGTTCTGGAATATGCTTAAATCGATTGCTATAAACATGATCTGTTAATACACTAACACCCTTAGCTTGGCAAAGCAGGCTAGACATTGGAGATTGCAAATCCGTCGCAAATCCAGGGTAAATTAATGCTTTCACATCTACGCTTTCATAGATAGGCTGACCGACAATACGAATGGATTCATCCATTTCGTAGACATGAACGCCCATTTCTTGCAACTTCGCTGTCAATGCTTCCAGATGCTTCGGAATCACATTATCTACCGTTACATCGCCGCGCGTCGCCGCTGCAGCAATCATGTATGTTCCCGCTTGAATACGGTCAGGGATAATGGAATGGCGGCAGCCATGAAGTTCAGAAACTCCTTCAATACGAATCGTATCCGTACCAACTCCCTTGATTTTCGCACCCATCGAATTCAAAAGTGTTGCCACATCTATAATTTCAGGCTCTTTCGCCGCATTTTCAATCGTAGTCAATCCCTTAGCACGTGATGCAGCTAACATAATGTTAATCGTAGCGCCTACACTCGCCATATCCAAATAAATCTTAGCACCGCGCAATTCCTTAGCACGAATATGAAGAGCTCCGTTCTCATTACTTACCACAGCGCCAAGTGCTTCAAATCCCTTAATATGAAGATCAATCGGACGCGGTTCGAAATTACACCCGCCTGGAAGGCCAATCGTCGCTTCGCCAAATCTACCTAGAAGTGCACCCATCAAATAATACGAAGCTCGCAGCTTCTTCACTTTGCCATTCGGCATTGCCATAGGCTTCATTTGACTCGGATCAATGGTCATCCGATCTTCGTTCCAATCAATTGTTGCTCCTAAATCTGTTAAAATTTCTGTATATATAGCCACATCGCTTAAATGTGGAAGATTATCCAACGTCACTGGTGTTTCTGCAAGTACTGCGGCTGGAATAAGTGCAATTGCACTATTCTTTGCTCCACTAATCTGAACTGTTCCCCGTAGTGGGCGTCCACCAACCACCATTAATTTCTCCAACATACTTCTCCCCCTAAACCAGGTGCCTTCTCATAAACGTTACGCAACAAAATTCACCAATTCCACAATCATTCGACGAAAATCCACAAAGAAATGAAGTAAATGAATAAGAACGGGGTGAAATAAACGGCATTATCAACAAATAGAAGAAGGAAACGCCCATAATAACACAGACGGACGACAACGATTGTCGACCATCCATCTGCGCATTACAGCATTTCCTAGCTTGTCTATTCAATTTGGAATTAAGCTTGGTTGCTGCTTCCGAACAATTGAATTTTGGATTTTACTACTTCGATCATAGCGTTACGAGCTGGGGTTAGATATTTACGAGGATCATAAATTTTAGCATCTTTGTTCAGAGCTGCGCGGATGCTTTCTGTGCATGCCACTTGGTTCTCTGTATTCACGTTGATTTTGCCAACGCCTGCTGCAATTGATCTACGGATCATTTCGTCTGGAACGCCGGATCCACCGTGCAATACAACTGGAACTGGGATCGCTTTGGTAACTGCTTCAATAATATCAAAGTGAATGTTAGGCTCGCCTGCGTACATACCGTGTGCAGTACCTACTGCGATTGCCAAACAATCCACGCCTGTTTCTTCGTAGAAACGAATCGCTTCTTCTGGTTTTGCTAGGTTAGCATGCTCTTCATCAACGGAAATGTCATCCTCAACGCCACCGATTGTTCCAAGCTCACCCTCAACGGATACGCCCATAGCACGAGCAGCTTTAACAACTTCTTTCGTCAAACGAATGTTTTCTTCGAAAGAATAGTGGGAACCGTCAAACATAACGGAGCTGAATCCTGCACGGATACATTTCATTGCTACTTCAAACGAACTACCGTGGTCTAAGTGCAACGCGATCGGAAGACCGGACTTCTTAGCTGCTGCTTCTGCAATAGCTACTGTAAACTCGATGCCCATATATTTCAGTGCGCCTTCGCTAACACCATAAATGAACGGGGAGTTCAGTTCGATTGCTGCTTCCACAATCGCTTGAGCGAACTCAAGATTGTTCATGTTAAATTGACCAACCGCGTATTTCCCTGCTTTTGCCTTAGGTAAAAATTCATTCATTGAAACCAATGCCATGTTTCTCTTCCTCCTAGAACCTCTTTAGTAGATGCGCATACCGCTCTCTGTTCATACCTGAGTTATTATAGCACATAACTTTTCAAATGATAACCAAGCCTTCATTTTTCCGTAACTAAAATAAACGCCTCTACCATCTTTCTTAGACGGGAGCGTTTATTTAAGCGAATAGCGAAGTATGATGAAAAACTTATTACGTCTAATATGCAAAAAAGACCCTATAACTAGGATCCTACTGCGAAACCACTGCTGGATTCATTATTTAATTGCATATTAACAGCAAGTCGGAGCTCATCAATATCAAATGGCTTCGTAAAATGCATGATTGCACCTAAGTCCGTCGCTTCTTTGATCATATCTAGCTCGCCATATGCCGTCATCATGATGACTTTGATAGAGACATCAATTTCTTTCACATGCTTCAAAATATCAAGTCCGTCCATACCAGGAATCTTCATGTCTAGCAAGATGAGATCAGGCGAAACATTTCTAACGATTTCCAAGGCCAACTTGCCATTGGAGGCTTGATAGGTATCGTACCCTTCGTTACTGAACACTTCCATGAGGAGTACACGAATTCCATTTTGATCATCCACAACCAACACTTTTTTCTTCATGAGCCAAGTCCCCTCCCGAAAACGAATAACAAGTTCCAATCCTATGAGTCAAGGTATTCGCTATTCATTTTCGTATTCCTTCTGAGGAGCGCATCTTTTTTGAAAAGTTTTACATAAAAGTTGATTATCAGGAGAGGGATTCCTCCATCAGCAACGTAAAATTTTAGCGGGAAATCGATTGTGCAGCTTTCACGAACTCACGGAAAAGTGGCTGCGGACGGTTCGGACGGGACGTAAATTCCGGGTGGAATTGCACGGCCAAGAACCACGGATGACCAGGAAGCTCAACCATCTCAACCAGACGACCATCTGGTGATGTACCCGAAATACGCAAACCGGCAGATTCAACCAATTCACGGTATTCATTATTAAATTCATACCGGTGACGATGTCTTTCGTAAACTAGCTCATCATTATACGTAGTCGCAGCAAGTGAACCTGGTGTCAACTTACAAGGGTATAGACCTAAACGCATCGTACCGCCTAGATTCTCAATATCCTTCTGCTCTGGCAATAGATCAATAACCGGATACGGGGTTGTTGGATTAATCTCGGAGCTATTCGCGCCATCCAATCCACAAACAGAACGTGCATATTCAATAACAGCGACTTGCATACCTAAACAAATACCGAAGAACGGAATTTCTTTCTCACGCGCATAACGAATCGCTGCTACTTTCCCTTCAATCCCGCGATCACCGAATCCACCTGGCACAAGGATACCTTGTACACCAGAAAGCAGTGAATGCACATTATGATCGTAGATATCTTCTGCATTGACCCAACGAATATCAATCTCGGAGTCATTGTCGATACCCGCGTGTCCAAGCGCTTCAACGATACTAAGGTAAGCATCATGAAGAGCTACATACTTCCCAACGATGGCGATTTCGGTCTTCTTCGTCAAGGATTTGACCTTACGAACAAGACTTTCCCATTCTGTCATATCGGGTTGATTCGTTGATAGCTTCAAATGATTCACAACATAGTCATCAAGGCCTTGCTCACGAAGCATCATCGGTACTTCATACAACGTTTCTGCGTCTTTACATTCAATAACTGCAGCAGGATCGATGTCACAGAACAAAGCGAGCTTACGCTTCATATCTTCTGTCAAAGAATGCTCCGTACGACAAACAATCACATGCGGTTGAATACCCAGGCCGCGCAGTTCCTTCACGCTATGTTGCGTTGGTTTAGTCTTGACTTCTCCAGCAGCTTTGATATAAGGAATCAACGTAACGTGAATGTACATGACATTCTCGCGGCCGATATCATTTTTCATTTGACGAATCGCTTCAAGGAACGGCAAGCTCTCGATATCCCCGACAGTACCACCGATTTCAGTAATAACCACATCGGACCCAGCTTCACGACCAGCACGAATAACACGCTCTTTAATTTCATTCGTAATATGAGGGATAACCTGTACAGTTCCACCTAGGTATTCGCCTCTGCGCTCTTTAGTAATAACAGAGGAATACACTTTTCCTGATGTCACGTTCGAGCTTTTGGACAAGTTAATGTCGATAAAACGCTCATAATGACCTAAGTCCAAATCCGTTTCTGCACCATCATCGGTTACGAAAACTTCCCCATGCTGGTAAGGACTCATGGTTCCTGGATCCACGTTAATGTAAGGATCGAACTTCTGGATCGTAACTTTCAAACCTCTGTTCTTGAGCAGTCTTCCTAAGGAAGCTGCGGTAATTCCTTTGCCAAGGGATGAAACTACGCCTCCCGTAACGAAAATGTATTTTGTCACTATGTACGCCTCCTTATATTTTTCGCCAGAAAACTGGCTTTGTTATAACATGATAAAAGTGTGAAAAGGTGCTAGAAAACTGGCTTCATCAGCATAAGCTCTAGGGTGTCGCCAGAACAAAGGTGTAATAGCATTAGCTTCTGCTAAATAAGTGTTTTCATGAACAAATTACAAAAAAAAAGCGCAAAAAAACAAAAAAAGTGACACCCGTAGTGACGGGGCACTTTTTGAACGCATGCGCGAATTGTTAAGAATCTTTTAAAGCCCATGCAATAGTTTACTCTGAACGTATAGGGACTGTCAAGACAAGTTATTTGTCGTCTTCGTCGTCTTCATCCAACTCGTCTTCGTCCTCATCGGAATCCAAATCATCTTCGTCGTCATCCGAATCATCGTTCTCTTCAATACCCGCTTCGCCAAGATCCTCTTCGATTTCTTCATCTTCGAAGAATTCAGTATCCTCTTCCGCTTCTTCTTCCTCTTCGGTTTCGGTACCAAATGCATCATACTCGTCTTCTTCTGCGTATGTATCTTCTTCTTCCGCGTAGACGTCTTCATCCAGATCATCATCTTCGTCGTTGATAATTCTAGGACGCTTCGCGTTTCCAACCGCATCGTCGGACTTCTCAACTGGATACCAACGCTTCAAGCCCCATAGGTTCGTACCGACACAAGCAAAACGACCATCGATGTTGATTTCCGTATATAGTTGGGCAATCACATTCATGACATTGTCTTCAGTAAGCCCTTTTATTTTAGCAATTTCAGCCATAAGTTCTCGGTAGTAAAACGGCGTATTCGCCGACTTCAGCAATTCGAACGCCAAATCCACCATGGGCATTTCGCGTGCTTGCTCTGTGGTGATTTTCAGTGTGTATTCGCTGCTCATCTAAGGCACATCCTTTTCGATCATTTCTTGACTACGTTATCTACCATAACCAATATCTTCATTAAGTAAAACCTATTTTTTCTAAAATTGCAACTACCCCCGAACAATCGGCTATTCCTTCCTGCTTGGACAGGATCGTTTATCCAAAAATATAGCCAAATTATGAAGTGAAACAACACATTCTATATTTCAGAATAAAGGTCTGTTGTAAGCATCCCATAAAAGAAATACAGACGAAGGTCCCCCTCCGCCTGCGACTGTACCCTAAGGAACCGCTTGCTGATGAACAGCAGTCGTTTCCACTACCTGAGAAAGAGACACTCCTGCCCGCGCCTCTCTATGTATCCTATGTTGAACCTACGCATCTGACACGGCCTTGCACCCATTTATTTCTATAAGTGCGTGTTATAAAGTCTGGGTTGCAGCACCGAGAAGATTGATTTCCGGCTGCATTCAATATTCGATGTCGAATACGCATCTTGGACTACTTCGTGATCAAATTTGGACTTTTTGACAACCTTTATAAAGGCGATGACACGGTCAAGTATGATGACCTGTACATAGGATAGGGGAGATATGATTATATGCTGTAACGGGGGGATGGCACGATGGATACAGCCACCTTTCTTCATCTGCTTCATGAAGATCTAGGTCTTACTAAACCACCAGCTAGAAAGCACCTTATCCATTTCACCTCAAAGACGGATTACTTTGCCTGCAAATCAGAGCTCTTACGCATGACGTCTGAACTCCCCAGACTATCCCTGGTTCTGCCTCTAGACATTATCAACGCTTTTTCCTGTACATTGTGTCCGGATACAAAACTCAGAAGCTTCTCCAGCACGACACGTATCGAAGTGGATACGAAATTAACTATAAATAAAGTTAAAGGTAGAAAGACCGTACCGAAACGAGCTACTATTCTTTCCAACTCACGTACACGCACTATTCCTTGGGGAGTTGATCAAATCGGCGCTCCTGAGATCTGGAGCAAATCTGTCGGAAAAAACATTCATATCGGCGTCATCGATACCGGCATCGAATATAAGCATCCGGATTTGCAAAACTCGATCTCGCATGGCATCAACTTATTAAATCGCAGGCTCATGCCCCATGACGATAACGGGCATGGCACACACATCGCAGGCACTATCGCGGCAACAGGCCGTAATTCCGGTATTATCGGTGTAGCTCCCCGAGCGATTATTCATCCCGTTAAAGCATTTGACCAAAATGGAAGCGCATATGTATCCGATATTATCGCCGGTATTGATTGGTGCGTCCAAAACGACCTCGATATTATTAATATGAGCTTCGGTATGAAAACGTACAATCCTGCACTGGAGCAAGCGGTACTAAACGCTTACTACAGAGGGAAGGTTATTGTAGCCTCATCCGGCAATGACGGCAGAAAGAAAACCATTGATTACCCTGCTCGGTTCCCCCATGTTGTCTCTGTAGGTGCCACAACACGAACAGGACGGATTGCTCCTTTCAGCAATCGCGGAACACAAATCGACATCTATGCGCCTGGTGAGCGCGTGTATTCCGCTTGGCTAGGCGGCAAATATAACGAGCTCAGCGGCACGTCGATGGCAACGGCCCATGTAAGCGGTGTTATCGCCTTAATGCTTTCCATGCGCGCCATGTCGCCGCAGCAAATCAAAAACGCGCTGCGCCGCTGCGCCTTCCCGCTGAGCAAGCGCCCGAACGCCCGGTGGCAGCCCGGGCAATTGAACGCCCAGCGCGCGATCCGCGCCGCAGGGCAAGAGTAGCTGGCGCAGAGAGTACCTCCTGCGCTTGGACAAAGAAGAAGCTCCCCTGTTGACCAGTGGTCAAGGGGAGCTTCTTCTGGCTGAGCGGGTGTTACATCCGCTCAGGGGCAGATACGCCAACCACGCGAAGCGTGTTGGCTAGGGTCGTGCGGAGCGCGCCGAGCAGGGCGAGGCGCGCCTGGGTTAAGGCTGCGTCATCTGTGATGACGTAGTGGCCTCTATAGTAGCTATGGAACTGGCTTGCCAGTTCGTAGACATAGCGGATCATGCGGTGCGGCGTGTACTGCTCAGCCGCAATGGCGATCTCTTCCGGAAGCTCGCCGATCTTGCGCAGCAAGTCGAACTCGGCTTCCGAGGTCAGCTGGGACAGGTCAACCTGTTCCAGCGGGAGCACCGCGATATTCTGCTCTTCCGCCTGGCGGAAGATGCTGCAAATCCGTGCATGAGCATACTGCACATAGAACACAGGGTTTTCATTGGACTGCGAAACCGCCAAGTCCATGTCAAAATCCAAATGCGAATCCATACTCCGCATCGCGAAGAAGTAACGAATCGGATCCACGCCGACTTCGTCCATCAAGTCCTCCATCGTAACGGCTTTGCCAGTACGTTTGGACATTTTGACCTTTTCGCCATTCTGGAATAAGCTCACCATCTGGGCGATCAGCACAACAAGGCGGTCTGCTTCAAAGCCAAGAGCCGTCATAGCCGCTTTCATCCGCGGAATGTAGCCATGGTGATCAGCGCCCCAAATATTAATTAAGCGGTCATAGCCGCGTCCGAATTTATTGCGGTGGTAAGCGATATCCGGTGTAAGGTAGGTGAAGGAGCCGTCGTTTTTGATCAAAACACGGTTCTTGTCATCCCCAAGCGGTGTCGTATTCAACCACGTTGCGCCCTCTTCTTCATAGACATGACCATTATCTCTTAGCTCTTGAAGCACAGGCGGGATAAGGTTGTCTTCATAGATTGACGTCTCTGAAAACCAGTGGTCGAAATGAACACCGAAGCGACCTAAGTCGCGTTTGATTTTGTCGAGTTCTTTCTCAAGTCCATACGTACGGAAATAAGCACGACGCTCTTCATCCGATAAGCTCAGCAGACGATCGCCTTCTGCAGCTGCGAGTTCCGTTGCAAAACCTTTGATATCTTCGCCAAAATAGCCATCCTCTGGCATTTCCGCTTCTTGACCAAGCGCTTGCAGGTAGCGCGCTTCGATGGATTTCGCCAAGTTGACAACTTGATTACCCGCATCATTGATGTAGTACTCACGCGAAACGTCATAGCCCGCTAGATCCAATACATTACAAAGAACATCACCAACAGCTGCGCCACGTGCATGTCCCAAATGGAGGGAACCTGTAGGATTCGCACTAACGAACTCCACTTGCACTTTAAGCCCTTGACCAACGTTCGATTCCCCAAATCGGTCACCAAGCTTCGCCACATCAGCAATTACGGGGTAGAGGTAGACATTATCCATTTTAAAATTAATAAAGCCTGGGCCAGCAATTTCTGCTTGCGCAATACTCGCTGCATCCTTGTTCAGGTTGGCGATGATTTGCTCGGCAATTTGTCTTGGATTCTGTTTCGCAATACGCGTCAACTGCATCGCTACATTCGTCGCGAAATCGCCATGCGTCTTCTCTTTGGGCACTTCCAGAATGATATCTGGCAATTGCTCCTCTGAGACGATACCCGCCGCTAGAACAGCCTCTTTAATTGCTTGCTTCACTTTCGCTTTCACTTCGTTAAGAACATCCATTGTCTTACTCCTCCTGAATTAACAACTTGATTCGATAAGCTCCTGTATGTGTACCTGATGCATATAGATCATAGCTCCACCTCGTAATTCCGATCCCATGGATGGCCTCCGAGGTCAGCTTGTGCGTCTCAATTTCCAATTCCATTCTTAGCTGCGGCGTGTGATAAAAGCCAGTCCGCTTCTCTCCAGGAACGAAGGTTTGCTCAGCTTGTACATCACCTTGGCGAATAATCCGGATCTGATTGTCTTCGAGCTTAATGATCGTCACCGTACGTCCAAGCTCATTCGGCTCTTCTTCATAGCGGATGTAGGTATGATCGCCTTTGCGATAAAGATCCCCGCGTGCCTTCTGCACCGTGGTCTCGCTCCCGCTTCGACTCTCGATTCGAATCCGCACCCGCTGCTTGTCCGTCATGATTCGATATTCCCCTCTTCTTCTGTTGCTGCGAATGACAACTCGTGTCACAACGCAGGCATGTTAGCTAATAGTTTATATGAAAGGATAAGTAAATTCAATGCATGGAGGGGATGTAACGGCTTGGAGGCGAGTTCGTGATTGGCAAAAGATGAAAAAAACCTCCTGATCCGTTAGCAAACGGACTAGGAGACTCTCATGTTTATGCTCATAACGTTGGAACTGGCCTTCCGATAGCTGCCCACTGCTCTTTGGCTGGCCCGTAGGCGCCAATAACTGAAAGGCCTGCTTGTCGCATGAGAATCGTCAATTGGCCGCGATGGTGAATTTCATGCTTCAAGAAGCTATATAGAGTTGTGCTGATCGTCCAAGGCATTCCAAACATAGTAACCACATCTTGCAGTTTCTCGTCCGTCCATTGCGTACGAATCGCGTTAAGTATGTTTTGCGTTGTTGTCCGATACGCTTCGGCAATAACTGCTGCCTCTGCAGGCGGCACACTTACAGCAGCCGGCGATTCAAATTCCAGCCCCGTACCATATAGCATACCGCGTTCCGCGTGGACCAGATGCCAAGCAATATAACCAAGTGGACGGTAGCCTTCGGTTTGTGTTTGTGTGAGGGACTCATCTGTTAATGTATCCAGCAGTTGCTGCGTTGTATTCGATTCCATTTGGTATTCTTCGATAAAACTCTCAATCGTCGTAAACATATATAAAACCTCCTAGGAATGGTAGAACAGGCTCGCTTGAGCTTGGTGCTGATGCTAGCGCTACCGCAGTGCTTATTCTGCTGCTGACACTGCTGCGATTCATGTCCTGTCTTTATGTTTACAGTATAGCTAGGAGTTGCTGACAGCTGTATGGCAGTGATTGAAATTTGTTTATCGGAGAATTGTTACTTGAGGGAACGTAAGAGATTTAAGTTGATTCGGGTTAGCGTCGAGGGCATGAAGAGGAACGCAGGGGTAAAGGGATCGATGAGTTGCTTTTGGAGATTAAATGGATTTCCTACATCTATTTCCGGGTAAAATCCGCCTTTGGAAAGTTTAACTGGATTTTCTACATCTAATTTTGCTCGAAATGTCCCGTTTGACGTAATTGGCCTGAAATAACGGGAGGAAATCCAGTTATTCACTTGGCCAGCATGCCCTGTGGTTAGCGCCGAGGGGTTGGGGTTGGGGTTGGGGTTGGGGTTGGGGTTGGGGTTGGGGTTGGGGTTGGGGTTGGGGTTGGGGTTGGGGTTGGGGTTGGGGTTGGGGTTGGGGTTGGGGTTGGGGTTTGGCTTGGGCTTGGGTTGGGCTTCGGTTGGGAGCTATACTTGCAGCTGGAGCAACGCCTCACGCCATAACCCACGCTGATAACAATTAGATAAGGGTAAACATCGCTTACCCTTAAATGGCAAAAAAGGAAGTCGACAAATCGACTCCCTCTTCTATTCAATCCTATTTATCCGCGCGATCCCGCAGCCTATTTAATCAAATCTTCAACAAACTTAGGCAGCACGAACGCTGCTTTGTGCAAGCGTGGCGTGTAGTATTTCGTAGGGAATTCAGGGATTGCTGATTCTTCTACTTGAAGCGGATCGTGCTTTTTGCTGCCCATAGTGAATGTCCACAGACCGCTTGGGTATGTAGGGATATTCGCACTGTATACACGAACGATCGGGAAAATTTCTTTCACGTCGCGATTTACGGTTTGGATCAAATCTGCTTTGAACCATGGGTTATCCGTTTGAGCCACGAAGATTCCGTCTTCTTTTAACGCATCGAAGATGCCTTGGTAGAAACCTTTGGAGAACAGCTCAACAGCTGGGCCTACAGGCTCTGTGGAATCAACCATGATGACATCGTACGTGTTTTTGTGATCATGAATGTGCATGTAACCATCGTTAACGATCACTTCAACGCGTGGGTTGTCCAATTCGCCAGCAATCGTAGGTAGGTACTTCTTGGAGTACTCGATAACTTTGCCATCGATATCAACAAGAACGGCTTTCTTCACTTTCGGGTGTTTCATAATTTCACGAATTACACCGCCATCGCCGCCGCCGACAACAAGCACGTACTCTGGGTTCGGATGAGTAACAAGTGCTGGGTGGGCAACCATTTCGTGATAGACGAACTCGTCTTTTACCGTAGTCATTACCATTCCGTCAAGTGTTAGCATCGTGCCCCACTCTTCGGTTTCGATCATGGAAAGATCTTGGAAATCCGTTTGCTCTCTTACATAAGTTTCAGTCACTTTCGCCGTGATACCGAAGCTATCCGTTTGTTTCTCTGTGTACCATAATTCCATAAGTAACCCTTCTTTCGCTTCTCTATTTGGATGAATAATTTCTGACATTCGTTATCTCTAACAGTGTTCCACCAGCTGGAAAAGTCATACGAGTTAGGGTGCTAATTTCCAGTCCCTTGACACGCCCAAATTGTATTATAGTTCATTACCCCCAAAATGCAATATTTTCCTCGATCTTTTAACCATTTAACAAAAAATATTTACAATTCGTTGAATACACACTGCCATGCTTTTCCATACTGGTTAATATCGCCTTTGGGCAAGGAGAAGGGAGGCATGGAAAGCATGTCCGAGAATGAGAACACGAATGAGAAGCCCCGCCAACAAACACCTGAATCACAATCTGCCAGACAGAAAAATGAGATTCCTGCTTCCATGCGGTGGATGAGACGCATCAAGAAGACCTTTTCGTTCTTCTTTACCTGCAGCCTACTATTGCTCATCGGGGCCACTGTCTTTCTAGTTTATTTGCGCTCCCAAACGCTGCCCGTCACCAAAACGATGCAAACCTCCCAGATGTACGATGTACATGGCGAGGTGATTGATACCTTTTATTCTGGGCAGAATCGGCAGGTGGTCTCATTAAATGACATCTCACCTTACTTAATACAC
Organism: Paenibacillus sp. Soil766; assembly: GCF_001428105.1. Lineage (GTDB taxonomy): Bacteria > Bacillota > Bacilli > Paenibacillales > NBRC-103111 > Paenibacillus_E. The sequence goes on along the minus strand of NZ_LMSJ01000014.1, from coordinate 123,585 downwards.
GCAACGCTCGCGGTGGAGGATCAGCATTTCTACGATCATTTCGGCGTGGATGTTAAAGCCGTAGCACGCGCGGCTATTGTGAATGTTCAAGCGATGGCCAAAGTGCAAGGAGCCGGTACGATCACGCAGCAGCTAGCTCGGAACCTTTACTTAACTCATGATCGCACGTGGACGCGCAAAATCAAGGAAACTGTCTATGCTATTCAAATGGAAATGCAGCTGAGCAAAGATGATATCCTCGCTGATTATTTGAATCAAATCTATTATGGGCATTCGACCTATGGCATTGAGACTGCGTCTGAGCTTTTCTTCGGTAAGCATGCTAGTGAGTTAACTTTAGCAGAGAGCGCTATGATCGCTGGGGTGCCGAAAGGACCGCGTTACTATTCCCCCTATTATGATTTGCAAAATGCGATGGATCGGCAAAAGGTCGTTCTCCAGACGATGGTGAACAGCGGCTTTATTACCCAAAGCGCCGCTGAGGCTGCAGGCAGGGAAAAGCTGACGATTCTGCCGTTAACGAAAAAGAAGCCATCTGCTGCCCCTTATTTCAGGGATTATGTACGTAATCTAGCGACGGAAAAGCTCGGCATCTCGGAAGAACAATTCGATGAAGGCGGCATTCGCATCTACACCACGCTGGATAAGAATGCCCAGCAAATTGCTGAGAATGTCATTACCAAGCAGCTCGAAGGTAAGCCCGATCTGCAGGCTGCACTTGTCGCGGTAGACCCGCGCACAGGTGAGATCAAAGCCATGGTCGGCGGACGCGACTATACGGAAAACCAGTTCAATCGTGTGCTGTCGAATACGCGACAGCCAGGGTCATCTTTTAAACCATTCGTCTATATGGTCGCACTCATGAATGGTTTCACCCCTGTGACCATGGTCAAAAGTGAGCCTACGGTATTTACTTACGATGAAGGGCGCCAGCAATATACGCCAAGAAATTTCAATGACCAGTATACCAATGGGAATATCGATATGCGTCAAGCGATTTCCAAATCGGATAATATCTATGCGGTGCACACGATACTTGAGGTGGGTCCACAGAAGGTCATCGACTTCGCGCGTAAACTCGGGATTGCATCGCCAATGAAGCCGCTGCCTTCCTTAGCGTTAGGTTCCTTCCCCGTGAGTCCGTTAGAAATGGCTTCGGCTTTTGCCTCTATTGCGAATCAGGGTGTACACCATGAAACGACCGCTATTTTGCGAATCGAGGATGCCAATGGGCGCGTCTTATATGAAGCAACGCCTACGGAGGAGCAAGTGATACCGCCTGCAGTTGCGTATGTGATGGCCAATTTAATGGAGAGTGTGTTCGAAGAGGGTGGAACTGGGAACCGTGTAGCCGGTACGATTAAGCGGCCGATTGCCGGCAAAACAGGTACTACCGATACGGACGCCTGGCTCGTCGGCTTCACACCAGAGCTATCTACGGCAGTATGGGTCGGCTATGATAAAAACCGTGACATTACTACGGTGGAATCACATCTCGCCTCACCGATCTTCGCGGATTTCACTGAACAGACCTTAGCTGCAATTCCGCCAAAGCTGTTCCCGATCCCTGAAGGTGTATCGACGGTTTATATTGATCCTCTAAGCGGCAAATTATCTAATGAGGACTGTCCGAATTCCAAAATGGAGGCTTTCCTGGTTGGTACTGAGCCTACGACATATTGCACAGGCAAACCTGCTAATCCAGATGCAGCAGGCGGCCAAAAAGCCGGTCCCAAAGGCGATAACGGCTCTTGGTGGAACGATCTAAAACGTTGGTGGAACGACTAATCCCCCACTAAATGGAAACACAAAAAGGCAGTACTAAGCGCGTCTTAGTCCTGCCTTTTTGCTGTCCTAGTATATGAGGTAACATACACTAGGGTATAGTATACCCGCTTCGACATTGCGGAACAATGGATGACACATAATGTTCATATTCTCCACATTCGCCGTTTAAAGCTTAGGAGAGTGCGTCCTTGAGGCTTTGATCCGAGCGGTTCCACCAGTCTTCGTTGTGCGAAACTAAGCAGTTTCGAAGGGTTATTCGCTCACTGTCAGACAAGCCCTCTAGGATGAATTTACGTTTCATCGCACCGTCCATTTTGTTTACATGCTCCGCAAGAATCTTCCATCCTCGGCGCGCTTCGGTGTCGATTAACATTTCACAAGCGGACATCCCCGCATAGTAGGCACCCTCTTCTGTCCGATCCACCGCTACCCACACGATCCATGCTTTACGCCCATTCGGCACATCTTCCTTGTTCGTTGAGAATTTAATCCCTTTCTCGATCTTACTCTTCGCATGCAGTGTTCCTTCATCTAGATACGCTTCATCCCCATCAATAATGATACCGGAGACGTTACTAAGATCAATGGCTCCTGCACCGAAGCCTTTGTGATTCACTTTCGAGCTTACTATATTTAAGGCCAGCTTCTTCTTATCCGCTTCCATAAGGGCACCTTCCACTCTACATTAGGTTAAAATGACGACATGCTTTCATTGTAGCGAAAGTCTCCCGGTAGAACAAGTGGCGGCAGGCTCCCTTGGCTATTTAACATATTTCTTTCACCTCGCAGAAATATTCCCTAGGTTGTCTACATATACATGCTGTAGATGCTTGTTTAGGCGGGGTGAATCTCATGGATATGAATGCTCTATTCAATAGCCGCAAGGTACAGTGGTTTGCTGTTATGCTCCTTGCTGCCGGCGCAGTGTTAATAACGAATACCTTGCTCCCCTCCACACCAAGAGGGACTGTTCCTGTCGTCTCTAAAGATGTTCCCCATGTTCAGACACCGGACATGCAGCCTGCAGATAATGGCAAACCGTTAGAAACCTCAACACCACTTAGTTATCGTATTGCCGAATACCACATGAATGTTGCCTACACACCAGAAACGAGGCAGCTCCAAGGACAACAAACACTCACATGGGAGAATCCTGGCTCAGTTCCTGTACAAGACATGTATCTTCACCTCTATCCGAATGCGTTCGCTTCGAAGAAAACGACATTTATGCGCGAATCTGGCGGGAAGCTGAGGGACGATGAAGCGAAAGATGAGAGCAGCGGCAGTATGGAACTGCTCTCCGTGAAATCGGATACGGGGGATGACCTCTCCAAGCGGATGTCATTCGTACAGCCAGATGACGGCAACAAGGATGACCACACGCTGCTCAAAATACCGTTATCCAAACCCGTTGGACCAGGCGAACGTGTAACCATCAAAACCGAATTCCTTGTTAAGCTGCCTGCAGCTTTTGCCAGAATGGGGTATGTCGATGACTTCGTTATGGCTGGACAATGGTTCCCGAAGGTTGCCGCTTATGAGCGCAAAGGGACTAGAGGACGGGTTGAGCCTGGCTGGAATCTCCACCAGTACCACGGAAATTCCGAATTCTATGCGGATTTCGGCATGTATGATGTGAAAATTCAGGTGCCCGCGAATTATATTGTGGCAGCGACTGGATTTCCTGTTAAGCCTGCTGTGACGGACAAGGGCATGAAGACATACCAATTCTATGCCGAGGATGTGCATGACTTCGCTTGGTCAGCCTCTCCTCATTTCGTCTATGTAGAAGAACCCTTCTCTACACCGCAAATTCCCGGGGTGAAAATCAAACTATATCTCGATCCCAATCATCAAGAGTTAAAAGACCGTTATATGTATGCGGCCAAAAAAGCACTCTCCCGTTATAGTCAGTGGTACGGAACGTATCCGTACTCTACCCTTTCCATCGTCGTCCCCCCACCTGGCGGGAATGGCGCTGGCGGTATGGAATATCCAACCTTGGTTACCGCTTGGGGTGCTAGCGATAAAGATCCAGACTTAGAACTGGAACGTGTCGTCGTCCATGAGATCGGTCACCAATTCTTTTATGGGCTCGTTGCCAGCAATGAATTCGAGGAAGCATGGCTGGATGAAGGCTTTACCTCTTATGCGGAGGATAAAGTAATGGAAGTCGAATACGGCGAAGTACCTAATTTGCCTGTCGAATCCAGTTATATCACCTCACCTAATGGACTGCAGAAAGAGGCATGGGCATACACCGGACATGATCAATATGCTGAAAATGTGTACACGCGCGGCAAGCTCGTACTCAAAGCCATTGAGGGGCAAGTCGGCACCAAGACGATGGATCGTATTATGAAATCCTATTTCCAAAAGTGGCAGTTTAAACATCCGTCTACGAAGGATTTCCAACAGGTCGTGGAGGAGATTAGTAAATCAGATTGGGATGACTTCTTTAATCAGTATGTCTATGGCAATCTGATGATGGATTACTCTATCGAAAGTGTCCATATACAACCTCAGGGTATCAAGGGATCTGAGACGTATGAAAGCACAGTCCGCATCGTTAAGCTTGGTGGTAACGCGCCAGAAGTACCCGTCCAGTTCCACTTCGCAGATGGTACAACGCTAGATAAAACATGGGATGGCAAGGAAGGCAGCATTGAATTCAAATTAACGCATGCCTCCCCTGTCGACTGGGTGCGCATCGATCCTAAGTACACGCTCATACTTGAAAATAAGCACATTAACAACTTTTATCAAACGCAAATCAATACGAAGTGGCAAATTCGGTGGAATCTTGGCATCATCCAGTTCCTGCAAGCCATATTTGGCTCAGTCGCCTGGTAAGGACCTTGGCTTACGTCTCATGACAACCACTGAGCGTATGCTTACGATGCTGGTTTTCTTAAGAAAACTTTAAGGAGGGACCCTCGTTGGCCACCTATATCAAAGCAGGGTTCAGGGCAGCTATGGCGCAGCCCTTTGCCACGATCATTTTATTCCTATATCAGATGGGCTGGGGTATTCTTCTGTATAAACTCGTTCAGGGAGTTCTCGTCCCCCTCATGCATCGTTTTCCTGGCGCTGAGCAGCCCAAGCAGGCATTGCAGATTTTCCTAGCAGAGAGCCAGTTTCAGTTAATTAAAACAGATCTCAGCTATTCCTATCTATGGTGGCTTGCTGTACTCTTATGTGCTCGCATGCTGCTGACGCCTCTCTTAAATGCCGGTGTCTACTACTCACTCACACACTCTCACCAGAATGCCGGATATCGATTCTTTCGCGGGATGAAGCAACTCACGCTCCCCTTCCTGCTCGTGTATCTGATTCGTATGGCACTTACCCTTGTCCCACTCATCTGGCTTATTCCCAAAGCTGCTTATATGCTAGGTCATAGCGGCTCCTACGAGCAGATCGTAATGAAGCTTCTTCCTTGGATACTTTGTTTAATGCTTTACGTTTTTCTCCTGCAGCTTCTATTTATGTATGTACAATTCGCCATCGCCGCCAAGTTAGGTATCTTATCTACGGTCATCTCTTTCTTTCGATATTCGCTGCCGATTATCGGACTTGCCATTATCCTATTACTGTTCACAGGACTTCTGGCAGGAGTTACAGTCACAGCCACGTACCTATGGGCAGGACTGGTAGCCCTAATCATTTATCAGCTCTATCCACTCTTTCACATATTCATCCAAATTTGGGGCATTTCTTCCCAATATCAGCTTCTTTCAGCCAAAATATCCAGTTAATATCCAGCAAAAACAGTGAATAAACAAGCGTTATCCCCTTCTCTTTGAGAATGGGGATTTTTTTGTCTATTTTCCGAACAATTACACTTATTTTTTGCCTATTATGTACCCAAAAAAGAGGAATTTCAAACATTATGACGAAATAAACGTACTAGCATCAAAAAAACCAAATATTTCATGCCGAATTCCTCAGTTTATGGGGAAACGGGGGAACCACTCCGGGTGAATTGATCTTGCAAGACAGGGATCATAGGGAACCTTCAACCGAACCCTCCAGCTAACCTCGTAGGCACCGGAAGGAGACAAGCAGTTGAAGAAAGTTGTTGGTCTTATTTTTAGTCTTGTTTTGTTTTTGAGCGTTAGTGTAGGAAGCGTTTTCGCAGCATCCGATATGGATAAAGCGGTAGACGAGCTTGTTGGAACTCCTTACAGATGGGCAGGAACGACAACCAAAGGATTCGATTGCTCTGGTTTCACATCCTACTTGTTCGACGAGTTCGGCATCGACCTTCCACACAGCTCCAAATCACAAAACGCTGAAGGCTACTGGGTTAACAAAAGTGATCTTCGTAAGGGCGATCTTGTATTTTTCAACACAGATGGCAGCGGTATCTCTCACGTAGGGATGTACCTCGGTAATGGTGAATTCGTTCACTCCGCTACCAATCAAGGTGTTGTTAAGAATAAGTTGAGCGAATCCTATTATGCGAAGCGGTACGTATCAGCCAGACGTGTTCTATGGGATGATATTTACAATCAACTAACTGCTGAATCCAAGTAATATTCTCGGCACAGAATGAAGCCCTGCAAGCTTTGCTCGTAAGAGCGACGACTTGTAGGGCTTCATTCATTTGAACGAGGTTATCGGCGTATACTACAACATTATGGAGAAATATAACCCAAATATTATGTGAAGCATCTACATTCTATATTTTGAATAGAGGCCCCTGGTCTCGAGGAAGGAAAAGAACGCATGGACAACATACAAGACAGTACTTCACCCCCATTTCCCGGCATCGTTCGATCCATTGAAGAAATTAGAAATATGATTGGAGAGCCTCATCCTGCGGTACAAAATAAGGTGGTCAATCAAATTGACGAGCACACCCGAGCGTTCATCGCCAAATCCTCTCTATTCTTCTTATCTACGTCAGGTGCGAATGGATTATGTGATGTTTCCCCCCGCGGTGATAGCCCTGGCTTCGTTCGCGTTCTCGATAATCACCGTCTGATTTATCCAGAAAGACTCGGAAATCGACGAATTGATTCGATGTATAATCTACTGACCAACCCGCAGGTGGGCCTCATCTTCATCATCCCTGGGTTCGAGACAGTGCTCCGCGTCAATGGACGCGCTTGGCTAACGAAAGATGAAGAACTCCTTGCGACTATGCAGCTTAATGGGAAATCACCAATCGCCGCTGTTGGCGTCGAGGTGCAAGAATGCTTCGTGCACTGTAGTCGTGCGCTTAAGCTGTCGAAGATATGGGATCCCGCAACGTGGGTACCCGAACAGGAACAACCAGATACTATGGCTATGTTCCGTGCACATTTGGCATTGAACAACATAGCGCTAGAAGAATAGGATATGCTAACTAGATAGCAGCCAAAATGTGTAACTTGACATGGCATGTTAGCGGGCCTATAATAACGGCATGTCGTTTTCTAGGGTTCCGCGGCGTTTCATCGCCGGCTGGTCCAAGGGAAAACACACAGCAAATATGCTGTGGTCACGGAGGGAGAAAAGCCCGGGAGTCTATCGCAACAGCGCGATATTCCCGGGCTTTTCTCTGTTTATTTTTGTGGCACTGACAACGTATGGAACGTAAATCCCCACATGAAGGAGTGATCATCATGGCATGGTTGTTTCTAGCCATTGCAGGTGTGTTTGAGGTCGTTTGGGCCATCTCATTGAAATTTTCCAATGGCTTTACGCGACTTGTCCCGTCCATTGTTACGATTCTAGGCATGATCGTTAGCTTCTATTTCTTAGCTGTAGCAACGAAAACTCTTCCGATCGGAACGGCCTACGCGGCCTGGACCGGTATTGGCGCTGTAGGTGCAATTATCATTGGTACGTTATTCCTAGATGAACCGATCAGTTTGGTTCGTATTTTGTTTATGGTCTTGATTCTGGTCGGTGTGCTCGGATTGAAATTTACGTCAGGACACTAAGATGCAAGGTGCGCCTAAACGCCGCTCATCTGCGTAACAACGTTGGCTATCCGGCGAAGGCGTGTCTTTTGTGTCTTCGCGTCATCGACCTGGCGGACGAATTCTTTGCGCTTGGAGAAGGCGAGGGCTTCGAAACGTCCAATTGCACCTTCTTTTTCAGACAGCGCCGCAAGTAAGTCCACTGGGACTTCCACCGTCCGAGGAGTAAGATCCAAGCCAACGTCACTTCGACGGGGTCATCCGCTTTCAAGCCGGAGGCTTGTCGATGGCCTTCACTGAGTGGGATGAGGTATTCGCCTCCCATGACTGAGGCTGTTGTCCGATACGTGTAACCATTCAGGGTCACGGACACGCTTGGCTTTTTGCCTCCTGCTAACGTGGTCATGACCTCTTCGGGAATGGAAATCCCCGTGGCATTCTTATTGTGGGCTTTCATAACTGTTGTAAGGAACGTTACACTCATGTTTATGGCCTCCTCAATATACGTCAATTATACCCAAGATGGATGGGTCAGGGCTGCTTGATCGTATAGCTGACGTACCAGAAGCTGGCCCCCACAAAGATGCGTAAATGCTGTGACAAGGGTCGAAAAATATCATTTAACTCTTCGTAGCTAAAATAATTCTTGAGGATATCATGCTTGGATCCGTCGGCTAATTCGCGTCTTTTGTAGGTGTCTTCGCTATCCTCATGGGTGATGAGCTCGCCGCCTCTGCCAGGCACATACACATTATCAGCGATAAAAACCTGCGCTCCGCTGCCCAATCGTTCATGGAAGCCATGTAAAAAGCTGTCGATTCGATTCCGCGGAATATGGGAGAACCAGAAGTTTGCCAGACCGTAATCGAATTCCCCGCTGATCTCGGAGAGCTCATACGCATCCCCTTCCTTGAAGGCCGCATTCCCCTTCGGCCATGACTTCGACTCCGCGATGCGCAGTACCTCAGGGCGGATGTCTACACCAACAAGCTGTGTCGCCGTTTCTGCAGCAATGTGTGTCCAGTAGCCTGTGCCGCAAGCGACTTCCAGCACACGGCGTCCCTCTACCTGCCTCTTCAGGATATCAGACAGAAGGGCCAATTCTTGTTGATACTCCGCATCCTCGCGGTGATAAATCCGTTCATACTCCTCTGCCCGTGCGCCGTAGTAGGCTTGCATGTTCAGTTTTTCCTGGTCGAGGAGCGTCTGCTTCTCCTTCACTTCGTGAAGGATGCGATGTCTCGCAGACAGCAGATCCGCAAAAATCGCACCACCCTGTGCGGCATAATTCGCAAGCAGTCCCTGCGTCGCCATGACAATCAACTGTGTCATCGATAGGCCCGTTGCATCCGCCATCTGTTCTAATTCGGATTTCACTTTCTCAGGCAAATAAACCGAGAGTCGTTTCGTTTTATCTTGTTTGTCCTCCATGGTTAGATTGCCTCCTTTTCATTGAATTATAACATATAATATATACCATAGTGACACTTATTATATCCTAACTCTAATGGTGATTCGCTGACTCCCTCCTATTCAAACACCAAATCAGCGTCAAATGTACGGAATAAAGGTCGTGGTCAGATAATTGTGGCTTAGGTGGGATGATAGGTGTGTAAAAGTAGCTCGGTTGAGGGGCCTTCCACAATAATACATGGAAAACATACAGTTAAATTCCCGTGATTTCGCTTCTTTTGGCGAATAGCTGGAAAAAATACAGTTAATTATTCCTCTCTCCAGTGTGCAGGGCAGATACGGGAGAAATAACGACATAAAATCCATTTATTTGTAATTTTTGCCCATTTAGCTCTAAAATAGCTGTATATTTTCCAGTTAATCAAGATGTACTGCCCCTTTTTCGCGTAAATTGAAAGGAACTAGTAGCCATCCAAGTGAAACAGTACCAGCTCACGGTTATGACAGCCACCGTGCTGGAGGCGTCGTGTGGTAGGTGCCTACCGTTGAGTCGCGATCGTGGTCGCCGTCGCCGTCGCCGTCGTCGTCGCACCTGCACTCGCACCTCCTCCACTTCCACTCCCTACACGAACAACCAAAAAGCCGAGCCCCATCCCTAGGATGAAGCTCGACTCTATTACATCAGCTGACGTTCCTCGCCATAGCGGCGCTTGAGCTGATTCAAGAAAAATTGCAGTGAAAGGAATAACAACGCGAAGCTTGTGCCCGCACTCAGTATGATCCACGGGTGCAGACGAATATAGCGTGCGCCGTAGGCGATCAGCGACAACCATTCACCGGAGGTGCTAATCGTGATCTGGAACCCAGCTTCCTCGTCACCGATCGTCTCTGTACCGCCGAGCACAATATTAAATACGGCTAGCTGCCCCAGCAGGAACAGCACCTGCATAAACTCGCTCAAGAAGATGAACATCATTTCATTGCGCATCGAAGGGAAAATATGCCGAAGCGTCCGATGCCAGAACGAACCGCCCATGAGGCGGGAGGCTTCTATAAACATTTTGCCACTATAATAGCGTGTCCGTTCTGCAATCTGATGTGCCAATGGAAATATGCCGATCAGCGTAATTAAGATAATGAAGGTGATGCTGAACAACAGCTTATTGTGTGGATCCGCTTTGGCGCCGAGATCAAGCCTTAGCCCGTAATACATCCCCGCAAGCGGCGGATAGAGGAAAATAAATGCCGGCACCGCCGCAACTGCCCACTGTAAGGATCGGAGAAGTGCTCTTCCTCTGCTCGTCATTCCACTCCATAATCCCCAAGGCATCGCCACGGCAAAACGAAGCAAGGTCAAACCGAGCGCCGTGCCTAATGTGTATTTCAACCCATTTAATAGTAGGCTGAGCATGTCGAATCCACGGTGATCCGTTCCAAGCAGGAAGGTGCTATTAGGCGCGTACGGCGGGATTGCGTATCTGGTTTTCCCGTCCTCTTGGTATTGGATCATGTTGATTTTGTCCTCTGGCGAAATGCCATGCGGCTTCAACCAGGACCCGAACACCATCACCAGCAGGAATAACGCCAAGATTGCGATGGATATATAAAAGGCGGTAGAAGGACGTTTTCTCATGGTCTAACCACCTCCTCCGCACGTACCACGAACCGCTTCCGCAGCAGCGCATACAGGATATGAAAAGACATGGCAACCACTCCAAGCACGACACAGATCGCAGACATCGAAGTAATCCCTTGGTAGATCGGCAGAATAATGAAGCCGCCCAAGCCCCCAATACCACAAATCGCCTCCGCAACGGCCATGCTAGCTAAAGCTAATGTCGTAGCTCTTGGCAAAATAGCCAACACATCCTCCATCACATTCCGCAGCACATGCGAGAAGAGCACCTCGCGCCGGGTCAATCCTTTGGCCAGTGCCGTGATAACGTAATCCTGACCCAACTCCCGTGCAATCGCGACGCGAAGTGTCCCATAAATCGTCACCGACGGAATCAACGCAATCGTCAGAAACGGAATGAGGAACGGCGTTCTGTCTCCCACTTGAACGATGAGCAGCACATAGTGACCGAGGAGCTTCGTCGCGTAAATCGCCGCTAATTGAATCAGCACGATCAGGAAAAAGTCGGGTAATCCAACAAGCAGCGCATGAATACCATCCAGCACGATGCCGATCCGCCTTGATATGGAAGCCCACAGAGCAACTAGCATACTGAGTAGAATTGCGAGCCCCAAGCCAGGTATGAAATAGGTGCAGGTTTTGAGCAGCATCTTCGGAATCGCTGTCGTCATCGGTACTTCCTTGCGCGTATAGGGATCGCGGTATTTCCCAAAATCACCATGCAAGAAGCCCTTAAGCTGATCTTTGACGGTGTAGCCATAATAACGCCATGAAATGATAGGCTTTTCTAGTGGTATGACCGAGGATCGCAGCACTCCTTTGATCGTCATGGCCGTGCCTTGGTACTCCCAGAATTTTCCGTAAGGGACTTCTAACAGACCACTTTTCTCATTCAAAATCTTACTGCCAGGCAGCATCTCACTGATCTTCTGCATGCTAATACTGGAATTGACCGTCACTTTGATCTGATCGGGCTGAACGGACAAGAACATTTGCCTAATATTACTCAGCAAAAAAATACCGATCAGTGTGATCGCACCCAGTAATAGCCATCGTCCTATCGACTTCAATCCGTGCCACCTCTTTTGTAATTTACCTTAGGTAAATAATCATTGTATGGTCTTAGTTTATCACGAAGGTGCGGTCACATGTAATTCCAAATAAGAGTTTGCCATAACGCTATTTGCTCCACACGCATGTTCTACGGATAAATAACGTTACGTAATAGCGCTATTTCGACCAAATGAAGCGAAATTCGGCCGCTTATGCTGAATAACGCTATGGCATAACACTATTCTTCCAAATTTTCTATTAAAAGAGAGAATAAGGTGTTTTCGTAACGTTATCTTTGCGAATGAGCCTCTGCTCCATGTCATTGGACGATACCGCTAAAAAGAAAAAGCCTCCGCCTCCCCCTAACAAACAGGGAGGCGAAAGCTTCTTAAGTGCTGAACTGCGCCTGATGCAGCCGGCTGTACACACCGCCTACGGCGATGAGTTCCTCATGCGCGCCTTGCTCGGTGATGCCATCTTCGGTCACAACGACGATGCGATCCGCGTTCTTGATCGTCGCGAGTCGATGCGCAATGACGAGCGTCGTGCGGCCCTTCGACAGCTCCGCCAAGGACTGCTGGATCGCCGCTTCGGTCTCGGTATCCAGCGCCGATGTCGCCTCATCTAAGATGAGAATCGGCGGATTCTTCAAGAACATGCGCGCAATCGCGAGGCGCTGCTTCTGCCCCCCGGAGAGCTTGACGCCGCGCTCTCCGATCACGGTATCCAGTCCCTTCGGCTGGGACTGGATATAACCCTGCAGCTGCGCGCGCCGCGCAGCGTCCCAGATCTCCTCATCCGTCGCGCCCAGCTTGCCGTAAGCAATGTTCTCCCGCATCGTGCCGGAGAACAGGAACACATCTTGCTGCACGATGCCGATTTGGCGGCGCAGCGATTCAAGCTCGATCTGACGGACATCGAGACCGTCAATCGTAATGCTGCCTTCGCTAACATCGTAGAAGCGCGGGAGCAAGGAGCAGATTGTCGTTTTGCCTGCGCCGGATGGTCCGACGAATGCGACAGTCTCTCCCGCTCGAATAGAGAGAGAGATGTTGTTCAACACGCGATCTTCAACCCCATAACCGAATGAGACCGCTTCGAACTTGATCTGTCCTTCTAGATGATCCACCTTCCGAGCATTCGGATGATTATCTACTTCCGGCTCGGTGTCGATGACTTCTACATAGCGCTTGAAGCCAGCAATCCCCTTCGGATAGCTCTCAATGACATTATTGATTTTCTGAATGGGCCCTAAGAAAACATTCGTTAGCAGGACAAAGGCAATAAACTCGCCATAGGTAATTTGCTTATCAATAACGAACCACGTACCGCAGATGAGCACGAATACCGTAACGGAACGCATCAAGATGTAGCTTAAGGAGATGTTCCACGCCATGATTTTATAAGAAGCCAGCTTCGTCAATCGGAACCGACCATTGTTCACCTCGAACAATTTCTTCTCATGCGCTTCATTCGCGAACGCTTGTACCACACGAATACCGCCAATGTTATCTTCCACTCTTGCATTAATATCGGCAAGATCGCCCATCATGCGACGGAAGGTCTTGGTCATTTTCTGATTAAAATACACCGCAATCCACAGTAGGAACGGCACAATAACAAACGTTAGCAGAGCTAGCTTCACATTAATTTGCAGCATGAGGACAAGTGCGCCAATGAGTGTCATCACAGCAATGAACAGATCCTCTGGACCATGATGAGCAACCTCGCCAATTTCCAGTAAATCATTCGACATACGCGACATTAACTGTCCCGTTTTGTTATTGTCGTAGTACCGAAAGCTCAGCTTCTGGAGATGATTGAACATCTTTTTCCGCATATCCGTTTCAATGTTAATCCCCAGCATATGACCCCAATACGTAACAACAAAGTGCAGCAGCGTATTCAGCGCATAGACGGCCAACAATCCTATACACGCCCAAATAATCCACGTCCAATTCCCTGCAGGAAGCAATTTATCGACAACCTGATTGACGGCCAACGGGAACCCAAGCTCCAGTAACCCAGCCACCACCGCACAAGTAAAATCCAAAATAAATAAGTGCTTATAGGGCCGATAGTATGAAAAAAACCTTCTCAACATGTCTATTCCACCTTTCGTATCGTTGACAACCAATAATCACTTCGCACTTGTAATGGTTGCAACATTGCCTATTATACCTGAAATCATCCACAAATAGGCAGTTGTCGGAGGACATGTATCCAATATTTTCATATGAATAGGTATATCTTATCCTGGCTGTGGAGGCATGTCATCATGTTCAACAACTCTATGGATACGCGAACTGCTCTTCGCCTCGCAGCGATGTGCGGTCAAAGTTATACCCAACTCGAACAAGGAACGGAAGGGGTTATCTTACCCGCTGCCTACCGAATCGTGACTTCCTTTACGGCGAATTCCGCCTTTGGTGGACGTGAGTTATTTGGCTTTATTGCAGAATCCGATAGTCAGATTGTGATTGTATTTCGAGGTACATCCACCACATCGGACTGGATCTCGGATGCCATTGCCAGACAGACTAATTTTCCCTATGCCAAAGAGGGCGGTCTCGTACACCAGGGGTTTCTGGACATTTATGAATCCGCCCGCAAACAAATAGTAAGTGCTATGAGCAAACTATCCTCTCACAAACAACTCTACCTCACTGGGCATAGTCTCGGCGGCTCATTAGCTACTTTATGTGCAGCAGATTTGGCAACGAACACCAAGTTCAAAGACCCATCCGTCTACACTTTCGGTTCACCCAGGGTCGGTAATACGACATTCGCTGGTCAATTTAACCGCAAAACAGGTCCTCACTATCGCGTGTATAATCGCAACGATATGGTTCCTTCACTGCCGCCTCTCGTTTACAAATCGCCTCGTACCGGCGACCTCTATCACTATATTCATGTAAAAAAAGCAGTGGAGCTCGATTTTCCAACTGGCTCTTTCGCTGGTAATCATGCCGTAAGCAGTTATTTCACAGAGCTGGCTAAGCTCGATCCGAAATATGCAAAACTCCTCTGCGTCAAGACGCCGGGCTTCTGCCCGAACTGAAAGAGACTATGGGGTGACCCTATAGTCTCTTTTTGCTCGTTGTGAACATCAGATTACTAGGTACCTTGATCTGATCACAACTGACGAGAATTTTCAAAACCACATTACATCCATTTTATGGTACTACCATTACTATCCGCGATTGAAAAGCGCTTAACACATTTTATAGTTAGAATAAAGGTTTTTAGGACACTTGATCTGACGAATTTCAGGATGCTTTCGCCAGACCCTGCTGTCATGGCACGTTGGAAAGCATTAATTACGGAACTGAGAGCTTCAGGAAATGAATATTCTATCAGAGGGAAGACGGTCGCGGAGAATTGTAACACGTACTCTTGTGCGCTCGAACTAACATATACATATATAGATAATAAGGGAGGCAAACAATCAGGTACTCGCAACCTCCTTCTGCAATTGGACGAGATTCGAAGTGGTTTCTCCGGGCATGCGATCATCCGTTATCTGGATTGGGATTGGATATAGTGGACATGAATCTCGACGGAGCTACCTCTGCATCTGAGAAATGCTAAGGGCAAGCTTCGTGAATGCTGGCTTTCGAAGGTTGACCGAAGCCAGCTACACAGCATCCTTCTAGCGTTGATTTACTTTGTAGATGCAAAACGACCGTGAATGGCGGGGCGCAATTTATTCGAGCTCTGCAAAAAGCGCGGATGACAAATATCGCTCCCCGGTGTCCGGCAGGATAACGACGATCGTCTTCCCTTTATTCTCAGGTCGCTTCGCCAGTTGAACAGCTGCATAGGCTGCAGCCCCAGACGAAATGCCGACGAGAAGCCCTTCACTTCTTGCCAATTGGCGAGCCGTTTCCATCGCCTCCTCATTGCTGACCGTGAGGATTTCGTCCACGATGGCCCGGTTGAAGTTATTAGGCACAAAACCTGCGCCGATCCCTTGAATCTGGTGCACACCACGTGTGCCGCCGGACAGCACAGGGGAATCCGCAGGCTCAACAGCCACAATTTGAACATCGGAATGTCGCTGTTTTAGAATCTCTCCCACACCTGTAATCGTGCCTCCTGAACCTACCCCTGCTACAAAGATATCAACCTTTCCGCTTGTGTCTCGCCATATTTCTTCTGCGGTGGTCGTGCGATGAACCTCAGGGTTGGCTGGATTACTGAACTGCTGCGGAATATAGGAATTAGGCAGCTCGGCAGCTAATTCCTTGGCTTTGCGAATGGCACCTTGCATGCCTTCCGCAGCAGGAGTGAGCACAAGCTCGGCGCCTAGGGCTCTTACAATTTTGCGGCGCTCCTCGCTGAACGAATCAGGTAAAATGATGATCAACCGATAGCCCAAAGCAGCTGCTGCAAAAGCCAGACCAATGCCCGTATTCCCACTCGTTGGCTCGATAATCACAGTATCCTGATTGATTTTCCCCTTGCGTTCTGCATCCTTCAGCATGGCATAACCAATGCGATCCTTTACGCTGCCCGCTGGGTTGAAATACTCCAGCTTCGCGACAATGCGAGCTTCAAGCTCTTGCCTTTTATTGAAATTCCAGAGCTCCAGCAACGGTGTATTGCCGATGAGTTCTGTTAAATTATTATATATTTTGGTCATGGGGGACCCTCGCTTTCATATCTGTAATATTAAACCTATACGTTTAGTTGGATATATAAAGTATAACACCTGCCAAGAGGGATATTAAATCAATAATCTTGATAAAAGAGTGTGGTATTTTCTTATATTGGAGGATTTGTTTGATTAGGACGACCCTGGGGCGAACATATGGTACACTGGTTTTTAGATGATAACCATCATAAATGGAGAGCAAGGAGAAACGAAAATGAAACTGTTATCTTGGAATGTAAATGGCTTGAGAGCCTGCGTGAATAAAGGGTTTACAGACTATTTTAAAGAGGTGGATGCGGATCTATTCTGCTTGCAGGAAACGAAACTGCAGGAGGGCCAAATCGACCTCGATCTAGGTGAGGGCTATAAGCAATATTGGAACTATGCGGAGAAAAAAGGGTATTCTGGCACGGCCGTTTTCTCAAAAGTTGAGCCACTTTCTGTCCGTTACGGCATGGAGGAAGATGCTGAGCCCGAAGGTCGCATTCTGACCTTGGAATTTGAGAAATTCTACCTCGTGACCGTGTATACACCGAACGCGAAGCGCGATCTATCCAGGTTGCCTTATCGTTTAGAGTGGGAGGATCGGTTTCGCGATTATGTAGTCGGTTTGGATGCGGTTAAGCCTGTGTTGATTTGCGGCGATTTGAATGTCGCCCATCATGAGATCGATTTGAAAAATGCCAAAGGAAACCACAACAACTCCGGCTTCACCCTTGAAGAGCGTGGCAAAATGACTGATTTGTTGGCAGCAGGCTTTCTAGATACGTTCCGGCACCTATACCCAGAGAGAACCGACGTGTATTCGTGGTGGTCCAATATGCCTGGCGTTCGTGCACGTAATGTGGGCTGGCGGATTGACTATTTCCTCGCATCTGCGCGATTAGCACCTAACATCACGGAGGCGTCGATAGCCTGTGACATTCTAGGGAGCGATCATTGTCCGGTGGTTTTGGAGTTGGATTTGGCCTAGAGCACTTGGCTGATCCCAATCCCCGACTTAAGGAGGAGCACCCGCTCCGACCATGGTCGCTTCTGGAAATAACTCCCTGAGTGGTAAAATCGAATCAACAAGAATTCGATGAGCTGTGAGGGATGCGAAGTGAAGAGAAACCGAAGAAGACGACGGAATTGGGTGTTTGGCATTCTAGCTTTCCTAGCCGTTGGGATCGCGGCTTATGCCTTGTTACTGTATGGCAACCCGGACGATATCAAGGATCAAGGCTTCGTTACCGCGAAAGGTACCCTGCCTGACCTGTGGTATAACGTGCTGTGGTTCCACGCCGTTTCTGGCGGCATTGCACTCGGCATTGGTTGGCTGCAATTCATCAAGAGGATTCGACTCCGAGCGCCGAATGTCCATCGCGCAATTGGCTATGTGTATGCAACGATGATTACAATAGCAGGTGTGACCGGTCTCTACATGGCTTATTACACAAGCGGTGGCTTGAGTGCTCAGATTGGTTTCGGAGCCCTATCTCTCATGTGGTTGTACACGCTTTACCAAAGCCTCAGAAGCATTATTGCCGATCGCAACCCGCGCACGCACGGTCAATGGATGCTGCGAAATTACGCACTGTCCTGCGCAGCGATCTCTCTTCGTATCATGACGCCGTTAGCCGCAGTGTTCTGGGGGCTTACGGATACCAATGATACGTTCGGCGTCATTGCTTGGATCTGCTGGCTGCCGAATTTACTTCTCGCGGAGATGATCATTCGTGCTAGGCTTCGCAGAGTGCCGCAACCATTGAACGTGTAAGGTTAACATTAGCTGCACAAGACACGAGGCTGTCTCACAGGTCCACGTAGACTTTTTGAGACGGCCTCTCTTGCTTGTTTATGATTATGCTTCTTTCCCATTTTCTGTATAATAGGAATGAAGGAGTGATGTTGCTATTTTAGTACAAATGAGCCCCGATATTTTTCAGCTTTTAGAAGAGAAGGCACTTATATCTGCCTGCTTCCAACCGATCATCGATGCCTATAAAGAGATTCAATTGCGCGGTGAGGATTTCAGCTCCGGATTATTCCAAGAGCTTACACCAGGTCAACGAGCCCTGTTCGCATTCAGCGTCTATTACACCCATGCAATTAAATCGCAGGCTGATTTCTATTGGTGGAGTGCCTATTCTCTCGCCCAACCAGCGAGATGGGCAGGTCTTCTAAGTGGGCTGCGCTTTTTCGATGACAGCGCCACACTGCCGATCGTCGAGCGTATGGAAGAGCTTCTTCGGCAACGAAATCACCCGAGGAATATCACTAACTTTGAGATATCTACAACGGATCTCGAGCAAGACTTTGAACTGTTGTCGGAGGTCCAACCGCTCTATACAGCCTTACTAGAAGCCTCGGAGATCACTCAACAAGGCATAGCAACCTACATCCGGAATCAACCTGATGCGTTCGTGGTACTACACTGATTCAGGATTTACCGCAAACAACGAATGAATATTCCCATCCGGATCAGCAAAAAAGGCCGTCACATGTCCCCAATGCTTCACCTTTGGCTCCAAAATCGCAGCAGCCCCTTTGGAGACGTACTCCTGATAAAGAGCGTTCAACTCTTCCGGTGAATCACATTGAAAATTGAACTCGAAAGATTGCCCTTTGCGCTCTTCCAGAAACGAAGGATGGTTATTCGTATTATCCGCCATAAGTGGCGTCGAGCAAATGGCTAGACGGACACCGTTATTATTAAATTCGACATAATCCGCTTCTTCCACCACGATTCGAAATCCAAGCACATCATGATAAAAACGGGCTAGTCGTGCAACATCCTTCGATAGCATCGTGATACCTTCTAATTGGATTCTCATGTTACAATCCCACCGTCCCTCATCTATTTCCTAAAATTGTAACACGCACAACAATATGGGATCAAGTGTTCTTATTGCGTTAGCATCGGAGACCGATACAAGGCGCCCCTCCAACTATAAATTCTGCTCAGTGACCCCCGTCGCAGGGTCAAACGTCAGCATTTTCGTGCCGATTTTATCAATAAAGAACCGATCGTGGCTGACCGTAATTACTGCGCCAGGGAAATGAATCAGAGCCTGTTCCATGACTTGAATACTCATGAGATCGAGATGATTGGTCGGCTCATCCAAGATGATGACCGCTGCGCCGGAGAGGAGACACTTCGCTAGCGCGACCCGCGCCTTCTGACCACCGGAGAGGTTGCCAATAAACTTGCTAAGATCCATCTCCGAAAATTGCAGCATGGCGAGGAATTTGTTCACCTTTTTCCGCGGCGCATCCAGTCCTAGACCGTACGTATTCACCGCATGGCTAACGGTATCTTTCGGATTCAGTTCCTCCCACATCCGGTTGAAGTAGGCGTAGCTGACGCCTTTCTCCCAGATCACCTCGCCGGACTCCGGCTTCTCCTGTCCCGTAAGCACCTTAATGAGCGTGGATTTCCCGCTTCCGTTCGGGCCAACGATGACTAGGCGATCTTCTTTTTGAATATCGAAGCTGACGTTCTGAAAGATGGTCTGATCCACGTACGTCTGTCCGATGCTCTTTACTTCGACCAGCTTGTCCGGAAACCGCAGGCGCTCATAAATATCCGTGATCAGCACGTTGACGGGGTGCGGTTCGATCCGTTTTTTGTTATCTGCGAGCTGGCGCGAGAGACGGTCCTTGGACATTTTCTTGCTGCCGCGGCTATCAATGGCCTCCGACTCCATAAGGAGCAGCTCTTCTTCCCACTCAAATTGGCGGTCGAGCTCCTTTTTGCGCATCTTCTTTTTGCGGATATAGTCGGTGTAATTGCCTTCATATTCCTGAAAGCGATAGTTCTCGATCTCGATCACTTGCGTGACCACTTTGTCGATAAATTCCCGGTCATGGGAAATCAGAATCATCGCGCCTTTGAACCGATAGAGCCATTGCTCCAACCAAGCGATCCCTTCGATATCCAAGTAATTGGTCGGCTCGTCCAGTAGGACAACATCAGGTTGCTCGATGAGCATTTTGGCAAGCGCTGCACGGTTTCTCCACCCTCCGGACAACTCATCGACAGGCTGATGACGTGACCGATCATTAAACCCAAGCTTCGTTAGAACCGTATTAATCTCAACGGATACATTCCACCCGTCCACATGTTCCATTTGCTCAAATAGCTCAGCTTGCCTCGTCAACAGCTTATCCATCTCGACGTCATCCGTAACGGTACCGAGCTTCTCTCCAACTTCCTGCAACTCGCGTTCAATTAGCGCAACCTGCTCGAAACACATTTCCAACTCTTGCTGAACGGACAAGCTTCCGGTCATTTCCGAGAATTGCGAGAAGTACCCCATTTTCACCTGAGGATCAACTTCTACCTTGCCCGACGTGGGCTCTTCTTTCCCCATGATCAGTCTAAAAACCGTCGATTTCCCCGCACCGTTCCGACCTATTAAGCCAATTCGCTCACCTTGACTCACTTTAAAATAAATATCGCGAAAAATCATCGCGTCCTCATATTTCTTCGTAACGTTCTCCAACCGAATTACACTCATGGCTATCCCCTTTGTCCTGCTTCTGCTTCAGTTCTAGGCTGATTATACCATGTTTACGTTCACGACATTTTTAATTAATGGTGTATTGTACAGTTGACTTCATGTATAGTATAAGTTACATTATGTATAGAATATTTTACTAAAGGTAAAAATTAACATACAGGAGGCATGAAGTCATGTCCTATCAAGAGAAGAAGCATATCGTCTCATTTATAAGCACTTTACTGATTTTCAGTTGTTATTGTTGGTATGTCTTTCAAAAACTTCAGGATACGAGCATGGATACAACAGAAACTCTCCGCTTTTGGGCGGCTGCCATCTTAATCTTAATTCCGGTGTCCATCGTAGCCAAAATCATCATAGCTATCCTTTTCAATATCATCTATCGCATAACGACTAAAGAAGTAGAACCATCCTTCTCGGACGAACTCGACAAATTAATTGATTTGAAAGCGACAAGAAATTCGCATTATGTTTTTGTGCTTGGATTTCTGCTAGCTATGGGATCCCTCTTGATGGATATGACGCCTACCACGATGTTCATTATTCTGTTCTTCTCTGGGTTCTTGTCAGAAATGGCCGGTGTGTTCACATCGCTCTACCTTTATCGGAAAGGAGTTTAAGATGGGCAAAAGTCTGATCAGCAATCACATACGCAAATTACGTTTTAATCAAGATGAAATGACGCAACAGCAACTGGCAGATAAAGTTGGGGTAACCAGACAAACCATCGTCGCCCTCGAACAGGGCAAATACTCCCCTTCTTTGGAATTGGCTTTCCGTATTTCGCGAGCCTTTAAGATGCCGCTGGAAGATGTTTTCTTTATGGAAGAAGAACACGTATGAGAAAGATCATTTCCCATCTAGGAGGGGTTCCCATGAGAGCGATTGTATGTACCACCTACGGGTCACCGGATGTGCTTCAATTCAAAGAGGTAGATCAGCCAGAACCTAAAGATGATGAAGTACGGATTAAACTGCACGCGGCCATTGTCACCCCTTCGGATTGTGCTTTTCGCAAGGCTGACCCTTTCATCATCCGATTGATGTATGGACTACGCAAGCCCAAACATACGATACTCGGCGTGGAGTTTGCTGGGGAAATTGATGCAGTGGGCAAAAGTGTGACGTCCTTCCGTGCTGGCGATCGCGTGTCCGGTATTAGTCCGACTACTTTCGGTGCCTACGCTGAATATATATGCGTACCTGAAGCAGGCACCCTCGCTGCATTTCCAGCCCATGCGAGCTATGAAGAGGCTGTAGGTCTCTGTGACGGCGGCTTAACGGCCCTGATATTCCTCCGAGATACGGCACGACTTCAACGGGGACAAAAGATCTTGATCAACGGCGCGTCTGGCTCCGTGGGGGCCTATGCGGTACAACTAGCGAAATACTTTGGGGCTGAAGTAACGGGGGTATGCAGTTCCAATAATGCAGCCTTAGTGAAATCTCTGGGGGCTGATGGGGTCATTGACTATACCCGAGAGGATTTTACCAAAAGCGGTCGGACTTATGATGTTATTTTCGATGCGGTAGGTAAAGGATCATTCTCACAATATAGAGGCTCGCTATCCCCACATGGGATCTATCTCACTACGGTTCCATCGCTAGGCATTATGCTTCAGATGCTATGGACATCTAAGTTCAGCAACCAAAAAGCCAAGTTTACAGCTTCGGGCTTACAACAAAAGAAAGGGAATCTCGCGTTTCTCGCGGAGCTTTTTGAGACAGGTCAGATGAAAGCTGTGGTGGATAGACGCTTTCCGTTGGAACAGATGGCCGAGGCTCATAGGTATGTAGAAACAGGGCGTAAGAAAGGGAATGTGGTGATTACGTTTGGGGGCTAGATGTAGAGGTAACTATTTAGTGAAGGCTGGGGAACTTTCTAAAGTTCTTGACCGGCTCTTTCTGAAGAAATTTCAGATTCATACCCCTCACTCCAAATTCGCATACAGATGCTGCGTATACTCCTTAATGATCGCAGATACTTTAACATCCTTCTTCGTAATTCGCCAGAGATAGTTCGGGTATTTTTTATACTTGCCAATCGGTATCGACACGACCTCATTCTTGAATTTCTCTGGCATCGTAGTCACGATATAATCTGTCGCGATGGTGATGGCATTGCCGCGGCTAACCATTTGCATGATGGCTTGGGTGTTATTGGTCGTTAATGCAATCCGATTGCCAGAGTCCCCATAAATTAGTTCCGACGCAATCCTTTCAATATAAGCATCTTTATAAATAACGAATACTTCATTATGAAGTTCGGAGCCCGTTATCGCAGTTAAAAACCGCAAAGGTGATTGCTTATTCACCACAATAACCGCTTCTCCGCGAATCACAGGCTCCCATGTGAAGGAGTCATCTTGGCTCTCGCGCGACAAGGAGACGAACCCCATATCCGCTTCCCCTTTCATCACCTGATTCATCACCGCTGTATTATCGCCCTCCAAAAGTTGAACATTAATATGAGGATAGATTCCCATAAAGGTAATCGTGGTGTCCGTTACTAACGAAACCATACCCGGAATGGTCGCGATTACGATATTGCCTGTGTTGATTGAATTGGACTTCGAGAGTTCATTTCTCATATTGCGGACATTGGTCAGTATGGTACGTGCATATTGCATAGCTTTAAAACCATCCTGTGTAAGAGCAATCCCTTTTTTGGATCGGGTAAAAAGAGTAGCTTCTAATTCATTCTCAAGCTGGCTGATGGATTGACTGACGGCAGGGACGGTAATTCCGTGCTTTTTGGCCGTTTCTGTAAACGAGCCCGACTCCGCAGAATCAACGAAATACTGAAGCTGTATAATATTCAAAGCACTCATCCTTAACTTTTTATTAATATTAATAAATTTAACTTAAATATATTTTATCATTCATCAGTGGTATTATACAGTAATCCTATTCACCTTGCCGAGTTACCCAAGATGAAACCTTGCTGCTTTCGAATAATTGATTGAAAAAAGGGAACATCATTAACGACGCGATTGTCATAAGTAAAGGAGCATTGCAATTGAAAAAAAACATGTTAAGCGTATTTGCAGCTGAATTTCGCCGCTTTATTAGGAACCCTATGATGATCATCACTTTCGTAGCTGTCGCTTTAGTTCCTATTTTATATAGTGGATTCTTGCTTAAAGGAACATGGGATCCCTACGGTCAACTGGAGAAACTGCCGATCGCTGTCGTCAATTTGGATCAAGGCGCGGATTTCGAAGGCGAGTCACGGAATGTAGGTAATGAGTTTATCGATGAGCTGAAGGAAAACAACAGCTTTTCGTGGGGATTTATGAGTGCAGATGAAGCTGCACAGGGGATGAGAAATAATCACTACTATGCAACAATTACCGTCCCCCCCACATTTTCAACAGATGCAGCCTCCATTACGAGCACAACACCGAAGCAGGCAGAAATTATTTTCGAATCCAATAGCTATTACAATTTTGTCGCCGGTCAAATCGGAGAAAGCGCAACGAAGGAGTTAAAAAATAAATTATCCAAAACACTGACGGAAGCTTACTCAACGAGCATTCTTTCCGAATTCGAAACCATTTCGAATGGGCTCAGCGAAGCAGGGAAAGGAGCCTCCGATCTTCAGGCTGGTGCACAAACCTTAAGTGACGGAATTCATGAGGTAAAAACGAATTTGGCAATTCTTGCGGACGGCACCAAGCAATTGGATGATAGTGCTGGTTTATTGCAAAAAGGGGCCGGCAGCCTAAGTGCAGGCGCAGCGGAGGTTAGTAAAGGTGCAGCTACTTTGGCTGGCGGGGTGAGCCAATTGCAAAACGCAGGCGCACAGCTAGAACAAGGTGCTCAGAAATCAGCTGCAGGCGCAGCTTCCTTAGTTTCGGGGCTGCAAGCCGCCCAAACAGGAGCCGATCAATTGGCCTCTGGCCTAGCCTCCTCCTCCAAAGGAAGCACACAATTAGTAGAGGGTCTTACCTCAGCCCTAAGCGCTAGTGATAAACTGGAAGACGGCTCCGCACAGCTTGCCTCAGGTCTTGAGGCCTTCGTCGCGGCGCACCCCGATCTCGCTTCGAATGAGGCAGTGACCAAGCTTCTTGCAGCCAGCAAGAACGTCGCAGAAGGAAACAAGAAGCTGCACGATGCCGAGAAGAAGCTCCTTACAGGAGGGCAGTCTGTCGCTTCTGGCACGGAAAAGCTAGTCACTGGCGCTGAGAAGCTCCGAGACGGCAACAAGCAACTCGTTGCTGGAGCAACGCAACTTCAAACAGGTGGGCAGCAGCTCGCTGATGGCTTGCACACCTTCAATGCGAACTTGCCGCAGCTATCCGCTGGCGGCACCAAGCTGCAAAGCGGCGCGGCGCAAGTCAGCACCGGAGCTTCAGATCTTGCCAGCGGCATGACGCAAATGACCGCGGGTATTCACAAAGTTGCCAGCGGCGCGGCGCAGCTAAATGAAGGAGCGACTGCGCTTGACTCAGGCGCACCGAAGTTGGTCGATGGCAGCGGACAACTCGCCACGAAATTGAACGATGCCGCGAAGCAAACCGCAGCAGTCAAAGCGGATGACAACACGATTAAAATGCTGGCAGAGCCCGTGAAGATTACTGCCAATGATGACCGCAAGGTTGCGATCTACGCGAACGGCATTGCTCCTTACTTCATATCCATGGCACTGTTTGCAGGCTCGCTAGTGTTCACGACGATCTACGCAGCCAGAAGTACATTCACGCCAGGGGCCCGAGGGTTTCGATTACTGATAAGCAAGCTTCTTACTTTTAGTCTAATGAGTATTTTCCAAGCTGGAATTGCAACGACTGTCCTCACCTATGTGCTAGATCTGAAAGTGCAGAGCATTCCGTTGTTCTATATCTTTACCTTCGTCGTCGGCCTAACTTTCATGCTGATTATCCAAATGTTCGTCACTTGGTTGGATCAACCAGGTCGATTCGTGGTCCTGCTACTGATGATCTTACAATTGGCCTCAAGCGCCGGGACTTATCCACTCGAGCTACTGCCAGATTGGGCCCAAGCCTTACACCCTTGGCTGCCTATGACGTATGCGATTCAAGGGTTCCGATATGTCATCTCTAGCGGCCAGTACGCCGAGATGTGGCATCAAGTGGGCTACTTGAGTATTTACCTTGTCGGTTCCTTGATTCTCACAAGTGTTTACTTCCTTACCCGTAAAAAGACTGAAAATAACGATGATGAACATGAGCAGTTGATGCCTGTTACAGTGTGAATATGGAAAGGGCTAGGAGTCACCATTGGGGTGATTCTTAGCCCTTTTTGTTCGTACAAGTACTCATCTTCGATTGAGGAGCAAATTTTAAACTGGACCTAATAAAAATCGCCAAAAACCAACAAATAAATCCCAATTTATGATACGATTTGTGTATCTAAAGAACTATCAAAGGATCAAGAACAGATTTCTGTAGGAGAGATGTACATATGAAAAAGTTTAAGATTATTATAAGTATTTGTTTACTGTCTAGCACTTTGCCGACATCGGTACTTGCCAGCTATAAACTCGATCAGGGTGATAAAGGTGTTGATATTGAGGATGTGATGAAGGCTCTTCAAAATCAACAAGCAATGAGTACGATTACAGGGAAAAGCACATATGATCAAGCAGATGTTCGCAACTTATTAAGCCAAATTGCGCCCAAAAATAGTCAGTATGCTGTCCATGGGACCGTTTCAGGCTTCGTGACGGATGAGACTGGGGCCGCGGTTAGTGAGGCTGAAATCACGCTAGATGGGACCGATATGGTCATAGCGACGAATGTATCTGGTCAATTTCAATTCAACGATGTCCCCGTTACTTATCAGACGAAGGTTCAAGTTAAGAAGGAAGGTTACGACCCGATTGCCTCAGAGGTTTTTAATATACAGAGTGGAGACACTCGTAATTTCCCCAATATGATTTTGAGAAAAACCCCTACCTACGGTTCCGTTTCTGGCTATGTGTATGGCCCTGACAATTTGGCACTGGCGTCAGTATTTGTTAAAATCGATAACCCCACTACCCATTTGACTGGGTATACAAGTTCTACCGGATTTTTCGTCTTTAGCCAAGTACCGACTGGCGACCAAAACCTCACCGTAACGAAGGATACCTATAAGGAAATTACACTTCCTTTTAACGTAACTAAGGACAATTCAACGACTATACCTACCATTCAGCTTGCCAAAGCGGATAGTCCACAACGGACAGGCAGCATTCAAGGTGTGGTTACGTCAGACAATAATCAGCCTCTAGGTGATGCTTTGGTTAGTGTCACTGGTACTACCTATTCCATCTCGACAGATAATAATGGGTCATTTGCTCTCTCCAACATACCTGTGGGAATAGTTCAATTACAAATAGTAAAAGAAGGTTACCAACCTAGAATCATTTCCGGTATTAACGTTTCAGAACATGTGTACGATGCAGGAACTATCAGACTCTCTCCTGTTAAAAGCATTGTCAACGGAACGGTTATTGATGAGGACGGACATTTCGTTAGCGGAGCTCTAGTCTCACTTGATGGCGTTTCGGCAACCACGAATGGAAGTGGGGAATTTACGTTCAGCGATGTTACGGCGCGCAGCGGCGCGACACTTATCGTTACGAAAGATAACTATGAGACGGCAACGGTACCTACCTTTGATTTAACCCCGGGTSAAACCAAGGATCTTAACGATGTGGTAATTAAGAAATCCAAAGGCAGTATTTCAGGAARTATTACCTTGCCGTTCGGTGGTAATCTAGCATCTGCAATAATTACACTAGTAGAATCTGAGCGTACGGTTGAAGCTGATGAAGATGGGCATTTTGCAATAAATGACCTGCCTGTAGGCGACTATACGCTTGAGGTTTCTGTGGAGAACTACATCGGGCGAAGCTTGACGGTAACGGTCACAAGAAACGAGATTACACCAGTTACAATAAGCCTCACTCCGATTGCGGGTAGTGTAACAGGGACGTTAGTTGAYGAGGACGGACATTCCGTTAGCGGAGCTCTAGTCTCACTCGACGGCGTTTCCACGAGCACCAATGAGRCTGGACAATTTACGTTCAGCGATGTTACGCCACGGAACGATACACAATTAGAGATCACGAAAGAAAACTACGAGACTGTATTTTGGCTTCCTTTTAACCTATCACCGGGTGAAACCAAGGATCTTGGCAGTCTTGTGATACAGAAACTCAAAGGCAATATCTCAGGAAATGTGACTTCTACTACGGGAAGCAGCCTAGCATCCGTTCAAATCCATGTTAAAGGAACCGAAACAACGGTATACACAGATGAATCTGGCAATTTTACAATTAATAACCTTCCAGTTGGCAGTCATACGCTTCAGATTTCAGCGGAGAATTATGTAGGGCAAGACATATCTGTCACTGTCCTGCAAACGGGGAGTCCGCCAGTCTCTGTAAACCTTACACATCAAACAGCTACTGTTCAGGGCTACGCCAGATCTACAACCGGTGAGATGATAGCGCATGTACAAGCTACAATTCCAGGAACTAGCTACACAGCATATGTAAACGAAAGTGGTCAATTCACATTCTATAATCTGCCTGTGGGATATACTATTCAAGAGATCGCTATTGCGGAGTACCAGCCAAAACTTCCGCTAACCGCGATTACGGTTACACCAAATCTTAACAGTATTGGCACACTAGAGTTTCAACCCGTGGGAACACTAACAGGCGTAGTACGAGCAAGTGATGCAGCCAATAATAATCCTGTGCTATCGAATGTGACGGTCACTCTGCAGGCTATTGGCGGTAGCTCTATGCAAACAGTCACCTCAGATGCTGAAGGTGCATTCAGCTTTACAAATATCCCTGCAAATGCAAGTTATACCCTTACTATTGAAAAAGCAGGCTACATTTTATATCCGTTGCAGCCGTTTGTTGTTAATAGGGGGAACAATAATTATTCCCAACAACTTCTACTACAACAAGGTGTAGCTGTAACTAACGAAATCCAGCTACTAGCGGCATATGCTGATCCTAGTGTTCCATATATTTTACTGCTTAATGATATCCATCTAACGGAACCTTTCCATTTCAACCGTGCTATCTCGCTCAGAGGGGCATCACCTTCCAATTCCAACATCAAGCTAACGTCTCCTAAATTTTCAATTTCATCTGATGGTGTCGGGTGGGGTGGATTAGATGTATTTTGCGAAGTTGGCAATGACGAAACGAAACTTCAAGGGGCACTTTACAGCTTCGTAGGGGCAATTAAGTTAAACGGTCTAGGAAATTATGATGGGTTCATCCGAATCGTATCTCAAAAGAATTACTTCATCACCGATGGTACTAGCAATCTCACTGCATTTGTAAACAACGCTGAAGGATTAGGAAATGCACTTGCTAATCCAGATGTTTCAACGATCTATGTAGCTGAAAACATCAATTCCTACGGCAATTTAGATTTTCCAAACCGTCCGATTCACTTTATTAGCCAATCGGAGAAAACAATTCAAAAAGACAGCTATTCCAATACTAGCCAAGTCCAACTGACGAATGTCAGATTATTGCCAGAGCACGATACGGTACCGCCTATCCTAACCGCTGTCTCTACGGGTGTCGTGGAGCTAGACCTACAAGATCTCACAGCCACATTGAATGAGTCCGCCACGCTTTACTTGGTGCCAGAAGGAACAACACGCGTATTAGGAGAAATTACCTCTCACGCAGTTTCAAGTGTGTTTGCCTCGACTAGCGGGCAAGCTTCCGTAAAGTTAACGTCAGTCTCTCCAGGTGACTATATACTGTATGCCGTTGACCCCGCTGGCAATATCTCAGCAGCGTCTGCAACGATTAACGTGCATAAATCTGTATCGAAGGTCTTATCGGATATCCGCTATGGTTTGGAAATAGCTAATATGACTTGGATAACCAAATATGATTTCAAACGCGCAGGAATTCAAAACATAGACGGAGAACAGCTCGAGTTGTATCAATTCGCACTCTCGATGGATAAAAACGCACTGCTTTCAGCCTCAAGTGATCAAGATTTTGTTGCAAGCATACAGAGCTGGGTGGATGCTGCGAATACCGCGCCGATCATTCAACGAGCGTTAATGTCGGGAATAAACAATAGCTCTTACAACTGGTCAGTGCTCAATACTAACGCTGAAGCCATCCTCAGTGCTTATCAGCTAACTGGCATTTCCTCTACTTCACAGCTTGCTGTAGCAGAGAATTTAATGGAGCTGGCCTTCCAGCGCGGCAATTATAAACTTCTAACAAAGACTGAAATTCAAGAGGCCATCCATGACACACTGCCGTCGCCTGAATTGTCCAACTGGGTAGGAACACCTCTTCAACAAGGACTCGGAACGAGACGTGTAGCTCTCAATTTTACTATTACGAACTCTAAAGAAATTCCATTGAAAGGTTACACAGCGGATGATCTTACTGTTAAGATTAACGGCGAAGAAATAAACCTAAGCAATACCGAAACTTTCCCTTCGTTTGCATACGATACTGACAGCAGCTCCTATCAAATTGTGTTTGCAGGCAGCGAGAGTTCGACAACGTATACACTTTCGGATCTGTCACTTCGTGGAACAGTCATCCAAGGAGAAGCGTTACCCGTAACGACACCAAGTCCAGGAGTGCCTGTTACATCGATTAACTTGAGTATTTATACGAACTCTACTCGTATTCCTACCCGTAGTTCCAGTACAGTCACCTTAATTATTGCGCCGTTTACGGCAACGAATAAGGATATCGTCTGGCGCGTTGATCCAAGTGAGATTGCCACAATCACCCCACAAGGGAACCTGAATGTTACAGGCATTGGGCATTTCACACTCACAGCAACAAACCCGCTATCTGGGATAAGTCAGACACTAGAACTGGAAGCTGTAGATACTGATTCTGCACTGAGTGCCGTACAGGCTTACGCAGCAAGCGGAGGAACTTCATCCTTAACCTTGGAAGTTTTAAAGAATACATGTGTCGGTAACATCGTGGATAGTGCATTTGAGAATTACAAAAGAGCCATCGTAGCAAAACGCGGCGAATTCGCGGGCTTACAAAACTATCAAATTTCTAATTTACTACAAGACATATTTAGTGAGTACACCTCTACCGCAGCTCTTAACCAAGTTTTATACAGTTATAACCCCAACGAACATACAGCTTGGGATGCATTGAATAAAGATGATTTAAATACTTTGGGCGTTTATCAAACGGATGCTACCAACTTCCAGTATGTCAAGCAAGTGATCTTGGATAAATTTATAGAAGATGGCGGTCCATTCGGTCGCACACAATTGAATACATTGGTCGCTAACGTGCCTAGCTTCTCCATTAGAGATTACAATCCAACTGTTTATGCCACTCAAATGATAAGCCAACATCTGAATAGTGCGGGCTCCAATGTTGTCGTAACATTCAAAGTTGCCAATTTATACAACGAGGGTAATACAGGGCTTACTTCGCAGGATGTGAAAGCAAACATCGGTGGGGTATTAAAAGCTTTAGACGACACCACTAAGTTCTCGAACTTCCTAAATCTTGGTGGCGGTGTATACAGTGTTGAAGTCTTGGAATCTGCTCTGGCGAGTCCTCTCCTGATCGAGGCGTTAACGGTTCGGGTTGGCTACACAGATATACCGATTGCAACCGATATTTCAGTAAATAGACAGGCTGCGTTGATCGAGCAATCCGTCGCGAACCAAACACTGAACATCGTAAATGGACTGTTATTTACTGCAGGCAATCTGCCAAGCATACTTGGACTTAACTTTATTGAGCTTGCATCTAAATTGGAATCGGCCTACGTTGCACATGGCCATGTGCTTACAGAAAGCTCGATCCGCCGAATTATTAATGGTATGCATGTTGTAAGCTCTTATCATCAAACCCAGTCTGCTAGCACAGACACTTACAACCTTGAATTTTACCAAAATATAACTGGAAGTTTAATTAATTCGGTAACTGCACGTAACCAGAGCGGTTACTTACTTATAAACGGAACTGGCTATTCTTCCAATTTGTATAACTTCACATTCGCACACGCATCAACTTTCCCTGTCGTTATTTCATATATTTCCACTTCAACAGAAAAGTTGAGATACAGCAGTGATAATTCCGTTGTGCCAGATTTTGAAATTATTTTTACGAACTCCTCTTCATAAAAACAAATGAATAAATCCCACTCTCCTACTTTGGAGGGTGGGATTTGTGCTAAGTAGGCCCAGAGCTCACCTCAATCAACTCATACAAGTCTCTCACCTGGCAACCGATGGTATCCGCAACGGAAATAGCCACTTGTAAGGGCATGATTCTCTTATTTTCCATATAGTCGACGATCCGCTCAGGCTTATACAGCAATGCACGGCTTAGTTCTTCTCTCGAGATTTCGTATTCTGCCAGTCGCTCCTGCAGCAAGCAGCGTCCAAGTTCAAATTTCATTGGCTTAATCCCCTGTTCAAAAGAATATTACCCACAGCCTTGCCAAGGTTAGGGGCTTTTATTCGCAGTTAAAAAACCACCCTAAGCTTGCACGAAGTGCATGGTAGAGGTGGTTTTTTACTCGCATGGACAGGTATCTTACTCTAATTTGATTCAATCATTAGTCCGAAGTTATAAACCAATCGGCCTGCTGTGTGGCCATCAGCTTTCTTTGACCTTGGAATTCGTCATAGATGCTGAATGTGTACTTTTTCAAAAATTGAGTATTATAAATGAGGCCCGCGTCTGTAATGGCTATTTCGAAATTGTCTCTCTTGCCAAGACGAATCTTAGAATCTTCATCCGCCGTTGAGTCGCCATTAATGACATCAAAATCTTTGAAATCAAATTTCTTCTCAAACCGCTTAATTCCGCCGCCATCTTCAAAAACAAGCAGTAAGTTATGACCTTCGGTATTAATTTCTGTCATTTTCTCTTTGGTTAACTCGTAGTTGAATTTCAACGTAAATACACTGTTAGAAATGGATGTTCCTATTTTATCAATTGAGATCGTATACGGGAACAATTCAACATTGCGGAGTGTGGTTGCTACTTGGTTCTTCTCGTCTGGCAGCAAGTAAGCTACTGGGTTCACATAGGCATCCGCAACAGCTTTCTCACCTTCCGACAGCTTGCCTTCGGTGACAGCTTCTCCTAGAAGTAAACTCATATTTGCTGTAGGGAAGCCTTGGGGAATGGATGCCCAAACATTTAACAGAGCTTTGCCAGTAGGACTAATCTTATTCTTCACTTCGGCAACAGTTGCCGGGAATATCGTACCGTCCGATGAACGGAAATTGGCAACGAACTTGGACACATTCGTGAATCGCTTCTCCAAATTGGTCGCTTCCACCATCGCCGAGTACATGATATTCGTTTTATCCGCATAGGTTGATACGCTTCGAACGCCGTACTTCGCTTTCCGCCCGATGTCATTTGATGTATAGAATTGCCCCATTCCCATCAATGGAATGGCTTGGAGTTCCGCTTGTGTCGAGAACTCCAGTACATCAGTTGCTGCCGTACTGCCTGTACCCGTTCCTGTACCTGGTGTTTCTCCCTCATTCTCTTGGAGAACTAATTTGATTTGAGAAAACTCGTACGTATAGGGTACTTTACCTGCAATTTGCAGATTGACGCTTGCCCCCGCTCCCAACCCAATCACTTTCGCCGTCTGGATAAGCTTGGCATCAATTTTCACTGCATCATCCAATAAGAAATACCCGGATAATTTCGGGATAGGCAGTGATTCTTCACCGTTATTGCTCAGCGTTAAATCAGCTGTAAGCAGGTCCTGATCTTCCCACGGCAATCTGTGCAAACCGTTCAACTCAGCCGTATACACACCTGATTTATTAGTGAAGGTATATGCCTTACCAACGGAGCCGCCTTCGGACTGAGAAACAGTTGGCAGCTGGAAATTCGCAACCGCGACATTCAATTTCAAGTCTGCAATCGTCTCCGCGATTGCTAATTGCCAATTATCCGTAGCGACAGCAACCGGAATCGAACCAGAGAGCTGAATTTCTTTCGTCTCCTTCGGATTAATTTGCAAATCCTTTAATCCTTTGGCTTCCATCGGATACATCAGCCCTTCAGAAGTGCGGATAGAGAAGAGGTACGCAGGAATACTGACGGTTTGGCTTCCAACATTCTCCAAGCTCAGATATACCGTTGGAACATGATATTTCTCATTCTTGTTACTGACGAACTTTTTAATCGAAGCCTTCACGTTAGTACCACCGACAGAAATCACTGATGCTAGATCAGCAGGTGTTACATCTGTATAGTCATCGGGAACGGTTACCTCACCTAAAATTCGTTCAAAATTAGATTGGTTGAAATCCCACTTAATAAATTGCACAACAAGATCTTGTAAGTTAGTGCTGGCATTAACATTTGCATAAAACGTTACATCTGTCGTTGAACCGGGAGCTACCCGGTTCTTGTCCTTATCTGCTGGAAGTAATCGAGCTGTAAATTGATTGCCGGATTTACTTTTCAGACGCACCCAATAATCAATAAATTGCACTTCACTACTGCCCTCGTTATGGATGGTTACGGTAAATGTCGCTAGCTTCCCACTATGATCCTGTAGAAGATGAATTTGTTTCAACTCAAAGTAACTACTTCCAGTCATGTTTACCGTCCCCACATCTAGTACAGGCGTGGAGGGGCTGCTATCAGCCCAGACGGGGGTAGCAGCTCCTAGCGCAAGCAGCGCAGACAAGGCTATAGTTGCTAAGCGCTTGTGGTGAATTTTGATGATCATGATGAAATCTCGCCTCCTTCTATATCAATCTTATCCTGCGGGAACCGCCTGATTCATCATTGGCTGCCCGGGTGCAGTTGGGTTCTCTTTCATTTGCTTGAGCATCGCATCGCCATCCGTTTGCCATTTCTTAAGCGCTTCTCGAGCCGTCATTTTTCCTTGTAGGACATCGCCAAACAGCTTACGACCAATCTCATTCACTTGATAAATATTAGGATTATTGCGATAAATTTTCGAATTATCTTCAATTGGAGCTGGTGTTACATTATAAAAAGCCTCCATATGAAAATCCAATCCATCCGTAGGTTTCAAATATTTGGAGCGAGCCACTAAAGTGTTTTGACTACGCGATTTCAGTTTGGCCCATTCATCTCCATTAACGAAACTGATGAACTTCCAAGCATCGTCTGGATTTTGCGATTTGGCGTTAATGCCCATAATGCCATTCATATAAATAGAGCCGCCAACGCCCTTGGCTTCGGGGTGAGAAGGAATCGTTACAACATCCCAATCGATCGGTGTGAAGCCTTTATAATTGGCTGCATTTTTATTTGCGTTCGTTAGCTGTTGAATTTGGCCATAATTGAGAATCCCCATAGCCAAACGACCCGACATAAAGTCATCATACGCAAAAGGATTATTTTGATCAAACCTTTGATTCATTTGCTTCTGCGGATCGGCTACCGCTGGGAAAACATTATCTTTTTGCAGCTGTGCCATTTTGGCCCATACTTTCTCCCATTGGTCCGTATCTACCGTCATCTTCTCACCAGCATCATCAAACATTCTTAATTGCAGAGGAGCCGTATACATTTGCATGCCGTAGAACAGATCGCCCCCCTGAGCTTGTGTTGTAAAAGAGAACCCATTGATTCGCTTATCCCCTTCACCTTTCGCCAATCGTTTAGAAAGATCAAATGTCTCATCCCATGTCATGCCATCTTTCGGATAATCGACCCCTGCGTCTTGGAACATTTTCTTATTGTAAATAAGTGCAGAAGAGCTGAATGTTGGAGCAAGGGCATACAGCTTGCCACCGCCTGCACTTTTCATTCCCTCTATCACAGCTGGAACAATGCCCGTTGTATCGAATTTATCTTTCGTTATGCGAGAATCCAACTGTAATAGCAGATTACTTTCGATAACTTCTGGCAGCTGTTCATAACCAAGCACAACCACATCCGGCGGATTATCGCCTTGCATCACTTCTTTCAGCTTCTCCATTGGATCCGGGAACTTCTCACCTGGCTGGATGCCGCCGTTCTGGAACCTTTCATCCATCGTTGAAATGATCTCTAGCTTGATATTGGGATTAGCAAATTCAAATATTTCGGTAAATTGCTGTCTGAAATATTCATAATTGCCACCATAGCCCATATTCGTCGCAATCTTCAGCACACGCTCTTGATTATCGTCGGCTTTCTCGCCTTTCGTACAAGCAACAGCAAGTGGAGCCATTAAGGCTAAGGTTAAGGTTGTAACCATCATTTTACGTTTCAATTTTATCATTTTGATTTTCCTCCGGCCATTCCTGAATTAGATGATTCTTTTTCTTCATATACAGCAGGTAATGCTCTTGGCGCTTTAATCATGATCGTCTCGCCATCAAATTCCATCGTAGCTTTCCCATCAATGTTCAGAGCGT
Organism: Paenibacillus sp. Soil766; assembly: GCF_001428105.1. Taxonomy (GTDB): domain Bacteria; phylum Bacillota; class Bacilli; order Paenibacillales; family NBRC-103111; genus Paenibacillus_E. Next base: position 87,261 of record NZ_LMSJ01000014.1, on the reverse strand, counting down.
TTAAATACGCTTTCGGAACCTGTAGTCGGCCCGCACGATCCAATACGACATACTCCTCATGAGCCTCTTCTGTGAGCCCAGTCCATGCTCCCTCTACAGTTGATATCGAAGGGTCACGGGCGATAAACTCCGAGCTTGTCATCCCATCTCGAATAGCAACGACGCGTCCTACTTTGCCCGCCATGGACATATCGTGAGTAACAATTACAATCGTGACACCTAGCTCCTTATTCAATCGTTGGAAAATAGAAAGAATCATATCGGCTGTCTTGGTATCTACTGATCCGGTCGGTTCATCCGCAAGCAGCAAACGCGGACGGTTAGCAAGCGAAATCGCAATAGCCACACGCTGTTGCTCACCACCGGAAAGCTCTTGCAGTTTATTATTCAAGCGGTGACTAAGGCCAACCCATTCAAGCAATTGCTTCGCGTAGGCGGGATCATAGTTTCCGCTAAGCATCATGGGCATTTCCACATTCTCAAGAGCAGTCAAGTAAGAAACGAGATTTCGCGCATTATTTTGCCAAATGAAGCCGACTGTATGCCGTTTGTAGTCAACGAGCTGCTTATCTGTAATCTTCAGCAAATCCCACTCTCCGACCTTTACTTGACCTGCGGAAGGGCGATCAAGACCTCCTAAAATGTTCAGCAACGTAGATTTACCGCTTCCGCTATTTCCGATAATGGCCATTAATTCACCGTCGTCAATCTGAATATTAAGTCCTTGCAGCGCAACAACTTCGATCTCGTCGGTTTTGTAAATTTTCACTAAACCCTCGCAAGTAATCATGCTATTTCTCCTCCCCCAGCTTCACAGCCTGATGAACGCGCAACCTTCTAATGTGTAAGAACAGTAACAGTGCGCCAGTTAGCATCATGAATGCAACAACGAAATATAACTGATAGGTGTCTTTGGAATCGAATACGACTCGGAACGGCGGCACCTGCGTCTTCACATTCTGGGAAGTTTGCAGAAAGGGTAAGAAGAAATAACTCGTTAGCTTGCCAATTGCGATACCTAGCACGATGGATAGTCCAGCCGTGAAACCTTGCTCGAGCAACAACATACCGGTCAATTGCTTACGGGAGAGCCCCATAGCACGCAGGACACCGAATTGTACGACCCTGCTAGATAAGTTAAAGAACCAATACAGCATATACCCGATTAAAGATACGACGACAGAAACGAGAAAACCCAAGCTAAGAATACCGAACACGCCTCCTCTTGCTGGGAGCTTCTTCTGGATGATGAGCTCGTTGCGAACATCCTTAACGGACGCCATTTCAATCCCTTTGGCCTGTAAAGCGGTAACGATCGGAGCCACTTTAGCATCGGGTTTCATTTTGAGCCATACTTCATAAGGTGTAATTGGTGCTTGATCGTAGATATAATCCAGATTTGCTACGAAAAAGGGTGTTTGATCCGGATATTGAGCAGGCCAATACGGTAATATCCCAACAATCACGAATTCCACTGGTTGCTGTCCGATTGTAATGGATAGCAAATCCCCCTCCTTAAGCGCGTATTTGCTGGCATAGCCGGAAGGAATGATAACGGCTTGCTCATAGCTGCCTAACAAATTCAAATATTGATTCGGATGGGCTGGGAATAAATCAGGTCTGAACCACGCTACTTTAGCGAACTCCGTATTATCGATCCCCATGATAATTCCCTGCCCGGTAGATTTACCGGAAACGACTACATTCCCTTTGGTTTGCATCACTCTAGCAGCAGCTTGAACGCCTTCTAAATCGCGGAATACTTGAAATGGCGGCTCTACATAACGTATCTTGGTGAGGGTTTCCTCACCAGGTTTCTGCCCACCTTGACCTTGACCTTGACCTTGGCTTTGGCCACCGCCTGAACCAGACCCGCCATTTGCCCCATTGCCTCCTTGAGCTCCGCCACCGTTTCCTCCGGCGTTTGGATCCTGCGGCAAATCGTCGGAGAAACCTTCCCATACGGTTTGTATCACGACGTCAGTACCATATTGATATAAGATTCGCTCCGAAGAATTCAAATCTATCGTACGTGCAGCCGAGGAATTGTACACACCAAGCCCTAGCGTAAGAATGAGCAAAAGCATAAGCGGATAATACGCTTTGGCTGAACGGGAAAGCTGAACAAGCGTTAAATATAGCGGCACAGGCAGGAACTTTCGACCAAGCCAACCGAACAATCGCAGCAGCCACGGAAAGATGCGTAGAAAGAAAAGTCCCAGTGCAAAGATCGAAAGTGCCGGCACGAAAAACAGCAGCGGGTGTACCTGAAGTTGATCGGTTGTCATTCCTGTTTGCACAGATAATACTTGACGTTGGTCAAATAAGTAGAAGCCATACCCAACAAGTCCCAGCAGAACAATGTCGAGGAAATACCGCTGCCATAGTGGCGAACGGTCTGACCTTGCGAGCTGCTGCTTATAGTTTACGATCGAAGATCGTGCGAAAAGCACAGCTGGAATAACACTAGCAAGAATCGCAATGAGAACTGCGATCCCACCGTAGAGCATCGCTTGTGTTGTAAAACTAATCGGAATCGATTTGCGATCCACGAATGTTAGAAAACCACTAGAGGATCCAATGCTTTTGGCCATGAACCAACCAATAAACGGCCCTGTCAAAAGCGCCATCACGCCTAATAACAATCCTTCTAGAAAATAGATCCCTACTATTTGCTTCGTGCTGCCCCCACGGCTTCGCAAGATCGCAATGACTCCGCGCTGTCGATCCAGCGATTGTCTGGCATTCATCATAATGTAATAGAAAACCATGGCAATCATGGGCGCCGCCAATGTGAATAATAATATCTGCATCTGCAGGCTCTGCGCTTTAAATTCAGTTAGAATCGGCTTGAAGGATACATCTACCTTGGTATTCTTAAGCTGTTGGAACAAGTTAATATCCAGTCGTTCCAAACGGCTTTCCAGTGGCGACAATTGACTTGTTTGAATGTTGCGCAGATCGAAAGCATAGTACCAATTGGCGAGCTGAAGAGGAATTTTCTTCTCCGTCAGCAACGTCTTCACAAATACATCGTCGCTAATTATAAGTGCATTGACTAGCCCCTCTAGCCCTTGAAACCAATAAGCACTCGTTTCGTCCTTCGGTTTGAAGGAACCAACGATCTTCACCTTGAGCAATTGACTGCCGCTTGCACTTGCAACGGAATAATTAAACACATCCCCTAGGTGCAAATCATTTCGAAATAGCGCTTCTTCCAGAACCACAGCTTCCAATTGGCCATTCTGTACTTGCCCAGAAGCCATTTGTCCATTTGACCAATCGACTTGTTCCTTTAAGCCACTTATTGACGTTAACGTCATTTGACGACGTTTACTTGGATCTGCTTTCGTCCCTTCCGCGGGAGATAGTTGTGCTCCTTTGATGGCATAGCTGCTCGCATAAGTATGTATGGGAAAGCCAATATCTGTTGGGACATCATTTTGTATGTACGCGTTGACGTTCTTCAGCTCTTCCAACTCTGCACGTTCTGTCCCGACTGCTTGATACCGCATAAGGAGTGAGCCTGCGGGAAGTCCCTCACTCTTAGCTTCTAGAGATTTGGCGACGACACGTTTCAGTGACCCATCGGCATACATCGGAATGCTCGTTGTGAAGGCAACCGCCATGACAAGACCAAGCAAGGTGCTGAGCGTTAGCCAGCGGGTATTCCACATTTTCCGAAATAAAAACCGCAGCATCGGCATGGACATTAGCGACCCACTACTTTCTGTCCGGCTGTGAGGCCCTTTATGATTTCCACATCCGTTGATGTCTGCTGACCGATTTCTACGTCCACTTCCTTCTTATTTCCTTGGGCATCTATGACTTGCACATAATTTCGGCCTGAATAGGAACGAAGTGCCGCCAGAGGAATCGTCGTGGCGTTTTCTTTTCTTTGGGTAATAATTGTTACACTTAGCGGCGTACCGCGGTTCAGCCCTTTGGGAAACTCATTCAGCTGTACGACCAAATAATTATCAATCGTATCCTGCTCCCCTTGTTGTCCTTGACCAGGGAACCCACCGCTATTATTGTTGTTCCCAGCTTGCGGATTTGGAAGCAGCTTCACTTTCCCTTTGTGCTGACCAGCTGAATTGATATCTACCTGAACTTCCATACCGACAGCCACTTTCTTGGCATCATCAGCACTAATGCTTGCGGCGACAGTTAGTTCTTTCAAATCGGCGAGCGTTGCTACGGATTCTCCAGACTTCACGGTATCGCCTTTCTTAGCAGTTACGGTAACAATCGTCCCGCTGAACGGTGCAAGCAATTTCGCTTTACCCACTTGTGATTCAAGCTTCGTCAGTTCCTCACGTTTCAGTTCAAAATCAATCTTCGCCTGCTCAATTTGTTCTGGTGACATTTCGTCAGCCTTACGAAGTGTTTCGATCATCGTCAGCTCATCCTTGCGTGTTTGAAGCTTCTTTCGCTTCAAATCGCTCTCTATATCCGATACGTCGAGTTCGGCAATCGGCTGTCCCTGTTCAACGGAGTCGCCGTTTTTCACAAGTATGGCACTTATCCGTTTGGCAGACATATCTTCGGAGAAGAACAATTTCTCCTCTTGCAAGGCCATTAATCGTCCACTCCCTCTCACTTTCGTCTCAAGGGTTTCCGTTTTCACCGGATATTCAGGCTTTTTGGAAAGTTTCGGTGGATTAATCGTCGGAAGCGTTTCTTCATCCTGTTCTTTGGGCAACAGTGAGCACCCCGAAGCAAGAAGGAGTGTAGAACTTAAAAGCAGTGCTGCTAGCGGCCTCATCATCCACTTACGTGACGAATCTTCCGTCCACCATTTCATAAACATGATCGGCAACCTCCAAAATTGTAGGGTCGTGTGTTGTCATACAAATCGTGACTTGCTCTGTGGCGATGATGTTGCGAAAAACCGACATAATTTGCGCTCCCATCTGAGAATCCAGTTCAGCAGTCGGTTCATCCGCCAATATGAGTGCTGGCCTATGTGCAATAGCTTTGGCGATCGCGACACGCTGCTGTTCACCACCGGAAAGCTCATAGGGACGATGATGCATCCGTTTGCCAAGACCGACTAGGTCAAGACAATGATGTACCCGCTCTTTCCACTGAGAGCGAGGCGTGCCTGCCATCCGCAGTGCTAACTCAACATTTTCCCAAGCAGATAGTAACGGCATTAACGCATAGGATTGAAATATAAACCCAATCTCCTTACGACGGATCAACGTCCTCTCATCATCGCTGCTGTGGTGAAAGGCATGCTCTTGAAACACAATCTCCCCCTTCGTTGGCAGATCCAGCCCTCCGATTAAATTGAGCAGTGTTGTTTTCCCCGAACCTGATCGCCCTTTGAGCATGACAAGTTGCAGCGGCCTCAGCTCCATCTCAATCCCTTTCAGAACATCTAACTGCCCACCTCCCACTTGAAAAGAGCGATGTACATCACGAACCGTCAACACAGGTGAATGGGGTGTGATAATGCGAGAGTAGACGCTGTTGGAAAGCGATTCTTCTTCGACAGAAAAAGCCTCTAATGTGCTTCTTTTACGAAACCAGCTTGCCATATGGTTAGTTTCCCTTTCATTTCCAAATTTTACGTATGATAAAGTAGACGGAGCAAGACGTTAAAAAGTTCCACAGAAATGGTAATATCCTCTAATTATTTTGTATAAAAATGCCATTTAATTGAATCTATTGGAATATACTATTAATTGGAAAATACATCCATACAACTAATTACCTATTTTATTACAAAACAAAAAGATGGTTCACCGCTAACCTCTTAGCAATGAACCATCTTTTGAATAAAACATATGTTTATTTTTATGAAAAATGATTATTTAAAAGGGTTCAACACACCTTCGCGGCCACTCCCTCTTCGTGACCAAATCACGACAGGGATCAACAACAGGGATAGGAAGCCTCCCGCCAACGAGAGCCAAGCAAAGCTTGAATGCGCAACAACCATACCCGACAAAGCTCCGCCGGAGGCTCCCGCCAACGAAACTAAGACATCGACAGTTCCTTGCGTTCTCGCACGTGTTGCCGGTGTTGTCGCATCAATAATCTGCGCCGTACCGCTGATCAAACCAAAGTTCCAGCCAAGTCCGAGCAAGGCTAAGGCGACTATTAGCCAGAGCATAGAATCTGCTGGCGCCCATGCGGCAAGCAGTCCGGCCAATAGCAGCGTAACCCCCGATGCACAGGACATAAAGATGCGCCCTAATTTGTCCACAAGTATACCTGTTACCAAAGAAGGCAAGAACATCGCGGCGACATGGATGCCAATTACCATGCCGACTGCCTCTAAGCCATGTCCATGATGCTTCATATGGATTGGCGTCATCGTCATGATGGCTACCATGACAATCTGCGTCAACACCATCACCGTAGTTCCAATGAGAATGCCCCGGTTACGCCCAGCTGGCACTGAAGGATTCGCGGAAACCGCCCCTTGCGTGGCCGTTGCTTTCTGCGCCTCGGCTATCGCTTTAGCCACGAGATAGGGATCTGGCCGGAGCCAAATCCACAACACCAAGCCCGCCAGCACAAAAGCCGTAGCTGCCAGCATGAATGGCCCCGCCAGCGCTGGCGCGCCGAGTGATGTCGCGAATCGCCCCATCACCCCGACCAAGTTCGGTCCTGCAACCGCACCGAACGTCGTGAAGACCATGGCTATGCTGATCGCTCTTGCTCGCTGCTTAGGCTGAGCCAAGTCCGTTCCTGCATAGCGTGCTTGGAGATTCGTCGATGTTCCTGCGCCGTAAATCAACATCGATAGGAACAGAAGTGGCAGGCTATTCGCTATAGCTGCGAATACGACGCCCATGGCCCCTACACCTCCAGCGAGGAAGCCGGCTGTTAAACCTAGCCTTCGGCCGTATCGCCCCGATAGGCGTCCAACTATCCATGCGGATGAAGCGCTGCCTAGCGTCAACAAAGCAGAAGGGATACCAGCCAAGCTATCCGTCCCTAACATATCTTGCGCAAGCAGCGCTCCAACCGTCACACCTGCGGCAAGCCCTGCTCCGCCGAATAGTTGAGCGACGACGACGGTACGTAAGGTTGTGCGGTAGAGTCGCTGCTGTTTTTCCGGGGAATCCTTATATGCTCGAATCCATTCGCTGTCTTCAGCCATTTCCTAATCTTCCTCCCCCTACTACATAACGAAATGCCATTTGTCACTATCATACCTATGTCTGGCGTTATTGGCTATTTCAATTTACTTTACTTATTGCCTTCGCCTGCCGGTCATGCTGTATTGTTTTCTAGGAAACAATATACCGAAGGCTGTTCCTATGGGAATCTTAGAAGACTTGGGTAATCGAATCGCGTAAGGCGAGCGAACAAAGGTGACCACTCACTCATCTTTAGATGTATAAACTACAGCTAATTTGCTTAAATCTGACATATTTTTGTGATTAGATGGAAAAAGTGCATATAATTTGTATGAAATTTGAAGAATCGAGCAAATCGAGGGAATTTAACTACAGGAAGTACATTTAATCTTTCTAATTCGCCAAATCAGTTTCAAATAGATGGAGGAAATCCAGTTAGTTACGGGAAACGGTTTATTACTCATCGGTCATTAACGAACAACGGGGCTGTTTCAAAATATCTAAATTGACTTCTGAGACAGCCTCCTTTCATTCACCTATATTCACCTATATTCACCCATATTCACCCAATCAAAGGGGCCGCTTGACCAAGCGTTCCTTCTACCTCATTGCCTTCCTTTCTCCAGTACTCAATCCCTCCTAGCATCTCTTTTACCTTAAAACCGAGACCCGAGAGACGAGCTACTCCTTTCGTGCCGCCATTACAAGCCGGTCCCCAGCAATAGACGACGATCGTTTGCTCTTTCGAAAAGGAAGCCGTCGTTTCGGCGCTGATCTGGTTGGAAGGCAGGTTTATCGCACCGGGAACATGGCATTCTCCGTAGGCTTTTGCGCTGCGAACATCGATCAGCAGGAAGTCATTGTAACCATGCTGCATGTCGTAACGTACATCCGCAACGTCTGTTTCCACCGAAAGCTTATTCATATAATGTTGATGTGTATGCTCTGGTGATGCAGCTGGCGTCTCGAGTACGAGCGATTGGGTTGTTTGAATAGTCATTTGCGTTTCCTCCAGTGGGTTGTTGATTTCTTGATATGACTGTAACACAGCCCCAAACACTGGAGTTATCGATAGTTATTAATACTATACTTCATTCATTTCGATAGTTGGCGCCACCGAGCAGCTCTAGAAAGCCTAGATGGGCTTTAGATTTCCATTTTTTCTTAGCAATGATCAATTGTGTGTAGAACTTACACGCCGGATCAACGAATGGTATCGCCACAAGCTGGCCTTTGCGTATTTCCTCGGCAACGGCAATTCGGGGCAATAATGCAATGCCAAGACCGTAAATTACGCACTGCTTAATCGCCTCCAGATTGCCAAATTCGTAAGACAGATTGTAACTTACCTGTTGTCCTTTCAATACTTTGAGCAGCATCGCTCTGTACGTACATCCATCCTCAGTCAGAATCAGAGATTCATCCTGCAGATCTTCCGTGTGGATTTCATTGTGCCCAGCCAATTTATGATCGGGACAAGCAATGATGACAAGCGGTTCTTCTCTCAACATACGGCTCTCCAGCTCTGGGTCCGTAAATGGCGGGTCCAGAATGATCCCGATGTCCAGAACGCCTTCTTTTACCGATTCAATAATGAAGGGTTCATTCCCTGGTTGAATGACAATGTTGACGTCCGGGAAATTGCGACGATACGCCTGCAGATACGGGGGTAGGTAGAAAGCCGCTAACGTCTCTATCGTCCCAATCGTGAGCGTCCCTTTGGATTGCTGGGATACGACTTCCTTGGACTCTTCATGCAACCTATAGATTTCATTCGCGTATTGCAGGAGCGCTTCTCCAGCCATCGTTAATTTCATACTCCTCCCAAAACGCTCCAAGAGAATAGCCCCATAGGATTCCTCGAGCTTCTGAATTTGGGCTGTAATGCTGGACTGGGCATAACCGAGCGTTTCCGCAGCCCGCGTGAAGCTTCCCCATTTGGCCACTTCGCGAAAGGTCTTCAAATACGTTAGTTCCATTAGGCGTTCCCTCTCCTCTCCAATCAAAACTCAACCCGACTATTCTAAGCATACTCAAAAAAGCGCTCCCACACCACCCGGTGAGAGAACGCTTTTCACTTATGAATAAAATGTCATATTCCTTCGACGTTGAAGGAAGATTTTGATGCATTTGTACATGTAGCATGCAAGCAGCGACATCTCCAGTCCCCAAATGATATAGATCGATGTAGCACTGACCTCAATTTGCAAATAATTAAAGTCTGCAAACTGCTTTCTCACGAATTGATCCGCCACCATCTGAGCCACATGTTCCACGATCGGCACAAAATCTTTGCCATATCCCTGCTCCGTCATATAATCCTGCACTTCAAGCTTAAGCATATCCACTTCACTCCATGAGAAAGCGTGCACCCACTTCATAGAGCCATCCGAAGCCGGACTAAAGCTGACGATGAAATCATTCTTATTGCCGTTCTTCCATTTATCCTGGAGGGCGTAGCCATATTCTTGCGGCAGATCCATCCCCATATTCACAAAAATCAAATTAACCTGCTTCCACGACTTTATCTCTCCAGGTTGTTCAGGGTCTGGCACTACCTTGTTAAGCTCGGTATTCCAGGCTGCCAACGCCGCCAACGCTCTAGGCTTGTTCGGTACATCACCCACGATCCGATCGACATGAAGCACATCCGAGACGTGGCTTGGGTATTCCGGCAGTTCGGGGTAATCTTTCAGATCAATATCGGTATGTTTAAAAAGGCTATAAGAGCTCCTCACCTTATTCACATACAAGTGTACGGAGGCCGAAGGTGTCCCCAATGGATAGTATTTGGCCAACTCTGATGTCGTATTAGGAGAACGATCATTAAACTATGTCACTCCGTTCATCGACTTATCCACCTCAAACCATCCATTATCCGAGGTTTTAATCTTGTTTTTGGCCCTGTGGTGCTCGAAGTGGCCTGGCTTTTTGGTACAGCTCTTGTCCCCATCATCGTCCGTGGAACATTCTACTCTACCTGGGATCCACTCGTCCCACTCTTCTATGTGTTCTAGGTCCGTAACACGCCCCGACCAGACCTCCGTATCGACCGTCCGCAGATAAAAGTCACCAGCTACTACACCTGCAAAAAGGATGCCGGCCAATAGCATGATCAGCACATACCGCCTCCATTTGCGGGCCGTCACAAGTTCGACGGCAAAACCAACAATCAGAACGAGAAATAACGCTGCCCAATACGCCATCTGCTACCTCAGCTTCACTTCGTTATCTTTGCCTGTTTGATACGCGTCACTCGTACGGTCTGAGGTAATAATGAATTTCTCCGCATCCATCGTTTCGAAATGGAAAATCGCATTCATCAGCACATGCTTCCGAATATGCGTGTTATACTCACGGACTTGATCGGCAATCTTCTTTTGATTCCGGTCGAACTCGGTTCGTGCTGAAGATACTTCGTTTTGCAGCTTCGTATACAATGTACTACTCATATGCGGGTTCTGCTCTTGAATCGCTTGGAAAAGTGCTTGTGTATTCGTGTAACGGCCTGCAATGAGGTCGGTATACACCTTTTTAATATCATCAGCCTGCATGTCGGTGACTTGCGCCATCTCTTTGAATCGTTTCCACATGTTATCGTAGTTTGACTTATTCGCGACATGCTGCGACTTGATCTGCTCATCCATCGCAATCGCCGTCCCCCGTTGCCCCCATACAACGGCTGTTGTGATAACCGCAATCAGCACCAGTATGCCAATAAAACCAAGAAACCTACCACGAGAATCCCTCTCTTGCTCCTCATCTATAAACCCCTCTGCCTAATATTCCCATCTAATTCTCTTATTCTAGCATATTGGGGCGACAAAATAGATCAAAATCTCACAAAATTTGTGCAGCGTTGAGAGAGTCCTGGCTGGAGGTTCAGTGGTAAAAGAAACAGCCGTAGCAACCTGCCAAATGGCAGTCTGCTACAGCTACGAATTAGCGTTGCATATCGCTATGCCTGGACACCAGACAACCGCAACATGCTCACCATTATCATATTCCCAACATTGGAAGATGCTTTCTGGTATGGTAAGTGAGAGAGGATGAAATGCATTGTTTTAATTCGTCGACAGGTATTTGATCGTTTTCATCGAACACAATCGCCCGATTGCCTTCATATTTGAATGTATCTCTAAAAAGTTCCTTGAATGTGTCAACCAACATTGTCTGACAGTTAAAGTACATGGCATATTGATGCGGGTTCGATTTCTTCCAGTTTATTCTAATTGTGCTGCCGTTTTTTGTTAGATAACTAGGCTCACCCCATTTTAGTGTCTCTTCCACGGTATCAACGCCACTGGTCTCAGTTGCAGTATCCAGAATTAGTTCGCGAAGAAACCACATCTTCTGTTGAATACGTTTTGGATAATTGTCGAATACAGCTGCCACTTTACTGTTTTCAATCGAACCCATAGTGATCATTCCTTTCCTTATTTTTTATAAGCAAAGCAGGGCTATTGGCGTATAGCAATATAAATTTCAGCTTGCCCGTCATTCGGATTGATATTCTGACCATAATACTCAAAATCTCCTGTGAAAGCTCGATCATTGCCGGATTGTCGCGACCATTGCCAAATATCGCCCCAGGCCCGCTGCACCACCTCTATAATCGGTCCCCACTCTGTGACGAATACGGCGTATTTCGCAGCGGGAACTGTGAACGTCCTAATGGACTCGGGATATGGATCCTGACATTCTTCCCGAACATTTACGCCAACCATTACTTCATACCGTCCGGCATCGCCCTGTTCGTAGTTGAAGTAGCAGCTATAATGACCAGGCTGCTTAACATAGTCGGCCAGTTGTCCGCCAATATTGTGTATGTAGTATTGTTCAAACAGTTTGCCGATTTTGCCATTATCGCTTAATTCGGCTTCATTTGTTGTGACGGCGCTAATTCCAGCTAGTGTGAAAGGGGGAAGTTCCTCAACACGTGCAGGCTCAATTGGTTTGCGAGTCGCCGAATCTAGCGGCAGCGAGGATTTCAATTCAGATTGGTCTTGTTTCATTACTAATCATTCTCCTTGTATTGGAATGAGTTTAGTATAAAACAACAAACTTGACATCTATCTGTCAAGTTGATTTATCTCTGCTATATATTTTCGCAACTTGCTCTGCACGACTAGCGATGATATCCCGCAGATGGGGTGGCTCAAGCACCTCTGCATGGTGACCCAAGCCGAGAATGAATCTATACAACCAATCATCTTCCGGGTATGCCAGCCTCACTTGCCAACTGCCGTCTTCAACCGGCAAAAGTCCTTCGATGCCAAACCATTCCTCCGCCAAATGACGAGAGGCAGGGTGGAAACGCAAGACGATCTCTGTCACCTGTGACGGCTCGCATGGGTTTTGGCCTGTGTCGCGTTCCTGCTTCGGAAGCTCTCGGCGAATGAACACTCTTCCCGGGGCTATCTCCAGCTCCTTCATTCTCTTTAGCTTGAACAACCGAAACTGCTCTTTGTCCAGGCAGTAGGCTTGCAGGTACCACTGTCTCCCTTTCATGATGAGCATATACGGCTCTACCGTACGGTATGATATTTCACCCTCAGCATTGGAATAGGTAAATCCAGCTATTAGACACTTATCTATGGCTTCCTTTAATAGCTGCAGTTTAGGGCGAAGCCTTTCGTTGCCGTCCCAAGGGGAGTAGTCAATCAACACGCTGTTCGTCTTATGTTGAAATTCTTCGGAGTATGCGGGCTGGACAACGCTATTGATTTTCTCCAATAACTGCAGTTGCTGCTCGTTGCCGTATGAGGTTGAGATGCTGCGGAGGGCGGTAACGATGTCTGCAAGCTCGTTATTAGTAAGCACATTGTGGTCCAAGCGGTAACCTTCCACTAGGCCAATGCCACCATTCGTCCCCTGATAGGTAACGATGGGGATCCCAGCCCCATTAATTACTTCGATATCTCGGTATATTGTTCGTACGGACACCTCGAACCGTTCTGCGAGCTCCTTGGCCTGTACCACACGGCGGTTCAGAAGCAGAATAATTATGGATAAGAGTCTTTCTAACTTCACAGTATGTACCCCCATCACATTGAATATGCAAAAAGTTTATAACATTATTTGGTAGGATACACCAATTCGTTTATATTCGATGATAACACGTTAAACGCTTCCTCGTTAATTTTGTATAAAATGCGTTTTTTATTTCTACCGGAGTTGACTAAACGACTAAGAACCTGTCTGCGCGGTGGCTGACAGGCTCTTCTCTCATTAACGGGTATTCGGGGTATTACTTTACTCTTCACCCGTAGCAATCGGGTTATCTTCCCACGAAATCCAGTCGCTCCAGCTTCCGCTGTAGAGCTTCACGTTATCGAAGCCCGCTTCGCTAAGTCCCAGCACGTTCGGGCACGCCGTCACGCCCGAGCCGCAATAGACGATGATTTCATCAGCGTCACGCAGTGCGGCAAAGTGCTGCTCTTGCTCCGCAGCTGACAACCAAGCACCGTTCTCGCCGAGAACGCCTTTCCAGAAGAAGTTGCGCGCGCCCGGGATGTGGCCAGCCACCGCATCGATTGGCTCTTCGAGGCCGAGGTAGCGACGCTCCTCGCGCGAATCAACCAGCACGGTGCCTGGGCGACCGAGCTTGTCCTTCACTTCATCCATGCTCGCCAACATGGAACGATGCACCTTCGGTGAGAAGGTGCGCGGGAGTACCGCAGGCACTTCAGCTGTGACAGGGTATTCCGCGGATTTCCATGCGGTATACCCTTGATCCAATACGTATACCTCGGAGTGGCCGAGGAATTTCAGCATCCACCACAGGCGCGATGCCATTGCTCCGCCTTGATCGTCGTAAGCAACGACGGTCTTCGTGCCGTCAATGCCGAGACTGCCGACGAGGATCGAGAATGCACCGAGATCCGGCAGCGGATGTCGCCCGCCGTGCGCCATCAAAGCACCGGATAAGTCTTTCTCCAAGTCGACATACACGGCGCCTTCAATATGATCCTGTGCATACAGTTCACGGCCTGATTCAGGCTTACCAAGTGCAAAACGACAATCCGCGATGACGATATTCGCATCACCCAATTGTCCAAGCAACCACGACTGACTTACGATATTTTCCACGGTTTCTGCCACCTTCCCCTACCTTTAATTAATCGCCCATCCCACTTGTGGGAATCACAGAATAGGTCAGCCAATGACCTCGGTCTCCACCTATTTTATCGTAAAAAGCTTGCGCGCGTAAGTTATCTGGAGCTGTTTCCCAGGTTAATTTGGCATAATCATGTCTAGCTGCATAGCCTTTGCAAGCTGCAAAGAGCTTCGCCGCTGCTCCCTGTCCACGCTCCGCTTCCACAACAAATAAATCATTCATGACGGCAATCTTGGCGGCACGCAGCGTGCTGAAGGTGAAATACAGCGTCGCAAAGCCGACTAGCGCCCCCTCCTCCGTTTCAGCTACAAATTGAATACCTATGTTCTGTTCGAGCAATTCATGAATCAAAGCGTTCAGCTTCTCATCCTCCGGTTGGCGGTACTGATAGAAATCCACAATATAAGCGAGCATCAAAGTTTTAAGCTGGGGAATATCGGACATGACGGCTTCACGAATGGTCACTTGTGTCATCACGGGTGCCCTCCTTATTGTAATTGATATAAAATATCGTTCGAACAAACGCAAATTGCTGGCCACTTCTATAGCTGCGGAACCTGGTTCCGCAATTTGCTGAGAATCCATTCCAGATCTCTCAGACATCGAGTAGAATAAGGGGAATTGTTAGTCTAGAATAGAACGATGGCCAAATACTACCTATAGAAAGGTTGCCCAAGAAATGCCACAACCTATTACCTTAAATTCACCTTGGCGCGTCGTTCCGCTAACGGAATCGGCTAGCCAGGAGCTGTGCACATGGAGCTATCCTGCTCCTTACGCAATTTACAACTGGCCGTCTTGGGCCACGATGCTCGACAACCAATCCGAATTCGCTGATCCCCGAATTAGGGATGAACAATATTGTGGTGTAGTGGATGAATCGGGAACCTTACAAGGTTTTGTTCAGTTTTTTCCGATCGTTGGTGTTACCCGATTAGGCCTAGGACTTCGACCGGATCTTTGTGGCAAAGGCGTAGCTAGCCGCAGTGGACTTGGCAAACAATTCGTTCAGCTGCTTATAGCAGAAGCACAGCACCGTAACGCCGAGCATGAAATCGACCTCGAGGTACTCGTCTGGAACGAACGCGCCATTCGCACCTACCAGCGAGTGGGATTCACGATCACAGATACCTACGAGAAGTTGACGCCAACCGGGCCCGCCCAAGTCCATTGCATGGTCTATACAGGTCCGTCCGTCATCTTAGCGCCTTAATTCCATATAAGCCTGATCAAACTTCGCAGCAGTCGAGAAATCGAGCTCGGTCAAACCGCCAGCACTCCACGAGGTCAGGCGCAGCGTTACCATTTTATAATCAATGGCAATCATGGGGTGGTGGTTAACCGCTTCGGACAAGCGAGCAACTTCGTTCACGAACGTTATCCCTTGAGGAAAAGAAGTAAACCGATACTTCCGCACGATCCACTTGCTCTCCTCCGCTTCAAGGCTCCACGTTCCCAACGTGGCCAACCGCTTATCCACAACCACTCTCTCTAGCTTCACTCTCACCATCATCCTCCGCTCCCTCACTAGCTACTCTCGTTCAAGGACGCCTACTGGGGAATGCGCAATTCTGGGATCGTGAGTGAATCGCAGCATGTCATTGCGGGGATGATTGGGTACTGCCCCTCACTCATAATCATAGGCAACTACGCCCATATCACTCTCTCCCGCATACGTGCGAAGCAGCTCCAGGAATGGCTTCCCGTAATTGCGGTACTTCACCTCACCGACCCCTTTGATGCGCAGCATCGCGGCTTCCGTCGTCGGACAGCTCTCACTCATCTCACGCAGCGTACTGTCGGCGAAAATAATATAAGGCGGCACCTTCTCACGTGCAGCCATTTCACGACGCAGCAATCGCAACTGCTCGAACAATGTATTGTCCATCGCGGCAACAGTGCGAACGGGCTGTTTGCGTACCTTTTGATTCACGGGCAGCTTGCCCTGAAGTACTTCGGCAGCAGGCTGCATCAACCGAACAACCGGGTATTGACCCTCGGACAGTTGTAAAAAGCCTTCGGAAATCAGCACATTAATCAATTCAGCAATCTCTTTTTCGGGCAAATTGCTCATAATCCCGTGTGTCGGCAGTCGATCGAATCGATAGTCCATAATCTTCTTCGCCTTGGACCCCTTCAATACAGAGGCAACCATCGAAATTCCGAACCGCTCGTTCATGCGGCGAATGCAGGAGAAAATCTTTTGCGCCTCGACTGTAATGTCGACGGTGTCACGATCATCCTTGCAGGAACTGCAGTTCCCGCAGGTATCCTTAATATTTTGCTCATCAAAATAATGTAAAATAGCATTCCGCAAACAACGCGGCGAATAGCAGTAGTCGATCATCGTTTGAAGCTTTTTGTACTCGTTCGCTTTGCGCTCAGGCGAGAGCTGGTTCTGCTCAATCAGGAACTTCTGCGTCATAATATCCTGCGCACTGAATAGCAGAATACACTCGCTCGGCTCACCATCACGGCCCGCACGGCCTGCTTCCTGGTAATAAGCTTCCATATTTTTCGGCATATTGTAGTGAATCACGTACCGGACGTTGGATTTATCAATCCCCATCCCGAACGCATTCGTCGCGATCATCACGCGAATATCGTCATAGAGAAACGCTTCCTGCATGTAGGAGCGCTCATCATCGGACATGCCCGCATGATACTTGCCTGCGGCGAAGCCTTTTTTGCGCAGCGCCTCATACAACTCCTCAACATCCTTACGCGTCGCAGCGTAAATAATGCCTGGCTGATGGGTATGTTCCTTCACATAGTTCTGTATGTAATCCCGCTTTTTCTCTCCGCGAAGAATGGTTAGCTCCAAATTGTCGCGCGAGAAGCCATTGATGAAAATCCCTGCCGCATCCAGATCCAACAGTCGAGCGATGTCCGCAGTAACCTCAGCAGTAGCCGTTGCTGTGAAAGCAGCCACAATCGGCCGATTCGGCAGCTGCCGAATGAACGGTGCAATCGAGACATAACTCGGACGGAAATCATGCCCCCACTGCGAGACACAGTGTGCCTCATCAATTGCGACCAGCGGCAAATTCAACGCCGCCATCCTGGCACGAAATCGCTCCGATTCCAGGCGCTCAGGTGCAATGTAAAGCAACTTATACTTGCCCTGCATAGCCCCTTGCATGCGCTGTTCCACTTCTCTAGCTTCCAACGTACTATTAATGAATGTGGCAGGAACACCGAGCGCGCCGAGCGCATCCACCTGATCCTTCATCAAAGAGATGAGAGGGGAAATGACTAACGTCACTCCCTCCATCAGCAGCGCCGGCACTTGATAGCAGATCGATTTCCCTCCGCCCGTTGGCATAATACCTAAGGTATCCTTACCCTCGAGAAGGTTCGTAATAATATTTTTCTGGCCCTCACGAAACTCGGGATATCCATAAACCTGTTGTAGAACCTTTCTTGCGCCATCCAACATAGCTTCTTTACACCTTTCTATATCGCAGTTCTTCCTGTTTTAGACCAAGTAGATGACCGAAACCAACTTCTCACCATCATGGACTTTTAGCACGTGATTGCCTGCATCATGCCGAACCGAACCTGCCCCAACATGCATGACCGGTGAACTGCCTAGCCCGTAAAATATATCGTCAGCCAGCGTACGCAGGCATTCTTCCTGTTCGGTCTCATCCAGCTCCTGCCAGTCTTCTGCATTCATCTCAAGCAGCTCATAGAAGCCATTCACCATTTCGATTCCGCGTACAAAATCAGTAACAATATCCTTATATTCACGACCAAATTTAATACCCACTCGCGCAGTCTCCCTTCAAGAAGCATTTCATCTAGCTTCACTTTATCATATTCTAGGTAAGAATGCAGGGTTAACCCCTTTCAGTACGGATTAAAAATATCACCTTTGGCATAAACTGTGGAAATGGGCAATTTCGGAAAAAATCTGTTACTATGGAAGAAGGAATGCGCCGCTCGGAGGGTAGGAACGATCACATGTTGAAACTTCAAATTCCCAAAAATCGAATGAACTACCTCATCAAGCAAATCCCATTGCACTTTGACGCCACCCGTCTGGAGCAAGGCTGGGAGTATTATCATAAAGGCCGAGTGACCGAGGTTGATCTCAAAGGGCTTAGTGTTCTGGCAACTGTCACAAGTAAACAGGTCCATAAAGTAGAAGTTCATTTAGAAAATTTCGCTGCGAGTGCCTGCACTTGCTCCTTTGTGGGCTTCTGTCAGCACATTGGTGCTACGTTTTTTAGCTTGTACGCCACCTATGGTCGACCAGAGCTTGTCCTGCAGCAGTTGAAGCAGCAAATCCATACACGGAAGAAGCCAGCCCGAAGTGCAGCTGCTTCCATCATTCAAGAACGCAAAGCGGCTGCACAGGCGAACGTGCCTCTGGAAGAGAGTATGCCTAGTGAATGGCATCGTTTCTTTGAAGGTAAGTTTCATGGCTTCTCCATCTCGCATCAGCATTCCATAGAAACCTTCTATGAGTCCGCCTTGGAGTCCCTGCCGCCTTATGCAGCGAATTGGCGCGATACGATGCGTGAGCTCTATATGTTCCACATTGTGCTTTTCATGATGCGGAAGATCGAACAATTTTATCAAGAAACGAAGAGCTCTTACCTGAGCTACTATCATGAAAATGGTTGCAAAATTTCCGCCAAAAACTGTGAAGATAAGCTTGTCGAATTCGTCGATCGCATCGATGTAAACCGCTCTTTCCTAGCAGAGCCTAAGATATGGTTGACCACGATGAAAATGGTCGGAGAATCCGCCCTGCAAGGCAAGGACAGTCCAGTTGATTGGCTGTTCGTGTATCGTTTCATCTGGTGGAAGTTGACCGATCAACCTAGTGCACAGAAAGAAGAAATCGCACGTCTCGACACTCTTCTGGCTAAGAAGGAGCTGCTTCCGAAGAAGAAGGATACGTTACTTGCAGCTAGGGCGCATTTCGATATTATGCAGGGGCATACCGAGCAAGCCTTCGAACGGCTTGGGCAACTCGCTCATCCACATGCGAAGGATTTCTTCCTCTATTTAAATAAATTCGCGAGCGATGGACAGTGGGATCACATGCTGGTCTGGCTGCGCTGGCTATTCCCTTCGATAACGAATGCGAACCATGATGATTTCCGCACGTTCTGCCAATATTGGCTAGATACGACGAAGCATCTGGCAAACGATAGCGAGTGGGTTCAGGTGATGGAGTCCTTACTCCCGCGTTCCTACTACTATTACACCGCGTATTTGCTGCAAACGAAACGATACCGTCAATGGGTGGATTTGCAGCTGGCGAATCGGATTTCCCCCTTGAATCTATATGGGATGGAGCTCAAAGCGATCGAAGAGCACGACTCTGCGCTGCTCCTTCCGCTCTATCATCAAGCAGCCGAACGGGCTGTTCTGGAGAAAAATAGAGCTTCTTACAAGACAGCAGTTCGTCTGCTTAAGAAGCTGCATAGCATCTATAAACACATCGGCCAGGATGACCGCTGGGAGCACTATATTTACCGCTTAGCGGATAAGTTCTCACGTTTGCGTGCTTTCCAAGAAGAGCTCAAGAAAGGAAAATGGATTCGATGATCGAAACCAGCGCGCTGACCATACACGTTAGTTCCTTACCTAACGGGTCATTATTTCTATGGGGCTCCCGTGAAAACGGCGGTATTTGGGATGCTCTTGATTTAAAACATATGCTCTTCGCCTGGCATCGCGCCTCCTTCTTCGGCACCTTCATGGAACCGAGTGAATGGCAAAATCGGGAAGGCATCGAACTATTGCCGCTTGAAGCGCTCGATTATTTCAGCGAGCCGCAGCCTGTTCAGCACTTACAACTGAAGTGGCATGCTTCTTGCTCTGATGTCATTGCGCTGGCTCCTGCTATTCGCGAGTCACTTGCGACAGGTCGC
Source organism: Paenibacillus sp. Soil766 (assembly GCF_001428105.1). GTDB lineage: Bacteria > Bacillota > Bacilli > Paenibacillales > NBRC-103111 > Paenibacillus_E. The sequence continues at coordinate 67,150 of NZ_LMSJ01000014.1, read as the reverse complement.
TTCATGCCAGACTACGAGAAATGGAAGGCTGGCGAGATCGGTTGGAAGCTGCAGCTGCCCGAAGAGCTGCAGGTGCTTGAGACACCAGCGGTTTCACGCTGGATTCATGCACTGATCCCGGAATGGGTCGATGCCGACGGGATCATGAAGGACAATTTACGCAAGCTGGAAGCTGCGTATCCGTTAATGCGGCGCGGCGATGTCAGCGCAGAGGTGTGGCTGGACGAGGAGGACTGGCTCGTCAGCATTGGTTGGCGCCAGGATCGGACGCCGATGCGGACGTGCCTGCAGCTCGTCGAGCCAGACCTCGCGCACGGCGCAGGCTGGCAGCTGCGCGTGCTGCTGCAGGACCGGCTGGCGCCGGAGGTGCTGCGCACCGTGACGACCGTCGGCGAGCCGGTCTTGGGGGAGCAGCCACTGCCGGAGGCGTGGCTGCCTGATCTAAGCCGCGTCGAACGCGACGTGGCGAAGTGGGTGCGCATCCTGCCGTGGCTGGATGCGGGCGAGGGCGTCCTCCGTCAGACGGTGACGGAAGAGGAGGCTTGGCGCTTCCTCGCAGAGGGAAGCGTCAGACTGGTTGAGTCAGGAACAAGCGTGTTCCTGCCGGCTTGGTGGGAGCGCATCCGCAAGATGCGGCCGAAGCTGCGCGCGAAGATCAAGTCTTCCGTCGGTTCTGGACGGGAGACGATGTTCGGGCTGACCCAGCTGATGCAGTTCGACTGGAAGCTGGCTGTTGGGGATTTGGAGCTGACGGAGGAGGAATTCCGCCAGCTTCTGGAGGAGAAGCGCAAGCTGATCCAGATTCGCGGCAACTGGATTCAACTCGACCCGAAATTCATGGCACAGGTCGAGCAGATTATGAAGCAAGTGCACAAGAAGCAGGGGCTTTCGTTCCGCGATGTATTAGAGCTGCATTTTGCTGGTGACGCAGGCGGCTTGTTGCCTGCTGAGGATGATCCTGACGCGATGCGCTACCTCGACATGGAAGTTGAACTGAACGAACAATTGCGCCATATGATTGACCAGCTGACGCAAACCTCGGAGATCCCGACGATGGAGCCGCCGCCTAGCTTTCATGGCTCACTTCGCCACTATCAAGTGGATGGCATCTCTTGGCTGTTGTTCTTGCGCAGATTTGGCCTTGGCGGCTGCTTAGCCGATGACATGGGTCTCGGGAAAACGATCCAATGGATCACGTACTTGCTCACGGTCAAAGAGACCGAGCAGCCCGATACACCATCGTTGCTAGTCTGTCCGACCTCCGTGCTGGGCAACTGGCAGATGGAGCTGAAACGATTTGCCCCTTCCTTGCGTGTCCATCTTCACTACGGGCCGCAGCGTTTAAAAGGGCCTGCCTTTAGCGAAAAAATCGTTGGCAAATACGACTTGGTACTGACATCCTATACGCTTTCCCATCTAGATGAGAGTGAACTGGGCGCGATTGCTTGGAACTCGATCTGTTTGGACGAAGCTCAAAATATCAAGAACGCTTATACGAAACAGGCTACAGCGATTCGCCGTTTGAATGGGTTTCATCGCATTGCCTTGACGGGAACACCGATTGAGAATCGTCTGACCGAGCTATGGTCGATCTTCGACTTCGCGAATCCAGGCTATCTCGGCACGGTGCGCGAGTTCACGACTCGCTATGTGAACGCCATCGAGAAGACGCGCGATGAGGCCACGATCGGCAAGGTTCAGAAGCTGATCCGCCCATTCCTGCTGCGGCGCGAGAAGAAGGATCCGGCGATCCAATTGGATCTGCCAGAGAAGAACGAGTCCAAAACGTTCATCTCGCTCACAGCGGAACAAGGCTCGTTGTACGAGAACTACATCCAGGATATGTTTGATCGGCTGGATAAGCTTTCCTCTATGGAGCGGCGCGGACTCATCCTCGCCGCGTTGACGAAGCTCAAGCAAGTGTGTAACCACCCTGCTTTGCTGCTCAAGGAAGGGCTCGGCGCCCCGTGGAGCGGACGCTCCAACAAACTAGAGCGCTTGCTCGAGATGGTGCAGGAGCTGCGCCAAGAGGGCGACAAATGCTTGATTTTCACGCAATTTGTCGAGACCGGCAACCTGCTGCAGCATGTGCTTCAGCAGGAGCTCGGCGAGAAAGTGCTGTTCCTGCACGGCGGAACATCGAAGAATGGGCGCGATGAGATGATCGCGCACTTCCAAGACACCGATGAACATCCAGCGGATGAGCAGCGAAATGTGTTCATTCTTTCGCTGAAGGCTGGCGGCATCGGACTCAACCTGACGGCGGCGAATCATGTGTTCCACTATGATCGTTGGTGGAACCCCGCCGTCGAGAATCAGGCGACGGATCGCGCCTTCCGGATCGGGCAGACGCGTCATGTGCAGGTGCACAAGTTCGTGACGCTGGGCACGCTGGAGGAGCGCATCGACGAGATGATCGAGCGGAAGCTCGGCCTCAGCCAACAGATCGTAGGCTCAGGCGAGAACTGGATAACGGAACTGTCGACCGACGAGCTGCGCGATCTGTTCTCGCTCCGCCGCGAGTGGGTCGAGGCGTAGCAGCTATCACTCACTCACGTGCGTAACACCATCACCATACCCAATTGTTGGAGTTATAGATAACGTTATGCTATCATCCTACACCTTAAAAGATTAGGAATATAGCTTCAATAACGTTATGGTATAGCGCTATTGTCCTTCTACAGACGCTTAATCCAATTAAAAGTAGAAATAGCGTTACGCCATCATTCTATTTTCTTCGCAAATACGCTAGTAACCCAATTAACGTTATGCCATAGCGCTATTTATGCGAGTAGCCTTGTGAGAGATCGTATAGTGATTCACACACAAAAGAGGTTATCCCAAGCTTCACCTGGGATAACCTCTTTTGTGCTGCATACGTATCGTTCTATCTCTTTCCAGCAACTCGCGATCCTATATCTGATCTACTCTACTTGCACGTCCTCCCTACTACTCACCTTTCACTATTAACCTTCCACACTACCTCATCCACCAACAAGCTAATCCATAGAGTTAACTGTATAAACTCCGCTCGAATTAGATGTACTTTTTCCATCTATTCGCGAATATGAAGGATGTTGGTGAATCTTTCGCGCCCGCCGCCTGGCGATGCCTACGAATATGCTATGCGCCCCGATCCTTTCCCAACTTAGATCAACAAATCCAAAAACAAATAATATCCCTCACCAATCGCACACGAGTAAGTCTGAATCTGACGCGAGGTATCCAAGTCGGTATAGGCTTGGGAGAGAATGCCTTGCTTTTGCAGATTCATCATCAGGATGTTAGAGATGAAATAGGGCCGCCACGTCCAGTTCGCTTGTCGGTAACTCTCGTCTTTCCCCCACCCATCTTCGGAACGCGTGTAGTTAGAGGAAGTCTGGTAGCCATTCCCTTGGCAGATGTACATGCGGATGCAATTGTCCGTGACGTTACTGATCGTTTGCTCGATCACCGCATCAGCCTCCTCCGCATTTGAGATGTGAACGGAAGAATTGATTACCGCATCCAGCCTTTGATATACACTCAACAGGTGATGATATCTGTGGAATTCATCCTGTCCGAACGATTTAATTTCCTCTTCCAGCATGGCTTTGTACGCATCCGGTCGCTGCAGGTCTGGCTCTGCTTTGGAGAATAAAAAGCCTTGCACATATCTAGCCCCAACCTGTAAAGCACTGCGCAGCTCCTGCTTGGTCTCGACACCTTCAACGAGCAGGGAAGCCCCAATTTGCGCAGATACAATAGAGAAAGACTGCATAACTGCCTTATAGCCATCGTGAACGATGCTCTTTTTCAAAATATTCAGGTCAACTTTCAATATCTTCGGCTGCAAACTCGCAATTCGATCGAAGTTACTAAAGCCGCTTCCGACATCATCAATGGCAATCGTACATCCGAATTCACGATATAATTCAACAATCCATGTCAGCTCCTGGAGCTTGCCCGTAAATTCCTCCTCGGTGATTTCAATGACGATCCGCGAAGGATTAATCTGGTATTTCTTCAACAATTCAATCGTCGGCAAAACACCCGTTCGCTTGTAGGTTCTATATATCCAAGAGGGCTTAAGGTTAATAAACAGTTCGCTATCATCCGATGCAGCGGCTATTCGTTCTATGGCTTGCTCTCTTAAATGACGATCAATCATCAGCTGCATGTCTTCGGAAATATCAGGATCTTTGAAAAAGGGACCTAAGCTCTCCACACCACTCTCGCGAACCCATCTGCCTAAAGTTTCATACCCTATTATCCGTTGACTCTGTAAAGAGATAATTGGTTGAAAATAGGGACGTACTTCATGCCGCGGCGGAATCTTGATGTTTTTCACCTGCACAGTGCGCCTCCTTCTTGTATACCTATCATGTCACATGAATTGACATCCTGTTTGGTTATTGACTCATATTTTAAACGACATCGCCCTTTTCTGCAATCATTCATGGAAGAAAACATAACATCATTAATTTTTAGAGGATTTTGTTGATCTTTGTCGAATTTCTAGGTGATCTTTTATTCTATTAGAAGTTAGGTGACCGATTGGGATGAAAACCTTCACGAGATCGCGGATCTCCATGCTATATGTCATATTAATAGTCCTTTTACTAGCTTTCGTCAGTGTATCGAACTACATGGCTTCTCGAAATATGGAAAGAGAAAACAATGCGATCGTGAATCAGGCGATTCCGATTCTAACAACGGCCAATAGTTTACTGACCAGCTTAATCAATCAGGAGACGGGACTGCGCGGTTACCAATTAGGCGGAAGTGAACAGTTTCTGGAACCTTATACCACAGGTAGAGAACAGGTCGCCATGGATTTAAACACACTTTCGACCTACGACAAGAAATATCCCACCCTACAAATCATTATTGATACCCAAGCGGTACCTGCCATTACCAATTTGCAAAAGTACTATGATACGACCTTGGAATTATTCCGTGCGGGTAAAATTGAAGAAGCGAAAGCCCGTGTCATTGGCGGCAAAACACTAATGGACCGCTATCGTGTTATTCATACGAGTATAGAAAATAATATCGAACAGATTACCTCTACAGCCTATGAGGCTTCTCAGCAAGCAGGTCAAACCTCCCGTTTGATCACACTTGTCGGCTTCCTGATCGCTCTACTTGCAGGAGGTATGTCCATCATCATCTCCTTACGCTCCTATCAAGCGGAAAAAGAGCTGCGCAAAAGTGAGGAAACTTACCGCTATATGGCGGAAAGTCTGGAATCCCAGAACGAGGAAATTATTGCCCAACAAGAGGAACAACAGGTTACACTGGCTAAGCTGTCTGAGCGCGAACGGGATTTGGAACTCATCTCCTCGTACCAAGAAAAGCTCACTGGCTATGTGAAATTAGCAGATTTCTTGAAACATACGCTGCCTGCCTTATTAAATTCGCTTGTGCAGGATGCTGCCTTGGTTGTCCTTGAGAATCGCTCAGAGAATGGAGCTAGCTCCTACGAAATTATTCATTCCATCGGGTATCCCAAGGGACATATTCAAGCTTCGCGCAGCGAGCTCTTCGGTCCAGCCAGACGTGTATTCGATGAGGGCGTGGCGATCACACATACCCGTGATGTGACAGGCAATGAGCAAGGTGTCCATAACGGTATGACACGAGCTATCGATCATTACATTCCGCTCACAGATGACAAACTAGAAGTTATTGGTTTTCTGTTACTGACGAGTTACCAAAGCTCGCTCTATCAAGATGATAATCAACGTCTAACCAAAGGCTTAGTTCGTCAATTCGGACTTGCGTTCTATGCTCAGGTCGTGAATGATGAGAAACTAAAGCAGGCCGAAAGCCTAGCCTTACTGAACGATCAACTCACGGCAGAAAAGCTGCTTTTAGAAGGTCAACATGACCTTATTCAAAATATTTTAGAATCCGCCCACGAGGGCATGATGATGTGTGATTCAGAGGGTACGATTCTCTTTTCCAATCATCGTATGAATCAGTATTTTGCGCTGAATGAACGGATTGGCGAGAACCTTGTTAGTTGCAGCTCTGAGATTGTAGCTGAATCACCTAGTTTTCATGGGGTAGCGGCTTCCATCGAAGCTTTGATTGATCGCTCGCTGTCTCATTTGACACAGCGCTTCAGCTTCCAACAGGACGAGCAGCTCCAACATGCGGAGCTCTACGCTACCGTTGTTAGCGAAGGCACTGAGCAGCAAGGCTACCTTTTTGTTTTCCGTGACCGTACGGAAGAAGAGCGCGTCGATGAAATGAAGAATGAATTCATCTCCATTGTTTCACATGAGTTGCGGACTCCACTGGCCAGTGTGCTAGGATTTATCGAGATCTTACTGCATCGCGACCTGCCGCAAGAGAAGCAGAAACGTTACATGGAAACCATTTATAACGAAGCTCAGCGTCTGTCCAATTTAATTAATGACTTCTTAGATCTACAGCGGATGGAGTCCGGTCGTCAATCGTACAACTTCGCACCGATTCATTTGCAGTCCCTCGTCACTGAGATTGCAGAGCAATGGCAGGATAAACAGCTGCATCAGATCATCGTTCACCAGCAAGAGCCTGAGCTTTGGGTACGGGCAGATGTTGATCGTATTCGCCAAGTATTTGATAATCTCATTAGCAATGCTATTAAATACTCGCCGGCAGCAGACCACATCGACATTCACTTGTTGACACAGGACGGTAAAGTTACAATTGCCATTCAAGATTACGGGCTCGGTATACCACCAGAAGCGAATGAGCATATGTTCTCGAAATTCTTCCGTGTTGATAACTCCGACCGCCGTCAGATCGGTGGCACAGGCCTCGGACTCGCCATTGTGAAAGAAATTGTCGAGGGCCATGGCGGGCACATCTCCTATACGTCCGAAATGGGCCATGGGACCACATTCCGCATTGAACTCGATCAATATGAGATTTCCGGTTTAGACGGGAAAATCGTTATTTTCGAAGATGATGATAACCTAGCCAAATTAATTCAAGTCGCATTGCATAAGCTGAGTCTCCCCTCCATCCAGCTGCGTTCCGCAGAGGAAGGCATGATCGCACTGCGTCGCTGTGAGGGTGAAGGCCCTGTTCTATTCATCGTAGACATTCACCTAGAAGGCGAGAAAACAGGTTGGGATTTCATCGCAGACCTATATAAACATCCTGTGCATGCACAAACGCCGGTTATTGTTTCAACAGCACTTGATCCGCCTCATGATTATCATGAGAAAGAGATTGAGAAATATCTGAAGAAGCCGTTCACGATGGAACGACTCGTGCAGGTAGCGAAACGATTACTCGACAATAAAAGCAGCTTAGCTTATGTTTTTCCTGCCCAAAACAAAGAAGCCCTCTCCACTACCTTAGAACGCAATGGCATTAACGTGCTCAAAATGCAAGAGAATCAGGACATGATTGAGGTTGATATCATAAAGCCCCCATCGGACAAATAATCGTTCATCGATCTCTCCTACCTATCTTAGGTGGGGGAGATTTTATTATTATTGTGAAGAAGAGGGATTTCCCTACAGAATCGCCAATATAATAGAGAAATAGAGGAAAGTGAAGAGAAAGGGTGTGCCCACATGGCAAAACTTGAACCCGCTTCCAACCCAGCACGTGGACGAAGTGTTTTGGCGTTATTTTTCTCCCTGCCAATTTTCGCATGGGCGATGTACGATTTTGCAAATACCATTTTTTCCTCCAATATCGTAACTGTGTTCTATCCGTTTTACTTAAAAGAAACCTTAGGCAGCAGTGAGGAAATGAACCAGATCGCAAGTACGTTCATCACTTACTCCAATTCGTTATCCAGCTTCTTCTTAGTTCTTCTATCTCCGTTATTCGGTGTCTGGATTGATCGTACGGGCAAAAAGAAAGCCTATCTCGTCCCCTTCACACTGATCGCGATCATCGCAACATTTCTAATGGGGGCATCCGCTCTATGGGAGACAGACCAAGAATGGCTAGGACTCAACACATCAATTCTCGGTGTCATTTTATTTTTCATGATCGCCAAATTCTTCTATAACGCAAGCTTAGTGTTCTATGATTCCATGATCTCTGACCTGGGCAATGAACGCGAGATTCCTTTGATCTCTGGACTTGGAGTAGCCGTCGGTTATGTAGGTACGCTCGTGGGCCTTATTGCTTTCTTATTCGTTCATGATAATCACTTCGAAAGTACATTCATCCCAAGTGCGGTCATGTTCCTCATCTTTTCACTACCGATCATGTTCCTGTACAAAGAGAAACGTCAGAAACCTGTGGCTAGCAACAAATCCCTGATTAGCGGGTATCGTGATATCTGGACGACATTCAAAGAAGCTCGGAAGTACCAAGCCGCCTTCACGTTCATGATCGCCTATTTCTTCTTCAACGATGCCATTGCTACAGCAATTGCAGTAATGGCCATTTATGCGAATACCGTCATGGGCTTCTCGACGGGGCAATTCATTCTACTTTATCTTGTATCTACCGTGTCTAGCGTGGTCGGCTCCTTCCTATTCGGTTATGTGACACGCAGCATTGGACCTAAGAAAGCGGTAACCATTGTCGCTTTAATCCTCATTGTGGCCATCTCCCTCGCTTCCTTAGCAACAAGTCAAAGCATCTTCTGGGTGGCAGGCAGCTTATATGGTGTTTCTATGGGTGCGATGTGGGTGACCTCTCGTACATTGATCGTACAGCTAACGCCCGAAGAAAAGCGCGGTCAATTTTTCGGCCTTTTCGCCTTCTCAGGTAAGGTGTCCTCCATTGTCGGACCCCTACTGTATGGCTCCATCACATGGGCAATGGCCTCCACGGGGAATTTAGCGAGTCGAGTCGCACTTGGCTCTTTACTGGTCCTAGTCATCATTGGGCTCATCGTCCATATGCGAGTTCCGCAGAAATTGCAAAATCCCGCTTAATTCATGTACAATTACTTCTAACATGAGGAAGCAGGCACAGCAAACACTAAAGCATTTAAGGCTTTAGTGTTTTTTTGCAAGCATCCGTCGGTTGCCGCACTACACTTCCTTGTCAGACACAATCTATCGTACAGGCGTTCTCATCAGAGAGGGGATATGGTAATGACTTTACGGTACAAACGAGTCCTTATTAAACTTAGCGGCGGTGCTGTCGCAGGTGATAGTTCTTTCGGATTTGACCCTACACAGCTCGATCATATCGCCAATGAAATTATGACCGTCGTGAATTTAGGCGTTGAAGTGTGTCTTGTGATTGGTGGAGGTAATATTTTCCGCGGCAATATGGGTGAAAGCTGGGGCATCGAGAAAGCGGAAGCTGATAATATCGGTACGTTAGCAACGGTCATCAACAGCCTGATGCTGCGTGGGGTGCTGAAAGCGAAAACAAATGCCGAAGTGCGTGTCATGACAGCCATTCCGATCGCATCAGTGGCGGAGCCCTTCATCCGTTTACGAGCCATTCATCACTTGGAAAAAGGGTACATCGTCATTTTCGCTGGCGGAAACGGACAGCCTTTCGTTACGACGGATTATCCGTCTGTGCAACGTGCGATTGAAGTCAATTGCGATGCCATTCTCGTGGCCAAACAAGGCGTGGACGGTGTCTTCGACAAAGATCCGAAGCACCATCAGGAGGCACTCCAGTACAAATCCCTCCACTACAACGATGTGATTCAGCACAATTTGAAGGTGATGGATCAGTCCGCCTTTATTCTAGCGCGGGACTACCATGTACCGATTCATGTGTTTAATTTTGATAAGCCAGGCTCGATGAAGGATATCTGTGCAGGGCTGAATACAGGCACCATAATTAGCGCATCATCTGAACTCATTTACCATGAATAGATTGCTTCACCTCATACTCTCTACTTTTTCGCGCGATTGCGGTTTCCGGTGAATGTAGCTTCAAACCATCGTATTTTCGCAGCACTGCGGCTTCACATCGTCGAACCATGCACCACCACCGCAGCTTCGCATCGTTGAACAACACAACACCGCGACCGCGGCATTACCTGTATAAACTACAGCTAATTCTGCTACTTTTCTCACATTTGATAAAACAACTGGATTTCCTCCAGTTAAACTCGGCAGGCGGTGGCGTGGGAGGGCAAGTTCGTTGGTGGCGGGTGATGATGTCAGTTGGTGAGGCTGTTGGTAAGGCTGTTGGTGATTGGCCAGTCATATGACGGGCATAAAGCTTCAAATAGCAAAAAAGGATAGACAGCAGAGCGAATCCGCTGTTCTATCCTTTTTTTAAGCGCGTAGGAGCACGTAATAGTCATTCGCGTTCTTCGTTGCAAATCCGCAGGATTCATACAGGCCGAGTGCTTTCTCGTTCTCTACCGACACTTCCAGCTTGATATGCTCCGCTTGATCTTGTTCTTTCAACGCTGTAATCGTTTGACTCAATATTTGACGACCATACCCCTTGCTCCTTATCCCAGGCAACACGCAAAAACCATAAATAAATCCACTAACACCCGGCTCCACCATCGCACCAATTTTTCCAATCGGCTCTTTATTTGCTCCTAGCTCCGCAATCCACGTCCGTTCCTTGTCACCCGTAATGGTTTGAATAACATACTCACGGGTATCCACTTCTGACATGTTGAAGCCTGACATATTCAGTTTGACTAACAGCTCCGTATCCGAAGTATCTGCTAAGCGAATGGATAACTCTGTTGGTGTGGAGGCATGCGGGATGACCTGATCTTTCAGCTCCATCACATATTCGGAAAAAGAGTACTCTGCCCCAAGCTTGGTCAAAAAAGCCTTCCCGCTTGCCGAGCCACGCTCATTGATGAAAATCAGCTTTGGTACTCCTCTTCCACCACACACTTCCATGGCCTTGTGAACAAGCTGTCCGAAAATCCCCCGGCGCCTCGCCTCTGGATGCACCATACCACTGATTTCCACTTCGGTAGATAAGAAGCTGTAAATCGCTAGGAAACCGACAATCCGGTCATTTTCGTAGTAAACAAAATCATTCGTCATGCCAGCAGGACGGCTGGATAACGTGCCCCAGTTTAGTTTAATGTCGATATTTTCGTGCGCGTTGCACATCTCCCATAAGACTCGAACCTCCTCCAACTCTTCAGGGGATAGTCCCGCTCTTGCATATATGCCTTGTTTCATATGTTGTCCTCCATTAGTCATCTCATTCATATGGACTTACCTGCTGTCATTATACATGTCTGAGCACTGAGGTGGTAAGCTAATAAATCATTCTACATATTTTTTCGTGTAGCCGTGAACGATCTTCATGAGCTGTTCGTACTATCTATGAAACCAGACAGAGAGGATGTTCAATCACTTGGAAGATGATTACGGTTGCCCTAGGGCAGCCGTTTTTTATTTCCAATTCAAAATCAATATTGACTTCCTTCGGTCGAGTGAGCTATGATTTGGATGTAATTTTACTAACTTAGTAAATTAGTAATTCAGTAAATAAAACATCGAAAGGACTGAAACCTTTGTTAACCAATCGCTATGTTCGTACCATTCTCCTGTCCCGTGTGCTCCTACAGCTCGGTATTTGGATCCGTAATTTCGCTATCCTCCTCTATATCTCGGACATTACCCACAATAATCCGCAGTATGTATCCTTGATTTCCATTGTGGAGACAGCGCCTATTTTCATCTTCGCCTTCATTGGCGGCACGTTCGCTGATCGCTGGCAGCCGAAGCGGACCATGGTTTGGAGTGATCTTTTATCCGCTGTAACGGTATTCCTTGTATTGTTTACCCTGTTATCTGGCTCTTGGTATGCTTTACTGATCGGGACGTTTATTTCCGCCAGTTTATCTCAATTTTCACAACCTTCCGCCATGAAGCTCTATAAAAAGAATGTACCCGCGGAGCACCTCCAAGGTGTTATGGCGATGTCTCAGTCCCTCATTGCTATTTTCATGGTCTTGGGCCCTGTGATGGGTACGTTCATCTATCTGAACTACGGTATCGAAGCTTCTCTTATCCTCACAGGTGTAATGTTCTTCGGTTCATCCCTGGTGCTTACTTCTCTCCCAAAAGACGAGAAAGAAGAGGCATCTGCGGGAAGCAGCAACTTCTTAAAGGAGCTGGTGACTGGCCTGCGTTATGTGCAATCCAACCACTCACTCCGAACACTAAGCCTGACCTTCGGTGTCACTGGATTAGCTGCAGGTCTTGTTCAGCCGCTCGCGATATTCATAGCCATTGAGAAACTAGGATTAAACAAACAATCGCTGCAATGGTTTCTAATGGCGAACGGGGCTGCCATGCTTATCGGTGGTATGGTCATTATGGGAGTTGCGAAGAAGGTTAAACCGCAATATTTGCTTGCCGCAGGTTTGCTTGTAAGTGCTGTTTGCACCATCGGTGTCGGAGCCTCAACCCTCGTATCTGTGACGCTGATCCTACAGATCGTGAGTGGATTATTCTATCCTTGCATCCATGTCGGTATTCAAACCCTGATTATGCGGAACACCGATGGGCCGTTTATGGGGCGAGTTGGCGGAACGATTACACCGATTTTCATGGGGATGATGCTAGCGGGGATGGCTTTATCCGGTTATTTGAAGGATTCAACATCGTTGTTTACCGTATATGGTTTAAGCGGCTGTTTGCTGTTCGCGGGGGTCGTTTTATTAGGCCCGCTTCTTAAGAAAAAACAAGAAAGTGCGAAGCAGCAGGCTATGTAGGAAATGATGGAAAGGAGCAGTTCGCTAGGTGCGACCGCACCCGGTGCCTTCGGTGCCTGCTAATGCATGGGGTTGTTGGAGACTGAATGTATGGGGGAGCTCAGTGTGGAAGGATTGCTTAGTTGGTGATCGGGCGAGTAGCGGCTGCGCTAAGTAGCTATTTTTACAGTTAATCACTCGTTTCGGTGAAATTTCACAAAGATAACTGGAGGTTTTCCAGTTATCTTTGTCGTAGTATGCACGAAGTGCTGGGAGAGATCAGTTATACACATAGGTGCCGAGTAGCAATCCCGTAGCTGCGGTATCACATAGATTGCTTAGTAGCGGAATTGCAACAGCGACGTCCCGATTAGCCTATTCCTTGCACTCACTTTGCCCGCTTCCCTAGCACATACTCCTCCGGCGTCTGACCCAGAATCGACTTGAAATCCTTAATAAAATGAGACTGGTCATGATAGCCCAGATCCATCGAGAGCTTAGTCCAATTATGCGTGTCAGTACCGTCAGTGGTTTCTGCTGCGCTTTGGATGCGAGCGATTTTGATTACCCACTTCGGACTGACACCGACATATTGATCGAAGAGTCGCTGCAGCGTGCGGATATTCATTTGAAAATGCTCACATATTGCATCAACCTTGGTAATGTCGGGTTGCCCGTACACATAGTCTACGATTTGATTCACCAAGGTGACCTGTTCATCCTGAGCAGGCAGCTTGGACCGAATCATCCCCTCAACAAGACTAACGTTCCGCCCATCATCACTGTGACTGAACACTTGCGCTTCTATTAATCGCGGATCCGTATCGAAAACATTGCTAATACACAGCGGATTATTTAACATGCTAGACACGTTTTCCTTGACAAAAGGGTAAAATCCGCCTGGCTTAAATTTCACGCCAAACACACTCCCCTGCCCTTCTAGGCGATGTCCGTACTTCTCTTTGCCTGGACCGTAAATCGCTGTGCGCTCTGGTTCCACAACGAGATTCACGCAGGGATTAGGAATAACATGCTGGGTATAGGGTTCTTCCCCGGCCAAATCCCATTTGACTACCCAATAATGACGAACGAAAAAACCTACATCATCTGCTGGTGCATACCGAGAAAGCTGAAATTTGTGCCCACCTTGCTGAAAATTGATAATCCCCAAGCTAGGCATGGCGTTATTCGTAGTTAAATTCGTATTCGTAGACATATCGAACACTCCTTGTCGCGTTTTTACAATACATAGGAATAGTAGAGGCATTATGATAGGTAGGATCACAGAAGCGAAGGAGTGCGTGCGATTATGGAGCTAAAGTATGAATTTTATATTGGTGCAAGTACGAAGCAAGTGTGGGATATTCTCATCACCCCTGAGGGGACACGGCAAATATTGTTCGGCAGCGTGCTGCATTCAACCTTTGAAATTGGCTCGGATTATTCCTATATTGGCCCAGGTCAAGATGGGGATGAAACGGTGCATGTGTATGGCAAAATTTTGGCCTATGAGCCCGAGAAATTACTTAGCTGTACGGAGCATGCTGGGCCTTCTTATCGTGAGAACCATGCTGAGTTCGAATCACGCATGACAATCACCCTAGAAACCGTAGGCAGTTGTACCAAATTGACGCTCGTGAACGATCAATGGACGCCAAATCACCCGAGCTTTGAGTCGACTAAAGCCAGTTGGTGGATGATTCTCAGCAACATCAAGACGCTAGCCGAGACGGGTAAAACGCTAGATTTCGGTTGGTAGACTTGTAACCTAGAAAGAAATACAGGAGTCCATTCGGACTCCTTTTTGCATGCACAGAGCTTACAATGGCAATAACGCCACCGTTTCTTTTCCTTCCAACCCAACAACCATCGATTCCCAAGCATGCGGCTTATTCGCAAGCACCGCATAATACCGGCGTAAGAACTTGGCGACCAAAGCAGCGCTGATCTCTGTCTTATCTTCATCGGTCGGCAGGAAGCATAGATCTAGCTCCTCGACAGCGTCCCCGTTGTTTTCCCAAGAAGGATGCACATACGGGAAGTCAATCCGCTTATAGCCAAGGTGCGACAGCACCTCACGTCGAACGTAAGGGTCCATCGGTTTCACGCCGCCAAAAGCATGCCCCTCGATCCGATAAGGATCGTAAATCTCAGCGAACATCCCTGCTATCTGCTTACCTGATTCAGCGGCCAATTGCTCCAAATCCTGCCACCTTTTTCTTGCCAAAAACCGACCGATCCCAAGCCCCGCCCCACCAATAATAGTGAAATCCGTCATCGCCACTTGCCAATCCTCATAGTAGCGGTACTCCGTCGTACCGACCACTTTGCCCTCATGTACTGCAACAAAAACGCGAATGCCCGGGTCTTCCAATGGCTCTTTCCATAATGAATATTCGAGTACTTCCTCTGGCGGAAATACCTCTTTCATCAGATCATGCATCGATCGAAACAACGGGTCCTCAATACTCGTTATACGTATGAATTCCATAAGGTTAACTCACTCCTATTTTTGATATGTAAAAGGGTTACGCCACTCCATCAACAAAGCATGATTCAGCGATTCCTCATCCTCCAAATACCCCGCAACCACACCTACTGGTGTCCGGCCGCATCGTAACAAAAAGGTAATCACCGGGTCCTTCATCGTCCCCGCCATCACGGCCGACACATAGCTATCTGCACGCATCGATTCTGCAACCTTATGATAGCCAGGCATCCGGCCGCCTCCAAGCAACCGCGCCACCCCCAACTGAACGACCACTTCATACATGGACTGCATAAGCCACTTTCCTAGCCCAAGCTTACGGTAAGCCGGCATGATGCATACATCCACAATGTAGAGTGTGTCCCCATCTGGACGATGCGTGCGGATATACCCATCATCCGTTACAGTTGACCAGCTGTGATCAGCGCTAGCCGCCATAGCCTCAGTGTCCACACGCAGTCCCGTGATCGAGCCCACAACTTGACCTGCCACTTCCACGCACAGCGCCCCTTCGGGAAACCGCGTCACATGCTCCGTCAGTTGCTCCTTCGTCCACCAGAGTTCGGAGGGAAAAGGAGGTGGAAAACTCGCCTGCTGAACTGCAATCAATGCATCAAAATCCGCCACGCCATAGGTGCGAATGACCGCCTCTACGGGGGTATCACCATCGAACACATAGAGATGTTTTCTCATCTCATCATGACCAATCCGTGTACAAATCGGTACGACGGTCACGCCACGTAGTGACGGAGCCCCGCTCCCGAACGACTGCCAACAGCGAGAGATCGAGGTCGGCGGTCACAACCATGTCGCCATTAATCTCGCCTTCGACAAGAATGCCTTTCGGCGGGAACGGTACATCATTTGGCGTAATGACAGCAGCTTGCCCGAAGTTCGCTCTCATGAAATCAACCGTTGGTAAAGCGCCAACTGTCCCTGTTGTTACGACGTAGATCTGGTTCTCAATCGTCCGGGCATGACACGTATATCGAACCCGATGGAACCCATGTCGATCATCCGTGCACGAAGGGGCGAAGAGCACATCAGCCCCACGGGCTCTGGCCATTCGCACAATTTCGGGAAATTCCACATCGTAACAGACGAGAATGGCAATCCGACCTTTGTCCGTATCAAAAACCTGCAGCGAATCCCCCGCACCCATTCCCCATTCCTTCACTTCTGTTGGGGTAATGTGCAGCTTCTTCTGCTCGCCAATTCGTCCATCTGGGTAGAACAAGAACGCTGTATTGAACAGCTTCTCCCCTTCTGCCGTAATGTGCGTACCCCCGATCAAATGCATGCCCGTTTGCTGAGCAAGTCCTTGAAATAACTTGAGATAGGCTTCTGTAAAAGAAGGCAGTGCCTCGATCGGCAACGCTTTGCCGTTCTCATCGCCAATGGACATCAGCTGCGTGGTGAACAACTCAGGAAATAGGACGAAATCCGCCTCAAACTCCTGCGCCACTTTCACATAATGCTCCACCTGTGCGGCAAACTCTTCAAAACTGTTTATCGTATGTAAATGATATTGAACAGCGGATACCCGCATTTTCATGATTCAACACTCCTCCGCCACATTTTTTCAAACCAAACCAAGCCATCACAGCCTGACCAATACCCTGCCTCTAACCTTGCCTTCCAAAACGAGCTGTGCCGCCTCAGCAACCTCATCCAGTCCAACTTCCTTATACACCGTCTGCTCGAGCAACCGCGGCTTCAGCTCCGTTGCCATCCGCTCCCAGAGCGTCTTCCTAACTTCAGACGGGCAATAGACAGAATCAATCCCGAGTACATTCACACCTCGCAGGATAAAAGGATACACTGTCGCCGCAAAGTCCGCTCCGCCCGTCAATCCACTCAGCGCCACGGAGGCGCCGTATCTCATCCGACTGAGCACGTGCGCGAGCGCTGGGCCTCCGACCGGATCAACCGCCCCAGCCCAGTACTCCTTGCTGATCGGCTTACTATCGGCAGGCGAAAGCTCCTCCCGAGTTAGCACACGCGCCGCACCAAGCTCTAGCAAATACGCGTGGTCAGCGGACTTCCCTGTGCTTGCCTCCACTTCATAACCCAGAGCGGCGAGCAATCGAGACGCTGCTGCTGCCAACACCACCCGTTGCCCCGCGCACGAGCATGGGTCCCTGTTCCTTGCGCAGCCCATTCTGCTCCATTCGGTGAATGGATAGGGCTGCTGTCAATCCCGCCGTGCCGAGAATCATCACTTCGCGATGCGTCAGTCCCTGCGGGAGTGGCACGACCCAATCGGCGGGGACGCGCGTATACGCGCTGAACCCGCCGAAATGCCCTGTGCCCAGCTCGTAGCTGGTCACGAGCACTTCATCTCCCTCGCGATAGCGGGGATCTGACGAGGCCACGACCGTACCCGCCAGATCGATGCCAGGTACCATGGGGTACTGGCGCACGACTCGCCCCGATGGGCTGCAAGCCATCGCATCTTTATAATTAATGCCAGAGTAAGCGACGCGGATCGTCACTTCCCCAGCGGGTAAATCCTCCATGCGGATTTGTTTTATTTGGCAAGCAAACTGATCCTGTATTCGCTCCACGACGATTGCGTTAAAGCTATCCATATTCGCGCCTCCAAACTGTTTCTCATCATTTCACTTGATTCTATTAGTTTACTAAATTTTGTATCTCCTTGCCATTCTTGCGTCTCTATGCATCCCCTCATATTTTCCATGCATTTCCTATGACCGTATGCAAGGATGTGATACGATTAAATCGACAATTTAGCTGAAAATCCTACAACTACTGGAGCTCAACTCATGGATCCTACACTAACTATGTTCATATCACTCATCGCGACCTCGGGTGTTTTTACAGTCTTTCTGTGCATCTATGCCTATATCAAGCGCAAAGACATACCTGGCGCCTATACATTTGTTATCTATACGACTACACAAGCTATCTATATTTTTGCTCATGCTTTTGAAATGGCCAGTGATACCATAGTCGAAGTTAAACGCTGGACGATTCTCGAATATATTGGCATCGGGGCTGCGCCAGCCATCGGTTTGCTGATTGTCATGCAATATGTTGGCGTGAACTTAACTCGCACCAAGATCGCCGCGCTCTTCGTCATTCCAGCCATCACCTTGGTCATGGTGATCACCAATGATTATCATCATTTATTTTATAAAGATATGTATTTTCGCGAAAATGCTCCCTTCCTCACGACAGATATCGTTATCGGACAATATTACATCGTACACGGGGCTTATATATTCGGTTGTATGCTCGCAGCCGTCGTCTTGCTGCTGCGCAGATGGCGTCAAACTAAAAAAGCCTATCGTTTACAGCTCGTCACCCTAATCATGGGCCAATTCATGCCAATGACCGGTGCATTCGTTTATCTGATGGGCTTAACGCCATATGGTATTGACCCCGTACCGATGATTCTTTGTATAACCTCTACCATGTACATTTGGGCGATTGTATCGACCAAGATGCTAACAATTATTCCGATTGCGAAGGATCGTATTTTTGAAAGTATGCGGGAAGGCGCTATTGTGCTGGACTTCGCAGATCGGCTAGTAGATACCAACAGTGTGATTAACGTGATGTTTCCCGGATTCACAACCGACATGCTTGGATTAACACTCGATGAAATTTGGACTCGATTGTCGGGTGCACCATTTCCCGTAGTGCGATCACAAGACGGTTCGCAGGAAGAATTCAGTTGGCGCGCTGATGATGGCAAGGAATTCTATTACCAGATCCGTTCCTCTGTGGTACGAGGACGCAATGGAGAGCCCATCGGAAGTCTGCTCATGCTCATCGACATTACAGAACAGAGACTGCTCCAAGATCAATTGAAACAGCTAGCCTACTATGATGGCTTAACGAAGCTGCTTAACCGAACTGAGTTTCTCCGTCGAAGCAAGATGATTTTGGAAGAAGCTGTTGTGAGTAACCAGCTGTCAATGTGCATCGTTCTATTCGACATCGATCATTTCAAACATATTAATGATACCTACGGTCACGATGTTGGCGATCTCGCGATTCAGCACGTGGTGAAGGTGGCGAGAAGGATTGAGGCAGACGTGCCTGGCGTGCTGCTTGCCAGATATGGTGGTGAGGAGTTTGTCATGACAATACCTGCCTGCTCGCTGGATGAGGCGGCCTTGCTGGCCGAACAGATTCGTGAACAGCTCGCAGTGGAGCCGATGAGCGGTAGTTTTGGTTCGATTGCCGTAACTGCGAGCTTCGGATTAACTCAAGCAAGCCATCGCGGAGACAGCTTGGAGATGCTTCTGAAGCATGCAGATATGGCCTTATATCAGGCCAAGCGAGCTGGCCGGAACCAGGTGAGAGTATTTGACGGTCCTCTAGAAGCATCGTTCGGCACCTCACGGTGAGCATTAACTGGAAAAGGTGCTGGAATAGATGGAGAAAATCCAGTTAATTGGCTGGTGGCAGTATTGGTGAATGTGGCGGGTTGGTAGAGGAGAGTTGAAGTTTAGCAGGTAGCTAAGTTTGGAGAGGACTAGTGTTGGCGATTGTGGCGGGCTTGGCGGCGGACGGATGGGGTTGTCGAATGTAGCGGAATCAGCGTCGACTAGCAAAGGAACACGACGGACTGGTGCGTGCTGCACCATACCAAAAGGGAGTTGCCCTCAACGGCAACTCCCTCTCTATTTCGTGCCGGACGCCATGTCCGTCAAAGCGAACTCGCTTCGCTGAATTGGCTCGCATACAAATCATAGTAATGCCCTCGAAGAGCCAGTAGCTCTTCGTGCGTGCCGCGCTCCACGATCTCGCCGCCGTGGATGACCAGAATCGCACTCGCTTCGCGGATCGTGCTCAGCCGGTGGGCGATCACGAAGCTCGTTCGCCCCTTCATGAGCACGCCCATCGCCTGCTGGATGTGCAGCTCGGTGCGCGTGTCGACGGAGCTCGTCGCCTCGTCGAGCACCAGAATCGCGGGGTCGGCGAGAATCGCCCGCGCGATCGTGAGCAGCTGCCGCTGGCCCTGACTCAAGTTGCCGCCTCCGGCGGTCAACTTAGCGTCATAGCCGCTCGGCAGCTTGCGAATGAACCCGTCCGCGTTAGCTAGCTGCGCAGCGGCTTCCACTTCTTCGTCCGTCGCGTCCAAGCGGCCGAAGCGGATATTTTCTCGGATCGTCCCCGAGAACAGGTACACATCCTGCAGCACGAGACCGAGTTGGCTGCGCAGGCTGTCTTTTTGCATATCACGGATGTCGAGTCCATCTATCGTAATACAGCCCTCTTTTATATCATAGAACCGAGTTAGCAGATTGATGATTGTGGTCTTGCCTGCCCCCGTGGGACCCACTAGGGCAATCAAATCGCCAGGTTCCGCAGTGAACGAAACCTCATGCAACGTGGGCACATCGTCCCTGTAGCTGAAAGAAACGTTTTGAAACACAACTTCCCCTTTGACATCCGTTAGCTGGATTCCCTCTTGGTTCGCTTCGTACTCCGTCTCCTTATCCATCACTTCAAAAACTCGCTCCGCCCCCGCAATACCTGACTGAATCATATTATATTGATTAGCGAGATCATTGATCGGACGGCTGAATTGCTTCGAATAGTTCAAAAAGCTAATAATCACGCCAACCATCGTCCATCCCCTCAGCACCATCCATCCCCCGATAGCAGCCAGTAAAATGAAACTAAAATGATTGATCATATTCATGCTCGGCCCCATCATGCCCGAAAGCTGCTGTGCGCCAGTACCAGCGACCCGAAGCTGTTTGTTAATTGCAGCGAGTTGATCGACGGCAGCGGCTTCGCGTTGGAATGTTTTTACAATCTTTTGCCCAGAGATTGTCTCTTCGATTAAGCCATTCAGTTCACCGAGCCGCTGCTGCTGCTCTTTGAACAAGCGTTGTGTATGTTTCGTGATTTGCTTGGTTGTGAATAGTACGACCGGCACCGTGATTAAGGCGATCAGCGTAAGCCAAATATTCAACGTAATCATCATGATCAAAGACCCGACAATCATAATGATACTGGTCATAATTTGCGTTAAATTTTGACTGAGCGTGGTTGCAACATTGTCCACATCATTGGTCGTGCGGCTCATGAGTTCCCCATGTGAAGTCTTGTCAAAATAACTGATTGGCAGCTTATGCAGGTGGCGGAAAAGATCCTGCCTCATTTGCCACACGGTCCGCTGAGATACCCCAGCAATCAGATAGGATTGGATCCAAGATGCGGCTCCGCTAATTACGTAGCAGCCTAGTAGAAGGAGACAGAGTCCAAGAAGCCCATTTCGGTCTCGCGGGATGATGTAATCGTCAATGGCTCTGCCAATTAAATAAGGTCCGAGCAGGGCGAGGCCGCTGCCGACAACCGTCAAAATCGCAACAGTGACCAGCCCGGTACGCTGAAGCCTCAGATAGCCCCACATGCGAAGGAGGGTTGCTCCGATGTTTTTGGCGCGAGGTTTGCGCGCTTGCTTGTTAGCCATGCAGAGCAGCCTCCTTTCCCTGCTGGGAGTTGTAAATATCTTGGTACAGCGCGCTTGTCGCCAGTAATTCTTCGTGGGTTCCGCGTGCAGCGATGCGTCCCTCATCTAAGACAAGGATTTGATCGGCCTGCAGGACAGAGGAAACGCGCTGCGCGATAATGATGCGTGTACTGCCTGCCATCAACGCTTGCAGTGAACGCTGGATTCGTTTCTCTGTACCTAGATCAATCGCACTCGTGCTGTCATCCAACACAAGTAAGGGAGATCGCAGAAGCAAGGCACGTGCTATGGCTATTCGCTGCTTTTGACCACCAGACAGATTCACGCCTCGTTGACCCAACTTGGCTTCATAACCCTCAGGCAGTTTGGAGATGAAGCTATCAGCTTCTGCTGCTTGGGCAACAGCCGTTATCTCAGCATCCGATGCCCCTGGCTTACCGAATAGAATGTTATCGCGGATCGTCCCGCTAAACAAAATGGACTGCTGCAGCACAATACCCACTTGACTCCTCAGCTGCTCGACAGGCAATTCTTTCACATCAACGCCGTTCAGGCGGATATGTCCGCTGGAAGCATCATAAAGTCGGGGGATCAAGCTGACGAGGGTGGATTTACCCGAACCTGTCGCCCCGAGAATGCCAATCGTTTGACCTGACAATGCCTTAAAAGAAATATCCTGAAGCACTTGCTGATCGGGAGCTGTTTCATACACGAATGAAACCCGCTCGAATTCTAACTCACACCCCACCACAGGGGATGATAACGCCGAAGATTGGTGTGATTCCAAAGCTTCTGGTTTATCCTGCTCCCGTTCCCGATCCTGATCCTGAGCAGGCTCATTCGGATCTACTTTCGTATCGAGCACTTCTCGAATCCGTTCAGCAGAAACCTGCGCACGGGAGATATTCATCAACGTATTCGTAATGGAAACAAGCGAAAACAACACTTGGCTTATATAGATGATGAATGCGGCCAAATCACCGATAGCCATCGAACCGCTCCATGTTTGAGCACCGCCGAACCAGAGAACGGCCACGATGCTTATGTTCAAAATCAACGTCATCAGCGGCCCGCTTGTAGCCAAGGCGCGAGCGGAGCTAAGACTAGCGTTCAGCAGGTCCGTGTTCGCTTTGCCAAAACGCGTCCGCTCGAACGCGGCACGTACAAAAGCCTTGATCACACGGATACCCGTCGTGCTCTCTTGCATAACCGTGTTTACGCGATCGATCTTCGTCTGCATTTGGCGAAAAAGCGGCGTCGAGCGTTTCATCAATACATACAGAATGACGAATTGAATCGGTACGACGGCTAGCAGGATCAAGGAAAGGCGTGGAGAGATGACCACAGCCATGATCAAACTGCCAATAAGCAGCGAAGCTTCACGTGTAAATTGGCGCAGCAAAATCTGCAGGATGTTCAGCATTTGCATCACATCACTGGTCAAACGAGTGATCAGCGATCCTGTTGAGAAGGTATCCAATTGTCGGAACGACAAGGATTGCACCTTCTCAAATACGCTTAGCCGCAGGTCAGCGCCGAAGTTTTGTGCTGCCTTCACTGTGAAAAACGTACAGCCAACACCACCGATTAGGCCAATGACTGCCACGCCTAACATAAGTATGCCTGTAGACCATATTAAGGCGAGATTGCCTTCGGCAACACCGTGATTCACAATGGTCGCCATGAGGCGGGGCTGGGATAAATCCATGCATACCTCCATCACCATCAGCAAAGGAGCAAGCAGCGTTATGAACCAGTACGGTTTAACAAACGATCGAAGTTTCCACATGGTAGGATGTCCTTTCCTTTGTTTGTCGGCTAACTAATTTATTCATCTTTAGGACGAAGATTATCTTTCATTTGAAGCAGAAGGCGGCGAAACAGCAGCTTTTCCTCAGGCAGAAAATGCGCAAACGTCATCTCATCCGCCGTCTGGATCGCTTCCTTCACATGAACGGTGACTTCCTTGCCTTTCTCAGTCAGGTAGACACGTGTAACCCGTTGATCGTTCTCGTCAGGGCGGCGTTCGACGAGGCCTGTTTTTTCCATGCGGTCCACCATGACGGACAGAGTCGCGCGTTTATTGTGGATGCGAGCAGCAAGCTCGCTATGGCTAAGTCCATCCTCTGCGGACAAAGCAAGCAGCAACGGGGGTTGCCCCGGGTAAACATCATAAGGATGAATGATTTGATCAATTGTATGTCGGTGCATTTTCAGCAAATGTGACATCAAATGAGTAAGCGATTCTGGATTATGGTGGTGACGCGACAATGAAGCACTCTCCTTTTTAGTTAGTCGGCTAATTAATATTCTAGATAGCGCTGCACATCCTGTCAATACGATTTTCCTAATTGTATGTGGGACAAAACATGGTGATAAGAATGTTCCAAGCCCAAGGGAGGGAGGGTACGTCTGAAGGAACGGAGGTAGATTGGCTTGTTGAGGAATGTGGCGGCTGATGATGGGAGTCCATCGGGGAGTGATTAGCTTGATTCGGATGCGATTGGCTTGTTGGGGAATGTGGCGGCTGATGGTGGGAGTCCGTCGGGGAGTGATTAGCTTGATTCGGATGCGAGTGCCTTGTTGGGGAATGTGGCGGCTGAGGGTGGAGTAGATTGGGGAGTAATTGAGTAGCTCAGCCATCACTTAGATGGAAAATCTCCATCTAATTTTTCTGTTTTCCCCACAAAATCCGATTTAGATGGATTTTCTACATCTAATTTCCTCCATTTAGCGCCGATTGGGAGAATTTTGGGAAATTAGATGTAGATTTTCCAGTTAATCTCCAAATTCATGCGTTTTCCTTAGAATTAGCTGTAGGTTTTCCAGTTATTCAGCCATGGGAGGCACGGGAGCATGGGAGTACGGGAGCATGAGCACGGGAGGCATCCTGGGATCTGCGGATCCCAGATCCCCACGCGCGACCACTTTGCGGCGCGCGACAACAAAAAATCCCTGGTCCACCGACCAGGGATTCCGCTCTAACCTATTGCTGCGCGAAGCCCACCGCAGCCAAAAACCGTCCGAACGCCGCTTGCCCGGCTTCGTCTCTCTTGAAGACGCCTGCGTCGAGCAGGACGTCCATGAACTTGCTGCCGACCTCGGTCTGCAGCACCGCATTCGCCGCGTCGGCCGTCAGCGACGCGCCGTGCTTCGCGAGCAGCGCCGCGATCCAATCCGCATGCTTATGCAGCGGATGCCCACTATCTGCAAGCGTCTCGCGGCCGAGCTCGGCTTCGCCGGTGAGCAGCTTGGCGATAGCCGCCAGCTCCTCTTGCAGGCGGCCTGGCAGCACCGCCAGCCCCATGACCTCAATCAAGCCGATGTTCTCCTTCTTGATGTGGTGCAAGTGCTGATGCGGATGGAAGATCCCATCCGGATGCTCTGCGCTCGTGCGGTTGTTCCGCAGCACGAGATCAAGCTCGTACTCGCCGCGCGCATTGTTGCGGGCGATTGGTGTAATCGTGTTATGCGGGATCCGCTGTCCGTCCTTCTCGCTGAACGCGAGGACTTCCGCTTCCGCATCACTGTAAGCACGCCAGTCGTCGAGCAGCTTGCTAGCCAGCTTGTACAGCTGTTGCTTGTTGTGCCCGCTCAGGCGCAGCACCGACATCGGCCACTTCACAATAGCGGCCTTCACGCCAGCAAAATCTGCGTGTGAGAATGCTTTCTCACTTGGCGCTTTTTCCATTGGGAACTTGTGACGCCCACCTTGGAAATGATCGTGGTTCAGGATCGAACCCCCAACGATTGGTAGGTCCGCATTGGACCCGATGAAGTAGTGCGGGAATTGCTCGATGAAATCCAGCAAACGGTAGAACGTATTTGCCGTTGTTTTCATCGGAATATGCTTCTCATGGAAGATGATGCTGTGCTCGTTGTAATACACGTAAGGTGAATACTGCAGGTACCACTTCTCGCTATCCAGCTCAAGTGGAATGACGCGCAGATTCTGTCTAGCCGGGTGATTCACACGGCCCGCGTAGCCTAGATTGTCTACGCATAGTAGACATAGGGGGTAGCTGCTTTGTGGCAGCGTTTTGAGCAGCGCAATTTCCTTCGGATCCTTCTCTGGCTTTGAGAGATTGATGGTAATTTCCAAATCCCCGTAGGCTGTTTCCGCCAACCAGTAAGCATTCTTCGCAATACGATCCATCCGGATGTAGTTCGAATCAATGGATTGCTTGTAAAAATAAGCCGTCGCCGCTTCTACACTCTGCGTTTTGGCGATCTTCCAGAATTCACTTACCACTTCGGATGGACGAGGCATCATAAGTCCCATGATGCGCGCGTCTAACAAGTCGCGGTACGTCATCGTGTTCTCTTCCAGTAGTCCGGCTTCCCAAGCTGCGTCGAGCAGCTCTTCCAGCAAGCCAACCGGGCTGCTCAATTTCTCCGCAGGTACTTCCCCTTGGAATGGCTCAGCCAATCCGAACAAATCCAGCAAAGCATTGCGCGAGGTGTAGACGTCCAGCTGTTCGATCAACCCATTTTGGGTAGCGAATTGCAGTAGTCTTTCTATCGTTAACGCTGCGTGTTGCGGCGTGTGTAATGTGCGTTCCATATTGCCACTTCCCTTTCTACTGAGCACGGAACTAGAACCTCAATCATGCTCAGCTATCCTACTCCTAGTTACCTTTACATCCCCCGACAAAGGGAGTCCGAACGAGTAAATACGTGCACTTATTCCCCAATAGTCCGAAATATCCCACTTAAACGCACTCTGACTGCCCCAAATTGTGAAATAGTCCGATTTCACCGAACTATTCTACCAATTTCCGTAGTAACAGTAGGTTTAGGGTCTAAATCAAACTATATCCTACCAATCCCCGCTCCCCACACTAATCAACCTTAAAAGCCTGATAAGGGGATAGGTTCCGAGGTTCAGTTCAACTTACAAACTCGTTACTTCCGCCGCGTACCCCTTCGGGTGCTTCTGGTGCCAATTCCACGCGCTCTCAATGATCGCTTCCAAGGAATCCAGCGCTGGTTTCCAACCAAGCTCCGCTCTTGCACGCTCTGAAGATGCAATCAACGTTGCTGGATCACCAGCTCTACGTGGCTCTACTACCGCAGGGATCGCATGGCCTGTTACTTTGCGCGCGATATCGATCACTTGTTTCACGGAGAAGCCTGTGCCGTTGCCAAGGTTGTAAATGTTGCTGTCCGCACCGCCGCGCAGCTTCTCTACTGCAAGCACATGTGCGCTCGCTAGGTCGCTGACGTGGATATAATCACGAACACAAGTGCCGTCTTCTGTCGCATAATCTTCGCCAAAAATCGAGATGTGCGCTCTTTGACCCAGCGCTACTTGCAAAATAATCGGAATCAGATGCGTTTCCGGGCTGTGGTCTTCACCGATTTTGCCGCCAGCATGTGCGCCAGCTGCATTAAAGTAGCGCAGCGACACATATTTGATACCATGCGCAGTATCGAACCATTTCATCATTTTTTCCATCGCCAGCTTCGTTTCGCCATACGTATTCGTTGGCAGCGTACGATCGCTTTCAAGGATTGGAATGTTCTCAGGCTCGCCGTAAGTCGCAGCCGTTGACGAGAATACGATGCGTTTCACGCCGTATTGCGTCATTTTTTCAAGTAAGCAAAGCGTGCCGTACACATTGTTATGGTAGTATTTCGCCGGATTCGTCATGCTCTCACCGACAAGAGAATTCGCTGCAAAATGAATGATAGCATCGATACTATTTTCAGCAAAAACCGTATCCATGAACTCCCCATCGCGCAGATCGCCAACGTAAAGTTTACCGCCAAGCACCGCGTCCTTGTGACCTTGCTGTAGATTATCGACGATAACAACTTCTTCACCTTTGGCCAGAAGCTCTGCTACCGCATGCGATCCAATATATCCCGCTCCACCTGTAACTAGAATTGCCATTTACAACGCCTCCTCAAGTTGCTCTACACCGTTGCCAATATCACATACGTAGAAGCTTGGTGTAAGCCCTGTAATTTCTGTATATTCCGCGCCCACTTGGTCGATAAACGTTTGAACGCTGTCTTCATGCACTAAGGAAACCGTACAACCGCCGAATCCTGCACCCGTCATCCGCGCCCCAAGCACACCTGGCACCTTCAATGCTGCTGCTACCATCGTATCAAGCTCTACGCCCGTTACTTCATACAGGTCACGCAAGGAATCATGGGAACCGATCATCAGCTTGCCGAAGGATTCAAGGTCATTCTTCTCCAGAACTTCGATGGATTTCAACACGCGATCAATCTCTTCCACAACGTGCTCTGCTCTACGACGAACCGTTTCGTCTGGGATCAGATGTTTATATTCGTTAAACTGCTCAAGGTTCAATTGACCAAGCAGCGTGATGTCTGGGAATTGCTTTTGCAAGTAGGTAACCGCTTGCTCGCATTGGCTTCTTCTCT
Source organism: Paenibacillus sp. Soil766 (assembly GCF_001428105.1). Classification (GTDB taxonomy): domain Bacteria; phylum Bacillota; class Bacilli; order Paenibacillales; family NBRC-103111; genus Paenibacillus_E. The sequence goes on along the minus strand of NZ_LMSJ01000014.1, from coordinate 39,202 downwards.
CGTTGTAAGCGGAGTCGACGAGACCTCTGCGTTTATTCGTGTTGCCGATCACAAGCTTATAACTGCCGCTTTGAAAAGGAACATGACGATACTCCAGCGTATCGCACATCAATAGGATCGCATTGTCTTTCTTGCCATTCGCTACAGCGAATTGGTCCATGATGCCGCAATTTACGCCAACGAATTGGTTTTCTGTTTCTTGTGCGAGCAGCGCGATTTTGACTGTATCCACTGGATATTTCTCTAGTGTCAGTAAGCTGTAAGCTGTCACAACCTCGATGGAAGCGGAGGAAGAGAGTCCTGCACCATTCGGAATTTCACCGTGGAACAAAAGATCATAACCTTGCGTAACTGGAAAGCCTGCTTTCGCTAAGTGAACGAAGATCCCTTTCGGATAATTCATCCAATCATCTTCTTCTTGGTAGGACAAGTCGTCTATGGAAATTTGTTTGCGTAGTGCCAAATTGGTGGACGCGAAGCCAATCACACGATCTTGTCTTGGACGAATGATCAAGGTCGTTCCGAACGTCAAAGCTGCCGGGAATACATAACCACCGTTATAATCCGTATGCTCGCCGATCAAATTCACTCGACCAGGAGCGTGAAATGCTGAGATTTTCGCAGCCGTTTCTCCGTAAATTTCAATAAACGTGTCTTTTAGAGCTTGCAAATCTGCCATGTGTGGCACCGCCTTTTGTGGTATTGGTATGTTTGCTGGGTTGTTGTTAGCTATGTTGTTTGTGTAACTTCATAGTTTAAGTATAAGAGATACGCCAAGGATTGGCTATGGAGGCATGTTATTTCTACATGGAAAAATGTGATTTGCCGATTCCGCTTTATGTGAGATTTATGATACAGTGAAGGGAACGAATGGTCTTCGAACGGAGATGAGGAATCGTCATGCTAAAACCAGAAAGCTATTATGTTGTATCCAACCCTCTTCCTGCTGGGGAGAGCGACTTCACCGTATTATTTGCAGGGGAAAGCCAGACCAAGCCAGAGCATCGCCTTGGACCGAAAGTCTATGACTATTACTTAATCCATTATGTGTTATCGGGCCGCGGCGTATTCTCTACACATGGAGAAGAGTATGCCATCGGCGCTGGTGACAGCTTCGTCATTGAACCGGAACAACTAATTAGCTACGTCTCAGATGAGTTGGATCCGTGGCATTATTGTTGGATAGCCTTTAATGGCGCGCAAGCGGCAAAGCTCGTTGGTGAGGCTCGTCTCACGCCCGCGAACCCCATCATCCACAACGCGCGCAATCGGCATATGCCTGTGCTTTTTCGCCAGATCCAGCTCGCGCTCAAATCGAAGAAATCCAATGCGCAGCTTAAGGCGACGGGCTATCTCAGCCTACTGCTCGGCGAATACTGCGAAACCCTTTCTACTCCTGTAATAACAGGACTCGTAACGGAAGATGAAAGCGACCGTATCGTGCAGCAGGCAATCCACTACTTGTCCACGCAATATGCGGAACCCATCACCATCGAGATGATGGCTGAGAGCTTGGGCTACAATCGCGCCTATCTGTCGCGCATGTTCAAGCGGCACACCAAGGTGACGCCGGTAACCTTCCTGCTCAAGCTCCGCGTCGATAAGGCGCGGCTGCTGCTACGGGAACGGCTAGAGCTCACAATTGAGCAGATTGCGGCATCTGTAGGCTTCTATGACCCACTGTATTTCTCTAAGCAGTTCAGACGCTGGTATGGCGTCTCGCCGAGCGAGTATCGGAGTCAGATCAAATTGCTCTGATTGTAGGAAGGTACCCAACATAAAATCAGCCTATGGCTGACGGCGGGAGTCACCCCGCACGCTCTTCTTCGAGTTTTTGAGGGGAATTTTTGGGGAAATATCGAATTAAATGAACAGCATGGTAATCGTGAATTATGTGAAGAGGAGAATTGGTAGTAAGAACGGGGATGACACCCGACAATCGATCTCGGTTTATACTTTTATTGAATCCATAACTAACAATTTATTATTGATTCAATTTTTGAGGTTGAATAGGATACTGTGAAACCTTACCACAAGTAACTGCAAATTTTTCTACACAACAAGTAAAGCTACCTTAGTTCTTTTGTTACAAAGTCTAAAAGTATTGTTCGCAAACCTTCCGGATTACTAATCATAGGTAAATGTCCCGTATTCAAATTTCGTACAGATTGCGGGGCAAAGGTTGAGATCATCTTATCTTGTAATGAAGGACTGAGCTCTTTATCTTTATTGAGTTTCACATACAGTTTTGGTACATTCGGAACAGGCGCGTTGATTCTATCGGTATATATGCGTACGGCCTCAGGAATGAATCCATTTACAATATCCGTAGCTTGGTCGGGTAAAAGGTCGTTGCATAACCCTGAGCGGATGGAAGACTCCGGAGGTTTTGTGCCTAGGGTACGCAGAATTACAGACATTAGAATCCTCTGAGCAACCGGCAAAATGGATATAAATGAACCGCCGCGCTTTGGAATTGCTGCTCCTACAGCTACAATCCCCGCCAATCGGTCCTGGATTAAAGAGGCCAGCCTAAGCGCAAAAACGCCCCCAAGTGAATGTGCAACAATGACAATGTTGTGATGAGTCCCCCATTCATCCACTTGTCTTTTCATTTGTGTCACATAATCCTCCAAAGAAAGATCGCTTCTTGAATCAAAGGAACCTTTCCTCTGAGGAAACTCAGCAAGTAAACAAGGATGTTCGAACCCCTCCACAACTTTACTCCAAACAAGACCTTCCAAGCCTGCCCCATTGATGAAGACGAAACCTATTTTTTGTGCTGATTGCTTAACCATCCTGATCATGCCCCCGCTCTTCGTTGGTTTAGATGACTTATAGGATAATAGTAGCAATTAAATAAGACAGCTTATGTCTTATTAATAAAATATAATGAAATAAATGTTTAGAAATGAGGTGGGCCCTTGCAAAAATCACAGCGTCTCATCCAAATGATAATGAGGATCAACGCCAAACCCCATTTTACCGTTAGAGAACTAGCTGATGAATTCGGTCTGTCCACTCGAACGATTACGAGGGATTTGCTGGAGTTAAGTGAACTCGGTGTTCCGGTATATGCCATTCAGGGAAGAGGAGGAGGCTTCAGGCTGCTCCAAGAAAGACTTCTACCACCCATCAGCTTTACAGAGGGTGAAGCGATCTCCATGTTTTTTGCATGTCAGACGATGGATTATTTCAGCGCTTTACCTTTTGGCGAGGGGGCAGACTCCGCACTTCATAAGTTTTATCATTATTTGCCTGCTGATGTGAAGGAACAAATTGACCGGCTGAAGAACAGAATCATGTTCTGGAATCCTTATCGATCCATGTCAGCAGAAATTCTTCAAACTCTCCTGAAGGCTCTAATGATCGGTCGTGTAGTCAACATCGCGTACAAATCGAGCAGCGGTGTATCGGAGCGGAATATTCAGCCGATCGGTCTGTACGCCAGTTCGGGTTATTGGTATTGTCCCGCTTATTGCTTCAATAAAGAGGACATAAGGCAGTTCAGAGCAGATCGGATCCTTTCCGCTGCGCTCAACGAAACCATTCCTTGCCGAGCAGACATAAGCCAGAAGACTTTATTGGATAAACCCGCTAAGGATGATCAGGAACAGACTACACTCGAACTTGAGATGACAGGCAAAGGAAGATGGCTGTTGGAATCGAACCCTCGCTTTGGTCCATTCATCATGCAGAATGAAGATGGAAGCGGAGCCCTAACTATGCAAATAGCGGCAGAGGATATGCGTTTCTATGTGGACTCCATCTGGCAATTCGGGGATGAAATCAAAGTAGTGGCCCCCGCTGAGGCCACGGTATACATCCAGCAAAAAATTGAAGCTATGCGAATACTTTATCTTCGCTGAACTTACCAGTACATCAACGCAGTCAAAATTTGATAAAAAAAATAAAAACAGCGGCAGCCCTGGACATTCGTTCCCCGTCCATGGCCACCGCTGTTTCTTTGTTTGGGTTTTATTTCTCTTGAGCATTTGCTGCCAAATACTCCGCAATAGCCTGATTAACCTGAACCAACCTGATCTCCGCTGTCTCCAGAAGCCCTTCCAGCAACTCCACAGAACCCTGATGGATCGCCGTTTGAAGCTCATCAGACGTATGGCTGAGTGGTGTTGCTCCGATGTTGGAGGCCACACCCTTCAGTGTATGAGCAATCAATAGCGCTTCGGAATAGTCTTTTTCCTTTATCGCCTCTCGCACTCCCTCTATCGCGTCTGCATGGTTCGAAACAAACTTATGCAAAATCCGCTCATAGAGATTCATATTTTGTCCCAGACGTCCTAACGCTTCTTCCGGATTCAGTGCAGGCAAAGCCTCGATTTGTTTCGCTGCTGCGACTTCGGCATAACCTCTCACTCGCGTGCTCTGAATCGTCCGTTGTAAGACACTGAATAACTGAATAGGCTCAAATGGCTTTGAAATATACGCATCCATGCCTGCTTCCAACACTTGTTCTTTAATCCCTTGCATCGCATCGGCTGTCATCGCAATAATCGGCGTTTCTTGATCAAAATCTCGGATATTTCTAGTGGCTTCAAAACCATCCATTAAGGGCATCTGCAAATCCATTAAGATCGCATCATATTGCTTAGTTGACGCTTTCTTCAACGCTTCGATGCCATTCTCTGCTACGTCCACTCGAATATCCATCTCCTGAAGAATAGCCTGCGCCACCTGTTGGTTGATTTCATTGTCTTCCACTAGTAAGACCTCCGTGTTACGGAGCATGTGCAGTTTTTTGGCTTCATTCTCACTCTGTGGTGATGCGATTTTCATCTGTAGCTGTTCTTGGAACAAGTTCGTTATTTGATTATATAACTGAGACTGGCTCATTGGATAATAGAGCACCTTTTTCACAGACGCCGTCTGAGATTTCAGCTGAAGCTCCGATTCATGATACGAACTGATCAGTACGATAGCTTGCACAGGTGTCGCATACTCCAGCTTTATTTTCTCCGCCAAGGCGTGTGCCTTCTCATCCTGAAGGTTCCAATCAATCATAACCAGATCATAACGGCCGCTTACACTAATTTGTTCCAGTGCACTTTGAGCAGAATCTACTGCATTCACAATAAACTGGAACTGTTCCAGTTGACTCTTCAGAACAAGTCGCATTTCCTCGTCATCACAAATGAGAAGCACCCGCAGAAACTTCAAATACGACGCTACTGGCGCACTGAATAAATGCTCCGAGCCTACTTCGAACTTCACTGTGAAGATGAAGGAACTCCCTGTCCCAAGCTCACTCTCGACATACATCTCCCCCTGCATCAACTCTACGATACTCTTGCTGATGACTAGACCAAGACCTGTTCCTCCGTATTTACGAGTCGTTGACATATCCGCTTGTGTGAATCCGTGGAACAATAAAGCTTGCTGCTCAGGTGTCATCCCAATGCCTGTATCCCGCACTTCAAATCGAAGCGAAACCCCGCTGTCATCTTGAGAGGAAACGCTTACCGTAATCCCAATTTCACCTTCATCCGTAAATTTCAAAGCGTTATTCACCAAATTGAGTAAAACTTGATTCAATCGGAACGGATCACCATTCAATACTTGAGGTACCTCATGATGGATGGAGAAATGCAGCTTCAATCCTTTCTCATACAACGAAAATCCGATGATATTCGATATATTGCTCATAATTTCATACAAATCAAAATCGATGCGTTCCAGAACAATTTTCTTCGCTTCAATTTTCGAGAAATCAAGAATATCACTGATGATCGTCAGCAAGCTTTTGGCCGAAAGCACCGTCTTCCCGACGTAATCCTTCTGCCGCTCCGTTAGATCTGTTTGCTGCAGCAAATAATTGAGTCCGATGATTGCATTCATAGGTGTGCGTATTTCGTGGCTCATATTCGCCAGAAATTCACTCTTTGCCCGGTTAGCGGATTCAGCTAATTCCTTGGCATCAGCAAGAAGCAGATTCTTGCTTTCAAGCTCTGATGTACGTTCGTCCACCAACACTTCAAGATGGTCTTTGTACTGATTCAGAGTCTCTTCGGCCTGCTTACGTTCGGTAATATCGACACCCGCAAAGATAACACCGCCCACATCTCCGGTTTCTGTCCAAATCAAGTTATTGCTCCACCCGTAAAGGCGCTCTTCACCAGAATTATCTACGATGGGCGACTCAAAATAGTCCGACAAAGCATCGCCATCCATGAATTCTTGGTATCGCCGTCTTCTCATTTCTAAGAGATGCTCGGGCCCGCAAACATCAAACCAGTTCTTACCTAAGACATCGGTTCCCTCATAACCCAGCACCTTGCATCCCTTACGATTCAACAGCTCCACTCGGCCATTTCGGTCCAAAACAACAATCATGACATCAATAAGATCGAGATAGCTTTGCGCTTTCTCTTTCTCCTTCATCAACTTCTGTTCGCCCTTCCTCCGCACGGATCGCGTCTGCATCGCAAGAGCAGTCCCAACGGCTATGGCCAAAATCGTGAAAATACTCCCCATCCAAAGCGCTAGCTCACGTTGCTTGGATGTACGATCTACATCCCTTTGGGTTCCCATCAAATTGTAAGCAATCCACTTCTGCAAGCTTGCATCGGTTAGCTCTCGATTCGATGCAAGCTTGTCCAACAAGCTCTTCCCCATGACATAATCACCGGATTGTACGGCATCGATGATAAGCTGACCCTTCTGCAAATAATCTATTGTTTTACCCGACACTTCCATATAAATCTGTTTTTCACTCTCGGAGTTGATGAAAGACTCATAGCCGCGATACTTCTCATCAAACTGTCGGCGGACATCCTGATATGAGATAATCACGGTAAGAAGGGCATTCTTATCCGTTTCCAGTAACATTTTATGCAAAAGAACTCTTTCCTGTGTAATGAGCTCTTGCATCTCTACAATTCTAGCAATACTCGGCATCCAATTCGACTTGACATGGTCAAGGGTCCCCTTCAAAGCAAACATCTGATAGAAGTTCGTCCCAATGACTGCTATTAGTAAAGCAATGATGATGATAAAAGTCCACATCGACTTTATCAAAGTAGCCGCTTTCATTTAGACTCACCCCTCTAAGCCGATTATAACATATCACCTTTCGCTATAGTATAAATGAACTATTCAAATCATGACCAAAGACACCCGATTCTCCAAAAAAAACGCCTCTTCCGACAAATGGAAGAAGCATTCTATCGTTATTTTAATCGAAAATGGCTGATTTGTTCTTGTAATGCTACAGCTAGCTCACTCAGCGACTCTGAAGACGAAGTTATTTCTTCCATAGACTGCAGTTGCCCAGATGCTGACGATGCAATGGACTGCAACTCATTTAGTCCCTGTTTAACGATAATGACTGTCTCCTGAGAAGATGCTGCAACTTCCTCTGTTCCAGCAGAAATTTGCTGAGTTGCCGCGGAGACTTCCTGAATCTGATCATTAACCATCTGAATGGAGCTATGAATGTAATTAAAAACATCTCCAGCTGTCTCCAGTAGTGCGGAGCCCTTCTCAACTTCAATTAGTCCACCTTGCATTGACGTAGAGGCCTCATTCGTTGCATCAATCGTCTCCCCTATCATTGTGGTAATGTCTATAGTCGCCTTACTGGTTTGTTCAGCAAGCTTCTTGACCTCGCTAGCAACAACAGCGAAGCCTCTGCCATGCTCCCCTGCCCTTGCTGCTTCAATGGATGCATTCAAGGATAATAGGTTGGTTTGTGTCGCAATCTCGGAAATAACACCGACAATGTGCCGTATTTGTTCCGACTTCCCCTCTAAATGGCGCATAACTTCAGCCGTTTGCACAACTGATCGACTTACACTGTTCATTTGAGTAATCGCCTGTTGGATCTCAGCATTCCCTCGAATAACTTCTTGAACAACATTTTGCGCTGTTTCCGAAACATCGGCAGAAGACTCAGCAATTTTTTGTATGCCTGCAGCCATCTCCCCCATCGCAGTGGATATTTGCTCTGAAGCTTCGTAGTTCGCTTCAGAACCTTGTACAACTCCCTGAACAGCTTGTTTAATGTGGTCTGATGCTTTGGTTGACTCGCTCGCTATCGCAGTCAACTGCTCTGAGGAGGCAGCCGTATGTGAAACGGCATCCGATATTTTGCTAATGATGGCTGTAAAGGAATCTAGCATGGCATTAATATTGTTGCGCATTGCGGCGATTTCATCTTTCCCTTTGGAGCTGAGTCTTCCAGATAAATTACCTTGACCAACTTGCTGCATAAGCGTGGAAATCTGGGTAATTGGTCGGATGACCACACGAGATATAACGATAGCTAACGCAGCAACAAGCAAGGCAGAAATCACTAAAATGAGGTAGGAAACGTTCCGAATCTGATCAACCTTTTGAAACACCTCAGATTTCTCAGCAGTTAAAAGGATTTTCCAGCCTGTCGCCTCGATCGTATTGAATGCGGCAGATTTCGCAGTACCGTCTGGCTCCTTGTATTCAATATATCCTTCCTTCTCAGCAAAGACTGTATTTTTGTACAGATTTAATTTCTCTGTTGTGGAAGATTCCTCTAGCTTTTGCCCCGTTTTCTTAGGGTGTACGAGATACGTCCCAGTGGGTGAAAGCAAGTAACCATACCCTGTTTCTCCGAATTTAATCAGTTTCATAATCGACTGCATTTGCTCTGGACTCACGAAGGCCTGAACGATCCCGCGGAATACTCCACCATTATCAATAAGAGGGACATCGATTATGAGAATGCTCTTGCCACTGCTCTCCTCTTTTATGATGTCGGAAACCGCCACTTTTTTCTCTGCAGCAGCTTTCTTGTAGTTATCAAACTTGGTTGCATCTATTTTGCCTCCTGCTGTGTCTGTGGACATTCCCTTAGGATCAACATAAGCAAAACGATATACTTCAGGGTCACTCTCCGCCATTACCTTCAGCACAGGCATAATCAGCTTCGTATCGCTATCCATAAATTCGGGATGTGTTTTAACAATGGATTGTATGGAGGTGATTTTACTATTCAACCAAGAATTGATCTCAGCTGCATTAAACTCTACCATTTGCTTCTGATGCTGCATCGTTTCCGACTCGATGGTTGATGCGGATTGGGCACTCAGAATGAGCATAGAAATAAGAAGCGGAATCAACGAAACTGCCAATAACAGGAGCGTCAATTTTCTCTTAAGTGATTTGGTACTGAATATATTCCGTAAAATTGGCATGAGGGTATCCTTTCTTCTGTCAGACGATTAAAATTTTGAATAGTCAGTTAGATATAAAATTCTCCATAATTCGACATAACCCCTCCTTATTGCGATACATCTTGCAATAAAAAAGCACCATCACGGGATCAATCCCATGATGGTGCTTATTCATCAATCTATCTCTTGCCTGGATCGTACGGCTCGCCCAGTGCTGATGGTGCTTTCGCGCGGCCCACAGCTCCTGCCAATACAAGGATTGTCAGTACGTAAGGCAGCATGTAGAGGAATTCCTGCGGAATGTCCTTGGAGAAGTCGAACAACCGCATGAAATTGTTGAGTGCTTGCGCCATTCCGAAGAATACCGCGGCGCCCAGTGCACCAAATGGATGCCATTTGCCGAAGATCATCGCCGCCATCGCAATAAAGCCTTGCCCCGAGATCGTGTTATGCGAGAACGCACTTGTTGTCGTTAGCGTAATCGTCGCCCCCCCGAGACCAGCTAGCAGTCCGCTGATCAGAACAGCGAGATAACGGATGCGTTTCACTTTAATCCCAACGGTATCTGCGGCACTCGGATGCTCACCAACGGCGCGCAAGCGCAACCCGAAAGGTGTCTTGAACAGCACATACCACGTCACGAAGACGAGAATTAACGCGATGTACGTCGTTGGGTACGCCGTGAAAAGCGCATACCCGATATACGGAATCTTGGAGAGAAGCGGAATTTCCCATTTGGAGAATACATCATTCAGGGTTTCGGTTTGACCCGCACCGTCGAATAATACTTTCACCAAGTACAACGTCACGCCAGCTGCCAAGAAGTTGATAACCACACCGCTGATGACTTGATTCGCTTTGAACGATATCGTCGCAACCGCATGAATCAAAGCGAAGATCAAGGCGAATAGCAGCGCACATAAGAGTCCAATCCACGGGGACCAGATACCCATGTTCGCTTCTTCCGCATAGTAAGTACCAACAGCAGAAGCGAACGCGCCGGAAACCATCAGACCCTCGATTCCGATATTGACGATACCAGAGCGCTCCGAGTATATACCACCCAAAGCCCCGAAGATAAGCGCCGTGGAATACACCAGTGTTGTATTAATAAGTTCACTGAATTTCGTAAAGAACGCATTAAGCATACTGAGCAGGTCCATATTACGAAGCCCTCTCTTTCTTGCGTTTGCCGTAGAACGGGATCAGTACCCATTTGACAATACCTTGGGTAGCAACGAAGAAAATCACCGAGCCGATGACAATACGGATAATTTCTGGCGGTACATCTGCACCAAAGCTCATCCCCGCAGAACCATAAGATAAGCCACCGAAAAGGACAGCGCCCAGCACAACACCTATCGGATTGTTGGCACCGAGCAAGGATACCGCGATACCATCGAATCCATACCCCGGCGTGCCTGCCGCAACGACCTGATAATGGAAGACACCGAGAACTTCGAACACACCAGCAAGTCCTGCAAACACTCCGGAGATAAACATCGCCTTAATGATGTTCTTATTCACGTTCATACCCGCATACTTCGCCGCATCGATATTATGCCCTACGGCACGCAGTTCGTAGCCTTGCTTCGTTTTCCAAAGAATCAGATAGAAGACGACTGCGGCTAGAATGGCAATCAAGGTTCCCCAGTGGAGCCTCGCATGGTTCATCGCTTCCGACAACCAGCCGATACTGAGTGATGCCGAGTCTTGAATCATATAAGAACGTTGCTGCTTCGGCTCAAGAAGGAATGCATTCACGATATAGTTGGACAAGAACAACGAGATCCAGTTCAACATGATCGTGGTGATCACTTCGTTAACGCCTCGCTTCGCTTTCAAATAGCCTGCAATAGCGCCCCATAGGCCGCCGATTAACGCGCCGACAATGACTGCAAGTGGAGCGTGGATGATCCATGGCAGGCCATGGATTTTGACACCAATAAAGGTAGCCCCCGTCATCCCCATCACGAACTGACCTTCCGCACCAATATTGAACAACCCTGTACGGAAAGCGAAGGCAACGGATAAACCGGTCAAAATAAGTGGCGTAATCGCCCGAATTGACTCCCCGATATCATACGGACTACCCAAAATCCGAGAGAACAATGATCCATACGCAGTAATAGGATTGTAACCGCCAGCCAGCATGACAAGCGCTCCGAATAGCAGCCCCAGTACGATTGCCACCAAGGGATTGACCGCTGATTCACTTGTAAAAACGCGAACAATTTTATTCATGAAGGGCTCCTTTCTCGGCGCGCTTACTGCCTGCCATGAGCAGACCGATCTCCTGATCGTTCGTATCCTGCGGCATCACTTCGCCAACAATCTGACCTTCGTAGATAACGGCAATGCGATCCGAAACATTCATAATTTCATCCAACTCAAAAGAAATCAACAACACCGCTTTCCCTTTATTCCGCTGCTCTATCAACATCCGATGCACGAATTCGATCGCACCTACATCCAGACCACGAGTCGGCTGTGCCGCAATCAGCAGATTTGGATTCTTATGTATTTCCCTCGCAATAATCGCCTTTTGTTGATTCCCACCAGACAAGGAGCGTGCCTTGTTGTAAATGCTCGGTGTACGCACATCGAACTGCTTAATCAATGCCTCCGCATGCTTATCGATGGCCTCATAGTTCAGAAAACCGCCTTTGTTATACGCAGGATGGAAGTACGTTTCCAGCACCATATTTTCACTCATCGTAAAATCAAGCACCAACCCGTGTTTATGCCGATCCTCAGGGATATGCGATAATCCGGCCTCCGAGATCTCCCTCGGTGTTTGGTTCGTAATGTCGCTGCCCATGAGCAGCACCTTGCCGCTATCCACGTTACGCAAACCTGTCAACGCTTCGATCAATTCACTTTGACCGTTGCCATCTACACCTGCGATACCCAGAATTTCTCCAGCCTTCACTTCAAAATTAAGCCCTTTAAGCGAAGCTAATCCCTGCTGATTACGCACCATCAAATCTTTCACTTGGAGAACAGGTTCGCCAAGTTTCACAGCTTCTTTCGTTACTTTAAAGGAGACATCACGTCCGACCATTTTCTCGGCCAAAATTTGCGGATTCGCCTGGGCACATGCCAAGGAATCGATCACTTTACCGCGACGAATAATCGTTACCGTGTCGGCGATCTCCATAATTTCTTTAAGCTTATGTGTAATGAGAATAATGGACTTGCCCTCTTTCACAAGGTTACGCATAATGACCATCAATTCACTAATCTCTTGCGGCGTTAGTACAGCTGTAGGCTCATCAAAAATGAGAATATCGGCGCCGCGATACAGCGTTTTCAATATTTCAACACGCTGCTGCATACCGACAGAAATATCTTCAATTCTGGCTTTTGGATCCACACGTAAACCATATTGCTCGGATAGCTTGCGCACTTTATCTTGTGCTGTTTTAATATCCACATTCATACCACGCTTGGGTTCCATCCCCAAGATGATGTTTTCCGTTACTGTAAAGGGTTGTACCAATTTGAAATGTTGATGCACCATCCCGATGCCGAGCTCAATGGCTCGATTCGGACTGTCGATGAAAACCTCGTTACCTTGTACATAAATACTACCTTCATCCGGTTGATATAAACCGAACACAATATTCATCAGTGTTGATTTGCCTGCACCATTCTCACCAAGCAAGGCATGAATTTCGCCTTTTCTCAGCTTCAAGCTAATAGCATCATTCGCTACGATGCCTGGAAACCGTTTTGTAATGTTGCGAAGTTCAACAACTGGGACTGTTTCACTCATCAGATCACCCTAAGGATCAATTTTTTTAATACGAAAAATACGGGCTAAAACTAAAGAACAAGGCTAGTTAATATAACTAGCCTTGTTTGTACAGAAGCAAACCTATCGTTCTTACCACTAACGTCAGTTCGACGCTTATGGTTTTTCAGGAACTTTGATTTCGCCGCTAATAATTTTGGCTTTGTACTCGTCAACTTTTTTCAAAATGTCAGCAGAAACGTTTTTCTTGGATGTTTCAGGAAGGCCTACACCATCATCTTTCAGACCCAAAGTAACGACTTTACCACCTTGGAATTTGTTGCTGATGACATCTTTAGATACGCGAAGGACTGCAGAATCAACACGCTTCAACATGGATGTAAGTGTTACTTCATCACCAAACTCAAGGGATTGGTCTTTATCTACACCGATAACCCATACTTTTTTACCGTTTTTCGCGCGATCTTTCGCTTCGTTGAACACACCATTACCTGTGGATCCAGCTGCGTGGAAAATAATATCAGCGCCATCGTTGTAGATCGTTGCTGCCGCTGCTTTACCAAGGTCAGGCTTGTCGAAAGCACCTGTGTAGTTGATTTGAATTTTGGCATCTGGTTTTACTGCTTTAACACCAGCTACGAAACCTGCCTCGAAACGTTTGATAACCGGGATGTCGATACCGCCAACGAAACCGATTTTATTTGTTTTTGTTGTAAGACCTGCTACCACACCAACAAGGTAAGAACCTTCTTGCTCGGAGAAAGTAACGGATTCTACGTTCGGAGCTTCTACAACGTTATCAATGATCGCAAGTTTTGCGTTAGGGTTTTGAGTTGCTACTGTTTTAACAGCATCACCCATCAAGAAACCAATACCCCAAGTCAGGTTGTAGCCATCTTTAACGAATTGATTCAAGTTAGGTGTATAGTCTGCATCACTTTTACTTTCAAGGTTTTTCACGGAAGCGCTTGTTTGTTTCTTCAGTAGTGTCAAGCCTTCCCAAGCGCTTTGGTTAAAGGACTTGTCGTTAACGCCACCGATATCTGTAACCATGCCGATTTTGAAGTCTTTACCTGTGTTGTCACTTGCTGCTGCACTTGCTGCTGGTGATGCGGATGAACCTGTCTCTTCTTTTTTGGCACAACCGGAAATCACTAATGCAGAAACCGTTACAGTCATCAGAACTGTTGAAAAAATCTTCTTCATCGATTTTACCCCCATCGTATCATCATTTAATTGAAACCATGAAGCCCCACACTGTAGGTTGACCAAATTCAGTTAAATTATGTAAGTTGACTTCAATTTAAGTGTATCATCTGGATTGCTATCAGAAAAGCGAATCTTCTAAATGATTCACGCAATTCGTCATGTCACACAAGTTAACATGCCACTTTTTGTTTTTCCCGACAATATAGGTTCAAAGCCCCAATTATTGATTATACATCCAGCGGTTAATTAAATCTAGATAGTACGATGTGAATTTTATGACACTTTTTATATACAAAAAAAACCTTCTCTAGATGAGAAGGTTAAATAGCTTAGGATCCTTATTGATTTCGATATAACCATAATCTTTCTGGGAAAGTCTCTCAATCAATCCCTCGTAATCGTCTTTATTTTTAAGCTCAATCCCCACTAGCGCTGGTGCATCATCACGGTTATTTTTCTTCGTATATTCAAAACGTGTGATATCGTCGGAAGGACCTAGCACTTCCTCCAAGAATTCACGCAGCGCTCCTGCCCTCTGAGGGAAATTCAAGACAAAGTAGTGCTTCAATCCTTCATAAATTAGGGATCTCTCTTTGATATGCTGCATCCGATCAATGTCATTGTTCCCACCGCTGATGATACAGACAACGTTCTTGCCACGAATTTGCTCGCGGTACGCATCCAGTGCAGCAACAGGAAGCGCTCCTGCGGGTTCGATGACAATCGCATTGCTGTTGTACAACTCTAGTATCGTTGTGCATTCCTTACCAGCAGGAATAATCACGATATCCTCTAGATTCTCTCTACAAATATCGAACGTCATCTCGCCTACCTGCGCTACAGCTGCTCCATCAACAAACTTCTCAATGGAAGACAACTTTACGACGCTCCCCTGCTTTAATGCTTCTGTCATGCTTGCCGCACCTTCCGGCTCTGCACCAATAATGCGCGTTCGCGGGGATACGCTCTTCACATAAGTAGAGACACCTGCAGCTAGTCCACCTCCGCCTATCGTGGCAAAGATGAAATCCGGCGTTTCCGGTATCTGATTCATGATCTCCAGCCCGACTGTCCCTTGTCCAGCAATCGTGCGAACATCATCGAATGGATGGATAAACACCTTATTCTCCTTCAAGCAATAGGCCTTGGCCTGAGCTGAGGAATCATCAAAGGAATCGCCTGTGAGGATGACTTCCACGAAAGAGCCGCCGAAGAGCTTCACTTGCGAGATCTTCTGGCGTGGTGTCGTTGTCGGCATGAAAATCTTGCCTTCAATGCCCAACTGCTTACAGGAGTAAGCCACACCCTGCGCATGGTTGCCTGCACTCGCACACACAACCCCTGCTGCGCGCTCTTCCGCCGATAAGCTTTGGATGACATTGTAAGCTCCGCGGATTTTGAACGAACGCACGATTTGCATATCTTCACGTTTGAGGTAAACGTTACATTCATACTGGCTGGAGAGCAGCTCATTGCGTTGCAATGGTGACGGTTCGATCACCTTGCTGAGCACATGATTGGCTCTAATAATATCTTCCAAACCCACTTTACCAGATACAACCATCTTTCCAACACCCTTTCTTTTTTGAAGCTTCCATTAAGTTTTAACATGTATTGTAACATATGCGGTGCGTTCTGTACGCAAATATCGTAGGAAGTAATCTTCTCCATTTATATCTGTGTTTTTCATCACTATCGYGGGAGATTCACCATGATGTATCRCGGTCTTTCATCTTTAGTRATGTTTTACATCACTATGGAGATGCATTTTCGCGTTTCTGTGAMAATAGTGATGTTTTTCATCACTATCGCGGGAGATTCACCATGATGTACCGCGGCCTTTCATCTTTAGTGATGTTTTTCATCACTATGGAGATGCATTTTCGCGTTTCTGTGACAATAGTGATGTTTTWCATCACTAYCGYGGGAGATTCACCATGATGTACCGCGGCCTTTCATCTTTAGTGATGTTTTTCATCACTACAGCCTTCCCTCGCCGTCGTACAACAAAAGCCGCCCCCTCGCAGTCCATAGACCTTGAGGTGCGGCTCCTTAGCATCTATATATAGAATTAATGACCTACCATCATCGGAATTTCAGCGCCATTCTCGGACTGACCTTCCACTTTCTTAGGCTTCTGCAGCATCAAACCAAGCAGACCGCCAACAATAGCGATACCCAGCAAAATGAGGAACGTATGTCCGAATGCCGAAGCATATAAACCTACATCTGGCTTTTGTGCGCCTGACTCAACCATCAAATCCTTAAATTTCGTACTGAAAATCGTCATCAAGATCGCAATGGCGAAAGACATCATAACTTGCTGCGCCGCGTTCGTCAAGGACGTTACACGACCAACCAAATTCTGCGGCGCCGATTGAATCAAGTGATTGTTCAGCGGCATCATGAATAGTCCCATACCCGCTCCCAGTAGCGTAAGCGGCAGCATAACTGTACCTACACCGGAATCACCAGAAATATTGGAAAGCAACAGCGCCGAAATCGTTGTAAGAACCATCCCCGCAATAACGAGCGGACGAGCACCGAAACGGTCGGACAACTTACCGCCGATTGGCATGAACAATCCGGAAGCCAACGCTTGGGGAAGCATGATCAATCCTGTTTTCAATGGGCTGTAGCCATGTGCTTGTTGTAAGAAAAGTGGTACAAGGAACATCGTACCGAACATAGCAATCTGAGAAATCCACTGCACGATAATCCCTTTAGTAAAGTTACCTGAACGGAATACACGAAGCTCCAAGAGCGGATTCTTCTGTTTCAATTCAACAATAATGAATAGGATAAGTGCAATGACACCAACGCCAGAACCGATCAGCGTATCTGCATCTGTCCATGTGGATTTCCCCGTAATTGGATCAATACCACCGTTGGAAACACCATAAACAAGTGCCGCGAAAGCTAGAGGCCCTAACAACATGCCCAACAAATCTAGAGAAGCAACGCTCTGACGCTGCATATTAGGCAATGTACGAATACCTAAAATAATACCAATAACACCGATAGGCAGGTTAATAAGGAAAATCCACTGCCAGCTGTGATACTCAACTAACCAACCTGCCACGACTGGACCAAGAGCTGGACCTAGTAAGATCGGAATACCCATCATACCCATGACGGCCCCTACTTTGCCTGGAGGGGATAAACGATAAATGAAAGCCATAGCAATCGGCACGACGACACCGCCGCCTAAACCTTGAATAATTCGGTAAGCAATCAACATTTCAACCGAGTTCGCTAATGCACATAGGCCAGAGCCTATAGTAAAGAGACCAACGGAAATCAAGAATATTTTCTTGGCACCGAAACGATCCGATAACCAACCTGCTAATGGAATAACTGCGGCTTGTGCTAATGCATAACCAATAACCGTCCATTGAACGAGTGATAAATTGAGCAAATTAAATTCTTCTTGCAGCTTAGGAAGCGCAACGTTTACCGCTGTTCCGTCCAAAATAACCATGAAAATACCGACTACGATCGCTATCAGTGGCCCTAGAATGCTGCGCATTGAGAACGGGGCTTCTGTTTCTTTCGATGTTGCTTGTGAAGACATGCAATCCCTCCATCCGATTAATTACTCTCTCTTGTCTATCTCTTGTCTATCTCTTGTCTATCTCTTGTCTATCTCTTGTCTATCGTTGACCGTATATAGTATACCCTGTACAATACAATAGTGGCAGACATACACGAACATCAATAACCTCTGTTGTAAACGGACAGATGTCCGTTTACATTCATGATGCTATCAGAAATTTCGTTTCCTTGTCAATACGAACACAATAAATTCACATCTAGAGAGGTGGTTACAGATGTCCATTCGTCATGAACGCAAGGACGCCATGGAAAATCGCCAATTAATTCTCCAAACCGCCAAACAACTCTTTCATGATTATGGCGTTCAATCGGTCAGCATGCATCAAATTGCCAAAACAGCAGGCATTGGACAAGCAACCCTCTATCGCAGATACGCAGATAAAGGAGACCTTTGCTTCGATATCCTTCAACATTATGGTAATCAATTTACCAATGAGATTATGATATATCTCGAAGAACACAAACAAGCCGCACCCATTGATCGTCTAACAGGCATTTTGGATTTATGGATTGATGAAATTGAAGAAAAAGCCGAGCTAATCGTTGCAATGTCAACCAAGCTTGAGATGAACTGCGAGGATGGTCGCGGCAACTTCTTCCTATCCCCTGTATACCATTTCATACGTAATAAATTGTCGGAGCTTATTCTCGAATCCCTTGGACCCAAGCGAGATCAGCAAACGGAGCCCGATTTTGCAGCACACACGATCATTTGCTCCATCTCACCGATCGGCTATTTTCATATCAAAAACGAGAAAGCCTATACGAAAGAGCATATGAAGGCACATTATCGTCAGTTGTGCTGCTCTCTTTTCAAAAGAGATTAGCTCTCTTGCCATAAATGCCTTGCCTGGGCAGCCGAAAGACCTCTCAATATTGCATTGAGAGGTCTTTATTCGTTTCACTTATGCGACTCACGATAGAAAGATTAATAGTAGTACCGCGGCTTATCTTGCAATTCCGCTCTCGTTTGCAAGAAGCGGTAGAACGCGCTAGCTGCCTGTGCTTTCGTCACTTCTTCCTTAGGGGCAAAGTTACCATCGCTGAGCGTCATAATATTCAGCCCTAACACGATTGCAGCATCGCCAACATTCGTTACCATTCCAACATCCAAGAAATCTTTATTAAAGACACCGTCAAATTTCGTTAAGCTGTGATATCCTAGCGCCTTCACGATCAATTCTGCCATCGCTTCACGGTCCATCGTAGCTTCCGGATTGAACTCTTTCCCCACATCAAGCAGCCCGCGATCAACGGCATTCTCCACATAGGCAAAATATTTAGAACCGTTGCCCACATCCGCGAAGGAAGCAGCTCGCTCAGCTCCGTAATAGATGCCGCCGTTGCCGCCATTCATGGCGATGACAAGCATTTTGACTAACTCACCGCGCTTAATTGTTTGGTCTGGGTTCACTTTGCCGTCCTTCACATCCAAAGCTTGATAATCCAGCATCAGTTGAAGTTCATTTTGTGCCCAGTGCTTATCAATATCACTGACAATCACTTTATCCAAAGAGATAACCTCGCCGGATTGCGCACTGCGCCATTGACCAGTTTCGGCATCCAGAAGGAAGCTGTCCCGATTCACATTTTTAGGAACCAGAGAATACACAAGCTTAGCCTTTAACTCCGTCTTGGCACCCGCGGCCGCTGTTGGAGGAATCTCCCCTGCCGCCACCATCACGCGGTACTTCTCAATTGGCATAGGGCCGAAGTAAGCATTGCTCTCCAATACGTAGCCAAGCTTCACATCGAATTGTGCCAGCCACAGCTCTTTGGCCTTATCAATGGAGATGACCTCAGGCTTTTGAGCAGGATACGCGATATCACTTAACGATACATAATAGTTCGAGATAGCTCCCGTTACACGGTCGATGCTTACTCGCACCTCTTCATTGTTCACAAGAACACCATCAATAACGCGTTTATAGCTTACTTCCCAAGTACGCATCTGCTTCAGCATCTCCTGGGAATACTCTTTTTGGACATTCAGCACTAACTGATCGGTAGAACCAGGAAGCTGCGCTTTGACAAAATCCGTGCTTTTCGCAATCGCTTCATCCAACGAAACTTTGCCTTCGATAGGCTTATCGTTATCACTGCTATAAGGAATGTAGAAATTGAAATTAGTTATAACGCCGGTTTTACTATTCACAGATGCCCAAACGGTATTTCCTGCAACCATTTTCCCAGAAGCTGCTGTATCTGACGTTGCCTTGGTCCAGCTCATGTTCCAGCTCGAAGAAGTCTCGCCAGTCTCAGCGTTCTTGGTTTCATTATAAGAAGCTTCTTGCAGCTTGAACTCAGAGGATAGGTTAAACGTTGTTGCCACTTTCTTGACTGCTTCTTCCTTCGTCAAATTCAACGTTGCTGTCGGTTTCGTTCCCAGCGGTTTATCTGTTAATGGCTTGTTGTCACCACTTAAACTCGGAAATGGCTGCGAAATTTCGCCTGTTGCAGCATCCAAAGCAAAGCTATTCATGAAGTAGGAAATGATCGGAGCTCGTTTCCCTTGCGTGTTATAAGGGATTAGATATTGGAGGGAAAGCTCCGTCTTCTCACGAAACAACTGATCTGCCTTCTCTTTGGAAATCGGTGTGCTTGCCTTATCAAATATCACCTTATCGTCCCAATTGTACCAATAGCTCGTAATCTGACCCTCACCATTGACATTGACATTAAGTCCATTCCCCGAGAAAGGAACTCCCCCAACGGATCGATCATAGCGAATGTTATATTGATAATTGCCGTCAAGCGGGGTACGGAACGCTTTCTCAACCGAGTCATCGTACAACAGTTCCTTCTGCTTCGATGGGTTTACTTTGGCTACAAATGCTGCGGCAAGCTCCTTCGCAGCTTGAAAATCCACCTTAGGCGGATATGTTGGCTTATGTTCAGGATCACTGTCATTCATATTGTAAGACGTCAACGATCCATCCAAACCATTGATGGCGATATTAGCTGAGCCATAGAAGCGATCTTTCACCTTCTTGGAGTAGCTGATATTCCAAGTCGGAATATTGTGACCATCATTGCTATAAAAAGCATTTAAACTTATCGATTGGAGACTATAATCTGCGGGTAGTGTTATGTAAGCTTTCGCATGCTCAAGCGCTTGTTCTTTCGTAATTTTGGCATCTTGCGCCGAGATATCGGCTTGCCCAGGGTAGGCAGGAGATGTCATACTGGCCGAAGCTGTACCATTTACATTTTCCGCCGCCCATACCCCCATCGGAGCAACTGTCAGCAACAATGTTGAAGCGAGTACCATCGTGCCTGCTTGTTTTAATAATTTCAAAGTCTTCTTCCTCCTTAAGTGATCTCCATACAACATGTGGACCCACATGCTCGGACGCGTCCAACTGCCATATATTACTTGACGGGGGACGCTGGAAAAAGGTTGCAATTACGCGTGAAAAAAATACCAATAGTAATGGATAACTTATTTCTTCAACGGGATTACGCCTCTCAAGCTTTCCGGTAAGAACTCCCTTCCGATTCTTGGGGTCTGTAAATCTCCACGATTTGGCTTTATATGCGCACCTGAGCCATAAGGATGCTGCACACTTTGCTTAGCTCCCGGGTGATAGTGAACGACAAACTTACCTCGAGATACGCCACCTGCATCCAGGATTTTACACTTACGTTCATACGTGTTGATCCCGGAAAGTTGGAATGATTCGCCCACAGTCACGGTGTATCCCTCATCTGTCATTAAGATACCTACCGTATTAACCCACGAATGGAATTTCGTGTCCCGATCGAATACCATGAGCCTCTGAGCGTAAATTTGGGCGGTCAGCTGTGGCCCTGTTCTGCCTAGTGCCATTGAACAAATATGCGTCGTTAAATGGGTTTGGTCCCAGTACATGCGCTTAGCCAAATTCAAACAGGTAAGTAGATCAGCAGATGAGGCTGCGAACGGTTGCAGTGTAAGAAGGAATCTTACCGTTGATTGAGCTCCTTCTGGTACTAGGTCAATCAATTGGCAGAATTGGTGTGGCGTATAGTGAACCAACAGTTGCGAGTAATCCGCCGTGAATTGCGGATCGCAATATTGGAGCCGCTCCGGGCGATTGGCAAGTTGTTTCATATGGGGGACAGGTACATTATTCAGATGAAGCATAGTTAACAGCTGCAGGCAGGGCCCGCTCTCCGCGTAGCTAAGCAACTCAGTGCCATTAATTTGGGTTAGAAGCATATTCAGGGTAGGCAACTGTACTTCGCTTATACAACGCTCGTATAGCTTCATGTTGATTTCTTCTTGACCAATAAAAGCTAACAAATTAGGTGCTTGCTGCACGTCGTGGACGATTTGCTCCGCGACTTTGAAATTATGACCACATAACTCTAGGGCGGGAAGTGTTGCTGGGTCATAATTAACGAGTTGGAAAAAGAACAGATATTCGTCTCTCCGCTTCGCGTAGGCTTCTGGGCCAATCACCTTGATGACCTCCTGCTCTGCTTCCTGCGCCCTCTCATCAATCGAGTCATTAATGGACTCCGTGAACTTATTCTGATTCTGTTCTATTTTGCTTTTGGTTTCAGCGGTTATAAGGTTCTTCTCTACTTCTTTTCTCTCCGCCCTGGTTAATGATTCTAAAGCCTTTTCATAGCCTATTTTCATTACCTTTTGCTTCTGCCGCTCTTTATTCTCCCGAATCTTCTGAAACTCACTCTCCCTGACGCCATCCGCATGTGCTTCCGAGCCCGCAACCGCCTCTAAGGCAAATGCCATATCATAATTGAATTCCTTGGCTAATTCAATGAATGCCTTGGCCTTCTCTATCGACTCTGAGTCATGAACAGTTCGCACCACCCAACGTAACGCTTTCTCGTTACTACTCAAATCTGCTTTATAACTTGTAATGAGGTCGAATTGAGGAATGGTCAAGGTTGGAATCGGCAGTTGTAATAGCGCTGTTAGCCAAGCAAGCCCCTCATCCGTCTCTCCCGCATGAAGAACGAGCTTCTTCAACAACTCTTTTGGAATCGGCGTGTTCGTGGCCCACCGTATTAGAAAATCGCGTTGATTCTGAAGCAAACCGTCCGATGCTATGGATGGTTCATCCCGTGAATCCTCCGATTTGCGTACATAAGCGATAACAAGATCCTCAAGCTTCTCCCAGCCTTTATTCTGCGCCTTATCCAGCAATCGCATGGCCGCTGGTAATAGTGCGTCATTCGATAAGTCCCAAGTCTTAAATTGCTCCATAGCTACAAGTTCACTTTCGCTTTGTGCATATTCGATTCGTTCCTTTAAATCCTCCCAACCATTTTTTTGGGCTAGCAGCAATAACTGCTTCACCTCACGGGCATGCTCCGTGAATACGGTATCTTCCTCCCAATCCTCAAAATAATAGATTGCCTCTTTTTCGCTTCGGAACGTAGGCATCAACTGCACGTGCATGTCCCCTGCATGTTGTCGAACAACTTGTTGAGGCTGACTGCGTGCCTGATTTCTAACAAGCTGGGCAACTGCACGATTTCCTATCGTGGATTGCAGGCTCATAATGCCCCGAATCCCTCCGAGCTTCTGTGTAATAGATTCAGATTGTTGTTGTGTCTGAGTGTCTGCTTGTCTCGTTGCTTCCTTGCGTGAACCATGTGATTCACGAGCATTCGCAAATGGACGAGTCATGTTTTCCCCTTTCCCCGAGCGAGCTTTATCTCGCTTCCGCATCATCAGAAACATTTCCCAACCATTTCCACTATATATATTTCTCCTCTTTATATTGGAAATCCTTGTTAGATTCTATCGTATAATAGAAAAAGACTTGAGCATCCTACACGGAATGTTCAAGCCTTGTTATGTGATTCGTTTTCAGTTACGGATTCGTCTGCGACTTCTCTTGGCTAAGCATATGCATCAGATCCTTTAATTCACCTTGCGTCAAATCCCGCCACTTTCCAACCTTCAAAGCGCCCAAATGAATATGCATGATGCGAACACGCTGCAGGCGCACTACACGATATCCGAATGCTTCGCACATCCTACGAATTTGCCGGTTCAGACCCTGCGTGAGAATAATACGAAATACCCGTTCATTGACTTGAATGATTTCACAAGGCTTCGTCATCGTGCCCAGAATACGCACCCCACTTGCCATTCCCCTCAAAAACATCTGAGTAATCGGCCGATTCACCGTTACGATGTATTCTTTATCGTGATTGTTCTCCGCACGGAGAATCTGATTCACAATATCCCCGTTATTCGTCAGTAGAATAAGCCCTTCTGAGTCTTTGTCCAATCTGCCGATAGGGAAAATCCGCTCCGAATGCCCCACGAAATCTACGATATTCCCACGAATATGCGCTTCTGTTGTTGAGGTAATGCCCACAGGCTTGTTAAGCGCAATGTATACGTGCTCTTTCTTCTCTCCAATTGCCCGTCCGTCAACCTTCACTTCATCACCGGGACCTACTACGCTGCCGAGTCCCGCAATTTCACCATTGATCGTCACGCGCCTAGCTTCAACCCACTTGTCCGCCTCACGTCTGGAGCACACGCCGGTCTCACTAATAAACTTATTAATTCTCATGCCCCTGAAATTCCCTTCTATTCCGTCTTCATTAGTATTCAATACCTTCTATTATGCTGGATTCGAGGCGACGGTTCAAGTCGCCACTGCAACCAGTCCGCAGGAAACACCGAGGAGGAGAGTTACGGTTTTCGGTTTTCTACTTCTTACACTTTGTTTGTTATACTAGAAAACAGATGACATACCGAAGGAGTACGATGATGCACTTTCTACTATTAGGAGCAACTGGCCGCGTGGGTCAGCGCGTTCTAGCTCAAGCGCTGCAGGATGGACATGAGGTAACCGCAGTCGTGCGGAGTATGGATAAACTATCACTGCGTTCCAACCAGCTCACCTTGCTGCAAGGTAATGCCTGCTCCGCAGGGGATCTTGAGGGCGCCATGACCGGCGTAGACGCGGTCATAAGCTGCCTTGGCACCGATGGCGGCACGGTGCTGACCGAGGCGACGCCCCTGCTCATCGGGGCGATGAAGGCTTCTGGCGTGAGCCGCGTGGTCACCGTCGGCACAGCCGGCATCTTGCAGAGCCGGGAGCATCCGGGTCTGCTCCGCTTTGAAGCGCCGGACACACGGCGCTCATCGACACGCGCGGCGGAGGAGCACCGCCAGGCGTGGGCGCTGCTCGCTGCGTCGGGCCTAAGTTGGACGGTCGTGTGTCCAACGTATTTGCCCGACGGCGAAGCGCAGGGTCAGTTCCGCGCGGAGCGCGATTTCTTGCCGGACGGCGGCACGTCCATCTCCGTCGGCGACACCGCGGCGTTCACCTACCGCGTCGCGGTGGAGGATACGTATGTCGGCTGTCGCGTGGGATTGGCGTATTAGCAACGTCCA
The DNA here is from genome assembly GCF_001428105.1 of Paenibacillus sp. Soil766. Taxonomy (GTDB): domain Bacteria; phylum Bacillota; class Bacilli; order Paenibacillales; family NBRC-103111; genus Paenibacillus_E. The sequence goes on along the minus strand of NZ_LMSJ01000014.1, from coordinate 14,082 downwards.
ACATTCCACCTAAACAATCTCCACTCTCGAAACCGAGAAAAGGAGGAACCGAGGAACTGAGGAACCCAGGAACCGAGGAACAGTAGAAAACGACGCTCTTCGACCACTACTGAGCAATTAACTTGATTTTATGCAGCTAAATCTGGCCAATACCGTCACTTTAGTCGAATAACTGGATTTCCTACAGCTAATTTCAAGGGTTTTCTTCCAAATAGGCTATTGGAGCAGATTTAACTGGAGGAAATCCATCTACTGTTCTATTTCAGCCGAATTGGATGTAAATAGCTGCAAGTTTTCCATCTAATCCATGATTGAACCCCGGTGGACATAGCGTGGTGAAAATGAGGCGCCTTACTGGTGCAACCAAGCGTTCAAAGCAGGCGCTCCATGTTCAGATCACATGAGAAAAACTTCTATCAAAGTCCTTCGAGGATGAGCGGCCGCGTTTCAGCGGAGAGACTTTGGTCTCCGACCAAAGAACCCTATATATGGTGGTTTTTGTCGCTAATAAGAATTTGTTCTTCCGAGCCCCGGAAACTTATAAATTCTTATGTGGTAAAAAAAACGGATGCGCGCCAATTAGGCGCCATCCGTTTTTTCATTACTCCTAGTAGTTGTTTCTTCTCTTGGACAAATCTCTCATATTCAAGCCCGACACGACGATTCCGCCAATGCGGAATATGAAACCGAGAACAGGAATGAAACTTAAGAAGGCCAAGGCAATGTTGATGACAGTCTTCAACGTCGTCCCATTGCCCGTGAGGATGGCAAACACCAAATTCACAAAAACCAACGGAACAACCCATGACCAAGACCATGCATACATAAATGGGATTAACCCCAGTAAATACCCTACTGCAATAGCTATTTCGGATAATAGCTGCAGCAGGTTAAGCAAACGAATCGTATCTGAACGCATCATTTCTCCTCCACTTCCCACAAGCATCAATTTGCTTCATTGTAGCATATTGGAAAGTTAGCGTCGTTAGCCTTTTGTCGAGATTCATCTACGACTCGCGACCTAGATCTTCTGCCCAAGCGATTCGCCAGCGGCAGCAATTTCCGGATGTCCAGCCTGCAGCTGGTACATCTGGTAGTACCGCCCGAGGATCCCCATGAGCTCCTCATGCGTGCCGCGCTCGACAATCTCGCCATGGTCGAGCACAAGAATCAAGTCGGCGCTGCGGATCGTCGACAGCCTATGCGCAATGATGAAGGTGGTACGCCCCTTCTTCAATACATCGAGCGCGGCCTGAATGATGGCCTCGGTCTCCGTGTCGATGGAGGCCGTCGCCTCATCGAGGATCAAGATCGCCGGGTCGAACGCCAGCGCCCGGGCAAAAGAGATCAGCTGCCGCTGCCCAGCAGACAGCGTGCTGCCCTTCTCGATGACGGGCTCATCGAGGCCGCGCGGCAGCGCGCCAAGCATCTCCGCTGCGCCGACCTCGCGCAGCGCCGCCTCCACCCGTTCCCGGGTGATGGACGGATCGTCCAACGAGACATTGGACGCAATCGTCCCCGTGAACAGGAACGGATCCTGCAGCACGATGCCCATGTGCTGCCGAAGCTGCTGCTTCGATAGCTCGCGGATATCGCGGCCATCCACCGTGATGCTCCCTTCGCTGACTTCATAGAAGCGGAAGAGGAGGTTCAAGATCGAGCTTTTGCCTGATCCGGTGTGCCCAACTAAGGCAACCGTCTGCCCTTGTTTGGCCTGGAAAGTGATGTCTTTCAGTACATCCTCCCCTTCTTTGTAAGCGAAGCGAACGTGCTCGAAACTCACGTGGCCTTTGTAACGGTCTGCTTTTTCAGCAACAACGTCGATACCCTGTTCATCCAGCAGTTCAAACACGCGGTCAGCCGATACTAGCGCTCGCTCCAAATTTGGCAGTTGATTCACGATACCTACCATCGGATGGAACATCCGGTTGAGATAATCGACGAAGGCGTACAGCACGCCAACCGTAATCACCGCGTTGAGCGAACTGCCGCCAACATACCAGATCAACCCGAAGAAGAACAGGTTCCGCACCACGTTCATCAAGTTATGAGAGGTTAAGGAATTCAAGCTGAGCAGCTTATTTTGATAGTGAGTATACTCTTCATTCAGAATCTCAAATTCCTCGGTCGTTTCCTTTTGCCGGCGAAAAGCTCGAATGATCGTCATCCCTTGAATCGCCTCATTGATCATCCCATTGATCGCACTAATCCGTTCGCGAATTTCATGATTAATCGTTGATGCATACTTACGGTAGACAATGATCCACACAATCAGCAGCGGAATAACCGGCAGGGTGAAGAGGGCCAGACGAACATCAAGAATAAAGATGGCCGCAATAATTCCCAGAATGTAAATCGTGCCTGTAAAAAAGTTCGCCAATACCTGCACATACAGATCTCGGACCGACTCGGTGTCGTTCGTGATGCGTGAAACGATTTTGCCTGCAGGCTGATTATCAAAATAGTTAATTGGCAATCGCTGAATTTGGGCAAACACATCCCTACGCATGCGTTGTATGATCCGATTCGCTGCTGCTTGCAGCAAATATCGCTGCCCGTAGGTAAAGCCTGCTCCCACGAAAATCAAGATCACATAGAACCACGCTAGCTTCATTAACTCTGCAAATTGCGGTTGATAAAAGCTGTACAACTCCTGCACACTCAGCTTCTGCACGGCATACTCCGCCTGCTCTGTGCCTTGTGTAACCAGCAGCTTTCCATCATCCGTCAGCTTACGGACACCATCCCAAGGGAGGGCTTGATCCAGCCACACGAACTTGCCCCCCACTTGTAGGATGCGGACCTCTTTGCCCTTTGGCTCGCCCTCTGAGTAGTTATCACCGCGCTTATAAAACGTCTGCTCAAAAGCAACAGCTTTCTCGCCCTTCGTCCCAGACTGCGTCTCAAACCATGGCTTCTCGATGCCGAGAATGTGGGTGTCGATCATGTGCTTCGCAATGAAAGGTCCCGCCAGTTCAGTCGCGACAGCCAAAGATAAGAATAACAGCGCGATGAGCAGGGTTTGCTTGAATTTGGCTGCGTATTGGAACAACCGTTTCCCGGTTTGTTTCATTGTTTTTGCTTGTATCGTTTGTTTCGTTTGTGTCATCAGGAGTCTCACCTACTTTTCTTTTGTTTCGTATAGCTAGGGGCTCGATTGGCCCCAGCATCTATTCAAGCCCCACTGTTTGCTCCTCGAGCTGTTGACGGTCGTACTGCTCTTTATACCAGCCGCCAAGCGCCAGAAGCTGCTCATGCTTGCCTTCTTCGATGATATAACCCTCATCAAGCACGACAATCCAATCGGCATGCTGCACGGCGGAGAGTCGGTGCGTGGTGATTAGGGTCGTTTTGCCTGTTCGTTCCGTACGAATGCCGCTAATGATCTCGGCTTCCGTCTTCGCATCGACCGCAGAGAGCGCATCGTCGAGCAGAAGAATCTCCGGATCGACGTACAACGCCCGCGCAATGGATACGCGCTGCTTCTGACCGCCGGATAAGGCGACGCCTTTTTCCCCGACGAGCGTCTGCAGACCTTCCGGCAGGAACTCGACGTCCTTGCGGAAAGCGGCTAGATCAAGCGCACGCATCAACTCTTCTTCGGTGCCTTGCCCCTTGCCGAACATAATGTTTTCGCGGACGCTTTTGGAGAAAAGAATCGGCTCCTGCGGCACATATCCGATCCAACCGTGCAGCGTGTCGATTGCAATCTGCTCAATTGGCGTATCCGTAATCGTGATCGCGCCTTGACCGACAGGATACTCGCGCAGCAGCTGCTTCAGCAGCGTTGTTTTGCCGCTTCCAGTTCGACCGACGATGCCAAGCGTCTGTCCGCGTTCTAAGCGGAACGTCATGTTAACCAAATTATCAATGGATGAAGACGGGTAACGGAAAGTTACATTTTTAAAATCAATAGAATCCGGCTTCAGCTGTGTCGCAGCGTTCGGCACTTCTATGACATCAGGCTTGTAGCCAAGAGTCTCGTTAACACGATCTAAGGATGCATTCCCGCGCTGCATAATGTTCATGAGCTCTCCGATCGCAAACATCGGCCAGATCAACATACCCAGGAAGGTATTGAAGGACACTAGCTCTCCGAGCGTCAGCTCACTGTGGAACACGAGATATCCTCCGTAACATAGTCCGATCAGGTAGGAAATACCGACCAGAATTTTGACCGTCGGTTCAAAAAGAGCGTCAATAACAGCTACGGCGATATTTTTACGATAAACGTCATCCGTCATCGTCTCAAAATTGCGCTCGCTCGCCTTCTCCTGCACGAATGCCCGGATCACCCGAACGCCTGCGATGGTTTCTAAGACGCGGTCATTCATCTGACCGAATGCATCCTGTGCGAGGATGAATCTCTCATGGATACGGCTTCCAAAAATCGTAATCGCAACCGCCATAATCGGCAGCGGTAAAATTGAGGCAAGGGTCAGCTTCCAACTAATGAAGAAGCCCATCATGCTCAGAATCGTTAACATAAACAGCGTCGAATCGACGAAGGTTAGAATCCCAAACCCTGCGGTTGTCGATACCGATTGCAAATCGTTCGTCGCTCTAGCCATCAGATCGCCCGTACGATTACGTTCGTAAAAGGTAGGTGTCATCCGCAGCAACTGCCGCATGAATCGGGAGCGCAGCACACGTTCAAGGACGAAGGCGCCGCCGAACAACTGGTACAGCCAAATGTACGACAGCCCATAGCTCACGATGATCAGCGCGCCCCAGAAAGCGAGTAATTGCGCTAATTTGGCCCCCGATAAGGTGCCCATGTGTATACCATCAATCGCGTAACCAATCAGCTTCGGCGGCAGCACATCAATGATGCCGACGATGATCAGCAGCCCAATGGCGAGGCTGTAGCGTTTCCAATTCATTTTGAAAAACCAAGCTAATTTCTTTAATACTGTAAACATACGATCTTGTCACTCCTCTCAAATGGTGCATATACACCGAAAGACGCAAAAAGACATACCGCGCGCAGCGATATGCCTTCTATAGAAACACATGGGGCGCTCGTTACGAACTTCGTAACCCGCGCTTCACAACTTAACGTATGGGAAGGGGTGCTAGCTCCCGAACATGCGCATATAGTCGCAGTCTCACGGGCTAACCAGCGGGTTACCATCTATGAAATTAGGTTGGACGTGTGTCCGTTTATGATGTGCGCTAAATGCAATAACCATGTTATCCATAGTGAACCCCCCTGTTTCGTTTGATGAGCCCGGCACATTAGGTGCCTGTTACTTTTTCCAAAAGCTGTCTATTCGATTCTTACAGGGTGATCTTACCATCCCTCTTCTGAACGTGTCAATCGGAGAAAAAAATTAAAATGCAACTCTCCCAGCCCGACATTTCCGATGTCTATACTCGTGATGAGAAGGCTTTCAACTGTCACACATGTTTCAAATTCATCGGGCATATGGATAGATTAGGAGTTCATCACACCTCAAAGGAGTGAATGCACATGGTCGATCAAGTGTTTGCATTAATGGGATGGATTGTGGGATTCGGAACGATCATAGGCATTGTCATTGCGGCCATAGCTAGGTTTGTCTCGAAGGACTCAACAGCGTATGACATGGTTTTTTTGTGGGACAACCGGTATACCTTGGAGGAGTTGGAGTTGAAATAAAAGAGAGAGGGCTTCCCATAAGCCATGTAGCGGGGGCCCTCTCTCTTTCATATAATTGGGCCGAAGTGGCCTGGGACTGGTCCCACACGGGCGGGACTTGCTCCGCACGGGGCGCGGGACCCGCGAGGCGAATATATTCGCCTACTCCAGCTGCGCAGATAGCACATCCCGCTTTTCAAACTCGGCAATAACTTTGAATTGGTCGCCATCAATATCAATCGAGAGCGTGCCGCCTTGCAGCTCCACGATGCTCTTGGCAATGGCGAGGCCAAGGCCAGAGCCTTCCGTTCCGCGAGACTGATCACCGCGTTTGAAGCGTTCGAACAACTCTTCTACGCCGAAATTAAGCTCATGCGTTGAAATATTCTGAATGATGAAAATGACGTGCTCATTATTTTCCGTCAATGTGACGTAAACACGCGTCCCCGGCAAGGCGTATTTCAAGGCGTTGCCGATGAGATTTTCGAAGACGCGCCACGTTTTTTTGCCATCCAGCAGCGCATACATATGCGGGCTTTGCACGTTCACGCGGAACGTCAGTGTGGACGCCTCGATTTTGTCGCTGAACTCCGCCAAGGCCTGCGTCAGCAGGGCGGAGACGTCGACTTTTTCCCAATAAAGCTCGGTAGCTCCGCTTGCCATCTTCGATGCCTCAAAGAGATCTTCGATGAGGACCTTGAGCCGCTGCGTTTTCCGATCGAGCACCTCGAGGTAGTGGGTGGATTGGTCAGCGGATAATCCTTCCTTTTTGAGCAAATCCACATAATTGATAATCGACGTTAACGGTGTTTTCAAATCATGAGAAACATTCGTAATCAGCTCTGTTTTGAGACGATCACTGACCCGTGTTTTCTCGAGCGAAAGTTGCAGGCCGTACTTCAAATTGTTAATGTTCATCGCCATCCGGGACAGCTGGCCTTTCCCTTTGGCAGGGAGGGTCACATCGAAGTTGCCTTGCGACATTTGTTCCACACCTTTGATAATGGCACGAAGCTGCTTAATTTTCCGCATCATATAAGGTAGTACCACGAGCAGGAACATGATGTACCAGACGAACGTAAAGACGATAACAACCTCTTCTCCACCAGAAGCCACGATACAGATAGGCAGGAAGCCCATGATCGCAATGATTGCCATGAAGACGATTAACTTGAAGATCAAGCCTCGTTGCTCTAGCGTATCTTTCAGGGTTTGCCAGAATGATGCGGTCAAGCTGCTTCTCCACGCCATGGCGAGATTGTCCGGGTATTTCAGCAATGCGACTGCACCACGACAACCGCTGTACACAATGACAAGTAACACGGATGCGATAAGAACGATAATAATTTGATATAAGCTGATATAGCTCGGGGACCAATAGTAAAGCTCAGCATTGAAGAGGATACCCAGCAAAGCAGCAGCCGCAATAAAAGTTGTCCAAGCCCGAACATCGATCGGCAAGCGTTCCCTTACTACTCTTTCGATATCATTTAGCGATAGGGTATCTTCCCGATATTGTCTTGCCAAATAGCTTAGCCCGATGGTAAGAACCAAGAGTGCTGCTAGCCAGAAAACCGTTGCTGTTGCTTGCTGCTTTTGAGACTCGTAAGAAAGATAATCCGCTTGAATAATGCCAGAACCTTGTGATGGGTTTAAGATGTAGTACGTAGCTTTGACCTGGTCAACATTCATTTGGTACGTAAATCTATTCGGTTCATCGATTTTGGGTAACGTCAATGTATACATAAACGCTTGTTGGTCTATCTTTTTTTGCAGCGCTTCCGTTGAGATATTGCTATACGTTTCGCCGGTTCTCAAGTTTTTCACGACGTAGTAAAGCGATTTGAGACGGTTATCCAAATTTGACTTGGCTGTCATGAATTGCTTTTGTTTAGCCGTAATTGCCGTCTTCAGATTTTGTTGAAAAGTCGTCTCTTTCTCCTTATTCAACTCCGCAATTTTCGTATCTCTTTCAGCTTCGAGTCGATCTACCTCTGCATTGTCATTATGGTCGCGAGCCGTATTGATGCGCGAGCCATACTTCTCCTGCAAATTGTTGAAGCGATCCTGTATCGTTTGTTCCGCGTCACGCTTCACATTATAGTAATCATTATTGCCTAGCTGCTCTTCTGGTGTTTTTTCGTTAAAATGAGGTGCCTCCAGATGATACAACTGAATGTTCTCATAGACAGAATTTATTTCCCTGTCGAATGCCCCGCTTTTGAAATAGGCGTCCTCACCGAAGTAGACACTGTTCTTATAGACATTCGTTGCCGCGAATAACGTCAATGTCCACATGATCACAACACCGAACAGCAGCGCCAGTGAGAGTGATTTACTTCTCCATTTTATAGCCAACACCCCACACCACCTTCAAATATTTAGGTTCTTTCGGATTAATTTCGATTTTCTCGCGAATTCTGCGCACATGCACAGCCACGGTATTCTCAGCATTAAAGGCTGGATCTTTCCACACCTTTTCATAAATATCATCGATAGAAAACACGCGTCCCTTATTCACCATCAGCAGCTCCAAAATTTTGAACTCTGTTGGCGTCATCCGCACTTCCTCACCATCGACTGTCACTTCCTTCGTAACAGGATTGAGCACGAGGCCCCGGACGCTTAATTCTTCGTTTACTGTCTTTTCAAGCGAATTAATGGGGCCTAGCGTTGTGTATCGTCTTAACTGCGACTTCACTCTAGCGATTAGCTCCAGGGGATTGAATGGTTTCGTTAAATAGTCGTCAGCACCTACATTCAGGCCCATAATTTTGTCCATATCCTCTGTTTTGGCGGATAGCATCAGAATCGGGACATTACAGGTCTCTCTAATCTTGAATGTCGCTTGTATCCCGTCCATCTTCGGCATCATAATATCGAGTATGACTAGATGGATTTCCTTTTCCTCCAGTACACGCAGTGCTTCTAGGCCGTTGTTTGCTCTGCTGATTTCCATCCCTTCGCCCCTCAAATAAATCTCAATCGCTTCCTGAATGTCGATATCGTCATCGACGACCAGCACCTGGTATTTCGTCACGTCCACGCACCCTTTTTCTTCATTTCACTTCAACCCACCGTACTAGCCTAATAATAATAGACACTATTTACAAAATAGTTACCATAATTCTTACGAAATTATGAAGACAAGACCGATGAGCTATTCGTCTCTTTAGTGTAGCACGGAAATGCTCGTTTCATCATGAGGTCTGTTGTACAAGCAGAAATCGTTCCAAAACGCAAAAAAGCCGTTTCCACGGTAGTTGTTAACTACGGGATACGGCCCTTCTTCAAACACCTAGCAGGATAGGATCCTCATAGGCCTTGGGGGTTGGTTACGGTGTTTATTCCAAACTCGTCAGCCTCGCCTTATCCTCTTCTAAGGATTCAATAGCTTGCTGCACAGCGGGGCTATCCGATTGGTCAAACGCCTGATCTACCGAATTTTTCGCTTTAGCAATAGCATTTTGAGCCTCTTCTGTCGTTTGAGCTGTCGGATGAGATAGGGCGTGATTTACAGCTTGGTGTACGTTATCAACGGAATTTTGTGCGGATGAGATCGGATTTTGCGATTGTAAGCTTGAATCAACCTTTGTCATTTTAGGGTTGTGCCTCCTCAAAAGGGTATGTAATACCCTGCTAGGATGAGGTATATGAGGATATTTTATTCGCGGATTTACACCGTTGACTAGCAGTTCCTCACCGCGGATATCCCTTTTCAGTATTATTTAGCTGGTGCAGAGGACGCTTGAGCACCCTGACCGCCTTGGCCCTGGCCACTTTGCCTTTGACCTTGCCCACCTTGGCCATTCTGGCCGGAACCTCCTTGCATGCCAGGACCGCCGCCGCCAGGTCCACCCTGCATCATGCCCGGACCGCCTTGCATGTCGCGATGCACCATTTTGCCACCAAGATGGCCTGTGTAGCTAACGAGCAGCACTGCGACAAGGGAAGCAACGAGAAAAATAGGGTTGCGGCCTAATTCGAGCTTTTTCCAAACAAGCAAGCCTACGCGCACTACTGCTAGTATTATAGCAACGATCATTGTTAGTCTCGCATAGAATTCATGGGAGCTGAGCGTCGTATTCCGCATCATCATCTCTGGCCCCGTCAACACGCTGGCAATCGCGCCAAGCGCACCAACGACAAGGCAAAGCATGCCTGCTGAGTGCCATTCTTTCTTTTTAAAAATAAGGGCCACAACATCAAAAACAAAGCTGAAAATCAATAGCGCAATCGGTACGTGTGTAAATATAAAATGTAGATTTTTCATTATGTAGTCCATGCTATTCGCTCCTTTATGTATCGGAAAATAGTTTACACTACAAAGCGTAGTGTAAAAGGTTGGAATTGTCAATTCTTTTTCTGACAAGCCCCTTTTCCAAGCAAATTCGCAGGCTATAACGTGAAAAAAAGGGCTTATTTCTCAAATAAGCCCCATTACGAGAATAAAGATCAGTGCAGATATCGCCATCCGAATAAGCGGCCAGCGCAAGGCAACTTCCCTCTCAGGGTCCAAAATATGCTGAATACGCACATTCATCGAAGTCTCCGCAAAGGAAGCGTGCGTGAGTGGAAACCGGGGTTTCGCGGTTTGTTTGAGCATCTTTAGCAGCGCACTGCCTAGGTCTGTCGCTTGCTCCATCCGTTCGATGGCATACTTATCCGCGCGGAGCTCGATCATCATCGGATATTTGTGCGCGATCCATGCAAAAATAGGAATATACCGCATCGACTTCGAGATTAGCGCCAGCAGGAATATCGCCGCAGGATCCCGGTGCTGTACATGGCATTTCTCATGCTCAATCACCGCACGAAGCTCGCCCGGATCCAGCATGTCCATCAGTCCCGTTGAGACGAGTATCCGCGGCTTCCATAACCCGATAGTCATGGCAAGTGGTGCTTTGTAACTGACGATTTGAAGATGTTGGGGTGTAAGATCGAAAATCGCCGCGTATTCTGCGGAAAGGGCAGCGTCGTGATATTTCCTCACGAGCTTATTCGCTTTGACCACATCATAGCTGTGCCTGACCGTAAACCAAGCCATCGTTCCCATCGTATAGAGAATCAATAGATTGACTAAGGTCATCGGCACGTGCCCTGGCAAATGCAGATAGTGAAGCAGAATCATACACAAATCAAATAGATTGCGAGAGGGTCGCAAGTGGAACATATGCCCTAGGAGGAAGGCCACCATTTGCCATAGGATCGAGCCTCCTATCACCAGTGCAGCCGCGTACAGCCATTTGAATCGCGATTCCTTCATCGTTATCGATCCCTTTTCAGAAGTAGAATATGCTGCTCCAACTGGTCAAGCAGCTCAGGATCCACTTTATCGAGCGCATCAACCATATGGGTAACTGCCAACGAGCCAAATTGTTCAATCAGGTCATACGTCAGCTCTTTGGATTGCGTGTCCATGAACTCTTCAATCGTTACAACAGGCTTATAGTGAAACGACCTGGCAACAGAATGCTTTTGTAAAATCTTTTTGTCCACGAGGCGGTTCATCACCGTCATCACGGTATTAAAATTAATTACTTTGTCTTCATCCAGCTTCTGTTGAACGTCTTTGATCGTCATTTCCGATGGGCTGGTCCAGAGAATTTCCATGATTTTGGACTCTAGCGGACCGAAAAAGCGGTTAAGTCCGCTTTCCTTTAATTTAAAGTTGTGCATTTTCACGTTTGGCCACACTCCTTACACTATAGATTGTAGTGTGATCCTAGTGCGGAAGTCAAGATTCATCATATTGTGGGCGGAAATATTTTGACATCTGGGATCAAAGACGATATAATACTTACATAAAGTTAGTTGTTAAACATAAGTTAGTTAAGGAGTGATTCCTATGGGCATTGAAATATATTCGGCTAGTGAACAAGGCGTTGGTGCATTTGATGGCGGCAAATTCGTCGAACAACGGGCGATCAGCTTCCCTGGTGAAAAGACCGCGGTAGATCGTGTCGGACCCTTATTCTACTGGGCATGGGGCAAAGCATCTGATGTTTCGGAAATCGGCATGCACCCGCACAAAGCATTCGAAATCGTCACTTACGTAATCGACGGACTTGTTGAGCACCGCGATTCCCTCGGATCCTTGGAAACCGTGACGAACGGCGGCGCGCAAGTTATTCAAGCGGGTTCGGGTGTTTATCACTCCGAGGCCTTCCGCAGAGCGGGCAGCGAAGCGATGCAGATTTGGTTCGAGCCGCATTTGAGCGAGACTGTGAAGAAGCCGGCGACTTATCATCAGTATGAGCACGAGAAATTTCCTGTTAGCCAGGTCACTGGCGCAACGGTGAAAACCGTGATCAGTGGAGATGCTCCCATCCAGTTAGATACGGATGTGCGGATGTATGATTGGGAGATTGAGCCTGGCGCGGCGTTCAGCTACGACTTGGAACTAGGACGCAGAACGGCGTTCCTCGTGATTCGCGGGGAAGGCGCGGGGGGCGTTGTGGGGCAAGAACAAGGGCAAGGGCAAGAACGAGAGCAAAGTCAGAAGAGCCTGTCCCACAAGGATTTTGTGGTAGCGCAGGCTGCGGGTGAAGGCGAAGCTCTTCACCTTCAGGCGGGTAGCGAGCAAGGCCTGCGAATTATTGTCATCGACGTGCCGGAAGATCCAGGCTATGCCTTGTATCGGAAGTAAGCAGTTTATGTGCGCACCTCCCCGTCTGTAAGGATGGGGAGGTGTTTTCCATCAACACCATCAGCGAGCTACTTCTTTCCAACAACGCGACACCTTCTCCAACTAGCCAGCCCTCCCACCAGAATAACTGGATTTCCTCCCGTTATTTTATGCTTATTCTCATCTTTTTCAGAAACAGATGGAAAAAACGCAGTTAAAATCTCTCCTATTCCTTCAAAAAGCCCAAACCTGCGAAATTAGCTGTACTTTTTCCATCTAACCTCGCGATTCAGAGAAATCAGGCTATAAATTACATGGAATTTTTCCATCTAATTGTAGGATCTGCCTTCCTTTTTTGGAAGAAACCAAATTGACACTATCGTCGAGCATCTTGTATGATCAAGGGAAATATTATGATAACGATAATCATTCTTATATCTGGAGCGTGCTGACGATGCCCATCGAAACAAACGTCGATTTTTCGCTAGTTGAGATGTACTTTCATATTTCACCAAAAGGAATGGAAGAACCCCTCCTGCACATTCCTGCACGACAGCTTCTAGATGGGCCTGTGATGCTGGACGTCTTGCAGCAAGGGCAAACGCTGCTCCGCGGCAAAGGGTTGGACATTTCTGCGTCGTACTTAGGACTCACGCTATTCAATTTGGTCGCGACCATCCACCTTTTTCTAGCTCAATACAATCAATGGCTGGATTTGGAGTTAGATCATCTCGCACTCCAAGTCGAGAATCATGGCGACCACTCGCATGTCGGATATCAAATTGTAAACGTACAATGGAAGGAAGTTCCGACAGAAGATCGTGACCTATTCATTGAGTTGGAGATGCGCAAGCTTTTCTCAACCCTCATTGGTCCTGTGATTACAGTCGTCGCGGAACAAGCGAAAGTAAATCAGGCTATGATCTGGAATCAATTCGCTGCGCGTATGACATTCGTTCGTGACTACGTATTGGAAAATGACCCGCGTCCCCACGTCTGCGAACAGTTCTCTGCCGACTATGAAGTGTTGACGAAACAGTTTACGGCTGATGTTTTTGGTCGCAAGGTAAATCCGTTCGTCCATGAGCCGAAGTACATAGATAGCCCTTATCACGAAGGCAAAAAAGTTCTGATACGCTCCTCCTGTTGTATGTACTATCGCCGCGAAGAAGGAACGAAATGCTTCAGTTGTCCGATCCTCAAGGATTCGCAGCGTGAAGAAATGTTCATTGCGATCAAAAGCAAGCAGGCGAGCACAGCTACAGCTGGATAAGACGAATACACAAAGCCCCTGAGGGATTTTCCTCAGGGGCTTTGGTTTGTTTAGCTAGTTGGAAGGACGTTCGGGTTCGGGTTCGGGTTCGGGTTGGGGTTCGGGTTCGGGTTCGGGTTCGGGTTGGTGCTGTCAAAACTGCAAAAATGCAGTTTTGACATAGGTTTTCCTTGATTTATTGAGAATTGATGCAAATAGGAATCAATTTAGTGTGATTTGAGGAGATTTCCTTGAAATTCAATAAAAAGGTTGCCTATTTGCATTTTTCAAAGAATAATTCCCCTCCATCCCCCTATCACTCCTGTATCAAACCGTTGTTGCCGTTGGCGTTAGAATTACGGATGGATTGGGTTGTTACAAGTGCCGATGATGATTATATAGCTAATAATAGTGGAGTGCGCGTAAAGTAGAATAGAGTAATCAGTAGGGTAAGACGAGGGATTACTCCCTCGGACTCCCCGTCAAACCGTGCATGCGGATTTCCCGCACACGGCTTTCCTTCGTCAGTTCCCCATCTTCAGGAGTGAGTCATCTTCACCCGTCACCGAGTTGCATATTTCA
>NZ_LMSJ01000013.1 GCF_001428105.1 Paenibacillus sp. Soil766 | reverse complement strand
CTTTTGATTGTAACGTTGGCGGAATTCACTCATCTCGGACACCTCGTAATTTGGATAGGTCTATTATCTAACTCCCCAATTCGTTGTGTCCACTACTAAGTCTAAATTCAAATCTCATATCAAAAATTCAAAAGCCGGATTCGTGTTAATCACACGGAAACGGGCTTTTTTGTGTATACATCGCTGTCCGGTGAAGCTAGCAATACTGTTCATTATTTTGGCTAGTGTGGCATTTGCAAAAGCTAAGAGAAAAAATTAACGCAGCCTTAAAGAGAAGGCTGCCGACACTTACTCGGCAATTGATTCTAGCGCTTTTAATGCTATGTTTTTGGCTGCTTCGTTACCTTGCTCTGAGCTCGCTGCAATAGTTTGCAGTGCTTTCTGGGCTATCTCCAGTTGTGCGGTCATACGGTCAACCATTTTGGCGAGATCGATGGTAAAGTCGTCTGTTAACTCGCCATTTCCTATTAAAACGACTGCAGTAAATTCGAATCTATTCTTCATCCTTGATACACTCCTTCAGCTCATAACCTTAGTTATTAATTATTTTAATATTTACATAATAAGGTACTAGTGGGTCATTAAACTTTCATGGGAAACAGTAGCACAATAAATAGGGAGCATATCACTGTGAACAGCTATTGCTCCTGTTTTTATTAGGTTTATCAGGTAGCTTTTACTGTACTTCTAACTCAAAGAAAAATTTCCGTTTCCTTGATCTGCAAACCATCTCTTTATTTCCTACACGGGTTAAGTTGAATTCTTTAATTCCCTTTGGTGCTTTAGTATCTATCAGTGAACCAGGCGAGACTGTTGGTGGCTTAACGCCAAATTTGCGAACTTATTATGTAATAATTGTTTGAGAATCAGGGAGGGGGAGTTTGGCAAATGTACAAACTTATAGGGGATCGTATATATTTACGTGAATTTATCTCTTCAGACTGGCTAGATGTTCATGCGTATGCTTCGCAAGAGATTGTTTGCCGTTTTCAACCTTGGGGACCTAATAGTGAAGATCAATCAGAAGCATTTGTAAATCAAATTTTAGCTGATACTAATGAAACAAATAGAACACGTTATGTCTTTGCAATAGTTGAGAAAAGTACAGAGAAAATGATTGGTGCAGGTGAATTTAATATCAGATGTTTTACACATAAAAATGGCGAGATTGGCTATATAGTTCATCCTAATTATTGGGGTAAAGGAATCGCTACAGAAGTTGCTAAATTATTAGTGAATTTTGGCTTTAAGAAGTTCCAACTCCATCGAATTTATGCAACTTGTGACCCAAGAAATATAGGCTCCTCAAAAGTACTTGCCAAAATAGGAATGATACAAGAAGGCAGATTGAGGGATGCACTGTTAGTAAAAGACGGTTGGCGTGATTCACTGGTGTTCGGCATCCTAGAAGATGACTGGAAAATCATATAAGATTGCGATTACGTAACTGGGATACGATCGGCTGCCTTTTCCATTGAAGAAACGGATACAAGAGTTGAATAGACTTACACCATGGAACTGCCGCGGTATGATGCGGGCAGCTCCATTAAGCTAATACGATTGGGCAGTACAGTTCCAATATGTGGTATATTTAATCAAATGACATTTTCTAAGCGGAGGTGCTTATGAATCCTGCTTTTGAGACCTATATCCACTCGTTGGCCGGTCGGGACGTGACCGTCATCGGCGCCGGCGTGAGCAATTCACCACTAATCCGCATGTTGTGCTCTGCCGGAGCGCATGTCACCGTGCGTGACCGCAACTCGGCCTTACCCCGAGAGGAGTGGGACAATATAGGCGTCGGATTGCGCCTGGGCGCGAATTATCTGGATCGCGTTGGTGGCGACGTAGTGTTCCGCACTCCGGGCATGCGCCCAGACCATCCGGCGTTGGACTCGGCCCGCGCTGGAGGCAGTCGTGTGACCAGTGAGATGGAGGAGTTCTTTGCACTGTGTCCTTGTCCTATTTATGGCGTGACGGGTTCGGACGGTAAGACCACCACCACTTCTTTGATTGCAGACATGCTGGCTGAGGGGGGGCGTACCGTTCATCTAGGCGGCAACATTGGCACGCCACTTCTGACGCGAGTGGGCGAGATGTCGCCGCTGGATGTGTGCGCGGTCGAGCTTTCCAGCTTCCAGCTGATGGACATGAAGCGTTCTCCCCATGTGGCGGTGATAACCAACCTCTCGCCGAATCACCTCGACTGGCATCGCGACATGGATGAATATATCGCCGCCAAGCGCCGCCTGTTAGATTTTCAGAATGCTAACGACTTTGCCGTCCTTAACAGCGACAATCCGGCGACCGCTTTACTGCGTGGGCGGGGACAGTCCAAGTATTTCGGCGTGCACACTGTCCACGATGGGATAATCGACGGTCTATTACCCATCAGTGATATTCGTTTACCGGGTTGGTATAACGTGGAGAATGTTATGGCTGCCGTGGCCGCCGTGCGAGGGACTGTGTCTGATGAGGCAATCCTGGAGACGGTGCGCAACTTCGTTGGAGTGGAGCACCGAAACCAGTGGATTGCAACTGTTGGCAGTGTGCATTATTACAACAATTCAATCGGCTCTAGCCCCGCCCGTACCATCGCCACGCTGCATTCGCATGAGGGCCGGGTGTTGTTGATCGCCGGTGGGCGAGATAAGAAAGTACCGTTTGACGAGATGGCTAAACTACTGCCTGATCATGTCAAGGTGCTGCTGTTGATCGGGGAAGCGGCCGGTCAAATCGAAGAAGAGGTACGAAGATTGCCGAGTTGCCCACCTATTGTTCGTTGCGAAGGCTTAGCCGAAGCAGTCTCGCAGGCGCACAAACTGGCCGTCCCGGGCGACACTGTGCTGCTGAGTCCTGCATGCACTGCGTTTGACCAGTATCGTAATTTTGAAGAGCGCGGACGTCACTTTGTAAACCTGGTCGAGTCGCTTCAACGATCGGAGGGAAAGGAATGAATCCATTCAGATATGGCTTACTTCAGATAGTGATGATGCAAATGGGTAGTGTAGTAACCTTTAGCAAAAGACATATTGTTTTCTTTGATGACTTTTTACCAACATCATCAAAATAACTATACTGACTAGTCAGTACAATAATTATAACGAAAGGCTGAGTTCGATTTGAGTAAAGAGAAAATTATCCATGCAGCCATTGAAGTATTTTCGGAAAAAGGATATCATCGGGCGAGCATGGATGAAATTGCCTTGAGAGCAAATGTCGCAAAAGGGTCGTTGTACTACCACTTTCCGGGTAAGGCACAATTATTCAAGACACTGGTTAAGGAGGGATTTCAGGAAATTATCGATAGAATTCGGACCGATCTTAATGCTAATCTCAGCTTGGATGAACAAATAAAAAGAATCATCAGACACAATCTCGAACTGTTTTTGGATTCCAGCAATTTAGCCCATATCGTATTCAATGAATTATCAAACGGAATTGAATCGGAAGTTTTGGAAGAACTGAAACAACTAAAGGTTGACTATATTCATTTTCTCTCAGGCGTATTGGAGGAAGGGAAGCGCGAGGGTGTACTTCGTGATGTTGACTGCAATTTAGCCGCTGCAGGGATTATCGGGATGCTCGAAAGTGCATGTAAGTATTTGGATAACAAAAATGAAATGTCTCGAGAGCTTATTGAACGATTCTTTTACACAATCATTACATCAGGTTTGCTGATAAATTCCGGTGAATAAATTCACCTTTTTTTTTTGACTTCACTATACTGACCAGTCAGTATAGTGGCAAATATGTGAGAAAGTGATGGTGAAACGTATGATTATGAAAGCTTCCAAGCTAATATCTTTGTCTTATTTCAAACAAATGCGCACTTCCTCTCCAGTATTTTGGAATGAGAAGTATGGTTCATATGATGTGTTCAAATACGAAGACGTCAAAACGATTTTTACCAACCATGGGCTCTTTTCTTCCCAAGGGAGGGAATCCATGAAAGATCCGATTGATGCCAGCATTCTCAGACAGGATCCTCCCAAACATCGGCAGCTTCGGATGCTCGTTGCTCAAGCTTTCAGCCCTAGGGTGATCGAAGGACTCGCCCCAAAGATTGAAGCAATCGCGCATGCCTTGTGTGACCAGATAGAACTCGGCGGAATCATGGAGGGTCTCCATGATTTTGCAAGCCCCTTGCCGATTATCGTTATCGCCGAAATGTTAGGCATTCCGCAGGAAGATCGAGCGCTTTTTAAACAATGGTCTGATTCGTTGGTCGGGAACAACTCTGAACAATATTATCAATGTCAACGAGAAATGAGTGTCTATTTTACCGATATCTCAAATAAAAGGCGACGTGAACCGCAGGAGGATCTAATTAGTCATCTCATTCGTGCAAAAGGAGAAGAAGAGCAACTAAGCGATCTAGAAGTAATCAGCTTCTGCATCCTGCTGCTTGTCGCGGGAAATGAGACGACGACCAACTTGATTTCATCGGCAATGCTCGTTTTAGACAGCGACCCTTCCGTAAGAGAGCAACTCATGGCTGATCGATCCTTGATTCCACAGGCTCTTGATGAGGTACTTCGTTATTATTCACCTGTTCAAATGATGATTCGAACGGTTAAAGAGACCACGATTCTGAGCGGGCACACACTGAGTCCAGGACAAATGATTAACCTATGGATCGGATCGGCAAATCATGATGAAGAGATATTTGAGAATCCTCACATTTTCAACATCCACCGGAATCCTAATCCGCATCTAGCTTTTGGTCACGGAATACATAACTGCTTGGGAGCGCAGCTAGCTCGTATGGAAAGTAAAATTGCAATTCAAACATTGCTTGAGCGTTTCCCTGAATTCAGACATCATCACTCGCATGTTTTGGAACGAATCGATAGTTGGATCATGTTCGGCGTAAAAGAAATACCTATTATTTTGAAAAAATAAGAGGTGTTTAACATCTGTATAAATAGACAATAATTGGTCACCTCTCGGTGATCGTTTTTTTATTCCTTAAACATGGAGTTGATTATGGTGAGCAAAAAAGAGCGAGTAACTTTCATAACAATTTTAGGGCTAGTTATACTATTTTGCTTTTTCCCTTCTCCTACAGCAAATATTGAAGTAAGAAAACATATTTTACTTACTGGACATCCATTACTTGCTGTTACAACTGAATTGAAAAATCAAGGGTAAAGGGGATCCGAAGGATACTTGTTCTATGCTAGTGATCTAAGTTCGAGTTATATCTATGTTAAACAAACAAGATTAGGATGGATATTCGATAAATCAGGGACTGGCCCTTAAAAGGATGAGAACGCACGTTCTTTATGTTTGCACAAATTTAGGATATAATTAACATTATTTAAAAGTTATATGGGAGGATTACTATGACTGCTAATGAGGTACTGAACTATGGAAAGATAATTGAAGAAATAACGAGGTTTAAGGAGCTGGATGAACATCGTTTCCTCGAACCAATAAGTGAAGGCAAATGGTCAGTTAAGGAAATTATAGGTCATCTATTTTATTGGGATAAATTCATCCAGGAGAAGCATTTTCCTTTTATGAATGAAGGAGCTGTACTAAGCTCATTTCCCGACCATGATGAGCATAATAGTGAGGCTATACAATATATCAGTGCTTTTAAAACAACTGGCACTTTAATAGATGAGTTTGTTGAGAATAGAAAACAGTTAATTGAAATGATGTCTGGAATCGAGAGTGATGTCATATTTACAATTGGTTCGGAGAATCGCCAGTTTACAGTTGCGACATATCTAGAGATATTTATTGACCACGACAATCATCATCTCAATCAAATAAAAGTACGATTGACTTAACAGTGAAATCATTCACTCAGCTAACATACAGATTTACACTGGATGCACGTGTTATTAATGGTATAATATTCCATGTACTTTGAGTTGAGAGGGGATATGGAATGAGCACAATAAAAATCCACGAAACCCAGCCAGAGAAGGAAAGATTATATAACAACGATAAATTTGTTGATGAGGAACTTCGTTCTATTCAAAATATTGAGGGTGGAGGACCAATTCGAAAATTTGATTTACATACAATGCCACTTCCTCTTAAGGCATTCGGATACTTCTTCTTCTCTATTTTAGTGTTGTTTGGTGCAACAACAGTTATAATCAGTTTTTTACGTTAAATACAACTACTAACATGACTGATATGACATGACAGAGTCAACTAAAGCAAATAGCGGCAGCCTGCATTCGATAATGATAAGAATCTTTGAAGAGATTTTCGAGTAGGAGATGAGTTTAACACTGTGACTCGATTTTATTATATTGCTGCAAGCCATGCGCTTCCAACTGGCTCGTTCGGACAGAAAAAAACGGTTATGACGATTAATGATTACGTAACGAATGTGAATCCTGCAGCTATGGATCAACTCAATATGCAAATACTACTGGAGAAATACCCACAAGGTGATAAGCTAATGGATATCTATGAGACAGAAGAGGATGCAGCCGGTTTATACATATCCGGGCCCATGACCAGACATTCATCGAATCCTTTCCGTCATCCATTTGTTTATCAAGTGAACCCCGAAGGCGGTTCCTTTAAGATCAATAACGAAATGAAACAGTCTCATCCCGTTTCATACCAGACTAGCAAAAAGTGCTTAATAGAGCTATTCGATTATTTGAGCCGTAATATAGAAAAAGGTGACGACTTAGAGCTCTATTCTTGCTGGGCATACGGACAGGAAAGATTCTCGGACACTCCTAGAAAGGAACTTGATCTCGTGATTGAACTATCCACATTTCAATTGGGGAATGAGTTCGAGTGGAAAGAACGTCAGTATATAAGTGTAAAAAAGTGAGCCAAGGGACAGTATTTCATAAAATGGAAATAGAACTAATAATAATTGGATGATAGGTTACCAATAGTGAAACAATCCTATTAAAACTACGGTAAATGGATTTATTAAAACCCAGTGGTTATGGGGGTTCAACAGTCCTTTTTACCGCGGGTTTTTGATAGTTCGGCCGGCTTTGATTCTCAGTGTTCTGATTGCTGTAATGTTATTCATTTCATTTTCACCTCAGCTACGGCGACAATCCATTTGATGTCAAATGGACAAAATGTTAATGATTTCGTTTGACGGATGAATAAGCATTGTGTAAGATATACCTACGCTTAATTTCCAGCTTTATCTAAGCTCGGAAAGCGGGGGAACCAATTTTTTGGGGCGAATCTTTGAAGTAGGGAACCATCTTTCCCGAGCCCGGCAGCTAACCTCGTCAGCAGTGGATGGGTCAAGTTTTTTTATGATGCAAATAATTGCATTTTGACCCGTATTGACGGGTTTTTATATTTGTAAGACCCGTTACAGCAATGGGACTCGTAGATTTCCTGCGATTTCTTTGCTATACGGGTCTTTTTGTTTGCGATTGATACCCATCCATTATTTCTAAAAAAAGGAGGCATACATACGGTCTGAGCGATTTAAATATTCATTACTAAAATCAGTATTCAAGGAGGATCATCTATGGCGCAACCGAAATATATCACCGATATTGATAAAATTTTGGATATTCCTGAAGCGGAACGGAGAAAGTTGAAAGCAATCACGGAAAAGTTCGTGTTTCGAGTTAATGATTATTACTTGAAATTAATAAACTGGCCTGATTCTAATGATCCGATCCGGAAATTAATTATTCCTAACGAAGGTGAATTATTAGAGTATGGACGTTGGGATGCTTCGGATGAAGATACGAACTATGTAGTACCGGGCTGCCAACATAAATATCGCACGACAGCATTGCTACTGGTATCAGAGGTATGTGGGGCATATTGCCGTTATTGTTTTCGTAAACGTTTATTTCGAAATGACGTCAATGAAGCAATGTCTAACGTTGACCCGGGAATCGCTTACATTGCCAGTCATCCTGAAATAAATAACGTACTTCTGACCGGTGGAGACAGTTTAATTCTATCCACGAGTAGATTACGAAAAATTATCGAAGAGTTGCGTAAGATCGAGCATGTGAAAATTATTCGACATTTTGGTGTACAAGTATTTANGAGACAGTTTAATTCTATCCACGAGTAGATTACGAAAAATTATCGAAGAGTTGCGTAAGATCGAGCATGTGAAAATTATTCGTTTAGGTTCCAAATTACCCGTCTTTAATCCGATGCGGATTTATGAAGATAAAGAATTACTCGAGATGATTCGAAGTCACTCGACTGCTGAGAAACGCATCTATGTCATGGCGCATATTAATCATCCAAGAGAAATAACGAATGAGGCAAAGATGGCTTTTGAAGCCTTGCATGATGCAGGAGCCATCGTTGTTAACCAAACTCCTGTGCTGAAGGGAATCAATGATGATCCATCAATTCTGGCGGAGCTACTGGATAGACTATCTTGGGCAGGAGTAACTCCTTATTATTTCTTTATTAATCGTCCTGTTGCAGGTAATCGTGATTTCGTTTTACCCTTAGAGAAGGTGTACCATATCGTGGAACAAGCTAAATCCCAAACATCTGGTCTTGGCAAGCGAGTAAGATTGTCAATGAGTCATACTTCTGGCAAAATTGAAATTCTAGCGATTGAAAATGGAAAGGCTTACTTAAAATATCATCAATCAAGGGATAACCAGTATGGTAAATTTATAGTTCTAGATTGCCCTAATGGAGCAGCTTGGTTTGATGATTTGCCAGGAAGTGAAGTGCTTTGGGAAAAGCCGCAAAAAATTGCACAAGATGTAATCTCTGTTAATGAACTTCCGGAATTGCCTCAAGCCACCTAAATTAGAGGGGAGCAGTTTCATTATGATTATGAAGACAAGTGATACCCATTATATGAATGAAGAACCTCTAAACGGGATTCTTTTTGAATATGGTATTAAACAACCTGATATTACATTTATTAGGCATAATGAAAATAGGACTTATAAGGTCAATGATATTATGGGGTTAACGAAGTTCCCGTAGATGTTTTTGCCAAAATGTAAGGATTTACGTTGACGGGGATTTTGGGGTATTATGCTTTTCAAATGGAAAATGAAGAAGTTCATCCTTGGATTCGTGAACGGATGCCGCTTATTTCATAACTTCTAACCCATTTTCGTTAAACTCCCTCGGGAACGATACTTGAAAATAGGGAGTAGATCGCATCAATGGGCAGCTCCTCCTAAGTTCATTAAAGTAACTGGCAGTTTTGTGCAACATTGTTGTCAGCAAAAAAAATTCAGATACCCCCTTGAACCTTACGTAACGTAATGATTTATAGTGAACGTAACAGCAAGACAAAACACAGGACAACAGTCAAAAAGTCGAACAAGATAAATTCGAAATCGGAGGAGAAACAGACATGAGAAAACTCGTATTGTTCATGCATGTGTCGCTGGATGGGTATGCGTCAGATTCGAACGGAGGGCTGGACTGGATACCGTACAATGAGGAATTACAGAAATACGCCGAGGAGGTCGTAGCCGAAGTCGGCTCTCCCGTATACGGACGTACGACGTATCAGATGATGGAGAGCTACTGGCCCATGGTCCTGGATGATCCGAATGAGTCGAGGCACGGTATAGAGCATGCTAAATGGCTGCAGGATGTTAAGAAGATCGTCATTTCCGGCACGATGGACAAGGCGGAATGGAACAATACGATGCTAATCAAGGACAAGATCGCAGAGGAAATCAAGGCGCTCAAGGAGCAGCCTGGCAAAAATCTCGTTATCTTCGGCAGCCCGGGGGCTGCGAAGACGCTGCTTGAGCTCGGCCTGATCGACGAATTCCTACTGACGATTTGTCCGGTCGTCCTTGGCAGTGGAAAATCGGCTTTCGACGGCGGTATCGAGAAAATCAGGCTCAAGCTGCTGTCCAGTCGAACGCTTAATTCGGGCATTATCGCTACCCGCTATAAGTTAGAGAAATAAGTCGCACCGTACTAGGTGATCCACTCTAACAGGGAATGATAGCACAATATACAGGGTGCTGATTGCCGCGGCAGTCGCTCCCTGTTTTCATTCAAATAATGGACAGTATTCCTTAATAATATTATTTATATGGACATATGAAATTAAATCATACGAACAGCCGTTAGGGCCTCTAGGAACGCTGTTTCAAACAAGCCATATTGGCTTTAATAGGAAGTAGTCTATCGGAAAAGGAGTGTTTGGAATGTCTACTAAAAATACGCTATACGTCTCTGTATCCAACAAAAGTCTTGATAGGGAAGCTTCTATGAATGAACAGCTTGAGGTCCGCGGGACAGAGAAAGAGCTCGAAAAGCTACGTCAAATGCTTGAGCAACTACAGCGGGACGATGAAGTGACCCAATTCAGAGCTCCAATTCCGTATAAATCCGCCGATCACGATAAAGCAACGAATCAATTTAACGATGATCTGCTCAAACTCTATCAATTAATCTACAATTTGGGAACTGACAAGACGAAGGCTCATATTCATGATATGAACATACTTAATAAGCTGCAAAATTCCGATTACGATGATCCCGGCTACGAGCATTAAGTGGACATGAGGTAAGCGATATATTCTCAATATTAGAAAAACACCAATCATTTCGACGGAAGAAACAACCCCTAAGGGAGAATGTCGGGTGACAAGAACATTATCTCATTTAGTGCTTCGTAAATCGCGGCTTTTTTGTTTTATGGGTTAAAATTCTTGTCAAAACAAAATGACAAGTACTTTATCCCATTCTCGACCGAAGGCAGGGAGGAGTATTTTCCAACTGATTAAGCTCCCTCGGGATACGAAAGTTGAAGAGCTTGTGTTTCGAAAGTAAATAAAGTGAGATCAAAGAAAAATATATTGGGGAGTTGTTTCATTTGTTTTATCTAAGGCATGCTGCTTGACGTCTTTTAATAGAGATATCAACCGAATATATGTAATAAATACAATTTATAGTATTTTTAGTCAAGAGAAAGGAGATGAACAGTTCGTTCTAATTGTCAATGCAGTCGGATTACAAATCGAACAAGGAGTTGGACAAGTATGAAAAAAAGAGCTTCATGGAGAAAGTTGATAGTAGTAGGAACACTTTCATTCAACCTATTAATTGGCTGGAACTCAGGGCACGCCGCTGCCATAGGACTAGCACCCGAAACTTTGTGGGCAAAAAATTATGACACAGGTTTTGTACTCTCAGAAGTACAAGAAATGTCAGGGGATGGGTATACCGTGATGGGTACCTCTGAGGAGGGCAAGATTTTTCTTGCTAATATAGATGAACAAGGAAATCAACAGTGGTCAAAAGTATTTCAACTGCAGGCATTAAATTCTTCGGGTATTGAGAAACAGGTAACGGTTTCTTCTATTCGCCATCTAGATAATGGGGGATATATAGTAGGAGGAACTGTCCCAGGATTTTACTTTCGCTATAATGAGTATGTAATTGTCAAAACAGATGAGAACGGAGTAATGCAGTGGACACAGGTTTTTGACTCAGGTGCCTACGGTCACTTTAATATGATTCGACAAGCAAAAGATGGCGGTTATATAAATGCTATTTTTACGGAGAGTCTAAATGTAGGGTCGTTTCATACTTCAGTCCAAAAAAGGAATCGTAGCGGTATGAACGAGTGGACAACCGTTTTAGGTACAGGCGGACCGAATAGTCCGCATGTAGAAGCACGTACTATCGAGGAAACAGCAGATGGCGGTTATATTGTCAGCGGTACCAAGGGTACCAATGTTTCTATTTGGAAGTTGAATTCTTCGGGTAAAATAGAGTGGGAGAAGACATATAGTTGCAACGGAGGCTATGTTATTCAAACAACTGAAGGCGGTTATCTAATCGTTGGTTCTCGTTCAGAAGACGAAACTGTTCTGATAAAAACCGATGCCATAGGTGAAGAGAGCTGGACGAAAACTCTTGATGGAGGACAAACCGTCTCTCTAACAAATACCAGTGATGGCGGCTACTTAGTAGGCCAGTCTCATCTAGTTATCAAAACCGATGCTGCTGGGACTATTCAATGGTCAAAGCCAGTTAGTGGTTTGACAAAAGCAATTTCAGTTAAGAGCGGAGGGGCTATGATCCTTTCTTCTCCAGAAACTCTGATGAAACTGGCGGTTTATTCGTCCCCACCACAAACAGGGCTGAAGCTCGATTCAGAAGATTATAGTCTGAGTGTCGGACAAACATTAGATACTGTTCTCACTTCAGTGTACGGGGATCGAAAGGTAAATGTCAGCCAATATGGTAGCTATTCAACAGCTGATCCATCCATATTGACCGTAGATAGATTAGGTAATATTACGGGACTTAAATATGGGCAAACGGTATTAACAGCAACTTATAATGGATTACAAACTACAGCAAATGTGTATGTCTACCCGTAACAAATAGCTGCCGGTGCCTTTCCATGAATACATCCTTGCACATACACAAATAATGTAACTAGTACGTGAAGGAGGCCAAAATGAATAATCTACGCGCTCAAGAGATTGCAGTTTCACCTGCCATGGTTAATGTCACTTATAATGGGACGCCAATCTACATCCAACATGTAGACGAAAAGAACGAAACCGCTAGAATTTATCCTTTGGATCAACCAGAAAACGAGCAAAGCGTCCCTTTAAGTAGTTTAGTCGAGAGCTCTCAAATGTTAGAGATGGAAGACATTAAATTGATATGCCCATCGCCTAAGTGATTGAAAAGAAGTAAGTTTAAGAAAGAGTAAAGAGGATACCTCAGCGGTATCCTCTTTACTAATGAAATTGGGTACAGAAGAATACGACTAAATAAAATACTATCATTATGCTAATAAGGAGCATGTGTATAGGTATATAAATTTGAAAATCTGCAATAATATAAAAATATTCCACAAAACAAACTATTGTATTCATGTAATATAGGAGTGAACGATGTGCCTAATTCTTTTTGGTTTTTTGCTCTACTTATTTCAAGCTTAATATTATTTTGTTCTATAATATATAAAAAAAGAAACACGCAAACTCTGTTTCTGTATTTAACAATGGTCGGGTATGGTTATATCATCGAGACTATGATTTTTAATTTCTTAGGAAGCTATGATTATAAACCCAATATTATCAAACATGATTCATTTTATGATAGTGAATTGGGAGCATTTTTCTCAAACGCATTATCTTTACCGATCACAGCAACCCTGATAGCAACTTTCCACTTAAATTGGCTTTGGATTGTCATTTTTTCAGGATATTTTGTAGGAATTGAATGGTTCTTTTTAAAGCTACATATCTATACACACCATTGGTGGAGATTAGAATATACCGGATTAGGTCTCGTAATGTATTTTGTTTTGGCCAAGATCTTTTATAAATGGATTTTACTTCCTTCTCAGGGCCTTAAACACAATTTGATGCTTTATTTAATCACTGGCTCCATTTCTGCCAGTTGCCATATTCTTCCGATGCTATTTTTTTTGAATCGGTATTATCGCCCTAATTGGTTTGATAATGTAGGTCGCGATTCAATCGCCTTCTCAGCCCTATATTATTTGTGCGCAAGCCTTTATTATTGTTTAATTGTTAAAATCAATTGGAAAACAAAGTGGAAAAAATATATTTTAACAGGTTTATTTTTTTATATAGTGAATCAATTTCTTATAATGATTGGAATCCTTCACAGTCTTGTATGGTGGGACCAGATGTATTATGTTTTTCTATCCTTATTTCTAATCATGCTTGTTAATATCACAGATAAAAGATTATCTTCGCGATAAAAACAAAACTGCGGAAAACATGGTGCAATTCATATCAGAGGAGACCATTAAGCTAAGGGAAGAACGATAGTTGAACAAAAGTGGGTTCACATATTAGTGATATCTAATATGTAAACCCACTTATTGAAATAATTTTTCAGAGGGGTACTTAACAGTTTTACTTGGATTTCTTTTGTTCACCGGTTTTATTTGATGAAATGGTATGCTTTGGGTTGTTAGTGTCTTTTGTTTTACTCATGTTTATTGTTCACCTCCTGTCTATTTGTTAAGGGACCTTGGCTCACTTAAATACCTGAATCCTTAAGCATTAACAGTCTCAGGTCTTTTTATTTGTAGTGGTGGAGGAATTAGCCAACCTTTTTCTTTACTCATTTCAAGTATTTTTAAACCCAAGGCTGTTTTCGTTATATGGTATTTCGCGAAAAGAGCGCCAATATCTTCTCTAATCGCTTGTCCCATAGCTTGACTACAAGCAACAAGTCCTAGTGAAGTGTCAGCTGCAATTATGGCTGAAATTTCTGGATCGTTAAATCTTGCACCAACGGGGATATCCTCAAGTTTAACTGACGGTCTTTCTGGAAATGCAGGAATTGGTGCAAGTCCGTTCTCAACAAGAATCTTATCCAGTTCTTTTATTTCCAGCTTTGCTTGATCAATCAGATCGTCCAGAATTTTTTTGAGTTCTTTGTCGCCAGAGTGATTTAAGTAAGCCTGATAGCAAGAAACAGCTCCTTTAGCTACTGTTGAAGCTTGCCAACAACTAAATATTTCACCGTAGTGTAAAGGCTCATCTTTCGGATTTCCACTTAAAATTCCCATGTTATAATCTCTCCTCATTTTCAATTATTAACTTTATTAATCTTATAAGCTAATTCGAACTAGGATTAGCTTACCTTTCCCCAGCATGATTTCTTGATCTCAGTCCAGCTAGGCCAAGCAGACCAATTAACCCAAGCCAACCCCAGTTTGAGGCATCCGATCCTGTATTTGCGGTATCATAAGCGCGGATAGAATTTGAATTGCTAGAATACGAGTTTAAGCCAGTACCGTAATTTGCTTGGTTTAGCGTATTACTAGGAGAAGCAGCAGGAGAGCTAATCGTTCCATACCTATTTGTGTTTATACTAGTTGAACCTGTTGAAGCATTTATTCCAGCTCCTGTATTTTCATGGGCTCCAACTGTTCCAAGACTTAATGCTGATGTTAATAGAACAGCTAAGGTAATAGTTTGAATCTTTTTCATGTTAACCAATCTCCTCTCAAAATGCTTTATTTGCTATCGCATAGTTAGGATGCTCAATTGATGTTTTTAATAAAGAGGGATTAAAAGGAATGTAAGGTGGAGTAGTGAGATTTTTTCAGGAGACTTTTGGTTTCTACAATAATTAATCTCAAACAAATAAGCCAAATGCCTGTATTTGCTAAGGTATTTGGCTTATTATCTGTATTTATGAATGGGCTTTATTTTTTTGAATTAATAAGCTCCCTTTGTATTGTTATAACTGCATGCCGAGGGTGTACAGCTTTAAGCCACTGAGAGAAGAAGATCACAAGGATAACCATGTCGATCGCATCCCCGCCATAATACATGAGTTTAGCGCCGATTTCTACTTGGACTGCTGAGATCCCATCTAATGAGTTTGCATACAAATATTTTGATAACATCCCGTGTGCAGCCATCGATGATACAAATGCTATAGAACGATATACAAAGCTTGTTCGATGCGAAGGTTTGTCGATGTAAATTATCGAAGTCGTGAATAGGTAACCCGCTGAAAATATATGTAGATGTACAAATAGAAATAACACGGACGAATGGTGCATACTTGAAAATAGATCCGTTGTATATAAGATATAAAGCCCACCGATATTGAGTGCTGAAGCTGCAAAAGGATCACTTACGATACGAAAAGGTAAGCTTCTGAGGATGCGTGCCAGTCTACGTGATGATTGCAGAGGGAGGGTCCTTAGGCCAAGTGTTACTGGCGCAGCAAGTGCTATGAATAGCGGAGCCATCATCCCAAGAAGTAAATGGCCTAACATGTGAGCAGTAAAATTCATGTATGCAAGATGGGCTAATGGCCCAGCAATAGGTAGTACCGCACAAAATATGCCAAGAAACCAATAGATAACGCGTGCGACGGGCCATTTCCTGAAAGTACGGCTGGATTTCTTCGCGGCATATAAGTAGAAAATGAGTGCACTTAGACCTAGCAATATGAGGATAAAGTTAGAATTAACATAGCTTCCATGCGCAAGGTGTTCATTCGACATGAGAAGCATCTCTCTCGACATGTCCATTACGTGATTCTTTTCGTGAGTGAAGCGTAAGAAAGATTCCTGCGAGCAGCAAGATACAAGCTCCAATATTCCATATCATATCGTAAAAAATCACATTATTTGTATATCGAATTTGGTGAAGGCGCATGATTTTGTGTTGGACGGTTCCATCATACAGTTGGAAGGAGCCACTGCCTAGGAAAACACCACCAAACCATCTTTTGAGGTGTAAAGCTTCTCTACGACGTAAGTCCGCAAACATAAATAGTGATCCAATGGTAGCAAACCAACTGAATGCGTGAAACATACCATCGGAAATCAAGCCGATTCGGGTCGTGGATTTATCGTAGAAATGATGCCAATGTAAAAGTTGGTGAAATATCGTTTCATCAATAAAACCAATTAAACCAAGGCCAAATAAGATACCAGACCACAGATTGCGTTTAGCATAGACAGTGAAATTACGTTCTTTATTCATCAGATTGGATGTATTCATTCTTGGGATTCCTCTTCTAAATTTCCAATTTTCCCTTTTCATAACTTGCCCAATTATTGAAGTTGTAACCATGAAGAATAATGTTGCTAAGCATTAACAGTCTCAGGTCTATTATTTGTAGTGGTGTAGGAATAAGCCAACCTTTCTTTTTTCTTTTGCTCATGTTAATAGGAAAAAGACCTCCATGAATTAGAGATCTTCTTTACTTGGCTTAATAGCGAATAGAGCAAGCAGTGCAGCAACCACACATGTACCAGCAATACTAAAGAACATGATTTGCGTTGAACATTTAACTAGAATTGACGCCAGTGGGGGACCGACAGCAACACCAATGAACCTCATAGAGCTATATATGGAAGTTATGGTGCCGCGCTCCGCTTTATCAATTCCTTCTGTTATTAAGGCATCTAAGCAGGGGAGAGTGACGCCAATTCCAATACCAGCTAAGCTTACCAAACCAATCAACCAATATAGGGATTGAATAAAGCCGCAAACAACAAGAGAAGCAGTGATGATGGCTATTCCAGAAAAAGTAATCCACTTCATTAACTTTTTATTTTCACCAATTTTTTTGCCTGTAAGGAATGAAGCGAGGCACAGCACGGCCGAAGGGATGGCAATCACACATCCTTTCCAAATGCCTTTAATACGATATTTGTCCTCAAGCGTATCTGATAAATAAAACAATGTCCCAAATATAACAAACATACATATGCAACCTATGGCAAAAATAGCGGATAACCAGCGGCCATTATTACCAAATATCTTCTTTAGGTTTTGAAGAAACTCCCTAAACGTTACTTTTTCTTCTTTGTTATCTTTTTTTTGGGGAGATTTAACTAGAAAAGCAACTAATAGCGTTGAGAACGCACACAGCACAGGGATGGTTAAAAAGGGGAGATACCACACCACGAAAGCAAGTATCGACCCCAAAATTGGACTCAGAACTTTACCAAGTGTGTTGGCAGTTTCTACAACGCCCAAGCTTTTACTTACTTCACTTTCATTTTTATAAATGTCACCGACAAGTGGCAGCACAATGGGAAAAGCGCCGGCCGCTCCTACGCCTTGCAACGCTCGACCGAGCATAATGACCACATAGGGGTGTTCCATCCACCAAGCTGCTAAACCGGAAATCAAACCACCAATGCCAGTAATAACTAAACTAGGGACAATAATAATCTTCCTGCCAAAACGATCCGACAAATACCCTGCAATCGGTATAAGTAGGATAGCGACTGCAGAGTATACGGTAATTAATAAGCTCACTTGAAACGAAGTTATCTGTAATTTGTTGCGAATCGAAGGTAGAACGGGAATCAACATAGAATTTCCCAACGTCATAATTAATGGGATGGAAGCTATTGAAAATAAACTCCATTTACTTGTTTTCAAAACCCTGTGTCTTGCCCCCGTAAAGAATACACATTATCACCTCTTGCATTAATTTGCGCAGTCGTTATCAAATTACTCCTATCGGATTTAATTAATTGGAGGAAACGATTACTGAACTTCTTTATCTACATATCGACCATGGTCGGGGACAGCTATTCGTTTGAAATCGGCCACCAATTGAGACAATCCGCTTGTTAGTTCCTCGCCAGACATAGGTACCCCATGCCCGGAAATGGCTACACTCGGATGTAAAGCTTCTAACTTTCTAACGGATTGCTCAGCAGCATGCCAATCAGTTGTAAAATATACCGGAGGTCCTGTCAGCTTCTTCATCTGTGTTAGAACTTTATACAGTGAATCTTGCTCAACCGTTACAAACGCATCGCCTGCAATAAGTGCACGATCCTTATCACGAAAAAGCGAAACGTGCCCTGGTGTATGACCTGGTGTATGGATCCATCGCCATCCTGGCATGAAAGGGATACTTCCATCGGATGGTAAATTTTGCACATGACTTCCAAGATTGATAGGCTCATTTGGAAAGAATGGTGAGATCTTGGCTATAAGTCCGCCTTCAACGGAACCGTCAGGTTCGGGATAACTGGCTTGGCCGGTTAAATAAGGTATTTCAAGCTCGTGGGCATACACGTATACGTTCCAAGCTTTAATGAGATCAACAACAGATCCAACATGATCAAAGTGCCCATGTGTTAGAATAATGGCCTTAGGTCGCGATTCTGTACCAAAACGACCTTCTACGACCTTCCGAATACGGTTGGCTGATTGCGGCATGCCCGTATCCACTAACACCCAATCTTCGGCAGTGCCAACCATACTTATGTTAACGATCTGGTTGGTATAGCAGAATAGATCGGGGCTAACCTCTTAACCTTCACCGCTTCTAACGGAAGTTATCGGTATATAATGATTTTCCATTGTATCTTCCATATCCCTAATTTGTTTATGTTCCATTCTACAAGCTTCCCCCTATTGTAAAGTGACTTAAATTTTAGATAGTATGTCCAAGCTAACTTGATAGTTACTACTAGATAAAGAATAAAATTACTGCAAAGGTGATTATTTGACTATTTCATTTGGACACAATACAACAGAGGTGATTAAATGCGTTGTTTACTTTGCGAAAATGAGCAATTGATAAAAGGAAAAAATTCCAAGTGTTTTATATGTACCATTATCAATCGGCGAATCTCACCTAGACTTTAATCGTAAGTTATGGAGGTTATATATTGAAATCAGCCCAGGATAAGCTATCAATCGTAGCTCTTGGTGGTGTGAATGAAATTGGAAAGAATATGTACGTCATTCAATATAACGATGACATCATTGTGATCGACTGTGGTTCCAAATTTCCAGATGAAAGCCTGTTGGGCATAGATCTGATTATCCCTGATATCTCTTACTTACTTGACAATAAAGATAAAGTGAGAGGTTTGGTTATCACTCATGGACACGAGGATCATATTGGCGGAATTCCCTATATTATTAAACAGTTGAACATGCCCATTTATGCTACGCGACTTACCCTTGGCCTTATTAAGGGAAAACTGAAAGAACACGGACTTTTGGGCACGACTACCCTGCATGAGATTGATGCAAATACTAACCTTACATTAGGGGCCATTCCACTTAGCTTCTTTCGAACGAATCACAGCATTCCTGATTGCTTAGGTATCGTCTTCGATACCCCACAAGGCGTAGTTGTACATACAGGCGATTTCAAGTTTGATTTAACTCCGGTAAACGAGCAATACGCAGATATTCATAAGATGGCAGCGATTGGTCAAAATGGAGTACTTGCTCTGCTATCCGAGAGTACGAATGCGGAGCGGCCAGGTTTCACACCCTCTGAACGCTTCGTAGGCGATCATATTGAGGAAGCATTTGCCAAGGCTACAGGAAAAATATTTTTATCAACTTTTGCCTCGAACGTCAATAGGTTACAACAAGTCATTGTTGCAGCGGAAAAAACAAACCGTAAAATCGCCCTTTTAGGGAGAAGCATGGTCAATGTCGTGGATATAGCTTTATCGCTGGGCTATTTGAGAATACCTCCTACCATGTTAATTGAAGCTCAAGATGTGAATCGTTACTCTCCTCACGAGCTCGTCATCCTCTGTACGGGAAGTCAAGGGGAACCCATGGCTGCATTAGCACGTTTAGCGAGTGGCACACATCGCCAAGTCGGTGTTTCTCCAGGCGATACAGTGATTCTAGCAGCCACACCAATTCCTGGTAACGAGCGGAACGTAGCTCGTATCGTAGATAACTTATTCGCGAAAGGAGTTAAAGTAATCTATGGCTCTGGATCGGTAACGGGCATGCATGTATCCGGTCATGCCAGTCAGGAAGAATTGAAGCTTATGCTGACTTTAATGAAGCCTCAATACTTTATCCCTATTCATGGGGAGTATCGCATGTTGTATCAGCATCGTTTATTAGCTGAAGCTGTTGGTGTGAAATCGGATAACATTTTTATCATCAATAACGGCGAGGTGGTTGACTTTACTGGCTCTATCGTTCGTCAAGAGCGTCATATTCCGAATGGAAATACACTGGTAGATGGGCTTGGTATTGGAGATGTTGGTCATATCGTTTTACGCGATCGAAAAGTGTTATCTGAAGATGGTATTCTAATTTTTGTGCTTTCACTCAGTAAATCGGATGGCACCGTTGTATCAGGACCAGATATTATATCCCGCGGATTCGTCTATGTTAAAGAGTCAGAGGAGTTAATGGAAGAAGTACATCGAATTGCATTAACGACCATCATACAGCTGCAGGAGGTCAAAACGAACCAATGGGGGCTCTACAAACAAGCGCTTAAAGAAGCCGTTGGTAAGTATTTATACACCCAGACCAAAAGAAGGCCAATGATATTGCCGATAATTATTCAGGTTTAATTTTTCGTGAATATGGGTGGAAAATAGCCTGATAACGATAGCGATTAATTAGCGTCCATCAAAGTGAAATAGGCTTACTCCTGCTGATACAGGAGTAAGCCTATTGTATACTTTACACAAACATATCTTGCAAGCCAGGGCTATGCTCATTTGGCATGTCAGGTAGTTGAGGAACCGGAAACCCAGCAGTGGCGGGGTAAACTTCACCAATTCGAGTATCATCTAAGCAGTAGTTTAAACTGCATATTATGTAACAGCAACTTTTGGAGCAACTTTTATGTGCTCTAATTCATTTGTTGTAGGGTACTCCGCGCTGTTTGTAACGGCATGTTTCCCTAAACTGTCCCGGCGGAAGTCCAGTCCATCTCTTAAAGGCGCTCTGAAATGCACTAGGCTCGGAAAATTGAAGCAAATATGCGATCTCACCTACCGTAAAATGTGGGATTTTCAAATAATGAACGGCAAATTCCATTCGAGCTTTGTTGAATAGTTGATTGTAAGTCGCTTGCTCTTGCTTCAAATTTGATTGCAGCGTTCTAACGCTGACATTGAAATTGCTTGCCGCATCTTTAACGCTTGGGAAGGAGGAAGGCATACACCGTGTAACCCATTTATATACCTGATCCGCAAATGTACGGCCATGCAAGAGCTGATTTCTCGCTTCTTCCGCAATGGTCTCAAACATACTGAGCAATTCCAGGTTCGAGAGAATGATTGGATACTGTTACACTTCGTTATCCAAACGAATGAGGTTGGCGCTGCTTTTAAACATGGGATTTATGCCAAGGAGGTTTATATATTCCCCACTCTCTTTCGGTGCCTCATGAGCAAATCGCAGCTCGTTAAGAACGAAGTTGCGGCAGCTTAGTTTCAGAATAATATGATACAAGGAACTAACCATTCCCTCTATAGCATGTCTGGATACTTGTCTGGCCGGATCGCTGACTTTGAACAAGATAGCCGTTTCCCTCAGGGATGTTTCCCACTCGATCTCAATTCCACTGCACAATATAACATTATATCTCCGATATGCGGCAAGGACTTCTTCTATCGTACTGCAATGCAGCAGAACATAACCCAGAATACCGAGACTAGATAATTCAATCGTTTGTCCCAAATGAAGACCGAAGTTTTGGTCATGAGTAAACGCTGAAGCGGAATCCAACAAGCGGTCGAATTCCTCCTCACCGATTCGAGCCTCCGCTTCTTGAAGGATCCTCTTATCGAACGAAGCGAATAAGCAGAACGATTCCGAATTGTAACCTTTCCCTACCATATAACTCAGAATAGGATGAATAAGAGAGACAGACAAGCTATGGCCATAAGAGGGTTCTCCTTTTCGCAACGGAATAACTTTTTGGCGTTTTGTATCATTTGAATCAGAGGCATTACCTCCTATGATAATTATATCAAATGGATAACAATGGAGGAATAACAATGAGTCGTTTCGAAATGCGAATAATGGGAATCCTGCTGCTGCTGATGCCTCTTATGATCGTCGTCTCCTGGACGGGCCTTATGGTCAGCTTTGAGTATCCAGATATTTTGAGAAAACCTGTGGGTGTCATCCTGCGAATGTATCTTGAAGCATTAAAAATGTATTGGACCGGAATGGTCGTATCCAGCTTGCTCATCATCCCGATTGTCATGATGTTATACCGCCTTACAAGCCAGACGAGTCGGAGGGTGTGGGGCTAGCCAGTGCGTTCTTTCATGTGCTGGGTTTCTCGAGGTGGTTGTTCGCTTTTAATTATTTAGCCGTCCAATATGATGGGAGGGATGTCGCCCAGAAAGAAGCCGTGGAACTTGTTTTTCATACGTTTCATCAGTATTTAGGAGTCACGCTTGGGGAAACCCTCGGTTTTACAACGATGGGCATATGGGCGATTCTTACAGCTATAGCTTTGTACCAATCCGGGTATTTACCGAAGTGGGCGGCTTATCTCTCCGATTTAAGCGGACTCGGTATCATAGCCGGTGTTCTAGAATGGGCTGGATGGTCCGCAGCCGTTGAGATTAATGCGTATGCTTATCAATTGTGGATTCTAATCATTGCAGGTTTAGGTATTCGCTTCATCATACGGAGCACAAGAAGATGAGAGATGCCATTACTTGTGGTAAGGTTCATCAGGAAGCATGGTTTTGGCGATGATTACAATGATGTCGAATTGTTTAAAAAGTAACCGATTCAAATGATAACGATGGTGTTGCTGTGTTTTTACAGAAACCCAATAATCAGCATATTATTAGACAATTAAAGGTGGGATTAAGGATTTATTTCCTTTTCACCCACCTTTAAGTCATATTACTATTGCTATTTTTGGACCGCCTCAACTTTAACAGGAGGGGTTGGGGCTTTCTTATGTATCATTTCTCCCCCAAGATGTCCCGTGTATGCTACGAGAATCACCATGACAAGAGCTCCGACTAAATAAAAAGGATTCTTCCCAATATCCAACGTTTTCCAAAAGCGGAAGACTAATCGAACCAATAGGAGTAGAATAGCTGCAACCATCGTTAACTGTCCGAATAATTGGTGGTCAGGAAAGAGTGGGTTTTTCGTCCATGCAGGTCCAGTGAGTACTGCTGCAATCGCTCCTAAAGCCCCTACGATCAAGCAGAGTAACCCCGCAAAATTCCATTCCTTTTTCTTGAACAAAGCAGCAATCAAGTCAAAGATGAAACTAAAAATCAGCATTGCTACAGGAACATGATTAAAAACATTGTGAAGATTCTTTAACATAAAATCCATAAAATAATACCCCTTTTTCCTATTTATTTACTAACATATAAAAGTATCGCAGAAGTATATAAAAAAAACAATAAAAACTTCCATAATTCGACAAAAAATATTACTTAATATGGGCAAACGGTATTAACAGTAACTTAGAATGGATTACAAAACTACAGCAAATGTGTATGTCTACAGTAAATCCCGCAATATATTGGATTTTCCTCGATAAAATAAATAAAGGGAATCAAAGGACGTGCTGACAGCATGTCCTTTCTTTTTCGTCCTCTATTCTACTAAAATTGGCATAATATGTATTTTATTCCTGATACGTGTATGATACTGTAGGAATTATTACTATATTTGGTATTTAATACAATGTGGAGGGAAGCAAATGAAACGTTGGATGTGTACACTTGCTGTCATTGCGGTAATTGGCGTGTTGACTGGGTGGGATTTTTCGGAGAAGACAAGTAGTTCTTTAAGAGAAGCCGGATCGCTTAAGAAGTTGGGGAAAGACGAGAAAGTAACGATTAAAGTGATGTATTATGACAAGAATTCATTTTACCAACAGTACGGTAATCTGTTCATGGTCAAAAATCCGAATGTTGGCGGAGAACTAACTACTTCTGAGGAAACGAGCGATTGTAGGTGGGTTCCAAAGAACACGAATTCAGTCGTAATTATGAATTTATTGTACCATAAAGCAATTATATGAATATTGTAACTTTCTGGATGATAGGGTAGGGTTGTAAGTGCACAGTAATTACAGCTATTGAGTACCACCAAACCATACAAGTACGGCTACACCTAATAGCCCTACCCACCCAGGATGATTCGCTTTTGTACCAATCAAAATCAAAAGCGCTCCAATGAGCATGGAGCCTGCTACCGTGTCAATAAGTACTCTGGAAGTACCAGTGACCAATGACTGTTTAGCAAGCCATACCAGAAGGAGAGCCATACCCCACCCAAAGACAGTCAACACATGCCAGCTGGCCCAATGCGAGAACTGAAGCAGTTAAAAAGTACCAGTTCATTTTTTGAATACACCTCCTATAAATCCTCTTTTAATAACATTTTATCATTATAAAGCCTATAATAATCCAAGAACATTCTAAATCATTACGTTAACAATGAACATTACTGTAGGAATGGAGACGAGACATAAACATCATGATATCTTTACGAAATGTTAAAATTTCAGATCTGGAACAGCTGTTAATCATTGAGAACGAGGGCTTCACAAAGAAAGAGGCAGCTACCAAGGAAGTTAATCGCAGATACGTTTATTGTGGCAGAAAAAGCCGACGAAATCCTTGGTTATATTAATGGACCAATAATTGCGCAGCCATTTATAACGGATGACCTTTTTAAAGAGATCAATGAGAATCCGAAGCGTGGAGGTTATCAGAGTATTTTAGGACTGGCAGTGTCAAAACAGGCTAGAGGTCAAGGAATTGCAAAGATATTAATTGAAGAAATGGAGGAGCTTTCAGTATATAACGAAAGAGAGGGAATCACGCTAACTTGCAAACAGGAGTTAATTTCTTTTTACGAAAGACTCGGGTTTGTTAACCATGGCTTATCAGAATCACAACATGGTGGAGTAAGCTGGTATAACTTGCTTAAATTAAGAAAAAGTATGAACTAAGGCTGGGATGAAAAATTCGAAAGCCGTTACAGACTGCGCAGAGAAACTACCATAAATGATCCCATATGAAAGCAAGATAATAAATATTCCACTAGAAGCGTAAAGTTTGGTTGGGAAATAACTAAGTTAGCCAGCAATTGTAAAAGGACAAGAACATATATCCATTTATGCCGCGCAAGCGCGGTTTTTTTACTTTAATGGATACAACTTCTTGTCTTTCTCACATTGGATTCCTCCATGTCCATATTGCTTACCAACTATTCCATATTGGATATTAACAAACCGAATGAAGGGAATTATGATAATTGTAAGCGATTTCAGTAGCTGATCGTGGAACTTGTGAAAGTAAAAAGAATGGCAAAGATTGGTGGATTTTTCCATTTATAAAAAAATGCGGTAGGAGGATTAGCACATGGAACAAGACAGAAAACCGAATGTCGTCCTTATTTTGGCCGATGATCTGGGTTTCTCAGATATCGGCTGCTACGGAGGAGATATCGAAACGCCAAACCTGGACCGACTGGCTGCGGACGGAGTACGCCTGACCAATTTCTCAAATACAGCCCGCTGCTCGCCGGCCAGAGCTTCGCTTCTGACCGGCCTACATCCGCATCAAGCGGGCATGGCACATTTGGAAGGATATTACGGCCCTTATACGGAGAAGCTCAGCGACGGTTGCGTCACGATTGCCGAAGTTCTTAAAAGTAGTGGCTACGGCACCTACATGTCCGGGAAATGGCATGTCGGTTCGGTTTTGGCACACAAGCGAGGCTTCGATAAGGCTGCTGAATACAAGGCGGACTATTACAGAACGGACAACGTTACCTGCAACGGAGAACCAATGGGAGCCGAATCCTTCGGCGACGAGTACTATTCGACTGATCATATGACGATGCAAGCGATCCGGTTTGTTAAGGAGCATGTCGACCGGACCCCGGAGCAACCGTTTTTCCTGTATATGCCATATACAGCGCCTCATTTTCCACTTCAGGCGAAACCGGACGACATTGCCAAGTACAAGGGTCGTTTTGACAGCGGCTGGGACGAACTGCGCGCGGAGAGGTTCAGTAGGATGCGGGATATGGGGCTCATCGATGCTGACTGGGAGCTTTCCCCGAAGGAAGGATCGGCGGCGGGGAGCTGGGTGGAAGAGCCTCATAAGGAATGGCGGTTGCGGGCCATGGAGGTTTATGCCGCGATGGTGGATTGTATGGACCGCAATATTGGCAAATTACTCGAGCTGCTGGAGCGGACCGGGCAGATGGACAACACCATCGTCATATTCTTGGCGGACAACGGGGGGAACGGGGAATTTCCGGTCATCACAGATACCAGCCTCCTCCCTGGGGGCCCCGATTTCAATGTCGGAAACGGACATTATGGATACGGGTGGGCGAATTTGTCCAACACTCCGTTCCGTATGTATAAGCATTACATCCATGAGGGGGGAATCGCGTCCCCGTTCATCATCCACTGGCCAACCGGGTTGCAGAAGCGAGGAACGATTCGTCATTCACCTGCTCAACTCCCCGATGTGATGGCCACGATAGTCGAATATACTGGCGCAGAGTATCCCAAGGAATATAACGGCCATCACATTTTGCCGGTGGAAGGAACGAGCATACGGTCCATCCTCGAAGCCGACGAACCACATAAAGAGTACTTGTTCTGGGAACACGAAGGGAATTGCGGAATTCGGCGCAACAATTGGAAGTTGGTCAAGTTTTACCAGGAAAATTGGGAGCTTTACGACTTGGAGAAAGACGGAACGGAGCTGTACGATTTGGCCGAAGCCCGTCCCGATCTGGTTTCCGCCTTGGAGCAAGAATACACAATATGGTCGGAACGAACGGGCGTCCTCCCCCGGGAAAACTACGTGAAATGGGATAAAGTCCAGAACCGCAAAATGCAAGTCGCCGATATCCAGAAAGTTAAGGAATGGCACGCTGGCTTCAAGAAATCGTTGAACGGCTGACATTTGTGGTTAACTAATATATTAGCGCTTTTGTATATAAAGAAGAACACTTCTTCGTTTGGAATGTGCGAGTGACAACCATTCACGGCCATACGAAAGCGGTGTTTTTTTTGCTGCATTTTGCACCGAATGTCCTTGCACAAATCGATTCGGGGCATTTCGTTGCTGTATCTTTTTCAACTGTTGAGTTTATGTCCGAATCGCATTAGCCAGTCATTTATACGACAGTACACATTTGAAGTCCGTACATCCTGGAAAAGGAAGAAGGTGAGAGGGAGATCGATGTTTCGAGTGACCCTGGTTGATCACGACATACTCGTCTGGAACAAATTACAAGATGAAATGATCGGAATATAGTTGAAAATATGGAGGGATAGATGATGTCAATCAAACGGGTTTGTATTTTCTTCATTGCATTTTTAATGATAGCAGCAACGGTTTTTCCCACAATGTCGTTCGCAGACGGCGCATACTTAATGTCATACTTTCGTTCGGGTGTAAATCAGACGGATGTACAGCCTAAGTTGCATTATGCAGTGAGCCGAGATGGGAAATATTGGTTTGCGTTAAATGCCAATAATCCGGTATGGACACCTGTGATCGGAAGTGGCATTCTGCGCGACCCTTTTTTGAACAAATGGCCTGATGGCAAGTGGCATCTGGTTTTTACTACGGGTTGTTGCGGTGGTGCAGGAATCGGACATGCGGAATCAACTAATTTAATTTCATGGGGTACGGGTGAAAAGCTTCACCTCATGCAGAATTTTAGCGATGTATTCAATATGTGGGCGCCTGAGTGGACGTATGACAGTTCAACTGGCAACTATCGGATTTATTGGTCTTCTACCAGAAACAGCTCGAGCGCGAATAACAACAAGCACTATTCAGCTACGACCACAGACTGGAATACGTTTTCGAACGCCTCCTTACTCTTTGATCCGGGTTATTCCGCCATTGATGCAAATATCGCTGCTTACGGCGGGAATTACAATATGTTTTTTAAGGATGAATCGCCTATTTTCGATGGAGACCCCAATACTAACGGTGCAAGGATGCGCCAGGCTTCTTCAACCAGCTTAGGAGGTCCTTACGGCAATATTAGCGGATTCATTACTCCGATGGATACGGAAGCTCCAACCGTTTTTAAGCTGCAAGGGCAGAACAAATGGCTGATGCTTTACGATTATTGGAGTCAAGGAAAGTTCGGCATTAAGGAGTCGACAAATATCGCCAATCCGGGGGCATGGTCAGCAGAGTTCGCGGCAGGCTCGTTCCGCTTTCCGTATCAGGTTAGGCACGCGAGCGTCTCAGACGTGTCGGAATCCGAGTATTGGAACGTAGTAAACGAATATTCACGCGTAGCTTATTTCAAAATGGACGGAACATCCGGATCGACCGTGACGGATTCGTCCGGAGACAATAACCACGCAACCTTGGATGGCGCTACATGGACGACTGCCGGTAAAATAAACGGTGCCTTGAATTTCGACGGAACGAATGATTATGTATTACTCGCGGACAACAGCTCAAACACGGGTTTTATGCACAATGGATTTGATGTACGATCTGTATCCTTGTGGTTCAAAGCGGATAATACGAACCAATCCCAGGTATTGTACGAACAAGGCGGATCTGCGGCAGGAATGGCTTTGAAAATAGAAAGCGGCAGTTTGAAATTTGCTGTTCGTGAAGGTAGCCTACAGCAAACCGTGTCTACCCCGTATACAGATACAACAAATTGGCACCATGCTGTAGCCGTATTTAATAATGGTTCGCTTCGGCTGTTTTTGGATGGAGAACTAAAGCAATTCGCCAATGCTGCCTTTAGCAGTGTGAGCGCTCATTCGGATTACGCATCTTTGGGTGCACGCCGTGGGCAAGATGCATTCGGTGGGAGCGGGAATGGAGCTTACTTTGACGGTAAGCTTGACGAGGTTAGAGTGTTTTCTGTTCCTTTTACAATTGAAGATGTATTGTCAATTTATAACGAATAGTCGGAACATAGAGCAACTATTATCATTCATCCACGGAAGCTAAAAGAGTAGTGCAGACGAAGAACTACAAGAGGATGGCGGATCTTCGCGATTTTCTTCAAAAAACCGTAGCGAAGGCGATGGTAACGGTCAATGTATCTTATCACTTTGTAAATAAAGAACAGAATAGACCTTGTTCGTTCGCACCCCCTCTGGTTTAGACTCAGAGGGGTGCAGTTTTTTAGGTGGGAAGTGAAAATTAGCTCTTGTTCGAACGGTTAACGTTGTGTCAGTATACAAGATTATGCAATGACAATCGAGTGTCAAACACACTAGGCAGGAAAGCACGGGGATTAAATGGAATTAATATACAATTCTTATCTTACTAGGAGGGGCTTTGAATGACATTCCCAACACATATTGTATCGGCAGGCGGAATTGTAGAAGATGGACATGGAAATATTTTACTAGTGAAAGCTCATGATGATGGTTGGGTGTATCCTGGGGGGATTACTGAGGTTGGAGAAAACCTAATTGATGGCGTTCTTCGTGAAATTAAAGAAGAAAGTGGAATAGACGCAACTGTTAGTCATTTAGTTAATGTTATATCCAATACAGCGGTACATAAGTGGTATGACGGTGTGACTGATGTTCCTACGAAAGTCATGTTTGATTTCGTGTGCA
Source organism: Paenibacillus sp. Soil766 (assembly GCF_001428105.1). GTDB lineage: Bacteria > Bacillota > Bacilli > Paenibacillales > NBRC-103111 > Paenibacillus_E. The sequence continues at coordinate 128,229 of NZ_LMSJ01000013.1, read as the reverse complement.
GCGTTGTTGGCGGAGAACTAACTACTTCTGATGAAACGAGCGAATGTAGGTGGGTACCAAAGGAGAATGTTCTAGATTTCATTACTTTACCTGCGATACGTTTGCGTTATGAAGCTTTTTTGAACTTTAACGGTTCTGTGAATTACTTGGATTATGTTACTACAACGCATGAATGTAGTCTTAATTTTCAAAGAGTGTTGTAGTACCGTTTTAGTTAAAGAATTACAAATAACACAATCAGAATAAAGAATGAAAGTCTTTTCGATTGGAAGGAAAATTGTGAGAACACGAGGGAAGTACCTACTAGCAGTAATAGTATGTATAATATTTGGGATCGGTTCGAGGATGAATATCTCCATGCTGCCTGAATTTGTAGTGAAACATTTCGGTGATGCTCTCTGGGCGGCTATGATTTATTTCGGCCTACGTGCACTATTCATCCGTATATTATCTATGAAAGCTCTGGTACTTAGTCTTGGGTTCTGTTTTGTAATTGAATACAGCCAATTGTACCAAGCAGAATGGATATTCAACTTACGAAACACTCTGTTAGGCGGGCTAATACTCGGAAAAGGATTCCTATATGCAGATTTGATCCGATATATGGTAGGCGCATTAGCGGCTATTGCAATGGACCGTTTGCTAATGAAGACAGAACAGCCCTAAGAGCACGATGAGTAAACAATAATGCTTGAAATAGAATTAGCTGTGTTTGACTAGCGGAAACGATAATTCCAATATATGGTATACATAGTTCAATAATGATACCGGTAGCTGATATTAATCAGCTGCCTTTTTACATTTTTAAGGGAGATTTGTTGAATGTGAATAAAGTATAGGAAACTATTCCCAAATTGGATCGGATCATCTAAACTTATTAGGATGTCTAGAAAATTACTTACATGTAAAGAAGACAACTGATATACAAGATAGGAGTGGGGAGAATGAAAAAAATTATTATTATGATTATGATTCTTCAATTATTTTTGTTTTCTAATGTATCCTCAGCACAAGAAAATTTGGTCAGCCCAGCAATGAATGAAAATGACATTCTTCTTATTACTAAAGGTCTATCAAATGATGAAATATTGAAACTTGACTATCGCAGTGAAATTTTAGCGAATGCATTAAGAACACAAAGCATTGCAGATAGTAAATTAAGAGCCATAACTAATGCCTTCTTAACTCCCTTTCAAAAAGGAATATATGGCACGAATAGCGGGCATCCAAAAGGTACACCGCCATCTCCAAAAGAGCCTGAACGTATACCAATGAAAGTAAAGTTTAACGGCAACTTGATGAATTTTGAGAATGAACAACTTCCTATATTTAAAAATGGTGTTACTTTAATCCCACTAAGAGTTATCTTTGAGGCGCTTGGAGCTGAAATTGAATGGAATCAAGATTCGTATTCAGTAACAGCAACAAAAGATAACACGACAATCAAACTCTCCGTGGGTGATACGAATGCGATTGTAAATGGAGCTGTAGTAAAGTTAGAACTGCCTTCGGAAATTATTAATAATAAAACAATGATTCCTTTGCGATTTGTTAGTGAGGCGTTAGGTGCAAAAGTTGATTGGATTAACTATTCAAGGACAGTTCTTATTTACAATGAATTACTACCTCAAACGTTTGCTTACGTTAACATCGGACAATTCGAGCATAATATTGAAAATGAGCTTGGTTACAATTATAAGGAAATAATAAGTGCGAAATCACATTTACCTGTTTGGAGATATGATGACAAAGTAAACTCAAATTATTCAATTTCAGAAAAGACTAATGTTACTGTTGATTTCCAAGGGTTAATGAATGGTTCACTACGAACGCAATTATTCGTTTATTGGAAAGCGGGGAGTGATTCAACTTTTCCTGTGGTTGATCATTTTGTCTTATATCATTTGGACCAAGTTGACCAAAAGATCCATGAATATCATGTAAAGCACGATCAAACAATTGAAGAGGTCATCTTGAATTTAAAGGGTGATTATACGCCATCAGAGCAGCTCCAATCGCGAATTGAGTTGACTACCCTCCATTTATTAGAAACGGCAGGGCGAGGTAATTTGACTGAAACTACCGAGCAAGTCGATACGATAGCGCCATCCGACCTCAATTTAGTTTTCCTTCAGATTTTCAAAATGGCACATATGTTTAAAGGCAATCAACACGTATCTGATTTAGTTGACCTATTGATTAATAAGCAAGTTGATCTTAATATCGTCGATGAATCGAATAGCTACACGCCGCTGCATTATGCTGCTGAACGAGCCATTAATTTAACGGAAAGTCTTCTAGATGGCAATGCCAAGGTGAATGTAAGTGCAAATGGAATGACCCCACTCATGCAGGTATCGAGCAAAAAACAACTTGGTTTGGTTAACAAGATGCTTGCGATGGGAGCCGACCCGAATTTAGGTAGAGGTGCGCTGATAGCGGCTCTTCATCCTTATGCCAATTCTGATTTAACTGATGAGAGCGTCCAAATTGTAGAAAATCTTATAGCTTATAAAGCCGATGTGAACACTGCAAACGCGGATGGCGAAACACCGTTGATGTCAGTTGTATTTGCGAGTACGCCACAGTCTCGGCAAATTGTTCAAATGTTGCTCGAGCACGGGGCAGATCCATTACTCATGCTGAAGAGTAATTGGTCGGGGTTGACTCCACTTATGAGAGCGGTTGATCCTTACATCTTTAACTCCGCTCAGGTTATGTATGATATTATCGAAATGTTAATCAATGCCAATGCGGATGTCAATGCAGTCGACGAGAAAGGCAATTCAGTGCTTGCTTACGCCGTGGAGTTCAACCAGCATTCAATGGAAGGAAACGCCGAGGTAATCCGATTATTGTTGAGTAATGGATCGAAGACACAGACGAAAGACAAGAATGGAGTTACCCCGCTTGAAAAAGCTAAAACCATTGTGGATGAGAAGCTAAGGGCTGAAATTGTTATGCTTTTAGAGGGACATGCGAATATGAACTAAGGATAACGATACCGCATTAAAAAAAGGAGCGGTAAAAAAGATTGCTGTATACCGAATAATAGAGTAAAATAATGGAGAATTCATAGCATAGATACAATTGAAGTATTAGCTTAGGGCTGAGATACGGAGACTCCCAATTGCTACTCATTACTTTTTTCCTACGGGATAAGAGGATGGTTGCATTGGGAGTTTTTTTATTTTTCGAAAGGGGGAGAATCTAAGCAGCCCGAACGAAAAGGCGGGAAGAGTTATAAAAATTGCTTTTTAAGGGGATGGGACGAGTGTTTATTACCAAAAACAAAATCAAATTTGTAACCGCTCTCACTGTATGTACGCTAGCACTTACAGCATGCGGAGGCGGCGCAAGTCCAGCTTCAAGCGACGGTTCTTCGCCGGCCGTCACTGGAGCAAAGACAAGCGAGTCAGAGAAAAAAGCGGCAAAACCTATCGAGCTTTCGTTTTACTTTCCGGTAGCTGTGGGTGGACCTCTAACCAAGATATTTGATAGTTTTGCGGAGCAGTTCAACAAGGAGAACAATGATGGTATAACGGTAAAACCGATTTACACCGGAAGTAACCAGGATACTTTAATTAAAGCACAAACCGCCGTGATGGGGGGGACTCCGCCAGATCTCATGCTTTCCTCCTCCACGGATTTATTCACCTTGCTGGATATGGATGCAATTATTCCGCTTAATGATCTGGCCGCCAAAGACGGCGGAGACGCTTACCTCAAAGATTTCTATGAAGGATTTATGGCTAACGCACAAACTGGAGGAAAGACCTACAGTATTCCTTACCAAAGAAGCACAATTATCCTTTACTACAACAAGGATGCATTTAAGGAAGCTGGCCTAGACCCGAATAAACCGCCGCAAAATTACAAGGAGCTGACAGAATACGCCAAGAAGCTGACTAAGCCTGGTCGATGGGGACTTGAGATTTCCTCGACCGAGTACATCGGATGGATGATGCAAGCCTTTGCACTGCAGAACGGCAAAAACTTGATGGACCAGGATGGTAAAAAGGTGTTTTTCAATACACCGGAGAACCTGGAAGCACTTCAATATTGGATCGACTTGATCAGGAAAGAGAAGGTTATGCCGGAGGGCGCAACCAACTGGGCAACGATTCCTTCTGATTTCAACAGTGGAAAAACAGCCATGATGTATCATACGACAGGCAACCTAGGAGCAGTTAAAAAAGGAGCTAACTTTGAATTCGGGACTGCATTTCTTCCTGCCGGCAAAAACTTCGGTACACCTGTAGGCGGGGCGAACCTGTATATCTTTAAAGGAATTGCGAAGGAAAGGCAAGAAGCAGCATGGAAATATATCCGCTGGCTGACTAAGCCGGAGCGTCTCGCTCAATTCAGTATTGATACGGGCTATGTTGCGCCGACAAGAAGCTCCAATGAAACCGAAATCATGAAGAAGTACATCGAAACCTTCCCACAAGCAGTTACGGCTCGCGATCAATTGAAATATGCTTCTGCATCGTTCTCAACCCACAACTCAGGGGAAGTAGGAAAAGTTTGGAATGACAAACTGCAGTCCGCGATCGTGGGCAATGTTCCGCCAGCGGAAGCGCTTAAGAATGCACAGGCAGAAGCGGAGAAGCTCCTAGCTCCTTTTAACAAATAATCGATTGGCATTCGTGATTGGAGGTTGATCCATGGGGAAGCGATTATTCGCCAGAAGATTGCGTGAAAATACGCAAGCATGGCTGCTTCTCCTTCCTACTTTCATTTTCCTTTGCATGTTTACGTTCTACCCGCTGTACAAGACGGTTTCCACCAGTTTTTATATGAAGAAATTGGCGGTTCGGATTCCGCAATTTGTCGGAGGGGCAAACTACCGGACATTATGGGAAGATGCAAAGTTTTGGAAGGTGCTCGGCAATACGATTGTATTTGTAGTCGGAACAGTCCCTATCGCCATGGCCATTGCGATGGTAATGGCCTTATTTGTGAATCGGGCGATCAAAGGCAGCGGCTTTATAAGAACATTTTATTTTTATCCGACGGTCATCCCAGCTGTCGCCATCGCTAACATTTGGTTGTTTATTTACACTCCGAAATACGGCATTATAAACAGTATTCTCGACTGGTTCCATATCCCTTCGGTCAATTGGCTCGGCAATGTCGGTACGGTGCTCGGGGCAACCATCGCTATGGCGATTTGGAAGGAAGCAGGGTTTCTGATGGTGTTCTATTTGGCAGGGTTGCAAAATATTCCGAAGGACCTTTACGAAGCCGCTGATATCGATGGGGGCAGACCATGGTTCGTTTTTTGGAGAATTACTTTCCCTCTGCTGATGCCTAGCACGATGTTTATAGGGATCATCGCGACAACCGGTACGTTTAGGCTGGTGGACCACTTGCCGGTTATGACCGGCGGAGGACCCGACAACGCGAGCAATCTACTGCTGTATCTCATCTATGAGACGGCGTTTAAATTTTGGGATGAGGGAATGGCAGCGACTTTAACCGTGGTGTTAATCGGGCTGCTTTTGATTGTTTCATGTATTCAATTTTTCGGTTTAGATAAAAAAATTCATTACAGTTAGGATGATCGGAATGCGTTACCTGAAATATGGCTTTATGTATCTACTGGCTGCCATTTGGATCATTCCTTTAGTTTGGACCTTATTAACGTCATTCCGGCCTCGCGATCTCATCGTTTCCTCCGGGTGGTCTTTGCAGTTTACATTTGACAACTATATAACAGCTTGGCAAGCAGCCCCTTTTGGACAGTATTATTTAAACACCATTGAAGTGGTAGTTGGTATTCTGGCCATTCAACTGGTTACTGTCATTTTTGCGGCTTATGCGTTTGCACGAATGAATTTTTGGGGAAAGGATATTCTGCTCATGTTAGTCATGATGCAAATCATGATCCCTCCCGATTCATTGATCGTCCAAAATTATCAAGTGTTGAAACATTTGCATCTGATCGACACTAAACTCGGAATCATGATTCCTTACTTTGCTTCTGCGTTTGGCATTTTCTTGCTAAGACAAACGTTCAAGTCCGTGCCCTATGAGCTTGATGAAGCGGCAAGGCTTGACGGCTGCAATTTACTGCAAATAATAATGAAGGTGTATGCACCGCTGGCTGTTCCTTCAATTATCTCGTTCGGCATCGTTTCGATCAGCCATCATTGGAACGCTTTTTTATGGCCGCTGATCGTCACAAATTCACCGGAAAATCGGCCGTTAACGGTAGGGCTTGCTATATTTGCCCACGCGTCAGAGACAGGGGCTCAATTTGCAGAAGTCACGGCAGCAACATTAATCATCACCATACCGTTGCTTTTAGGATTTTTTATATTCCAAAAAGGGTTTATCAACAGCTTTATGCATTCAGGTGTGAAGTAGTAAAGGAGACATATGATCAAATATAAATTGCTAGCGTTAGATATGGATGGAACCTTGCTTGATGAACGGAAGGAAATCTCACAGCAAAACAAAGAATGGATTGCAAAATGCCGTGAACAAGGCGTATATGTTGTTTTATCGACGGGGCGCGGTATTCAATTAATTCGTTCGTACGCGGAACAGCTAGAGCTCGACACACCCATTGTTGCTGTTAACGGCGGAGAAGTGTGGAGCGGGCCTGATAAGCTGCATGTGCGCTATACGCTTCCAATGGTGCAAATCGAGCAGTTGCGCCGGCTTGCAATTGAATTAGACGTATGGTATTGGGCTTACCATACGGAGGGCAAGATGAACAGGGATACATGGGACGAGCTCGATAACCGCCAAATGGAATGGATCAAATTCGGTTTTAGCACAGAAGATTCTGTAAAAATGACAGCGCTTTTTGAAAGAATTCCTCAAATCGGCGACTTCGAGCTAACAAATTCCCATCCTACGAATATCGAAGTGAACCCGGCTGGGATTACGAAGGCTACAGGGCTACATGAGGTATGCCATATGCTAAACGTTGGCATTCATGAGGTCGTGGCAGTTGGAGACAGCATGAACGATATGGCCATGATCGTAGAAGTCGGATTAGGGGTAGCTATGGGCAATGCTCAGGAAGAAGTGAAGCTCCGCGCGGACGCGGTCACTGATTCCAATGAAGAAGATGGCGTTGCAAAAGTAATTCAACGTTATATTTGTTTCGAGTAATCGGTGAGGCATATGAAACTTAGTAAAAACAAAGGAAAGGGGGTTTACCTGTTTTGTTAAACGTTCTTTTCATGGGTACCGCTAGCGCTCCCGGAAGTATAGGAAGGGATAATACTTATATGCTGCTTGAGCGAGGGGAATCATGTTGGATAATTGACGTCGGGGGCAACCCGCTGGGCAAACTGAAGCAGGCGGGAATTCCACAGAGCCGGATTAAAGGTGTTATACTGACGCATTTCCATGTTGATCATATCTACGGTTTACCTTCGTTGCTGTGGGGGATGTGGATCGCTCGAAGGAGCGAACCTCTAACCATTTATTGTTCGAGTTTATATAAAGATCAACTGAATGCAATTCTTGCAAGCTATCGGATAACAGAGTGGCCAATTCAATTCGTTATTTCTATACATGAATTCGACTGGACTAAGCCTTCTCCCATCCTTGCTGAGGATGGGTTAACGATTTCTACGTTTCCAAGTTTACATGTAGGTGCAACAGTTGGGGTAAAAGCGGAGTTGGAGGATAAGGTATTGATATATTCTGCGGATACGATGCCGAACGAATCGATTGCTAGGTATGGGAATATTGATGTATTGATACATGAAGCCACTAAGGCCAGAGGGTCAGTACACGGTCATACCAGTTTGGATGAGATGCTTAAATATTATCCACTGGAGCGCATCGAACGGATATATGCCGTTCACTTGACAGACGGGGAGCCCTATTCGCAAGTTTTGTCGGAGAATCCCCCTGCAGAAAGCTCTAAAGTCACCTTGGCCCAAGACATGATGAAAATATCTATATAATGGAATCCGCGAGAAAGCTAACACAAACGATAGCTCAACACAAGATGACGGCAGCCGGCACCACACGATCGGCTGCCGTTATCCGTTGAAGTAACAGGCGGTAGAGCGTAATCCATCGGATATTCGGAATTCCAGTACTGAAAATACGCGCTCTGCAATGTAAGCATTGTTGTTTAAAGAAAATAATCGGTGATAACGAAACTTAACTTAATATACTTTTGGAAGGCTGCCGACAGCAATAATAACGGCATACATTCTAAATCAGATTAGATTAATTGTGACAAATATGCGCATAAACGCGTAATATTTATGGGTATTATTGTAAGGAAATTTTGTGTGAATAGAAACTGCAAAAGATGATGCTAATGAGTAGTTCAAAGAGAACATATGCACATATTTTTTTCGAGAAGCTGGGATTCAGTGGAACAACTAGTAAGGGATTTAAGAAATATATAAGAATACATTAACTACAGGTATCTTGAAAATGGGGTGCACAACCTAGCTGCATTGTATCATTAAGCTCCCGGGAGAACGATAGCGTAAAGGGGAGTAACCCAGCTGCAGGAAAATATTGGTTGAAAATAGAATATAATTTAATGAATGGATTTTTTAGACCCAAGCAAATGAGGAGGAGGAATGATCGAGTGCAAATTAATGAAGAAGGCACGCCGGATATAAAACTAGAAGATATTACTGGAATAACTTGTATTTATGTTCCGGTTAATGACGTTCATGAATCAACTCAATGGTATCAAATAAACTTAGGATGCGAACCGACGAATCACAATCTTGTGAAGCCTGGGATGAAACATTCGATCCTGAGATTTCCCGATCATAATGGAAAATTTCAAGGAGCCAGTCTTAGAAGTGCGGTACCAGCTCTTTTCCTAGTCGAATCACACGATCGTCTAGGTTTTACAAACTGTGATGGAAATCGTACTCCAGTAGGGTGTTTCATTACTCCGCGTATACAAGAAATGTATAACCGTTTCAAGGATAACGGTGTGACCATTTTAAGCGACATTCCGGTTGGAAGAGAATTCGGTCCAAACTTTCAGTTTCTTGACCTTGATGGGAACTTGTGGGAAATTTGGCAACCATAACTACTTTGCAGAAAGGGCCGTCCGCAATGGATGGCCTTAAAACTTGCCGTTACAGACAGCGCAGAAAAGCTCTTATAAATGACTGGTTAGATCATTAAACTAATGCGAAATTGTCAGTACAACAATAGTAGCAAAGAGCAACTATCGGATTAACTGATAGTTGCTTTTTTACTTATTATTGGAAATTTTTTATGAAATGGAACCTTCAGCCAGTTCAAAGGAGGCGTAGTGGTGGATGATAATCTTCGTTATGTATCTTAAGTGAAGCGCTTTTTCATCGTGTTTTTGTGCATACTACTTAAGAAAACTCATTATGAATAGGAGTAACTCAAATGAATATGGATGAACTCATCGTAGAACAGATCAGAAAACAGGCTGTGTCTTTGAACAGTACAGATGATTTGGATGTATTAATCGAAGCGATTGGCGATAAGAAGTATGTTTTACTTGGTGAGGCAACGCATGGTACTTCTGAATTTTATAAACTACGCATGGAATTGAGCCGTAAATTGATTGAAACGAAGGGGTTTTCCTTCATAGCAGTTGAAGGGGATTGGCCTTCCTGCTATGAGGTTAACCGGTATGTGAAGCAGTACAAGGATGCAAAGCCAGACGCCCGTACTGTGATGGAAGGGTTTAATCGCTGGCCAACGTGGATGTGGGCAAATGAAGAAGTTGGGGAATTAATGGATTGGTTAAAAAAGCATAATGAAGACAAACCGATGGCGCAGCGCGTCGGTTTTTATGGACTTGACGTTTATAGTTTATGGGAATCCATGGAAGAAATCGAACGATACCTGCAGGAAAAAGGGACACCTGAGCAGTTAGCTTTAGCCCGTAAAGCCTTTGAGTGTTTCGATTCCTATGATAAAGAGGGGCAAAATTACGGTGTTTCTGCAGCTTTCTATGGCGAGAGCTGTAAGGACGATGTCGTGAAGTTGCTGAAGGAGCTTCACGTGAAACGAGTGCGGTACGATGAAGACAGCGAAGCCGCCCTTAGTGCAGAAATAAACGCACTTGTTGCCGTAAACGCGGAGGATTATTACAGCACTATGGTCAAGCATGACGCGGAATCGTGGAACGTCCGCGACCGACACATGGTCGAGGCACTGCGCCGCCTCACCCTCCACCACGGCTCAGAAGCCAAAGTTATCGTCTGGGAGCATAACACGCACATTGGCGATGCGCGTGCAACCGATATGCTGACCGACGGCATGATCAACGTCGGCCAGCTTGTGCGCGAAGCGCACGGCGAAGCCGATGTGTGTGCCATCGGCTTCGGCACTTACCGCGGCACCGTCATTGCCGCGAAATCTTGGGGCGCGCCGATGTCGATAATGCAAGTGCCCGCTGCACAACAGGGCAGCTGGGAAGAGCTCATGCATCGCGCTGGCGCGTATGATCAGATCCTCCTGCTTAACAAGGAGGATCCGTTACTCGGGCATGAGGTGCTGGGGCACCGTGCCATCGGTGTCGTGTACCGCCCCACTTCTGAGCGAGGGAACTACGTTCCCTCAGTGATGGCTCGGCGGTACGACGCCTTCCTGCATGTGGACGAAAGCCATGCGCTTCGTCCGTTAAATATAGAAAAAGTGCTTGTGTGAACCCACACAAGCACTTTTTCTTAATAGAGCTCAAAAGTTCGCTCATTCAATAATGGTGAAAGAGAGTTCAAAAAACAGGGAGCAGTTAGCCGCGGCAGTTGCCATAATCCGAGAACTTTTGCTGCAATTGTCCCATTTAGAACAAATATCAAACATGGTAACTGCTGTAGAACAGTGATAATGTAGTTTTAATTAAAAGGAATTTTATGGAAAGTATCGAATGATATTAACAAGATGTCGACAACTTAGTTATACATGAATCATGTGGGAGTGGAGAGGGTATTATTGCAAGAAACAATAGCGATTAATTTGGTTGAAGTGGCGCCTTTCAAGACAATGGCAGTAAGAACGGGAATGACACCCGACAAAAGCGGGACGCGGGTTGCCTGGAGCCATCTTACCGCGCAGGTCCAACTTAATGATACGCGACTTATGGACGGGCCTTCAGCGTATGTATTCATTCCACAGGAGCAATGGATCAAGAAAGTCGATACGCTTTGGGTCGGATTGGCGGTTCGTGAGTTTGGGGATGTACCAGATGGCATCGAGACTTTAGAGGTAAAAGGAGGGCTTTGTGTGAGCGCCCAAGTCTACGGGAATGAGGCCCATATGTGGCGAGTATATGATGCGATATTTACATGGCTCGAGCAGTCACCTTATTATGAGATTGATCGGCGTCAAGACGTACTCGGGATGGAGACAGTTCCGCTTGAACCGTTTAACGCACTCACAGTCCCTTATTCTGAAATCGAAACATTTAACTTTAAAATACTATACCCTATTCGTAAGAAGTCGTCGTAGATATCTACGACGAACTTTTGTCCAGTAAATTCATGTTATCTACAAAGAAATGGCCATCCCACAAAGGATGGCCTTAAGTTTAAACTAACGCAAAAATGGTAGTTCAATGTCGAACTACTTAGGAGTTCTCAGTGGGCTTCTTATAAGTTCTATGTATTCAATACGAAGGTGGAATGTATGACTAAAAAACTGTTTATCTGCTTATTTGTACCGTTTCGAAATTCATACAAGCTTAAACCTAGAATAAGCTAATGCAATACGATATCATAACATATAAAGACTGCCGGCACCAGCTATTTAAGCAGGCTTTGTGTAGACAAATCGGAAACGGGAGAGATAAAGAATATTGAATAAAAGATTTTCGGTTGGCAATGCGGTAACACCATTCAGCTATCGGGACAAGATAGTTCGATGACATACCAAAGAAGAACGAAATGTAGCCAGTTCAAGGAGTTGTTAGTTAAATGGAAAGTGCACCATTACTGATTGAATTTCTCTTGAAGAAATATAATTCAGAGAAAAACGGGACACTTCAAGTAATTGAGCAATTATCGGACGAAGATATTGTATGGGCACCCACACCAGAAAGTAATAGCATTGCAAACTTAGTTGCTCATATATGGGGAACAGTTCATCAACGAATTGAAACTGTATTCTATAGCATTCCAGATACAAGAGATAGAGAGAAGGAATTTGAACGTGGTCTCCAATTATCGAAAAGGCAAGCTATAGAGCTTATTGCTAAATCCTTTGACCTTATAATCGAGGTTCTAGAAACGGTGAAAGTAAAACCTGAAATGTTATTTGAACAACCACAACTAGCAAATAGCGGCGTTGATAATCAAGCTACTGTCCTTGAAATTTTTCTGCATCAATTTAGACATTTGCCTGGTCACACAGGACAAATAGTGTACATAGCAAAAATGAGAAAAGGGCATTTACAGTGGTAGACTAAGATAACGGGAACGTTTGTTGAGGGGAATTGTCGCCCGAGGCATTCGCAATGACGAGCTTTAGCACAGGTAGATATTATATGGAACTTAAGGAGACTTCTTAGAGATGCCAGACCGTACTGTTCTATGGAAACTTTGGGGAGTGTCGCTGCTTTGGGGCTGTAACTACGTAGCCAGCGCCTATTTGCTGCGGGAATTCTCACCCATTCTTCTATCATTCGCACGATTAGTTGTCATGTCGCTGTTCTTAATTTCCGTAGCAGCCGTCAACAAATCGATGAGACGCCCAACCTCCCGGGAGTGGGTACTGCTGCTGTTCGCGGGAATTTTTGGTACATTAATCAACCAGCTGTTCTATTTTACTGGACTAAAGTATTCGACAGCGGGCAACGCCGCGCTCATTATTGCGCTATCCCCGATTGCAACGACGCTGTTGTCGCGTATGTTTCTTAAAGAAGAAATCACGTGGCTGAAGTTTACGGGATCCATTGTTGCTCTACTTGGGGTCGTCTTGATTGTGCTGTATGGAGGGAAAACGCTCGGCATGTCTAAGGGAGATGTATATTTGTTGCTGGCGATGCTGGGTATGTCAATCAGCTTGCTATTTATTCGCAAGCTAACAAACGGTATGACCTCGTATGAGGTGACGATTTATTCAACAGTCATCGGGACGATTCTTATGTCTCCAGCCGTGGCCGTCGAAGCCTTTCAAGGGCATTTTCAATGGAGCCACCAAGTGCTGACCTGGTTGTTACTCATTAGTGTGGCAGTTATTGGTCAAGGTTTGGCGGGATTTTGGTGGAACCAAGGCATCGCCGTCGTCGGGCCATCCACGAGCTCAATGTTTATGAACATCCCACCGTTCATCGCAATTATCGTAAGCTACTTCCTCCTAGGCGATCCAATTAGACCCGCTCAAATAGCTGGAGGGATTCTGATTCTAACTGGTGTCGCGATAGCCAACATGAAGCGCCGTCAGCCTCAAGAAACGAGAGCAGAAATAATATAGCTTCTCATCTTGTAAATTAAGTTACTAATGACATTAGAGGAGAATAACAATGACCATAATCGACAAATTAGCAAGCTCACTCAATCGAAAAGACGAAGGTCCTAACCAGGCACTGGCGAAATATATTGCCGACCGAGATGATAGGGGAGCAGTGAAGGAACTTGTTGATAACTTGTACAACAGTGACAAGAACATTCAAAGTGATTGCATAAAAGTTCTCTATGAAATCGGAGATCTAAAACCGTCATTAGTTGCTGAATACAGCAAAGAGTTCGTAGCATTACTTAGTCATGGTAATAATCGACTTGTCTGGGGCGCTATGACAGCGCTAGATGCAATAACTATGGAAATTCCAGAAGCCATTTATGCAGCACTTGCCAAAATTGTTGATATTGCCAACAAAGGATCGGTTATCACTAAAGATCACGGAGTGAATATCCTGATTAAGCTTTGTTCTATCCAACATTATGCCGATCATGCATTTACCTTGCTCCTTGAACTGCTTAAGAGCTGTCCGACAAATCAACTCCCAATGTATGCCGAGAATGCAATATCCATCGTTAACGATAAAAACAAAGAGGTTTTCATTAAGACACTTATCTCACGACTCGAGGATATTGAAAAAGACACCAAACGAAAACGCGTGGAGAAACTAATTAAGAAATTAAGTTGAATTATGCAAGAGGGTGTTGGATTGGCAGAAATTGATTTACAGTATAAGTCAAACCCATACTGATCAGATATTAAATAAAGTTGGTGTATCCACCAATGTGAATAAAAAGACTGCAATCATTCAAGAGAGAACTTGGTGTTTGCAGTTTTTTTACTGCTTTACATGACGAATTTTCTAATATGTTTTGTTACAAATATTTTTAGAAACAAAAAAACAAATTAGAAGAACGCAGAATCGCATTCTTGGCATTTAGACTGGACGCCATGCAACACTGATCAACGTCTGAATATCCCGTTTGGACCCAAATATCGGTCCAACCTTGCTGCTAATTCTTCTATGGACTTGCCATTTTGATTCTGCATCTTGATTTGACTCCTTTTCTCATCAACAAACTCTTTCTCTTTTTTTTCCTCCGATCTTCGCCACCTCAAAAAGATCATAAAGTTTTCAATCTCTGCCAACTCCGATTCCGAGTAATCGGATAAATCGATTTTTCTTCCGTCAGAAACCAGATATCGCTCAACAGGGGAGAAGCCAACCAGTTCTTCAATCGGTACGCTGAAATATTGTGCTAGAAGAATTACGGTGCTCTGAGCGATTAGCTGTTCTTTTCCCTTCTCCAAGCGGGATAAGATTTCATAGGAAATGCCAGTTTTACTTGAGATTTGGCCGATCGTCACGCCTTTTTTAGATCGGAGCTTATTAAAAACTGCTGCTAGTTGGTTATGGTTGTATGATGGCATGTTGAGTTCTCCTAACTATGTGATATTAAAATTATATCAATATTTTACCAAGAGTACATATTACCAGATATTTAAAAATTAAGTTTTGCAAATTTAGAATTAAAAGAAGTAATAAGACTGTGGGTTGAGGATTTTGGATTAAGGGACGTAACAACGTTACTTTTATAGTTTAATAAATGAAAAGGGCTGCACTCTGCTCAGTTCCGAACATTCGAATTTAAATGGTCACTGAAGCTACTCTTTCCCGAATCGGTTCATGGTTATTTCCCGAGTGGTTCCCTATCCTTTGGGAAGTGGCAGGCATTATACTAACATAAGACGTGATGCAAGGAGTTGCGGCTTGCAGTTCTCATTATGATAATGTTAGGAGAGAGTACGATGATAAGCAATAAATTGAAGCTAGCGATAACTTGCTCGTTATTGATGAGTAGTATGACAATGGGAAGTGGTGCTTTCGCAGCCGATAAGGCTATTGAAACTGGTTCTCAGATCAAGGAATTTGTCTATCTTGACAAGGAACTGGACCGTATTTCCCAAGTGTCGGCGTCGACTCCGGACGGCACACGTGACGGTCATCTTCGTCTGCTGATGGATGCGGGGGAAGGCCTGGATATTCAATCGATCACACTGAGAACCGCCGACAGCAAGGGAAATGAGACGAGCCAAGGCATCTGGAAAACATGGAAGTCCGAAGCTGGCGATATAGGCACGCTGCTGGCTGTTGTGCAGGACGGCAAGTCGATAAACGAAACGTTCCAGGCGAAGCTGGGCACATTCCAAGGCATCGTCGAGTTCGAGTTGTACGCATCCGATAATAATGGGATGAAGCCTGGTGTGTATTATTATTTGGAAATGGTGACAAGCAGCGGTATAATGCGGACGCCGATCACCCCCTATGCTGAGAACGAAACCTCCTATGCGCCTGTGGCGATTCGCGAGTTCAGCTGGCTGGATTTGACATCCGACCATACAGGTATCGCTGTATTCGGCAAGGATGGGACAACAGACGGCCATTTCCGGTTGAAGTTGAATTTTGCCCAGAAGACGGAGGTGGTGGCCGTTATTCTTCGCGCTACCGACGAGAAGGGGAATGAAGCTCCTGGGATTTGGCGTACGAATCGGGCTGGTGTTGGTTGGCTGCTCGGCATTGCGAAAGGAGATACAGTCATTACCCCTGGGTTCAAAAACGATGTAAAAGAGCCGGTCGGCACGTTCCAAGGGAGCGGAGTCTTCGACTTATACGCGAACAACAACGGGTCGATCAAGAATGGCCAACACTACGTCATTGAGGTGGAGACGACTTACGGCACGGTTATCTCTAAACCGGTGAAGTTCGGCGATCCAGCATCTAACTATGTCAATGTCAATCCGCTTGGGTTCAAAAGCATTGTGCTAACGCTCGATGCGATTACGGCCTTCGTCGATGAGGAGCAGCATACACTTGACGTGGCGCCGTTCACGCTCGAGGGCCGCACCATGGTGCCAATCCGCTTCATTGGCGAAGCACTTGGCGCGAAGGTGGACTGGAATGGTGATAAGAATCTCGTCACGCTGACCAAAGGAGACACGAAGGTCGAACTAGTTATTGATCAGAGTCAGGCTTATGTGAACGGTAAGCAGGTTATGTTGGATACACCGGCCATCATTCGGAACGGCTTCACCCTGGTGCCTGTGCGCTTCGTCAGCGAGGGGTTGAAGATGAAGGTGTTCTATGATGAAGGGGAAATTCTGATTACGGATGCAAAAGTGCTTGCAGTAAAGTGAAGTAACGCCCTTTTTCGGTTAAATGGGCAGTCGCCGATATATCCCAAATTCAAAGAGTACCGAGGAAGTTATGATTCAGTAAATTCAGTTAGATGGACCGCGGACATCATTTCCTTGGTTGCATTGCTCCAGTATTAACGAAAAAAGCAGGATTAATCGGAGAAATGGTAATATCCCCTTTAAGTAAACACTCAAAAACCTTATGGCACCATAAGGAGTTGAGTGCAGCTTGGAGGGGATTTTTCTCTATACCGTACATAATAGTTGCGAAAATTAGTGAGGAGGGCATAGTAACTCCTCTCACTATTTTGCTTAAATTAAGTAGCTATGGGTCTTTCGTGATGAATCTGTAAGACGGTGGGTGAATCATAAATAGTGGTAAAGAGGGTAACAATAGAATGGAAACTTTTCCTATTTTTAATATTGCTTTAAAAAATACTATTATTCTTGGAGGATTATTTTTTCAAGGAGGAATATGTGATGCGCTCACAAACGCTTCAACTAAGAGTACCGATACTCATGGGGAATGCCATCTGGTTTCTCATATTAGCTGGCTTGAGTATTATTCTTGTCGTTTATGTTTTTTGGAGAAAAAAAGACCTAAAGCTTCTAGCGTTATTTTTTGGTTTGGGTGCAATTGCTGGTTATTTGGAAAATGTGATATGCATTTGGTTTCAAAGCTACGAATATTATCCCAAAATATTGGAAGACCCCTACTACGATTTGATATTAGGGACATATCTGTCTCAGGTATATTACGTGTCATCGGTAGCATTGTTTATCGCTGCTTTTAATCTCAGATATCGTTGGATCCTGGCTTTTATCGCTATGTTTGTAGGCATTGAATACTTATTTTTAGCGCTGGGGGTCTATAAGTTAAATTGGTGGCATCCGGGTTATACAGCCGTTGGATTACTCATTTATTTTTGGATATCTAAGAGGTGGCATACGGTGCTGTTGCAAAATTCCTCGCGTTTTATTCGGTGGTTTACGTTATTTTGTTTGAACTACATTATTTATGGAGACCTAATTGCAATTCCACTCTTTTCCAATCATTATCATTTCGCCGTCGCATGGTTTAATAATCCTACGAGAGCTACCGTGACTGTTATCATTATTTTCATGTTAATACGGGGAGCTATATTTGCTCTTGTTTGTTTTTACAAGTTGCACTGGTCAATAATGGTGTTGGTTCCAATATTGATGTGGGTATTTTATAAACACTTGATTCATCTACATATGTTCACATATAAACATTTTTGGGATTTATTATTATTTGCGTTATCTGATATCGTTATTTTGATATGTTGTTATTTTTTTAATCGGATATTGACGAAGCACCCCACCTATGAACTTCATCCTTAGATGGTGGGGGATCACCTACTTTGTAAAATTAATGAAGCGGTCAATTTTAAATCAGAACCTACCGAGTTCACGATAAGATGTAATTACTCGAATAACGGGTCACTACGGGATTCCTATGATACTTTTGAATGTGACCCAGGAGCTGTTAGAGGCGAAGAAGTGCTGCGTGGAGTGCATGTGGAAGAGTTAAAAGCCAACATGCTGGCGTACATGGATCAGATTTTCAATCATTTCATTGATGAGCATTTCGTGCTTAATGAAATGATTGGTACGAAAATTATCTCATTAATTGCCGCGTAAATCGCGGCTTTTTTTTTATGGGATCAGGTCTGAGGTATTTTGTTGGCCAATGTATCGACTGCCATTTCTCAACGGGCAGGATAGTTAAAGTGTTTCACGAATACCTCAATATGGAAAATTTGCGAGATTCATAAATATGTCATTATACGTATACTTTTTTTGGAGTGAAATAGATGAAGATTAGATGTAGATGTGGAGATATCATTGTAGATCAAACGGATTTTCATTCAAATAAAGGATACATCATTTCAGATCAAGATTTTTTCGACTTCTTAGAAGGAGTAGATAACGCAATAGAAAAATCAGGACAAAAAGCAAAAGATAAAGAGCGAGCCATAATGAGTATTAGATATCTTATTGGTGAATTACAAAGAACAATCTACCAGTGTTTCACTTGTGGACGTATGTAAATTAATACTAAGGAGAATGGGCTCAAAGAATTTACAGCAGGTGAACATTCCCAAGGAAGCAGTATTCTTTCATCTACGAAAGGTGAATTATGGAGGAGACCATTAATTGGAGATTGGGATGATTCAAGGAAAGGTGAATATATTGGTTATCTTAGGTGTTATGGTTACAGTAAAGAGTATTCAAAAAACGATAATTTTTTAAATCTTCAAGAAGATTACTACTAACTTCTTGGAGAGTTAAGTGGGAAGGGAATAGCTCGCTCGGCTTTATTAAGGCATAACAATAAAGTAATACACTCATGGAAACCAAATTAAAATCAATTTTAAAATCACGCCGACGTTGTGTACGCTCCTTGGTCTACCCGAGGGGAATTCGAAGAAACGTTTGTTAGGAGTTTTATTTGCATGTCTGTAACAAAAGTCCGATTTCGAGTGTCAATAGATCTGAAAAGGTTATCTCGTGGAAGATGTTAGGAATACGTATCCCCACTTGATTTGGCCGAGAAAGGAGGTGAGAAACAGTATGTTTACAAAGCATTCAGGAGCAAAAGGAACGATCTGGCTTAGGTGTTTGTGCATCGTATTCGTTCTAGCATTTATACAGCAGTATGCGTATTCCCACATCGCAGAGGCCACTCTATTGGAGTCGCTGAAGATCCAAACGGGGGACCCAGTCTATTCAGGCAAGCATGTTAGTGAAGACTCCGGGTCTGAAAATTCACTGAGTGCGGTTATCGGTGAAATAAATTTGACGCCAGCGGCATCAAATATTCCAGTTTTATCCAATATTCTGTCAGATATCGAAAAGACGACTCAACCTTCCATTGACCAGGTGAAAGATTCGCGTGCATCTTTGCCACCTGTTTCGACTCCGTCTGCGGAGAAAACTTCCGGACACGGTCTGCTTCCCGATATTCAGGTGATAACGCCTTCCATTTCAGTTGAAACGCCTTTGGTTAATTTGGAAGTTCCATCAGCGAAGGTTGAAATATCCACTGATCAGATACCGTTGGTGTCGGTAAACTTGCCTTCCGCGAAAGTCGTCACGTCAATCATTCAAATAAAGACGCCTGCGATTCAGGCTGAAGTTCCATTGACGCCGATAACAGCACCCCAAATCGAGGTGGTTACCCCGACCGTTCAAGTGAAAGTGACTGTGACTGTGACGGATATCCCAGTGCCGAGTACGAGCCAGTCGAATCTCCCTCTGATCGAGGGAGGAAAGGCTGAGGTTGACGTAGGAAAGAAAGAACCGCTTATCGGAACTGACGGAGCCCAGAAACTGCACTTCAATTCGAGTGGGAATGAAAGTACTACCGAAAGACCGTTTCCAGTGAACAGTAATGTATCCGAAGAACAGGTCAAGTTAGCTCCAGCAGCGGTTCAGTGGAAAGGCGGCTCGGAAAGCAAATCATTCCCGTGTTCCACTATCATAGATCCTGATCCTCCCACGGTCTTACCGATGTTGAAGCTCGGATTATCATTGCCCCTTTCGACGGAAGTGAATGCTCTGATCGAGCCACAGATGGCAGCGAAGAAACAGACAAGAACATCGGAAGCAACTCCGATTCGTACGGGTCCCGCGAGTACATGGTTTTCCGCCCTTTTGACTCTTTATACAGGAAACGTTTCAACTGGAGGGGGCGGATCATTCGTAACTGGAAGCAGTGCGTCCTTTGGAAGTCTGGGTTTTCTTTTTCCTGATATTCATCTGCCTCCGCCGAAAATAAAGAACCAAAATTATGAACACTCCCGGCTTTTTAGTTCGAATCAGTGGTCGAAGCCGCCACCAGCTCAACCGCCTCGCTATACCTTCTTCTCACTCATCGTTAAACAAGTTGAGAAGGAGTGTATATCAAATGAAATGCAAATCCATGGGAAAGATTCCTTTGAAGCGGGAGCTATCAAAGGCTCTGCATGAACAAGCTGTGGACAACCTTTCAGCAATCGATCAGGCCATTTACGAGAAACGGCAACAATTAAATCAATACGCTAGAATATATGGTCTTTCAGACCCTAGATGTCTTCATTGTTCGATGGAACTCGATGAATTAATTAATGCTTTCAATAAGATCAATAAAACATTTGATTAAACCCTTTGCAGGTCTATTTTTCATTCTTGTTGCAAACCATGAAGGCTGCCGGCACACGATAATGCCACTGCGCGCGCAATGGGAATGAGAGATGAAATTCAGATAGCCGGTGTCGGGTTACAAGAATATTATCTCATTAATCGCCGCGTAAATCGTAGCTTTTTTATTTTATGGGATCAAGTCCTTGTCACGAGCCAATG
This sequence comes from Paenibacillus sp. Soil766, assembly GCF_001428105.1. Classification (GTDB taxonomy): domain Bacteria; phylum Bacillota; class Bacilli; order Paenibacillales; family NBRC-103111; genus Paenibacillus_E. The sequence continues at coordinate 107,277 of NZ_LMSJ01000013.1, read as the reverse complement.
ACAAGAACTTGATTCCATTCCCGACGGGTGTATTAAGACGGCATCTGGCTAGTGATTCAACTTCTTTTTCTCAGTTTAACAGGCAGTTTTGTTTAATAACGCCACCAATGAAATGGCAACTTATTACATCTATTTCACGTATGAAAGTAAGAGCTAAAAAACTGCTGACTAGGGAGAACCAAACAATGAAAAAGTACATACTCTTCGATCATGATGGTGTTCTGGTTGATACTGAATTCTGGTATTACAAAGCGGGAGAACGTGCCCTGGCTGACATTGGATTTACCTTGGATAAAGATCAATACCTCCGCGACATGACCCGGACATTGGGCACTTGGTCACAAGCCAAGGCGGCAGGTATTGATGAGCAGACCATCAGCAAGCAGCGTGAGGTTCGCAACATCTATTATCAGGAATATCTAAGAACAGAATCCATAGAGATTGAAGGCGTAGTTGAAACTCTAGCCGAACTGTCAAAGTACGTCCGCATGGCCATCGTGACGACTGCAAAACGTGCGGATTTTCACCTTATTCATGAAAAGCGCCAGATTAAACAATTCATGGAATTCGTCCTTGTTCGCGAAGACTACGAGCGCACCAAGCCGCACCCAGAACCATACTTGGCCGGCCTACAGCGCTTCGGAGCTACCAAAGAAAAGACCCTGGTTGTAGAGGATTCAAACAGAGGGTTGAACTCAGCCGTGGCGGCTGGTATCGATTGTGCTATTATCCATAACGACTTCACAAAAACACATGACTTCTCACAGGCCAGCTATCGAATCAAGACTCTGATTGAACTAAAGGACATTATCCTAAATGTAACCTGATTTTGAAGAAGGAGCTCCCTCGTATCTTTCTAAAGAGAATGATATGTTTTTCCATGTCGTTGAGTAATGAAGAGGGCATATGGTGATTAGGACTATCCACCGCTAATTGTCTTCTATTCCAATGGCAAATATGTATTTGCTGATGGACGCTTTCAATTGGTTAATGCTCGGGTGAGTGATTGTAATATGCTACCGAAGGAGAGTTAATTATGATACATAATGACCAAATAATATATTGTTAGTCAATGCCTGTGGCTCTTGGCAAGAGACATTCAGTTGTTTGATAAAATTATTAAATGACAAAAAATTAAAATGCATGGAGACAGATTCTTTTTTGCGATTTGTTAAATGTAAGAGACGCTGTTAGTGTTGTAGAGTCTGCTAAACCGAGAAGTGGGAAAGTTTTTCTAACAAGCTAACGTATTGGTTTCCATTTATAGGGTCGGGGGCTTATCATAAAGATCAAACATAAAAATTATTGCAGTTAGAAAGGAGTAAGACATGGCAAATATCGAGCACTTGCAAACCGTACATGTTCCAGCGTCGAAGGTGTATGAAACTTTAACCACCACTGAGGGACTGTCGGAAATATGGACCAATGAACTCATTATAAATAATCAGATTGGCTTTATTAATGAATTTCGATTCGGCAGCAATGATATAACTAAGATGAGAATAGAGGAATTGATCACTAATAAAAAAGTCGTTTGGCAGTGTATAGATTCAGATCCAGAATGGATTGGAACGATTATTTCCTTTGATATTCAAGAGAAGAACGGGAAGTCTTATATTACTTTGCGTCATATGAACTGGAAAGAAGTAACGCCATTTTATCGCTCCTGTAACTACAACTGGGCTATTTTCCTTTATAGTCTCAAATCTTATTGTGAAGATGGCGATGGTATCCCCTATCAAAAACGTAAGTTTTAATAATTTATGTTATATTGCTCATTCCGCTCCCTCGGTATGATTTGATTTCCTCACACAAGCTCGTCTATTCATGATCAGGAGGAGTTAGATGGGTGCCAGTCTAATAATACGTGATTATGATCCTAGTTGGGTTCAATTGTTTCAGCAGTTACGAGCTTTTGTAATTCCTGTTTTAAGCGATTTCGTAGTCACAATAGAACATGTTGGCAGTACATCCGTGCCAGGCTTGGCAGCGAAGCCGATTGTTGATATCGACGTGGTTGTGTCTACACATTCCGATGTTCTGAAGGCTATTCAAGGGCTAGCCAGCCTTGGCTACGTTCATGAGGGGGACTTAGGAGTTACTGGACGAGAGGCTTTTATTCCACCCAGCAATGTAATCTGGCATCACCTATACGTCTGCACCATGGATAATACCGAGTATAAGCGTCATATCCTGTTTCGAGACTATTTAAGAGTTCATCCAGAGGATGCCAAACAATATGGTGATTTAAAGTTGGAACTAGCACGTCTATATCAGAATGACCGTTTCGCATACTCGAATGCCAAAGGCGATTTTGTAAAAAAGATACTACAACGTGCGGGTTGGAAATGAGATGTAGTTCAGCTTAATAATATGGAATAAAATGTAAACAATGAAAATAAGACGTTATTTCAATTAATAAATCAACTAATCTCACTGCTGTTCGACTCGGAATGTTTATTTAAATCAGGGAGTATATCCACTGGAATATTACTAAACAAAAAAGACTTAAAAGCAAGGGGATTTATCAGTTAATGTTACACGACCTGAAAAAGGCTATCGGCAGAATCGATAGCTTTTTTCTCAATTACCGAGTAGTAGGGTAGAATAGTCTAAGTAGCAAAAATTAAATTATGGAAACTTTTCACTAATTCACTTCGTCTAATTTATTATAGAAGTTTTGAAAAAGTTTGAAGCTGAAAATATGGGGACTTTGGTTAAGTATGAGGAGCCACAAGTGGAGGAATATGGAGCAATCGAACGATGACCAGACCATTATTTATGAAATTAAAAGAAAAAAAATGTGCTTAAATTTTTGCTTTCAATTGGATTGCTGTTCATTGGTTTAATTTGTTATGGGATTTACTGGGCTTTCTTTGACATGAATCGGCTCCCGACAGGAGAATTAATTGAGCAATCAAACTCCCCATACGGCAAATATACAATTAATGCGTATGTTTCAAGTGGAGGAGCAACGACTGGCTATGCTGTAAGAGCAGAACTTGTTTCCAACAAAAACTCGAAGAAAAAGAATATTTATTGGAATTATAGAGAAGAGAATGCAGATATCGTATGGATTGACGATGAAACTGTTAAAATTAATGGTCATGTTTTAAGTTTGCCAAATGAGAAATTCGATTTTAGGAGAGAGTGAATTTTCTATTCACGAAATTCAGCTAATAAAGAAAATTAATGCAACTTTACGGAAAATATGGAGTTTTAATTATATCACGTTCAGAGGAGCAATCATCTTGGGTTATATTATGGAATTAAGACGGCTTATCGGCACAAACCCCATAATCATGGCTGGTGCATGTGTGTTATTAACCGATGATAAGAATCGTTTATTATTACAACGTAGAACCGACAATGGTCTGTGGGGGTTACCTGGCGGCTCATTAGAACCAGGAGAGAGCCTCCCAGATGTAGCTAAAAGAGAACTATTTGAGGAAACAGGTTTAATCGCAAACTCATTAATATTGTTTGAAGTGTTTTCAGGTAACGAGTTTTATTACAAATATCCTCATGGTGACGAAGTGTATAATGTTGTGACCGCTTATATATGTAATGACTATTTCGGCACTTTAGAAAAGGATGGAGAAGAAGTGATGGAGTTACACTTCTTTGAATCAAAGGAAATTCCATCTGAAATCAGTCCACCAGATTTGCCAATCATCAAGCAATACCTGTTACGCTAACGAACATGATGCTTTTTTAACATTTTCTGAATGGTTAAAAGTAAACAAGTGAATCGGTTATTGCTGAAGAACGTAAGAACGAGAGTTCAATATCAAAAAGGGCTGCCCTGTGCAGCCCTTTGTTCTACTACATTGCGCTTACCTTAGAAAATAACCCCACCAAGCGAATTCCAAACACTCACCAAAGCTCGAGCACTGATAGTATTGCGATGAAGTCTGAGGTTCTCTAGGCATTGCACTTGCTGCCCCTGCTGATACTGTGCTGAGAGTAAACACGATGGCAAGAATTGCGATAAATTTATGGCCGCGAAGAAACTTCAATGGATTTACCTCCTTTTCAAGTTAAAGTGGTTGATTCGAATCTAATTTTATCATCGGGGTTAGTTGCCAACCAGTTACTTCAGACGTGTGAAAAGTAATGCATTTTAGCATGACAAGTAATGAGTTTTAGCATGACAAGTAAGAGATTATTTTGACCCTTCTTGCTAAGTCAAATCATCGAATTTTCAGGAAGCGGAATGAGCCGAAACAGAATCTATAGAAATCGCTTGTCTTGCGTTATAATTGGAAAACTAATACTTAACCTTTACTTGAGGGGGATGCACATGTCAGTCATACAGGCAATTGTATTGGACTTGGATGGAACCTTGCTCGGCAGTGATAAATCCATATCCACAAGGAATTATCAAGCTGTGAAAAAATGTTATGAATCTGGCATTCATATCATTGTTGCCACGGCACGACCGCCTAGAGCGGCTAATCAATTTGTTAAGGATATTCCTTTTGTAGACTACTTAGTTTATTACAATGGTGCGCTAGTAGCATGCAAGTCTAAGCAAACTCAGCGGCATATTAGTATTCCAATAGAGATAAGCCAACAGATTAACAATTTCATTGAGTTACATGCACCTCAATCGTTAATTTCATACGAGGTCAATGACGCATGGTATACGTGTACTCCAGTTCCCGAGTCACAACATGGCCATTACGGTATCCATTCACATGATCCTAAACCCCAGGTTGTTGATAAGGCGTTTATTCGTTCACTATCTCCGAACAAAATACTGCTTCTAGGTTACAGCACATATGGGGATGTTATCGAGCAATTTGGTGACGATGTGAACGTAATCGCAACCGATGGAGGCGTATTGGTTCAAATCATGCACAAATCAGCCTCAAAGGAAGATGCTGTTCAAGATGTGTTAAGCGATATCGGAGTGAAGTCAGAGAATGTAATGGTATTCGGGGATGACTTTAACGATTTAGGACTATTCCATAGGTGCGGATTTCCGATCGCTATGGGAAACGCGATAATTGAGTTAAAAAATTGTGCAAAACACATTACCGAATCCAATGATAATGATGGTGTAGCTGTAGCTCTTGAGAAATTTGTACTATGAATCATAAGCCGCTAATGGGAAGCAATACAAACGCCTCTGTTGAATCATTTCAACGAAGGCGTTTTTTTCGAATGACTTTGCATTTGATTTGCGAGCCAGTGTCGCCCCAGCTTCCTCATTCACTTAAAAAACAAGATAGATGCGCAGTACCAAAGCATTTCTAGTCAAATTATTCATATGATTGAGACCGGCTTCGATACCGATCTTTCACTAAAGGTATGCGCACGCCGTATGAATTACAGCCCGAACTATTTGACCAAAGTATTCCGCAAGGAAACAGGTGTTAATTTCAGTGATTACTTATCGGAGTATCGAATGAACATGGCCAAACAATGGCTGTTAGAAACGGATATGAAAATTTTCGAGATTGCGGAAAAGCTAAAGTATAATACGCCAGCCAATTTTATTCGTTATTTCCGCAAGTTGGGGGGAACGACGCCAGGTCAATATCGTGATAGTTTTTTAAAGAAATAGAGAGAGTGAAGTGCTTGCCATGCGGCGGCTCTTTTTATTCGATGAAGTTGAATTTTTAACTTATCTTAATCCTTCTTTTACTGATATGGCCTGTGACATTGTGCTCTTCTGGAAGGAAACAATTGCTGCAATGAAAGCTAAAAGTAATGCTACACTCGCGACCCACGGATTGTACAAGATAGTTGAATTCATTGTCGCAGCCATGCCTCCAATGCTCGCTCCGCTCGCAAGACCAACCTGTGTCACAGAAATGTTCAGGCTTATGATGAGATTAGACGATTGCGGAGCCTTCTCGATGAAATAGCTTTGCGTAGCTGGTCCCATAATGAACATGGCTACGATCCACATTGCTAAAAGTGCAATGGCAAGCGGAAATACGTGGACAGCCCAAGGCAATAAGGTGAGTGTAACCACATGAACGATCATGCTGATGACCATAATTCGAACACTTCCCCATTTGTCGACAGCCGAGCCGCCAATGCGGGAGCCAATTGTACCGGCAATGCCCAATGAAAGCATGATGAACCCAATATCGGAAGCACTCCTATGCAGAATCGTATCAAGAAATGAAGTTAAATACGTGAATAGGATGGAGTTACCAGCTTCTCTGAACAGGACAAGAAGCAAAGCGGTCAGAATAACTGGATTCGCAAGTATGGTGAATTGTCGACTGAAGGAAACAGGAGCGTCTCCCTGGATTTCCGGCAGCATGAGCGCCATGCCAATCATGATGATAGTGCTGCCGGCGGCAAGTAAGAGGAATATCATTTGCCAACTGAATACATGAGTCAGCGCAATGCCAATCGGTACCCCAAGAATCATGGCGCTGCTGAACCCGAGAATGATGGTGCCGATTGTGCTGCCGATTCTTTCAGGCGGAACCATTTTGGCAGCGGTGCTGAAGGCTGCTACTAGCAAGACACCGGAGCTCACACCCAGTATCATTCGGGATACGAACAGAAGTGTGAAACTAGAGCTGACAAATGAGATAAGATTGCCAAAAATAAAAACAAGCATGGCTAGGAGAAGTAGCTTTTTTCTCCCCATTCGTGCCGTCAGCGACACGATGACTGGCGTTCCAATAGCGAACGCGAGCGAATAGACAGTGATGAGTTGTCCGGCAAGAGCGAAGGAGACATGTAATTGATCAGCTAGCACATTAAGAATGCCAGCAATGACCAATTCGGAAGTAGCAGTGAAGAAAACAGCTATTGTTAGCATGTATATGACTTTTTGATTCATAGAAATGATTTCCTTTCTCTCCTATATTCCAACCTCACACATAGCCGCGTCCGGTGGAGTGAGTATTGTGATTATAATTGAGTTACTTAATTAAAGTAAGAACGCAAAGTATCTGGACATAATCCATCTAGTTGGACCTGGTTACTTTAAGTAAGTGGATATCCATGCCAAAAAACGCTAAGCAGTTACTCGCTTAGCGTTTTTTTGTATGCTGCGCAATGAAGTCATTAGTCGGCTGATTTCATGGCTTGCATCGTTGTACCCCACTTTTGCACCCATTTGTCCATTTCCTTCAACGCTGTTTGAAAATCATTGCCCTTTTCAGTCAGCGAGTACTCAACATTTACGGGTACAGTAGGATAGACTTTGCGATGCACGAGACCGTTTTTCTCCAGGTGTCGGAGTGTATCGGTGAGGGATTGGGTCTTGACAATGGATAAGTTCCGCTGAAGCTTATTAAACCTCTGTGGTCCGTTAAGCAGTTCTTCAAGAACGAGGAAGGCCCATTTGGCGTTCAGAATTTGCAGTACTTCACAAATACTGGAGCTGGATTTCTCCATGTGGTTGTCATTACTGGCTTGTTCTTTCATCTAGAGACTCCTCCTAACACCAAATCCAATTATTATTTTGTTCCTACATTATGTTCCTGCTCATTTGCTCATGTCAATCTAAGAAAGCTCCTAGAGCTAAACTTATACGAATATAGAGTGGATTCTGTGAGGGTAGGGGCACGGCTGATGAATCCTCATATCAAGTAAATATTGAGGGTTTCAGAAAACCTCCCTGCTCGTATGGTCTACTTTCTTTCATTCCTAATTGTGGTAAAATATTTTGAATGTTCCAATAAACTATAGATTTCTTTTAGGGGGGTAAACAAATGAAGAAGAGGATTGGAATTACAATACTAATTCTAATCGTTATGGGTTCTATCTACTTCTGGGGTTCGAATTTTTCCCCACGATATTACTACACTCTTATTACAAATAATACAAATTTGAGTAATGAAAATATCAATGGTTTAAAGCTACACCAAAGTATGAAGAATGATTGGTTTATCAGTAAATACGGTAAGGAATATGAAAGAATAGAAAATGCACTTTTTGACTATTACAAATTAAAAGATGGTCTGGTGATTGCTACTCAAAAGGGTAACGATGAAATTATCCGCATTATTATTACAACTTTAAATGTTGAACCACTAAAAACTAACAAAGGAATAGGTGTTGGAGAATCAATTGACAAAGTAACGCAATTATATGGTGCTAGCTACTACACAAGGTGGGAACAAGGTGGGAGTATTATTGGGTATGTTGATGGGAAGGAAACTTTGGAATTTTGGTATGCTAACAATCAGGTATACCAAATACGATATGATATTGCTTCTATGAGTTAGTATGGTAACCAGTTAGCTTTATAACAATATGAAAAGGCAGCCAGTCCATTGGACTGATTGCCTTTTCTCAATAGTGGGTGCAAAATTAATTGAAAAAGCTATTTTTTAATTACGAGATGACTTATTCCGGAACTGGGAACACTTTCCGCTGAAGCAGCCGTTCAAATTCTAATAATGAATAAAGTAGTGACTACAGTTCCTTTATTTCTCTTCATTGGACATTTGTATGCAGGATTCGATTACTTTCATAACTTCATCGTATTAATAAACTTATGAATTCTTCGCAGTCCTTCGCCAATTTCCTCTTCTGTCAACTTTCCATATCCAAGTACAATTTTGCCCGGTTGTTGGCCTTTGATTATTGCATATTCATCGAACGAACTAAGACGTACACCGAACTTTTCGATTTGATGCCAATCGATTTTGCCGTACAGCTCTGGTCGAAATTCGATTTGAACGTGCATCCCTGCTTCATCCCCTAAGATCTGAGCTCCATCTCCAAAGATATCGTGACATTGCTCAGCTAGGAAGCTGCGTCTCTTCTTATAGATCGCCTTCATTTTGTGGATATGCCGATCGAAAAGTCCGTCTTCTATGAATCTTGCTAAGGCTAATTGGGTAATACCAGACGTAGTTAGATTCAATTCACTCTTAGTTTTTAGCACTCGTTCTGTCAGGCTAGGGGGAACGATGAGAAAACCAACCCGCAGAGCAGGTGATAACGTTTTGCTGAAAGTGCTTGCATAGATGACTCGAGAGGGTGCTAAGGTCTGTAGAGGCGGAACCGGAGCTCCTTTATGCCGGAACTCGCTGTTGTAGTCGTCTTCCACAATATAATGCCCCGCCTCTACAGCCAGTCTCACTGCTTGCTGCCTCCGTTGAATCGAGAGAATGCTACCAGTCGGGTATTGATGGGAAGGTGTAAGAATAATTAAGCCTCCGGGATCCAAAGGCGAGATATGGCTAATAATCATTCCATGACTATCGACAGTGACGGGATGGATGGCATACTTCATTCTCTGGAAAATATCGGCGATAAATCCAATGGTAGGTTCTTCGACATAAATGGTTCGAAAAAGGTCCGAGAAGGCAAACGCTAGCAGTAAAAAGCCTTCCGAAGTGCCTGAAGTGATGATGATTTGGTCCGTGCTGCAACGAACACCCTTAACACGGTATACATAACGGGCAATTGCTTCTCTAAGCTCCATAGCTCCTTGAATATCACTGTAATCAAACACATTATCCTGTTCATAATCCGTAATCTCACGCACATACTTACTCCAAATCCTGCGCGGAAAATGCCTTAAGTCAGGCGTGCCTGCGTCAAAGTTGATAAGTTCGTTCTCCTTCATAGCGTGGTGAGGCACAGACTGTGGCACTGGGGGGACTTGCAACAACTGGGCTTGATTGGTTTGAATACCTTCAGCGACGTACGTTCCAGAGCCAATGTGTGTAGACAAGTATCCCTCAGCGGTTAACTGCTCATATACCTCTATTACGACATTCCGTGCTATGTGAAGCTCCTGTGCAGCTTTGCGTGTTGAAGGTAACTGAAGACCAGGGGAGAGCATCCCACTCTCAATGTTTTCGCGTAAATAGCCGCATAATTGATTCGTTATGGACCCGGCATTTGCTTTTGGGTTAAATCCAAACAACCATGATTCCCCCTCCTAATTGGTTCCTGAAATAAGATAATTATTGGCTCTTATGATTACCAATTTCATTCATTATACTTAAGATGAACAAAAGAGAAAAGGAGATGAAGGTTATGTTCAAACGAAAATTAGGAAGATCTGAAATAGAAGTAAGTGCAATGGGTATTGGTTGCTGGGCGATCGGAGGGCCTTGGTATGAGGTAGAAACCGGTGAGCCCTTCGGTTGGGGTGATATTGATGATCAAGAATCGATTGCCGCAATCCAATGTGCGATCGACAACGGCATTACCTTTATCGATACATCAGATAATTACGGAGCAGGACACAGTGAGAGGGTAATCGGTCGTGCCCTGCAGGGACGACGTAACAATGCGATAATCGCTACGAAATTTGGTTTTGTGACGAATGAGAAAACGAAGGAGGCAACAGGCCAGAATGCGAGTCGTGCTTACATCAAGCAGGCCTGCGAAGCTTCGCTGAGAAGATTAGACACGGACTATATCGATTTGTATCAATTCCATCTTGGCGATTATCCGGAGCATAAAGCACAAGAGGTTCTTGAAGTGCTTGAGGAGCTTGTAGTAGAGGGTAAAATCCGCTATTTCGGATGGTCTACCGATTTAACGAACCGTGCTGAGATTTTTGCCCAAAGCAAACATTGTGCTGCTATTCAACATGAGATGAACATATTCCGTGATAATACTACTATGATAGACCTCTGTGAGAAGCATCAATTAGCAAGTATTAACCGAGGTCCTCTTGCAATGGGATTGTTGACAGGAAAATATTCAGAAGTGACAACGGTCGTAGACCCTAAAGATATTCGAAGTAGAAACAATTTGGATTGGTTAACTTATTTCAAAGATGGAATTCCATCCTCAATTATGACCAATCATTTGCGAGACATCCGAGAAATTTTGACCTCAAATGGCCGGACGCTTACCCAAGGTGCCTTAGCGTGGCTTTGGGCAAGAAGCGAAATGACGCTCCCCATCCCAGGATTCCGCACAGTAAAGCAAGTGACGGAGAACGCCAAAGCGTTGGATTTCGGACCGTTAACCCAGACACAGTTGCAGCAAATCCAGCAATTGCTGACTCAAAGTGCAGTCAACTAAAATCCAACAAGGTTGATACTAGAGTACTGGAGATAAGCTTAAATAGATGAAGGCGCTAGGTTTATACTCAACCGGTTCCGTAACTTTATTGGTGCTAGGTGTGAAAGAAGGAGAGGAGGGAATCAGATGGATTGGCTTGCGAGGATGAATCGAGCGATGGATTACATCGAAATGAATTTAACCGAAGAAATTGAAGTTGATAAAGTTGCACAAAAAGCTTGTTGTTCGTCGCATCAGTTTCTAAGAATGTTCTCATACATTACGAATGTGACGCTAACGGAATATATACGGCGCAGAAGGCTTACCCTTGCAGCAATTGATTTGCAAAATAACAAAGCAAAAGTTATTGATATTGCCTTTAAGTATGGTTATGAATCACCAGTTATTTTCGTGAGAGCTTTTCAATTGATGCATGGTGTTACTCCGGCAAAGGTCCGTCAAGAAGTAATCGAGCTAAAAGCTTATCCTCGGCTTTCCTTCCATAATTGAATTAAAAGCTTTTGACCCGAGTCATCCACCCTGAATTCGAAGATGAGAACCGAAATTTTATGGATGTGTATTATTGGACTTTATCAATCCGAGCGTTCTTGAAGAGCAGGATTGTGGAAGAAGAATATCATAAGGTAAAGATCAAGGATTGGTCTGCACTTATGGACACAATGGATACTGTGGCGTACGTCGCAGCAGTTCTTCTCATAGTAACCATCATATTAAATGCAATTACTCTGATTATATATCGTGACAAAACAGCAAAGTAGAATGTCAAAAATAACAACGCAGTTTTTACGCTAAATACATTTACAAAAGCACTTTCATTCACTATAATTACTAATTGCGTTCACTTATACATTGTCCTAACAAAAACTAAATATTTGCCAATAGGTTCTCCTTGATCGAAGTCGATTGGGAGATTAAAAGGGAAGTTCGGTTCGAAACCGACGCGGTCCCGCCACTGTACTTGCCGAGTCGTATCCGTTATGCCACTGTGATGTTTGTTCTTCATGGGAAGGTTGGATACTGCGAAGACGCAATAGCCAGGAGACCTGCCTATTTGGTGTTATTCATGAATATCTTCGAGGAAAAGATGCATGGAACTTAAAAGTAGGTTGCGACCGTTTTGTCGTGTACACTTTTTAATTCTGCATGCAAGCCTCCTGAAACTGTTCAGGGGGCTTTTTATATTTGAATCAAGCATAGGAGATGGATCCAGATGGATGAAACGTTAGTTCCAAGTAACGAATATGCGGCAACCCTTCGCAGAAAATGGCAAGTCCTTTTGTTACTATCAGCCTTTTTGATAATTATCATCATTGGCGCCGCCAAATTTGGAACGATTCAAGTGACCAATCACGAGATTATGCAGGGGTTGTTTGCCCCATCGGTGGAGTCGACGAATCTGATAATTCTACGAAATGTACGGTTCCCACGCATAGGGATGGATGTGTTTACGGGCATCGCACTTGCTGGAGCAGGCGTCATCATGCAGGCTATTTTGCGAAACCCACTTGCCAGCCCGTTTACGCTAGGCGTGTCAAGTGGAGCTTCCTTCGGTGCAGCGTTGGCAATCGTTTTGGGCACTAGTTTGTTTGGCATTAAAACGATACTGACAAGCTCATGGCTGATTGCAACTAATGCGTTTGTATTTGGCTGCTTGTCCATTCTGTTAGTATATATGATCTCTAGCTTAAAGAATCATTCAGGCACGGTGCTGTTACTTGCGGGGGTTGCTTTCAGTTACTTGTTCTCTTCAGGGCTTTCTGCACTTAAATATATTTCCAAAAATGATGTGCTTAAAGATTTGATTGTTTGGCTGATGGGTAGTACAAGCGGGACGAATTGGTCAGAAATAAAGCTAATCGCACCTGTCACTTTGATTGGTATGTTGATCATCATGCGCTACTCATGGCAGTTAAATGTGCTGGCACTTGGAGAGGAAATTGCAAGAACGTCGGGGATTCGGGTAAAACAGCTTCGGCTAGTCTCACTTATCACTGTGACGGTCATCTCGTCAATCACGATCGCATTCACAGGAGTTATCGGCTTCGTCGGACTTGTGGCGCCTCATGTAGCGAGAATGATCATCGGAGTCGACCACCGATTTCTCGTTCCGGCATCCTGCTTGCTAGGTGCGATCCTATTATTACTCTCAGATACTCTTGCACGGTCACTCTTTTCTCCTGTCGAGATTCCGGTTGGAATCGTTACTTCGATCATCGGCGTTCCATTCTTTATCTATTTATTGATCAGCAAGAAAAGAGAATATTGGAATTAAGAAAAGGGGGGATACCATGAGCCTGCGATTAGAGGAGGTAAGCTTTCAATATGGAGGACGTTCCGCGATTCACAAAGTGAGTCTTGAGCTCGTTAGAGGGGAAACCGTTGCGATACTCGGTCCGAATGGAGCAGGTAAGAGCACGTTGTTGAAATGTATGGCCTATCTCTATCCGCCGAAAAGCGGAGCTGTATCTTACAAAGACAAGCTGCTGCAAAATTACTCTCCCCGACAACGGGCACGTATGCTCGGATTCGTTCCGCAGCATTTCTCCCCGTCCATTCCAATGACCGTATTGGAGGTCGTTCTATTGGGGAGAACGCCACATCTTCGTTGGGGGATTACAAAAGAAGATATGGTGCAAGTCGAACGCATTCTTAATGAGCTTAAACTTTCCTCGCTAGCAAAGCGTTATATTAGCGAACTTAGTGGCGGCGAACGCCAGAAAGTTATGCTGGCACGAGCTTTGGCACAGCAGCCGGAGGTCATGCTGTTGGATGAGCCGATTACAGGTCTTGATATTCGGCATCAGCTTGAAGCGCTGGACACGATTCAAGCTCTGGTGAGAAATAACGATACTTCAGCCGTGATGGTTCTCCACGATCTTGAGCTTGCCTCACGCTATGCAGATCGTATCATTCTTATGAAGCAAGGTGAAGTGTACGCAACCGGTCATCCCAGTGAAGTGTTGACCGAGCAAAATTTGCAACAGGTATATGGCATCGAAAGCATGATAGAACCGATTGCGTTTGGTTTGAATATTACTCCTGTTCGTTCTATACAGTGAAGAAAGAGGCGATGAAAAATGAGAATTTATACGAAAACTGGAGATCTCGGCGAAACAAGTATTGTCGGTGGGCGTGTTTCGAAAGCAAGTGTAAAAGTGGATTCTTATGGAACTATTGATGAGGCTAACAGCATTATCGGCATTGCGATCACTTACATCCCTGAAAGCGAAGTTCAGATCAAAGATGAACTGGAACATATCCAACAAATTCTATTCGATTGCGGCAGTGATCTAAGCAAGAAAGAAGGAATGGAAGAACGTCGGCCTTTTAAGGTAACAGAAGAGCTTTTAGATGAGTTTCTGCCTGCGATGGAGTCTTGCATCGATGCGTATATTCAAGAATCGCCACAGCTGGAGCGCTTCGTCCTTCCCGGTGGCAGCCAAGCCTCAGCTTTTCTGCATTTGGCTCGGACGGTAGTACGTCGTGCTGAACGGCGTGTCGTTGCGTTGTCCAAGGAGGAGCGGATTAATCCGCATGTACTTAAGTATTTGAACCGTACGTCTGATTATTTATTTGCTGCTGCAAGAGTAATGAATTATCGATTAGGCGTCGCGGATGTTGAATATGTAAGAAGCCCGAAAGTATTTAGAGAAATGAAGAAAAAGGATGCAAACTCCTAACTCGACGAAAGTTGTCTATACCACTATGAAAGGTTGTGTAACGAATATCTACTTGGGATTTTTCAAAAACGAAACATCATATTCTTATATGCAACGGCTCGAGCTGCTTACGTAAGCAAGGAGATGAAGTCACCGTTGCTATACGCGAAGAAATCGCGTCGCATGGAGCGGAAGATCTGATTCATACCACGCGAACAAGATGCAACGGACGTTGTGAAGATGCATCTGTTGTCACTGTCTATCCGGAAGGAAACTGGTATATGAACATGACTCCTGAGACTGGAAAGAACTTAGTTCGTGGGCTTTTACAATCGAGCACACCACTACAAGAGCAGATTTCTTTCTCCTATAATCAAGGTCGTTTTGCCCCTAGCGGAAACGGAGCAACTGGTATGCTCCCGAGTGTTGGAGCCGAAAAGAAAAGAGCAAAAGAAAAAGCAATGGCAGAAACAAAAGAACAATAAATCATTCTCAATGTCGAAAGGAGTGCCTTCGATGATTATATATTTAACTACAGCAGATACGGACATTTTGACATTAAAAGCAGCTTTGCCAACATTGCCATCGGACTTTCCAGCGATACGTGCCGCCAATGTTACCGATTGGCTGGATCGGGATGATCTTGCTGGGTCGTTCTTAGATCAGTGGCTGGACCAAGCCAAGCTTGTTATTCTTCTTGTTCATGGAGGCCGTAAAGCTCAACCATATGCTTTCGACAGAATTCGCAATCTATGTCACCAGCAGCAGATTCCTTTCATGGCTTGGCCTGGCAATACCGAGCAAGACCCAGAGCTTGACCGAGCAACGAACGTGCCGCTTGAACTGTCAAGAAAGGCGTTGTCCTATACGGTTTATGGTGGAGTCCGTAATTTCATTTCGATGTTGCATTTTGTCAGTGACAACTGGCTGAAGACAAACTATGGCTATGATAAACTTGCTTCAATGCCATGGGCAGGCATTTATCAATCTAAATCGTTACTGCCGATTTCATCGGATCAATGGGCGCAAGAACATCAATCGAAGTTAGCTCAAGGGTTGCCGGTAATCGGAATTTTATTTTACAGGGCGCATTGGATGAGCCAAAACATCGAGTTCATCGACTCGTTGTGCGAGGACATTGCAGAAAAAGGCGGCATTCCACTCCCGATTTTTGCCCAAAGTCTCAAGGAAAATTCGAACGACGAGCAGCAAGAAAGCTACGGACAGTTTCTTGTTAATTCGCACGGTCGTAAACTAGTGGATGGGTTAATCGTGACGATGAGCTTTGCGGTGCATGGTAGAGGGAACGACGTATGCCCACCGAGCCGAAACAGCGTTTCTACAATCGAAGCATTAAATGTTCCTGTCCTTCAGGCGATTGTTTCTTTCAACAGCCATCAAAAGTGGGATGCAAGCGATGCAGGCTTGTCACCGCTAGATATCGCGATGAACGTTGCGCTCCCGGAGTTTGATGGACGCATCATCACAGTGCCGATCAGCTTCAAGGAAGTCGAGCAAGAGGATCCGGTGCTGAAGACATCAATTCGCAAATATGCTGCAGATCGCAGCCGTACGGGGTACATAGCTCGGCTTGCCATCAAGTGGTCCAGTCTGGGCAAGAAGGCTAATTGGGATAAACGTGTTGCATTCCTGCTGAACAATTCTCCATCGAAAAATTCACGGATAGGCAATGCGGTCGGAATGGATTCGCTCAATTCGATCGTTGCCACCATGCGTGCGATGGCAGAAGCCGGTTACGATCTAGGTGATCCTGAGCATCTTCCGCGAACAGGCGATGAGCTGGCGCATTTGATTATCGCGACTTGCAGCAATGATCGCGATTATTTGACCGAGGAGCAGCTTGCAACGGCTCATGGTCGTCTTCCTGTGTCTCACTATGCTGGCAATTGGGAGCAGATTAGTGAAAAGGCGCGGCACAAGGTACAGGAAGCTTGGGGCCGACCTCCCGGAGATATTTTTGTATATGAGGATCATGTGATTATTCCGGGTGTCCGATTCGGACATATATTCGTCGGCTTGCAGCCTCCTCGCGGATTCAGCGATAATCCCTCCGCCATTTATCATAGTCCTGATCTTGTGCCGACCCACCATTACATTAGCTATTATCGGTGGTTGCGAGATACGTTTGGGGCAGACGCGGTCGTCCATCTTGGGAAGCATGGAACGCTGGAGTGGCTTCCGGGTAAAGGCATCGGACTTTCGGAGAATTGTTATCCAGAAGTTGTTCTCGACGATCTCCCGAATTTCTATCCGTATATCATCAACAATCCAGGTGAAGGGACACAAGCCAAGCGGCGCACCCATGCCACGATTATTGATCATATGGTGCCTGTAATTACCACAGCCGACACTTATGGTGAGCTGAGCCGAATCGAGTTGTTACTCGAAGAGTATTACCAAGTGCAATTGCTCGATCCGAAGAAGCTTCCCTACATTCAAGAAGAACTTTGGAAGACAATAAAGCAAGCACAGCTCGATCAGGATTTACATCAGGCGGAACTCCCAACGGAATACGCGGAACTCAGCCTTTTTCTGAAAAATCTTGACGGCTATCTTTGTGAACTCAAAGAAGCACAGATTAGGGATGGACTCCATATTCTTGGGGAGACTCCAAAGTCGGAGGCAGCATGGGTTGATTTGCTTTATTCACTAGTACAGCATCCAAATGGGGATATTTCAGGGTTACCTAGCGCTGTCGCTGAAAGCTTGAATCTCAAATGGACGGCGATGCAGAGCGAGCTTGGAGAGACTTGGCAAGGGGAAGTCCCAAGGTATTTAGCGTCATTTGCCGGTTTCCAAAAGAAGTTTGCTCCTCGTGTCCGAGACATGAAGGAAGCGATTGAACAGATTTCTCGTCTCATCATTCAACAAATCATTCGAACAAGCGAACTCGCGCAGGTGTTAAAAATAAACGCTGAGGGACTCAGCGTGGAAGCTCAAATCCCTGATGAAGTTCGCGTTCATCCTGTTATTCAATCGGTAACTTCGTATGTCGTGGATTCGCTAATACCTCGTCTATTGCGCATACCAGAGGAGATTGGTAACTTGCTTGTCGGTTTGAATGGCGGCTTCGTTCCAGCAGGTCCGAGCGGAGCGCCGACCCGAGGGATGGCGGATATTTTGCCGACAGGACGTAATTTCTATTCAGTCGATCCGCAAGCATTACCTTCTACGAGTTCATGGAGAATTGGTCTCCAATTAGCTGATGAGCTCATTCAACGTTATGTGGATGAAGAGAATGAATATCCGAAGACGGTAGCTATTATCGTTTGGGGTACATCGGCTATGCGAACGCGTGGCGACGATATCGCTCAGATTTATGCGTTAATGGGCGTTCGTCCAGTATGGCAGCCTTCAAACGGTCGTGTAATGGGACTTGAGGTCATATCACTAGAAGAGCTTGGAAGGCCTAGGGTTGATGTGACCGTGAGGATCAGCGGATTTTTCCGAGATGCATTCCCACATATTGTTCGCATGATCGATGATGCTGTCAAGCTCGTTAGTGAGCTAGATGAGCCGGATGAAATGAATCCGCTGCGCAAGCATATACGAGAAGAAGCGACCGAGAAGTTGCAGTTGGGTATGGAAGCATCCGCAGCGCACGAATCTTCGCAGTATCGAATTTTCGGTAGCAAGCCGGGAACTTATGGTGCAGGTTTGCTTTCCTTGATCGAAAGTGGTAATTGGGAGACGGAACACGAAATCGCCGAAGTATTTATGAATTGGTCCAGTTATGCTTACACAAGCACGCAGTATGGCACGCCTGCTCCGACTGAATTCAAACATCGCCTCAGCCATGTTCAAATTGCGACTAAAAACCAAGATAACCGTGAACATGACATCTTCGACAGCGATGACTATTTCCAAGAGCATGGCGGCATGATTGCCACGATACGCTCGCTCACAGGAAATAATCCGAAAATGTACTTCGGTGACACTTCTAACCCATCAATGCCTAAAGTGCGGGACATCACAGAGGAAGCGATGCGGGTGTTCCGAAGCCGGGTTGTCAATCCAAAATGGCTCGAATCAGCGCGTCGTCATGGATATAAAGGTGCTGTCGAAATGGCCAATACGACAGATTTCTTGTTCGGCTATGATGCTACTGCACATGTTATTGAGGATTGGATGTATGAGAAGCTGTCTGAAGAATACATCCTGAATCAACAAAACCGTGAGTTTTTGCAGCAATCGAACCCGTGGGCGCTCAAGGAAATCGCGGAACGGTTGCTGGAGGCGGCGCAGCGTAAGATGTGGGAGTCCCCTAATCCTCAGACGATCGAGGGTCTAATGGACTCGCTGCTGCAGGTGGAAGAGTTTCTTGAAGAAAGAGGGAATACCGATGGGGAATCTTAATACAAAGCGCCATTCCTATCCGTTTCATGCCATTGTGGGTCAAGATGCCGTCAAGCTGTCGCTGCTACTTAATACAGTTTCGATTCAAGTAGGCGGTGTGCTCATTCAAGGAGAGCGTGGCAATGCGAAGTCAACTGCTGTTCGCGCTCTGCGCAAGTTAATGCCGCTCGTTCCTTTTGTACCGGGTTGCTCATCACATTGCGATCCGGCTATGCCCTTTGAATTTTGCCCACATTGCAAAGGGGAAAAATGGGATGGACCGGTGGAGTATGCAGAAGCTCCGTTCGTTGAGTTGCCGCTTTCGGCTACGGAAGATAGGCTAAGCGGTCATCTGAATATGGAGGCAGCACTCCGGAATGGAATTTACACCTTCCAGCCCGGTCTGCTGGCACAAGCTCATCGTGGCATATTGTATGTAGATGAAATCAACCTGTTGCCAGATCATCTGATAGATGCGCTGCTCGATGCAGCCGCTTCAGGTTGGAATCATGTAGAGCGTGAAGGCTTTTCTGTATCGCATCCGGCGCGCTTCATTCTGGTCGGCACGATGAACCCGGAAGAAGGTGAATTGCGGCCTCAGCTGGTCGACCGATTCGGCTTGTCTGTACCAGTAATCACGCCGAAAGATATCGAAGCCCGGACTTCGATCATGAGCAGACGGATGCAATTTGAAGCAAATCCAGAACAATTCATCCGACAGTGGGAGGTGCAAGAGAAAGCTGTTGGTGAGCAGCTTTCTTCCGCAAGAATCAAGCTACCCGATGTTGAATTGCCGCAAACTAGGTTGGAGCAAATCGCCCGAATCTGTATTCAAGCTGGAACAGAAGGGGTACGAGCGGATCTCGTCCTGTGTGAAGCAGCTAAGGCGCTTGCCGCATATCGGAATCATCCAAGTGTCACAGTAGCGGATGTCAATGACGCTGCTCCTTTAGTGCTGTACCATCGTAGCACGGAGCAGTGGCAGCCAGATCCCGACGACTCGCCCCCTGAAGATTATAGCGGGGATGAGTCGTCGCGCAACAATGACAATGGGAATCCGAATAACGGAGATTCTGGACAATCTGGGCAGAATGCTGCGAATAATGCGACTCCTTCTTATACCGAAAGCGAGACTGCGAGCCAGCCACAAGTAGAGACAAATGAGGGGCAGGGGCCTTCTATTCCAGCACCGATCGATGAGCAGCTACTGCCGATTGATAGCTTGTTCCGCATCAAAGACGCTGCCCTTGATCAAGTTAGCACTAAAACTAGCCCAATCGCTAGTCGTAACTTCGGAGGGGGGCGTACTCGCACACGTGCCAATGGTGTGAACCATCCCTTACGTGGCCGATATTTGCGTTCTCAATCGTTTGCTGGTGGAAAGCTTGATACATCAGTCCGTTTCGATTGGCAGAAGACGTTAGCAGCCGCTATTTTTCAGCCAAAACTGCAGAACAAGAGCGAAAACCATTGCAAGATCAAGCTAGGGCGGGAGCATTTATACAAGAAGACATTCATTCTTCAGCATAAACAGTTCCAGCTCTATGCGATAGACGCGAGTGGCTCGATGTCTAGCTACATGCAGATGAAGCAAGCCAAAGCTGCGATATTGTCAATGATTCAGAAGGCATACCCCAAACGGTATGTTTTTGGAATTGTCAGCTTTCGTAACGGAAAAGCTGAAGTTCTGCTTCCTCCGACAAAAAGCGTCAAGCAAGCGAAGCACGCACTGGAACAGCTTCGCAATGGTGGAACAACCCCTCTAGCCAAGGGCTTACGAACGTGTCTAGAGCTGTTACAACGATGGGGCAAGAGAGAGCCATCGTTCCAATCCAGCATTTTTGTATTTACCGATGGCAAAGTGAGCAGATCAAGCCATTCGGTAAATCACGAAACCTCACTCGAGGCCGCTTTACATTTAGCTGAAAAGATCGCTCAGGAAGACTTCTGTGCAACAATCATCGATACGGAGAATGGACGTATTCGGCTAGGCTTGGCACGCTTGATCGCCAGCACAATGAAAGCATCTTATGTACGACTTGACGATTTGAAGTGTGTGTAAATCGGTTTTCGATATTCCTGGAGTTGAGCCTTGAGCGACTTATTATCATACTGGAGGCTGGATTAAAGATGCAACGAACGTATCTTAAGCGTTACGGATCTGTATTTTTTCTCATACTGGTGTTCTCACTGTATTTATTTCTAAATGACCCCGAATCCGCCTATGCCATGCATATCATGGAAGGCTTTCTCCCCATTGGTTGGGCCATATTCTGGTGGGTGGTATTTATTCCATTTTTTATTGTCGGTTTGCGTTCACTGATTCGTATTACCAAAGAAGCTCCCGAATTAAAGCTGATGCTCGGATTGGCAGGAGCGTTTACTTTCGTGTTATCCGCACTCAAGATCCCTTCCGTAACCGGCAGCAGTTCGCACCCGACAGGTACAGGTTTAGGAGCCATCATGTTCGGACCGTTTGCAATGAGTGTGTTGGGCTCCATCGTATTGCTGTTCCAAGCGTTGCTACTCGCACATGGTGGCTTGACAACACTTGGAGCTAATGCATTTTCTATGGCTGTTGTTGGACCTATCGTTGGCTATTTTGTTTACAAAGGGCTCATCCATTCGACAAAGAAGCAGCTCTTCGCCATATTTGCTGCTGCAGCGCTTGCCGATTTATCTACTTACATGTGTACTACTATCCAGCTATCGTTGGCATTCCCTGCGGAAGACGGTGGATTTTTAACTTCGGTAGCTAAATTCGGTAGTATCTTCGCGGTTACGCAAATACCGCTTGCGGTTATTGAGGGACTGCTGACCGTGATGATCTGGAAATGGTTGAGCTCGTACAATTCGAAAGAGATCCAGTTCTTACAAAAACATATGAAAGGGATTGAAACGAAATGAAAACTCGTACAATGACGATCACGTTCCTAATTATCATTGCGCTTATGATTGTTATTCCACTGCTAATGATTAACGGTGACTTCGGTGGAGCCGATGGGGCAGGTGAACAAATGATTGCCGAGTTACAGCCTTCTTATCAGCCATGGTTCGAGTCATTCCTTTCTCTACCCGCGGAGACAGAAAGTATGATGTTCGCGTTGCAAGCAGCGCTAGGCGCGGGCTTTATTGGGTATGTGTTAGGAAAGTTCAAGGGATCGGCTACATCATCCCGATCCGATGATTAAGCTGATCGATTCTTATTCATATTCCAATCAGCTTAGGAATGAATCCGCAGTCTGGAAGACCGGTTTTGCAGTCATCATGCTTATAATGACATATTTTTCCAATGCAGTGTTTCAGGCTGTGATTTTTTGTTGGATGATGTACTGGACCGTTGTTCACGCCAGAATTCCCTTTAAAATTTACTCAAAGCTGATCATCGTTCCTTTCTTATTTTATGCGGCGAGCTTGCCAGCCATCATTCTTGAAATCAGTCATGCTGTGTCCAATGATACCCTTATGTTGCCTGATCATTATGTTATTGCGACTTTTCATAATTGGTCCATCTATATGACGTCAACAGGTATTCACAGAGGGTTGTCGTTAGGGGTTCAAATTGCGGCTTGCTCATCCTGTGTTACTTTCATAGTAATGACTACCCCGATGTCTGAGCTCTTTCAGCTTATGAACAAGCTTAAAATCCATCCGTTGTTGATCGAGCTCATGTTAATTATGTATCGTTTTCTTTTCATACTTATGGAAACCTCCACGATGATCTATACGGCCCAAACCGCAAGAGGAGGACAGACTGGATTTCGGAGCAGGCTGCGAGACAGTTCGATTCTCATCTCGAGACTCATTGTTAAAACGATACAGCGTTATGATGAGCTTAATCAAGGCTTGACAGCAAGGGGCTTCGCTGGTGAACTGCGGTTAGCGCCTTATTCCCATAAAGCGGTACTACGCAGATATAGGATAGAATCTTTTATTGGCATCAGTATGCTCCTTTTGCTTAACCTCATTTACAGATGAAAGGAGCTTTATACATGAATCATATTTTGGCAGCTTTTGAAGTGAGCTATCAATATCCCGGTTCCGATCGCAAAGCGCTTCAGGAGCTGCAAATGAACATCCCCACAGGGAAGCGGACCGCGATCATCGGCCATAATGGGTCGGGGAAATCGACCTTTTTTCTCCATTCAATCGGAATCGTCCAGCCAATGAGCGGAATGTTGCAATGGAAGGGAGAACCCCTCAGCTACAAGCGCAAAGATCTGCAGCAGCTTCGCCAACAAATCGGACTCGTCTTCCAAGATCCCGAACATCAGTTGATTCACTCTACGCCCATTGAGGATATAGGCTATGGTATGCGCAATGCCGGGATGTCCGAAGATGTCATTCAACAACGGACTTCACAGATGCTGCGAACCTTCCATCTTGAGCATGTTGCGAATTTGCCCATTCATCATTTAAGTTTGGGACTTAAAAAAAGAGTCGCGTTGGCGGGTGTAGTCGCACTCGAACCGGAAATGCTGCTGCTGGATGAACCTACGGCTTATTTGGATCGTCATGCCGAACGGCAGTTCATCGATGAGTTGAACCGCCTCCACGGCCAAGGAATGACGATCGTCATGGCAACTCATGATATGAATCTGGCTTATTCTTGGGCCGATTGGGTAATCGTTATGGACCAAGGAAGAAAGGTTCTTGAAGGTGATCCTCTCGATGTGTTCTATTACAATCGAGCAGAGCTTCCTTCCGAGCTTGAACCTCCAATGTTAATTGAAATTTGGGATGGGTTTCCCAGTACTCTTCGTGCAACGATAGGAACACCTCCACGAAAGGTACATGAGATGTCCCAACTTTTTGCAAATCATATGAGCTAATTTGAAAGGGAACAGTGGAAATGAAAAAAATCAGTCTTATCGTGTTATCTATCTTACTTGTCGTAATACTAGCTGCATGCGGAGCGAACAATAACAATTCATCGTCCGACAACACGAGTTCAATCTCAAAGTCTAGCGGGACATCGTCAGTGACGGATGCTAGCCAATCTGCATCAACATCGGCTGAAAATGCCAAGAGGACGCTCTATCCGCTGACAGAAACGGACGCAACTGGCAAGAAAATCACGTTTGTGAAAGCGCCGGAGAAGATAGTGTCCACATCCCCCTCAGAGACGGAAATTTTATTCGCGCTTGGTTTAGCGGATCGGATCGTAGGCGTATCGAAGTCCGACAATTTTCCGAAGGAAGTGGAAAGCAAGGCAAAGATCGGAAGTACCACCACGCCGAATGCGGAAGCGATCGTGGCCACTGGCGCTGATCTCGTCGTCACGGGAATTTCCATTAAGGATACAGCGCTCGAAAATCTTCGCACGCTAGGTCTTAACGTCATTTGCTCGGATCCGAAAAATCTTAACGATGTTCTTAACGAGATTCTGTTTCTCGGACGAATTACCGACAAACAAAAGGAAGCTGAAGCACTCGTTGCGCAAATGAAAGCGGATATTAAGAAAGTAACCGACGTAGCGGCGACTATCAAACTAGAGAAGAAGAAAAAGGTTTACATCGAATTTTCCCCTGGTTGGACGGTGGGGAGCGGTGAGTTCATGAACGAGCTCATTACGCTTTCTGGCGGACTGAACATTGCTTCCGACGTAAAGGGCTGGATTCAGATCGACGAAGAGAAGATTATCAAAGACAATCCGGATGTGATCATCTATACGCTTGATAAGGTGGATAAAGAGGGCAAAAAGCTGGAAGATCTCATTCACGGCCGCACCGGCTGGAGAGATATTACGGCAATTAAAACCGAACAAGTCATCGGTCTGAACGGAGACGTACTCTCCCGACCAGGTCCGCGGATCACGCAAGCGCTGCTTGGCATCGCGAATGCGATCTATCCAGACTTGTATAAAAAATAGGTAAGTGGGGGAGGGGCTGGTTTCTCGCTCCTCCTTTTTCAATCGTCGTTGTACATCTGATCATTGGCTTGATTAGTTACACATTATTAAATATAGGATAGGAGAGAATGCGATTGGAACTGAAAAGGTACGGTCATGAAGGAGATTTGTTGACGGCAATTGAGGCTTTCAGTTCCTCGGAGGAAGGCTGGTTGGATTTCACCTCGAACATGAACCCTTTCGGTCCCTCGGAAGTTCGGTGGAACGCGCATGAGTGAGCGCAGACCCCGTTTTGTCGTGGCCGGAATTGGAAGTGGTGCCGGTAAGACGACGGTGACGATCGGTTTGATGGCCGCCTTGCAGCAGCGCGGCTTGCGGGTGCAGGGTTTCAAATGCGGCCCCGACTACATTGATCCGACATATCATACGGCCGTCTCAGGCAGGCAGTCACGTAATCTCGATACATGGATGCTTTCTCATAATACGATGAAGGAAATCTTTTTACGAGGCTCTGCAAACGCTGATGTGTCCGTCATCGAAGGCGTCATGGGCATGTTTGACGGTAATGACCCGCTATCCGACGCAGGATCGACGGCGGAAATCGCCGAGCTTCTGGACTGTCCTGTTCTGCTTGTCGTGAATGCACAGAGCATGGCGAGAACCGCGGCAGCGATTGTGCTCGGCTTCCAGCAGTTGGCGGGTCCTAGACGAATTGCCGGGGTCATCGCCAACAAATGCGGCAGCGATGCGCATTACAAGCTTGTCAAAGCGGCAATCGAGCAAGTATGCAGTATCCCCGTACTCGGCTGGCTCTGCCGCGACGACGGGCTGCAGGTGCCGGAGCGGCACCTTGGCCTCGTGCCTGCTATTGAGCGAGGCGAACTTGCACCGCTCTTCAGGCATGCAGCCAATGTGATCGAAAAGGGCATCGATCTTGACGCCATACTGGCGCTAGCAGGAGAAGCACCCGTGCTCGATTGGCCAGAACAGCGATTGTTCGCAGATATGGCCGTTTCCGGAACAAGACCGATTATCGCTGTTGCGAAAGATGCAGCATTCAACTTTTACTACCCTGAAAACCTGGAGCTGCTCGAGCATTTGGGCGCTCGTGTCCGTTTGTTCAGTCCGCTTGCGGGAGAAGCCGTTCCTGATAACGCCGCCGGGGTCTATATCGGAGGCGGCTTTCCGGAAGAATTTGCCTCTCGGCTCTCGGAAAACCGTCATGTCCGTGAAGACATAAAAACGCGAGCGGAGGCGGGACTTCCGGTTTTTGCGGAATGTGGCGGTTACATGTATTTAACCAGGTCCATCACTGATCGTTCTGGCGAAAAGCACGAAATGGTTGGGCTCATTCCCGCTGAGGTGCGTATGGAATCAACGCTGGCTGCACTCGGCTACCGTGAGGTGAAGGGGTTGCGCGACAGTGCGCTTCTGGCGGAAGGAGAGACGATCCGCGGGCACGAGTTCCATTATTCTACGATCGCTGTAAATCCTGATCAAGACGAGTGCCCTTATGCCTACGAGACAAAAGGGTTGCGTGGGGCCGGCAAGGACGGCTACGCGCTGCCAACTCTGACGGCGGGATACACGCATGTTCATTTTGCATCTAATGTGGAGGCTGCTAAACGTTTTGTCCGGCATTGTACGGCGTATCAGGAGAAAAGGAGACAGTAACCGATCGATAGGATCTTCTGTATAACCAGTCACTAATTGATCCATCTGATTGGGTGAATTAATTGATTATTGCTACCCAGGATGTTTCGTTGGGACGATGAATTTTGCAGCCAATTGAATTTACATTAATTATTTTGAAGTCTTAAATCTATCAGTGAAGTAGTCGTTAAATAAATTATTAGTCCCAATTCTAGCTTTAGCTGAGATTGGGACTCTTTTGTGTCCGAATATATATATCGAAGGTGCAAACTATGTAAACAAAGCATCACATATACACTTAACATTTTATCGGCGGGTTCAAATGATGTGTACTTGTGGTGCCAAAATGAAGGCATCAAATCAAAAATGGTGCTATTTTAATGCGTACCTGTTCAGGATAAAGTGAAAAGGAGAAAAAGAAAACGCTGTCATCAAGGATTGTTAGGTGCGGCTGCATAGAGGGAGACGAAGAGATATGGGGAATGGCTTCAAAGATACGCGTACAGATGGCAATCATACAGCGAGAAAAAAGGGGCAAAAGACGGAGAAGTACGATGTTGTCGTGTGCGGAGGCGGACTTGCGGGTTTTTGTGCGGCCGTTGCTTCGGCCAGACATGGCGCCAAAACATGTCTGGTACAGGATCGCCCTGTCTTCGGCGGGAACAGCTCGTCCGAGGTCAGAGTGACGCCTCATGGTGCAGCAGCTTTTCATGTTTACGCCAAGGAAACGGGGATCATTTCGGAATTATTGATTGAGGAACGCGCGCGCAATCATGAGCAGATTTTTGAGAATGGATGGACGAACAGCGTTTGGGATATGACGATGTATGATCTGGCGCAGCGCACGGAGAATTTAACCTTCTATTTGAATACGGCCATTCTGGATGTTCGGATGACGGGTGAGCGAAAGATTGCTTCGGTCGTGGGGTATGTAGCGAACGCTGAAATGGAGCTTGAGCTCGAAGCGGATGTATTCGTGGATTGCACAGGTGACGGCATCGTTGCAGAACGTGCAGGCTGCGAATGGCGAATGGGTTCGGAAGCGCGTGAGGAATTTGACGAGCCGCACGCGCCACTCCGGGCCAACGGAGATGTGATGGGGAGCTCTCTTCTTTTTAAAACAAAGGATTTGGGCTACCCTGCTCCGTTCACCGCACCGGATTGGGCCGCGAAGCTCGATAATCCGGATTTTTTCTACAAGCAGGGCCGTAATCCGAACGATATGCGAGGCGGTTATTGGTGGATTGAAATCGGCATGCCTTGGCACACCATCTATGAAAGTGAAGATATTCGTCATGAGCTCACACGCTACGTGTTAGGGATTTGGGATTGGATCAAGAACAAGGATCCTCGCACGCAAGAGCTGGCAGCGAATCACGCAATAGATTGGATTGGCCAAGTGCCTGGCAAACGGGAAAGCCGCAGAATTATGGGTCACTATCTGATGACGGAACACGACCCGCTAAATCGAACCGTATTTGAGGATGAAATTGCTTATGGCGGCTGGTTCCTTGATCTGCATACACCCGGGGGACTTCTTGCGCCTACCAGTGAGCATGCCAGTTCGGAAGGCTATGATGAAACGTCCCCTTATATGGTGAAAAGCTACTGCGGCCCTTATGGTATTCCTTTGCGGTCAACAATTGCCAAGGATATCGATAATTTGATGATGGCTGGGCGGAATATCTCCGTTACGCATGCCGCATTAGGCACGGTACGAGTCATGGCGACAACCGCGCTGATTGGGCAGGCAGTGGGAACATCGGCTGCGATTGCATTAAAGCATGGATTAGCGATAGCGGATGTCCCAAGTCAGGCTATACAAGAAGTGAAGCAAACACTGCTGCGCGACGGCTGCTTCCTGCTGAACACGACGAACGAGGATGAGCTGGATCTTGCGCGCAAGGCGCGCGTTACGGCTAGCAGTCAAGCTTCGTGCAACGGTTCGGAAGTGAAGGCGGAACTGCACGCATCCGGCCAGCTCGGTCATCAGGATGAAATTCTCCTTCAGCGGAAGGGGCAATGGATTGCGATATCGGAAGGCGTGCTGAACCGTGTGTCGGTATGTGTGAGCAATCTGAGCGAAACCCCTCAAATCGTGGAAGCGAAGATGATTCCAGTGGATCATATTTGGGACTATCGCTGCGACGCCAATCCGCCGCTGGCCGTAACAGAGCTGGAAATCATGCCAGGCAAGTACCAATGGATCGATTGGGATGTACACCTGAGCGGGGATGATGGCTTGAAGCTGGGGACCTATGTGCGATTGGATTTACTGGCGAATCCCAACGTTGCTTGGCATTGCGGGGATGGTATTGTGCCAGGCCATACGTGTGCGTATGAAATGGGCGAAGGCAAGATGCGCCGGGATTGGAACGGTCCGACCCGTAGCTTCCGCGTAGATCCTCCGCAGCATGCGTACAGCCCTGAGCAAGTCATTAACGGTGTAACGCGGCCTTATCGGTTTACGAACCTGTGGCGTTCGGATGCAAAAGAGGCGCTTCCGCAATGGCTGGAATTGAAGTGGGAGGATCAACAAACGATTGGACAGATCGAGCTCTCATTCCCGGGCAACCTATTATGGGAATACCGCGGGTATCCACCATTTTATCGCGATCCGCAATGTCCAAAGGATTATCGAATTGAAGCGTATGTGGACGGTGGATGGCAAGAGCTCATCCAAGTGAAAGATAATTACCAGCGCCATTGCCGATATACCCTAGCGCAGTCGGTTCAAACGGATACAATACGCGTCGTGATCGAGGCGACCAATGGAGATCCGTCGGCTGCAATCTACGAGATTCGATGTTATTAAGGATAATTCAGAACGCCAGGGACCATTCGTTGTTAAGCGATTGTGAAGGGGGGGGATGCCTGCTGAAGTGAGCTTTCAAACGGTGGCGCTGCATAAGCCGATTGTTCCTGTACCACAACGAACCAAGCAGCTCCATTAAAAAACACAGACCTGCAAGTTCTGCACTGTGAAATCGTATACATGGAGGGAACGACTGTAATCTCGATTAAGGAGCTGATTGATGGTGTACAATTCGAGTAAAGGGTGGACTTCCTTTCTGAGTTTGACCCTAATGCTCTCTTTGATTGGCGTCGGCGGGTTCTTAGGTCAAACACCGACGGCCCAGGCAGTTGATGTATGGAAGCCAATGGACACGCAGCCGATGACGATTTCCGGCAGGGAAGTATGGCTTCATCCAGCAAGGAGCTGACGGCGACTACACCTTCGAACTGGCACCGCACAAGAAGGTGAAGCTATACGGAGCCAATGTAACCTGGAACATGTACTACGGCTCCCATGCTGATGCGGATTAAACCGTAGATCGGCTTGCACGGTTAGGCTACAACGTGGTGCGGATACATTCAGTCGATTCCATGCAGGATTGGGCACCGGGGATATTCGTCCAGAATGGATCGACAACGCCCCAGCTGAATCCGGATAAACTGGATCGATTGGAGTATTTTATTGCGAAGCTGAAGTCCAAGGGCATTTATGTGACGATCGATATGTTCCACCTGTATGATTTTAAAAATATACCGGGGCTTGGCGAATATGCAGAGGGTTATAATTCACCGTATTTGCTTCCGCTGCTCCCGCAGGCGTTGGATATGTGGAAGAAGATTGCCGACACGTGGCTCTCTCATGTGAACCCCTATACGGGACTCGCTTTGAAGAATGATCCCGTTCTGGTCGGGGTCAGCCCGTGGAATGAAGCCCTACTCCAGAATATGAGTCTCAGCGGCATGAAGGCGCCATTGCGCGATTACTTGCTTCAGGATTTCAACCAGTATCTGGCCTCGCTAGGTAAACCAACCATCACTAATTTTCCCGTCAGCTATTGGGATGCATGGGGGGAAATTAAGGATCAGCTTACTGCTTATTACTCTAATAAAACGATTAATGTCTCTAATGCAATGAGAACGTATTTAAAGGATCAGCTCGGCATTAATGCTCCTATTGGGGGATTAAACTACCTGATTAGCCCGAATGTGAACTATTGGCGCGATCAAGCTTCGGATGTGTATGAAACCCATGCCTATTACCAATTTTCAAACCAAAGGTTCACCGACAGTATAGGGAGCGGCTATCAATATCATCCGCTTAAGGAGCCACGTCTAAGTATGGCGTTCAATAGCGCTACAGCTGCCAATTATCCGAAGGATTGGCCGACGGACACCCATTTTGGAACGTACTATCCTGCTCTTTCATTCAGGCAGCCGTATGCCGAACCATTTCTGCTTACCGAGTTTCAGGATACCCAGCCCTTCAAAGGGCGTGAGGAAGTTGGGATCTTTAATGGGGCAATCGGGGCATATCAGGGCTGGGATATGATGAACCGCTACTCCTTCGGCCGGGATGCAGGGGATGGGTATAACAATCTAAAGCTGGGTGCCCCTGAGGAGTTCTCAATTGCAGGTGAACCGCTTGCCATTATGTCGGAGACAGAAGCGTCGGTCATATTCTGCAATGAGGCGATTCAGGCAGCAAGTCCGAAATTCGTGTTCGTATGGAACGCACATGGGCTCGCAACAAAGGTGCAGCCTCGGAAGGCGACGCTTATGTAGCAAACATGATGTACATTCCTCATTTGTTCAAGACCTTGTCTGTGTATGCAGATAAACCGAATGTACCTTTGTCTGTGTACGAAATTACGCCGGACGTCACACCGGAACGGATCGCCAGCGGCAATCTGCCGACAGCCAATAAGCTGCCGATTTCGTCTTCCATGACGAACAGACAGATGGCCGAACTGTTCATCAATTCGTTGGACGATGCGAACAAGAAGACGGAAATGTTAGCGGCCTTGAATCAGAATAAGCTGCTGTCCGACACCGGGGAGTTCGTGAACACGCCGAAAGTGATTGCTGCGGCAGGAACGATGAATAATCATACCTTTACGCTGGGGCAAGCGACCGTGACCAGCGATGTCGAGAAAGGTACTTTTTTTGCATCCTCCTTGGACGGAAATGAACTGAAGGATAGCGAACGCATGCTGCTTATCTATAAGACAGATGTAGCGGCTACCAATGAGCAATATGTGATGCAGCCTTCCGGCCAATTAAAGTATTACAGAGGGATCTTGCCTACACTGGTAAAGCAGCAGACGGCTCAGCTCACGTTAACCACTATTAAACCAGCCGGCGGTTACAAAGGGTATAAGCTTGCGCTGAATGGTACGCGTCTTCAGGAAATCCCTGTGACCGTGAACGGTCAGGTGCTGTCGGTTACGCTGGAGACGGATAAAGGATTTGCATTTGAGCTCGTATACGACGCGCTGTACGCCACGGGTTTCGAGTCTGGCACCGCGAATGGGTGGTCTGTCGTTTCTTACTGGGGGGTATTTCTCCGTGGAGTCGGATCTAAATGGCTCAAAAGCTTACTTATCCAATAATGCGGACAAAGGAGGAACAAAGTCAGTCACAGGAACCTCAACATGGACCAACTATAGCGTAGAAGCTAAGGGGAAAATGGAGACAACGAGCGGCAGAATGGGGGTAATCGCCAGATTCGTCGACTATAACAACTATTACAGCATGTCTTATGACAACTTCGGAAAGAACGTCTACATCACTAGACTGCAAAATGGCGTTCTAACAGATCTTGCGATTTCAGCTCCAATCACACCGCTTGCAACAGGCATCTACCATAATCTGCGATTTACCTCAGCAGGGAACACGCTGCAGGCTTATGTGAATGATCTGCTTATTGCTACTGCTTCAGACAGCACGTTCCCAACGTGGAAAATTGGTGTGAACACACATTTTAACAAAGCTTATTTTGATGATGTTGTGGTACGTACAGCTCCATAATTCGTTAGATTTATATTCAACGGCGGTAACGCACTGCGTTACCGCCGTTTCTCATCAGACTCCTCTTCATTCTTCGAACAAGATGAGCGAAGGGCCGATCACCGCAGAGTGAATTTGTATCTACTAAATTCAAACAGATGATAAGGGGAATTAATTTAAATGATAAATAACAAGATTATTTATGTTGAAGATTATATAGATGCTAGGGTATCAGATGATGCTGCAGGCATTCGGGCAGCCATAAATAAGGCAATTGAGGTAAATGCAGATATCGTAGCCTTCGAGCCGCGTGTTTATATACTGGAAACCTCTCAGATTATCCAAACGGAGGGATTTGCCCATGATGCGGGAAGTCGGGATGAGACATTTAAGGAATGTCATATCCCGATCCGTGGAGCCAAATACTTAACACTCCAGGGAGCTGTTGATGAGAATGGTGAGCCTGCAACCGTACTTGTTGGCTTTAATGATCTTCAAGTCCATCATTACTTACCTGCTATCTTGTGGTGTGAAGACTGTAATCATTTGCAAGTGAGTAATCTTGCATTCACACGCGGACCAGAATTTGCCTCAGCTGGTGTAGTAGTCTCTAATAATGGCAACCAAATTTCTGTTGAAGTATTCCAAGGAAATCCATGTTATGACAACATGGGAACGTATTGCATGAATCGGTTACATCCGGAAACAGGCGCCCTTATCGGTGAAAGCGTTACATACGGTGGGGGGGCAGGCAGTCCATGGAGATTGCAAGGCGAGAGGAGGTTAGTGCTAAACAGTATGGATGTGGCATCCAAGGTCCAGGTTGGGGAATTTTTATCTTGGCACCAAGGAGCGCAAACCGATTTTCAAACTTATTTTGCCAGATGCGATGATTTGACTCTGACTAATATCAGAACGTATAATGCCAACGGATTTTGTATGTTGACGGAGAACTGTCATGAGATAGCAGCAGACCGTGTGGTCTTTAGACCAAAAGGTAAGCAGCTTTTTACAGGCCCTCGTGATGCATGGAAAATTTACAAATGCAGCGGTAACATAGAGATTAGTCGGATGATTGCAGAGGGTGTACGGATGGATGGTCAGAATATGCATAACAATTGGCTGGTTCTTAAGCAAATCACGAAATCCAACGAAGCGGAATTCTTCTGTAAGTACTCTTTTGCTCCTCTTGTAGCTGGTAGTCAAATTCAGCTCTACTGTGAAGATGAATCGGAAAGCTACCGTATCGTGGAAAGTAGTCACGTGAGAAAGGGGGATGGTGGGAACTATTATCGAGTCGTCTTTGATCGCGACCTAGCCAAGGAACTAAAGGAAGGAACGCTAGGTACAGCGTCCTGTTGGAAGGCAAGCCGTTACATTTGCAAGGATTCGGAATTCATAAACATCGCGGGTGCAGGTCATTTGGTACGATATGATCATTTATATATTTTTAATTGCAAGTATCGAAATACAATGAATCCTGGGATATTGCTTGGTGCGGAGCTGCCTGTTCATTCAGAAGGAGGTCATGCTAGCGATATTCTTATTAAAGATTGTGAGTTTGATAATTGTGGATTTTTCCCGAGGTATGGGGCTTATGGATGTATCGGTATCAAGTCGCATGGATTCAAGGGAAAATTCAATAAAAGCATTATCATAGCAAATAATAGGATGAAAAATTCCGACATTGGCGTCCATGCAGTAGATGTGGATCATGTATATCTGATTGGAAATATATTTGAAGAGATTGATGTTCCATTATTACAAGATGATCCAAACATCGGGAGAATATGGACGCATTGATTACCCAAGGCATCCAAAATGTAGGTATCAAAACAAAAATGGTGATATTTTTATAAGCGCTTACAAAACGTATAGTAAATTTAATTCACTTAGGGTTTGAAAGGAGGTGGTTTATGTCGCACAGATCAGCGACTCTGCCGAGAAAGCATGAATGAGCTTTAATTGAATTGTACAGGAGGATTAAAAATGAGAAAAGGAATGATTACTAAGGTTTCAGTTACGCTAGTTTTTGCTTTAGTCTTGCAAATATTAGGGACTGCAGGTATCGCAGGCCCTACCGCAAATGCAGCTCCCATAGTTGCTGACAGCACATGGAAAGCTATTGATACAACATTGGCGGTAGCACCTGGAAGTGCGCTGGACTTGTCCTACATGAATCAAACCCCAGCTGGAACGAAAGGCTTCGTAAAGATTGATGCGGATGGCGATTATTATTTTACGGATGAGCCCAATAAGAAAGTAAAGTTCTTCGGTACCAATCTTGTTGGCAGCTATGGTACGGATCCAACCCGGGAAGAAATGGTAATCATCGCCGACCGGCTTGTTGCTATGGGTTATAATGCGGTGCGCTACCATTCCAATGATGAAAATGTGGACTGGGCAAAAGGGCTTATGGTGAAGCCAACTTCGACCACCGTTACATTGGATCCGGCCAAACTGGACAATTTTGAGTACTTTGTTTCTTTGCTGAAGGAGCGAGGCATCTACATTGATATCGACATTCTGGCCTATGCGGATTTTTCTGGTGTACCAAGCTTAAGCCAATACGGCTCGTTCGGTGCCAAATATATGGCAACGCTTTTTCCGGACGGTAAAGCGATTTGGCAATCCTTTGCTCGGCAATGGCTTACTCATGTTAATCCATATACCGGACTCGCCTTGAAGGATGATCCTATTTTGATGGGTGTATCTCCCATGAATGAAACTATTCTTTATAATGCTAATTTTTCGAACCCAAGTGTAAAAGAATGGTTAAAGACAGACTTTAATCTATTTTTGGCTGGTAAAGGACGTCCGGCTATCACCACATTTCCAAATACATTTTGGAGTGCGCCTGCAAGCATTCGTGATGATCTTGCCGAGTACTTCACAGAAAAAACGTTATCTTCCCATAATGAAATGAAAAATTACCTGAAAGATGTAATTGGCGTAAAGGTGCCTATCGGGGGAATTAATTACATAAATGATTCTTTGGCCAACTACTGGCGAACACACACAGATATTCATGAAACACACTTATATAATGGGCTTGTAGATGGAAGGGGAGCAACATTCTCTTATACCCCGGCGTCACATCCTCGTTACAGTATGGTATTTGATCCGGAAACAAGAGCTAATTATGTGCCGCAATATGGAGGGACTATATTTAAAAATTATATTCCTGGTCTTGCTCTTGGGCAGCTGTACCAGAAGCCTTTTGCATTAACGGAATATAATCAGGAGTTTCCGACGAAAGGCAGAGACGACCTTGGATTGATGGTGGCTGCGACCGGCGCCTACAATGGCTGGGATATGCTAAACAGGTTTCAATATGTGTCCCGTGTAAGAGAGGCCGTTCAACAAAGTGCTACTTTAGGTGGTTTTACCTCATTCGATACCTTAACAGATACCTTGGTAACAATGTCCGAATATCAAAGTTCACTTCTTTTCCGTAAAGGTCACATCACTGCAAGCGAACCTAAATTTGTCATTGTAAGAGACAGAACATCGGTCAAAACGCATGCGTCATCAACGGAGAATGAAGATTTAGAGATTAATCGAATGTATATACCACATCTGTTCAAGATGGTTACCGTGTACGCAGATAAGCCTGGAGAACCTTATGCCATCTATAAAATCACACCGGAGCTTACATCAGAGCAAATCGCAAGCGGTAATATTCCTGCACAGAATAAGATATCCATTACGAATAGCATGACCTTGAAACAGGTTGCGGAGACGTTTATTAATGCAATAGATGATGTCAATCTGAAAAACAACATGCTCTCTAATCTGAATCAAAATAAGCTGGTTTCGGACACGGGAGAGCTTATATTTGATCTTAATTTAAATACCTATCTGATCCATACCCCTTACGCAATTGGAGCTGTAGGAACTCTCAATAACAACCTATTCGAGCTTGGTCCTGTATCTTTGAAGGCAAGTGTGGATAAAGGAACCGTATCCGCAGCTTCGCTTGATGATAAATCACTAGACAAAAGCGAGAGAATGCTGGTCATCTATACCACCGATGTAGCAGCGACAGGTGAAGATACGATTCAAGATCCTCTCGATAGCAAGAAGAGGACCTATGTAAGAGGGAAATTGCCGACACTTGCCAAACACGAGACCATGGAATTCCATCTGAAGACGACACTCATCCCGGCAGCGTACAAAGCTTACAAGCTGGCGACAAACGGTGTACGGCTGCAGGAAATTCCCGTGATCGCCACAGGAAACGACATCGTTGTCCAGCTTGATACGGATAAAGGCTACGCTTTCGAGCTAGTGTATGATGCGATCTATGCGGATAGCTTTGAAGCGGGTAACGCAAACGGATGGAGTCCGCTTAAAGGACAATGGAGCACCGTGCAGGATGGCGGCTCTTCCGTCTATCTGTCCGAAAAATCGGGACTTTCCGTGGTCGATGCAATCTACGGTACTGATTATTGGGTAGAAGCGGACGTCAAGGAAGCAAATAACAGGGGAGACCTCGGTCTTATTGCACGGTATGCAGATAGCGGCAATTATTATGCTTTTACGTACCACGCAAACCCCGGCAATGCCAAGATTGAAAAGCGCCAGAGCGACCAGAATGTCGTGATTCAGTCCGTGTACGGGCTTCCAAGCGTTGAAGCGGGAACAGCCTACAAGCTGCGGTTTGAAACTGTTGGCACATCGTTGAAAGGTTATCTGAACGGCCAATTGGTGATCAGCGCCACAGATACTGATTTTATTGGCGGAAAAGCAGGCCTCATAACCAGCTCCAGCCGAAAAGTTTACTTCGATAACGTGCTTGTCCGCCATGACGACGCAACGGCTCCTACTGCCCCTTCAAACTTGTCTGCAGTGTCAAACTCTTCCTCACAAATGGATCTCACATGGGATGAGTCTTCGGATGAAACGGGCGTGTCAGGCTATAAGATTTATCGCGACGGACAAGAAATCGCCACGATGAATGGAGAGGTCTACAGATATAAGGATACGAGCCTGACGATCGCAACAACCTACCGGTATGCGGTTAAAGCATTCGACCCGGGGGGGCGGTTTTCGGAAGCAAGCAACGAAGTTACTGCCACGACTACCAACACCTATCTTCAAGATGATTTTGAAGATGGCAACGCGAATGATTGGTCGGTTGATTCCTTATGGGGAACGTTCACAGTTGTTACGGACGGAAGCTCAAAGGTCTACCTTTCTGATAATGCGGCCAAAGGCGGCACAAAGTCCATTGCGGGACTCGCCACATGGTCAAATTACACGGTAGAGGCCAAAGGAAAGGTGGATAGCTGGAATAGTCGAATTGGTTTGGTCGCAAGTTACGTCGATTGGAGAAACTATTACGTCATGCTTTATGATTACTACTACAAAAGAGTGTCCATCGTCAAGTTTCAGGATGGAATAGAGACAATGCTTGCATCAACACCGATGACCACAGCACCGACAGCTGGCGTTTATCATACTTATAGCTTTGAGGTAAATGGCAGTGTATTAAAGGGTTATATAGACGGGCAGCTGCTTGTCACTGCGACGAACTCAAACTTTACTGCAGGTAAAATAGGTGTTTTTAGCCATATGCAGAAGTCTTATTTTGACGATGTGGTTGTTAGAGCTAACCCATAGAGCTAACCTGCTCATGCAACAAACAAAAAGGAGCCTCGCGCATGGCGGGCTCCTTTAGCAATTTACATTGTTTTCCGATGTTCCTTCGGTGAAACACCGAAATAGTTTTTGAACGCACGCGAGAAATGATAGAGATTGCCATACCCTACCTTTTCCGAGATCTCATTGATCCGTAAGGTGGGGTCTTTGAGCAGCTTCTGGGCCTCTTCCATACGGACCTTGGTTAAGTAGGCCGTGAACGTTAACCCCGTTCGTTCCTTGAACAGCTTGCTGAAATACGAGTAATTCATCGATACCCGATTGGCCACCTCGGCTAGCTGCAGATCGCGGTTATAATGCTCACGAACGATGGATTCCGCTACGGTAATGACCGTTTCTCCCAGGTTCGCGTGCTCTGAGATCAGCTGCTTCGTATCTGTCGCGTAGCTTTTGAGATAATGCCGGAGCTCGCCTAACGTGTGAAAGGTGTCGAAAGCTGCAGCGCGTTCGGTCTCTTCAAAAAGAAACCGATCATGGACATGGCGATGGATTTCGGAAAGCACCAGATCGTAAATCGACTTGAGCTGCTCCAAGGACATCTGCGTGCGCAGAGCGTCGCTGAGATGGCGGTCAACCCAGCGGCCGATTCGTTCCACATGCAGAGTCTCAGCAGCCTGCTTGAACTCTTCCCACTCCTTTTTGCCAGGCAGCCAAGCTTCCGTCTTGCCCAATGGCTCAAGCGTCACGAAGACCTCGCTTGGTTCTCGTAAAATCCGCCCCGACATCGCTTGATGTGCTTGTTTATAAAGACGCGATAAATCGTCCAAGCCCTGCCCAGATTGGCTAATCGAGGCTGTAGGCGTTCGCGGATTGCCTTTTCGAAGCACGCTAACAGCTTTACCGAGTAAACCTTGAATGGTTTCAAAAGAAATAGCTCCAGCATAATTAAACACAACGCACACATAGCCTTGCACATCATGAAACGCTAGGAAGCGTAGTTGTAACGCTAAATCATTGTCCTGAATGCACCGTTCCAAACATGTACTTACCGTATCCAAATGTTCTTCGCTAAAGGTAACATCGTCAAAGGATAGCATGGAAACGGCGAACAGCGGATAAGCAAAGTAAGCTTCGAGTGATTGCTGTGACTCGGAATCTTTGCTGCTCACCAAGGCGTTCGACCCGTGGATGACGAGGGGTAATCGAGCAATTAGCAACGCTCTTGCATCCGTAAGGTTTCTTTCGGCGAGCTGGTCGTTAAAGTGATCCTGCTCAATACTCGCAATGGCGGACAGTACTTGCTTGCCGAGCTCATCGGAGGACGCAGGCTTCAGTAAGTAGTCTAGTGCGCCGTATTTGAATGCTTCACGGACATAAGGGTAATCACCAAAGCCGCTCAACATAATGAATTTGGTGCGTGTTAGCAGCGGAGATAGCTTTTTAATCAATTGAATGCCATCTAACTCGGGCATGCGAATGTCCGTGATAATGATATTTGGTATCAAGGTTTTAGCCATCTCAAACCCCTGTAGACCACCGTTCGCGACATAAATATCTCGGATACCTGCTACATTGGCCCTTTCTAGTTTGGCTTTCACACCGCTGCCGATCAATTCTTCGTCATCAATAATTAACACGGTATACATTGTCATTCTCCTCGATTCGTTTTGCGTCATAAGGAAGGGTTAGGATCGTTTCTGCGAATTGGCCTTCGATACTGTTTAGCTGTAAGGGATAATTCTCACCGTAAAATAACTTCAATCGTTCATTAATATTGCCTAGACCGATGCTTTCTCGATCTTTATCGCCTTTGGCTAAATAAACGGAAGTACGGAACTGTTCGTTAAGTTCGTTGAGCCGAGTAGTTCCAATGCCTGCACCATTATCTTTTACACAGATCCGGATGGATAAATCACTCTCTTGGCTGACATAAATATCAATATCGAGTGTGTCCTGTTTTGCGAAGCCATGCTTTACGCTATTCTCGACAATCGGTTGTAGGATGAACTTTAATACCTGAATGGTGAGAAGCTCATTGGGAACATGAACGCGGAAATGAATACTATCTCCATATTTCACCTTCTGAAGCGTCATATACTGTCCGAGATAACGAAGCTCATCTGAAAGAGTTGCGAATTTAGCATGACCGTCCATATTATAGCGCATCATTTTACCGAAATCAGCCATAGCATCAGACACATCATACTGGCCGGCGATTTCCATTTTGGCACTAAAGATATCCAGCGTATTGTAGATGAAATGTGGGTTAATCTGCGATTGCAGTGCGATGAGCTGTGCATCCTTGTGCATGGTTTCTTTCTTGATCATATCGCTTAGCAGCAGGGTAATTTTATTCAGCAAAATGTTGAATTTCTCCGTGATAACTCCGAACTCGTCCTTCCGTACAATAGGAATGGGCTTAAACCCTGTTTCAATGGCGAGATCCATCTGTTTAATGCTCGTTTTCATTTTACTTAACGTCATCTTGAGGACGAAGTAGAAAGCAATCAATAAGACAATGAAAGTAAGTATAAAAGCTAGATTGGCCGCAACCTGTAAGGAACCGAGCAGCGGTGGGAGCTGAATCACCATGACGATGACATGCTGGACATCTTTTAACGTGTCAGCGACATATAAGAAGCCAGATTCCTTG
This sequence comes from Paenibacillus sp. Soil766, assembly GCF_001428105.1. Classification (GTDB taxonomy): domain Bacteria; phylum Bacillota; class Bacilli; order Paenibacillales; family NBRC-103111; genus Paenibacillus_E. The sequence goes on along the minus strand of NZ_LMSJ01000013.1, from coordinate 66,722 downwards.
GCGTAACCTTGCGAGAAGAGGGAAGAGCTTACCTTATCTAAAGCTTTCAGGGTATCGTTATTTCCCTGGGGAATAACTTTATGATTTTCATCCAACACATAAACAGGCTGATTCGCAATATTGGGGCTCTCCGCAGGTTCAAGCAAATCGCTGGAGCGCACGTCAACAATCGTAACGCCTAGATAAGAACCTTCAATGGAGATCATTTTTTGAATATACCTGAAAAGTTCACTGCCATCTGCCTGAATCGTATTCAGCACCCAAAGTGTTTTCTTTTCAGATGCCATGAAGGTATCGTACCAGGTTTCTTTTTTAATTTTTTGCTCGGAGTAAAAGGAACCAAAGCCTTCCGGGATGGAAGTGTTATTTGTATAAATGGATATTTGTTGAATGTTAATTTTCTGAAATAACATAGCATAGTTAACAAGGGGAGCCGCGTAGTTGAAATAGGTATCTAAAGAGTTTGAGTCCGATGAATACGGCTCACCAAGAAATTGTTGCAATCGGTAGTTATACGTAATATTGTTGCTAACGCTTTCAATAAGGTCGATTTTACTTTCGATTGTATACTTAATCTGCTTGGCGGTCGTTTGCGAATTCGCAAGTAATTGCGCTTGAATGAAACGTTGTGACTGGTTATAGGAATAAAGTCCAAGCACACTGAAGGGGATTAAAATGAAAAAAATAAAGGCAAGCGTCACTTTACTTTTGATACTCAAGGCTTGAAACGTACGTACCAACCTGCACTCCTTCTTTCTCCAAAGATGTTGTACGGAGGTATTCGACAAAAGGCATGCTAAACCTTTCGCTCTTTTGGCAGAGCCCAAATGAAGGTATCAAAACTAAAATGGTGATATTTTTATAAGCGCTTTCAAAATGTATAGTGAGGATATGCTTCCGAAGTTGCTTTGCTATAGCAGAAGTAGAGTTAGCATTAAAAGAGAACGCTGTCATTTGGTTGTCACGACCTAGGGCAGCAAATCGGGGAGGAAAGTCAAGTGGATGGAGCCGTAAATGCGAAACAACGAGTGCGAGCGCCACGATTATCAGCGATGGGCAGATGGCAGCGCTTCAAGAGCCAGTTCGCGCTGCAAAGCATGGTATGGCCGGGGATCTTGTTTTTGCTACTGTTCTCGTATGTTCCGATGTATGGCATTCTGATTGCGTTTAAGGATTACGATCTTTTCTTGGGTGTGATGAATTCACCGTGGATTGGGTTCAAGCATTTTCAAGAATTTGTGAATGATCCGAATTTCTTGAATGTATTAAGGAACACGCTAGCGATGAATCTGATGGGATTAATAATTGGGTTTCCTGCACCTATCGTGTTTGCACTCTTTTTAAATGAGTTGAATAAGAAACGATTCAAAAGCTTCGTTCAAACGATTTCTTATCTGCCTCATTTTGTTTCGTGGGTGATTTTTGGAGGATTAGTTCTAACGGTGCTATCACCTTCGAACGGGATCCTTAATCTGTTGCTTACGAGTTTGCATATCATCGATGAACCGATTAATTTCATTGCAAAGCCGCATCTCTTCTGGATGATTATGGTTAGCGCTGAAATACTAAAAGGAATTGGCTGGGGAGCGATTATTTATATCGCAGCCATTGCCGGTGTGGACCAGGAAATGTATGATGCAGCGAAGATTGACGGTGCAGGCAGATTTCAGCGGATGTGGTACGTGACACTCCCAGCTATTATGGGAACAGTCGTGATTATGCTCATTTTTGCAATAAGCTCCATATTGAATACGGGTTTCGAGCAAATTATGGTCATGCAGAATCCACTGAATCTCGATGTGAGCGAAACGATCGATACGTATGTCTACAAGGTTGGCCTCAGACAAATGAGGTATTCCTATTCGACTGCGGTAGGCTTAGCGAAATCAGTCGTTGCCCTGATTCTGTTATTTGCTGCTAATTATGTATCTCGTAAAGTGACAGACAACAGCTTGTTCTAAGAGGATGCCTGCGTGTAAGGAGGAACACAAAATGAATATCCGTTCCAATAGGGACAAATGGTTTGACATCGGTAATATCATCTTTATGTCTACAGTTGTATTCGTAACGCTGGCTCCGTTCTGGTTTGCTTTAGTTGGTTCTTTTAATGACGGGTTGGATTACTTACGAGGCGGCGTGTATGTATGGCCTCGGGAGTTTACAATCGCGAATTATAAAGCCGTATTCTCAGATACGACCATTTATCATGCATTTTTCATTACGATTAGCAGAACGCTGCTCGGTATGTCCACGCATATCGCTTTTACAGCGCTCGTTGCTTACGGCATGTCCCGCAAAGGTCTTAGTGGCCGCAACGTATATCTCGTCATTATGCTCACGACCATGTTCTTCTATGGTGGACTTATCCCGACTTACTTGCTATATAAAGAAATCGGTTTGTTAAACAATTTTATGGTGTATATTATTCCCTCTTTGTTCAGTGTTTGGGATATGATTATTATTATGTCCTTCTTTCGAACGATCCCTGAACAAATTATCGAATCGGCTAAGATGGATGGGGCCGGAGAATATCGGATTTTGCTGCAATTGGTGTTGCCGCTGACGAAGCCTGTCTTAGCCGCTATTGCTTTGTTTAATGGCGTGTATCATTGGAACTCTTATATGGATGCCTTGATGTTTACGACAAAATCATCCTTGGAGCCGGTTCAACTTGTACTGATGCGGATGGTGACAGATGCTTCCTATGGCGATGCATTTAGCCAGCAAGCGACAAGCGCTATGCCAGAGGAAGCGAAGCAAGTGAGTTCAGCTACATTGAAGTTGGCCATGATGGTGGCCACAACAGCGCCAATCGTCGCGATTTATCCATTCCTGCAGAAGTACTTTGTTAAAGGTGTGCTTATTGGTTCTGTGAAAGGTTAACTTACGACTATCAGGGGGGAAAAGCAAATGAAAAAAAGTTTAGTGAGCATGGGGCTTGTCACAACATTGGTTGGGACCTTGCTTGCAGGTTGTTCTACAGATAAGGGCTCAGAAACAACAACGAGCTCGCCCAAGGCATCGGCGTCAGCGTCAGCTTCAGCAAAGCCGGATGATAAAACGCCAATCAAGGTGACATGGTTTGTCGCGGATGAATCCTATAAGAAGACTTGGGATCCGGTTAACAACCTGCTGGATAAGATGATTACGGAGGATACAGGTATTTCCATCGAATTCACTTCAGGAAATAATGATAAATTAAGTGCTCTTATCGCATCAGGAGATATCCCGGATATGATTACGGTGGATAAGACGGCCCCGCAGCGAGGCGTGCTTGAGAAGTCTGGCTTGGTCTCACCGCTCGATGAGTTGATTATTAAGTACGAGCCTACATTTAATGTGCCAAAATCCATGCAGGACTGGTTCCGTAATCCGGATGGCCATTTCTATGGATATGCCAATTATTTCTGGGCCAAAGAAAATGTGAAACCAGGGGATACCCTATATAGCAACCAAGGATTATATGCCCGTAAAGACATCATGGACCAGCTTGGCATTAAGCCTGAGGACTTCAGTACGAAGGAAGGGCTGGTCACAGCTTTACGTAAAGTAAAAGATTCGAAAACGAAATATAACGGATTCGATGTGACTCCAGCCTACTTCGAAAGCTGGGTGATCTCAAGCTTCTTCGGTGCTCCGCGTGAGGATGAGCAAGGAAATCTGGTCGATCGCGAAAGAACGCCGGAATCATTGGAAGCGTATCAATTCCTTAACCGTTTATATCGGGAAGGGCTGATGCCGGAAGATAGTCAGACGCTGAATCAGGCACAGCTTACCGAGAAAGTGAACAATGGCGCAGTCTTTGCGCTTTCAAACAAAGTGATTAAAAGAGACGCCTTATATGCCAAAGATCCGAATGCCATCTTCGTTGCGGTTGGACCGGTACGTGGTGAAAAGGGCAAACAACCGGTGGTCGATCCAGTCGCGGCTTCCGGGTGGACACTAACCATGGTTAGCAGCAAAGCCAAACATCAAGATCGCATCATCAAACTCATGAAATATCTTTCCGCTGAAGAGATGAACTTGGTTGTGACTTACGGGCCTAAGGGGATTGCGTGGGATTACGATGCGAACGGCAAGGTGAAATTATCCGATGAGTTTATTAAGGCTAGAAGCGAGGACGCCAATAAAGCGAAATTAAAATACGGCAACGGATCGTTAAATTGGCTGATTAGCTATATGCCCGTTCAACGTACGTTGCCAGTGAACGGCGTACTGGAAACGGAAGGAACCAAAGCGAACATTTATTTCGGTAAATACACGTACGATGCGCTTGCATTCGAAAACATTTCGCCGATTGGCGGTTCGGAAGAAGCAGGAATCAATGCGAAACGTGAAGAAGTTCGCGTCAAAACAAGAGCGAAAATGATTCTCGCGAAATCTCCAGAGGATGTAGAGAAATTCTACAAAGAAGGCATTGATCAAGAAGAAAAGCTGGGCTCTCAAAAGCTGTATGACTATCAAAACAAGAAATTCCAGGAAGCCAAGAAAGCCCTAGGCGTTCAATTCGTCTGGCCGGCGAATATTAAGAAATAAGCTGTGATCGGATAAGCGAGCAAAATGGCATATGCAACGTTCGTAAGTGGTTAGCTCTCTCCACACGTTTGCATATGTCTTTTTGTGCTTTTTAATAGGGGGAAGACAATTTAAAAGAAAGGGGTTATGTCTATGAGACAGATTTTAAACTTTAACACGGAATGGCTATTTTGCGCCCTGGATGAGCCGAGAATCAAACACAAGGACTTTAAAGATGTTCATTTTGAGGAGGTACATCTACCACATACGAATAAGCTTGTTCCACATCACTATTTTAGTGAAAAGGACTATCAGTTTGTTTCCTGGTATCGCCGTCACTTTGAGGTTCCAGCTGATTGGACGGGCAAAAGTCTGATTGTGGAGTTTGATGGTGTGATGTCTGCTGCGGAGATTTATGTCAACGGCGCTTCTGTCGGCGAGCATCAAGGTGGTTATACTTCATTTTCATTCGAGATTAGTAAATGGGTTGTGATTGGGGAATCCAATGTGATTAATGTTAGAGTGGACTCTACATGTAGACCCGATATTCCGCCAGAAGGGCGATTGGTTGATTATATGCTGTTTGGCGGCATCTACCGGAATGTCCGTCTTATCGTGACGAGCTCAGTGTATATCGAATGGGCCTCTTATGCGTGGAAAGATGTGACTTCACAGGAAGCATCGATGGACGGCATATTTCGGATTAACAATCGGGGTGAAGCGAGGACCTTTATGCTCCATACCTCCTTGCTCAATTCTGAGGGGGATGTGGTAGAGAAAGTCACTACAACTATCGCAGCTGAGGTTGGGGAGTCGGAAGTTGGACAAATGACGATGAAGGTGGACAACCCGCATCTGTGGGATATCGACGATCCTTATCTATATGTAGTGAGGACGACCTTGTGCGACATGGGGGAGGAGAGATTTGAACACGACGATTTGACGACGAGAGTAGGGATACGAAGTGCTGAGTTCCGCAAGGATGGGAGATTTTATCTCAATGGGAATCCGTTAAAACTGCGAGGGCTGAATCGGCATCAGATGTTCCCCTATTTGGGCGGAGCCATGTGTGAAAGGGGACAACGCAAAGACGCGGATATTCTAAAAGAGGAGCTGGGGCTGAACTTTGTTCGCTCATCACATTATCCCGCAGATCCATCGTTCCTCGATCGGTGCGACGAGATTGGTTTACTTGTCTTCGAAGAGCTGCCTGGCTGGCAGTATATTGGCGATGTGCAGTGGAAGAACAAAGCACTGCTTCAGCTGGAAGAAATGATTGTGCGTGATCGTAATCACCCTTCGATCTTCTTATGGGGCGTTCGTATTAATGAATCTCAGGACGACACCGAGTTCTATTTGCGAACGAATGCGCTTGCTCACGAGCTGGATCCATCACGGGCTACCGGTGGTGTGCGTGCCATACATGGGAGCGAGTTTCTGGAAGATGTGTTTACATACAACGATTTCACGCGCAATCGGGAAGGGAAAATCCTTCAGCCAAACCATTCCCCGTATCTCATTACGGAATACATGGGGCATATGTATCCGACGAAGTCGTATGACAGCGTGGAACGGCAAATTAAACATGCGCTCGGTCATGCTCAGATTCAGAATGGGCAATATGGCGTTCCTCACGTAGCAGGAGCAGCTGGTTGGTGTGCGTTCGATTATAACACGCATCAGGATTTCGGTTCTGGTGATCGCATTTGCTATCACGGTGTCTGTGATATTTTCAGGTTGCCCAAGTTCGCCGGATACTTCTACCGCAGTCAGATGGAGCCTGGCAAGCAGCCCGTCGTGTTTATCGCCCGGTATTTGATTCCGTCCTTTAATGAAGACTTTCGGGATGTCGTTCCTGTATTTACGAATTGTGAAGAAGCAGATTTATTTGTTAATGGGGTTAAGGTTGCCTCAGAACGCCCTGACTATGTGAATTACCCCAGCTTGCCGCATCCTCCGATTATGTTCACAGGCTGCAGTTGGTGGGAGTGGGGATCGAGTCTGCTAACGAGTCTCAAGGTTGTTGGCAAAATTGGCGGTGTCGCAGCAGCTGAGCATGAGCTGTTTCCGGTGGGGATGCCGGATCAATTGGCAATGCTTGCGGATGATCTCGAGCTTATCGCAGACGGTGCAGATTGCACCCGAGTGGTAGTTGCTTTACAGGACAGCAAGGGGCAGACCCTTCAGCTTGCTCATCATGCGGTTTCATTCCATGTCGAGGGTCCAGGCAGATTGATTGGTGAAAATCCCTTCAGCTTGGAAGCTGGCAGAGGTGCTGTGTATATCCAGGCAGCTAGAACGCCAGGGATAATTCGCTGTATAGCGAATGTGAAGGGGGTGATGGTTGCTGAGGTAGTAATCCGATCGGAGGTGTTGCAAGCACAAATCGTTCCCATTCCACAGCGAACCAAGCAACTCTATTAAAAATCACAGGCTGGTAAAGTCGCTGTTGTTTCGTGTAGAGCTACTAGAGCACAGAGAAAGAACAAAAAAAACTAAACGAACGGGCAGTTATCCTGACAGGCTTGTGTTAAAATATGGATGATAATCAATCAGTTATTAAAAAAAGGGAGAGGTACAATGTCACAATCACTCATCTTTGATATGGATGGAACACTATTTCAAACAGATAAAATTTTAGAAATATCACTCGAAGACACTTTTAATCATTTAAGGGATATAAATGAATGGGATACAGTTACGCCTATTAATAAATATCGTGAAATTATGGGTGTACCTTTACCAAAAGTATGGGAAGCTCTTATGCCCAATCATTCCAATGAAATAAGAGAACAAACCGATATATACTTTCTAGAAAGATTAATTGAGAATATAAGAAGTGGGAAAGGGGCTTTATATCCAAATGTAATGGAAGTTTTCAGTCATTTAAAAGAGAATGATTGATCAATTTACATAGCAAGTAATGGTTTAACGGAATATTTAAAGGCAATTGTTACTTATTATAATTTAGATAATTGGGTTTCTGAAACTTTTAGTATCCAACAAATTAAGTCGTTAAATAAATCAGACTTAGTTCAAATTATTATTGAAAAATATGGTATCACCAATGCAGCAGTAGTAGGAGACCGCCTATCGGATATAAATGCAGCTAAAGATAATGGTTTAGTTGCCATAGGATGTAATTTTGATTTTGCTCGAGAAGACGAACTTTCTCAAGCTGATATCGTTATTGATGACTTAATTGAGCTGAAAACAATAGTCTCACAGTTGAAAAAATAGGTATTAACTACAGTTAAACAATAAAGCTGTCTGGTCATCAACAAGTAGTTGACTTTTTAGTCAAGTAAGGGGAGAAGTTTTAATGTTTACCCGTATTACTCAGTTAATTAATTTCCTTTCAGTAGTAGACAAATTTAAAACAATCGAACGCAGAACCTATGTATCGAATACGGCACGACGTGAAAATGATGCAGAACATACCTGGCACATGTGTATGTTTGCTCTTTTGTTACATAAGGAAATTGGGTATGAAATTAACTTAGAAAAAACTTTGAAATTGATTCTAATTCACGATTTAGTGGAAATTTATGCCGGAGATACATTCACTCATGATATTAAGGCACGTGTTGGGAAGAAGTTGAGAGAGGATGAAGCTGCTGAAATTCTGTTTGCACAACTCCCTGAGGATTTCAAAAACGAATTCAATGAGTTATGGGATGAGTTTGAATCAGGAGACACACGCGAAGCACAATTCGTTAAGACAATAGACAAGATGCAGGCTTTTGCTCAGAACGTCAATACAAAGGGAACGGTTTGGAAAGAAAATCAAATTGCACCTGAGAAAATATTAGCTTATAACGAAAGCTGGAGACATCAAAATGATTCATTTTCGGAACTATTTAATTATCTATGGAATTTCGCAAAAAAAGAAGGCTATCTTTATAATTCCGAAGATAAATCAGGTAGTGAATTAAATTAAGGGAACGTTAGCGCAGAACAATAGTATTCTGGAGAAAGGTAACCGGCTAGATTGATCGGTTGCCTTTTTCCTTTTGAAGTAACGGGAGTTTAGTTATAACTAATATTTCCACCGTCGAAAACGTATTGTTATACAACATATGGATTTGGTTTGAATGACAGACTCATTCTTTAAAATAGGGCGTAATCCCTCTTGAATATAGGTTCTCCACTAGCTTGAAAAATTCTTCTGACGATAAATCCTTTTGACGCTGGAGCCAAAGACGAAATAAAGAAAGGGAAGTTGTCAGGTAAAACTCAATTAAATATGGCTACGAACTAAAATGGTTAGGGATATGATGGTGCCGGATTATGCGAATCATGCTAACAATGAGATTGTGCAGCTGAGTAATGATTTAATGAATTTTTTAGTCATTGGGCTATGAACGTCGACATTATTATTTTTTTGGCAGCAACATGAGAGACTTGGCGTGGCGTTGGACCTCGAGTGCCTCTAATGGCCAACCATGCCCTATGTAAAATTTTTGTATTCCCGAATCAAGAAGGCGGGTCAGTTCACGGGCTACTGTGTGTGGGTCATCTTCGAAGGGTGGTCGTATGGCATGAGTGGTTCTTATGATACCGCCTAACAAAATTCCGGAGGCGACAAGGTCGCCAACCAAAGCTTCATGAGTAGCAAGCTCTATAGAGACAGAGCCAGCCGTGTGCCCAGGTGTTTGCTTAACTCTTCCCGGAATTCCGTATCGACTCAGGTCGATAACATCATGCTTTGTAAGAAGAATATCCGGTTCAAAACCGATATACGGCTCGAACATTAATGGAGTCTTGATAAATAATTGGCCAAACCAACCAGTTGGGCAAAAAGTCATCTGCGTTTCACGACTAAAATGTGTAGCATCTCCTTCGTGAGCCAAGATCGGTGCTCCTGATAGCTCGCGAATACTCGCTGCACTTCCGGCGTGATCGACATGCGCATGGGTTACAACGATGAGTTTGATATCTTTAAATGTGAGTCTTTCCTTAGCTAAGGCTTTTTTAATTTTATTCTCAGACCCTGGTAAACCCGCATCGACAAGTATGCATCCGTCCGGACCTACAAGTAAGTGGGAGTTTACCATATGCATGGGGAGGATTGGAATGCGGACGATTTTAACATTGTTCATAAATTCATTATCCTCTCTGATGATGAGCTATATGCTATAACTACCGAACCGAACCGTCCGGTTCTATTTTAGGTTAATCTAATATTTAGTTAAATGCAAGAGAAATGTTACAATATATTCAAATGCTTTTTGGGATGTATGGAGGATTGAAAAATGCGTAAAGACGAAAAAACACGACAACACATTATTATTAAATCCGCTGAATTATTTAATCAAAAGGGGTATGCAGGGTCATCGATACAAGACATCATTGAGGCAACAGGGTTAACAAAAGGAGGAATTTATCGAAGATTCTCAAACAAAGATGAAATCGCAGTGGAAGCTTTTGAATATGCGGGGCAGGTTTTGATGGGACAGGTATCAGCAGCCATTAATAATGCTGATTCAGTGATAGACAAGATCATGGCTGTTTGCAATGTCCATATTGATCCAGTTAACAATCCTCCAATCAAAGGAGGATGTCCATTGTTGAATACTGCAGTTGAATGCGATGATAATTTTCCTATGCTTCGTGATAAAGCTTTAGCTGCGTATGAGGAGATGTCACGCCTTATAAAAGATATATTAAACCATGGGATATCTGTTGGAGAAATCCGTCCAGATGCAGATATTGATTCACTATCATCATTTATAGTTTCTTCTCTTGAAGGGAGTGTCATGGCAAGCAGATTGAGCAGAGACAGTAAACATGTAGGGTTTGTTATGCAGCAACTTCGACTTCTGTTGAACACTTATATAAAAAAAGACGACATTGTCTAAACGCATGTCTTTGAACAGTGCCACTACAAGCCAGATATCATGATGTTGAAGATGATGTACAAATGGACTACGGTTTTCGAACAAAATAGAGGTAGTTTTGAAGCCAAGTTGAAAATACACAATGAGAAAGTGATCAGGTTAAGAGATAATAACTATTTGGATTTTACTAAAGGAATACTACGCTAACGGAGAAACGTTGATCGAAATTCCATTTCATTTCGTGCTGGATGAAGGCACTACAGCAGTGGCTGTTGCAGTTCCGAGGCATTTTTAATAATTTGCTAGGTTAGAATGGGATTTATCGGATAACAAGGATATAAAGGTATAAAGCCGCGTAGTTGCGGTACAGGACCCGATTTGCAGCTAGCACGTTAATCCATCTGTTCGATTGCCGCTATGCTGAATAATGAAGCGAAGTCGGTTGACATTCTGGGAATTCCCGATTTATAATTAGGATGCTAATTATATTAACACGATCTCAGAATGGAGCCATTCCGCATGTCTCAATCCATCCTTTACTTGAAAAGAACCTATATTATTATGCGCAAAGAGCTTGACGTTCGGTTAAGCACATTCAATCTGACGACTTCGCAATTCGAGATCCTGGGCTATTTGGCTCAATCCGGAGGGTTGGAGCAGCAGAAGCTCCAGCATCATAGTGGGATTACATCCGCGACGTTAACCGGAATATTAGATAAGCTGGAGGCTCGATCATACATCACCCGTAAACCTAGCCATACAGACGGAAGGGCTAACATTGTGACGCTTACGCAGCAGGGCAATGAGGTGTTCGGTAAGCTGGTGGATCTTATTTTGGAATTCGAGGACGAGATGCTTAAAGGGTTCACGCAAGCCGAGAGAGATTTGCTGGGACATTGGCTGCAAAGAGTGGCAAAGAACCTAGGGGATAAGGAATATTATTAATAGGGGTTTTTAGCCTTTACATATAGCTAGCATCCTAACTATCGGAGAGGAGGTGAGCACAATGGTGCGTGTATAGTGACGAATATGAATTATGTTTATTTAATAGCTAGGATCCTAACTAATAGGGGAGGGGTTGTTATGCGAATTGTAGTTACGGGAGGAACAAGCGGAATCGGTTACGGAACGGCGCGCTTAGCCGCTGAAAGCGGATGGAAGGTGACGATCGTCGGTCGAAATCAAACTCAAGGCGCAAAAATTGTCGCGGAGCTAGGGGTAGACTACTTCTATGCAGATCTGGCCAAGATGTCGGATGTACGTCGATTAGCGGAACAGCTCGAAGGTCCGATTGATGCGTTATCGCTGTGTGCGGGAGGAATATCTACCGACAAAGAGGTCCGGCTGACCAATGAAGGGTTGGAGACGACTTTCGCAACAAACTATTTGAGTAAATTCGCGTTATCGGAGATGCTTCTTCAGCAGAACAAGATTGTACCCGGCGGATGCATCGTTATGGTAGGAGGTAATGGCGTCCACAAGAATGTCTCAACCGCTTGGGCTGAACCTCAAGCCGGTCTGCAGTCCGCTATGAAGGCAGCGCTTGCTGTCGATCTCTATGCTTCCGAGCTCGCCAAGCGATATCCGCAGTTACGCGTGCATACCTGCTACCCGGGAATGGTTAGAACGAATTTGTTCCACGAGGCGCCATTGCTGTTCCGATTGATGGCTCGAATATTCGGCCAGCCGATAGCCAAAGGTAGCGCTTATCTAGGTCGGTTGATCTTGGAGAATCATTCGGGGGTGCACTGGAAGCAGAATCGCCCCATGCGTTTCCAGGTTCCTTTGACCGAAGGCCAAGAATCCGAGGCGCTATGGGCATTTAGTCGACAATATATCAATATTTGACCACAAAACAAAGGAGGTTAAGCATGCGCTATACAGCAGGTTGGCTGGTGTCAAATCATATTTTGGCGTTAACACATTTTGAACCAGTTGTAACGATGGAGGATTTCCAGGATATTGCGACAGATGCGCACATAGCTTTGCAAAAGGCGACGCAGCCCTTTCACCTTCTGATCGATAATCGAATTATCGCCGAAAGGACGGTCGCCACTCTGGATTCAATGTTGAAAGCTCTACCGATCCTCGAACATACGCACTTGCGATGGATTGTTGTCGTACTGCCCGAAGCCATCAAAGAAACTGCAGCAGCTAGACAAGTTCAGCGGTATGGGTCGATACAATTAAAATTCGTAGACAGTCTAGCATCCGCATTCCAGCATCTTGTAAGTGAGGATGACCGTATAGACGGGGGGGCTGGCATGGAAATGAGTTGGATCGATTGGATTTCGAACAGGGAAAACCCGATAGCCGTCGGAGAAGTAGAGAGACCGAAGGAAACATAATAGTATTTAATAATAGAATACAGCGCCATGAGGCTTATACGCCCGGCGATGTATTTTTCTATATCCGAAGTCAACATGGAGCCAACCTAGAATGCCTAAGGCCAGTTGGGACAGAGGAACCTCTCTCTTTTAGAAAGGATAACGGATTCTTACAACTTTATGATCATCAATGAAAGAATGGGGATCATCGGTGATTTGGGACCTGTCGGGTGACAAGAACATTATCTCATTAGAGATTGGAAAATAGTTATAAAATTCCATGTTTCAGTTTCATTAATCCATTCAAAATCCAGTTGAAATTGTTACAATTCAATTAAGCCATTTATAAAATGGGGGATGATGAGAAGCTTTTTGAGTTTGCAAGAGACCTACTTAGTTAATATGTTATCGTTGTGGAGGGGAAATATGGTAGAAAATCAAAACTATATTCGTTTTATTCGAGAAAAGGTCGGAAATGATTTAATATTTCTTAACTTTTCCGGAGGAATTATTTACAACGAAAAGAATGAAGTACTATTGCAAAAACGAGGAGATAGAAATGCTTGGGGATTTCCAGGCGGTGCAATGGAGCTCGGAGAATCCGCTGAGGAAACAGCAATTCGCGAAATTTTCGAAGAAACTGGTTTAACAGTGAACGTTGAACATTTAATCGGCATATACACCAAATATTTCGAAAAATATCCAAATGGCGGGGAAGCTCAAACCATTTCATTCTTTTTTCAGTGCAAGCCAGTTAGCGGAGAGCTAATTGCAGACGGGACAGAATCATTAGAGGTAAGATATTTCTCTGTTGAAGATTTTCCACCGCTTTTTAATAAACAACACGAAGACGCTTTAAAAGACTGGATAGCCAATAAATTAGGCAATTTTAGATAGGTTCATTGTAAACTTCGGAATGGAATATCTTCTCCTGGAGATCTAGGGTATCAAGCGGACGAACGTCAATTCTAGCTTTTTTCGAAGAGTCAAGAAATTGAACGATTATTACCTTAGCAGGTCCGCGAAATGGTGTTTTATTGCTCTAACAAGAAACTATAGTGCGGCGATGGAAACGATCCATCGCTTGTTTTTGTTTCTGTGCCATCCGCTCAACTATCGGTCAGAATAGTTCCAATACTTGGTAGTGGAGAAAATGGTAAAATAGATCGAGGATTTACAGATTAATTTGAGAAAGGGGTGAACAACTTGAATGTTACTTATGAGGAGATCACCAAGAAAGGCGTTGGGGTACTAAATGAGGATGCTATTATTATGCATCCGAAAGCAAATTTGTATGGAGCTTTGGATGGTGTATCTTCCTTGGTACCCTATCTAAATTCCAAAAAGGAAACTGGCGGTTTTATTGCGGCGAATCTGGTGAAAAACTACTTCGAATCTGTTACTGATCCTGGAAGTTTAAAGGACCACATGATTGAGGTGAATGATCTTCTTAGGGAACAAATGGTGCTCGCTAATATTGATCTGGAAAAAAAGGAAGAACTCTGGGGAGCGGCATTGGCAATCGTTCGTATTCAGGATGATGGTGTGGAGTTCATACAGACAGGGGATTGCATGATTCTAGCCGTGTATGCTAATGAAGTGGTTCGCCCATTAACATGGAGACAAGTCGCTCACGTAGAATCTCCAGCATTAGCTAAATGGCAGGAAGGAATAACAAAAGGCTTAAAAAGCCAGAAAGAGCTTCATGAAACCGTTATTGATACAATAAGAAAGAACCGATATCGCGCTAATACAGATGGTGGTTACGGGGTTTTAAATGGGGAAAAGGATGCTGTTCGTTTTTTCGAATACGGGAAAATTAATCTGACGTATTTAAAACATATCATTTTGTTGACTGATAGGATGTTTTTACCAACAAATATCGTACCCGAACAGAGTTCGTATTGGAGATTTGTTGCGCAAACAATATTGAATAAAGGTATAAGACTTTATACGCAAGAATTAATAGAACTTGAGGATAGCGATCCTGAGTGTATTCAACATATTCGCTTTAAGAAATCAGACGATAAGACCGCAATGGTGATTAATTTCCATTAGCAATTTCGCTCCCTCGGTATGATTTAATTTCCTCACGCAAGCTCATCTATTCGCAGGATTTCATCCTTTAGATATCAATGATTGTGATATTTCTTGTTCAGTCGTAATTGTGCTCGCCATGAAATCGCAAGTAGCTCGCTTGCTTGGCCTTCTGATCGTTTTCGAAGCTCTCTTCCAATTGAGGGTTTATGACGGTAACTCCAGCTGGATTCAACCATAATACGTCTCGATACTCGACTACCTGCCTTGGTAATGCCACCTCTGCGCGTGCTGATGCCTGTCGAATGTTCACGAGGAACGAGGCCAGTATACGCCATAAGTTAATCTGGATTTTGAAAACGCCCACATCTGACGATCCGCTAAACTTCGGGCAGTAGAGCGTGGTGGTCTTTGGCGCTTCGGTCAGGATAGTTCAAATACTTCGGAAAGTATTCCACCAGCCAAATGATTATTTCAGAATTGACTAGCGGTCATTAAACCCTTGACTTCCTACATCAAATCATATATCCTACTTACATCATACGATTTCAATGCAAGACACATTCCCTACGAGGTGTTTTATGAGTGTAGCAGGTTTTCAACAGGCATAACTTAAGAAGATAACATTCTATTCTATAGGTGAAGCGGGATACCATTTCTAAAAATCCTATATGATAGTTTTATTTAAGTTACCTATGAAGAACCCTGCGAATACATCATGAACCATGACTCGAACAGAGGAAGTAAACTGCGGCTTTGGACACAAATCCCTTGTCAGCTGATGGCTTTTCTCTATGTGTAACGTCATGTAAATTGAGTGTAATGAGCTGTGGGTTTCCCGCAGCTTTTTTTGCGCTTATTTGGGCATAAACGTTGAAATCTTATGGTGCAGGGATCTTCATCATGATCACCCAATCGTGAGGAGAATGCAAAGATGCATCCAAGTACAAAGGACAAATTACAATATAACGAATTGAAGACACTCGTCCAAAGCTATTGTGTAAGCAGTCTGGGCAAGCAACTGATCGATCAGCTCGAACCAAGTTCAAACCTCAAAGTAGTGAAGCAACGTCTCCTTGAAACAACGGAAGCCCGCGCGATTCTAGATACCGAGGGACATGTGCCGCTGTTGGGGATTTCGAATATTAAACTCATGATGGAGAAGCTGGACAAAGGGATGGTGCTGGATCCCTCCGAACTGATTGCCATTGCTGATTTTCTCCGGGGTTGCCGAAAAGTCAAGAAATTCATGACCGAGAAGGAATTCTACGCTCCTAAGCTAAGTGCTTATGCCAACTCCATGTGGGATTTCCAGAACATTGAAGATGCAATTCACCAAGCTATTAAAGGGAATCGGGTGGACTCCGGGGCGAGTAAAGAGCTCAGACGAATCCGCAAGCATATTGATATTGCCGAGGCGAAGATTGAGGAGCAGCTGCAAAAGTTTCTGAAGAACAGCGCGAACAAGGAGGTTATTCAGGAGTTTTTTGTCAGCAAAAAAAATGACCGCTTCACCATCCCGATTAAAGCTGCCTATAAGCATCAAGTGGCTGGAACGATTGTCGAAATATCTTCCAAGGGATCGACGGTGTTTATGGAGCCATTAACTGTTGCCAAGTATAACGCAGAGCTTTCGGGTCTCAAGATGGAGGAGGGGATGGAGGAGCTTCAGATTCTGTCGGCTCTATCGGATTTAGTCGCAAATCAAACCCAGCCGATAACGGTCAATATTGATTTGATTAGTCTGTACGATATGATTTTCGCCAAAGGGAAAATTAGCAAAAGCATGGATGGAATCGCACCTAAAGTGAACGACCACGGGACGATTAAGTTAGTCCGATGCAGGCATCCGTTATTGTCCGGAGGTGCAGTTCCGCTGGATTTTGAAATTGGCGATAGATATCGCAGTTTGGTCATTACGGGTCCGAATGCGGGGGGCAAGACGGTTGTCCTGAAGACGGTCGGTTTGATCGCGCTGGCGGTGATGTCCGGATTTCACATCGCGGCGGATGCGTCTACCGAAGTGGCTGTGTTTGATCGTATGTTCGTTGATATCGGGGATAATCAGAGCCTGGAGAATGCGCTTAGTACCTTTTCGTCCCATATGAAAAATATAGCCGAGATCATGCGCCAAGCGAATCGGAATACGTTGTTGTTGTTTGATGAGATTGGTAGCGGAACGGAACCCAATGAGGGTGCGGCACTGGCCATTGCGATTCTGGAAGAATTTTACCAAATGGGTTGTATGACGGTTGCGACCACGCACTATGGAGAGATTAAGGAATTTTCGGAACGGCATCCGGATTTCATGAACGCAGCCATGGCATTCGACAACGAGACCTTAGAGCCGCAATATAAGCTACTGATTGGGCAATCGGGCGAGAGCAATGCGCTTTGGATCTCGAAGAGGATGGAGTTGAAAGATGCGGTATTGGAGCGGGCGAAGCTGTATATGAAGAGTAAGAACTATCGGTTGGATCTCCTTCATGAAAGTAAAGTGATGAAGAAGCCGGTAGTGGCACTTACGGATGAAACGGAAGTTGTACTTGAGGAGTACGGGATGGGTGATCGTGTGCGGTTATTAGAGCATGATGAACCCGCGATCGTGTACAAAGGCCGAGATAGCTTCAACCATATGACGGTTTTATTTGAAGGGCAGCTCGTAGAGGTGCATGCCAAGCGGGTATCCTTAGAACTACAAGCCAGCGAGTTGTATCCTACGGGATATGATCTGAATACGCTGTTCTCCAGCTATAAAGACCGCAAGTTTCAGCACGACATGGAGCGTGGATCGAAAAAGGCGTTGCGGCAAGTGCAGAAGGAAATACGGAAGCAACGGGAGTGAGAGGATCGTAGCTTTGAGGCGTTTCCATCAAGACTATCATGCAAATGATGATCCTAAGTTAGCCGGTCCCGACCAGTTGGGTGGCACCGGAAGCAAACGCTTCTCGTCTCTACAAGACAAGAGCGTTTTTGCATTATCAAAAATTGAAGGAGGTTTGAAAAATGTATCGTATTAACTATCGGACATATTCAAGAAATTGATAAAACCCTAATTGAGTTTGTTTAATGTCCAAAATGGTGAAAAACAGTGAAATAGAGATGCTTGCGCAGTAGTGAGTTGCCTCGCCTGGTGAGCTTAATTTGCCCCTTATATTTGCCAGAACTGACGAGTTAGCAAGCGGAAACAGAACTAACGGGCAGGATACTTGAAATATATGGTAATATAGAATAGAGTGCATTTCATATAAGGAAGTAGAGGGAATCAATGGTGAAACAACTGATCGTCGGAGACGCCATGCATGAGCTGGCCACTACGCGCCGCATCCTGGAGCGCTTGCCCGAGGAGCATATGACATGGAAGCCCCACGTGAAATCTATGACGTTGGGCGGGCTGGCCACGCACCTAATCAACCTGCTGAACTGGCAAGTCGCGATTTTTCATTACCCGGAATTCGATCTTTCGACTGTGCCGCTTCGGCGGGAAGCTTTGGAAAGTCGCGAAGACGTGCTGGAGGAATTCGACGCGAATGTCGTAGCTTGAAAAGCTATTAGCCGAATGCGATGAGAAGACGCTCGGGGAGGAATGGACCTTGCGGAACGGCGACCATATCATCCTGCGCAAACCGCGAGCTATCGCGCTTCGCACCTTCGGATTAAGCCACATGGTCCACCACCGTGCGCAGCTCGGGGTTTATTTACGGCTTCTTGATATTCCGGTGCCCGGCCTATACGGTCCATCGGCCGACGAGCAAGTTAAATGAACTAAGACGCGCCAATCAGTGGATTCAGGGGACCCTTAAATAGTAGCTACCTTAAGAAATTTAATAGGATGTTGAACTAACGCGGAACGATAGTTTAATCTCAAAAGGGCTGCCGCGAGGCAGCCCTGTATTCAAGTAACGGGGCAGTATACTTCCAATATGTGTTAATAGTAAAATGCTAACTACTCTCTATGTAAATACATAATTTTGTCAAAACAAATGAAAGAAAAATAGTAGGGGGAAGAACCTTGAGATTTTATTATTTATCCGCTGATCTAGGCCGAACTAAAAAATATGCTATTGGAATGAGCATTGGTGAATACCCTATCCAACAAATTAATTGTTCATCATGCGGCGAAGATTGGACGACAGAATTAATTTTTACGAATGAATCAGATCATAACATAAAAATTGCACTTTCAAATAGCAACTTCCCAGATTTTTTAAGTTATGAAATATTTAGTACTTTTATTAATACTAAAGTAAAAGAATTGCTCGTTAAGAATAACATGACCAATTTCCTTCTGAAGAATGTAGTTATTAAATCATCTACAGATTTAACAGATTTAGATAAGAAACGTCTTAGAAATGATAACTACACTTCAGCAGAGCTAAAAAGAATTTCGGATTCACCAATTGAATACTATCATCTTTTTGTTAAAGGTAAAGCAAAACTTGATTTAAATAAATCGGAGTTAATTACGGATGTTTGTACTGAATGTGGTTCTATTCGTATTAGAACTACGGGCGATAATCCTATTGATTCAGGGCGAGCAAAGTATCTTGACCTTGAAAGTTGGGACGGCTCAGATTTATTTAAAGTAGACATCTATCCTTCACGTATTTTTTGTACTGAAAAGTTTTATAATCTTTATAATGAAAACAAGTTAACTGGTTTATTTTTTGATGAAGCTTTTGTCGGTTAGTTTAGTGCAATTGAGTTAGATTATTGGTTCTTAATAAACTGATCAATGCCCTGCGAAATAAATCGCAGGGCATTTTAGCAAACTAGATAATAGAGAAAATTTTGCAAGGAATAAAAGGGCATTCGATAAATCCTAGGTTCGATAGTATGCAAAGTATTCGAGCCTTAGGCGCCAATTTCTGGTCTATACTTTTGCATAATCATCTGTTTCGAATGGTGGAAAGAAGAAATAGAAACTTTAAAAATCAGATTTGAATTTGATGTAAAGACCTATATACGGATTGAAATAGGTAGTGCTGATGAATTAGCTGGAAATTTTTGTGTTTCATTTATGAATCGTTATAATTGCTCTTATTTACATGACTTTAGGAAAGATTTTTTTCTTAATTATACTGAGGTATCTCAGATAAAACTAAATGAAGAGGGCAGTTGGGAATTGTTTTTAAGATAGTTGGAATCTAATACTGCTGTCATCATGCACCACTTAACCACACTACGCCATTGCGCTAACGCAAAACGATAGTTAAATGGCTGCCGTGAAGCAGCCATTACTACGTTAACGGGCAGATTACATAAATGGGTATTTATGGTAAAATACCCTTAAAAGGAGGGGTAATCTTGGATGATAATATCTGTAGAGCAGTTGCGAAAGGTGATATTGAGTGCGTAAAATCCCTTTTTTCGAAAGGTATTAATGCAAATTATGAGTCTATAAATAGTGGTCATTCTTTACTAAATATAGCTGTAGAAAATGAACAATTAGAGGTAGTAAAGTTTTGCTTCAGAACGGGGCGGAGATAAATTTTAAGAGTTTTGAAGAATGGACACCTTTACATGTAGCCGTTGATATATCCATAGACGGCACAATTCATGCGGGTGGAAGCCTTGGAGAGGAACCAACAGAATTAATAAAGTATTTGTTGGATAATGGTGTAAAAACGCCTTGGACTGTAACGGAAAAACCCAATAGATATTGCAAAAGATTATAACTCAAAAAAAATAATAAATTTCTTAAAGAACTACTAGCGCAATAAGCCCAATTGATTGAACTAAAGGTTAGAATCGTTAAATTTAATGATAGAATATTGTATAGAACTAATAAGGGGGTATTGAAGTGCGAATGTATGCCCTACTTGAAGAGGCAGTGGAGAACGTTAAAAAAGTTATGGTTTACGAATCTGAGAGCGAAGTGTATGTCTTTTTGTATGATACACAAGAAGATAAGACTAGTGTTGCTGACTTATGGTTTGAAATGCTCGATGAAGCTGTCGATCATTGCAATCAAGAATTTAATGTTATACAGGCACAGTGGCTGGTAATCAATGACCCTAAAGAAGGAGAAGATCACGAAATTATTCATTAAATCAAAAATGGAGTTAAGCTAAAGGATAACGATTGTTGAAGATGAACGAAGTAGACTAGTATTTTTTGTACTATACATCGGGAGGAGTTAACGAATGGCACCTAGGGCAATTCTTTTTGACCTTGATGAAACCTTGACCGATAGAAGTCAATCACTCATGAAGTATAGTTATGCATTTATGGAGAGTTTTCACAATCATTTAAACACAATATCTACTGAAGAGGTCTATCAATTATTCAAAATTGCGGACGGGAATGGATATCGCTCAAGGGAAGAGGTTTTTGCCCTACTAACAAAAGAACTACCTTGGGCACAAAACCCTCCTGAATCTTTCCGAATAAGTGAGCATTGGGCTTCAACATTTCCACGTTGTAGTGTCGCAACGACAGGTATGTACAAAGTCTTGGAGCAACTAAAATCACATGGCATAAAGCTTGGAATTATAACAAACGGTGGTTCGTTCTCTCAGAACAGAAAAATAGATGCATTAGGTATTCGTGAGTATCTAAGTACCATTATTATTTCTGAATCAGTGAACGTAAAGAAGCCAGATGAGAAAATTTTTGCTATTGCACTTGAAGAAATAAATATGTGTGCTTCTGACACTTGGTACATCGGTGACCATCCAGTCAATGATATCCTTGGTGCAGCTTCAGCTGGATTAACTCCAGTCTGGATACGTGGCATCCATCCATGGACTGAAGGACATGATGAACCATCGTACCAAATAGATTCAATAAATCAATTGTTATCATTATTGCAAGTCTAACTGATTATGAATGAAGACAAGTAAACAATGATGGTTGATAAAATCGTGTCTTTACGCTAACGCAGAACGTTTGCTGAATAATTACTTCATCTTCATGAGCAGGTGCCCTCGGCATTCTGCTCATTTTAATAAAATAATCAACAAAAAAATAAATAATTAAATCCAAACTTATTGCATCGAACTCCAATATGCGATATATTGCATATATATATTTAACTTGAAAGAGGAGACTTAAAATGCCAGTTCCCCACAATTTTGCTTCACCAACTCGAGTATCAGCTAAAGAACGAGCATTAACTCAAATCCAAAGATGGATCATTGAGGGTACACTCGTACCAGGCGAGAAATTAATTGATGCTGAACTAGCGGAATCTTTGGCTGTTAGTAGAACTCCAATCAGGGAGGCTTTTCAGCTTTTGGAAATGCAAGGACTTGTCTCGATGTTTCCTGGTAAAGAAACGAGAGTAACGAGCATAGAAAAAGAAGATATTCTTAAGATGTACCCAACGCTCGCTGCGCTCTATTCTTTGGCTGCTGAATATGCAGCAAAACTCATTTCACTGGAACAGATCGAGGTCTTGAAAGAAATAAATAAGCAATTCGCCCAAGCCATCCAGAGTGGACAGACTTACCATGCTATGGAACTTGATGAGCAGTTTCATAATTTAATTATAGATGTATCGGATAACGCGTACATCGCATCATTTAGCACATCACTGCAAATTCATATAAGAAGGTTTAAATATGTCTTTCTTAAGCAACCAGTCACAGGGACACTTATCTCTGTGGAAGAGCACGAATCTATCATATTAGCTTTGGAAGAGAAAGACACTGAAAAAGCCTCAGCACATATGAAACAAAACTTAATAAGACCAATGCATGAACTGTATGCCCTAATCTAATAGTGAAAGGATGAATGAGTATGTCTAGTCATAAAGATTTAAGAATTCGTAGCAAAGTTATAAGTGAGGGAGTTAATCGCGTCCCTAATCGCGCTATGCTGAGGGCTGTCGGTTTTAAAGACGAGGATTTCAAGAAGCCGATGATTGGCGTGGCGAGTACATGGAGTGAAGTAACCCCATGCAACATGCATATTGATTCCTTAGCGCTTGCAGCGAAAAAGGGAATTCAGCTTCATGGCGGCGCTCCTCTAATTTTTAATACCATTACGGTGTCAGATGGAATTTCAATGGGGCATGACGGGATGTTGTACTCATTACCAAGCCGTGAAGCTATAGCAGACTCCATTGAGATTGTTACGAACGCAGAGCGTTTCGATGCGCTTGTTGCTGTAGGCGGATGCGATAAAAATACACCAGCGTGTTTAATGGCTATCGGCCGACTGAATTTGCCTGCGGTATATGTATATGGCGGAACAATTCAGCCTGGGAAGTTAGACGGTAAAGACGTAGATATTGTCAGTGCTTTTGAAGCAGTAGGGCTGTATCATGATGGTAAGATAAGTGATGAGGAGCTTCACAAGGTAGAGTGCAACGCTTGCCCTGGGGCCGGAGCTTGCGGAGGAATGTATACAGCTAACACAATGGCATCTGCTGCAGAAGCATTAGGCATGAGTCTTCCTGGTTCATCCTCTACCTCAGCGATATCACCTCAAAAAGCATTGGAATGCGAAGAAGCAGGTGAGCGAGTACTCGAACTTCTTGAGATGGGAATTTACCCGCGCGATATTATGACAAAGAAAGCATTTGAGAATGCGATTACACTTGTAATGGCATTGGGGGGCTCTACCAATGCCTTCTTGCACCTAATTGCGATTGCACACTCTGTCCAAGTAGAGTTAACCTATGAGGATTTCGAACGCATTCGTGTAAAAGTGCCACACATTGCAGATCTTAAGCCGAGTGGAAAGTATGTCATGCAGGATCTAAGTGATATTGGTGGGGTTCCCGGCGTGATGAAGCTTCTTCTTGAGCAAGGTCTTCTCCATGGTGATTGTATGACGATTACCGGTAAAACCTTAGCAGAAAATTTGGCAGCATCAGAACCGTTACTTGAAAATCAAGACATTATTCGCCCGTTTAATAATCCCTTAAAGACGAGTGGGCCGTTAGTCGTTCTAAAGGGCAATCTTGCTCCAGAAGGCGCAATAGCCAAAATGTCAGGGATGAAAAAGTCTCGATTCACTGGTCCTGCACGCGTATATGATAGCGAGGTAGCGGCTACTGAGGCAATTTTACAAAACCAGATCCGCAAAGGAGATGTGTTAGTTATTCGGTATTGCGGACCAAAGGGCGGACCAGGCATGCCAGAAATGCTTTCAGTTACCGCTTTAATCGTCGGGAAAGGGTTTGGTGGAGAAGTTGCTCTCATAACTGATGGTAGATTTTCAGGTGGCTCACATGGTTTTGTAGTTGGTCATGTTGCACCAGAAGCACAAGTAGGCGGACCAATAGCTCTTCTGCAAGAGGGTGACATCGTTACCATTGATAGTGAAACGCAAGAAATTTGCTTTGATATTTCGGAAGTAGAGTTAGCGAAACGAAAGAATGAATGGGTTCAACCACAATTGAAATTTACTACAGGTGTTCTTAGTAAATACGCGAGATTAGTTTCTTCTGCTTCCAAAGGGGCCGTTACAGATTTATTTTAATAGGTTGTAAACTCAGTTTTGACGAATCAATGATTGAGAAGGGTCATTACGCTAACTGTGAACGATAGCATTCCTGTAGAGCGTTAATTTTAAGCTTTGCAAAAAAATAAGCGCCTCGGTACGATGGGAGTACGCAACGGGTCATAGCCCTTAAAATCCCATCATCCATGAGGACGCTCTAATGAAGTTTAAAGCGCAGAACAAACAAAATCAATTCATTGAAATAATTACCACTCAGCATCTAGTTGTCGGGATCGACATCGCTCAACAAGAACATGTCGCACGAGCAGTTAATTTTCGTGGAATCGTGGTCGGTATTCCAATAACCTTTTCGAATGATGAAGAAGGATTTCAAAATCTTCTTCGGTGGATTCATTCACTGCAAGCAGCTCATAACCTTAGTTCGGCTATCATTGGTATGGAACCTACCGGGCATTACTGGCTTAACGTCTCTAAATGGCTCTCCGAGCGTCAATATGAAGTTGTTCTCGTCAATCCTCATCTCGTGAAAAAGAATAAGGAAAACCGTGACAATACGCATCTAAGAGCGACAAAAAGGATGCGCTTGTAATTGCAGACATGGTTAAGAATGGCTACTACTCTTTCACTCGCACCACACCTGAAGCCTTTGAGGAACTTCGAGTCTTTTTCTCAAACCGGGACTCTGTCGTAACGAGACTCGTTAGTGCGAAGAATCAATTTCATCGCTGGGTTGAAGTTGTGTTTCCTGAATTGCGACAAGTCTTTAAAAACCTTATGTGCAAAGGCTCATTGGCCACATTACGGCTTTTCTCAACACCTGAAGAATTGAGGGAATTAGAGCCTCGAGATGTGGTATGTGGGTGGAAGTCCCTAATGAAACGTCAGCCTGGCGAAATAAAGGCTAGATCACTTATTGCTCTTGCTAGTCATTCTGTTGGTTCTAAACAAGCTACTTATGCGTACAAGCTTCATTTAAAGCAGCTTCTAGCCGAATAGGTGAAAAAGATGAAGAAAATGAGATCTCTTATGAAACTGTGTGGAAAATTAGCCCGAATACTCGTTGGAATGGCCCGCAGCAACGAAGCCTACGACCCTACTAAAACAATGCCACTTCAGTTAGCAGCTTAAGTACTTAGTAATATCCAACCGTTTCGTCGTACGAATTTTGGCTTATTCGCGGGGGTTCAAAAGAAAGCACGGGGTACCGGATGTGTTCAACCAAAGGGCATAGACCCGTAACGATAGCAAGACCGGCTCCACCCCTTGGACAGGTGTAACGAAGGAATGAGAGGGCATAGACCCGTTGAGACATGGGAGTAAAAACCTCCAGGGGCGGCGTGGAGATAACGTGTAGTATATGGAAATATATGGGGTGTAAGCCTCACCCTGTGCTTCAGTGCGCCTTCATGTTGCCAAGGTCTATTACGGTGACTCAATTCCAAACCTCCTGTCTTTTAACAAGGGTGAAATCCTGCGAATAAGCGAGCATACGTGAGAAAACTTAATCGAACCGAGGGAGTTGAGGAGCTTGCTTCACCGCTACGCTCCTCTTTTGGTTGCTAGACTCGCAAGTCATGACTCAATTCAAACGACAATGAGGTATGTTGAGCCTTCAGAACTGATTCGAGGAAGGCAATATACAGTCTATATGATGATCCCGCGCTACTACTGGTAGCGTTTTTTGTTTGGGGAGTACGTCCGGGTTTAACTCTTTCTTTAATTCCGTATTCCCAAAAAGGATAGGGAAGTTATTGTTGAAACTAATCATGACCCAAAGACTCATTGCTTTCGGAACAGCACTCAACTTGATGACCAGGTGTCGACTGGTAAAAGTTCACTCCGCTCCGCACCTTACTATATATAAAAAGTCAAAGGCATTTTATTGGGTATTATTATTCTAATACCATTAAGTCCAAACAAATATGATAGGAATACGTATGATGAATTAAGGGAGGTGATGGGATTATGAGTAAACTTGCTCAGTTAATAGATATATTAATAGATGTAGGTATTACTAATATCCAAAAAGTTGAAATCGAGTATTTTAATGGTGTCGAGTACAAATTGAAATTCGATGAAGATGTTGACTCAACTGAAAGAAAATCCGAACTTGAGGATTTTTTAGAAGACATTGATTGGAATCAGGTCCAGGAAATTGAAATTGAACTTTACAATGGGCGAGAAATTGAAATCAAATTTTCTGAATATCCGATAGGTCCGACGGGTGCTACAGGAGCAACTGGGGCAACAGGTGCAACTGGAGCAACTGGAGCAACTGGAGCAACTGGAGCAACTGGAGCAACAGGTGCAACAGGAGCAACAGGAGCAACAGGTGCAACAGGTGCAACTGGAGCAACTGGCGCAACAGGTGCAACTGGAGCAACTGGCGCAACAGGTGTAGCAGGAGCAACTGGAGCAACTGGAGGAACAGGAGCAACTGGAGCAACAGGACCGGCGAGTCCTACTATTCCTACTTCTCTTAATCGAATTTATGTCACAAACCAATTAGCCGACACTGTCGCTGTTATTAATGGGTTTACAAATAGCGTCATTACGAACATCCCCGTTGGAGTACAGCCTGTAGGCATTGATGTGAATCCTAACACGAACCGTATATACGTAACAAACGCAACCAGCAACAATCTCTCCGTTATTAACGGAATAACAAATACGGTTATAGCTACAATTCCAGTAGGACAACTTCCATTCGGTGTTGCTGTGAATCCCAATACGAACCTTATTTACGTAGCAAACATCAACAGCAACAATGTCTTCGTAATTGATGGAGCTACGAATGCGGTAATAACTACGATTCTAGTCGGAGGAAACCCATTTGGAGTCGCTATCAATCCTATCACGAACCGTATTTACGTATCGAGCCAAGGCAACAACACTGTCTCCGTTATAGACGGGGCTACGAATGCAGTTATTGCTTCTCCTATTGTAGGAGTAAATCCAAGAGATGTTGGTGTCAATCTTTTAACAAATGCGATTTACGTAGCGAACTTTAACAGCAACAATGTCTCGGTTATTAACGGAATCACCAATACGGTTGTAGCTACGATTCCAGTAGGCTTAAATCCAGAAGGTGTCTCTGCCAATCCTAATACGAACCGTATTTACGTAACAAACAACAACAGCAACACTGTCTCCGTTATAGACGGGGCTACGCATGTGGTTGTAACTACACCAGTTGGTACTCATCCATTTGGTGTCGCTGTCAATCCTTTAACAAACGCGATTTACGCAGCGAACTTTAACGTTAACAATGTTTCCGTTATTAACGGAATAACAAATACGGTTGTAGCTACGATTCCAGTAGGATCAAATCCAAGAAGTGTCGCTGTGAACCCTTAATATTCAAGAAACGCATCCCTCGTATGATCTGTTGTATTTGTAATGGATATATTCAAATGGTCATTAAACTAAAGGACAGATTTGCTCAATAAGAAATGTGAAAAACACTTACAAATAATTGAAACATAATATATAATTATTTATTATGGTAATGCGTTAACTTGGTATAGTAATAAAGTGGGGGCGACATAGGTGATTGAAGCAGTTGTATTTGATTTTGATGGTTTAATTAGAGATACGGAAACATTTGAATTTTATTCTTTTCAAGAGGTTTTTAGAGTGCATGGTATTGAACTCCCATTAGAATTATATTGCAAAAGAATTGGTGGACATATGAATGCATTTGACCCATATTCCTATTTGCAAGAATCTATTGGAAGACCAATCAATCGTGAGGAATTGAGAATACTAAGAAGACAAAAATATGACATGTTGATTAAAAATGTAAAAGAACGCCCAGGTGTTGCGAATTATTTGAAATCAGCAAAGAAACTGGGTTTGAAAATTGGTCTTGCATCTAGTGCTCCATATGATTGGGTTATGCCCAATTTAGAAGAATTAAATCTAGTTGGGTATTTTGACTGTATCCGAACTCATGAAGATGTCAAAAATGTGAAACCAGATCCAGAACTATATTTAAATGTACTAGATTATTTTGGAGTTAACTCACATAATGCCATTGCTTTTGAGGATTCCCCAAATGGTGCTAAAGCCGCAACAGCAGCAGAAATGCACACTGTAATTGTTCCAAATGAGCTAACTAAAGATTTGGTTTTCGATAATTTTACTATTCGTCTTAATTCAATGTTAGAACTAGAATTAGAACAGTTAATTGAATCTTTAAATTCTCAATGAATTCATCGTTACGCTAACGAGACACAGATTGTTCAATACACAGCAATGGGAGGCTGCCGGCACTATCGGCAGCCTTTCGCTCACATTTACGGGCAGAATAACGTGTGTGTTGAATGTAAGACAATTACAAAGGGAATAATGTTTGTAGTCATGCAGCACATAGTAGTTTGCTCTAAAATCTCCACAAATCATAGAGAGTTCGCCGCTTATGAGTAGCCTGACAATTACAGTTATGCATATGTTTATCACTAATATGGTGCAGCCATTGATTTTATTCAAGGGGTTCTGGGCTATGTGAAGGCTTGTATTCCGTTAATTAGTATTAGGTTCTGTTGACGCGAGAATTCCAGCGTGATATATTTAGCGAGCTAAATATAATTCGTGAATGTGGAGGAGAAATATTAATGACATATACGGTGGACTGCGATATTCGCCAGTCGTTAGATCGAATTTCCTCCCAAATGCGACGAGATTATAGCGAGTCTCTACGGGAACTTAATCTTTACGTTGGCCAAGAGAACTTGCTATACCGTTTGTGGTTAGGCGATGGGGTAACACAAATGCAACTGTGCGAACATCTAAAATGCGAGCCGCCTACGGTAACAAATATGGTTAAATCCCTTGAGCAAAACGGATTTATACACCGTAAACGCGATCAAGATGATGCAAGGGTTATGCGAATTTTCCTTACCGATAAAGGCAAAGAATTAGAAAACCCGGTTGAATTCAAATGGAAACAGCAGCAAGAAAAATTACTGCATTCCATTTTACCCGAAGAGCGCTTATTATTAAGGCGGCTTTTGAAGCAAATGGAGAGTAACTTATTATAAGTTAACTCTTGCATTTATGTTTAGCATGCTAACTAAATCCAGATTATTGTTTAGCAAGCTAAATAGTGAATAACCCTATATCGCTTAATCAAAGCTAAAAAATAGATATTGGTTGGTTACTTTGTCCAACTATAAAATAAAGGAGAAGAGAAACATGGGAAAAGGAAAAGAGATGCAACTAGCACTACAAATGGAGTGGCCTTTATCGTGGCTTTGCATATCGGGCTCATGGTTTGGGTAGGCATGATATGGATGCCTGCTCAAACGAATGGGCTAAATCAATTGCCACCGGAATTATACCCGCATGGTACGGCAGTCATGAATACACTACAGCAAGTTATAGGCGCGATTGGAACAGCGGTCGCAAATAGTCTTCTTACCGGTGGTATGGAGAGATACTTGCATGGCTCCTCCTCTTCGACCAAGCAGACCGAAATTGCAAACGCGATGACGTCCGGATCTCAAAATGTGTTCTTGTTTACAATGATTATCGCATTGATTGGCTTGGGTATGGCGTTCTTCATCCGCCGCGTCGTAGTAAATGGCGAGACGATGAAATCAATACATTGATATACACGACGGCAGACGACTAGACGATCTCCGAAGTAAAATAACTTATAGAATAGGGAGAAATGAAAATGAGATTTGGAATAATAGGGGCAGGACCAATCGCGTCGAATATCGCAAAAAAATTAGTTGAGAATGGACATGATGTCAAAATTGCAGATGCTCGCGGGATTGAACGGCTAGAAGGAAAAGAACTTGTAGGAACACCTGTGAATGTAGATGATGTAATTACAAATATTGATGTTCTAGTCATATCTATCCCTTTCCACGCACTGCCAAGCATTCGCAACGTTGTGGATAAAGTTGGGGAGGAAGTAGTTGTTGTAGACACATCAAATTATTATCCACAAAGAGACAAGGAAATTGAAGAAATTGAGAACGGGTTGGTTGAAAGTGTTTGGGTATCCAATCATTTAGGCAGACCTACCACTAAAGCTTTCAACAATTTATTAGCCTATACGTTAGAATATAAAGGAACTCCCGAGGATACTAGTGGACGCATTGCCATAGCGATTGCTGGTGATAACCAGTTGCATAAACAAATAACCATGAACATAGTAAATGAGCTAGGCTTCGACCCAGTAGATAGCGGATCTTTAAGTGATTCGTGGAGGCAACAGCCAGGAACCCCTGCATACTGCACAGAACTTACCAAAGAGGAACTTACCGAAGCATTAAAAAAAGCAGATAAAGAAAAAGCCCCATCTCAACGAGATAAAGTTATAGAGAAGCTATCGTCAACTACTGGAGGATATTCGCACCAAGACATTGTGAATCTGAATAGAGAAGTATATATTTAATAAGTTAGGGAGCCCAGCGGCAACAGCTCAACTTGGCGGCCTTCAACATATATCACCAAACCGGCAAGGTGTCCCGTTAGGGTCGTGAGGTACTGCGTAGGATAGTTTGGAGTAATCCTTTATGTTAAAATGTGGTTAAAAACCTAAGGTGGATTCTATGGAGAACTGTTCGCAAATAATGGGAATTCCAGTACCAAAAATAACTATGGAAGATACAGTCCATATTATTGACCAAGTAATAAAGGAAAAAAAGGCGGAACTGTTCCATGTGGTAACACTAAATCCTGAAATCACCATGTCTTGTCAACATGATTTACTGCTCCGTACCATAATTGATGAGTCGGGACACCTTACTGCGGACGGTGCAGGCATTGTCATGGTCTCTCGTTTAAAGGGAAATCCACTTCCCGAACGTGTTACAGGATGTGATCTTCTATTCAATTTATTGGAAATAGGTAACAGAAAAAATTGGTCATTTTATCTTCTGGGCGCGAATGAGACGACTAGTAAAAAGGCAACAGAACTAATAGGTAAGAGATACCCAAACGTATCCGTTTTGGGTAGACAGCATGGCTTTTTTGATCATAAGGATGAGGCACAAATTGTAGATGAGATTGCGACCTTGAGTCCCGATGTTCTAGTGGTTGCACTTGGAGCCCCAAAAGCTGAATTTTGGATACATAAATATAAAAATAAACTAAATGTTAGGGTTGCTATTGGCGTTGGAGGAAGTCTTGATATCATTGCTGGGACAGTCAAAAGAGCACCAGTTGTATGGCAGAAGTTAAATGCAGAATGGCTTTATCGATTAATAAATCAACCATCTAGATGGAGAAGACAATTAATTTTGCCTCGTTTTGCAATGAAAGCATTGTTGTTTAAAGAAAATAATCGGTATAACGGAACATAAGCTTAATAACATTTGGAGAAGGCTGCCGACAGCAATAATAACGGCAGCCTTCTCCAATCCCTCAGGCAGATTTGCATGGTGTCATAAAATTCCATATAATAGTGCCTTTATTCCATTTTCGATTTCCATATTAATCGATATGATTTAGTTAAAGTAAGGGGGGAGAACTTTGGTACGTGTTGTAGTTGGTTCTGGCGGAAGTAAAAATAATTCAGATTGGTTGCACACTGAAGAGCATGAGTTAAGTTTATTGGTAGGCGAGGATTGGGATAACAAGTTCGCTATTGATTCAATTGATGCCATATTGGCGGAACATGTTTGGGAACATCTTACTTATGATGAGGGAGTTAAAGCAGCAAACTTATGCTTTAGATTTTTAAAGGTGGGAGGGTACATCCGCTGTGCGGTACCAGATGGCTATTTCCCAGATGAAGCGTATCAGAATATAGTCAAGATCGGTGGTCCTGGTCCCAAAGATCACCCTGCTGCTTCTCATAAAATTGTACATACTTATCATACTTTACGTACAATGTTCGAGGAAGCAGGCTATAACTTACAATTGCTTGAATACTGTGATGAAAATGGAAAATTTTATTATAATGATTGGGATGAGACAAAAGGTTTTATTTACCGATCAAAACGATTTGATCATAGGAACATGGATGGGAAATTAGGTTTTGTGTCGCTCATTATTGATGCTACGAAACCCTTCCGCTAACGAGGAACGTTACTTCAATAAATCAACAAGATGAGGCTGCCACCGTAAAATGAGTGGCAGCCTCATTAAGCTATTGGGCAGATTACTGTAGAAAAACTCGATGTGATAATGATAATAGTCACATAAGTCCATTCATTTTAATAATCAAGTAATTTACAATATTTAAAAATATATGAGAGCGGAGATAGTTATGAGTAAATATATTATTGGAATTGACCTTGGTGGAACAAATATTAAGTCTGCAATTTTCAACACGGACTTTCAAAAAATTCACGATAGAAGTGACCCCACGGAAGCAGCAAAAGGACCTACTCATGTGTTAAACAAAATTAAAGAAATTGTTCAAGAGATGATGTCGTTCGAAGGAATCCATCAAACTTCTATTAAGTGCATGGGTATGGGAATACCTGGATTACTTGATCCAGAGGAAGGTCTATCCATTTTTTCACCAAACTTTCCAGATTGGGAAAACATTCATGTTGTGAATCAAATGAAAAGTAATTTTGAGTTTCCTGTTTTTATCGACAATGATGTGCGGGTAAATATGTATGGTGAATGGATGTTTGGTGCAGGCATTGGTTACAAAAACTTGGTATTGATCACGTTAGGTACCGGTCTAGGATCTGGTATTGTAAATGATGGAAAGGTTTTCTACGGTACTACATCTAGCGCGGGCGAAATTGGGCATATGAATATGTACCGGGAAGGTCGCCCTTGTCGTTGTGGAAGCTCAGGCTGTCTAGGGAGATACGTGTCTGCGATAGGAATGGTTAAAACTCTTACAGACAAGCTTGAGGAAGGTCGGTCAAGTATCGTATTGCAATGGGTGGGAGACGATCGGACGGCAATTACTGCCCATATGATTTCTGAGGCATACGATCTTGGAGATTCACTTGCAATTGAGGTTATGCAAGAAACAGGAAGGATTCTTGGATTTGGTCTTTCGAATGTAATCAACCTATTAAATCCAGAATTGGTTATAATCGGTGGTGGAATGTCGGCAGCTGGTGATCGCTTGCTAAATTCAGTACGTGATACCGTTAGAAATCATGCTCTAAAGCTTTCTTCCCGTACTTGTAAAATAGAACAAGCGAAATTAGGTGGACAAGCTGGTATGATCGGTGCGGCTGCATATGCGAACAATAAGATGACTACAAAAGTTAACCTAAATTTGCTATAGCTCGGGAGCTGCATTTAAGCAGCTCTTTTTTGATTCCATTCAAGTAACTGGCAAGGACATGTTAAAATATGTATTGAGGTGACTTATAGATATGCAAAGAACTTCTCGGGAAGAGATTACAGGTGATTACATGGATATATCACTTTCCAAATGGCAATCGCAATAGCCTTTCAGAGGAATGTGTGGCTTGGTTGAGAAATGTCCTTGTAGAGTCAAAGGCAGTCCTAATTACGGACATTCTTAAAGAAATTCAAGAAGTGGAAAAATAAGAGCAAGCAGTATTACGATGAACGGAAGTTTACAGAATTGGGGGATGATTGTGTATTGTTGATAAATTTTTTCAGATCGCTTTTATTTCATTTGGTTATTTCTGTTCTAACAATCATAATAGTACTATTAACTTCCTTTAATTTATCAATTGAACTTGGATTAATTAATATCTTTATTTACTATTTTTTTGGAAGAAGGTGTTTGGTTAAGTTAAGTAATTGGAAAAAAGAGATAGCATCTATCATGCCTATTTCCCTTATCGCTATTATTGGTATAACTTCTATTTATGCCTTTAAAAGGTACAACAACAATGGTGATGGATTATGGGTGATTATGGATATTTATTTAGCCGGTGTAGTACCAAGCATGTATATGATTGCTGATATCATGTATGTTAAATTATCAAGCACACTCCAATACAAAGGAATGAGTGTGTTCTATTTACCATTCTCCGTATTACCATCTCTATTAATGTGGTTAGGTTTAAAAACAAAATAACTATAGATGAATAGATTAGTTCATGTAGCTAACGCAGAACGTTAGTTACATACGGAGAAGGCTGCCGGCATAATTAGCAGCCTCATTACGTTAACGAGGAGGAGAGTTCAAATAATGTAACGAATTGTTGATAATTCACATTTCTTTGAGAAGGGGATTTATTAAATGAAAAGAGTAGATGTTGCCTATGTGCTTCTCTTTGATGAACAAGGAAAAAATGTATTGATGGTTAAGAACAAGGGTATGAAATCTTCCTACTATACACTTCCTGGTGGAACAGTAGAACGAGGTGAAACACTTGAAGAAGCTGCTATTCGTGAGGTAAAAGAAGAGACGGGCTTAGAGGTTGAATTAAATGGTATATTCAGTGTAAGTGAAGCTTTTTTTGTAGATAGGGAACATCATACAATTTTCTTTACCTTTAGAGGGAATGTAATTGGTGGAGAAATATACATTTCATTTCCAGAAGAAATTGAGGAAGTTACTTGGATGGAACCTCAAAGAGCAGAAGAATACATACATATCCCGAGTGAGTTAAAGGGATTAACAATTGGTAAATCATCAGCACCATATGTACTCAGAGGAACTATTAATCACAATTCTTAATACAGTTTGTTGAAGTAACTGGTAACTATAGTTCAATCAATCAGGAGAGATGATTGTTTGGGTAAATACTAGGAAAGCATGACGAACGAGTAAGATAACAAAAAGCCTATGTTCCTTTGATTGCTAAGGTCATAGGCTCTTTAGTGTTTTTAATGCGGAAATACCGTGTAGCTTTTGCGAAAATTTAAGGGAGAGATTCCTACTTTATTAGCAGTGAGATAAATACGAAGTATGCTGGAAACCACATTCTTCTGCGACTCAGGTTATGGACCAATCTAGAAAATAAGGGATTGATGGATTGATGAAATGAAGAACTTGTGGTTTCATAAATCTCTCTCTAAAAGCTCTTATTTTTAAAACAAAAATTTAAATTACTGTATCAACATCATACTTTATCTATAAATTTTAACTAAGAATTTTCGAAAAATGACATTTAATGAAGGGGATTTATTACAATAAGCATGTGTCAATTGAAAAAATATTAGTTGTAATTTTTAAAAAATATGTTGGGAATTTTAATGTTGTAATAACGTGTATTATGTACAATGAATTCATTAGGTTTCATTAACTAATAGAGTTTAGCATGCTGGTTTCACAGAAGTCTCACTACGATTAGGAGGAGTTAGCATATGTTCATTACGACTTTCAAGAATGCTGCATCTAAAAATGAGGAGGTTAATAAATGCTATAAACATGGAAAAATCACTGGAAACACATCGCAGTATCTAAATCATTTCAGACAATAATTGCTTCGGTCATTACTGCAAGCGCTATCATTTTGATCCCTAAACTTGCATCGGCCAATAGGATGTCAAATAGTTATTTCAACGTTGAGACGGGAACGAATGGAGAGATCATTATCGCTCGACTGCATACGTTAATACTGGAATTGGAAGTAATCACTGAGCGGGGATATGTACATATCAACAGAAGGCGGACGGATCACGACGAAATCAAGCTGCATTTTGCGATGGTCGTCGAATGCATAAAGCGGAATCCTAAGGTGCACGAAAATGCTGGAAAAATCGCTTTGCAATATGGCCCGCTAGTTCTCAGCCGTTCCCTCCGCATGCTGGGGGAATCGTAAACCGGTCGAAACGAAGGTTTGGATACGTGAAAAAATAACAACATCATGAGGGGACTCCGTACCGCGAAATGGCGCAAGCACGTTTGAAGTATGGGGTTTGTTTTGCGTTCACAATTTTTCTCGAAATTTACAAAAAAAGGTGGTTTAATTCCAGAAAATTGTTGCTTAGGAGACCATTTTTGGGGATGGCAATGTGACTCAGACGGTGACAGACTAGTTTAATGCTTTCCAAGATGGAATCGAAGTAGAAATACAAACGTTAACTTTGGGGAACTACTTGATGAGATCGAATTGGCTTGCAAGGCAGGTCAAATAGATGGCGTCATCCTCCATCTAATTGGTCAAAGGTATTTCGTAGAGGGTTGGGAATGCATTTGATTCATTTTCAGAAATTTAATTAAAACGGGAGGTAAAAATGAAAACGATTACAAAAAAACTGGTTCCACTGGCTTCCGCGTTGCTGTTGTTTTCCGGGGCGCTGCCCTTGGGGATTAACGCGGTGCCTTCGGTAGCCGCAGCAACGGATGGCATCTCCAATGCTAGCCTTTCTGCCAAAATCGGTGATTTAGGGCAGATTGAAGAACTATATATCAAAAATAACCCTACAAACAAAAATGGCAATCCTATCAATTTTGTTTTGCCCAACAATACATCACCACAGAACGACGTCCAGCACCAATGGATGGGCGAAATGATTTTATCTTACCGCACCGGTGACAGTGAACAATTTCCTGACAACAGGGCTGGCTTTGTAGAAGTTGATACAAACAAAACACTGGCTGCTGGTGGTTCAACAAAATATTCTACCATCAATCCTAATAATCCTTACATTGCGAAAACGGCCTCACCAGACGGTAAGAAAGTGGAAGTCAACTATATAGGACAGGACTTGAACTCCACTGCCAATCGGGTGATGAAAGGTTTTGACGTAAAGTCTGTATTTGATATGAATAGCGAAGACGGTTCAATGCAGTGGGGTATCACTGTGAAAAACAAAAGCAGCAAATATATTGAATTCGGTGATATCGGATTGCCGATGGCTTGGAATAACAAATATAGATCTGTATCGGATACCTATGACAACCGAGTTACCACACATAATTTTGCCGGCGCCGACAGCGGGTATTCCTATGCTATCCGCACGAGTGGCGAAGGAAATTTCATGCTGTTTACCCCAGTGCCGGAAAGTGGCGCACGCATAGAGTATGTTGATTATTGGTTGGGCGACGCGGGAGAACTGCGTGCTGGAAGTAATTACTCAAACTGGGTCGGTGACAGTGGCGGCTGGTTTCCGGGGCTGAATGTTTTGTATATCCATTCCAAGGATATACAGAAAACCGGCCGTGGATATTTTACCGATGCCACCAGCTTGGTTTTGGGACCGAATGAGGAAAAAACTTATAAGTTTAAATTTTCAGCGGTACGCGCAGGTGACAACAGCCCGCAGGATAATGCTAACAGCCCAAATAATGCTTCTACCTCTATGGAGGACCGTGAGGCAAACCTTCGCTCCATCCTGTACAAATCAGGAATGATTGATGCAGTAGCGTTGCCCGGCTTTCAGACTGCGATCAATATGCCCGTTAAGCTGGATCTGCATTACGACGACAGCTTCATCGACATACAGTCTATAGATATACAGTCTGTTGACGAGAATGATCCGTTTGACGAAGCGCATATTCCGGATATCAAGCCAGGCCAGACCAGAGATAAAATGGTCAACAATTCTCGCGCCGGACGTGGACTTCCTGACGGGAACCCGGATTATACAGAATCCGTACAGTTTGTAGAAACCAAGATTATAAACGGTGAACAGCATCATATCTATTCGCTCCAATTTGGCAATATCGGCAATAACAGCGTTCGAGTGAACTACAAGCTGAAGGCCGGTAGTGAACAGGTAGATAAATTCACCCAATTTGAATTCAATGTTCTGGCCGAGCTTGACCAAACGGTGCAGGCCCATTCCGAATTTATGGTTGAGAACACGCAAGACAAGGACCCGAACAATCCTAACTACGGCATCTACCGTGACTGGTATCTTACAACCGGTCTTGACACAACGACAAGCCATTGGGGCGATGACTGGAGTCACGATAACATCAATTTCATGGTCACGAAGAATTATCTGGATCCAAATCCAGATGAAATTCGATCAATTGAAACCTACCTGATCGACTTCATGTGGGAAAATTATATGAAGAATACGCAGAGTAGTTTTACGGTTGCAAACTACCTCAAAGATTCAGGTGTTAACACGAATTCAACAAGTCCCTATACACGGACGTTCTCCGAAATTATGGAAGCAACTGGATTTTTCAATATGTATCGGATCCAAAAGTCGTATCCCAATCTGATGGAGTACCGCGAAACGCCGCAATACTATCTAGAAAAGGCCTATGGCATATACTATAACCGTGCCTCCAGCGGATCAACTGGATTCTATGGTGAACAGCAGATTCCAGATATGATTGAGGCACTGAAAGAAGAGGGAATGCTGACTGAGTATGAGAAGCTGAAAAGTAAGTTCGCCCAAACCAAAGGACGGAACGTGACAAACGCCGCTTATCCTTACGGGTCAGAATTTGAATATGACAATACCGGCGAAGAAGGAGCCTATTCCGCAGCCAAGGCGCTGCGCACATACTACCCTGAAGACGCGCGGGCAGGCGCAGCCCTGAAAAGTATGGGAATGGCTGACTTGAAGACTCGTGCCATGCGAGGCATTCAGCCCACTTGGTACTATTATTCCGTACCGGTATTCCGCGCAGGCGAAGGCTGGTGGAATTTCCAATATACTGCGTCTTTGGCGGGATCAATTATGGATGACTGGCTCCGCTATCAGAATAACGGGAGGTCTGATGATCAGTCTGCTATCGCACAGCAGCGCAACTATGCGGCGAAAATTTCAAACTTCAACGCCATTAATATGGGGCAGATTTCTGCACAGTCTGTAGGCGGAATCTCTTGGAGATATAACGCTCAGAAGGGAGGAACCGGCACCAAAAACGTAAACGATGGTGGTACACGCGTTATGAACAACGGCTGGCAGGACTTTTCCGGCGAATCAGAGGAAGGGCTGTATGGCTCGCTGTTGCGCATCAGTTCAGATATTGTCACCGATCCGGTATTTGGACTTTTCGGATATGGAGCTTTGGTCACTGACGAAGGCGAAAGCTACCATATCACACCAAAGGACGGTTTTGGCAAGCGCATCAACCTAATCGATGAGAAAATTTACCTGGTCTCGGAAAGTGATAAAATTGAAAGTGCTCAGATTCAAAAAGACGGTAAGGCATTTCATTTGCAGATTTCGAATCTTGATGAAAAAGAGCACGCTTCAAAGATTACTTTTGACGGGGCAGGCCTAGAGAATGGCTATTATACAATTAAGCTGGATGATGCAGATGCCGGACAGTTCTATGTTCAGAACAATAAGGGTGTTGCGATGTACCAAATGAGCAACGCACCTACGGCCGAATTGACGATTGAAAAGACAGCTATAGGTGAAAATCAAGCTCCGCAGGTTACGGTAGAGACTGCGACACAAAACCCGCAGGCGTTGATTCCATTAACGCTGAACGGCATGGTGAACGACGACGGCGCACCGAATGGCTCGCTGACCTACCAGTGGGAGGTTGTCAGTACCCCAGAAGGCGGCAAACTAAGCTTCACCAATCCTAAGGCAACCACCACAAAGGCTGTCGGTACCAAAGGCGGAACCTATACAGTCAAGCTAACCGCCAACGACGGGCAAAAAAGTGGTTCTGGCGAACTGACCATTGAGTTAGCCGCAGCGCCGGAAAAACAGCCTCCAAACATTGGGGAAGTGACTGCGGTCCAAGATGCTTCGAATAGCAGTATTCTCGTATTATCCGGTGCGGCGACCCCGGATCCGCTGTACAGCGCGGTATTTGAACCCAATTTGTCATATGGATGGACGCTCAAGCAAAGTCCAAATGGCGCAGGGGAAATTACTTTTGTCGATGGTGATAAAGCAAATTCGTATGCCCGTGGCGTTAGCAAGGCAGGCACCTACGTGTTTACTTTTACGGCGGCTGATGATGACAAAGTGGCCAGCAAGGATGTCACGATTAATATCACAAAAGACAACGATGGCTCTTACCGGGCACTCAGCGTTGTGACACAAAAGGGCACAGCACCGGCACTTCCTGGTCAGGTGGATGTTCTGATCGATGACGGATTTAGGAAGGCTGACGTTTCGTGGAACGAATTTGATCCAGTCAGCTATGCGAATGAAGGTGAATTCGTAGTCACGGGTGATATCACAGGCAGCGACTCGAAGGCACGTGTCACTGTATATGTCGTGAAATCACAACCTAACAATAATGCGCTGACTGCAACACCTACTGCCAGTTTCTCCGGCGGTGACGGGTACCCTTCGGCACTGAACAACGGGTTCGACCCAAAGAGTTCAGCGGATTTCTCGCCTACCAAAGGTGCAGCGAACAGCGCATGGCACAACTGGGGTAAAGAAGGAGACCCGACATGGATCATGTATCAATGGGATGAAGCTTTCCTTGCTTCCTCGATGGATGTATATGTTTTCCGCGATGGTTCCGGGAATTTCCAACCCACGGATATGAAGCTACAGCTTCGTGATGAGAACGGAAATTGGTACACACCAAGAGCAATAAACGGTCTCGGAAATGCATTGAATAAATACAACACAACCACCTTTGAGCCTGCATACATTACAGGCGCTCGTATTGACATGAAACCTGTTATCGTTGGAAGCGGCGTTTTGGAATGGAAGGTCAAT
Organism: Paenibacillus sp. Soil766; assembly: GCF_001428105.1. Taxonomy (GTDB): domain Bacteria; phylum Bacillota; class Bacilli; order Paenibacillales; family NBRC-103111; genus Paenibacillus_E. The sequence goes on along the minus strand of NZ_LMSJ01000013.1, from coordinate 26,128 downwards.
GGATTTACGAGTGGGGCAGACAAAACAGAACTAGCAAGGATTTACAGCTATGCAAATGCATTAAAAGCTACGAATTTAAGTGGTGAAGGTCTAGCGCCAATTGCTGTCGCGCTCGCGAACGCATCCGCTGTGATGGCGAACAAGGCTGCTACAGAAGAGGAAGTTGCTCAGGCGATTGAAAAACTACTGACAGATTTACGGTTGTTGACTCCACGAAATAATAATATGGCGTTTTCCGCCAATATCTCTGCCAGCTACACTTCGTCCTGGGAGAGCCTTCCTGCAGTAAATGACGGCAGAAAAGACGCTACCAACAACCCGCATTGGGGTACATGGGGCGTTACAAGCTCTGAGGAATGGGTGCAATATGATTGGCCGCAGGGTGCAACAATCCAAAGCTCAAACTTGGTGCTTTGGACGGATAATGGCGGTATAAAAGCGCCTAAACAGTACACGTATTCATACATCCCGTTAGATAGCCAAACAGGTGCATGGGTAACGGCAGGGACTGTTACCGATGGCATCGTAGCTAGTACTACTCCGGTGGGAACCACAAATGTTTATAAATTTGACCAGGTTCTGAAAGTTAAATCACTGCGTGTTACGTTGACAAAGCAAGTTCGGGATGGTAATGGCGTTGGCTTATGGGAATGGGAAGTTTTCCAACCAGTGCAGCAAGCACCGACAACACCAACAGGGGTTGCGCCGACAATTTTCAACGGAAACGATGGAAAGCTCCATGGCGTAACACCGGAAATGGAGTATAGGATCGAAGGTGCGGCAGAATATACTGCGATCACAGGAAGAGAAGTCACAGGTCTCGCCGCCGGCAAGTATTTTGTTCGGTATATGAAAAACGGTTCTCTGAATGCCAGCCCGGATATGGAAGTTGTGATTCCAGAAAGCGACATGACGCTTTCGTATCGGTTGAGTGGACCGAGCTCCGTCACGGCGGGAGATTCCTTCCAGCTGACCTACGGCTTGTCGAATGTAACCGATAGCGTATACGCAAAATCAGTGACGGTCAACTACAATCCGGCTGAACTGGAGTTTGTAGGCGCGAGCTCCTTGCTGGACGGCTTTAGCGTAGTAGGAAGCGTGTATGGTGAAGGGACATACAGGATCATAGAGGCAAGCACAGGCCCATCTCCGGTGACTGGCACAATGGATCTCCTCGCGCTGACGTTCCGATCTTTGAATCAATCTGTGACTACGAATGTTTATATGAGTGGAATCGTGCTGGCCGATCAATTCGGTAACGAGTTGCCGGTAAACAAAGGGAATGGGCATACGATCGCCATCGTTCCTGTGAACAAGACCGAATTGAACGAGGTCATCGCGGAGGTTTCAGCAGCTGTTGCGAATGCGAAGGTTCTCAATCCGGAAGCACCGCGCTTCGGATACTATCCGCAAAGCGCGATCGACAGCCTCAATAGTGCCATTGCTGCAGCCAACACGGTGTCAGCTCAAAGCGATACTACCCAAGCTCAGGTGGATCTGGCTCGCGATGCACTCTCGCAGGCGTTTGCACTGTTCCAAGCTTCGGCCAGCCAGTCGGCAAGTATCGGTGATTTGGCCCTACTTGCAGCGAATTACAATGCGACCAGCAGCTCCGCGAATTGGCAGTCGCTTCGCTTGTTTGACGCGAACAATGACGGCAAGCTAAATTTATTTGACCTTGTCTCCATGGCACAACGCATACTACTAAACTAAAACGATGAGCCCAGATGGGGGTGACTTCAAGTCATCCCCCATCTGAAACTTTCTATATGGAGGCTACTCACATGTCACTAAACCTAAAAGTATTTTCTTTGGTTTTCCTGCTCCTTGTTTCTTTTCTGCCTATTTCTAACGCGACAGAGTCATCAGATAAATTCGAATTGGATTTTTTATCGAACACGGTGAGGTCGGGAGAGACGGTGACGTTGACCGTTAAGGGGACTTCACTTACGGATGTCTATGGCGCAGAAATCGGGCTTGTGTACGATACAACGAAACTTCAGTATACGGGCTATTTTAGCAGTATAAGCGGAGAGACCTTTGTTCTGGCACCAAAAGTCTCCAACGACAACATCCTGCTTGTTTTTACTCATACGGGACAGCAGCCGGGGTTTAGCGGGGACAAAAACCTGTTTTCACTTACTTTCAAAGCAACAGATACGGGGTCTGCTTCCGTAAGTCTGAATACATTGACCGCTTTAGACAGCAAAATGGAATCGCTTGCAACGACAGAAGGAAAAGAAGCGAAGGTGGCAGTTACGCCAGCGAACTCCAACCCTGGTCCAAACCCTGGTCCAAATCCGGGTCCAATCCCTGACCCGGGTGCAGGGGCCCCCGCCGGTAACTCGAATTCCGGTTCAAATTTGAATCAAGACGTCATCTCTCTTGAAGCACTGCCTTCAAACCAAGGGACTGCCACCGTAAGTGCTCAAGCGAAAGATCTGCTCGCAGCTGCAAAGCAGTCGAAGAATAAATCGATAATGATCAAAGTGAATAAAACTTCCGAGGTTCGTGAACTGCAGATCAACCTGCCGGCCGCTGCGCTGCAACAAGTTGAGGGCGACGTTGATACCATTATTATTGAGTCGGAATTGGGAACGGTATCTATCGCTACGAAGCTTCTCAGAAACAGTCAAGTTTCTGAAACTTCGAATCTTCAGTTGTCCGTCACCAAAGTGGACCCAGTAACCCTCACACCACAGGCCAGACAACGGATTGGTTCCTCCACCGTCTATGATTTCAAATTGAGCCTTGACGGGCAAAATTTGACTCGCTTTGACGGGAACGAGATCAAGGTTGAATTGCCTTATACGCTGGCACCCGGCGAAAATCCAAGTCAAGTTGTGATCTACTATATAGCGGGAGACGGCCAGCTTGAGGTGGTCAAGAACGGTCGATACAATGCCATTACAGGTAAGGTCGAATTTAAACCGAGCCACTTCAGCCAATATGCGGCGCAACTTGTACAGGTATCCTTTCAGGATATGGATGGGTACGCTTGGGCTCGCGAGGCGGTAAATGGGCTGGCGGCTAGAGAAGTCGTCCAAGGCAGAGGCGAAGCGTTGTATGCTCCGGAGGGGCTAGTGACTCGGGCGGAATTCATTCAGATGCTCGTTGGTTTATTCGATCTGGCCGACTATGAAGCGGTTACTGGTTTAACGGATGTCGAACCGAATGCCTGGTATTACCGGGCCATTGCCTCCGCGCAGAAGGCTGGCATTGTGCAAGGCAAGGATGCTGGCAGCTTCGGTGTCAACGATACGATCACCCGTGAGGATATGGCCGTGCTGATCTACCGGATTGCGCAACATCTTAAAGTTACGATAGTAACCGCCGAATCCGCTGGCAAGACAGCAGGATTCCTGGACCTGCAGCAAACCTCGAACTATGCCAGAGAAGCGGTCACGGCCGTGCAGCAGGCGGGTCTGATGAACGGTGTAAAAGCGGGCTATTTCGAACCCAAGGGCAGCTCCACTAGAGCGCAAGCGGCAACGGTATTGTACAGACTGTATCAGTTCATCCAGTAACAACTTCGTTCGGAGGTGGTTGCAGGAGGGGCAAGCATTTGGGGTATCATTCATCCGGCAATAAAAATATGTCATATGGAGGCCATTATGCGGCGAAAAAAGGGGAATATCCGTAAGACTGCGATAGTAGCAGGGATGGTTTGTTCAATGTTGTTGAATGGAACTGTAACCGTGTTTGCCGACTCGGTTCCGAATAATAATGATCCTGGTATGCCCGTGTTTACGAATTCCGCGGGTGGTCCGGTTGTTCCGGCTGAGCCTGCAGCCTATAATGCCAGCAGAAGTATGATGCAGGATATGTTCAAAGCCGACCTTGCGGCGGGCGGAACTTCGTACTGGATGGACAGATTGCTAGCACGGCGTGGAAATGACCCTGCAGGAACGTATATGATGTCTCGCGGTAAAGCACTGTACATGTACGGACATAGCGCGTCGGTTATCGGATTCGGCAATAATGTGGCATATTGGGATGAGATTAGTCAACAAAAAGCATACTCCATACAGGCCACAGGCATAACCTTTACAGAGGATGTATCTAAGAGGTATCAAACACCCAGCTACTGGTACGGTTTCTACAATGCTGCCTCTGCCGGCTATACGCTAGAGGAAACCAAATTTATAACCGATAACAACGTAGCTGTTACGAATGTAACGATAAAAAACATCGGAGCTGCCAGCAAATCATTAACCTTAACGGCAGATTCACCTTATTCAACAACTCCGACGTCTAATGGTACGGAATTGACCGGTAGTATTGATGTCAAGAACAAATTGACGAAGCTGTACCCGAGGCTGAGCGGCGACGGTATGACGGCTAGCAACGGGGGCTTGACAAGAACCGTTACTTTGGAGGCCGGGGCATCCATCACGATTAAGTTCCAAATGGGTTTCATTGCCAATGAAATTCCCGAATCGCTGACGGAATATAACCGCTATAAAGGTTACGACCCGAATACCGCATACTTGACCCAGATGAAGGAAAACAACCAGTGGTGGGCCGATAATATCCCCTACATGGATGTTCCTGACGAAAACATCAAGAAGATCATTTATTACAGATGGTGGTTAAGCCGTTTCAACTTTCTTGACGCCAATATTCCAGGAAACGACTACCAATTCCCGATCTCCGTCGAGGGAGCGCTTGGCTACAACAATGCGATCGTTTTGACGCAGCCGATGCATATGCAGGATCTCAAATATTTAAGAAACCCGATTTATTCGTACGGCGACTGGATTTCTGTGGGTGAAGTATCCAGGGACAGCTTGTTTACCGATAACCCAGGTGACCCAGCCAACTGGAACAATAGCTACGCTCAATACATAGGCGATTCCGCCTGGCAAACTTATCAAGTTCATGGCGGCCAGCCGGAAATTTTAAATAATCTTGGGCGTTACGCTGAGAAGGATGTAAAAGGTCAGTTGGACCGGTTCGATACGAACAACAACAATGTGATCAACTATAACTGGGGATCGTTGACTGGTAATGACGGAGACGGAAATGCGTTTCATTATTTCGAGAAACGAGGCAACATCGATCAGGACCGAACGGAAAGCGCATTCGTGTACGGGAACGCGATGGCCTCGGCGAAGGCTTACAGCTTTGCCGGAAATACGGCTAAGGCGGAAGAAATGTACGCCATTGCCAATAATCTGAAAAATGCGATTTTGACTAATTTATGGGATGACAATTCGAAGATGTTCTTACAGAAGGATTTACAATCCAACACCTTTATTCCATGGAAAGAAGCGAACAACTATTATCCGTTCCAGATGGATGGATTAGTTCCTACAGATGACCCGAAATATTTGGAGTCGCTGCGTTATTGGGCGGATAAAGAAGAGTTCCCGGTATTCCCGTTTTTTACAGCGAACCAGAAGGACAAAGCGGCATCAGTTGCAGCGGGAGTCGGCGGAACGAACAACTTCTCCAATATTAATGCGACCGGCAACATAAGACTTTTCTCGGAAGTGCTGCGTAAATATCCGAATCAAAACTACATCACGGCCGATATGTTCAAGAAGCTGATGTACTGGACCGGCTGGTCGATGGCGCCAAATGGCGATATTCAATTTTTAGACAACAATGAATTTTTCAACAGCTGGAATCCGAATACGAAGCAAATTGACTACAGATCATGGATTCATCACAATATTTTGGGCAACTACAACTATTCCATGATCGAGAACGTGGCTGGTCTTGTGCCCCGTACGGATTCGACGGTCGAGCTGTGGCCCATTGACATCGGTTGGAACCACTTTACGTTGAACAATTTAAACTATCACGATACCGACATGACGATCGTCTGGGATAAGCCGGACGGAACTGTTAACTACGCTGGAGTGCCTGAGGGGTATTCGGTTTACATCGACGGCGAGCTGGCTTTCACCACGGATAAGCTTGCCCATGTCGAATGGAACCCGTCCACCGGGGATGTTGCCGTCAAGGATAACACCGGAGCGAGTGTATTGACTCATAATAGCAATGCACAGATGAAGTCAGCTACCGAAGTGGATCTCTCGAAGAACAGCAGGGCCACAGATATGTTCCAGAAAATCGGCGTGGATTTGACCGCCGAAACAGGCAGCGCGCCTAACCTGGCGTTGAGCGCAACTGCGACCGCTTCCTTCACAGCAGATAATACAACTACAGCGAACGCCGTGAACGGATTTACAATTAGCGGCAACTCGTACGTTTCCGGCACCTTCTACGCTAATCCGCCGATCTGGGGAAGCAAAGGCTCGACGAACACTCAAGAATGGTACCAACTTGATTTCGGGCAGCCGCAAACGTTCGACGATGTCAAATTGTACTTTTATAACGATAAGCCGAGCACTACTTACCGCGAGCCTTCGATCTATACCGTCCAGTATTATGATGAAGCGACATCGGCATGGATCGCGATTCCAGGACAATATAAGTCGCCTACGCTGGCTAACTACAATCATGATCAATTCCCGTCCGTAACGGCGCAAAAGTTCAGAGTGCTGATGAAGCCGAAGACGGGAAACAGCGTAGCGCTGAAGGAAGTTCAAGTGTTCAATACGGGCGTGCCTGCTCCGGTTGCCAAGAATATGCCGCCTGTCGTGACAGCACAGCAGGATACAAGTGTGAAAATTCCGCTGAAAGCGAATTTACTTGCATCCGTTACGGATGATGGAGCGCCGGAAGGCGTGTTGAACTCGACCTGGAGCCTGAAGATCGGTCCGGAAGGCGGTCAAGCGTTCTTCGCGAATGCAAACTCGGAGAACACGTTAGCCACCTTCAATAAGGCTGGCAGCTATGTGGTGACTTTATCCGCCACCGATGGCGATCTGACAACGGCTGTGGACGTTACGGTTACGGTCGATCCGCTTCCGAATGATGTAAACCTGGCGCTTATTGCAACACCTAGCACCTCCTTCGTCTCTTCCTGGGAAAATCTCAGCGCCATTAATGACGGATATGATCCGAGAAACTCGACCGATAAGCAAGGCGGAGCCTACGGGAACTGGGCTCAAGCAGGTGCGAGCCAATGGGTTCAGTACGAATGGCCGACACCAGTAAACATCAACAAATCCGATGTTTACTGGTGGACAGACAACGGCGGTATTCTTGCGCCTACATCGAGCAAGCTGCAGTATTGGAACGGCAGCGAGTTTGTGGATGTGAAGGCTGTACTCGGCAACGGTGTTGCCCTGAATAAGTATAATACGACGACCTTCATGCCAGTATCGACAACGAAGCTGCGCATGACGATTACGAGAGGCACACAATGGACCGGTATTCTGGAATGGAAAGTGTCTGCTACCCCAACGGCAAGCGTTAAGCCGATAAAGGTCAGCACGCCGCTGGATGTACAGCCGATGCTTCCTTCAAAAGTAACCAAAGTTCTTACAGACGGCTCGATGGTGGAGGCCAACGTGCTGTGGGATCCGATTGCGTCTCAACAACTGTCGCAAACGGGAAGCTTCACCGTAGTGGGGACTGTCGACGGAACGAACGTGCAGGCGGAAGCCACTGTGTATGTAAGGCTTACGGATCAGGTATCGATTACCAGTATTGCTGATGAGAACACTCAGACGCTGGTGGGGAAAGCGCCTCAACTGCCTTCCTATGTTGAAGCGACCTACAATGACGGTTCGGTCGATAATGTCAGCAACGTGGTGACATGGGATTCCTACGATCCAAGCTTGCTGAATCAGCCCGGTCAATTCACCGTTACGGGTACGGTACCAGGGACTTCGATATCGGCTAAAGCGAATGTAACGGTCAGGTCTTCTTCCGTTATTGCGATCGGAGATTCCTTCGTGAACACCGTAGCAGGCATCACGCCGGTCATGCCGGCCCAAGTGACGACAGCTTACGATAATGGTACGACGACTAAAGCGGATGTCGTTTGGAGTGCGATTACCCCGGCTCAATACGCTTCGGCAGGCACATTTACCGTGGAAGGCAGCGTAGCCGGAACGAACTTAAAAGCGAAAGCTACGGTAACGGTGGCTCCTAAAGCGGTCATAAGTTATCAACCTTTCCCTACCATATATACGGAGGTAGGGGTACCTCCTGTTATGCCGAGCGTTGCAACCGCCGTATATAATGGCGGCACGACTGCACAGGTTTCGGGAGTCACTTGGCCTGCCATTGCCCCGTCGAATTATGCATCGACAGGTACTTTCACAGTAACGAATCCGACAATTCCAGGTAGACCTTCCGGTGTATCGAGACCTGCTGCGACCGTGGTTGTTGTCAATACCATCACCGGCATTGAACCGGTGTTTGTAACAACTACAGCGGAAACAGCCCCGGTCATGCCGGAGACAGTAACCGCTGCCTACGCAAATGGAACCAACTCGGAGGTTAGCGTTGCCTGGGATGCCATAACTCCGGAAATGTACGCAGACACGGGCACGTTCACAGTTGAAGGTACGGTTCAGGGGACAACGATTAAAGCAACAGCAACGGTAATGGTACAAGTAAACAGCGGTACCCGGTTAATCGGACCGGCTGAAGTTAGCGCAGGACAATCGTTTGACCTGACCTATGGGTTGGTCAGTGTTACGACCAGCGTGTATGCCAAGGAGATGACGGTCAACTTCGATCCGACAAAGTTGACGTACATCTCGGCGGACTCCTTGATCGACGGCTATGCCATCTTAGGTGAAGTCCAGTCGCCGGGAGCTGTAAGAATCATTGTGGCGGACGCGGGTGTGGATGCAATTAGTGGTACCATCGACGTGCTGAAGCTTCATTTCCAAACGCAAGCCGTTGCCGGAACGGTCACCGGCTCCGTCTACCTAACCAAAGTCGTTCTTGCAGACGGCCAAGGTACGGAAACGCAGCTGAACAGCGGACCTGATTATCAAGTGCAGATTAAAGTGGACAGAACGACGCTGACTAGCAAGCTTGAGAATGCGCAGATGAAGTTAGCTTCTGCGGTTGTAGGCACGAAGTGGGGACATTATCCGCAGCAAGCCGTCGATGCGCTGAGTGCGGCGATCAACGTGGCAAGCGCGGTGCTTGGTCAGATCGTTACCCAAGCGCAAGTGGATCAAGCTGTAGCCGACTTGATAACGGCCATTCAAGCCTTCGTCGTTTCGGTAAATAGCAATGCGACCATCGGCGATTTGGCTATCTTGGCAAAGAATTACGGGGCAACAACCGAAAGCTCAGATTGGGCTAAGATTGCGATATATGACCTCGATCTGAACGGCAAGCTGGACATTTTTGACCTTGCGACATTGGCCAGTAAGATACTCGGACTCTAGTCTCATAGCTGCAAGGGATTGGGAAAACGGTACCTATACCGTTTTCCTAATCTATCTTTCTTGAGGGGAAAACGACTCCATGACACGCCGACTTTATACCGTTTGCCTCGTTCAGCGGCACGTGACAGAGGCAGAAAAGGTGGGAGACCGCCGATCGAGCGCCTGACGCCATTTCGTGCTGAGAGTAAGTCTGCCGCGATCGGCAGCCTCCTTAAGCCATTGGGCAGAACACTTCCAATATGTGTTAGTATAGTAACCTCTAGGTCAGAGCTTCCCAAAGGGCAGATACGTTTCTAACTATCAACGAAGTTGCTATATAAAAAAGCACCGACCCAAGGGTCAGCGCTTATATATAGAATAACGAGGTTCATTTCATCTTATCAAAACCTATATCAAATATAAACATCAAAAGCCCAGTATATGGTATCGACATCATCAAGCCAAATAACGGTTTTCGATAATGAATTCGCAGCATTACAAACATGATTATATCAAAAAACGATGACCACAGTAGGTTCCATCCGTTATGATACGTTATTGATCCACATTTGACAGAAACAAATTCAAGCAAAACAAAAACGCCAGTGAAAAAGATAATGTAATAAGCCTGGCGAAGAAGTTTACTATTTCGCGGGTAGTTCGAAAGATATATCCAACTCGATACTGGCATGCCTATCAGAACAAGCAATAAGATCGGAATCATAGACACCTTAAGACCATTCGGCTCCATTTGCCAAAGTTGATGTTGATAACAGAGCAACTCATAAAGACAATTACTCAATGCAGCAAAGAGGAGTGTTGGATAGTACTTCTCCCAATTTCGGTCAGCAAATTTAATGGCAGCTAGTAACCATAATATCGAGTAAGCAATGGCAACCAAGGATTTTGCTCCTTTTTTTATATTAAGCTTTATTATTCCAAATAATCCATCGTTCATACAAATTTAGAGGGGGTTCTTTCGTAAAATATTTAGGAGGAACCAATTGTAGGAAAAGGTTGATATATCTGGTGACAAGAAATTTATCTCATTCTCGACGGATGATAAGAAAGTAATTTAGTTCGGTTAAATAAAGCTGAAATCTGGACTGACAGTTAAGCTAACGGGAGGATAGTTCGAATTTATCGAACTTCGTTATGTTCTGGCAGGCCGCGATGCCGGACATGCCTCGTAATCACTTTCGTTATATTGTGCTCGGAGCAGAATGAAACGGACTAGCGTAATGTCGAACGCTAGTCCGTTTCTGTTTGTTCATTTTTCTCCTTTTTGAGCTCCTTTCACTCAACATGGGCCACTCCCCATTGATGTAAGGTTTCCAAAATCAGAGACAGGCTCAGGCTGTATTATCGTATAGCCACGCGGTAGGCAAAGAGTTTATCGAAGCGTACCGCGAGGCAAATCCGGGAGATGAAGTCAAAAGTGGCTCGTCTTGAAGCGATTGTTGATCAATTCGTGGCTGCTGATAAGTACGTATATGTTTCCCCGTTGTGGAATTTCACGATCCCACCGGTTATGAAAGATTACACAGATGCGACTTCAATTCCGGGTAAGACTTTTAGATATACCGAAAACGGCCCTGAAGGTCTGTTGACCAGTAAGAACGTCTTACACATTCAAGCAAGTGGTTCTGTTTATTCGGAAGGCCCTTTAGCTCCACTTGAAATGGGATACAGCTATCTGAATAAAGTTTTACAGTTCTATGGGATTCAATCTATTGAGGCAATTTTTGTTGAAGGAACGGCATTAAAATCACAAGAGCAAGCTCAAGCTATTAAAGAAAAAGCAATTGCACATGCTAAGGAAGTTGCCAAACGTTTCTAATCGGGGATCGTTCTCAAACCGGAATCCATAACAAGAAAGATTCAGCTCGATCGATAAGATCGGGCCGATTTTGTATCAATTACTCGATAAAAGCTTATTAAGCTTGGGGATCGTATCGTTATCGTTTGCCGGTATATTAATCGTGACCGTAAGGTGGGGAGAATCAGATACAAGAAAAGAAATTTGATCAAATACAAGTAGTCCGGCCGTCGGATGATGATTAATTTTCTTTCCTTCTGGACCATTCAGAACATCGTGCTGGGGCCACCATGCCCTGAATTCCGCGCTTACCTGATTCAAATCCCCGATGAGTTCCATCCACCAAGGATCACCGGCGAATTTACCGTAGCTGGCGCGAAAATGAGCTAAACGATGCCGGGCATGCCTTTCCCAGTTTCCTTGAAGCAATTCACGCACGTATTGCGAAGTGAACGTCCGCCAAACAGTATTTCGCTCGAGCTTCGACATAGCCCCATAATCCCCATAAATCAAATTTGCAGCCTTGTTCCATGCAACAATATTTAGGCGTTGATCGGTAACATAGGCTGGACTCGTACCTTGTAGGTCAAGGAAGTTCTGAAGTGTCAGACTAATGGTGTTTTCGACTGGTGTCAGATCGGCAGGCAGCTGCTGGAGGGCCAGTAAAAATAAATGCTTGCGCTCATTCAAATCAAGCTGGAGAGCCAGGGCAATGTTTTCTAGCACTTGAGCCGATACCTGAATATTTCGCGCTTGTTCCAGCCATGTGTACCAGTCCACACTGACGCCCGAGAGTTGCGCCACTTCGCCGCGTCTAAGTCCCGGCGTGCGCCGGCGGCCTCCATTAGGTAGACCAGCTTGCTCGGGTGAAATACGGGCGCGACGTGTCCTCAAAAACTGAGCCAGCTCATCAAGCCGCGTATTGTTTGATTGTTCCATAAATTTGATCCTGCTCTCCTTGTCAGACTCATATCGTAGGAGAATTCCTCCTATGATAAACCCTCATCTTATTCTAGTATACAATTCATTATACACTATGACTGAGACGAAACTGCGAATACTTAATATTGTAATGAAAGGGGACTTACTTTGGAAAAAGAAATGCAAATACAGTCCAACAGAACCGACAAGCTGGCCAAAGGGCTGTTGCTTCTCGGACTTTCACTCGGATACTTTATGGTGCTCTTGGATATGACGGTTGTGAGCGTCGCACTACCTGCGATTCGCGCCGAGTTGGGTGGGGGGATATCCGGTCTTCAATGGGTGGTCAATGCCTACACGATCGTGTTTGCGAGTTTCCTGCTATCAATGGGTGCCTTTGCTGACAAACTTGGGGCTAAACGTGTCTATACAGGCGGTCTGGCCCTATTTCTCGCAGCATCAGCCATTTCGGCAGCAGTTTCGACGCTAGGCGCGCTTATCGGCCTACGTACAATACTCGGTATAGGAGGCGCAGCTCTGATGCCAGCCTCACTTACACTGCTTGCCCATGCCTACCCTGGACCAGCTGAACGTGCCCGAGCGCTTGGCAGTTGGGCAGCGGTTACCGGGGCAGCGATGGCGGCAGGACCTGTTGTCGGCGGGCTATTGGTGGACTCGTTCGGTTGGCGCAGCATTTTCCTTCTTAACGTGCCGCTTGCAGGCATTAGCTTAATCATGACTTTCCTATTCGTCCGGGAAACGGACCGTAAACCGCGGAAAAGCTTTGACTTTTGGGGGCAAATCACGGTCATTGTCGCCATAGCTGCATTGTCGTTCGGACTGATGGAGGGGGAAACGTACGGATGGAATTCCCCGGTTATTTTTGCATCATTTAGTCTGGCTCTGTTGAGCGCTATCCTATTTTTGATTGTTGAGGCGAAAGGCAAGACACCATTACTTCCATTACGGCTATTTAGGAATGCGACGGTATCAGCCGGAATGCTTGCCGGGATGGCGATTAACATCGGCCTATCTGGAATTCTATTTGTACTGCCATTATTTTTTCAACAAACGCGAGGATTATCGGCCCACATAGCCGGACTCGCGCTCCTTCCAATGATGATACCACTGGCCTTAAATCCAATTCTGACTGGTCGAATTGTTGGCAGAATCGGAGCGCGTATACCGATGACTCTCGGCTTTAGCCTTGGTGCAGTGGGTACACTGCTGCAAGTCTGGACGGAAGTGAACACGAGCTATGTCATTACTATGATTGGATTGCTGCTGATCGGTTTCGGAGTGTCCTTTACGATTCCCTCGTTGATGGCGGCCGTAATCTCTTCCGTCCCGAAGGAACAGACCGGTGCAGTTTCAGGCGCTCTAAATTCAAGCCGCCAGCTTGGCGCGACGCTGGGGGTCGCCATCCTCGGCTCGATTCTGAGTGGCAGCAAATCGTTTATTGACGGAATGCATATGTCACTTATCGTTACAACTATTATATTGTTCGGCGGCAGTTTGCTATCGTTCGCATTTATCGGCAGAAAACAAGAACGGCAATAAACGAAGGCTTCACATAATTGAATAAACCATTTGTTAAATTAACGAGAAACATTAGCTGAATAACAAGACCTTGCAGGCCGCCGTTGATAAATTAGGTGGCCTATTCCGCTAACGGGCAGGATACAGGGAATATCTCCTAGAATAATAGAGATGTGTTATAGTCTCTGTGCGGGGTGTTTTTATTGAACGAAAATGAAAAATGGCATCGGCATTTAGGTGCGTATGGGATTTGCATGATTGAAGAAAAGCTATTAGTCATTCATAAAGGGAATGGTCCATACATTGGGCGATATGACCTTCCTGGAGGAACAGTTGAAGCTAATGAATCGTTAGTAGAAGCTGTGAAAAGAGAGTTCATTGAGGAATCAGGAATTAACATCGACATTAAAAGGAACGTCGGTGTTTGTGATTTTTTAATCCCTTATGAACTTCCTAAAAGAGGTACTACGCATATTCATCATGTAGCTGTGATTTATTTGGTCCAATACATTTCTGGAATACTATCAAAGAATCCTGAAAAATTCGAAGGACAAGATTCTTTAGGGGCATTTTGGTTGCCAATTAATGAAATCAATTCTTCTAATTCCTCTCCACTTGTTGTTGAAGCAAAAGAATGGATAAAGACAGAACAGTTATCGCTTGAATCTCAGCGATTGGATGATTGGGCGGTATTTGGAAAAAACGCATTTAACTAATGAAAACGATAGCACAATAAGGCTGACTGCTTATTCGGGCAGATATATAATAGATATAAATGGAGGACAAGATATGATACTTAATTTTGAAACAAATCGCTTATTCCTTCGGCTTTTCGAACCATCTGATGCAAAAATGGTTCAAGTATTAGCTGGGAACGTAGAAGTAGCAGGCACAACTCTTTCGATTCCTCATCCATATCCAGATGGGGTAGCTGAAGGATGGATTGAAGCCACCCGTCAATCTTTCGAAAAAGGGGATAGTTATACTTTCGCTATGGTAAAAAAGGAAGATGAATTACATGGATATTAATGAAAACGTTAGTACCGCTGGGGTTTATGTTAATATTACTGGTTTATTTCCTTTTCAAGTTGGTCCTACAAAATCTGGAACAACATTAGGTGTTGTTAGATTGGGTGGTCACAAAGAAATCGGTGAGACAGGTTGGGAATGTGCTTCACGAGAAGCATATGAGGAGGCAACACTTCGTTTAACCCCGATTAAACCCCCAGCTACATACTGGTATGATGCTTCTGATAATCTCAAATTGATTCCTGGAGGCTGGCAAGAAGGTGACATTGAACCGATACTGGTTGGAAAACGAATGGATAGCGATCAATTAACTACAATATATTTAGCCATATCACAAGATGTCCCTGTACCTGCTGCTGAAACGAAGGGTATCTTGTTACTTAATCAATCCGATATTGTAAAGATTGTAACGAATGAAATAACACTCGGACAATATCTTGAATCGGGTGGAAAAGCTGTGTTCAATGAAACCCTCCCGCTACATTTTATCTTGGAACCATTTCCTCACCTCCGACTACTTAAAACTTTAATTAGTATACATCCAGAAATAGTATAAAGCGTGACCACTTAACTAACGGGAGAACTATAGCTCAATAATCTAGACGAAAAGGCAACCGACTAAACCGGTTGCCTTTTGAACAAATGGAATTAAGTGGATAATTCCAGGGGGATTCCCACCAACGAATCATTTTTTGAAAGAGGTGTTTCTCTTGTATAAGTTCATAAAAATGATAGTATTCATTTTATTGTTTGGATCTATTTATTACCTTACTTTAATAACTATACGCTTCATAATATTGGATCACTTAAATGTGCGATTACAAATTCAAAGTCTTATTCAAGTAATTAGTTTATTTATTATTGCAATTACATCACTTATTCTAACGGCAACTTTATCAAGATATTTGTTTAAACATAATCATTAGAACGCTAAAAGAAAGAGGGAGAATTTTGAAAAAAACGAAAAAAGTAATCCTTCTAAGTGCCTTAATATTAGTTATTAATATTGTATTCATTAAAGATAAATTTCCTATTATTGATGAACTATCAAGTGTAATGCAAAATGAATTTGATGTTGTATTAGACGAAAAAACGAATAAAGTCTCTTTAGAAAAAGATGGAGTATATCAGAGTATTGGTTTTTGAATAGATATAGACAAAACTCTTTACATCGCTAACAGTGTAGGGGAAAATAAGGATTAGTATCACATGTAGACGAATCCCTTCGGTAATCGATGGGGTCTTTAGCATACAATTCTGCTAAATTCACTCGTTGCCACTACTATCTGCAGCAGTAAGAATTGTTAATTTCAAATTTAATGATATTTGAACTTGCTATTAAATTGAGGAGAATCATATGAATGAATGGATCGTAAATTCCCGACAAAGGTGTTTGGAACGGGGGATGGACCCCTTGAAAATACCTACTCCGGGGTTAAAGTTATCAGCAATACAACTTCTTGAAGAGAAGGACAAATATAGAGATATCCTTGTTGTCACCAAATATTTTTCAGAAAAAATATTATCATTCTTGTCGGGGACGCCTCATCTAATAGTTGTAAGCAATGACACTGGCTACCTTTTAGATAATTATGGTGACAAAACTATGAAATCGATGATAAATCAATTAGGCATCAAAAGTGGCATTAAGTGTGATGAAGAATTTATGGGGACAAACGTAGTAGCTCTGGCACTTCAAGAACAAAAGCCTATTCAAATTATAGGTGCGGAACACTACCATACGATGTTGGAGAATGCTGCTTGTTACTGCGTTCCATTCCATTTCACAAATTACCACAACCTCTCAGGTGCTATTTCAATCATGACTTCTGTCGAGCATCATAATCATACTTATTTAGCTCTGCTTGCAAATATGGTGGACTCTATTGAACGAGAATTGTCACTACGCCTCACAAATCATAATCAAAACCTCATACAGCAGCTTGTAGTCGATAATATGCGAAATGGTATCATCATGACAGATGAGAGAGGAATCATTACAGAATTTAATGCTTATGCAGAAAAGATAACGGGAAGAAATCGACTGAGCGTTACAGGCACACCAGTTTTTCCATTTGAACATTTTGGTAGCTATTTCTATCAAGCACTCAAATATCGTAAACAGTGTGAAAATATCGAGCTCACTTTTCGTTATTCATTAGATCAAGAAAATGTGTGTCTCTTTGATGTGCTGCCAATCTTAAATGAACGTGGTGAATTACTTGGTGCATTCGCTCAGTTTCGTGACATCACAGAACGAGTAATCTTGGAGAAGCAAATCATTAACTCGGAAAAATTCTCAGCAATTGGGAAAATGGCAGCTGGATTAGCTCATGAGATTCGGAATCCATTAACCTCAATTATTGGCTTTTTCCAGCTCTTACAGCGGTCTAATGATCAACAAAAATTTCAGAACTACGTTGGTTTAATTAATATTGAGCTTCAAAGTATGAAGCAATTGGTCTCGGATTTTGTAGTCATGGCGAAGCCTAGTACTCCAGAGAGAAGAGCAATTGATATGAAAGAATTATTGAAAGACACCATACGCTTTATGAATAGTCAAGCCATTTTGAAAAACACATCAATTACAGCTATCTACGATGATGAATTAACGATAGCGATGATTGACCCTTCTCAGATTAAACAAGTATTAGTTAACCTTCTTCAGAACGCAATTGAATCCATTGAAAAGAATGGATTTATTCAACTATGTACTGAATTAGATACTGACAATCAAGAATTTAAGATCATCATTGAAGATAACGGGGTGGGAATGACGAAAGAAGAACTTGATCAGATATTGAATCCTTTTTTTACAACAAAAGAAAATGGTGTAGGCCTTGGATTGTCAATTTGTTATCGTATTATTGAAAATCACAAGGGATATATGACAGCTACCTCTCGCAAAGGATTTGGAACAAGGTTCGAGGTTACTTTACCGCTTGTATAGTAAAGGATCCACGAATTACTAAGCCATTTTCTTGATGACTATCATCGATTTAGTGCAATGCACACGTTGTGGCTATTAGGAAATTGTCTAGGTTTATTAACGCGGCTTCGGATCTTCTTGGTTAGAACAAACACAATTACGAGAAGGTTGAACTCACCGAAATTCTCGAAAAAACAACTGTTTTTGAGGACTAATTTGCTATGAAAAATGATAAATAAAAAATGTTCTTGACAATTGGAAATACCTGCATATATGATTAGAAACATCAAATCAAACTGAGAGAGGGAGGGAAACGATATGTGGAAACTTAACGGTAATGATCAACATTTTAACATTCAGCCGAATGGGTGCGAGTTTTACGAGCAACCTTTATTTCCTGTTATCGCGATCCCGAACTCCCTAAATATGCGGCAGTTTTTCGAGGTGTAGTTTCGCTCCTCATAAACACGTGAAAAAGGGTTGTCAGGATCGTTAATGCGATCTGGCAACCCTATTTTTATTGAATTGCGAGCAAAATTAATTTGAAAAATAAGTCTTGACAGGTAAAATTATCCTGTGTTACGATTCGAAACATGAAATTGATGAAGGAGGAAACGAACCATGAATGCTCACGAAATTAAGTTTTACACGGAGAAACAAGAACAGCAATTACCCGAGTTATTCCTAAATCAGTGTGGACACTGGTTCGAATTTATCCAACATCATACGTTTGCCTTTTACGCTTATATACATCGGAGATTTTTGTTTCGCGAGGTTGTCCCGCTGCGATTTTGTAGCAGCTAATCCACTTTCGTGCTAACAAAATAGTTTCCATGCGTAAAGGCTACTCTCCATGGTGGCCTTTCTTCATGCCAAATGAAGGAAGGGACGTTGAAGGTAGCTTTTTATTATGCCCAAATAACCAAACATATGTTCTAAAAATATGCACTTGTAGCGAAACGGCCAAAACGCGAAGGTCTGCAAAACTTTTATCTCATGGTTTCGAATCCCATCAAATGTTCCATGGCGGCATGGTGAAGTGGTCCTAACACACTGCTCTTTCACAGCAGCATTCGTGAGTTCGAATCTCACTGCCGTCACCAAAATCGAAGGATAGCAAAGATGGTCTATGCGGAAGATTGAAACTCCTCAGATCTCGGTTCGATCCCGAGTCCTTCGGCCATATTGCCTGATAGCCAAGAGGAAAGGCTGGTGGCTTTGACCCACCGATCGGAGGTTCGATCCCTTCTCAGGCAGCCAAATTGCACCTGTGCTTGGAATGGCAGACAGGTCACGTTTAAATCGTGATGCCCGAAATGGTGTGGGGGTTCAAGTCCCTCCAGGTGCACCAATTGGGTCCTTAGCTCAATGGTAGAGCAATCGACTTTTAATCGATTGGTCGAGAGTTCAAATCTCTCAGGACCCACCAATATTCATACGAATGGGATCATCAAACAGTCTACCGATAAACGACGGGCAACAGATAGCGGGGCATTACCGCAGCTATCTCCATCGGGGTATAGCTCAGTTCGGTAGAGTGCGTTTGCGGTATTGGTTTAATAGTAATCAAATACCTTCCAAACATTGGAAACAGGTTAGATTCCCGTATACCGCGCCAAGGTCAGGTAGCTCCCAAAGGTAGAGCATCGGTCAGAAAAAAAGGAGTGTTGGCGGTTCGATCCCGCTTCAGACCACTATGGAGGTCGTGGTGAAATGGATAACACGTCGGGTTGTGACCCCGATATGAGCCAGTTCGATTCTGGTCGATCTCCCCAATATTGCCCCTTAGCCAAGTGGTATGGCAACGGTCTTTGACTCCGTGATCCTTGGTTCGATTCCAGGAGGGGGAGCCATGCGGTTGTGATGAAATGGCAGACATGCGGGATTTAACCCCCCGTGAGCGAAAGCTCAACTGTGAGTTCAAGTCTCACCAACCGCACTAGTTTGAGAGAATATCTAAGCGGCTTAACGCAGCTGGTTGTAACCCGGCTCCCTTATGGGTTCGTCGGTTCGAATCGGTCTCTTCTCACCAAATCGGGATGTAGTTCAGCTTGGTAGAACGCTAGTCTTGGGAACAAGTCGTCGTCGGTTCGAATCCGGCCATCCTGACCAAACCATCATGACGTGGTGGTGAAACTGGACAAACACACCGGCCTTTCACGTCGGGATCTGCGGGTTCGAGCCCCGTCCACGTCACCAAAAAATAAAAAATGGTCTCATAGTTCAGGGGTTCAAGTCACCTTGGGACAGCCAATATGTTTACGTAGCTCAGACAGGTAGAGCAATGGCCTGATAAGCCCGAGGTCAATGGTTCGTTCGATTCCATTCGTAAACACCAATCTTATAGGGGTATAGCCCAGCGGTAAGGCAGCACGAGTCTGCCTCCAAAACAGACTGTGATGGGTTCGATGACCATGACCGTGTCTAACGACAATTATGAGTTCGAGTCTCATGGAGCGCACCAATATATACGTGACGATGGGCGAGAAGTTGATGCCGCCAGATTGTAAATCTGGTCCTTAAACAACGCGCAGGTTCGAATCCTACTCGTCACACTCATAGGAGCTTCGCCAAGTGGTAAGGCAGCGGCCTTTGACGCCGATATCGTTGGTTCGACCCCAGCAGCTCCTGCCAAAATAAAAATTCTAATCTGAAAGGAAGAGAGACCCGTTGAGGTATAGGTGATGATATGAAAAGGAACCCGAAAATACCCTGGATTCACAACATGGAATTTACAAACACAGCCGAACGAAGAATGGAAATCGACACCGTCTTCTCTCGCATCGAGTCCTTTATGAGAATGGAGCCGCATGCAACCTACAATTTGATAATTGGTACGGACGGTCATGTCCACCGTGGTTATACCAAGATGATCACAGGTATAATCATACGGCGCGAAAATAGAGGGGCATGGGCATGTTACCGGCAAGTTATTATCCCTCGTCAGATCATGTCGGTACGCGATAAGCTTTCTACCGAGACTAGCTTAAGCGAGGAAATTGCTTGCTACTTCGATGATCAAAAGAGAAGTCAGCTGGAGGACATTCTCCTTCCTTTCGTCTACCATGGTGCTGCTCTTGATAATTTTATCCATATTGATGCAGGACATGATAAAGCAGTTAGCAAAACGGCGCTTTATGTTTCGGAAATGGTCGATCGTGTTGAATCCCTGGGTTGGCTACCTGTCATAAAACCAGATTCCTATGCGGCATCCTCCTACGCTGACCGATATTCAAAAAACAGCAATATTCCCGCCGTTCGGTGAAAATAAAGTGTTAGACTGAAAATAAAGGGAGCACAGTTACTGAAAGATGAATGGTCTTTCTCTCCAATCAACATGCCATCTCTGAAACAGGAAATTAACTACAACCAAACCACGACTTCTTTCGGAATACAAGGACTATTTTTCTGCTAAACACTCTTCTGGCAAGTGGTATCTTAGAGAAGAGAAGATGAAGGAGCTTTATAATTTTGAGAAATTCGATGAGAAGTCGCTCAACCAGCTACTTCAATCCATTGGTAAATCTGATTGTAATGAAATAAGCCAATTGCCCCTAGAAACAGTAAAACACAGATTGACAGCGCCGCCTTTCTGGAGGCCTTGAAACAGGCAATTCCTAGTGAAAAGGGCTTGCGAAAGGTCAGTATTAAGGTGGAGTCAGTTGAGCAAGCAACATCTTTTGTCATCGACCTCCCTATTAATGAGATGAAAGGACAGGAAGATAAGCTGCTAGTGGAGATCAGCACTCCTCTGGGCACTGTGACGTTGCCGGGAGAATTGATTCCCATATCAACATCTGAGCAGTCACGATTGACTCTTCTTTTAGAGCCTGCCGAACCTTCTAATCTGAATAGCAAAACCAAAGAGGCAATAGGCAATCGCACAATGATTAAGGTGAGCTTGCTAACGGATCGCTTGCTTCCTACTCAGGAGACATTGCTTCCGTCCATTGGAATCTCCTTGCCGTATACGCCTACAGCAGAAGAACTAAAGAACGCGGAGCATATTGTTGTTTGGCGCATTGGCACAGATGGAACGCCTATTGCTGTGGTGGACGGTAAATACAACCATGCATCAGGTATGGTTACCTTCCATGACCGTAATTTGAACGAAGCTGTCTACGCCATAACGTTTGTTGAGAAAACCTTCCAGGATACAGCTGCTTACAAGTGGGCTGAGGAGGCTACCTCCGTGCTTGCTTCCAAGGGAATCATTCATGGCACCTCCGAATCAACCTTTGCCCCTGGAGAACTGATATCGCGAGCGGACTTTCTTATGCTGCTGATTCATTCCTTGGGATTGACAGCAGACATGGAGACCAATTTCAGCGATGTGGATAAGAACGCTTATTTCGCTAAGGCTGTGGGCATTGCCTTTAGTTTGGGAATAACCGAGGGAACAGGCGGCGATCGCTTCGAGCCAGAGTCTTTTATCTCCCGTCAGGATATATTTACATTGACAGCCCGAGCTCTGAATATTGCTGATAAGTTAGAGAATACAGGGAGCAAATCTGATCTCTCCATTTTCGCCGACCACGCTGTGGTGGCTGAGTATGCCAGGGAAAGTGTAACGCTACTAACGGCCGCCGGCATTCTTCAAGGTGATGGTCATGGCATACGTCCTTTGGATGAGATTACCAGAGCGGAAGCTGCGGTCATGTTGTATCGGGTATATAACAAGTAAGCGCGTCTGGGCGAGGGATGAAAGTTGCTGTATCGGCCTTCGCCCGGACATTTACTTAGCGGTGGCATCTTTTTCGAGGAGGATGAAAATTTGAAACCCAAAAGAATTACCATACTAGCCTCTATTTTTCTAATGATGCTTAGCTTGCTAGCAAGCAATGTTCCCTATGTGCAAGCTGCTTCTCTAGAAGATGCCTTGGGCAGTCATGATATTGTCATTGACAACAGTAGCCCAGGAGTAACGATAGATTGAGTTTGGGGCAGCACCTCAACCGCCAGTAATCCCGATAGGTCCATAGGAAGCGATTACAGAACTGTAGGACTCTCCTCTCAAAGCGGGCAATTTATTCAATACAATACATCAGCTGCCTTTCAAGAAGGAAAATATCGGGTTTATTTATCGGTTTACAGATCCCAGTCAAGTCGCTCCACTAACGTACCTGTCGATATTTCCCATTTGAATGGCTCCGGTGTACAGACGCTTAGTTCTGTTACGATCAGCCAGAAGGGGAGCAGCGGTGCCGTTTGGATTTCGTTAGGAGAATTTGATTTTGGGGCAAGCGGAAGCAATTATATAAAAATAAAAGTGGACGGTGCTGACAACTTCGTACTGGCCGATGCCGTGCGATTTCAACCGATGTTTACTCCAACTCCGCCAACACTGAGCAGCGATGCGACTCTGTCCAGTCTTGCAGTTCAACCCGGAACACTGGATTTCAATCCCCTGGTAAAGGACTATCAGTTGGATGTCGCTGGAAGTGTCTACAGCAGCATTGACATTACACCGACGGTTGCCTCGGCAGTGTACAAGAGTTTGAAGATTAATGGGCAGGAAACGGTATCGGGCAGCACCTATATGGTCCAATTGGCGCCAGGTATGAACACTATTCCCATTGAGGTCAGGGCGCAGGACGATACAGCTACCACATATACCTTACAGGTAAACCGAATTTTTCTGAGCAATGATGCCAGCTTGAGCAGTTTGACTCTCAGTAGGGGAATGTTGGATTTTCATTCTGAAATCACCAGCTATCAAGTGGATGTGGGAGATCAAGTGAATAGCCTGGAGGTGACCCCAGTCGTCCTGTCGTCTGTTTACAAAAGCCTTACCATTAATGGTACTCCTCATTTCTCAAATGTACCTTACCTAGTAGAATTATCGGTTGAACAATCCGATCAACATTCTAGTAACGGCTCAGGATGGAACGGAGAAGGCGTACAGCGTTCTGGTGACCAAACAGGGAGCAGCAGCTACGCTTAGCAGCCTGGAGCTATCTCTCGGAGCGTTGAACTTTAGTCCGTGGCGGACCGAATACAGCATTTATGTGGGCAACAATGTGGATCGACTTTCATTGACGCCTGTCTCAACTTCCAGCTTCTACGATCATATGACGATCAATGGCAGCCCGCATGTAACGGGTACGGCTTATAATGTTTCCTTGGCGGTGGGGGACAATCCGGTTACCATCGCCGTGGCTTCCAAGGAGCAGCGGGAGATGGTGTACACCGTCCATATTACACGTCTTGAAGGCGAATGCACAGCTGGTCAATGGTGTAACTACACTTGCAGAGGATAAGCTGGCTGAGGCACTCGGGGTACATGTGCTTCGGGACTCGTCAGGACTGCTAGTTTATAGCGATTTCCCTTTTCATTTCTCAGGCAATGATGATGCTGCACTGAAGGTAGAGCTGTTCAATCTGCTGAACCTCCGTTTGAAGGTGGATGGAGAATATGTCACATTTTTCAATCCGAAGCAGGGCATAACGGAGTTGGTATTTACACATTTACGTTTGTGGAAGACCAGACGTCGGAGAACGCCTCACAGCAGCTGGCCGGGCTCAAAGTATCCATTGAAGGTGAGGAGGAAGTGGAATTCGTGCCTACATGGATTCATGTAACTTACGTGGATGCCAATGATGGTTATGCTAACGTGAACACACCTGATCGGACAATTGATAATGATCTGAACACCAGATGGTCGGCTACCAGTCAAGGTGAGGTGAATTGGATACGTTACGATCTGGGGAATAAAGTAAATGTTCATTCGATGTCCGTGTCAGGTTATTTAGGGAATGAACGTTCATACAATTTCGAAGTGGAAATTTCCGATGATGGTTTATACTGGCAGCCTTTACTTCCCATGCAGTCTACCAGCGGAACCACACTATTCCCGGAGATGTTCCAGCTAGGAGACGTCCAGACCCGCTTTATCAGGCTGCAGTCGTATGGTTATGGTCCCACGAAGGATGGCTGGAATGGGTTCTCAGAGGTTCGCTTCTATACCAACCAAGAGCAGGCCAATTTGGATGCTTCCAAATGGGATGAATATTTCGCCCCTTCTTCTAACAAGGTGGGTGACCAGCTTAAGCTGTCGTTGAAGGGAGTATCGTCAGACGGAACAGATTATAATTTAAATCCCGAGACGACCTCCATAGCATTCTTTACAGATAATGCTACCATAGCACAGGTGGATCAGACGGGTAGTATTGTTCTCGTAAGAGAGGGAGATGCGCGTATTACCGTCATGGCGACCCAAGGAGATGTTGTCCGAATAAGCAGTCTTATTATCAGTGTGAGTAATTAAAGTAGTAAGATCTCAACGGAACTGTACTCACTAACGTAATGGAACCGTCTGTAGAGAAATCTACACTGACGGTTCCCAATAAAGGAGAAAATAAGATGCCAAGTGTAAAAATAACGTGTTTCGCAGATGAGATTTCACACGATTTGGTGGAACAAATGGATGTGTTGCAGCAGGAAGGGATTACCCACCTCGAGCTTCGCAATGTTTGGGGGAAAAATGTGCTGGATTTGTCAGATGAAGAACTTAAGAAAGTGCGAGAAGCTGCTGAAGCGCGCGGTTTTGCGATTTCTTCCATTGGTTCCCCGCTTGGCAAATACCCGGTTGTTAATGATTTCGCACCGCAATTAGAAGGGCTGCAGCGAGGTATACGAGCTGCAAGCTGAATACACCGTATATCCGCATTTTCTCGTTTCAGCCTCCGAAAGGAGCGAATTTAGATGAATGCAGAGACAAAGTGCTTCGCAGAATGAAACACTTCACGGATGTGGCCGAACAGCATGGCGTTATCCTGATTCTTGAAAATGACTGCGGACTCTACGGCTCGAAAGATGACCGCTGCGTTGAAATTTTGCAACACTGTCAATCACTTTCGCTCCGCTTTGCTTTTGATTCAGGGAATTTCGTCAAAGATGATGTGAATACCATGGACGATGCTTATCCGAAACTCGCGGAGTACACCGATTATGTACATATCAAGGATGCAACTTCTTTGCCAAAGCAATTTGTACCAGCAGGTGAGGGTGATGGAGATATTCTAAGGTTGCTGATTGCTCTTAAAGAACGCAAGTACGACGGATTTCTCTCCGTTGAACCGCATTTGGATCATTATTTGCCTCATGCCAGTAATCCTAAACGAGCTGTAACGGCGATTCGAGCTTTAAAAGATTTGTTGATTCGCGCCGATATGCAGTGGATTTAAGAGCGCCTATCCTTCGTCTAGTCTTTACAGACATTGTTCTGTGAAGACTTATTTTTCTTGTTCTGTCATAGGAAGTGGGTAAGACAGTCTGACATTTTTCCTAGATAAAGGTTTTTTAAGGGGATTTTACGTTACTTCGTATCCACAACCTCGAAAAATCCGACAACACAGGGGAACATTTGGAAGATTGGATCTCCAAGATGGTGCAGAAGTGTTTGATATTAAAAAAGGAGAGATAATTCAATATGCGGATTCTTTCATATTAATCAATTTTTTTTGATTAAATCATTGACTCCACTTTTTATAAGTGGTAAATTTAGGTTGCAAATTAAATCAAAAAAACTTGATTAAATAGTTAGAGCAGCGGTACTATGTCAAGACCCTAATTGGAAAAAATCTTGAAGGTCCGTTACTTTTTTAGGGGGTGAGCCTAAAAAAGAGCATACCAAACTA
>NZ_LMSJ01000012.1:184435-478571 GCF_001428105.1 Paenibacillus sp. Soil766 | reverse complement strand
TGAAGTGACCCCTTAAAGTTAGACATATATATTAAGCAACCTGTTGGGCATGGGCTCGGTATTGTACTGGGCTCATGCCTTTTAATTTTGACTTTATCCGTTTGTAATTGTAGTAATCAATATATTGAGCTAGTTCGCGCTTGAAATGGTCTACACTTTCAAATTCGTTGAGATAAAGAAATTCTGACTTCATTATGCCAAAGAAATTTTCAATAACCGCATTATCGTAGCAATTTCCTTTACGAGACATACTTTGGGTAATCCTTTTCTTTTTCAAAGCATGTTGATACTGTTTCATCTGATAGTGCCAGCCTTGGTCCGAATGCAAAAGGAGTTTATCCTTCTTTGATAGGCGTTTAAATGCCTTTTTAAGCATATCAGAGACTAAGGAGTATGTAGGACGAGAACCTATAGTGTAGGTGATAATTTCACCGTTAAACAAGTCTAGCACAGGCGATACATACAGCTTTTCACCAAACAACTTAAATTCCGTAATATCTGTAACCCACTTCGTATTTGGTTTCTCCGCCTGGAAATTGCGATCAAGAATATTGGGAGCAATTTTACCTACAGTTCCTTTATGGGAACGATATTTCTTCATACGAACCACTGATTTCAACCCTAATTCTTTCATGATGCGCTGCACTTTTTTATGATTAACTTGATAGCCCTGATTGCACAGTTCGTCACGGATACGACGATAGCCATAGCGGCCTTTGTGCTCATCGTAAATGGATTGAATAAGGAGCTTCAGTTCTGCGTCTGTATCGGGCTTGTCAAACCGCTTCACCCAGTAATAAAAGGTACTACGAGGAATGTCAGCAAGCTTTAATAATGCGATCACCGGAAATTCATGCCTTAATTCATAGACTACTTGCGATTTGTCTTGTTTGGTGATTTTTCCTTGTTTTGAACTAAGGCATTCAACTTTTTTAAGTAGGCATTTTCCATACGCAGACGTTCTAATTCGGCCTGTAAAGCCTCAACTGATCCCTCAGCAGGTTCTTGCTTCTTAAAGCCTTTTTTATCTTTATCCATCGTACTGTGACGCCCCTTTTTCTTTGGTATGAGGGCGTCAACTCCGTGTGCATTGAATTGACTGCGCCATTTTCGAATAATTCCTGGAGAGGAGATATTAAAAATGACAGCAGCTTCGTTTGGAGACGTCCCATTCTCGATCATATAGTTGAGTACGTCTATTTTATATGGGATGGTGTAAGCTGTATAGCTTTTTTCAAAGGCTTTTACACCGTGATATTCGTATTGCTTAATCCACATACGCAAGACCTCATGATTAATTCCTAAGGATCTCGCAATGCCTTTAACCCCTTCACTTCCTGAGAGATATTGATGAATAGCTTTATTCTTTAATTCTAAATTGAATTTTGACACAAAAAAACTGCACCTCCAATCGTTAGATGGTGTCTAACAATTGGGGTGCAGTTCANACTAGCTCAATATATAGAGATATTGATGAATAGCTTTATTCTTTAATTCTAAATTGAATTTTGACACAAAAAAACTGCACCTCCAATCGTTAGATGGTGTCTAACAATTGGGGTGCAGTTCATAGATGACTCTATTAGCAGGCTGCTTTTTCTGTTCAACACATGTGCAATTATTTGATTCCTTTGATTAAACGTTTCGCGGTTCCCATCGGTGTATCCATGGTTTCATAGATATTAATCGTGAAAGGTGAGCTAAATTGATCCAAATTCGCCCCCGTTGCATCGATTACTTGAATACCACTGACTAATTTATTAGGCCCAATAAAAGATGCGTCTTTAGAACCTACTACTCGCCCTAAGCTATCTACAATCTCAAATCTTAATTTGGAGAAATTGTTATCAACCACGACGTTTGCAACCTGTGAAATACTTAGATCCAATCTCACCTTGTAGTTGTATGTCCCCATTGCATATTGCATATTAACAGATATGTCTTTGAATGTCACATCAATCGGGTACAAGGAAATAAGATTATCTGTAGTTTCCTTCTGTAAGTCCGTTTGTAGGGCAGCAATCGTCGTCGTATAAGGAGCTGCAGCCTGTGCATCTAATATTTTCAAAGCAAAGCTTTCACTATCTTCGGATTGTGGAACAATATACGAGTAGCTGACTACATAACTTAAACCAGGGTTCATCATCGTCGTCACATTCGTTTGTCGAACACCTTGATAGGAAGCACCTGTCTTATTAGTTAGTTCCGTCAAAAACGTAGGTGTTGCGATTGGTGTTGTGCTTGTATTCGTTAATTTGAATTTGGCGACTGCCGTTTTATAGCCTTCATCTGGGTTCTCGTGCAAATGCAGCTCCATTAATGAAACTTCCGTCGTCTTATCAATCACTTTGGCCTGTGCATGGAAAGGAATGGGTTGACCAATCTTATATGCAATTGCTGATGCAGCAGAGCCATCTGTTGGCCAGTTGATAGCAAGTTTAGCTGTTGCCAGTTCCTCAGACTGACCTCCATCTTTAGGAATGAACGTATCCGTCGATAGCACGACGATGTTCGTTAACTCCACTCCGGTCTCAACTGGGATCGCGTAATGGATATACGTATTTTCTCCAGCAGCCAATACAACCGGAGCCACTTCTGTACGTTTTCCTTCATAACTCTTCGTCTCTGATTGTGCATCTACACGGAAGGCTGGCACAGTTTCGCGGCCCTCTCCTGGATTGTTTACAAGGACAGTAAGAACAGCTACACGTCCCGTTGCCCCGCTTTGAATCGAAGCTTCAACCGTCTTATACGTAAGTCCTGAATTCACACCAGCAATAGTGAAATCTTGTCCCCACCCCGCACTTGCAATGCTTTCCAGCGCTGCGCTACCCGTACCGCCATACCATACTTGATTGGTTGGCATGGAAAGCAGTGTAGTCTCTACCTTCGGATAGGCATATAAATCGACATTCACGAACGAAAGACTTTCAATCTTTCCGATTTCCTTCGAATCCACGGATGCGAAATAAACAAGCTCTGCAATTTCCTTCGGTTGCAGGGAAGCTTTATTACTTGCACTTGGTTTCAGCGTGTAAGAGATCCCGCTCGAAGTTTGAACGCGAAGCTCATGTTCTGGCACGCGGTTCTGAGTTGTGCCCCCATTGTATAGGCGAACCGTCACAGCAAGCTGTGAGCCCGTCGCTGTAGGTGTTTCAGCTACGCTTTTGATAGCAGCACGAATATCCTTGGTTAAACCATAATTCACAGTTGGTGCGACAACAGTTGGTGTGGAAGGCTCCGCAGCCCACGCTGCGGTACCTCCTTGAACGATCATTGCTCCCAGCATAATGGCTGTTAGACTGGATTTCCATGGTCTTTTTTTCATTTATAACGTCTCCCTTAGTATGAATTTCAATGATGCTATTTGGCAGCTGGTGATGCCGTCGGTTGTGCGGATGTTGCTGGACTTGTCACCTTTTGACCGTCTTTTAATGTGTTCTGTCCCGAGATGACCAGCTGTTCGCTTTCTTTCACGCCTTCCAATACTTCTTGGAACTCGCCGTTAATGCGCCCAAGCTTCACTTTCCGTTTCAAATATTGATCACCTTGCTGAACGAATACGAACGTATCCGACTCTTCGCGAATGACACTAAGTGTAGGCACAACCGCCACTTTCTCTTCTGTTTCCGTTGTCAGTTGGACTTGGTAGCGGCCTCCTGGTTGAATCGTACGATCTGGATTAGGAATTTCTAATTCCAGCGTGTAGGTTTTGGAAGCAGCACTCATGATTGGGGCTAGGTAGCTAATTTTAGCTGTCCCTTTCTTATCAGGCGTATTCGGGTCATAGTACACGAGCTCCTTCTTGTTTTTCACAAGCTGGTAGTTCGTTTCAGCTAGCTCTGTTTTGATTTTGATCGGATCGATCTGCTGAACTTGACCCACTTTGCCTGCTTGTGCAGATGCTGTTTGGCCTACCACGACATTGAAATCTGTTAGAATACCGCTGCCAGGAGCTTTCACTTCGTAATTCTCCAAAGCGCGCGTAGCGTCTTCTAAGGTAAGACTCGCAGACGCTGCTTGTGTCTCAATAGAAGAGATGGCATCCGTGTTATCGAAAGCGGAAAGCTTATTTTGCGCAGCCTCTAAGCTCATTTGAGCATTATCCAACGCTTGCTTTACTTGATCTACTTGTCGCTGTGCAGCAACACCTGCTTCAAAATCATTTCTGATTTTGTTGTAATCCTGCTGCGCATTATTCAAAGCTGTTTGTGTACGAGCTAAGTTATCAGCCAAATCTTTCCTATTATTCACTTTATTATCTCTAGCTTGCTGCAAGGAATCCTGTGCACTCTTCACTTGCAGCTCGCTTTTGCGCTTATTCGATAGCGCATCTTTATTATCAATAACGAAAAGGACATCGCCTTTCGTCACATATTCGCCACGTTTCTTCAGAACTTCCGTAACTTCACCGTTCGCTTTCGCCATCACATCGAGCGTTGTTCCGGCTACAACATCCGCAACCTGCTCAATCGGATTACTTATCTTTTGCAGCTTGATCGCTTCTGTTTTGACCGCTTTAGGCGTTAACTGTACAGTTGCCGCATCCTTAGCCCCTGGTGCAGAGCAGGCTGTCGCCAACACGGTCGCTGCAGTTAACAGCGTGATGACCCCCATCCAGCGATATTTGCTATGCCCTCTTCGTGAACCTTCGTTAATCATCGATGTGCCTCCTTATACTTCTAACGAACTCGTTGTCATTTTTTTGTTGCCTTTATTTTTTTTGAACATGCCGCTAATGCGGGTTTTCATACTTTCGATCAACTCGTAAATAATAGGTACAACGACTAACGTCAAGAGCGTCGAAGTAATCAAACCACCAATAACAACAACCCCAAGACCTTTACCAATTAATCCGCCCTCAGCTGAGATACCAAGTGCTAGCGGTACTAACGCCATAATAGTTGCCCCGGCTGTCATGATAATAGGACGAAGTCTGATTTTCCCTGCTTCAATAAGCGCATGACGAACGGTATACCCCTCTTCACGCAGTTGTTGTGCACGGTCGATCAATACGATCGCATTCGTGACGACGATACCAATCAACATGAGGAACCCGATCATCGAAGTTACCGTTAAAGGCTCTCTTGCAATAACGAGACCTAAGAGACCGCCAATAACAGCTAGAGGAAGTGAGAACAGAATCGCAAATGGTGCACTTGCATTCCCGAACGCCAACACCATGATTAAGTAGACTACGAAAATAGCAGCAGCCATCGCTACAAACAACTGAGTAAAGCTCTCGTTCACATCTTCAGATACGCCTGTAATTTGCGGTGTAACACCCTCTGGAAGCTCTAACTCC
Organism: Paenibacillus sp. Soil766; assembly: GCF_001428105.1. Taxonomy (GTDB): domain Bacteria; phylum Bacillota; class Bacilli; order Paenibacillales; family NBRC-103111; genus Paenibacillus_E. Next base: position 473,266 of record NZ_LMSJ01000012.1, on the reverse strand, counting down.
TTCAGAGCTGTAGCTAACTTCGCACTCACAGCTGTCTTATTGTCTGAATTAATTTTGGCAGAAACTTTCACGAGCTGCGACTGATTTTCCCTGGCAAGGGAAGCAGCGCCTTTCGTTTCATTGATTTTCGCGACTTCCTTCAAAAGAATGGTCGACCCATTCTGAGCTGTTAACGGAATATTGCCCAGCTTCTCAAGGGAATTTTTGTCTGTTTTTTCCAATGAAACCGTTGTTGTATAGACAATATTATCGAATTTCATATCGCCTAGATTCTGCTTTGAAATCCATGTGCGTGCCGCATCTCGAACGGATGCAGCGCTTAAGCCAAAGGCTCTAGCCTTTTTCTGATCAACGGCAATTTCAATTTCTGTTTTGGCATCACTCAAATTGTCTTCAACTTCGGCAAGCTCAGGGAAAGTGTTCAATTTCTCTTTCACCATTCTAGCTGCTTTCTCTAATTGAAGCTGATCGTCCCCTTGGAGTGTGTAGGCGAAGTCCGTACTTGATACCCCGAAATCACCTTCCATGGACTTAGGCTCAACTTCTGAACCATTCGGCAGCTCAGATAAAATATAAGCGGTCGTTTGCTCTTGCACTTTAACTGGATCTACATTCTCATTGACTTCAAGGAAAATCTGAGACGCGTAAGGAATTTGCTCATCATCCTTGCCAGCATAACCCACTAGTGCCTCAACAAACTTAAATACCGGCTCACCATTGGAATCCTTCAGGTCTAACAAGACTGTTTCGATTTCTTTTGTTTTGCTATCTGTTGCGTCAAAAGACGTTGAATATGGCAATTTTAATTGGAAATACATGATATGCGATGCAGCTGAGGCAGGCAAAAAGGATACAGATAAGAACGGAATCGTTCCAGCCATTGTCCCAATGAGCAAGACTAGTGCGACTAATAACGTTTTGATCTTATTTTTCAAGCTCCACGTCAGTACTTTTTCATAAAACATCGTCATTTTCGTTGGCGCAGATTCATCATGCTGAACCTTACCTGGTTTACTACGCAACACAAGTAATTTCGAAAGCATAGGAATAACCGTTAAAGCTACGATTAAGGATGAAAGAAGTGCACAAGCAATCGTTAATGCGAAAGGTCGGAAGAAACCACCTACAACTCCAGTTACCAATGCAAGTGGAGCAAATACCCCAACGGTAGCCAAGGTAGACGACGTAATCGCCATCGAAACTTGTTTCGTTGCTAAAGCAATAACGGATTCTTTACGTTCCTGCGCTTTTTCCAAGGAAGCATAAATGTTTTCAATAACGACAATCGAGTCATCGACAACCCGTCCAACCGCGATAAATATACCGCCAAGTGTCATCGTATTGAGCGTGAGGTCTAAAGTCGACATTAATAATAATGTGATCAAAATAGAGAGTGGAATCGAGACGAGTACGATGAGTGTCATACGTACATTTCGCAAGAAAACTAGAATCATCAAGGACGCAAGGACTGCACCTACGATTCCTTCACGGACAAGTCCAGAGATCGATTCCTTAATTTGATCGGCACTATCAAAAGTGCTTTTGAACGTAATGTTCGGTAAGGTTGTTTTCCATTCCGTAATGTTCTTCTCGATTTCTTCGGAGAACTCAACGGCGTTCGCACTGCCAGCTTTATATAAAATCATTCCAATCGCTGGCTTGCCATCGAGACGTCCATTAAAATCAGATTCCGTAATGGCTTTTACTTTGGATACTTGATCCAAGGTAACAATGGCGCCCGTAGGCGTAGTAATCTCTACCTTTTGGAGATCAAACAAACTGGATAAATTGCCGGTAACGCGGGTCATTTTGCTATTACCATCGATTTCAATAGAACCGATCGGAGTTTTTGTCGCCGCGGTATTAATGGCATTACTCACCATGCCTGGTGACAAACCATAGACATCTAAGGCCGCTGCATCTAGCTCAATATCGAGCGAGGTATCTCTGGCACCGATAATGTCCATATGGTCGATCCCTTTGATACCTTCAAGACCTGGTTTAATCGTATCCTTGAACGTTTTATCAAGCTCAGTTTGGCTGACTCCTTCGTTCGCATAGGCGACTAAATAATTCGAAGGGAACGAGGCCGCACCGAAGGTAGAAGCCTTGGGAGCACCTGCTGTAGCTGGTAAGGAAACTGATGACAAGGCATCCTGTACAGCTTGCTTCTTTTTGTCAATATCGACATTTTGCTTGAAGAAAATAATAACCATAGAGAAATTATCGCTTGAAGTGGATTGCATGGAATCTAAATCTTCTAGATTCGCCAACTTCTTCTCAATCGGTACGGTAATTTCATCCATAACGTCCTTTGGCGCGCCCGTGTAGGTCGTTGTAACGGCCACAACAGGGAAGGAAACGTTCGGCATGTTCTCTTCCTTCAGCTGTGTTGCTGAATACAAGCCGCCTACAAAAAGCATGATCATGATGATGAATAACGCGGATACGTTTTTCATCGAAAAATGTGTGAGTCGATTCATTCCTGTACTCCCCTCAACTAATGATTGTGAGTTAAAGATACAGGTTCAATATGAACTCAATATGAACAAATCAAAAAAACTTGGTGTACATTTGGTGTACATGCCCAAGTTTCTTGTTCAACTCTTTTTAGTTGGCGAGTGCGTCGTCGGTAACACGATAAGAAATAACGTGCCTTTACCGACCTCACTTTGAACCTCAATCGTTCCATCGTGCATATCAATGATTTTCCTTACAATAGCAAGCCCAAGACCACTGCCGCTATCGCGCTGCCTGGCTTGATCCACCTTATAGAATCGGTCAAAAATTCGACCTTGCTCATCTAATGGAATACCGATTCCATTATCTTGAATCCATATTTGAACCCGGTCACGAAGTGGAACTAGTTTGATATAAATATGTCCACCCGTCGATGTGAATTTGATCGCATTACCAATCACATTCATCCACACTTGGCTTAATTGATCGCTATCTGCAAAGATTTTCACACGAGGCAGTGCCAGATCCATATCCAATTCTTTCATAGACCATTGCGGTTCATAGAATACAACAATACGACGCAATTGCTCGTCTAAATCATAGATCGTAGGATGAAACGGATGATGCTCGGATTCCAACGAAGCTAGCTTCAGTAAATTCTCGCTTAGACGAGACAGACGTTCGCTCTCACGTTCAATGATCTCCAAGTATTTAATCCGATCCTGCTCAGCGATTTCCGATTCCCTTAACGCTTTGGAAAAGCCGCGAATCGAGGTCAGCGGGGATTGGATCTCATGTGAGACATTCGAGACAAAATCCTGACGCATCTGTTCCAACTGTTTAAGCTCTCCAGCCATATGGTTGAAGCTCTCTGCGAGTTTGCCCAATTCGTCCTTATTATTCACATTCACATTGACATTAAAATTACCTCGAGCCAGCTTCTCTGTCGCTAGAGTCAGCTTCTTCAGAGGATTAACTAGATAACGCGAAGCGATCAGAATAAGCATGCTCCCCACGATGAGGACAATAGCAAGAACAAAGGTAATCAATGTCCGTATTTGACGGCTAGCATCCTCTGTGATATTCGTATGTATAAATAAAGCATAGTTCTGATTCCCAACTGTCAGCGGTACCCCTACTTTTATGGAGCTAATCCCACTGAAAAATCCACGTAGTGGTACTCCGAGATCTAAACTTTTATAAACATGCCCCTTTAACACATCAGCGACTTCTGTTGGTTGAATACGCGGTTTCCCTTTAGAATCCACAGGAATTCCCTTTATCGTTTCACCGTTAGACTCAAAAAGCGTAAATAAATAACTTTCGTTCAGTCTATTGCTCCCTGCTATAAAGGAATGCAAATTCTTCGGCTGCACTTCATTGCTTAATGTAACTATTTGACGTCCAACAGCGAGCATCTCGGATTGAAATTGCGTAGAAATCATATTCGTAAAAAAGTACATGGCTAAAGGAAAAGCGATAAGCACACTGGCCACTACAATTGCTAGAAAGGTAACAACCACACGTAAATAGAGCGATTTAATCATACCTTCACCTCAAGCCTGTAGCCTAAACCGCGTATGGTTGTAATCTGAAATCCTTCCGAGAAAGGTTCAAATCGTTCCCGCAATCGTTTGATGTGGACATCCACCGTACGTTCATCGCCTTCATAATCCATCCCCCAAATTTGCTCAATCAGCTGAGTACGCGTAAAGATTTGGCCCGCATGACTTGCGAATTTATAGAGTAGCTCAAATTCTTTCAATGGCAACGTAAACCGCTGATCCTGATAGCGTACTTCATATGTTGTTCGATCGATGGTCACGCCACCTATGAAAATGACTTGTGAAGAATGAATACGATATCGCTTTAATAGCGCCTTGACTCTCATGACTAACTCTACGGGGTCAAAAGGCTTTACTAAGTAATCGTCGGTCCCGAGCTGGAAGCCCTTCACCTTATGTACAGATTCACTCTTCGCAGTCACCATCAACAAAGGAAGTTCCGGGTAATGCGATCGCAATTCGCGGCATAGCTCCCAGCCATCCATCATAGGCATCATAACATCCAGCACGACTAGGTCAGCAGGAACGGATTCCATAAGACTTAGCGCCTCTTGACCATTGCTGGCTTGCACAACAGTTAGGCCTTCCCCTGCCAAATAAACGCGAATCAACTCTCGGATATCCGCGTCATCATCAACAACCATAATACGAGTCATGCAAGCACCGCCTTTCTCTTCCCCGTACAGCTACGCTAAATATGCGATCGGATCCTTAGAACCCGCTTCTTCGAAGCCTTTCAACCGCAATCGACAACTGTCGCATTCGCCGCAAGCTTCTGCTTTACCATTGTAGCACGATGTTGTCAGCTCATATGGAACACCGATTTTCAATCCTTCTTCTACGATCTTCGCTTTCGTCCAAGAGATCAATGGTGTTTCAATCGTAATCCCCTTGCCTTCGACACCGACTTTGGTTGCCAGCGCAATAACTTCTTCTACTTTGTGGATGAATTCAGGTCGACAATCCGGGTAACCGCTGTAATCTAATGCATTCACACCAATGTAAATGGCTTGTGAACCCGTGACTTCTGCATAGGAAGTTGCAATGGAAAGAAATAATAAATTCCGTCCCGGTACATAAGTAACAGGGATTTCTTCAGTCTCAGGAGCATTTGTCACATTGGGAACAGCAATCGTATCGTCGGTCAGAGCACTCCCACCGAAATCGCGCAGGAAATCTAACTTGATGATTTTGTGACGCGCTGCAACCCCATAATGCTCAGCAACTTGCTTGGCATTCTCTATTTCAATCTTGTGACGCTGTCCATAGTCAAAAGAAATCGGAAACAACTCATAGCCCGCTTCCTTGGCAAGTCCCATACATGTCGTACTATCTAGACCGCCGCTAAGAATGATGACGGCTCTTTTTTGATTTTCACTCATACCTAAGCACCTCTTTATATTAATTGGAAAATGGCACTGTACACGTCGTGTACAATGCCTATTGGCTAGACGCCGCGCATTGCTGGGTCCCAAATAATCTTATGCAACTGCATATTAAGCTTTACTTTTGATAGCCCTTCGGCCAGCATCAGATCGACCAACTTACGCGGCGGCATCGTTTCCCACACGGGACTGAACATCGGCAGCGCCTTCGTTGGATACTCTTGAAGTACGTTAACTGCTGTACGGAAGTCGAGATCGCTACCGATAACAAACTTCAACTCATCTTGCTCGCGCAGAAGCTCGAAGTTACTATAGATCATCTGATCCATTTCGCCGGAATCCGGCAGCTTGAAGTCCATAACGTAGCGCACCTTAGGCGACGATACTTGCGAGATAAACGGTGCGAGGTCAATCGCCCCATTCGTCTCGATGTGCAGGTCGTCGACCTGCGCAAGCTCTGCGAGCGCCTCGATCAACGCGAGTGATTTGTTGCCGTACAGGAGCGGCTCGCCGCCTGTTAGGCAAATATGCCGGGAGCGGAACGTCTCTACCTTGCTGATAATTTCAGCAATGGTCATGACGTTCTCGGCTTCCGCCGGCGGGTAGCTGTACGTGGTATCACACCACGAGCAGCGCAGGTTGCAACCAAAAAGACGGACGAAGATGGTTGGGAACCCGGCACGGGTTCCCTCCCCTTCAACCGTCTCGAAGATCTCGACCATGGGAATGCGAATATCACGCATTACAGATCCTCCTCCATCATCGAACGAGTGATGGCTGCATAGCTAGTCGGCGTTTCCCATAGGCGAATCTCGTCCAAAGAAATGGCTGGATACAGCTTCTCATCAAGCAAGGCTTGATGAATTTCTTCGTAGATCCAAACTACCATATTCTCAGCCGTCGTATTCATCGGCGGCAATACGTCGTTCAGATAGCGATGATCCAATCGATCAATCACACGTTCTTTCGTAATTCTTTTGATATCTCCAAAATCAATTGCGATCCCTCGGCTATCCACTTTTCCCCGCATAATCACTTGCAGCTTATAAGTATGGCCATGTAGACTTTTACATTTTCCCTCATAACAATGCAGATGATGCGCACTGTCAAACGTAAATTCTTTGGAAATCAAAACGGATTTATGGTGATATTTCAATTGGTTCTCTTGGATGTCACGCCCCAACTCTTGCACATTTACTGGGATTTCATAGCTCATTATAATCACCTCATATATTCAAAAAAAACAGTACTCTACATTATATCATAAATAGACAGAATGTCACCTACTAGGATGGCAAGGAAGAATTTCGCTCCTTCTTTTGCATCCAATCTAAGTGTCCGCGGATCTCTTGCATACGCACATTCTCATCGCGCAAATCTGTCTCAATTAAAGCAGTTAATCGCTCAATTTGTCCAACGACAGAATCAGGAAGCTCGACTTCTTCAAGTGATTTCACAATATAGAGTAAGCATTGTAAGGTTTCATCCATCAAGCTCTTCTTTTTTCCTGTCAATACGACTTCGCTCAAAAAAACAAGGTGATTCAACTCTTTTTGCGAAAATTTCAAGAGAAACAACCCCTTTCTTTTTCCATTATCCAACATTTTACGACAACGGGAAAGTCTCTCTTGACATGATCAACTATAACATTTATGATTACAGTAAATTGTTACAAAGTTGTTTACAGTTCATCGAGCGCTTACCAAAGACTAACATGCATGCTTTTCGATGGTTGAACAACAATATACAGAACTAATTTTAATCCTTGGAGGGATCCGTAATGAGCACACAAGTACAAAATGAAGTTTTGAAAGTAATCGAAGATCGTCACTCGGTAAAGCAATACCAAACTGGGCACACAATGCCTAAAGCTGATCTTGAGCAAATCTTAACTTCCGCTGCCTTGGCACCATCCGCTTGGAATCTTCAGCATTGGAAGCTTCTTGTTATCGACGACCAAGCACAAAAAGAAAAACTGCTTCCAATCGCTTACGGCCAAAAACAAATCGTTGAAAGCTCTGTCGTTATCGCCGTTCTTGGTGATCTTGAAGCCAACAAAAATGCGCAAGCTGTGTTCGGTCCAGCGGTTGCTGGCGGGTTCCTTCCACAAGCTGTAATGGATACGCTAGTTGCACAAATCGAAGGCGCGTACCAATACCCACAAGTTGCACGCGATGAAGCGATTCGCAATGCTTCGCTTGCAGCAATGAACTTGATGCTTGCAGCAAAAGCACTTGGCTACGACACTTGCCCAATGGGTGGTTATGATGCTGGCAAATTCGTAGAAGCTTTCAATGTTCCTGCACGTTATGTGCCTGTTATGTTGATCAGCGTTGGTTTGGCTGCTACGCCAGCACGCGCGGCTGGTCGCATTTCGTTAGATCAAATCACAGTTTCTAACTCTTTCTAATAACAGTTCATGTAGTAAAAGGCATGTCTCTCATGTTAGGGTGAGAGATCATGCCTTTTTTTGTTCATTTCGGTTAGTGAATTTGTTCGGTTTCAAACATAATTTCGTCGATCAGCTTATTCCGGTAGAGCATAGATAAATTGAAGGTTTCGTATTCCTTCTCTTTATCTAACTCATCTAACAACAATGTGGCGATCAGCTCTCGATCATCCGAATCTCCGGGCTCACGAAAATCAATAAATCCTGTGAGCTGCCGCGAGCTAATATCCACCGTTGCGGTTCCGATCGGTAAACCGCCGTAGGATTGCTGATAAATCTCATAAGATAACGTATCCAAATCATCTCTAACCAAAATGATTGAATAGTCGTCTCGTGTTGGTATCCACATATCATCTTCAGATTGAATGTCATCCACCAAATCCAGCATATCAATATGCGTTAATTCCACTGTATCAACGGTCTCACCATTAAAAATCATATGGAACACGAACGAATCGGTCTGTTCTTCATTGAAATCTGCCACCATAAGTTCAGTGACAATGTCCATCTCTTCATCAAAAGGATCAAATTTCCACGTAATATCCCCGATCACTTCGGACCCATATATATGCAGGATGGCTTCTGCGATTAACTCAGCATCCTTATCATACACGTGATATTCGACACTGCTCCTATTTTCGTTAACGATGACGAGTTCATATCCCTGTTCTTTCTTCCGTTCTTCCAGCATATCCAGCTGTTCCGCAGACAAATCCGACTCCTGATCATCCAGGCTTATATCTTCCCTTAGCCACGAATAATCTATTCCATCATCATGCAGGAGGTCTACACTCGATATATAATCCTCTTGAATGTCCAACGGCTGAACAGCATGCTCGGTCACAATGACAAAATCATAATCACTATAGCTAACCGTAACTTCACACTGGGCGATTCCAAGCGCATCAATCACATCCTGGATATAGGACTGGGCAAAATCATAAACCGCTTGCTTATTCACAATCGTGATGGATTGCTGCTCCAGATGAATCGCGCCTTTGAGACGATCCGATTCCCTGTAGACTAGCGTTAACGTACCGACAAACTCCCCATTGTACATAATATCGCAGACTTCGCCGCCTGCTGTTTTCAGGTCGGGTCTAAGCATAATATCGGCCACGACTTCGTCGCCTCCTCTACAGATCTTGTGTCATTCTTCTGTAGCATGCCCATTATCGACCAAAATATGAGTAATCAGGATATCCGTCTATACACTTCTGCCCCCACTTACATATCTTATCTTATAACAATCACCACGAAAGGAGGGAATGTCCATGTCAGGAGTAGGAACTTCATCAGCTGCGGTTTTAGTTCTTTTTATCCTTCTTGTTATCATAACTAGCGCATTCGTTATCTAATAACTAATGTGAAAGCCAAAAGACGATCTCCTGCCCTTTGAGGCATGGAGATCGTCTTTTAATTTTTGGGTTGTTGCTCGGCTTGGTTCAGCCGTTGACGCTCTGTCTCAATGACATTTAGCTTCGCTGAAAGTATCTCCGTTGCACCTGGTTTTTCCTTGAACTGAGTGAAAATCTGTTTCGCCTTCGCAAGCTTCCCCGATCGCATGGCCAATTCGCCAAGCGAAGTCGCTGCTTTCCACTCGCCAATGTGATAATCAGCGCTAACACTGCCGCGGTAATTAGGCAAGCTGGTCAGCGACTGCTTAATACTCGTTTCTGCTAATTGCAGAAGTTCATCGGCTTGTCTCATTCTCACTTGTGCAAGCAAATAGTGCGCATCAGGGAAATCAGGCGAGTGCCCGAGTGCCTTGTGGCAGAAGGCCTCAGCTTCGGAATAATTTTTGCGCTGCAGCACGATTTGTATCAAGAATCGGTAGATCTCAGGCATCCGGCCGAATAAGGGAGTTTGGAGGCCCAGGCGTTCGGCTTCTATTAGTGACTCGAGTGCTTGATCTTCCAGACCGAGTCCTAGAGACTCACGCCCGTAGAATAACCAGTGACCAGGATTCTCGGGCTCTTCTTCTATCATAAGCTTTAGTAAACGGAGATTACGCTCTAGCTTGCCCTTGCTTTGAAGAACTGCTGGTTCATAGCCGTGATGATCCAATCTGATTTTAACTGCTCTACGATACGTATCGAGCTGATAAATACCTTTTTCCGTAGCTATTTGCTCGTGAATGCGTCCAAAGTAACGAAGTCCTCGTTGTGCTGGGAACATCCGTACTTGAGAGAAATCATGTTGAACGGTTCCGTTTATTCGATTCAAATGCCAGACATGCAGGGCAGGTATGATCTCTGATTGGTTAAACACACTAGCAGCCTCGCGGATGGCATTGACATCCTCAGGTATCAAAACCTCATCGGCATCGATCCATATGACCCAATCTGTCTGAACGTGCTGTAGACCGATATTCCGTGCTGCTCCAAAGTTATCTTCCCATAAGATCGGGACAACCTTTACCTTCGGAAATTGCATGGCTAGGCTGCGAGTCTCGTCCGTCGATGAATCCACAAGCAGGATTTCATCGACAGCTCCTTGCAGAGCAATGATACATTTCGCAATATCCGCGGCTTCATTGTGCGAAAGAATCGCCGCGGTCACCGTCACCTTGGGAACATACAAAAGATCCTCTACGTCCGGTCTCGGATTTCCCTGTGGGATCTTCTCCATCGCCTTGTAGATGTGATTGACCCACTTGGCTTGCGGATCCAACAGCCAAGCACGGTCGAAGACCCGCTTCGCTGCACCTGCTTGTTGCTGTAGGAGCAGCGTTTCACCGAGCATCACCCAGAGCTGAGCCTCAAGTGGTGATTGCTTGATAGCTAGGAATAATTCATTCTCTGCTTCTTGAAGATAATTAGTTTGAATGAGAGAGATGATGTGATTATATTGTGACATCTTATGGCCTAATAAATGGAATCTTGAATATGCGACTGCCCATTTCTTCGCTAAAGTCTGGAAGAGTAATCGTTAAAACAGTGCCATTCGGACTCACATTATCCAGAGTCAAAGTATAATCCTCTGAGTCGTTAAAGCCATATGTCACATCTGTAACAGTTGTCATTGAGACATAATCGTAGAAATACTCCGTGAAATCTTCCCAATCAAATTCACTATCTCCAAATAGAGAACTAAGGGTAATGGATTGAGTCGTCCCCGAACGTGTAGGCTCAATTACTTTAACTTCAATATCGTTTTGAAACCAGACTGTCTTATCAATTGGTTCATTAAAGACAGAATAAACTTTCAATTTGGATTTAGTATTTGCTGTATTCCCTGCAACAATTTTAATCTCGTCGTTTTCATTATCCCAAATTGGTGTTGCCGCGTGGATGATCTCTGATTGGGGATATTTGATATCTAATAAACTCTTATCATAGTCAAACCACCCTTGTTTTTCGAAAGTGAAACTGCTTTCACCTGCGTTATTTGAAGCATAAAGATCCATAATTTGCGGTATGTTTTCATTATAATCTCCATATTCGCTATAATTAAGCGTAATAGTAGCGGGCAAAGATGGTGATAACTGGTTAAAAGTGTCTTTAGCTTTCAAGTTAGTAATATTGATTTCGCCATTTACCGCTGTATAATGTTCAGGAAGATTACTTAGTAGCGACCTAATATTCTCATATGACAATGTACTCGTTGAGAATGAAATGGGTTGAGGATAAGTAATATAAGTACCACTTTCATAGCCATTTGTAAAACTTACCTCAGCCGAATATTGTAGATTTTGAGAAGGTGCATCATAGAAAATTTCATTCAAATCAAGTTCTGAATTTGATGATAAATCAAGTTCATTACCAACCGTGGCTAAGTGTGAAGCTAGCGGTGTGTCTTTTATCGTTGGTTTTGGGTTGTCAACCACCTCAATTGTGAACGGTTGGGATGCCAACACACCACCACGACTATCTAGGGCAACAGCCGTAAATGTACTTTCGCCTACCCGTAAACTCTCAACAATCCAACTATTATAATCCGACTTGTAGACAAATCTAGCAGCTGGTGTAATTTCTGAATTATCAATATTGTCAAATACGACAGCAGTAATATTATCCCCATCCACATCACTAAAAAATGAGCTTAGTTGCGGTGTACTTAAATAAAAAAAAGAACCTAGTTCTAAACTTCCATTTTGAAACGGATTGTAAAAATTCTGGGGATTCAAGATAGGCGGATTATTTCCCTCAACATTTCCAGTGGAGTTCTTAGGACCTATTCCACTAAGTAAAGCTTTTGCTTGGGTTGGGGATGTACTATTTATTGCTTTTTTTGCAACATCACTAATATCATAATTTCTTTCTTCCGTTGTGGTTGCATCACTAACAACTGTCACATCAAATGTATCCTGACTAGTGTTATTATTCCATGAGACGGTGAAAGTCGCAGTCCCTGGGCGATAAGGGTGTATTTTCAATAGGCCTTCAGCGCTGTAACCTGGTTCGTTATAAGCAAAAAGATCTCCACTTCCATAACTATTCACACTCGTTACTTCAAAACCATTAATATTTTTACCATAAATTGCTTTTAAATTACGTATTGGAATTGTACCATCCATAGGAACAATTAAATTTCCAATTTTATCACTGGAATACATCTCTTCTGGCATTGGTGAACTGCTCACAGCCGCATAGGTAACAGGTGAGACATCCATTAAAAATGGAGCAGTTACCAAAGCAGTACCAACCATAATTGCAGCAGTTTTTTCCTTTTTCGAATACAGCTTTCCTTGTTTCGTCAACTTTGATCACATCCATCGTCTATTATTCTTTCTCTCATTCTATCATAGGAAATAAGTACTAAAAACCCCTAAAACGACAAAAAACCTCAAAAATCGAGGTAATTTATCTGAATTTCAATATTAAAAACAGTACTTTCGTATGGCTTCATGTACGCCTTCATTATTATTGGAAGAAGTCACCGCATCTGCGGCTTCTTTCACATCGTTCGGTGAATTCTCTACCGCAATCCCTAACCCCGCGAAACGCATCATTTCCAGATCATTATAATAATTACCAATAGCCATAATTTCTTGTGCTTCAACATCTAGCGTAGCAGCCAACGCCTTCAATGCGTTCCCCTTATTGGCCTGCGGATTCATCACATCAATGAACAAATCTCCACTGCGAATCATCCTCAAATTCCCATAAAGCATCTGCTCCTCCCACTCCACTTGAACTCGATCCAACACATCCGGTTGGGCAAAAAGCGTAAATTTAACAATCGGCACGCCGAGCTCTGAAACAGATGTGACAAGTTTAGGATTGATGAGAAACTTCTGATACATCATCTTCTCATACTCGCCGACACGTTCGATATACATATTAAATGCTGTGCATACATCGAAGTGAATCCCCGCACTGCGAGCATACGCCAACATACTTTCGATTTCGCTAATTTCAAAAGAAAACTCATTTACCAGCGACTGACCTCGCTCATCGGCATGAACAGTTACTGCTCCATTGTGGGTGATCATCGTTCCTTCCAAACCCAATTGCTCTAGGATCGGTAACGTACTTGCCGGCGCTCTCCCCGTACATAGCACAATATGACAGCCTTGATCATGAACCTCTTGTATCGTTTCAATCGTTTGATCTGTTAATTCATGATGATCGTTAAGAAGTGTTCCATCTACATCCAGTGCGATTAATCGATAGTTCAAGATATTCGCTCTCCCTCGCCTTTTTATCGATTAATTGTACCATAGGTGTAACTCCAGATCACCGACATACTTATTGCACTCGATGTACGCCAATAGATTGCTGTACATTCCCAATAATTTCAATTGGAATATCCTCATTTTTTACAGTGCCATTCTCATATGTAATCTGAAAATGAATCGTTTGTGCCCCAGTCGGCAGCCCCTCCGTGAAGGATTGGAATTTACTATCGAATAGTTCGGCACTATACATGTTGTTATCACCTAACTGGGGTAATAGTTCCTGTGAAACATACAAGGATTGACCGTCCAGACCAATTGTGTCTATCCAAGCGATCACCTCCACTACTGGGGCGGATGCACTCCGACTTTTCACCACGAATATCTCTCCTGAATAAAATTGTTTCGGATTTACTTGTGTTTGGTGCCCCTTCTGATTATGCAAAATCAACCAATTGTCCATGTAAGTCACCTCAGCGTTTATGGTCAAGGGCAATGCTAGGATCATTTTGTCTACTGATGTAGTAAGAATCCCATCCGTAACGGTGAGAGTCACTTTGTAACTACCTGGCTCTGCGAATTTTTGTATAAAATTAAACGATGAAAAAGTCCATGTAATTCCCTCTGGCCCCTCAACGGTCCATAAATAAGATAGCTCATCGCCATCAGGATCGATCGAAGTATTGGTAATCCGCACTTCATCGCCTTCCCAGACAGGCTTAGGACTCCAATCGAAATCAGCTATAGGAGCGCGATTAATATACATCCAAGTTTGCTCGGAGTAGTCTGACCAGACAACACCATCGAAAGTTCGTACACGTACTCTTAACTTTTGTCCAGCAGGCAAATTGGCATTCACTTGCCAACTTCCTGTTGTTGAGGTCGTCCCTTGCCAATATGGACCAGTATCCAAGATCATGACAGTATTCGCTTCATTCGTAATTTGAATGTGAAAATAATGAAATGTCGTACTTGGGTCAGGGTCAATCTGAGTCCATCGTATAACCGGTGTGAGCGTGTGAAGTATTGATGGTGAAGCTTGTGTACCATTTGGATCCAACATAGTTGCTGTTGGCGGACGATTGGTAACCATCCACCATGTATTGGACCAGGCGGAAGCTTTACCTCCTTCATCCCATACTCTAACCTGTACTTGATACAGCCCTCCTGGTGTTAGCGTTGTGTCAAGAGTCCATGACCATGAGGTAAGCGAAGTATTGAAAGTTTCAACCTTACATTCCACACAATTTCCCCACTGATCTTTCACCGAAACTTCAAATTGTGTAAAGAAGCTGCCCGCATCGGGATCTTTTTGATTCCAATATATGGTTGGAATTAGCGAAACATATGAAGGCGATCCCTGTGTTCCAGTTGGGAATGTTAGTGTGGCAGTAGGTGCATTATTAGGCAATGGAACGGTAATGTTTATTGTTGCTTCGACAAAATCGCTCCAAGCTCCGTATTCGTCTTTCACGGCGAGATAAGCGTAGTAGTCTCCCGACTCAATGGGACGAGTCGGTAAAGACGCTGATGAAACTCCCGATGGAGAAACAAAGTAGGACATTCTTTCGTAAATTCCCTTATTTGCGTCATAACTAGACTGACAACTTAGATTCGCATAACAACGGTCAGGGTCGTAAGACGTGTCCGTATTTCCTATTGATCCATCTCCGTTTAGATAGAGAGCTAATCTTGCTATCGGCTTGCGATGAACCGTAATGTCTGAGTAGTAAATTGGGCTAGCTTTTCGGTAGGATCCAAAGACATTAGATGGATAGAGAAAGTCTGGTTGTGGATCATCAACAACTTTGTAACCAACACGATACTTGCCAACCTTAGAAAAAATAGGCTTGGCTGCGGTACTGGTGTACATTGCCTCAAATCCAGACTTTCCATCTCCAGCATCAAAGAACATGGTGCTGTCTGTTTGCTGTACAGTCCACTCCGTGAGCGGAGGAGCTATCGGGTCATTCTCAGCATCCGTTACAATAGTGTCATATTCCGCAGGCTCGTCAACAAGAACTACACCTAAAGAATCTTCTGACGCGCTGTCTGGATATTTCTCCGCTATGATAGATTTGAACTCTGTATAAGCTACTTCGGTATACGGGCCAACATATCCCTCAGATAAAAATGTATTGTCGTTTAGAATAATGTAAGGAACACCTTGGACATATACTTTAATCTGATTCCCAAGCGCACGTACTTTTAGGTTAACCCATGAGGTGCCGACAGCAGTGATCGTCTTTGTTTCTAGATACGTTTTTACTCCGTTCACGATCTTGAGTAGAGAAACGGTATTCGCATCAACTTCTACGCGATACATGTTTCGATTATCTTGCATACGGAAAGAAACTCCAGCAGGCACGTTTTCATAAGATCCGTTGTTATAAAACCGGAAGGATGTGCTCAATGCTACGTTCTTTATTAGCTTGTTGTTCTGTAGCTGACCAATATTTCTAGTGATTCCGTTGCCCATCACCACTTCCTTGTTTGCGCCAGTTCCTGAGCCTCGGACTAAGTTTACACTAATAATACTTGTTCCGTTATAGATCAATCCCCCTGGGTATATCCGAGTTCCCGCGTACAAGCTTGCGTTTGTAGCCGCATCTTTTCCTCTATCGGATAATGAAGCCACAGCTACAGCATCTATGGGAACTTGGCCTGCTGTGTCAACGCAGTTTACATTACCATTACCATCATGCGTTAACTTAAGCGCCTGTGTGAACCAATTTGGTGTAGCTTTCCATTGATATTCATCTTCAGAATAATCGTACGTTAAACTGTACTTGTTGTAGTTTACGATGTAATAAACGATGTTTGGATTATGTGCATCCAAAAAGGTGCGCTTGGTATAGTCGCTCACTCGATTATTAGTGTCAAGCGAAGCGATAGGTGCTGGGCAACTTATACTACTGATAGTGTTATCTTTTACTATCTGTATGTTTGGTTGTAACCCGTACGTAGATTTTATGGAGTTAGGGTTGTCATAGACATGCGTGTTACCAAAAGAAGCTATGGTGGTTGTGCTTTGATCAGGTACCGTTGAGGAATACCTAGATTCCCCAGTAGTTAGCATCTTTGTCGCGTAGTCTTGAAACTTTAATCCTGTATTAAATTTGTAGGTGTTCATCCAACCAGTCATAGTGGCAACAGCCGTAGTCGCGTCATAGATCAGTGGCTTGGCTACACGCAAAGAAGGATCTATGCGATCTAAAACGATTGGATACACGGCAACTGAACCATCGTTGTTTCCAATAACACCCCGACTTAATGAATGACCATCCATGCTAAAAGTTAAGCATGGAACTCTTTTTGAACAACTATATGTGCTAGTTTTGACGTGTGAGC
The DNA here is from genome assembly GCF_001428105.1 of Paenibacillus sp. Soil766. GTDB lineage: Bacteria > Bacillota > Bacilli > Paenibacillales > NBRC-103111 > Paenibacillus_E. The sequence goes on along the minus strand of NZ_LMSJ01000012.1, from coordinate 456,436 downwards.
TATTATAAGATTCATAATTAGATGACCAATCGGTTCCACCACCATCACTGTAGGTCGTGTATGATTCTATGGTGTAGTTTCCAGTTGATGGATTAACGTATATGAAGTGATTTCTAGTATCAGTACCATACCAAGAACCACTACCCCCACTATCCATGTTTTCTGAGTAAACGGTAAATCCTGTAAATACCGTACTGGTTGGTGTCACTAAGGCCCACGTCCGCGAATTCGTAGTGTCCTCATCTTCTCCGTCATCGAAGTTAGTTTGGCCCACCTGTAGTAGTAAATCTTTCAGTATGGGTATGTTACTTACATAACTAGGATTTGGTGGAATCGCAATTGAGCTAACTACGCTGTAAGTTGGCGACACCTCTTCAATTGTTTGATAAGAGTATTTATAGAAATCATTGGTTCCGCACTCTGCGGTAAACCCAACCGTAGCAAAGGTACACCGACTGGCAGGTAATGCGAGAAGATTACCAACCGAGTTGAGCCTGTACATATTAGGAACGGATGCTTGATCTAACGTGGAAGAAGCACTCTTTGCCAAATCCAATGGTTTTAATACCGTAACATCTGGAATAACAGGTGTGGTATTCTTCCCCTTTACAGTAAATGATGCGTCAGGTGCATCATCAACCACCTCTACAGTGAACACGCTAGCGGCATTCTTTCCGTAGTCTTCCTCAGCGTATGTTTGGAAGCAGTAGGTACCAACTTTTGTAGGTGTGAAGATGAAGTTATTTGCATCGTTGGACACGTCTGCGTAGCCAGTACAAACACCATTATTAGCCGCGTCATAACCCTGTCGAACCCTAAAGATAACTACATTGTCACCATCTGGAGAGTAAGATGTATTGCGCATGGTGTAATCCGTGTTTCTCACGGTGGCAATAGGTTTTTCAAGTGTAACAATTGGCGGATAATCAGGCGTCACTGTTAGATGATGTGTAGCTGGCTGTAATGACTTTAATCCGGTGTTGTCATACACATGCAGAGATAAATCGTACTCTCCAGGAGTGCTATAACTTGTAGCCCAAAGCCCTGTTTTTTCATCCTTGGTGTGATCTACTGTTCTACCTTCAACAGGTGAGTAAGAACTACTTACATCCAACGCTGGTGTGAGTATCCTATTTTCTTTTACTGTAGGACCACCAGTAATAATTGGTATGGGATTAGGAGGGATAACTTGTAAGCTTTCACAGTAGGTTGCACTTCGTTGGCTGTTTGCTGCTTTAATACATACGGTGTGCTCCCCAACCTCATCGGCCAATATGCCATTAAGTTGGTTGAATCTGATTGGCGATACGAGACTCTTTCTCGCGGGTATACCCGCGATCCAAGGTGTATCTACAGTAAAGTCCCACTCGTAACTAAAGCTGTAGTTTTGTATATCTTCGGCTTTGGTTATTTTGAGTGCAACGTTATCTCCTACGATTGCCTTCGTAATCTGAGTGCTGTAGTCATTTTTAAACCAAGCAAATTGAATATTAGGTGGTTGAACTGGTGGTGGATTCCCGATTGTAAAATTCGTGTTACCGATTGAACTCCAACTGCCACAAGTGTCTAGGACATCTGCAGAGACTGAGATATTCCCCGATCCAATACCTCCAAGATAATTAGGACCAATGTAGAAGAACATGGTCGTACCTTCCAGTTTTCCATCTACAATCCCGTTAAATGACATGTCGGGACTTTTGTAACTGTTACCTCGGCTATCTTCAAAAGAAACATTAAACTTGGAAGCCTTGCAACTTGGATCCGAGTCATTAACTTTGACAATTGCAAGGTTGTCTGACTTCCAAGGAATGTATGCTTTGTCCATACTTACAGTTCCGGTTAAATTTCCACCTGTATGTCCACAGCTCGCAACAGGAGATACATTTTTTGTGGTCAAGTTATTAGACTCGCTGGCCTCACTAATGGCGTTATTCGAATCAACAGCCAGTGTAATACTTTTGGAACTGGTAAAGGTGTAATTGACAGTTTCCGTTATAGGTGTGCTGCCCAAACCAGATGAGTAAGTATATGTTTTAAAGACTACTCCGTCTGCTGACAATGTAACATTGAAGGTTGTACCATTAGGAATTGCAATACCAATATTTTGAAATTTAATCGTTATGAGCGTACTTGCACCTGTTTGTACACAAGATCCTGCATCGATTGAAATATAAGTTAGATCGGCTTGAACTGGTGGTGTGTAGGTCACCTCGATGGACATTTGGTATTTGTAGGTATCACCTTTCCAAAGGCCAATGGCGTACATTTGATAGTTGCGGAGTAGACCATAGGGGCCGTTGTCAGTCTCATCAATTATTTGTCCATTGGGAACATTTCCACCATTGGATTTTCTTTCACCTAGCAACATCATAGTACGTATCATACCCTGACCAGCGATATTACCTTTACCAACCGAAAAAGGCTCAGCACCATAACTTGAGTTGAATTTCTCAGCGTCATACATTTCTATTGAACTTTGTACCAGTTTGTCTCCGTCTTTTATGGTTGCATCTGTTCCGAGTACATTTGCGTCTGTAGGATCATTAAACCAAAAGTTTGGTCTATCCACCTCATATGCGGTAGTAACCGCATAACCATCCCTATCGCAATCGTAAACAAAATCTCCACTAGCTTCATGACCTGGTTCGCCATCTTCCAAATACAGAGGTGAATTACACGAATAACGCAAGTCTGGTCCAAAATTACTTGGAACTCTGTAATCAAAGTCTGGTCCAGCATAACGCTTCTTACCAAAAATAGGTATTAGTCCAGGGTATTCAGATGGTGTTCCAGAAGCCCCCGTAAACTCTACTGGGTAAGGGTTTTTTTCACCCTTATGCTCCCATATCTTCCCCGGTGGTTGACGATAAATTTGATGCATAGGTTTCGTTTCAGATTTTCCGTGAACTATCATTTTTGTACCTTCTAATGCAGCAACTTTAATTATACTTCCATCAAAGGAAACCTTAGAAGAACGATCTACTCCATTACTCTTTAAGGTTACACTCGTAATAGTTCCAGATACAAAAGAGCTTATATCTTTGTCAAAGCTTTTTTTATCTGATGCCGAGTATTGTGCGTTTATATTTGTTGATTCAGAGTAAATGCCCAACTCAAAGTTGTAATGCAGCGTTTTGTTACTTGCAGCTTGTGCCTCATTAAGATTTAGAAGTGGGAACATTAAATCAAAAATTAGCAATAAGAACATGACACGACTAATAAAATGTTTCATAAGACAGTGCTCCCTTTATTTGGTTGCGAGCTTGATATGCTCACCAAGTATATCAAAACCAAATTCCCGGGATACTAGATTCCTCTTTCCAGCATATGCAACAAAACCTGTTTGAATTTTCGGTTTATCAAATCTAATCCAACGTTTGAGTTGTACTGCATCCTTAAGAAGAAACGCACCAGTCTGATCTAACAAAGTAAGTACTTGCTCAGGAAATAAACTAACATTTTGATCAACTCCAGACTGATCAACAGTAACTGTGAAGTTTGCTAGAACCACAGTATTCTTTGTTTTGTCTAAAGTTTCGTCAAAGGTCTCCATATCGATCAACGGCATAAAAGGATCTTCCGGATCGGATGGATCGGCAATAATCAACTGATTCAATTTCACCGTCACGCCAGTTCCATAAGTCCAGACAGTTCCAATTTCCTTCGGCTTCAAGCCAAGCATTGTTCCTACATTACTACCCGTTGCTTCGATTTCAGCTTTACTCATAGCATACTTATCAACAGGCAACTTCTCCCCACGTTTGGCTGCTAGAATACGCTCGATAACGGTCACAGCCTGCGCGCGTGTTGTCTTTCCATCTGGTGCTAATTCTCCCCCACTTAATCCATGAATTAATCCTAACTTAGTTGCATCTACAAAGTTACCGTTTGATGCTTTATCCACGGACTTAGTAGCAATCACGGCCATCTCGCCTCTAGTAATGGGAACCATCATATCGTCAGAATAAAAACTCTGGCTAAGCACTCCTTGATCCTGAAGCTCTTTTATATATGGCTTATACCAATTATCACCTTCAACTGTTGCGATGGATTTACTTTTTGTTGCAGCAGCAACAAGCTTCACAAACTCCGCCCTCGATATCTCGCTATCTGGTTTAAAGCTTCCATCTTCGTATCCATCCACGTAACCACTCTTCACAGCACCTTCAATAGATGCTCTAGCCCAATGACTTGAAATGTCCTTCAAACTATTACTTATCGGTGAATCCGCAGATGTTGTCATGGATTGACAAACGGTCACTACTAAGATAATCGAGGCTAAAAACAAAGCTTTTTTCATAATAATTCTCCCCTTTTTCTATATCATTGAAATTTTCAAAAAAACCAATTATTGGTAGTATCTCATTTCATATTTGTAAATGTCTACCTATTATCACTATAAACAGCAAAAACCACCCAAACATCGCTCAATTTGAGCAATATCCGAGCGGTTCTTCCGCACAAATAAATTCCATTACCAAGAAAATACCATATTCTAGTATTTTTGTATAGTTAATTTTGATTCTCGTTAGCATTCCGTAATGCGTTGAGTTCTTCTGAACTTAATTCTCTAACTTGACCTAAAGCCAAATCTGGATCTAGAGCCAGCGGGCCCATCGAAATTCTTTTAAGAAAAACAACTTGCTTGCCAACGGCTTGGAACATGCGTTTCACTTGATGAAATTTGCCTTCCATAATCGTTAATTCGATTTCGGAAGGGATTCCCGCAGCCTCATCACCAGTCTGTAAAATTGTCAGATCACCAGGCAACGTTTCGTAGCCATCATCCAAGGTCACGCCTTTACTAAATGCGTCCCGATCAGCTTCGGTCACTGCCCACTCTACTTTGGCGTAGTAGGTTTTCGGAACGTGTTTGCGAGGTGATAACAAGTTGTGTGCTAATTTCCCATCATTTGTGAGCAAAAGAAAACCTTCTGTATCCTTATCTAATCGGCCTACAGGGAAAACTTCGAACGGATCGTACGCCTCGTCCAAAAGATCAACTACCGTGCGATCTCGATTATCTTCGGTTGCGGAGACAACCCCTTGCGGTTTGTTCATCATCAGATAAACGAACTCGCGGTAAGTGACGGCTTCTCCATTCACGGTAATCGTGTCCTTATCTGGATTTACTTGCATGCCGCTGTCTTTGACCTTTACACCATTGACGTAAATGGCACCTTCTTTGGCCAGACGTTTAAGTTCAGAACGTGTGCCAACGCCTACATGGGCGAGTATTTTATCGAGTCGTTGTGTTTGTTTCATGACCGTTAGGTCCACCTCCAGCCGGGCGGATATTCGTTCTTCAGCATCCCGTCGAGCCATTTGCCCCAGCCGACGGGATGGTCGTCAATGCAGACTAGGCAGTAGCCTTTGGCTGCCTTGGTCTCTTCCGGATCGCGGAGTATCTCGCTCTCCGCGACTTCGAGCGTCTCGCCCTTCAAGTACCGAAGGGCTCGCTCGTCGCGCGAAGCCAAGCTCAGCGCTCGCTTGGCTTCGCGCAAACGCAGTCCCATGGCTAGCGCATGGGACGGCTCAAATCGGCCGCGGTGCAGCGCGCCGATGTACCAGCCCGGCCGCACGACTTTCAGTCCGTGCAGCTCGGGCAAGCCCGCCGGCGACGCATACGCGTGCTCGCCGTAACAGACTAGCCGCCTCAGGGCGAAAGGCTCGCTGCGCAGCAGCTCACCGGAGAACGCCTCCAGCGGCTCCAAGCTCACCCCCGTGCTAGGCGGCGCCTCTGCACGGCCCTTCCCGCGTAGCGCCTGACGGCTGCTACGCTTCCCCGCTGCCGCCACAAAGTCGGCAGCCCCCGCACTTGCACTTGCCCCCGCACTCGCTCTCGAGCTTTCCGCTCTTTCTCCTTCCCCCGCACTCGAACCTGCTCTGTCCCTTTCCCCCGCACCCAATCCTTCACCCAACCCCAAAACCGCCAAAAAATGCCCCTCACCCCGCAACTTATGCGGCCACAACCTCGCCGTCCCTGCAACTGCAGCTTTTGCCTTTTCCGAATAAGCATCCGCCTCACACCACGGTTCTCTTAACCAAGCCGGCCGGCCAGGACTGAATCCCTCAATAGGCACAACATCAAACGCAGGATACTTGTCCAGAAACTCAGCAATCTGAGCCTCATTCTCCTCCGGTGAGAACGTACAGGTCGAGTACACGATTCTTCCGCCAGGCGCCAACATAACAGCCGCTTGTCCCAACAATTCTCGCTGCATCGCAGCAAATTCCTGTACAGAATGACGCTCCCACTGTCCCATCATCTCTTCTTCCTTGCGGAACATGCCTTCACCTGAACAAGGCGCATCGATTAAGATTTTATCAAAATAGCCTTCAAAAGCCGTCAACATCCGTTCTGGCTTTTCATTCAACACAACGGCATTGCGCACGCCGAGCAGCTCTAGATTTTTAACCAAAGCTTTGACCCGATCTGAATGGATATCGTTAACAACCAACACACCTACACCTTGCAGCTTCGCGGCGATTTGCGTCGATTTCCCGCCAGGCGCTGCGCACAAATCCAGGACCTTCTCCCCTGGTTTTATCCTAAGCAATTCCACCGGTGCCATTGCACTCGGCTCTTGGATATAGTAAAGCCCAGCATGATAATAGGGATGCTTACCTGGACGTTCACCCTCTTCATAATAAAACCCCTCAGGTACCCAAGGTACAGCGGTCAGTTGAAATGGACTTTCTTCCAAAAATTCAGATCGTTCTACTTTCCCTGTGTTAACTCGTAATCCATAAACTCTCGGTTCTTCATAGGAAGCAAGAAAATGCTCAAACTCCTCTATACCCAGTAAATCAATCATTTTCTCCCTAAAAAGGGGAGGTAGCTGCTTCGCCATTCGACATCTTCGCTTTCTATATAAAATCCCATATGTTCAGACCTTTTGTTATTTCCATGTACGGTGTAACGGTATTATAGCTGAGTTGTCACGAAACAGCCAATATTATTCCGATTTTGGACAGGATATGCTATACTTTTTATAGAAGATAGTAGAAAGTACACATTATAAAGAGGTGCATACATGAAGAAGTTGCTTATTTATTTAGGCATAGTTGTTATTTTATTCGGTGGTTTATACTTTGTAAATCAGCAATCTACCAAATCTTCGGATAAAGCGAACGCTGGTAATCCCTATGGAGTTGCCGCATCTAAGCTCAACCCAGAGACTGTGAAACAGTTAAACGATCCGAACTATCAGAACTTAATTTTACCTGCTGATCTAGATGCCAAGTTGAAGAACAAAGAAACATTCTTCCAATACTATTATGCGTCAACTTGCCCACATTGCAAAGTGACAACACCCGTTCTAGTTCCGCTACAGAAAGAACTAAATCTAGATGTGAAGCAATATAATTTGGAAGAGTTCAAAGAAGGCTGGAACAAGTACAAGATCGAATCCACACCTACTTTAGTTTATTACAAAAACGGCGTAGAAGTAGATCGCATTGTTGGTGGAGTTCCAGAAGCTGGATCTACAGCAGGCAATACACCTGAAGTGTTCAAAGCTTTTTTCAATAAGTATAAAGGTTAATGCCATTAATCAATTACATGTGAACTTACAAAAGGACTTCTTCACCACTTGGTGAGAAGTCCTTTTCTCATATTACTCATGTTCTATCGTAGCTGGCGGATTCAATCTTAACTCATCCAGAAGACTCACTAATTCTTGATCAAGAATTACGATGTCCAAATCATAGGGAAGAAACGGTTCCTCTTTCAAATTCAACAGCTTCCCCAGATAAACCTCACTATCCTTCACTAATAAACCTAGATCAATCCCTAACGTATGATCTGGATACGGAACCAACTTGTCTAACCCCGCACTGAACAGTTTAATAGATCCGTTCGGATTGCCATTCCCATGATGATAAAGGCCTACTGCAATTTGCAGCAGACCTTGGTATAACGGATTTCGGCCTTCCTCCAGCCAAAGCTCCTCCATCACTTCATGACATTCGAAATAATCCCGCTGATCGATCCAATAGTACAGAAAAGCGACATACAATCGGTCATATCCGCTCATGGGTTAGCTATTTTCTCCTTTTTTGGCTCGCGAGATGGCAGCCTCGATATCGGCAGATAAATCACTAAGTCCTTCTTCTGTTTCCCAAATTTCATTGAAACGCAATTGAAACTGCGCAGCTTCTCGTACACGATGATAGAAATACAATTCTTGAATGTTGCTCAGTACACGATTAATTAGATTAGAATTATCCTCAAACATCCGTTGGGAAGCAACGATTTCTCCGCGGATGCTCGACATTTCTTGATCCAATAGGTACGCAGCTTCTGCAGCTTTACTTAAACGAGCCCGAACCTCAACTGGTAATTGCTCTTTATATTTATAATTCAAAGAATGCTCAATCGTCGCCCAGAAATTCATCGCTAAAGTTCTGATTTGCACCTCTGCCAAAATTTTCTTCATGCCAAGTGCGGTTTGCACAGGATATTCAATAATAATATGAAAGCTTCGATATCCGCTAGGCTTTTTATTCGTAATATAATCCTTCTCATAAACAACACTCATATCTTGTCTACTGCGGATTAGCTCAGCCAGACTTTCTGTATCTTCAACGAACTGGCACATAATACGAATGCCTGCGATATCTTCAATTCCTGATTCTAACTGATCCATCGGCACGCTCAAACGTTTCGCTTTCTCCAGCACACTCGAAATTTTCTTAACGCGTCCCGTTACGAATTCGATCGGTGCGTACTCTTCACGACTTTTAAGTTCGCCACGTAATGTTTTGAACTTTACTTTCAATTCCTCTACCGCTTGTTCATAAGGCAGTAGAAACTTCTTCCAGTCTCGTCCATCCATCCATGTATCCTCCATTCTGAATGAAGTTAGTGCGAATCTACGCCTATTGCCTGGGAAATATGTGTGAAACCATCCCTCTTTAACAGTTCTTGAAGCCCTTTATTTATACGCCCAAGTAGACCTGGTCCCTCATAAATTAATGCGGTATATACCTCAACTAGACTTGCTCCAGCCCGGATTTTGTCATATGCATCTTGCGAAGTGAAAATCCCGCCAGCCCCAATAATCGGCAGCTTGCCCTCTGATAATTGATACACACGTCGAATAACATCAGTTGAGCGCTGTGTTAATGGTAATCCACTTAACCCACCCGCTTGATCACGATTAGCATGTCGTAAGCCTTCTCTGCTTAGTGTGGTATTCGTTGCGATAATCCCAGATACTCCGCTTTCCTTAATGATCTGTACGGTAAGAACAAGCTCATCATCCGTTAGATCTGGAGCAATTTTGACAAGCACCGGTTTCGCGGCTCCGCCATGCTTCTTATGCTGCACTTGCATTTCATCCCGCACCGTAGACAACAATCGTTTCAAATCATCGCCATGTTGTAAATTACGCAAATCAGGTGTATTTGGTGAGCTTATGTTAACAACAAAGAAATCTCCGTATGTATATAACGCACCAATACAAGCACGATAATCTTCCTCGGCCTGCTCGTTTGGCGTTGATTTATTTTTACCAATGTTGACGGCAACTGGAATGGCACGTTTCCCTGTTTTTTCCAAGTTGTGAGCCATTTCAGCTGTACCCACATTGTTGAAACCCATGCGATTAATGAGTGCTTTATCTTCAGGAAGACGGAACAATCGTGGTAACTCATTACCTGACTGTGGTTTCGGCGTAATCGTACCCACCTCCATGAAACCAAAACCCAATTGCGAAAAACCTTTGACCGCTTTCGCGTTTTTATCTAGCCCTGCAGCAAGACCCACTGGATTACCAAAGTGTAATCCCCATAAATTCTGCGTTAATTGAGGTGAATCTGACACCCCATACATGGATTTAAGTAATTGCTTTCCACCTGGTAAATTCCCTACAACACTAAGGCCGTCAATCGTCAAATGATGCGCTTTTTCCGGATCCATTCGGAATAAAACCGGCTTTGCTAACTTCTTATACAGCATGTCCTATGCACTCCGTTCTCTAAGTACTCTAACAGTCAGTTTAGCTGACTATGTAGAAATATGCAATCCACTTAAGATCTTAAACCTCGTATTCACACAAAAAATCCCTGCTCCACAAAGGTTGCAAGGGAATGCTCTAGCTTATTTATTTCACTTAAACTTCTGTACGTTGCAGCAAGCGCTCCAAATGCATCGTTAAATATCCCGTCTCATCATCAGGCACTTCTAATTGCAAGGAATCACTTAACATTAACGACAAAACCTTTGCCTTCACATAAGTGTCGCCGTATTCTTCTTTAATTTTGGAAAGGAGTGAGTTTTGAAGCGTTTTCTTTGACTTAACCCGTTCAATTACGCCTTTTAAATGGGAGATAAAACGAAGTGTTGAGAACGAATCATCAAAATTAAAGCCAAGTTCCTTCGCAGCTTCAATCGTTTGAGAGACCACTCTGACAACCGCAAGCGAATCCGATGCTTGTTCTTTCTTGCGCGCACTATTGAAATGCATAGTCAAGAAAGCAACCTCATCCTCAGGCAATTTCACATCAAGATGTTCATTCAAGAATTCAACAGCTTTCTTAGCAACCTTATATTCCTCAGGGTACATGTATCCAATTTCATAGGCAAATGGATTCGTAATGAAGATTCCGCGCTTTTGCCGCTCAACCGCAAAGTTAATATGATCTACGAGGGATGCATGGATCGTTTCAGAGAAATCGCCTTCTAGCATGCTTTGCGCGTAGGCAATCACCTCTTCGGTGATCCCGATGATTTTCACATCGACGGCATTTAGGATTTGTTCGTAGTTTTTCAGTACTTCTGATGTATGTAAAAGGAACTCTTGTGTAATTTCACCTTCGCCAATCATCATACCTGGTGTTTTCTTGAAGCCAATTCCTTTACCAAATGCAATGGAATTTTTCCCTGAGCTTAAATGCGCCATCACCACGTTATGGGATAGAACATGTATGATCGTCCGATCAATCATAAGACACCTCCCAATTTATAGTTTCGGGGTCCCCGCAAAGTAATCGGAATAGACTTCGAAGGCATACGTCACTTTGTGGGGTATATTTAGGCTTGTCCTGATTATTTCTCATTTTGTACCTAGCAAAGGTTTAATGCTTTCACGAATTTGTTCCGACTCTGTCCCAAAAACAACGTGAACATTGCCTTTTCCTAGCCGGATAACGCCTATGGCACCTAATTCCTTAAGCTCGTTATCTTTCACAAGCACCTCTTCTTTCACGAGTAGGCGCAGTCGTGTAATACAAGCATCGATGGATATTATATTAGAGGCTCCGCCGATATGGTTGAGAATTCGTGTTGGTCGATCTACCACAACAGGTTTCTCTTCTACAGCTTCTACCTGAACATGTTGCTCGGCGTCATCCTTGCTTGTAACTTTCATCGGAAAGACATGCAGATAAGCTCGAAAGGTTATAAAATATAAAATGAAGTATACGGCTCCAATGAGCAATATCCAATAGGGATTCGTCGCCAAGTGCCAGTTCAACGCGAAATCAATAAAGCCTGCGGAGAAGCCAAAACCCATTTTCACTTGAAGTATATTCATGATTAGCATGGAGAAGCCAGTAAGAACCGCGTGTATCACATAAAGGCCAGGGGCTACGAACATAAACGCAAATTCGATTGGCTCTGTAATGCCTGTTAGAAAGCTTGTAAGTGCTGCTGTTAACATCACAGGTGCTACAAACTTCCTCGTAGATGAAGACGTGCTTCGCACGACAGCAAGGGCTGCTGCTGGCAGTCCGAACATGATGACCGGATAGAATCCTGTCATGAACATCCCTGCTGTGGGATCCCCAGCGAAGAAGCGTGAAATATCCCCATGAACCATTTTGCCTGCTGGTGTTACGAAATCCCCTATTTGGAACCAAGCGATATTATTAATGATATGATGCAGACCTGTAGGAATGAGTAAGCGATTCATGACGCCGTAAATGAAAACCCCTATGTTTCCGTTATCTACAATCCATAATCCTATCTCATTAATTCCTCGCTGTACAGGAGGCCAGATGAGCCCAACTATTACACCAAGGAAAACCATAACAAGGGATGTCACGAGTGGAACAAACCGTTTCCCACCGAAGAATCCAAGCGACTTCGGTAATTGAATATGACTAAATCGATTGAAGAATGTAGCGGAGAGCATTCCCACCATCATCCCACCGAGCACGCCTGTATCCAGTGGCTCTGAACTGCCTGATACCATTTGAAAATGTTTAAGGACGTTATCAAAAACCAGATATCCAACGGCAGCAGCTAAAGCAGCAATGCCTTCACCCGAAGTTAATCCAATCGCAATTCCTATTGCGAAAATGAGTGGCAAATTATCAAAAATTGCGCTTCCACCCAACTCAAAAATTTGAGCCACTTGAACAAGGAATGGATCATTAAACGACATTTTACCAATTCGAAGAAGAATGGATGCTGCCGGCAGCACCGCAATAGGGATCATTAGTGATCTCCCCATCTTCTGAAATGCATACATTACACTCATCTGATTCACCTATAGCCCACAAGTTTGGCCGTTCCTTGTTTGCTTTTACCTATCCCCATTATAGTAGAAAGAACACCCTCCCGAAAGGATAAATTCCTCTAGGTTAAGGTGTTTTTTCTATGCATTGCCCTATGCAGTTATTTCACAGCTCCAGCCGTAATCCCACTTGCAATCTGGCGTTGATATATCATATATACGATCAAAGTCGGTAATGTTGTGATCAGCAATCCTGCGAACAATGGACCCCATTCAACACGATATTGCATCTCAGCTTGCATAACTGCCAAACCAATTGGAAGTGTGTATTTCGTCGGCTCGTTCGTTAGAACTACCCCTAGGAAGTATTCATTCCAGTTATTCAACATGTTCGTAATCATAACCGTAATCAGACCTGGCTGTGACAATGGTAACATAACTCGGAAGAACGTACCATAGTGAGAAGTTCCGTCAATAATCGCAGCTTCTTCAATTTCTTTCGGCAGCGATTTGTAGAATCCAACAAGCAAGAAGATGCCGAAAGGTAAGTTAAGCGCCGCGTAGACTAGAATTAGCCCCAGCCAAGTATTGATAAGGTGTAAATCATTCAACAAGAAGAACAACGGAATCAAAGCAAGTGCGAACGGAATCATCATGGAAGAGATGTAGATCGTTAGAAGAAATTTGTTCCCTTTAAAATCGTATCTCGCCAAAATATAAGCCGTCATCGCTGCAAGGATCATACCCAGTAGCGTACTTCCAACCGTCACCACAATGGAGTTCAGGAAGTATGTACTGAAGTTATATTTACTCCATACATAAGAAAAATTGGACCAGAGTAACGGGAATTTAGGCAATGCCCATGGGGCATTTAAGAAAAATTGTTCATTATTTTTGAGCGCATCGAGCAATGTCCACACAAGTGGATAAAGCACGGCTACACTCCATATGATCAGAATGATCCAAACTAACATTTTTGCTAATGGATTTTTGATAGCCATACGATGGTTTCCCTCCCTCAGTATCTTTGTCTATGATGACTTTAGTGCATTTCGATGGTTTCTTGGCGCATGATACGTTGCAAGATCAGTGTTGTGATAAGTGACACGATCAGAATCATGACTCCAATGGCTGCTCCATAACCGAAATGATACTGTTGAAAAGCCATCCGATACAGATAAGAACCCATAACTTGCGTCGTATTATCGGGCTGTCCGCCATTGGTCATGAGCTGAACAATAACGAAGGATCCGTTGAGAGTTGTAATAACGATGTTAACGATGGAAACCTTAATCTGCTCCCAGATGAGCGGCATGGTGATATGGCGGAATTGCGACCATTGACCAGCTCCGTCTATATTAGCTGCCTCATAGTAAGAAGCAGGAATATTCACGATTGCAGCAATCATTAGGATCATGTAGAAGCCGATACCTGCCCAAATGGTAGGGGGTAAAAGCATCCAGATCGTGTGCTGAGGAAATCCTAGCCAAGTAATATCAACTTTTTTCTCAGTAAAGAGAGACAAGAAAGCATTCAAGAAACCGATTTGCGGATTGTAGATGAAATTCCAAAGTACGCCGATTACAACGACTGAAATGACATTCGGGATAAAGAAGATAGCTCGGAAGAAACCAGAACCCTTCAAGTTAAATCTTGTTAACGCTACGGCGAAGAAAGTCGCCAAAATCATAATCCCAATCACTTTACCAACAACTAGGAAATAGTCATTTCCAATGGCTCTAAGTACAATCGGATCTTTGAAAAGCTCAACGAAGTTATCAAAACCAATAAACTCGCTATTTTCAGACATTCCTGACCAATCATAGAAAGACTTCTGTAACGCCTGTATAACGGGATATATCGTAAATACGCAGAAGAATAGAAAAGTCGGAATGATGAATGAAGCGATGAATAAATTCCGTTTCAGCTTTTTCGCGTTGGTCTTCATTCTATCGTCACCGTCCTATCATTAAAATGGCGGAGAACGCCTTAGGCAGCGATGCCTTTGTTGTTCTCCGCACTGCTTCATTCAGTTCCTATTTCTTTTGTTTCGCAACAACATCGGATACACGTGTAACCCATTGTTCAGGTGTAATTGTTCCGATTGTCAAGGCAACTGTCGCATCTTGCATAGCTTTATCTACGTCAGCAGCGAAGGAAACAGTTGGCACGACTACAGTGTCAGGCGAAGACAAAAATTTCGCAGCGTCCTTAACGAAGTTAGGAGCTTTGGAAGATGAAATGTCACCTTTTACGTTGGAAGGAGCACCACTTAGCTCAGCCCATTGGGAAGCTTGTGTTTTGGAGAATACGAATTGCATAAATGCTTTTGCAGCATCTTTGTTTTTCGCCTTTTTCGCAATTCCGAAAGTAGCTGTGGACGTGTTAGCTACAACTTTCCCGCCTTTATCTTGCGTAATGGATGGAATGAAACCGAAGTCAAAGCCGCCTGGAACGTCCTTCGCCATTTCGTTTGGTAGCCATAGACCGTTCGGGATGAATGCGTCTTTGTGTTGTAGGAACAAGGATTGGGAATCCGTGTGGTTAATTTGTACGGATGCTTTGTCGATGTAGCCTTTATCACGCATTTGAACGATTTTGTTTAATCCTTTGAGGATTGCAGGGTTTTTCCAAGCTTCAAGATTGTTGGTGGACATATCTTGCAGCAATTTGTAATCATTGTTGTTCGCGGACACGATCGCTGGAAGCAATACGCCGCCGTTGATGTAGTACGGATATTTACCAGTATGGATGAATGGATTAATGCCAGCGCCTTTGATTTTCTCACTCACAGCCAAGAATTCTTCGAAGTCTTTTGGTTCAGCCCATCCTTTGTCTTTGAACAAGGCTTTATCGTAGAAGATACCCCATGAGCTCATTACGAAAGGAATATTGTACGTTTTACCGTCAAATAGTTGTGGCTTTTGAGCAAGCAAATCAATGATTTTCTCGCCATCAACGTTTTTAGCGTCTTTAATCCAGTCCGTCAAATCTTCTAATTGGCCGTCTGTAACCATTTGACGGTCGAACAACTCAGGTCCATCGATGTATACGAAATCAGGTGGGTTACCAGCGATCCAACGGGGTTTCATTTGCTCGTTGATTTTTGGTCCCGCACTTTCTTTAATTTTCAAGTCAGGGTTTTTCGCTTGGAAATCAGCAATAACTTTCTTCCACCATTTGTCGCCGTAACCGCCAACAAAGTATTGGATTTCAAAATCACCAGTAAGTTTAGTTGAAGCTGCTGTAGTTGGAGCTGCAGTAGCTGCCGCCGTTGTTGGAGCTACAGATGCTGCTGGTTTAGTAGTTTCTGCTGGCGTGGATTTACCGCAACCTGCAGCTACGAGTGCCATTGATGTTGCCAAACCAATTGTTGACCATTTTTTCATGTTCATGTGATCATCTTCTCCCTTTTTTAATTCATCTACTTATTTATTGGTAAATCGTGTACCCGATAGTTAAACTTCGATTAGTTTCGCGCGATCAACCCCTTTCATGATTGGCAATTGGCAAAATAAAAAGGGCATAGTTATAGAAGAATTCTTGCATTTCTTCTAATAACTAATGCCCTTACGGTAACATGTTATTAAAACTGACATATTCAACTGTTTGAGGTGTTCCGTGTGATTAAATCTTACAATAAAATGACATGAGCGTCAATACTCTTTTTCGAAACGCTCATTTTTCGTATCGTTGTATGCGCATTCTTATGATATGATAGAATCATCTCGTTTAATCCTAATGGAAAAGGTGATTCTTATGGCCAAACGCAAACCAGTAACCGCATCTCGCAGACAGAAAAACGAAGTTAATTTGAAAGCGATTTACTGGACAGGATCGATTTTCTTAGTCGTCATAATAATAATGACTTTACTGCTCATTTTGAACAAATGAATTCGTTAGAATGATTAAAAACTTCACATTTTGAATTGTAATCGCTTTCGTAATGATTGTCAAGAAGAAAACTTACGATACCTACATACTTCATATAATTGCGTATTAACCCCAAAAAGGAGGAGCATAGTCAAACTTGCTCCTCCTTTTTTCAATCCAGCCATTTATACACCTTACCCGGATTATTATCCTTCGTCTCCAAAGGCAAACTAATCGTTTGCTGAGGAATTCCAGCACCAGCGCCTATTCCTTCACCAGCTTCAGAAAGAGGTAACCCTCCCTTCCCAATCGTCACTTTCGTTTGCCCAGGAACCATGTTATACAATTCTTCTACATCCTGCTGCAGCATACGAACACACCCATGAGACTCATCCTTACCTATACTTGTTGGTTTATTCGTCCCATGTATCGCAAATAGAGAATTGGACAACGTCATGCCGCGGCTGCCGAATTCGCCATTCGATCTGCCATTCGGGTTGCGCACTTTTTCACTGATTATAAATTCTCCTACTGGCGTTTTTATTCCACCAAGCCCTACTGGATAACGCCTAAGGATGAAATTCCCGCTCACTACAGCCAGCTGATGCTGTTCGGTATCAATTATTATCCTTAGCGGCTCTATCAACGGGTCTGACGAGGCGACAGGCTGTGAACTGCTCGCCACCAGCACCTTTTCTTCACTCGATTGCGGAGGTTGTCCTCCAGCACTTCCACCCGTTAGATTCGGCACCTGAGCTGCTTTCCCACTCGAGAGCTCAGCGACCTTTTGTAAGGCCATAGGAAAAGACTCCTTCATTTGCGGCGTAAGTCCTGGCAACAGATTATCTGGATACGGCTTCGTCAATTGTTGTGGCTTATCCGGCAAAACTCCCGTCTTTTTTTGATAGGCCTGAATCGCACTTTGCACAATAATAGCTTCCTCACGATCATGCATCCAAGCGTGAATGACGGGCACTAGCTTAGAGCTATCTACCACCTGACAGGAGCAAATTTGTTCCTGATAATACGTTAACACAGCTTGATTTCCACCCGTCGCTGAATGTTCCACACTAAGCAAAGGACTAACAGAGCGATGCCATTCTTTCCATTTGCCATCTTTGCTTGGAGGTGCATCCATGATCACAGACTCTCCCATTCCTCTAACAGGGGGTTGTAAAATCTGTTGCAGTTTAGTACCCCAATCCCCATCAGAGAAGTATAACTTCAATCCCGGATTATTCACCTGAATATCCGTTCGTGCTGCAACCTCGTTTCCCATCACAGGTTCTTCAGTCGACATGAGCACATGCTCACTACCATCCGATTTAGCTAGATCCATGCCCGAGGGTAATGCCAGTAAAACGAAAATCACAAGATATAGCAGCCATTTCCGCTTGCCACTGGCCTGAACTCTACGTTCCCCTTTTGCCGCTTCTTTGCTAAGGATTGATGCCGTTAGGTTAGAAGGTAGCGGCTCATCCAATACTATTTTCTGTTGCTCAAACGCTTCATATATTTCCCCAGCCTGTGCAAAACAGTATGCCGCCTTACCTGTTTTTCCCTGAGCCGTATATTCTCTACCTAGCAAATACCACGCCATTTTATGATCTGGATGCACTTTGACATATTTTTTGAGATATAATGGATCTTCAATCGGATTATGTTGGAAGAATTTCGTCAATTGATCGTTTCGATTATTCGGCTTCAAGCTTTCATGCCCCCAGTCCGCTTTCCAGTATTCTCCGTTTTTATCGGCAATCGAGGCACAAAGCTGAAGTCCGAATGAAAAAAAGGCTTGGTCAGAGTAGTTTACTCTGCCAAGCCTTTCTTGATCTCATGCTTATTTCGAATACGATTTCACACGTAAAACTGCTGTTTGGTACGAAGCATCCCACTGCACATCCAATCCAATCTGTTCAGCGAAGAAGCGAACAGGCACATACGTACGATCTTGCTTCACATAAGGCGCTACATCTGTATCCACTTTCAAATCTGGCAGAACTCCTTGCTTACGAATGATCCCCGTTTCACCAATGGTTAACTCTACCGTCAAATCACCTTTGGAGAGCTGTACAATTGATTTACCATCCCGTTCAACATAAGTCACCTTATACCCAAACGTCTCACTGATTGCACGAACTGGCACCATCGTACGCCCATCTTGAATTTCAGGTTGAGTATCGAAGGAAATAAGTTTGTTACCGCTAACTACCTTCACTTGCCCATCATTTGAAACCGTCTCAGGCAATTGATATGGTGTAATTTTGCGAATTTTGTTATTAGATGCATCAGCTACAACCAGATTACCTTGTGATGTTACCAGTACATCCGAAGGATTATAGAACGCAGCAGATTGCTCAACACCGTCTGTTTCCCCCGTTTGAGGCGTTCCTGTAAGTGTAGTAACTTGGCCGTTCAATAGGTACCGAACTGAATGATTCAAGCTATCCGCGATGAGAAGCCCCCCCTCAGAGGTTACAGTGAGACCCTTCGGGAAGTCAAACTTCGCTTTCAAAGCTTCTCCATCCGCATAATCACCTTCTGCATATAACTCATTCTTCCCATAGATCGCCGAAGCACCAACTGTCGGTGTAGATCCAGCGATAGTCGAAACCGTTCCTGATGCCAAATCAATATAACGGATACGCTGATTCCCTGTATCACTAACATAGAGATTCCCTTTGCCATCCACTACAAGTCCAGAAGGCTCATTGAATGTCGCTGTAGAAAGGCTTCCGTCGTGATATTCTCCTGCGAATGAAGCTTCACCTGGACGAACTTGAATAACACGTGTAACAGGCGCAGAGAGCGTTGTAACATTACCATCTGCAGTGATTTTACGAATCGCATGATTAAGTGAGTCCGCCACATACAAGGTACCGTCAGCACCAACAGCAATATCACCTGGGTGATTGAAACTCGCTTCGGATCCCTTACCATCTTTATTTCCAGGCACACCATTTCCTGCAACTGTGGAGACATTCCCATTTACGTCTATTTTGCGAATTGCATGATTACCTGCATCAGCGACATAAACGTTACCGTTGGCATCTACAGCAAGACCTGTCGGTTCATTAAAGAATGATTCATTTGCTTTCCCATCAAGGAGTCCCCCCGTCGGGAAACCTTGACTATTCTTCAAAATGGCTAACTCAGGACCAGCAAACGTGCTGACTTGTCCATCCTTCACTTTACGAATGACATGGTTCCGTGTATCCGCAATGAGCAGGCTGCCATCAGCAAGCTGTAGTACACTGCTCGGGGCACGAAATGCCGCCTGTAATGCTTCCCCTTCACGATCATCAAAATCGCCGATTCCCGCCAGTGTCGATATGTCCGATAGAATTTGACCATCGCTAGATTTCAACGCATCAGCACTTAACCCAGCCGCCGAAGCCGATGAGCCTCCAAGCAAGGTAGCAGCTATTATACTTGAAACAAATATTTGTTGTAATGGTTTCATAGGATCTCCTTTTGCAGTGATAATAGAATTACAAATTAATTAAAGAGGTGGTAGATTACTCACATTAGCAGGTTTAATATTTGTTAATGGAATATTAATCTTCTGTACAGTGTCACCATTCTTCCGAACAACCACGATCTTACCAACTCGGATCTGGTCAACTCCGACGGTTACCATCGGTATACTAACTAACGTTGTTGTTCCGTTAACTTCAACATTAGTTGCATTCCCGAATTTGGTTACAGCATAAACAAGCTCATTACTCCCTCCACTTTCATACAACGAGCTATATTCCTTGATATAGTCCGCACTCGTTCCTGCCTGTGCTGCTGTGTGGAAAATATTCCTATTTTCAAGTTGATCAATGAGTGGTAACTCTTGCGACACTACGAATGTATCCTCACCGTAAAGCAAATGAACCTCTGCAGCATAAATATCAGTAAAGTTAGATAATTGGATGTTTAGATAATAAAATGGGTTAAAATTCGGACCTTCCGTCTTTTCTTCATGACCACTCATACTATCTGGATAAAATGCCTCCGTAGTCAAACTAACAGAGGGCTCTGGCGTCGTACCTGGGTCAGTTCCCGGGTCTGTTCCTGGGTCTGTTCCCGGGTCTGTTCCTGGGTCTGTTCCTGGATCTGTTCCTGGATCTGTTCCTGGATCTGTTCCTGGGTCTGTTCCTTGGCTAGCGCCTGGGTTGGTATTAGGAGTGTTACCATTCCCATTATTCACTGCCGTCTGCGCCGCTTCGAATGCTTTCTTCTCAAGCTCTGAATAAGTAGCCATCAACTTCGCTTCAGCCTCAGCTTTCGCCTTCGCTTCAGCAGCTTTCTTCTCTTCCTGAATCTTTTTCTTTTCTTCTTCTAGCTTCTTCAATGCATCAGCTAGCTTAATCTTAGCTTCCTCAGCTTTTTTATCTTTTTCCAGCTTCATTTTCAACTTTGCTTCTTCTAGCTTTTTCAGCTCTTCTTGCTTCTTCTTCTCTAATTCAGGATCTACACCAGCCGTTTTATCTAGCGGCTTAACTTTAGATAAATCAAGTTTCTTATCCTCTTGCGTTATCTTTTTATTCGTTTCTTCAATAATTTTATCCAATGCCTTTTGATCTATTTTTTTCTCAGCCAATGCTTCTTTAGCAATATTACCTATCAAATTCTCTAAGTTTTGTTTCACTTTATCCAAATCTGATAGATTTTTAATGCTCAGGGTAGATGGATCACCTTGAAGGCCCTCTTCAATTTCTTTTTTCTTCTTAGAAATAAACTCTTCGTTTTCTTGATCAATCTCTGCTTTGTTCAACAGCAACTCTGCAATAATTTCTGGAGAAGCTTGTTTGATAAAGTCTTCTAGATCAAAGAATTCTACTTTCAAATCCAAATCCGACGTTTCTTCGCGATTATCTAACGAAATCTCTTGCGTCGGATTTAAGTATGTAATCGTTGTGGTTTGCGTCTCATCTGAATTGGACTTAACCGTCGATGCGGAAACCCTTCCTGAGCCAACAACCATTTTGGTCTTACCACTAACCGGATCAACGGAAACGAAGAATTGCGTTCCGCGTACACCCATTACTGCAGTTGGCGTCTCAATCTCAAATTCATCATCTGCACCGGCCAATGATTTAACTTTAACCCACATGGAACCTGCCCAAACTTTCAGCTTTGATTTCTTATTTCCATTCGCTGAGTTAAGGTCTGATACATTAAGCTCTGCATTGTCACCTAATGTGACATCAGCGTCACCGCTTGCTAAATTCAGCGTTACCGAGGAGCTGTCTCCTGTATAAACGGTATCACCTTGGTTTAAGCTCATGCTCTCATAAGCATCGTATGTTTTAGAGCCGCCGCCTTTCTTAATCGTGACGTCTCCAGACAAAGCTGAAATAATGGCAACCCGGACCGTTTTCGCATCCACAGGTTTTACCAACAGCACAGAAACTAAACTAAACACTAAGCTAAAACTTAAAAACATTGATACAAATGATTTCTTTGTCATTCCCACTCCGCACGCCTCCCAGCAATTTTATTTCAAGTGCCCGATAACTTCAAAAACAGCAACCGGTTTTTCTTTCCCTTTTACTTTAATTTCACCTATAGATTCAATCTCGAATAAACCTTTGACTCGCTCATACGTCTGTTCACTAATCAAAATTTGGCCTGGTTTAGCATTAGATTCTAGTCGTGCTGATAAGTTAACTGTATCTCCAATGGCTGTATAATCCAACCTCAGATCTTCAGATCCGATGTTACCAACAACCGCAGGACCACTATTAATACCCAAACCGAATTTCACACCGATACCATAATTCTTAATCAACTTCTGCTCGAGAATATCTGCTTGAGACTTCATCTCGATCGCAGCTCTAACAGCCATTTCAGGGTGATTATCATATTCAATCGGTGCGCCAAACATCGCCATAACGCCATCACCAATGAATTTATCTAACGTACCATTGAACTTAAAGATTGCTTTGGTACAGACATCTAGATATTCATTTAACACCTGAATAACCTGCTCTGGCTCCAGTCGTTCCGACATCGGTGTAAACCCTCGAATATCAACAAATATTAATGAAATGTCTTTACGGCTTCCGCCGAGCTTCACATCTTCACCTGACTGCAGCAGCTCATCCACAACTGTTTTGGAAACGAATCGACCGAAAATCCCAGTAACCCGATTCCGTTCTTTGCGTTCTTCTAAATAATGACTAACTAATGACCAAACATAGATCGTTACTAGTGCAAATTGTGGATACACCAGCGGTAAGAACATAGAACCAACCGTATAGAATCCTAACCATACAAGGCCATATAGCACGAAGATGCCCAGGAATATGAATAATGCAGTCTTCCCATTGAACTTTTCAAATAAAAATATGGCCAGCAATGAAATTAGTAAAATAATCGCGATTCCAGCGGATTTCGAAGCATCCTTAAAGAACACACTCTCCAATAATGTTTGAATCATATTGGCATGGATTTCTATCCCGAACATCTTAACCGAGGAGATCGGTGTTGGGTATTCATCCTGCATGGCTGTAACAAATGGACCCACAAGCACTATGCTGCCTTTTAGGGGCAGTGCTTTTGTACTATTAAGTACATCAACGAAGGAAAGCAACTCATAACCAGTCGTTGCGTCAATCTTTTGTCTTGGCTGCGTGAAGAACTCAGTCGTCACTTGATTTCTATCATTTGTCGGTAAGACTTCATTCCCGCGTTTCCATTCACCAGTTGCCGAATCACGTGTTACCTTTTCATTGTCATCCAAAACTAAATTCGCAAGAGCGACACTGAATGCGGGTATGTATGCACCTTTCTCATCAGGCAAACCGACAGGAAGCTTGCGTGCTTTGCCATCCTTATCAACAAATACATTGATATGAGCCATTTGTTCTCTTTTGGTCGTTAGGGTTTCGGAGGGATAATCAATTCTCTCAGGAACTAGTTCGCCTGCTGACTGTTGTTTGGAAGGATAGTTAATCTGTACAGGCAAAATAATATTGGAGTACTTCGCTAGCACATCAGCTAATGCTTTATCGTCTGCAGGGTTCTTCGATGGCTCTGCAAGCACAACGTCGATCCCAATAGCCGCCGCACCTGATTGCTCTAACTTTTCAATGACTTGTGCATATGTACTTCGATCCCACGGAAATTTCCCGATGGCAGAAAGTGACTTTTCATCAATTTTAACAATCTTGATCCGATCGTCCGGTTGACGCTCCTCTACCGATTTGGCGCTGCGCAAAATATCCTGGAGAGGACCCTCGACAAAGTAAAATAAACCACTAGAGTTCACTGTGTAGAAATATGTCGAAAATACCATTAAAATGAGTCCTACTACTAAAGTCTTAATCCATTTCTTCTTACCCATATAATCCTCCCCGAGTTTACTAGTTTCATTGTAAGATGCTAGCTGTGAATTGGCAATAAATTGTTACAAATTTCACGTTTTTCATCAAAAAAAAAGAGCCCGTTCCCCCTCAGGAAACGAGCTCTTTCGACATTTCGCAGTTTTCCCACAAAATGAATTTTGAAATTATGATTAGTTAAAAGGTGAATCCGCAACTTTAATGGAGTCAGTTGGGCAACCATCTTGAGCATCTTGCAGATCATCAAATAGATCTTCAGGAATTTCAGTAACACCTTTGTTCCCATCACCATCAAAAATTGTTTCTGCCAAACCTTCATCATCGTAATCATAGATATCTGGAGCTGTAGCTCCGCAAGCGCCGCAAGCGATGCACGTATCTTTATCAACAAATGTATACTTAGCCATGTGTTCTACTCCTCCTCTAATTATCCTCATTGTAAAATATAATATAAATACGGACAAAGTTCAAACCTTAAAATTGACAATTCATGAAATACTGCTCAATAAAGTCTGCAATTCCACCGATATCATTCAAATTAAACTGCGGAAGCGCGAAAGTATCTTCTAGATCTGTTAGATCTGTCGCAACTGCAATTAAGCCCGGCGCCCTTCCTTCAAGTAATCCCTTTTGCTCTATTGTACGATAAACCCCAATCTTTGGATGCTTTTCCTTCTTGAACCCCTCAATAAAAATATAATCAAGATGGTCATATGCTACTAACTGCTCTTCCAGACACGTTGTTTCCTTCTTCTCATAGACGTGTATCGCATTCGGAGAAAGTGTAACCACGACGTCGGCACCTGTCTCAACAAATACAGTGGAGTCGGCTCCTTGTGCTTCTTTATAGTGTCCATGGGCATCATGTTTCATTACCGCAATCCGATGGCCGCGAAGTTTCATTTCTATGACGAGCTTAGCAACCAATGTTGTTTTCCCGCTGTTGGAAAATCCCGCGAAGCCCAAATAATGAGCCATGTTCTTCACTCTCCTTTATCTTTATGAAGAGGATTATTTCGCAAATGATCCATTTGCAAGGACGTCCCTCTTACTTTGTGATTTCGAATTAAGGAAGAGGGGTCGTCACTCATCATCCCTGCTGTAAGAATCGCACCTTCACCGAATTTATCACGCAGTTTATCCATTACTCGATTCAGGTTTTCCCTCCGCGGCTGTTTCTCGTAATCGAATAAATCAAGCTGTACGTAGGATTCTTCCTTAGCGATCAAATTCTGTAATGTGATTCCAAGTAACCTTACGGGATTACCATCTTCCCATTGATGATCATATAGCTGACAGGCGGTGCGATAAATATCATCCATATGTTCAGTCGGAGCCTGCAAAGTAAGTGATCTCGTAATCGTCCTCATCTCAGGATTACGAATCGTAATCTGAATTGTCGAAGTCATGAGCTCCTGCTTACGTAGCCTCCTCGCTACTTGATCCGCCAAATTTAGCAGGACACGATGAACTTCGTTGCGATCCGTATAATCACGAGGTAATGTCGTCGTGTGCCCAATGGACTTGCTCTGCTCTTGCTCTGGATTCACAACCGAGGAATCAATTCCATTGGCTGCGCGCTTTAAGTGAGGACCCATGACTCCGAAGTGCTTACTTAACAACGTGTCATCCGCAACAGCCAACTGCCCTAAAGTCAGGATACCAAGCTTCGTAAGCTTTTCCGCTGTTTTTTTCCCAATTCCATATAAATATTGACACGGCTTATCCCAGAAAACAGTCGGCACATCTCGAAGCCGCAGTACCGTAATCCCATTTGGCTTCTTCATATCAGATCCCATTTTAGCTAGCAGCTTATTCGGCGCGACACCAATGGAGCATGGTAAATTCAACTCTTGCATTATTTTTCTTTGAATACTATTTGCGATATCAAGTGGCGTACCAAACTGTTTGGAACCTGTGATATCTACAAAACATTCATCAATAGACATAGATTCTACCATCGGTGAATACCCATAGACTATCTGCATAAACCGCCTCGAGAAATTTCGATAGAGATCAAAGTCTGGTTTGATTAAAATCAGATCTGGACATATTTTCAACGCTTGCCTAACTTGCATGCCTGTCTTGATCCCTAGCTTGCGAGCTGCATATGATGAAGTAACAACTATCCCCTTACGTAGCTCCACACTCCCAGCAACAGCAAGCGGCTTCCCCTTATAGAGGTCAGGCTCTACGGCTTCATGAACCGAACAATAGAATGCATTCATATCAATATGTAAAATGACTCTGCCTTGCTTGGGATAATGATGCTCTACCGACACCATACTCATTACCTCCCAGTATATTGAATCAGATTTCAGAGCCGTCTATTCGAGTGAAACATAACCCAATTAAGATGTCAAAAAAATAATCATTCAAGGTGACGCGGTTTTACGTTATGATGTCTTTACCTGTACATTTATGTTATAATCGTAAATTATACATTAGCGCTTTAAAGCAAGCGAAACTACTCACATTTCCAATGCACCAAAGTCACTTTGCTAGCTTTTGAAGGAGGAACCCATGCCAACATCAGTCAAAATCTTCGACACCACCCTACGAGACGGAACCCAAGGAGAAGGTATCTCCCTATCCGTTGAGGATAAAATCAAAATTGCCCGTAAGCTAGATGAGCTCGGGGTTCATTATATTGAAGGCGGATGGCCGGGCAGCAACAGCAAAGATATTGAATTCTTTGAGCGAGCACGCACCATGACTTTTACGAATGCCAAGATTACCGCTTTTGGTAGCACAAGACGGAAAGATTCGCTTGCCGCTGATGACATTAACCTAAATAGACTCGTTGAATCCGGTGCGCAAGTTGCCACGATTTTCGGTAAGTCATGGGACTTTCATGTAACGACAGCTATTCAAACAACACTTGAAGAAAACTTAAACATGATTTATGACTCCGTTCTCTTTTTGAAAAGCAGCGGAATGGAAGTTATTTATGATGCCGAG
Organism: Paenibacillus sp. Soil766; assembly: GCF_001428105.1. Classification (GTDB taxonomy): domain Bacteria; phylum Bacillota; class Bacilli; order Paenibacillales; family NBRC-103111; genus Paenibacillus_E. The sequence continues at coordinate 429,801 of NZ_LMSJ01000012.1, read as the reverse complement.
CATTTCTTTGACGGCTACAAGAATAATCCTGACTATGCGCTTCAAACAATCAAAAAAGCACAAGACGCTGGCGCGGATTGGATTACACTTTGTGACACGAATGGCGGCTCCTTACCGAATGAGATCACTGCCATTGTAACGACAGTTACACAGCACATTTCCACACCAGTGGGCATTCATGCTCACAATGATTGTGAATTAGGTGTAGCGAACTCCTTAGCAGCTGTACAAGCCGGCGCTAGACAAGTTCAAGGGACCATCAACGGCTACGGGGAGCGTTGCGGAAATGCGAACTTAAGCTCGATTATCCCTAACTTGCAATTGAAACTGGGTTATGATGTCATCTCTGCAGATCAACTGAAGTCACTTACATCGGTTTCGAGATATATCAGTGAGATCGCCAACATGCATATGCCTGTTAACCAACCTTATGTGGGTAACGCGGCCTTCGCACACAAAGGGGGCATTCACGTATCCGCCATCCTTAAGGATGCCAGCACGTATGAGCATACGAAACCTGAGTATGTAGGAAATAAACAACGCGTGCTCGTTTCCGAACTCGCCGGCCAAAGTAACGTTTTGGTCAAGGCACAAGAACTAAACTTAGATTTCAACAAAGAGCATCAGAAGACCAAAGAGATTATCGAGAAAATAAAAGACATGGAACACCAGGGCTATCAATTCGAAGGTGCGGACGCTACTCTTGAACTCTTATTGCGCGAAGCCTTTGAAGGCCTTGAAGAAATTTTCACCTTAGAATCATTTAAGATGCTCGTTGAGAAATCAGCGAATCATTCTGTTGTCTCCGAAGCGATCGTCAAGGTGAAAGTACATGGCGAAACTATTTATACCGCGGCTGAAGGTAACGGTCCTGTCAATGCACTTGATAATGCCTTGCGGAAAGCGCTCATTCAATACTATCCAGACATTAAGAACGTTCATCTTTCGGATTATAAAGTACGTGTACTTGACGAGAAAGATGCAACAGCAGGCAAAGTTCGCGTGCTTATGGAATCCACTGATTTCAATACCACATGGAACACACTCGGTGTATCTAGTAACATTATTGAAGCTAGCTGGTATGCACTTGTTGACAGCTTACGCTATGCCCTCATCAGCAGGAAACGCGTGGAGCCAGCTAACAAAGAGCAACAAGAACGATTAGGTTTAGTGAATCACTGATCCTTATACGAAAAAGCTGCAAGAGAGCTATCCACGCTCTTGCAGCTTTTTTTAGTTAGTCTTCCTTCAGAAGACTCGCCATCTTCTTGTCGAGCTCCTTCGGGGAAAGCACATGAATGATTTCTCTGATCACGCCATTTTTATCAATAAGAAAGCTCGTAGGGATCGCAATAACGTTATAGGTATCCGCATTTGTCCCTTGTTTATCGAGCAGCACAGGGAACGGGTACTGATAGGTATCCACAAATTTTTTAATATTGTCCATTTTATCCCCTGGCGTCACGTTCACCGCATAAAGATCAAATTTGCCCTCATATTTTTTATACATATTCACCAGATCAGGCGCTTCTTCCTCGCAAGGACCACACCAGGATGCCCAGAAGTTTACAAACATCGGTTTATCACGGGGACCTCCAACCGAATATTCCTTCCCATCCAACCCTTGTAACGTAAATGGAGGCGCTAAGAAATTCACCTTTGCCGCTTGCTCGCTGGGCATGAGAGTTTGTTTATCTTCATTCCTTACATTTTGATAAATCGCAAAGCCCGCCAATAGAACGACGAAAGCGATCACGATGAGATTCTTCTTCACAATATCAACCCCCACTCCCTCTATATTATCTCCAAATTAACGAAAATTCCAACATCGCAATCCGGAAGTATGTTTTCATCCTAATAGGGAAGAGTATACCTACTCTTTGCGATGAAAGGAACCAATGAAATGAAACCAGCTGCCGTGAAAGCGAGAGGTAAAGCCCCGCTCAATAAAATGAGAATTTACGAACATGAAGAGGATGGCTCGTCTCATAAAATAAATAAGGATACGAGCAAAAATGGGGGTATATGGCAATACCTCGCACTTGCCTCCATCCCTTTGGTGCTTGTCCTAGGCAACTCTATGCTTGTCCCGATTCTGCCAGATTTGCAAGATAAAATGAATATCTCACGCTTCCAAAGTTCACTCATCATTACCTTATTTTCACTGTCAGCCGGCCTCATCATTCCGATATCAGGTTATTTGTCTGATCGCTTCACACGTAAATCTGTTATCATCCCATCGCTTATCGTGTACGGCGCTGCCGGGGTCCTAGCAGGGCTTGGCGCTGTCTGGAACTCCTACCCTATACTAATAGCTTCTAGAGCCATACAAGGCCTTGGAGCCGCGGGAACAGCCCCTATTGCCATGGCGCTTGTTGGCGATATTTACAAGGGCCCCAAAGCCAGCAAAGCACTAGGACTCATCGAAGCCTCCAACGGAATTGGCAAAGTTGTAAGTCCTATTCTAGGCTCTCTTCTAGCGCTAATAATTTGGTTTGCGCCTTTTTTTGCTTTTCCACTTTTTTGTTTACTCGCTCTGCTCGCTGTTATTTTCATGATCAAAGAACCGGCCAAAGAGAAAGAAGCCCAACCCCTTAAGCTCTATTTGAAGCAAATCAAAACCATTCTTAAAAGCAAAGGTCATTGGCTAATTCCCGCCTTCATAGCCGGGTCGATCACCTTATTCATATTATTCGGCGTGCTTTTCTACCTCTCACAGATTTTGGAAGAGAAGCCCTATAGCATCGAAGGCGTGCGCAAAGGCCTTATTCTGGCAATCCCTTTGCTTTGCCTCGTCATCACCTCTTATACCACAGGGGCAAAAATCAAACAAAACGGCAAACTCATGCGCTGGCTCATGAACATTGGACTTATAATTATGGTTGTATCCCTCACCTTGGCTACATTCCTAAATGGGAACCTATATATCTTCATTGGCTTATTATCACTTAGCGGGATAGGGACAGGACTCTTACTCCCATGCCTGAACACGCTCATTACCGGATCGGTAGAGCGTGAGCAACGCGGGATGATTACTTCCCTTTACAATAGCTTAAGATTTATAGGAGTCGCCTTCGGCCCCCCCTTATTCGGCTGGCTCATGAGCATCTCCCATAAAACTCTCTTTATTACCGTAGCCTCATTATCACTTACGATGTTAGTATTGGTATTTTTCCGCATTAAACCCAATGCGGAGCTACAAGAACAAACATGATATACTTACCTCATATCCATGTAATGTGAGGGAGTGAGCAAAGTGAACATTCATTTAACTAGAAAATTATATGATCAAATGATCTCTCACAGTATGCGCTCGCTCCCTAATGAAGCATGTGGCATTCTCATTCAAGAGGCCTCTTTCTCACAGACAGACGAGCTCCAGATCCACACCTTTATCCCTCTGCACAATCAAGCGGCACATCCAACTAAACAATTCACCATCAACCCCATCGATATGCTTCCCTACCTAACAGATGAACGTCGAACGATCGTCGGGATTTTTCATTCACACCCTACTGCCGCATCAACTCCATCTGCCGAGGATCTCTTAACGCTCTGGCACACTATTCCAACCTACTGGATCCTCTCCCTGCAACACGAAGAGAATCCTGACCTCCAGGTCTATTCCCTAAAAAAAACCACCACTACCGCATATCACAAACTTTCGTTTGTCATCGGTCAATGATGGCTTAATAAAGCATATAAATCACCTAGTGTGTCTACATCTCTTGCCCTTATTTCTTCCATAAATCTGGACCATAACTGCGCGGTCATCAGTGCATCCTCAAGCGCATGATGTCTCACAGTTACTGGGATATCATAGGCATGTAGAAGTGAGTCTAAACCAAGATTTTTGCGTTTAGGCATGAGCCATTTCGCAATCATCATAATATCTAAGACACGATGGGATAAGCTAACTTTTGACGTACGCCACAAGGCCGAGTTCAAAAAACTTTTATCATGTCCAATGGCATGAGCCACTAAAATTTTCTGCTGAACAAATTCTAAAAATTCACTTAAAACACCGATTAAGTCAGGTGCATCACTAGCCATTTCATTCGTAATACCCGTTAACTCTACGATCTCATCTGGAATCTTGCGCTTGGGGTTCACCATTCTATAGAAGGTATCTTGTATTTGCACTTCACCACCAATAACAGAGACAGCACCGAATGAGATAATTTCGTCTCCATTATATGGAGAGAAACCCGTCGTTTCAAGATCAAACACCACGATTTCCATCGCGTGCAAAGGAATTTCAAACAAAGAGTCTTTCCGTTGCTCCTTCAGCATCGACCTAATGAAGGCCATTTGCTGTGCACTCTGTGCATCAAACATCGAGGTTAAAGCTGGGGTCAAACCACCCATTTTATATAAGTGCCACATACGACCTGCGGGACGCATATCCTTCAACTGACTCACCTCTCCCTACGCGAATGAAACGTGAATTCCGATTCCGATATAACTAACCTTTCTCTCTCTCTATGTGTGAGCCTATGGATTTACCGACATACTTCTGCAACTGAATTCCCGTACGTAAACATTGCTTTAGTTGCGCGCGAACCTCTTTGTTAAGCTGATTTGCCGAAAGTTTACCTCTAGTCGTGTATTTCTCTTCATCTAATTGGAACGGTGTACTATCTCTTAGTTTTAAAGCGATAGAAAAAGCCACTTCCCAATCATTGGCTAGCTGTTCAGATATAATTCCATGCACCTTTAACTGCCTAATTCGTTCAAGCGTAGAAGCGGAAAGAATTCCTGCTTGAATAGCAAGCAGTCGGATCCCATTAACAATCGGAATATAAGCCCCATATTTGATATCAAATCCACCTGCATCTTCACCGTAACGCTCTGTAATTAAATGACTGAAAATACCTAACGAAATTTTGTGATGCAATGTGTTCGACAACAAGTATCTCAAAAGTCCTGGATGCTCCTGCACATAGTCAAGAAACGATTGTTTCAACTTCGTCACCAACGTTCCAGACCCATACATACAACGCATATCAGCCAAAATGAGCAGGTAGCGCACATTTTCCCAATCAGGTTCCATAAACCAGCCGATCATCATATCCGTGTATCCTTGCAGCGACTTCCGCCATTGTGGATTGCTGGATATGACATTCCCTTCACAAGGAGGATATCCCAACACATCCAAACCGCGAATGATATACGATGCAAGCTTATCGAAATAAAAATCTAATTCATCTTGGGTATGCGTTTCACTATCTTCATAAATGAGTCCATTGTCCTGATCACTCCACAGCGTCTGCTCTCTCCTGCCACCACTGCCGAATAAAATAAAAGCATACGAAACAGGTGGCTTACCGTAACCTTCATCCTCAAGTAAATGTTCTGCAATCTGTGTCGTTCTTTGAATCAATGCATCATGCATTTGATTGATTTGCTGCCCCAATTCAGATGTATAGGAAAAAAGGAGATGCTCCCGAAACATCTCATGCACCTGATCTCTGGTTATTCGCATCTCTTCGAATTGCTCTGAGAGATAAATGCGTTCCAGGATCCGTTCCATTGAGAGATGATTCATGTTGCATCCCCTTTGCTCTAGTAGAAAGTATATGTTTTATTAAACGGACACACCGTTTTGAGCTGCTTTTTTCATTTGCTCAGGATATCCGTATGAACCATGCTCGGAAAGATCCAGACCAATGATTTCTTCTTCTTCTGTAACACGAAGACCAATTGTAGCTTTAAGAATTCCAAGGATAATGAAGGAAAGAACAAGTACGAATGCTAGAGCTCCAGCAAGACCAAGTGCTTGAATTCCCAATTGGTGGAAACCACCGCCGTAGAATAAACCTGCACCACCAATACCTACTTTAGCTGAAAGCTCAGGTGTTGCGAACAAACCAGTGGAAAGTGTACCCCAGATACCAGCGATACCGTGTACAGAGAAAGCATAGATCGGATCATCGATTCCAGCTCTTTCGAACCATTGTGCGGTGAAGAAAGTAACGATACCCGCTACTGCACCAATAACGATTGCAGCCCAAGCGTCTACGAACGCACATGCTGCAGTAATGGCAACAAGCGCAGCCAGAACACCGTTTAACATGCTAGGAATATCTGCTTTCCCGAAGTACATCCAAGAGATAATCAATGCAGCTACAGCACCTGCCGCAGCAGCCATATTCGTTGTCAATGCGATATAACCGAAGAATCCGTCTCCCATTGCACTAAGCGTACTTCCTGGGTTGAAACCGAACCAACCAATCCATAGGATGATTACACCAAGAACAGACAATACTTGGTTATGACCTGGAATTAAGTTAGGTGTTTTGTCTTTATTATATTTGCCAATACGTGGTTTAAGCAAGATCGTTGCTACTAACGCCGCTGTTGCACCTTGTAAATGAACGACAGTTGAACCCGCGAAATCTTGCATACCTAATTTACTTAACCAGCCGCCGCCCCATACCCAGTGCGCAACGATTGGATAAATAATAACAGTGTAAAGAATTCCGAAAATGAAGTAAACCGGAAGCTTCGCTCTTTCTGCAAATCCGCCCCATGCAATAGCAAGGGATACACCAGCGAATGCTAGTTGGAACAAGAATTTGATACCAATTGGCACATCAGAGAAGGAAAGAGATCCAAATGCTGCTGCAGCTTGATCTTCTAAACCTGTTACGAAGAAGCCCGTTTCTCCGAAAAATGCATTTCCATCACCGAAGGCGAAACCAAATCCTACAGCCCAGAATGCAATGGCACATATCCCAAAAGTTAAAATCGTTTTACCGGCTACGTGACCGGCATTTTTCATTCTAGTTGACCCTGCTTCTAAAAGTGCAAAACCAGCTTGCATGAAGATGACTAAGATTGCTGCTAACATGACCCATACTGCATCAATTGCACTCTGTAGTTGTGGTACTGTCGCTTCATCCGCTGCAAATGCGAGTGTAGGGAACAGTAATGACATAACGCCGAAAGCTAACAACAACTTCTTAACCATACGACCACTTCCTTTTAATGTTAGATTAAGTAACATGTAATGAAACTCTTAATGTCATTATATACAGGTTATTTGGGTTTGACAATAGGATTTTCGCTAAAATATTGAAAAAAGCGAAAAATAACCTAACATCGAACAGGCATAATTCGTGTTTCAGCTCATAAGCGAACACAAAACACCGATTTTATGCCAAAATCTAATGTAAGCTTTCCGAAGTATCACGTTTGACTGTACGGTTTAATATCAGGTATCATGTTTATATAGAAGAAAGTAATTCAAACCATTGGAGTAGAGGTGAAATTAGCATGGGGAATGAGAAGCTTTACAAAATCGGAGAGCTCGCTAAGCTTGCTGACGTCAGCCCTCGTACCATTGATTACTACACCAAGCTGCGCTTAATTGAACCCGAAAGAAGATCCGATACGAACTATCGTCTATACAGTGATGAAACCTTGTATCGACTGAAGCGTATTGAATCAATGAAGAACGAGAAATATACCTTAGAGGAAATCAAAGTAAACTTACAACAATGGAGTAAAGTTACCTCCGATGATACAGTGACAGATAAGCTTACATCCCTTCAATTGCATCTGGAACAATTGATGAAGGAAGCCAAAGAACTCAGTCCACTTGTTCAGCAATTGAAACCGAAGCAGTTGAAAAAGCTGTATCATATTCTGACACAACCTACCGCCGCTTGCATCGAAGCACTTATTGTCCTTCTAGGTAAAAATCCGTTCTCATAATTGAAATACGGAGGAATGCCCTATGTTTTTCCACCCAATGAACTTCCTAATTATCATCGCATTCGGCCTTTCCTTGTGGGCTTCATTTCGAGTGCGAGGAACTTTCAACAAATGGTCCAGCGTACCTGTCTATTCGCGCATGACCGGAGCAGAAGCTGCAAGACGAATGTTAGACGCGAATGGCCTTTATGATGTTCCCGTTGAAGCTGTACCAGGAACGTTAACAGACCATTATGATCCAATGGCTCGAGCCGTACGCTTGTCGGAGCCCGTCTACTTCCAGAGTTCCATCTCAGCTGTATCTGTTGCCTGTCACGAGGTAGGTCACGCTATTCAGCACCAAGTGCATTACCCAATGCTTGTCGCAAGACACAAGATGTTCCCTGTTGTTAACTTTACTTCCGGCGTAGCTCCTATACTCATCCTTGCGGGTTTCTTTTTTCAAAGCATCCCTTGGCTATTGGAAATCGGTATCATCTTCTTTGCCGTAGCTGTAGCTTTTCAATTAGTTACATTACCCGTTGAATTTAATGCCAGCAACCGAGCACGCAATGAAATGGTAGCACAAGGATTCATCTCTAATGAAGAAGAACGTGGAGTAGCTAAAGTTTTGAATGCTGCCGCACTAACTTATGTAGCCGCTGCATTAATCTCCGTACTTGAGCTACTGAAGTACATTATGATATTCAATGGTCGTAATAACGACGATTAGATACAAAAGCTCTCCCTAACAGGTTCTTCATAGACCTATCGGGAGAGCTTTTCTCATTTAAAATAATCATATAAAAATCGCCGAAACACTTCAGCCACCAGTGGCAGCTTCACACCCTTGCGACAAATCAATCCAACCGTCCTTGTAACCTGAGGATCCGTGACCCGTATTTTGACTGGCTGCGTTTGACCACTTTCCAATAAAGCCATCGCCGGAAGTAAGCTGACACCCATACCCGCGGCAACAAGTCCACGAATCGTGTCTGTCTCTTCACCCTCAAACTCAATCTTAGGCACAAAGCCTGCCTGCTGGCACGCATCCATTACGATCGTTCGAAGCGTGTATTCTTCACTAAACATAACGAAAGGCTCATTCTTCAACTGTTCAAGGCGAATTGACGTATAGTCTGCCAGAATATGATTCGATGGGATGATAGCATACAACTCTTCCGTTAACAAAATTTCACCTGTCACATGCTCGTGGGATTCAGGAAAGGGTGAAATAAAGGCTAGATCAATTTCCCCTCTCGAAACATCACGAATTAACGAAGTGTATGTACCTTGACGCAGTCTAAACTTAACATTGGGATGATTTTTCTTGAATGCCGCAACAACAGCAGGCAGTAAATTGATGACCAGACTATGCGGGAAACCAATACGAATCTCACCAGCCTCTGGATCAAGAAACTCATGTATTTCGCCCACCGCACGCTCTAAATCCGTAAGAATACCTTCAACCCGGCTAAGAAATAAATGCCCGACAGAGGTCAAATGTAAGTTACGTCCCTTTTGAACGAATAAATCAACGCCGAGCTCCTCTTCCAGCAAATGAATTTGCCGACTAACCGCCGACTGTGCTACATGCAACTCTTCCGCCGCCTGTGTCACGTGCTGTTTCCTAGCAACCTTCACAAAATATTGCAACTGTCTTAATTCCACGTGAGTAAATCCCCCGACTTAACTACATGATGAAGAAACAAAATGCGTTCTATGACTCCGATTATAGCTCGATAGCAACGATTGGACAACTTATCTGCAAAAAGCTTATAATAAGTGAGTTGTTATTTAGCATGGATAATAAAGGAGGAAATCATTCAATGGCACAAGAACGTACTGGTGTTGCTACCCTGAAAAGCAATCCTATCACTTTGGTAGGACCCGAAATTAAAGTAGGTGACAAAGCACCTGATTTCAAAGTCAACAAAGATTTGATGACGCAAGTATCACTTGCTGATTACGCAGGTAAAGTGAAATTGATCTCCGTAGTTCCTTCCTTGGATACAGGCGTTTGCGATGCACAAACACGTCGTTTCAATGAAGAAGCTGCTGGCCTTGGCGACAATGTTGCAGTTCTTACAATCAGCGTTGATCTTCCTTTCGCACAAGCTCGTTGGTGCGGTGCTGCAGGTATCGATAAAGTGATCACATTGTCTGATTACAAAACAAAATCCTTTGGCGAAGCTTATGGCGTATTGATCAAAGAAATTCAATTGGATATGCGCGCAATTTTCGTAATCGACGCTAATGACACTGTTCAATACGTTGAGTACCTCGGCGAAATGACAGCTCACCCGAACTACGAAGCAGCTGTAGAAGCTGTTAAAAAATTAGTTTAATCCACACAAATAAAACAGCAAGGAGGCCAAGCTTCCCTGCTGTTTTTGTTATCCATCAATTTTATATGAAGCAAGCTTACGGTCTAATTGTTTATAAATATCTAATATCGTACGGTAATTGGATCCAAGATCGCCCATTGAACCACGTGAAGCTGAATAAATATCAACAGCCGTTTTCACCGGATTAATGGCAAATAAAGTTAGCGTAACGTCTTGGGTTCTTCCAGTAACCGTCTTGCGCTCAGCAAGAATTTCTCCTACGTTCGGGACCTCATGTAATAGCTTGTACCCTGGTGTTTTCTTCAATACAGCTGTTACCTCTTCCCAAACTTGCTCCTTCGGCAGCTTAAAATATCTAGTTTTAAGTAAAGGATCTCTAGCTTTTTCCCCTGTCGTTTCATGACTACGTACTAATCCGATTAAAGTTCTCTTTAGCAAAAGCCCTTTCCCCCTTCAATGAAGTGCATGTAGACCACTTGCCATTTCAACACTATTCTCTATAATACCATTGATTAAGCTTTAGAAAAAGAGGTAAATGAAAAATCGAGGGATTACTCCCCCGATTTAGCAGATTCCATTCCTATCTATTCCTTTTTATCCAAAAAAAGTTGTAAACAGCAGGTAAGCGTTCAATCCTGCGATTAAAATAGCTACAAACCAACTCAGTACCGCCATCCATTTCGGGATCACGAGTACGCCCATTTTTTTACGATCTGATGTAAAGGTAACTAGTGGAATCACTGCAAAAGATAGTTGCAAGGATAAAATAACCTGACTTAGAATGAGTAGATCTGTTGCTCCGCTTTCCCCATAGATCCCGATTACGATGACCGCAGGAATGATAGCAATTAACCGAGTGATCAACCGACGTAGCCAAGGTGTTAATCGAATGTTCAGAAAACCTTCCATGACGATCTGTCCGGCTAGTGTACCTGTAAGCGTTGAGTTCTGACCGGATGCTAAGAGTGCAACGGCGAACAATATACTCGCTGCCCCTGTACCTAACATAGGTCCAAGGAGATGATAGGCATCTTGAATTTCCGCCACTTCTTTCCCAGCTGAATGAAAAGCTGCCGCAGAAAGAATAAGAATTGCTGCGTTTACGAATAGCGCTAGCATTAGGGCAATCGTTGTATCAATAGTTGAGAATTTAATCGCTTCACGTTTGGCTTCAATCGTAGGTTCAATTTTCCGCGTCTGAACGATAGATGAGTGCAAATATAAATTATGCGGCATGACCGTCGCACCTAGAATACCTAAGGCAATATATAACATGGCTGGATTCGTTACAATTTCAGTAGTTGGAATGAAGCCTGCAGCTACAGCTGCAAATTCAGGTCGAGAGAAAATGAGCTCCATAATAAAACAAACCATAATAAGAGCAATTAAGCTAATAACCATCGCTTCAATATAACGAAAGCCTTTCTTCTGCAGCATTAGCACCAGAATAACATCTAACGCTGTAAGAATCACACCATAGATAAGCGGTAACCCAAACAGTAACTGCAAAGCAATCGCGGCACCAATGACTTCAGCAAGATCACAAGCAGCAATCGCAAGCTCACACAGAAACCAAAGTACATAAGAGACAGGCTTGCTATAATGATCACGGCATGCTTGCGCCAAATCTCGCCCTGTTACGATACCTAGTCGACCTGATAGAGCCTGCAAGAGAATGGCCATTAGATTAGATATTAGAATGACTGAAAGCAGTGTATATCCAAACTGGGATCCTCCAGCCAAATCCGTCGCCCAGTTTCCTGGATCCATATAACCAACAGCTACCAAGTAACCCGGTCCCACAAAGGCAAGTAACTTTCGGAAAAAGCCAGCTTTCTTAGGCACTTTCATACTATGATGAACTTCAGGTAAACTTGGCGTGGAAGCATCTTTACGCCATCCACTCGGTTCCTGATCTGGTTTTTTCATTGCAAAATCCATAGCTTCACCCTTCTTTCACAAGACCAATAATGTTGTTCTAGGGAAACATTTATATGTAGTATACTACATAACCCCATCTTATGCTACAGGTAAACATTTATGTTCCAACGAAATTGTTTTTCCCTGGGGAAAGTTTTGATACAAGTTTTACCACATTTATTAACGATTATAGATCCCTTCTCATAAGGTTTCCCTTCTGAGAAAAATTCATAGGAATAATCATCTGGAAAAGAAGGATATTTGAAAGCATGAGCGAATACATTGAGATAGTTATCTTTGTATATTCAATAAACAAACAAAGAATATCGAAGCAATAACCATAATTTAATATAAAGGGTGATCTTATGGTTTATTTTATGGGTTTAGATTTAGGTACTTCTGCCATTAAATGCATTCTAGTGGATGAGGCCGGTACGGTTATCGGCTCACATTCTGCCCAATATCCGCTGCAACAACCCCATCCAGGTTGGGCTGAGCAGCATCCAGAAGATTGGTGGAATGCCACCATTGCAGGCATACAAGGGCTCTTGGCTAGCACCGGCGTATCAGGCGATGCAGTCGCAGGTATTGGCTTCTCCGGCCAGATGCACGGGTCGGTCTTCCTCGACGAAGCGCAGCAGGTCATCCGGCCTGCGCTGCTCTGGTGCGATCAGCGCACCGCGGAGCAGTGCACCTACATCGAGTCGACTGTCGGCAAAGCCGAGCTCGGTCGACTCACAGGCAATCGGGCGCTGACTGGCTTCACCGCGCCCAAGCTCCTTTGGCTCCGGCAGCATGAGCCGGAGCATTACGCCCGCGTTCGGCATCTGCTGCTGCCGAAGGACTACGTCAGGCTGCGCCTGACGGGTGCGTTCGGCATGGACATGGCCGACGCCAGCGGCACGCTGCTGCTCGATGTAGCCCATCGCAGCTGGTCTCAAACCGTCGCCGAGCGGTTAGAGATCCCGCTCGAGTGGCTGCCGCCGCTCTATGAGTCCGGCGACATTGCCGGGCACCTGCTGCCTGAGGCAGCAGCGCTCACCGGCTTAGCCCCAGGCACGCCAATCGTTGTTGGCGGCGGCGACCAAGCATGCGGCGCCGTTGGGGTAGGCGTCGTACGCCAGGGCATCGCCTCGGTGGCGCTCGGCACTTCTGGTGTCGTCTTCGTCCACGACGACACTTACCAAGTGGATGAAGCGTACCGGCTTCATTCCTTCTGTCACGGTGTGCCAGGCAAGTGGCACCGCATGGGTGTAATGCTCGCGGCAGGCGGCTCCTTCCAGTGGTGGCGCAATCATTTTGCCAGTGAAGAGCTTGCACGTGCTGAGCGAGAAGGCAAAGATGTGTATGAAATACTGACAGAAAAAGCAGCTACAGCTCCACTCGGAAGTGAAGGTTTATTGTTCCTTCCTTATTTATCAGGCGAACGTACGCCACATCCTGATCCCAAAGCACGTGGTGCCTTCATTGGGCTGAATCTAAGACACGAGAAATCCCATTTGACCCGCGCTGTTCTTGAAGGTATCACCTTCGGACTTCGCGATTCCATGGAATTGATTCGGGAATCCGGTATCGAAGTGACAGAACTTCGCGTTAACGGCGGCGGTGCTAGAAGTCCATTCTGGCGTCAAATGATCGCGGATATCTTTGGAATCCCTGTCGTAACGGTTAATTCGACAGATGGCCCAGCTTATGGGGCAGCTATCATGGCTGCATCTGGTGTCCTGCAAGTCGATATTACGAAATTATGTGAAGATTGGATTGAAGTCACAGATCGTGTAGAACCGAATGTTGCTAACCAACAGAAATATGAAGCATATTATAAAATCTATCGCAGTCTGTATCCTACACTACAAAGCACTTTCCATCAGTTAACGGATCTTGCTGAGCAGCAATAAGAAAAGGTAATAACTTATTGGCAAATGGGGACATTGGCTACGTAATGCCGAAATGGAGATTCTACACCTTGTACCAGTTATTCGAATGGGAAAGGGACAGTAGCAACTGCCTACGCTGGATTACTTTTGCATTCCCGATCTGGGTAGTTTCTGTTTTCTGAGGATTAACTGGATTTCCTACATCTATTCGCAAGCACAACTAGCACTTTATGGAGTTTAACTGGATTTTCTACATCTAATATTACTCAAAATGTCCCGTTTGACGAGGTTTGTCAGAAATAACGGGAGAAAATCCAGTTATTGAGCAAATTCCTATGATTTCGCTTGAATTAGCTACAGAAAATCCAGTTATTCGCTTGGTAAGAAACCCTTAACAAAAAAAAAATTATATTTCAATAAAAAAGAGGTTGAGCAGGTTATACCCTGTTCAACCTCTTTTTTATTCGAAGAAACCCGCCTATGCCGTCCGGTTTCCGTGCTTCAAACCCGCTCTCGCAGGTGGGTGTCCGCAGACGTGTATTTGAGGTCCCCTTTCGAGGGCATGTCAGCCACACTTCAATATAGGTCTCCCTAGAAACAGTCATTGGTTTAAAACAACTTAAAACCGTTACGAGCATCGCAGATTTCTTCTGTTTTCTTATTATAGATCCAACCTCGCTGATAATCAACTGGTAGGATTAATCTTTAGTCTTGTCATTCTCATCTTTTTTATGCAAGCTAATCGGAGAATCATTCATATCTCCCTCACTCGCATCAGCATTTCCTTCTTCAGCCGCTTCAGCTTCAGCCAGTCTCTGTTGTTCTTTCTCTTCCAACTCCTGTTGTTTCGTCTGAAGCTTCGTAAAGCTTCGGTTAAACTGCCAGAAGGAGAATGTGGCAACAATAGCACCCATGAAGAACACAACTAAGAAGAAATTGAATTTTGTTAAGCAAATATAAACAATCACACCATTACAAATGAGCAACACTATAGAATTGATAGGATTGCCAATCGTAATTAAGATTGAATTCTTAACGATTTGAAAAATTTTCATGTGCAAATGAACAATAATTGAGAAGAAATTAAACAAGGCGATAATCATAATCACGGTGAAAGCGATAAACAAAACAGCCAAAACCTTCAACGAGCTGCCTTGCTTTAAATAAAAGAAATAATTCACTCCGATAATCACGAAGATAAGAACAAAGAAAATACCGCCTAACATACTTTGCAAGTAGTTTTCTTTATATCCGCGGAAAAATGTCTTTAACAATGGAACATCTTCTTCGCCAGTCACCCATTTCCTAGCTACTGCAAACATAGCAGTCGTTGCTGGAAATAAAGTAAACGGTGCCAAAATAGCAAGAATCGGCAGTGTAGCTTGCAACGCATCCGGCGTTTGACTCACTAACCCCATAAAGAGGAAAAAGAATACCGGAATCGAACAAAGCATCCAAAGTAAATTAATAACGGATAACCGCATAATCCACTCTGATATTCTGTATAGTCCTCCCATAACTCCCTTAAACTCCAAAACTGCTTCCTCCTTAGCGTTTCCGTCTGGAAACTTTCTACGTTGTTAACTGCTGACATGACAATAGCATGTCTTATTTGTATATGTACTTAATTATAGCCTATTTTTCATGATATAGGTAGCCGTCTAGTCGTTATAGGTACTTTTACATAATATAGTATTGTCTAGTCGCACCACCCCCAAATCATTATTCAGGAGGTTGATACTATGTCTCATCCAGTTGGAACATCCGCAGGTGCTATTTTGGTACTTTTCATCTTGTTAGTTATCATCACTAGCTCATTTATACTTTAATCCATATACAACTTGAAAAAAGGCGGAGATCCTAGGATCTCCGCCTTTTTGGTGCTGCATCTTATTTATTTACAAGTGTATCTTCACTTTTGCGCGGCGCTCTGGAACGATCACGATTTCCGGAGTTGTT
Source organism: Paenibacillus sp. Soil766 (assembly GCF_001428105.1). Taxonomy (GTDB): domain Bacteria; phylum Bacillota; class Bacilli; order Paenibacillales; family NBRC-103111; genus Paenibacillus_E. The sequence goes on along the minus strand of NZ_LMSJ01000012.1, from coordinate 413,999 downwards.
GCTTCCGTATTCGCGGTTTCTCGAAGTTGAGCTGTTTCCGCCTTCTCTGTTTGAACCGTAATCTCTGCTATCCTTACGCGGGTAACGTGAGCCACCACTTGAGGAATTGCCTGATCCAGATCCACCGTAACCGCCGCCACCTTGACGACGATCGCTTGATCCTGATCCTGAACCGTATCCACCGCCAACACGTCTACCTGAGCTGCGAACATCGAATTTTTTCTTTCTTGCACGAATCGGATCTTCTGGTGTCAATTCGATATTTAAATCTTTCTTGTCACCTGTTAGAAGCTTCATAGCTGCTGCAAGCAAGTTAACGGAATCGTATTGCTCAAGCATTTGAATAGCTAGGCCTTTAAATTCGGAGTGCTCTTCTTTTTGAAGCATATCCAAAATACGCTCAGCTGTCATTTTTTGTTTACCTTCTACCGCTTCTGCTACGCTTGGTAAAGGCTTTTTGTTGATTTTATGGCGTGTAACCTTCTCAATAAAGTGAAGGTGATCGATTTCACGTGGCGTTACGAAAGTCCAAGCAGTACCTTCTTTACCTGCACGACCTGTACGGCCGATACGGTGAACGTAACTTTCTGGATCTTGCGGAAGGTCAAAATTGATAACGTGCGTAACACCAGATACATCTAATCCGCGCGCAGCAACGTCAGTTGCTACAAGGACATCAATACTGCCATCGCGGAATTTTCTCATTACGTTATCACGTTGATTTTGAGACAAGTCACCATGAAGTCCTTCAGCAGCATAACCTCTTTTTTGAAGAGCTTCTGCCAACTCATCTACCCGACGCTTTGTACGTCCGAAGATAATTGCAAGGTCTGGTGCTTCCATGTCGATCAAACGGCTAAGCGCCTCAAACTTTTGTTTCTCATGCAATTCAATATAAGCTTGCTCGATCAAAGGAGCGCTCACTTGTTTCGGGATTACCGAAACGTGCTCTGGATTTGTAAGGAATTGTTGAGCTAATTTCTGAATGTTTGTTGGCATAGTTGCAGAGAACAACATGGTGTGACGTTCTGCTGGAACAAGTTTAAGAATAGATTGGATATCATCCATGAAGCCCATATCAAGCATTTCATCCGCTTCATCCAAAATAACCGTTTGAACATCATCAAGCTTGATTGTTTTGCGGTTAATATGGTCAAGAAGACGTCCTGGTGTTCCGATAATGATTTGTGGTTTCTTTTTCAAAGCGCGAATTTGTTTAACGATATCCTGTCCACCGTAAATTGGCAGGGAACGAATGCCTTTGAAACGACCGAGTTTTTCAATCTCTTCCGCAACCTGAATGGCAAGTTCCCGTGTTGGACACATGATTAAAGCCGAAATGCGCTCTTCTTTTACATTGATTTTGTTAACTAATGGAATACCGAACGCTGCCGTTTTCCCAGTTCCTGTTTGTGCTTGCCCGATCAAATCACGGCCTTCCATGGCCAATGGTATTGTTTTCTCTTGAATTGGTGTGGACTCTTCGAAGCCCATCTCTGTAATCGCGCGTAATACCGATGCGTCTAAACCAAACTCCTGAAATGTTTTCAAATAAATTCAATCTCCTTTTGTACAGGGCAGGCTAATGCCTTGTATCTTTTTTACCCTTAAGTACGACTTCCTATCCGTCTCTATAGTTTCTTGGTGGAATACACTTTCGATTCGTCATCTTCCATGATCCAACTGGCCGCCCTTAAGAACATCTAAAATATTATAGCACAAGTGATACACACATTGCCAGTGACTTCTTTTAACGATTCGAACGAAACCGAATGAATAGGCAACTCGTATTAAAGGGGAGAACAATAAAACGGAATCGTATAGAGGAGAGTTTACTATGTCCATATTTAAACGTGTTAGCAGCATTCTGCGAAGCCAGAAACAACAACCTACAACTACAGCCGTCGGCAATCCACTTGAAGATGCGCGTGTTGGCGATATTGTAAATGTAGACTTAGAGGAATATGTTATCTCCGGTAAAGTCGTTTATTTTGACCGCGGATTTGCTCCACATCGCTATGCTTATTATCTACAAAGCGGTAAAAATATTCAGTGCTTGATTGTGGAAAAAGGCAGAACCTATGATTGCTTCTTATGCAGCTTTATTGAAGGAGCTTTAGACGACCCCAACGATGTGCCTACCCGATTAGAATTAGATGGGGATGTCACTTTCGATCTGGAATTTCATCGCAACGACGTCTCAAAGACAGAAGGTAACACCGATTTCCGCAGTGGCGATGATATTATCTTCTGGCGATATTTCGGACCAGACCAACGTTTCTTCTTCCTACAATGGCAGGATGGTAAATTCGTAGCCCTAGAAGGCGAACGCACACCTGGCAATCAAATTAAATTTTTGAAAAATTTTTGAAATCAACTCTGATGTCGATAAAGCTATGTTATCATGGAAGCATGTTTCGGAAACACCTGAAAGGAGGACTATCAGACAATGAAGAGATGGACTTCATGGCTTTCCTTCATACTAATTATCGCTCTTCTTACCGCATGTGGCGCAGATGCCGGACGTTATATCAAGGATGAATATCCGTTAGTAAGCGTTGATGGCAAGGGAACTACGATGTCTAAGGTTTACGCTGTTGAAGGCAAGAAAGTGCCAACAGTTGCGAATGAACTAGCTGCCAAAGAAACACCCAAAGAGAAGAGTAAGGAATCTGAGGATCAGATGTTCCTTGTGTATAAGGACAAGGTTATCAATATCCAGAAAGATCCCAGTGATAGTAACAATACATTAGTTCAGCTCGATAGCATTGAATATGCCAAGAGTCATTATGACTCCTCCTTTTTACAAGGCTATTTAACCGCCTCGCTGCTTCAATCTATATTCGGTGGCGGCTGGAATAACAATAGAGGTTCTTCTTATGACTACCGCGGCTACACGAAGACGCCGAGTTACAAGGCAACAACACCGACTACAGGTTCCTCCAAGGAGACGAAGCCAACCACCTCTGATCGAACAGGAGGATTCACGAGTGGTGCAGCAAATCCAAGCTCTGGAAGTTCCTCAACTGCACGTAAGAATGATGGTTCAACTCCAAATAAAGTAACGAAGCCAACAACAAGTAAACCGAGTACGAGTAAGCCAAGTACAACCAAGAAAACAGGCTCTTTCAAGCGCCGATAGTCTCACCATCAAGCTGCTGTCCATCTCTTGGACACAGTTTTTTTTATGTATTTCGAATTAATTGCCCACCGTTCAAATAATAATTGCAGTTTTATAAGAATGAATTATACTTGCAATATGCTGCATACTATTTTAGAGGTGATTTGTTTTGAAAAAGGCGCTAGATGTTCTAATCATTCTAGTTGGCGCACTGCTTGTCGCAGTCGGCTTCAATATGTTCCTTATTCCCCATCAGCTGCTTAGCGGTGGAGTTTCGGGTATTGCCATGATTATTGGTTATTTTACAGATTATAATATCGGATTTCTTTATTTATTGTTTAACATGCCTCTCATGATTTGGGGACTTGTTTCCATTGGTAAACGATTCATCATAATCAGCGTTGCATCTGTCGTTTTGGTGACTTGGATGATGCAAATTATTCCCATGAATTTCGTAGCCAAAGATTCCATGTTAGGTGCAGTATTTGGCGGTGTACTCATCGGGATCGGCAGCGGAATTACGCTTCGTATTGGCGGATCCAGCGGCGGATTCGATATTGTCGGCCTCATTTTAACCCGGAAATACGACTTCCCTCTTGGCACCATCCTGTCATCCATGAACGGTATTGTCATCGTTGCACTCGGCTATTTCAAAGACAACTGGGATCTTGCCCTATTTTCTATGCTAGCTATTTTTATTAGTGGAAAAACTGTCGATATGATACATATTCGCCATGTTAAAGTAACAGCGTTCATCGTGACGAAACACAAGGATGCCATTATTAATAAACTGTTGATGATACCTAGAGGCGTTACTTTAATTAAAACGGAAGGTGCATATACGAAGCAACAGCATGATATGCTAATGACAGTTACGACGCGCTATGAGCTAGTAGAATTAAAACGAATTATTAAAGAAATTGACCCGAAAGCGTTCGTGAATATTGTTGAAACTGTCGGTGTTGTCGGAGAATTTAGAAAGCCTAAGTGATAAATCAGCCAACAGCCCCTTTATTCCAGTTTGAATTGTGTTATAATGAATGTAATTTCATATAGTTCTGGTTTTCATCGATGGTAGGTTCAGGCGTAGTTCTTATTCTAATCTTCTGATTGGAAGGGTGATGCTTGTGGAGACAGTCAAATTATCCAGGATTGTAATGAAATTAACGCCCGAGTTGTATCCCTCTTTAACCAGCAATGAGTTGGAATCCGAGATCGTGCTACGGTTCGGTATAGAGGCACTCGCAGCGGAAGATGTCATGGAAATTATTCAATTCAGCATTTCGGAACATCATAAGGACACCCTGTACCATTGAGGGTGTCTTTTTTGCATCACTTTTGCGCCTAGTGTTATTAAAATTGTAATAAATAGGCTATATAGGTTATGATAAGTCCATGATATAATATAGCTAACATAAATTTTACTGGAGGTGTCTGGAATGGGAGCTTTATCTCCTTGGCACATCATTCTAATTGCGATCGTTGCCCTGCTTTTATTTGGGCCTAATAAACTACCTGAGCTTGGTCGAGGTTTTGGCAAAATGTTCCGCGAGTTCAAAGATGCAACAAATGGAAATGGAAACGGCAACAACTCATCCACAGATGATCAACCTACGATCGTACGGAAAGAAATTAACCCCGAAGTAACAAAAAGTGAATCTAATAAGTAAGTCCAAGCACCTGGAGGCCAAGCTTCTAGGTGTTTTTGTTTATTCCTACTTAAGACCGAATACGACATATGCCAAATTACTCATGCAAACTTCTACAAAAGCCTACAAATTTCCTCTGTGCGTAGTTTCCCGCTTAGCTTATAATGAAAGCTAGAAACAAGGATTGGAGTGGACTTATACATCATGGAAATCTTACTCGCCTCACTTGCCCTAATCTGGGGTAATGTAACGGCCGCAAACCCCGATGCAAGCTTTGAACAGCTTGTGCAAGCTTCGCTAGATGCGAAGAACGCTGTTGCTGTTGTACAACCTGCCACGCCTACGACACCTACTGAAGCAACGGATCCACTCGCTCCTGTGGGCAAGGTAGATCCACAGAAAGACGCACCTGTCGTTAAAGGGATCTACTCTACTGCTCACAGTGCTGGCGGTTCACGACTCAATACGCTTGTTAAATTACTTGATGATACCGATTTGAATGCGATGGTTATCGATGTAAAGGATGACTGGGGCTACATTACATGGGAAACTGGAAATGCCGAGCTCGATGCAATGGGAACCACTCAGAAAATCATTGGCAATATGCCAGGACTCATGACAACCCTGCAAGAACATAACATTTATCCAATAGCACGTATTGTGGTTTTCAAAGACACGATTCTAGCTAAAAAGAAACCTGAAATATCTTTCGTTAATCCAGACGGTACCTTGTGGGGGAACGGAAAAAATCCTCCAGACAGCTTCGTTAATCCGTATAGCAAAGAAGTATGGGACTACAATATTACTGTTGCCAAAGAAGCTGTCAAAGCAGGCTTTAAAGAAATTCAGTTCGACTATGTCCGCTTCCCAGAAGGTTTCGAGAAACGAGCAGACATTCTCAAATATACCAAAGATGAGCGTTCCCGGATTGATGCGGTCTCTTCTTTCGTGAAATATGCGAGAGAGCAATTATCTCCTCTGGGTGTTCGCGTCTCTGTCGACATTTTCGGGTATGCAGCGTCAGTTCCAGCAGCTGAAGGTATCGGTCAAGATTTCGAGAAAATCTCACAGAATGTCGATGTCATTGCTCCTATGATTTATCCGAGCCATTACAGCACAGGCTGGTTCGGCTCCAAAGTACCTGATGCTGCACCCTATGCTACAATCAATGGTGCATCCAAGGATACCGCTAAGAAGCTCGAAGCTATTGATAAAAAAGGTTGGAAGCCTGTTGTCCGCCCTTGGATCCAAGACTTTACTGCTTCTTGGGTACCTGGTTATATTAAATACGGCAAGCATGAATTAGATGAACAGATTCGAGCTTTGAAGGATAACGGTGTTAACGAGTATCTATTGTGGAATGCCAACAATAATTACACGGCTAATGTAAACTATTAATCGCTTGAACATGTAAATACCCTGAGGGCTAATGACGCTCTCGGGGTATTTTGTGATAGCGTTGGAGTTTACATTCGCTTTCCATTTCATTTATCATTGTAGGTATTCATTTCGAAAAAATAGCAAGGATGTGATGATATGCTGAAAATAGTAGCTATAACTGGCATGAATTTAACTTCTATGCAGGAACAAATGCCTCAAGACTTGAAGGAACGCTCCCAATTTCATTGGTTTGCCTCTTCTAAGAATGCTGGCGACATGCTCCCTGACGCTGATGTGATCATCTCAGCAGGTCGATTACACCCTGACATCGTAAGTCGTGCCCCTAAGTTAAAGTGGGTGCAAACCTTATCCGCAGGGGTTGATAAACTGCCACTTGCAGAACTCGATAAACGTCAAGTAATTGTTACGAATGCTAGAGGTGTTCACACCATTCAAATGAGTGAATTCGCGTTGAGTCTCATGCTGCAATGGGTCCGGAAAGCTAATTTACTCCATGACAATCAGCAACAGCAGTTGTGGGACAATCAAGTTCGCTTCGGCGAATTGCATGGTAAAACGATTGGCATTATCGGGGCTGGAGCCATCGGTGAAGCGGTTGCTCGCAAGGCCAAAGCATTCGATATGTCGGTCATCGGTTTGAATCGTTCAGGGACACCGCAAGCTGCCTTCGATACAACCGTTCACGGTGAGGATGGTCTTCAGCTCCTGCTTTCACAAAGCGATTTCATCGTCGTACTGCTTCCAAGTACAGAGAAAACACGTGGCTTCTTGCAAAAAGAACATCTAGCACTTATGAAGCCCAGCGCCTTTTTCATTAATTTAGCTCGCGGCGATGTGCTGGATGAAAATGCGCTGATTCAAGCCTTGCATGAAGGCAAGATTGCTGGCGCAGCGTTAGATGTTTTTGAGCAAGAGCCTTTACCTGCTACTTCCCCCCTTTGGGACATGAAGAATGTCATCCTAACCCCTCATATTGCTGGGTCATCTGAACATTATACAGATCGCGTATCCACCATTTTCTATCACAATTTGCGCGCGATGCTGAATGGCGGAGAAATGATCAATGTTGTGGACTTGGCGGAAGGTTATTAGAACGAGTAAGGTAGTAAAAGCCACTTATCCTACTGCAACACTTAGGATAAGTGGCTTTCTTTCTTACACGCGAATCGCTTCCAACCCTCGCATATACGGTCGCAACGCAGGGGGGATATAAATCGAGCCATCCGCCTGCTGGTGATTTTCCAGCAATGGAATGAGGATTCTTGGCGAAGCAACAGCTGTATTATTCAGCGTGTAGCAATAACGCAATACACCTTCTTGATCCCGATAACGCAAATTGCTGCGCCGAGCTTGGAAATCCAGCAGGCTCGACGACGAATGCGTCTCGCCGTATGCCCCACGGCTTGGCATCCAAGTTTCAATATCGAATTGTTTGTAGTTTTTAGCCCCCATATCGCCCGAACACACCGCTACAACTCGATAAGGCAGTTCTAGACATGCAAGTAAATCCTCGGCATTTTGTGTGATCAACTGCAGCATACGATCTGCCTCTTCTGCATTATTCTCGCAGAGGATCACTTGCTCCACCTTCGCAAATTGATGGACACGGTATAAGCCTCGTACATCTCTTCCTGCTGAGCCCGCTTCTTTCCGGAAGCAATTCGACACGGCCGCTAATTGAATTGGCCCCTCCGATAAGTCGACGATCTCCCCCGCATAGTACGAAATCAACGGACCTTCTGAAGTACCAACTAACCATGTGTTGTCCTCAGGAAGCTCATACGTTTGATCTTTACCTGATGGAAAGAAGCCTGCATTCAGCAATGTTTCCTCCCGCACCATGAGTGGTACATCCATGACGGTGAACCCACGATCCGTTAGCAAGTCAATGGCTAGCTGTTGGACAGCCCTATGCAAATAAAGTCCCATTCCTTTGAGATAGTAATTGCGGCTGCCCGCGATCTTGACACCCCGTGCAACATCGATCATATTTAACGCTTCACCTAACTGAAGATGATCCTTCATCTCGAACTCAAACGTCGGCTTATCACCAACGACCTTCAGTTCTACATTTTCTTGATCACTCGCTCCAATTGGTGTATCAGGTGAAACTAGATTCGGTATTTGCAGCATGAGCTCCTTGAACTTCTGTTCATACTCGTCCAATTCCGCTTCTAGTAGCGTTAAGCTCTGATTCCAGCCCCGTACTTGCTCCTTCAAGCCTTCTGCCTCAGCGGGTTTCTGATGCTTCATTAACGACGCGATTTGCTCCGAAGCACGATTGCGATTAGCTCGAAGCAGATCGACTTGGCTCTGCAAATCCCTTTTTCTCTCATCAACTACGAGCAATTCCTCAACGTGGCATTCTGCTCCTTTTAGAATCACTGCTGCTTTCACTTGATCTTGGTTGTTTCGAATCCATTTGATATCCAGCATAATCCGTCACCGCTTCCTTTTCGTATATGTGAAAAAGACAAAAAACGCCCTCAGTCCGATTGGGACGAGGAGCGTTCTGCTCGCGGTGCCACCCAACTTGATGATGACATGAATGTCATCATCCGCTTGGTTCCGCGATAACGGACGGTGCCGGTTTATTTAGAGAAGGCTTATACATGCCTTCCGATCATGAACGTCTCCGAGTTGGAAGCTCTTCATAGACATGATGTCGATTTGTACGTTGTTCGCAATTATATCCGAAACACAACCGAAGATCAATACATATTCGCAAATTTAGGCTTATTGAGACAAACGGCTAGCCAATTCATAAAGCTCCATGTTAAAGGTACGTTTGGTGTTCACAACTAGATCGATATCCGTTGCTACAAGCTCACCTTTGATAATACCGCAAGCCTTGGAAGAATCACCCTCCATTAGTTTGCGAACAGCAAAATCACCTAAGCGGCTTGCCAAAATCCGGTCATTATGCGTAGGCGCACCACCGCGTTGAATATGACCAAGAACGGTTACACGAGGTTCAATTCCGTTCGTTTCTGTAATTTGCTTCGCAATTCCTTCACCAGTTCCTGCGCCCTCAGCTACTAAGATGATACTGTGACGCTTGCCATGGTTGAAGTTATCCTTCATCCGATTAGCAACCTCAGTAACATCCACATCCACCTCAGGTACAATAATCGTTTCAGCACCGCTGGCAAGACCCGCATACAGGGCAATTTCACCACAATGACGTCCCATAACCTCAACAACAGATGAACGTTCATGAGATGTCATCGTGTCCCGAAGCTTATTAATCGCATCTACAACAATACTTACAGCTGTATCGAATCCTATTGTGAAATCAGTGAATGGGATGTCGTTGTCGATCGTACCCGGTAGGCCCATCGTCTTGATCCCCAACTTGCTAAGCTTGTTCGCTCCTTGATAGGAACCATCTCCACCAATAACAACTAGGCCGTCAATTCCGCGTTTACGCAAGTTGTCTGCACCGATTTGTTGTCCTTCAGGAGTCATAAATTCTTTGCAACGAGCCGTTTGGAGAATCGTTCCTCCACGCTGAATGATGTCACCTACGCTACGCAAGTCCATTTTACGAATATCATCGTTAATAAGACCTTGATATCCGCGCTGAACGGCATACACTTCGAGCCCATGGTATAATGCACTTCGAACAACTGCTCGAACCGCTGCATTCATACCCTGAGAATCTCCTCCACTGGTTAAAACGGCAATTGATTTTACTGCTGACATGTTAAATTTCCTCCTTCATAATTCTTGTGAATGACATTCATGATGTCGTACGGATGTACATGCTATTTATCCAGAAAAAAAGCCTGGTTAAAGGACTGTTTTTCATCAGACGCTTTGAAATTTTCTTCACCTGGTGTTGACTGTTGACCTTAGGGTCAGATAAATAGAGAGCAAGCAAACCTTCGATTATCATACGATGAAATCTCGGATGTTCCAAGAACAAAATTTTACTTCTCGCCTCTTGAACAATGAAAGCGATTCGTTCTACGGTTGTATCTAAGGAATCGTAGTAGGTACAGAAATTCAGATCTCCACCTACAATGTCTTCTTCCTGATCAATTAAATAATCAAGCAGGATATGAAGTCCACACACATAAGGAAAATAAGCTTCCCGAATGGATTCCACCTGCTTGTCCGTCAGATTCGGATCACACGCAGACAAAAATAACATAAACATGCCTAAGGTTGAGCCCGTTGCAGCAGCAAACTCATTCCAATCAATCTGGCTATACTTATGGTGATGAGCGTTCCACCATTGATGCAGTTGTGGCTCGCGTAAATCCTTACGAATATGCTTGTACACCTGCAAATCACAGTATAAGCCTACAAAGTCTTTGACCTGGTCAGCCACTTTCAAATAAGATGACATCTGGCTAATTGAAGTCTGGCATTGCTGAACAAGATCTTTTAAATAGCCGCCGTCTTCTTTCTCATCTCTGAACGCATAGTAATCATGCAGAGGCTTCGCAGGATCAACTGCATCTAGCATCGATTGATGCAATTGCCGAAAATCCATAGGATCCATCGACGTGCTTCGATCACATAAATTATCCAAGTAGTCACTGATTGACTGAAATGCGACGATTAGCGGAATAAGCACATGGCGCATCGATAAATGAGCAGCTGCATACACAGCTCCTCCTTGACAATGGAATTGCTTCGTTGCAATACTTGCTAACGCTTGGGTACGAAGCTCTTCATCGGGAATATTCTCCGCTTTACTTTTCCAGATGTTCAATTGCTCATTGACGCCGGGCAAAATATAGCGATATACACTGATCATTAATCGGATAGGCCCCTGCGGAACCTTCGCATGGCTCCTTATTCTACTTTTGTCCAATTGCTTCAAGTAAACTTCCTCCACAACTTTGTTCATAGCAGAATTGAAGTAATAATTGCATTTCAGATCGCTGTATTTGGCGTAACCAATTATCAACTGTAGGATTCTGAACAAGCGATACCTGAATTTCTATCACATCAATAAATACGTATGGATTCCAAACTGGCGATGTTACAAGTACTTCAAGCTTATGTCGAAGTGCTTCATTTTCCAATTCCATGAAGTCTTTGAGCGATAGATTATCTCTTACAAATTGGACTAGATTAGAAAAAATAGGATGATTGCCAACATCATTAAACCAATATTTCGCATTACTATAGTCGCCCTCCATCCGATGCATAAGGGCATGCCAGTAACTTCCTGTTGGATTCGTAATTTCTTGGGATATATCGTGAGATTTATCCAAGCTTTCATTGAGAAGAAAAAGGCCTGCCTTAATGGCTAACCCATAGGGGGGCTGCTCCGGACTACCTCCGGTAATCAACGATGTCGAGAGTCCTTCGATCCGCGCATCCATCGCGACGTCCCACTCTTCAATTGGATAAAGTGCAGGGAGATGCTCCAGAAGTGGTTTCGCTATCTCTCCTAGCCAGTTATTCCCATCCTTATTGCTATGCATGCATTCATTCTCCCTTCATTGACAACCATTAATGGTGGGTTTTTGATTCCAAATCCTGATTAGTTCGGAACCAGAGATGAAGATCATTTATGATTGAAGCCAAGTCAGCAATATCGGAATTCAAACGGCAGGAGGTTACAAAATCGTCTTCCTTATCGAGTTTATTTTGCTTTTCAATGATCTGTGCTTCCAATTGCATAATTCGATCCGGAATAACGCCTCGTATTTGTTCCCACTGTAATAAAAGATTTATGCGAAGGGCAGCATCATACATTTCCCACTCCAATTCCAAAGCGGGGATCTCAATGCCGAGTCTCTCATCATACTGAAAATAGCTGTTCATTCTTGTGTACCTCCTTGCAGGTAAAGCTGTCTATCTTGTTCAAGAAACATTCTACCTTTAAATGTATCACTTCAAACCTTCGGTTTCCAGTTAAAATTGTATGTCATCCCCATTTCATTTTCTGATATACTTAAGAAATGTTTTGCAAAACGCGAAGGAGTGCGATTTGGATGAATGCTAAGACATTAAAGGAAACAATCACATGGAAACAGCTCATCTCCTTTTTCCTCCCCCTCGGACTTTCTGCAACGCTTGTAACCCTCTCGCATGTTATTATTAATAGCACTCTGGCAAGGGCTGATAATCCTGAGGTTGTCATCGCCAGCTACGCCATCCCCCTAAGTCTCCTAGGACTGACAGAAAGACCCGTTGTATTGCTACGTCAAGCCTGCTCTGCACTCGTCAGAGACCGGATTTCGTTCCGTGCCATGGCCGTTGTCAGCTCATATGTATTTGCCTGTATCATCCTGTTAGGCCTCATACTTTGTTACTCACCGGTTGGAGAATGGGTGTTTCTTTACTTTTTCGGCGTAGAACGTGAAATGCTTGCAGCTACATTAAGTGTTTACCGTATCCTCATGTACGTAAGCATCTTCTCTGGTCTGCGTTGTTTATTTCATGGAATTATCATTTTCAATATGCGTACCAAATGGCTCACCATCGGCATGGGAGTACGGATTATCGCGATGTATTTCTTATCCTTATATTTTATTACAACGGATAATGTCTCTAGTGGTAAAGTTGGTGCCATTATCTTCCTTGTCGGTATGGTCATCGAAGCAGCTGTTGCGATTTGGGAGGGTACAAGCTTGCTCAAGCATGTTATTCCTGAGAAAGCACCCAATCATCCGATTGAGACGAAACAGCAAATTTTCAGCTTTTATAAACCGCTTTTATATTCATCTGTTATCGCGGTAATTATTGGACCTTCTATTAATGCCATGTTAGGCAAAACAACACATATCCATCTAGCCATCTCGTCCTTTGCGATTGCTGGATCCTTAACGCAGTTAGTCATGAGTTTCTTCTCCTACATACATCAAATCGTCTTAAATTTCTATCGAAAAGATGCTGTGCGTGTCAAAAATTTCATTCTCTTACTCAGCTTTATTCCAGGAACACTAATTGCCATACTGGCTTATACACCAATCGGGCCTTGGTTTATGACACATGTCATGGGTGTAAACGCGGAGCTGAGGCACGCCAGCCTAAGTGCAATGCGTATTTTCATGATCATGACGATTGTATTCCCGTGGCTTGATTATATGAATGGGATTATTATGCTTCGCGGCCAAACAAAAATCATGGTTTTCTCTCAATCTGCGAATGCTACTATTACGGTATTTACCTTATTCGTTGCCATTGCAACGGTTCCGAGTTGGAACGGGATGATTGGCGCACTAGCACAATCGGTGGGCATGTTGGCAGAACTGCTTGTCGTCATCTATGTGCTCAAACGAACGAATGATGTACAACAACCTAGTCAGCCTCAAGAAAATATGTAACGAAATGGTGATGATTACGCTTGGCAAATTCAAATGCGATTGATAGAAATGATCGATTGCTTAAAATGTTTACTTTTTCTTTTTTTATGACGATGGGGATAGTTGTGACTTTTTTCCCGCTTTATTTCGATTATAAAGGATATTCTAAGATCCAAATCGGCTTGCTCTACGCCATTGGACCATTGATCGGCATTGCAACCAACCTCTTATGGGGGTTCCTGAGTGATCGGTTTCAAACGGTCAAGAAGATCATGATTATTCTGATCCTCGGACAGCTCGTCACAGCCATCTTAGTTTCTACCGCAGGCTGGTTTTCCCTGCTCTACGTCTGTTTGGCAGCGTTCTTCTTTTTCCAACAGCCCGTGAACTCATTAAATGACAGTCAGGTCATGCTGCATATTCGATCGAGTGGCAAAAGCTATGCCTCCTTCCGTGTGTACGGTTCTATTGGCTTCGCACTTTCAGCTGGCGGCTTCGGTCTCATTCTACGAGCTTACGGAACAGGACTTACACCGCTCTTGCTTTTTATAACGATAGGCTTCACATTGATTATTCTTTTTCTGTTAAAAGATACGCGTCAAGGCGGCAAAAAAATGGCCTTTGGCGGCATGGTGAATATTATTCGTTCCAAAAAATTCATCTGGTTCCTTACGCTTGTGATCATTATGTCAGTTTCACATCGGTTCAACGATGGCTTCTTGGCCCTATATATGCGTCAGCTCGGAGCTTCAGATTCACTCATCGGGTATGCGTGGATGACATCCGCACTCAGCGAGATTCCAGTCTTTTTCTACCTGAGCAAACACGGGCATCGCTTCAAGGAATTACCTTTACTTGCCTTTGCTGGTGTGATTTACGCCTTCCGCTTCGTCATGATGAGTTTCATCCAGGATCCAATTTGGGTCATCAGCATTCAACTTCTACATAGCTTAACTTTCGGTGTTTTCCTCTTCACCGCGAATCGTTATTTGAGTCAAATTATTCCGGATGAGTACCGATCTTCAGGGCAAGCCATTTTCGCTGTCGCCTGGTCTAGTATCGCTGGGTTGATAAGCGGAACGGCAGGCGGCTGGATCTATAACGAAACAGGCGGAAGTACCGTTTATCTCATTGCAGCGTGCTTATCCACAACCTCAGCCATAGGCTTTCTATGCACATATCTATTCCAAAAGAATGAGGAAGCTCTTCCTAGTCGATGATAAGAGAATCGGTTCTTCCTTATAGTTTGAGCTTATTTGGGAGTAACGGCAGTTGTACTCCTTGTTGATCTCCCCTATAATAAGGATATAGTCTTAGTACCAAGTAATAATCCAAGATGAACATTATGAGCAGCAAAGGTAGGTACACATTTATTATGATGTATGAAGATTTCAAAACCATCGTTCTTGAACGACGCAGTATTCGCAACTTTACCGAACAACCCGTTGCAGTAGAAGATATTCGAGAAATCATTGACTGTGCTCGTTATGCTCCCAGTGATACGAACTCACAAACATGGAAATTTATTGCCATTCGAAATACAGAGAAGATCAAACATATCGAGCAATTGACTTGGGACCAGTTGCATCTTCGTGCCGCGGCTGCAGAGGAGAAAGGTCTGTCCAGAGAAGCACGCATGCTGGTAAGATCCTTTGGACCTTACGCAACAGCCTTCTCGGATGCGCCTGTTCTTATCATTTGCTTGGCGACACCTTATGAATCCAAATTCCGCGATCGCATCTTCGATCCGATTCAATTGGTCGATGATCATGTTTGGGCCGAAGAAGGCATCAAGAGCTCTTGCTTAGCTTCGCAGAACCTTATGCTTGCTGCGCATGCTAGAGGCCTCGCGACGTGCCCTATGACAGGCCCTGTCCTTTTAGCACAAGATCAAATTCGAGCTTACTTGGAGATTCCCGCAGAGTATCAAATTAACATGGTTATTTCCCTTGGCTATCCGAAGGATAAACCTGGCAAAATGGCCCGTAAAGAAATCGATGATATTCTTGAAATCATCGACTAAATGGTAAAGGAGCTGTCCGCGATTTGCGGATGGCTCCTTTTTGTCATACTTAATTCTTAGAATCAGACGCGAGTGGGGCCCGCTTCACTTTACTAGGCCAGAACACCGCATCTCCAAGCAGCATCGTAATGGAAGGGACAAGGAACGGCCTAACGATGAAAGTATCTAATATAACACCGACGGCACAAATGACACCGAACTGCACCAGCACTTGAATCGGCAGTGAAGCTAGAACCGCAAAGGTGCCTGCTAAAATCAAGCCTGCTGAAGTGATAACACTGCTCGTTGAGCTAACGCCTAATCGTATCGCATCCTTCAAACTCAACCGATTCCTTGCCTGCCAAATACTCGAAATCATGAAAATATTATAATCCTCACCAAGCGCTACGAGGAAGACGAATGCATACAGCGGGATCAATCCTTGAATCGCAGCCGTATCCATAAAATAGTGCAATATGAGCCACCCGGCACCTAACGCTGAGTAATAGGAAAGCAGTACGGTTGCAATCAGATAGACGGTCGCAACAATGGATCGTAAGTAAACGAGTAAAAGGATCGCGATTACCGTGATAACAACAGGAATAACAATTTTCGTATCCCGTTCTACGACAGTTTTGGTGTCATATTGGGTGGCAGTCTCTCCACCTACCCAAACCCGCGGGTTCGCTATACCTGACTCAATTAACTTCTGTTCCAGGGTACTTCGAATCTCAGGAATTCGATTAATCACTTCCAAGTCGTACGGATCTTGCTTAAAAATCATCTCGTACGCCTTATAATTGGCGTCCTTCTTACTATCCTCTGGTTTACTCACCGATTCGATATAAGGTAACTTCGCAAGCGCTCCTTGGACATCTGGCGTTTTCCCTTCTGTATTGACGACCACTTTAACTGGTGCCAATGATCCCGGTGAAACATGCTCCGATAACAAGCTGAAGCCTTCACGTGACGGCATTGTTGAAGGGAACGATTCCAGAATATTATAGGTAAATTTAATTTGCGGGGCAAAAGCTGCCAAGGCAATAAGAATGATTAATGAGATAGCGAGCACACTTTTGGGTCTTTCCGTTACCACTCGGCCAAGCGCTGCATTCATCGCACCAACAGGCTTTTGCTCGCGAATGCGTTTCCCCTTGCGTGCTTCTTTCTCCGCTCGCATTTCTGCTGTCAAAGGAATGAACGGGTAGAATGACACACGTCCAATAATAGCAAGAAGTGCTGGAACAAGAGTTAGACTCGCTATAGCCATAATGAAGATCGCTACACTAAACGGAATCGCGAACCGATGATTGGAGCCATATTGAGCAAATAGTAAACCCAGCAAGGAAACAATTACCGTGAGTCCACTCATTCCAATCGCACCTGTTGAACCACCGAATGAATCACGAAGCGCGGTATATTTGTCTTTCTCAACCAATAGGGCTTGTCGGTAACGAGCCACGAAGAAGAGGCAATAATCCGTGCCTGCTCCGAACAATAGGACAGTCATAATGGAGATCGACTGCGCGTCAATCGTGATCCATCCCTGCTGTGCAAGGTAACCAAGAATTGGTGAAATGATGCCATACGCAAATCCTACACCAACCAATGGTATAATCGCCAGAATTGGGGAGCGGTATAGGAGTATGAGAAGAATAAGAACAAGCAACACCGTTGCCAAGAGTAAGGTTAAGTCTGCGCCTTTGAATAGCGCAGTTGCATCGGACTGAATGCCTACAGGGCCTGTAATTCGCGCATGTAAACCATCTTCCTCTATTTTCGCTTCAAAGGGGTCACTCCCTAATTGACTTACGGTTATCTCTTCGAGTTTCTCCATACCTTCCTGGAGGACTTCTGTTTCCGTTCCTTCGTTAAACGAAATCGGCAGGACGAGTATCTTGCCATCCTTGGATACCATGCCCTTAAGTGCAGGAGCAGGCATCTGATGCAATGGGGGCAATCCCTTCTGAGCCGTTAATGGTGTTTCTGTGAGCTGTTTCGTAACCTTCTGTACAGCAGCCAAATCTTGATCTGTCAGACCAGATCCACGATACCAGACAACGAGTGCTGGCACACCTTCATTGCTTGGGAACTGCTCTTTCATCAGCGCAGCTGCTTCAAGTGACCAAGCATCAGATGGCAGTTGTTGTGCGGCATTATTTTCTTGTGAATTGACGTTAGGTAGAAAGACAGATAAAATGCCTGTAAGTAAAATCCAAATGGCCAATGTTACCCATTTGCTGCGTCGTCCCGCAACAATACCGCCTATTTTACTGAATAAAAAATTTTCATGCATGATACAGCCTCTCTCCTAAAAAATGAAATAGTGTTATAATTATTCTTGTAATCGAATTAATTATATATACTTGTCAGTTAATTAATCAAGTTTTATTTAGAATCCTCTCAGGAGTGACACTTATGGAAAAAAAATCAAAGCCTCTTGGCAGACCTCGCGTCTCCCAGGGAGACATGCCTCTTAATCAGAAAATCTTAATGACCGCTATTCCCTTATTCTTGTCCCGGGGCTTCGAGTCCGTCTCCATGGACGATATCGCCAAAGAATGCCAGGTAACGAAAGCATCTGTTTATTACTATTTCCCTTCCAAATCCGACCTGCTAACAGCCTCCATGATCCAATTGATGGATAACGTAAGACGGGTAACCATTAAACGGTTAAGCGAACCTGCTCCGCTTCGCGAAAGGCTTCTCGGCATTACAGAGGGTCATCTGAAAGCGGTCGATTTCGACCTGCATTCCTTCATGCGCAAGATGGAGGCCACACTTTCCGATGAGCAAATGAAAGCCATGCGCAAGTCCGAACAAGGTATATTGGATGCGCTCGAAACTGAATTCCATAGGTCGATTGACTCCGGGGAAATTGGCCCCGTCAATCCACGTGTGATCGCTCGTGCTTATACCTCACTTCTCATGATGGGTCATGCGACGGACGGCGACGGAAATAAAATGTTCCCACACGAAGGGGAAGCCGCTACGCAAATTATCGATATTCTATGGCATGGCTTATACCCGCCAAAATGAAAAAATGAGAACAAAGCAAACAAAAAAGACAGCCTCGAGTGAACTCGAGAACTGTCTTTATTGCTTGTGCTATGACACTATTTATAAGTAGGGAGTCCCAGAATCTTACCATATAAGAGATACTATAAGTTTTCGGCAATCGAAAACGGAATTCTTATTGGCGATAAATCCTACCTCTGTACGCGGCCGCTCGTCTTCGAGCAACTGCGATTAAGGATTTCTCATAATTTGGTGACGTTAGCTGCTTGAGGACCACGGTTTCCTTGAGTAATATCAAACTCAACGGATTGGCCTTCTTCTAATGTTTTGAATCCTTCGCCCTGAATAGCGGAGAAGTGAACGAATACATCGTCGCCTCCATCAACAGAAATGAAACCGTACCCTTTTTCTGCGTTAAACCATTTCACTGTACCCTTCAAATGAACAACCTCCTAAAAATATCGCCATCTTTGACGAATAAGGAAATTATACCATTTGAGTGGTGAAAAATCAACGGAAAATCCGAGGTGGATAAGCTGAAATTTGTTGATGTACCAAGGTTTTTCACTATGCAGAGGGCTACTTTTTTATGCTTAAAAATTGATGAGAATTCGGTAGAAAAGGTAGACTAGCTTCTCGCTTTTGAACGTTAAATCCAGCCAACTCGAACTCGTTAATTAGTTCAGGAAGGTACGAATATTCCTCTGTGCGGAAACTCATTAGCGGGTATATCCTTACCTCTCCGCCTGGCTTGCAAACTCGAAGCAGCTCACGAACAGCCCCTACATGAAATGCATAATCAAACTGTTCTTCATATAGAAAAAGAAAATGACTGCACATCACGAGATCAAAGCTCTCCGCTTCGAATGGTAAAGAAGGTAAAGCCGCTGTATGATATCTGGTTGATCCTTCTACGTTTGAGAAATCCTCTACAAAACGCTGCAGTGCTTGAATGCGTCCTGCCCGATGTTGCTCGACAGACCCGTAAAACGTCCAGTCGTACACATCAACTAACTTGGCCATCTTCATTGCAACAAGCTCAATCTCTTGCATACCATGAGCTGAGATAGCACTAGGCGAATTCGCATACAGCGGATCAACCGCCTCTGCGTAGATACCAAGCCGACTGGCTTCTGACGTAAACGAAGATGCGCCGCCAGCGACGTCCAACACTCGTTTACCGATCAAATCTGCCGTCTGCAACATAAACATTTTCTCATATTCAACATACGATCTTGAGGTCATTGCAACCCCAACTTGCTCATAAACTTGTTTCTGTTCCATACTCATCTCTCCTCAACTCGGCTCTTAACCCCTTCCCTCTGGAAAGGATTAGGAGAATTCTATCACGAGAGCTTTCCCAGCGCAATATGAAAATAATGAATATAACGATCTGTTCGTTTGGAAATCACAGCTTTTTATGATACGATTATGTTCATCTATAAGCTTATAACAGAAACGAGGAAAAAGGCCATGTCGCATCAACCTTTCAAAAGACATACGATTTATAAAAAAGATAAATGGAACATGCTCAATGTCGAGGTTCAAGGTACTAAAATCGTGTTAACCGAAATCTCTGATCAATGGGGCGAAGAATGCCACAACTTTATTGGACGACCTGCCATGCTGCACTGGGCCAGCGAACGCTTCGCCAAAGATAAATTCGATGGCACCGAAGAAGAATGGCAAGCTATTATGGACGCTTTTAAAAACGTATGAGAAAAAGCGGACTATTTTGAAACGCAACGCATATAATACTCGTATAAACTCATAGTAACACTCCAAAGGGGAGTAGCTGATACAGTAAAGTCGTCAATTCGGATCCTCATCAGATCCCGGCTTTATTGGCAACGACAACGTTGTTAGCAAGACCTTTGCCATGTACATTGGTGAAGGTCTTTTTTGATGAATTAGAGCCTTCACCGGACAAACGGTGCTGGGCTCTTTTTGCATCAAAAAAACTTTGAAGGAGTGTGTTCGCGTATGGATTGGTTGTCAACGGGCTTTTTCGTCTCTCTGTTAAGTATTATTCTGATTGACCTGGTGCTTGCTGGTGATAACGCGATTGTAATTGGGATGGCTGCACGTAATTTGAAAAAAGAAACACAAAAGAAAGTCATTCTCTGGGGCACAGTTGGCGCGATTGTGATTCGTGCATTAGCAACACTTGTTGTTGTAACGTTGCTCAAAATACCTGGACTGCTGCTGGTCGGTGGAATCTTGCTGTTATGGATTTCGTATAAGCTTCTGAGCGAAAAGAAAAATCATGAAAATATGCAAGCGAAAGACAGCATGTGGGCTGCCATACGGACCATCATCATCGCTGATGCGGTCATGGGTTTAGATAATGTCATTGCGGTCGCTGGCGCAGCACATGGGAATTTCCTGCTAGTGATTATTGGTCTCCTGATCAGTGTTCCTATCGTGGTATGGGGAAGTACATTATTCATTAAATGGATCGAGAAGTATCCTTCGATAATTTATATCGGAGCAGGCGTGCTTGCGCTTACTGCCGGCAAAATGATAACGGGAGAAAAGTTCCTTGCCCCCTTCTTCGAATCCAATCCGTTAGGCAAATGGCTATTCATCGGATTACTTGTCGTCCTCGTCCTAGGTGCAGGTAAATGGTCAAAGATGATTGGCTATCAAGTAAGTGTCGGGGATAGCGGACAATTAACACTTCCTAAGGAACTTAGTGAAGAGGCACAAATTTCTCCTGAGGATCGCTACACGGTTAAAATGGATTCTCGCGGCAAATTCATTCTCGTGAAAGAGGAAGACGATGAATCTCCCCAAGATTCGATGCAGCATGCCGGTTGAAAAAGGAGTTTGACCCTGCGCAGCGAAAATTAGTATGATATGGAACAAGTATCATACTCTATAAGGAAAAAGGATGATTTTCGATGACCGATTCTGGATCTATACTCACATTTGTAATTGTATCCTTTTGCCTGGCGATCATTTTGATTATGAAAAAAGACAGCCTTCCCGCACAAATGAAACGCTATCTAGCTTTGCTGGCGATAGTTATGGTTTCCATATCCTTCGTTCTGATCTTGCTTAGCTTCTTCCGAGCAGGAACTTGAATTTACTTCCATCCAGCTTTTTCATATAATGATAATTAAACTTGCAATCGGTCATACTAGGTGAAAACCATGGAATGGGATTTCAGTTAGAACTTCCCTCATGGGAATATGCCGGGAGCGTGACCGCAATGCGCCTTCTCTATGTAACAGCTGTAATGGGGATTCTTCTTAGCTCCATCCCCATAGCTGATTTACACGCAAAGGATACCAGCTTACCCCAATCTCAAAACAAGGACAGGAGGGCTACGATGACTCAATTATTGGAACGCAAGCAAGTACCGGCCGAGCACCGTTGGCAATTGGAGGATTTATTTGCCAATCAGAAGGCTTGGGATCAAGAATTTCAAGAGGTAAAAAGCTCGCTTAGCAAAGTCAGTGCCTTCCAAGGAAAACTTAACGATGCGGCTTCTGTGAAGCAAATTTTCCAATTGGAAGATGAGCTTTCCGTGAAAATGGAACGATTATATGTCTACGCGAACATGAAGCATCACGAAGATACAGCTGAACCTGTTTATCAAGCCCTATCCGAAAAAGCAAAAAAACTTAGTGTTGAAGTTGGCGAAGCAGCTTCCTTCATTTCTCCTGAAATTTTAAGCCTTTCGGACGAAAAGCTTCAGCAGCTTGTGAGCGATCCTTCCTTATCTTTTTATAAAGATACGCTTGAAGAAATGATTCGTCAGAAGCCACATACGTTATCGAAAGAACAAGAAGCACTTCTCGCTCAAGCAGGCAACATGGCAGGCGCACCGAGTACGATTTTCGGCATGTTGAACAATGCGGATTTGAAGTTCCCGAAGGTGAAGAACGAAAAAGGGGAAGAAGTCGAGCTCACCCACGGCAGCTATATCCAGTTCCTGGAGAGCCGTGACCCTGAGGTTCGGAAGAATGCGTTCACAGCTGTATATGAAACATACCGTAACAATCGCAATACGATCGGCGCTACACTAAGCGCGAACATCAACAAAAACATTTTCTATGCCAAAGCCCGTCATTACCCTTCTGTTCTTGAGTCCACGCTTTTCGGGGATAACATTAAGAAAGAAGTGTATACGAACTTAATTTCCACCATTCATGAATCCTTGCCGCAGCTGCAACGCTATCTCAAACTCCGTAAAAAGCTGCTCAAGGTCGATGAGTTACATATGTATGACCTGTTTGCACCGCTTGTAGAAGAGTTCAAAATGGACATTACGTATCAACAAGCAAAAGAAGAAATCAAGAAAAGCTTGGCACCGCTAGGCGAAAATTACTTGAAAATTCTTCAAGATGGCTTCGACAACCACTGGATCGATGTATACGAGAACAAAAATAAACGCAATGGTGCTTATAGCTGGGGTGCTTACGGCACACATCCGTACGTATTGTTGAACCATAAAGACAATCTGAACAGCATGTTCACGTTGACGCATGAAATGGGTCACGCGATTCATTCCTATTTGTCAGATGAGAACCAAGAGTATCGTTATGCGCAATACACCATTTTCTTAGCTGAAGTTGCTTCGACACTCAATGAGGCACTTCTGATGGATTACCTGTTAAAGCGTGTAACAGATCCGAAGGAAAAAATGTATTTGCTCACGTACTACGCAGATCAGTTCCGCACGACGGTATTCCGTCAAACGATGTTTGCAGAATTTGAAATGATTACGCATGAGAAGGCAGAAGAAGGCGAGTCCCTGACACCACAAGAGTTCAGCGAAATCTACTACGGTTTGAATAAGCTGTACCATGGCAATGACATGGTCGTCGATCAAGATATCGAGATGGAATGGGCACGTATTCCTCACTTCTATAACAGCTTCTATGTTTATAAATATGCGACAGGCTTCTCTGCTGCTACTTCATTTGCGAAGCAGATTTTGGATGAAGGCCAGCCAGCGGTTGACCGCTACCTCGGCTTCCTCAAAAGCGGTGGCAGTGACTACTCGCTGAACATTCTTAAGAAGGCCGGCGTAGATATGTCTACACCTGAGCCAATTAAACAAGCGATGAGCGTATTCAGCTCATTGCTGGATCAAATGGAAGAGCTGACGAAGTAAATGATTCCGAGATTACTCCCGCCCTTCTGAATACGAGCGAGGGCGGCTAGCAAGAACACGAAAAGGTTGAAAGCATTGGCTTTCAACCTTTTTCTTAAACATGAGAGGATGATGGCTATATGAAGATGCAATGGATCCTAATCAGTGCTTTAGTGTTTGCTCTAATCACAGCAGTATTCGCAGTCGTCAATGTTGAACCTGTACAAGTAAACTTCATGTTTACCACGACGTCAACACCTTTAATTCTCGTCATTTTAACCTCAACCTTATTAGGTGGTCTCATTGTTGGTCTCTTCGGTATGGTACGTCAATATAAGCTGCAGCGTAAAGTGAAACAATTAGAAAAACAACTTCACGAAGTGCAACTCCCCCCCACCGTATCCTCCACGGTTTTCGACATCGAACAGAAAGAACCGAGTGTTTAGACGTTATTTAGGGTTACTGATAAACAACCATCAGAGAGGTAAGCTGCTCAAGTAGAAGCATATTACCCCTCCGATTAATGAGGATACTGCGTTTACCATATCATTACTCATCCCGCGCAGGCCTCGAATTTGCCTAGCTTTCTGAGTACAATGCTCCTGCTTCTCAATCGTTTTACCGCAAACCTCGCAATGATACATGACCTGCAGCGTTGCCCCAAGCCAAGAATCCATAAGAGATCCACCTAAGCCGGCAATTGCACCTACCAAGACTAAGAGAATGATTGAACTATTTAACGCCTGTGTCTCCCCAATTTGGTTGAAAATGCCCCCTACAAGTCCGATAAACGCTCCGCCAAGCAAGGAAGCTACTATCCCTAATCCCGTAATTCCTCCTGAAGTTCCCGCAGTAACCCGCTTCCCATTCACGATAGACCGAGGGATCGACTTGCTCAACCCGCCTATTTCTGTAGCCCACGTATCGGCATTCACGGTTGCCATAACCCCTATATAGATGTACCACCAGACGGGATCTGGCCAGATGGCATTTCCGATACAAAGCAGCAAACCAAGTCCTCCATTGGCGGCAACTTGACCTGCATCACGTCGCCCTCCTTTGGCATAGCCACTTTCTGCAGCGGCCTTACGTTGTTGTTTGAGTTTCGATAGCAAACTTGAAGAAATGAAGAACGCGATGAGTGTCCCGAACCATGCTAGGCTCCCACACGCATACATCGTTGTTCCTAGCAGCACCGCAGCAATCAGCCCCGTCATAGATAAAGATTTCTTCCAGTAGGCAGCACCTGCAATCAATACGCTTCCTATGAATCCGTAGACTACCGGCATAAACAGCATAAAAAGGTTTCTCCTCTTATCCATTCAGATTTTTTGGTAGATTTAGTATGTATATTGTATCATATTCAACCACGACTCTTTATTATAGCGTTTTGTAAAATTAATTCGACAATTTTCGGTTATTTCTGCAAATTGTTAACCATAAATCACCTATTTTATGATACTATAAAGGTGATAAGCGATAGGAGGCTGACATGGAGCAAGATCACTTCACTACCAATTCCACTTTCAAAAGAGACCTAGAACCGGAAGAAATGCTGCGTGTCATATTCGACTATGCTTCCAAGATTGCAAACGAACGGCTGCTTGATAACGTACTTATGCTAATGGCGGATATGGGGCGTGAGATGATTGTCTCCGATCGTTGTACCGTCTGGCTGCTAGATACTCAGAAGAATGAACTATGGTCCAAAGTGGCTCATGGTCTTGATGAAATCCGGATTCCAAGTTCTGCTGGCCTTGTAGGCTATGCTGTAACGAATGATCAAGCTGTCTTTATTCATGATGCTTATACCAATGAGGAATACAAATCATATTTAGAAAATGGCGCTATCCGTACGGATCAACAAACGGGTTATCACACGAAAGCCTTAATGGTCATCCCCTTTCGCAATAGCCAAGGAGAGATCATGGGGGCTTATCAAGCGATTAATAAGCTAACTTCGAGTGAGCAATTCTCAGACAAAGATATGGAATATTTAACCTTGGCCTCCTCTTACGCTGGAAAATCATTAGAGTCTGCCCTCCTAACGATGGAAATTGAGGAGACGCAGAAAGAAATTATTTTCCGAATGGGGGAAATTGGTGAAAGTCGATCTAAGGAAACTGGTAATCACGTGAAGCGTGTTGCCGAGTATTCTTATTTACTTGCGCTTGAGTTGGGTATGAGTCAAGATGAGGCTGAACTGCTGAAAATTGCATCACCTATGCATGATATTGGCAAGGTAGCCATTCCTGATGCGGTGCTCAATAAGCCTGGCAAGCTAACTGAGGACGAGTTCAAACTTATGCAGAATCATACGCTGATCGGCTATAATCTGCTTCGTAATTCGACTCGACATATTCTCAAAACAGCCGCGGTAGTCGCTTATGAGCATCATGAGAAATGGAATGGTCGAGGGTATCCTCGCGGTATCAAAGGCGAAGAGATCCATATTTACGGGCGTATAACAGCGATAGCTGATGTTTTCGATGCCCTTGGAAGTGATCGTGTCTACAAGAAAGCTTGGGAGCTAGATCGCATTCTCCAATTGTTTCAAGAGGAACGCGGAGAGCATTTCGACCCGGATGTGGTTGATGCCTTCTTCAAACAATTACCTGCTATTCTCCGTGTAAGAGAGCAATATTCGGATGAAGCTTTAGCTAATCCAATTGAAACGAATACATAGAATGCCAACGAAAAAGGGCAGTTCTCTCAGGTCGATGTGACCTAAGAGACTGCCCTTTTATGCTATAAATGAATGGAAAAAGCTCCAAATTGCTCTTCTCCCCAGAGAAGCTCTAAATGATCGCCATTATGAACAGGTCCGACGCCTTCAGGTGTTCCGGTGAAGATGATATCGCCAGGACCTAAACCATAATGCTTCGCGATATAATCGATGATGGTTTGAAGATCGAAAATCATATGTGATATGTTCCCATCTTGAATAACTTGTCCATTCTGACGAAGCTGGAAGTTGGATTTCATCAATTCCGATGCCCCAGGAAACGGACGGAAGGCTGTAATTGGCGCTGACTTCAGGAACCCTTTGGCAGGCAGCCATGGTTGCCCCTTTTTCTTAATCACGTTCTGCACATCGCGAAGTGTAAAATCAATCCCAAGGGCATATTGATCGACGATGTCATCGACTTTCATACCATCTATGTATGGCTTTGCAATATGCAAGACGAGTTCAGTTTCATAATGAATTTCACCTTGATCACCAGGAAGTGACAGAGCACCTCCATCCATTTGTACTAACGCATGCGTGGGTTTCGTGAAAATCATCGGTTGGTCCGGGACATCGTTCCCAAGTTCTGCAGCATGCGCCCGGTAGTTCCGTCCAACGCAATATATATTACGGATCGTAGCTGTCATGTCAGATGAACTCCTCTACTATTTCTTATTCACATTGCCTTGCGCATCCACCGTAGCACCGATAGATATTTTACTTAAACGTTGGAATAGCTTCGATCCATCTTCCTCATTCATTGGCGTTGGTAAGGCTGATTTCGTCAAAATCGGCACTAGATGAATATCGCAGGACTTGTCCTTTGAACAAGCCGCTTCCAAGATGACGGTTTCCCAAGTTTTCGGCGTGTCATTCGTCGTGAAAATGAAGTTACCTAAACTATAGGCAATCCATTTGCCTTTGTATTGTTCAAAGCCTTGTAAGACATGCGGATGTCCGCCTATAACCAGATCTGCTCCTGCATCAATATAACGATGAGCGAGTTCCTTCTGATACTTATCCGGATTGTCATCGCGTTCTACTCCCCAATGAGCTACAACAACAACCAGATCTGCAGTTGCTTTGGCTTTCTCAATGGCTTCAACAGGCGGCTTAAAGTTATACGTTTCGGCAACGCCAGGATGACCAGGCGCAGCTTTCCAAGAAGCTTCTGGAACGACACGACTGAAACCAAAAACAGCAATCTTCATACCATCTTTTTCCACGATCGTTGGTTGGTAGGCTTCTGCATTATCCTTGCCAGCCCCCACTCGCTTAATGCCCTCTTGATCCAGGGCTTTCATCGTATCTAACAAACCTTCAGATCCATAATCCATGATGTGGTTATTGGCTAGGTTGACAATGTCAACACCTGCTTGTTTAAGCGGGGGCAATGCCTCAGGCGCAGAACGATACACGTACTCTTTGCTCTGAACGCTGCCTCTAGTCGTTATTGGCGATTCCAAATTTGCAATTGTAAAATCAGCTTTGGTTAAGAAATCTTTTACATGCGTGTACGGGTAATCATAGCCTTTTTGCTTAAGAATATCTTCCACTTTGGAGGCCATAATGACATCACCCACAAAAGTTAACTTCACTTGTGCGCCAGTTCCTACTTGC
Source organism: Paenibacillus sp. Soil766 (assembly GCF_001428105.1). Classification (GTDB taxonomy): domain Bacteria; phylum Bacillota; class Bacilli; order Paenibacillales; family NBRC-103111; genus Paenibacillus_E. Next base: position 386,085 of record NZ_LMSJ01000012.1, on the reverse strand, counting down.
TTTACCGCTGTTGCATTCGCTGATGGTGTTGGTGTCGGGGTAACGATGGCAGAAGCCTTGGGACTTACCTGCACAGTCGAATTTCCATTCGTAGTGTTGGTCGATGGTTTCGGTGAAATAACAGCCATTGGTGTTGATGCTGCTCCCTCTTCATCCCCATTATTATAATTGGATGACAAATAAGAAGCTCCGATTCCAATAGCGAAACAAGCAATCGCTGCAACTGTGAAGCCACCTAAAACCTTAAGTGAAGGCTTTTTGCTCGGATTTGATTCTTTTTTCGATTTACCGTGACGATCTTGTCTAGATTCCAATTCAAACATTCCCCTTTCCCCCTACAAATTATAACAGAAGTCGACATCGTTGGGTAATAGGGTAAGACTCACATTTTCAGATTGTCTGCCTTGTGTGGTATAACAGAAGCAATACTTAGGAAAAGAAAGGAACCAGTCGCTTGGAGAAAATCGCTATTATTTCCGATATTCATGGTAACCTACCTGCATTAGAAGCAGTGCTTCACGATATTGCGCGTAGAGGCCTTACACGTATCTTCTGTCTTGGCGATCTTGTTGGCAAAGGGCCAAGCTCGGCAGAGGTTATCGACCTCATCCAATTGACTTGTGAAGCTGTTGTGCAAGGCAACTGGGATCTCGGCATTACAATGCCGCAGGAGTTGCCTGCAGGCTTATGGCAGCAGCAATCACTTGGCGATGAGCGTCTCGCCTATTTGAAGCAGCTCCCATTCTCGATCGATCTGATGCTAAGCGGGAAACATATTCGCTTGTTCCACGCCTCTGCTCAAAGTGTTTTTCATCGATTGAAACGAGAAGCTTCCAAGAAAGAGCGGCTAGCGATGTTTGCGAATACGGAGATGACCGAACTCCCTTACGGTGGGAATGAGCCTGATATTGTCGGCTATGGGGATATTCATATCCCCTATATGTTGACGTTGAGCAATCCTTCGGAGAAGGAGAAGGCGAGTCTGGGAGAGCGCAGCGGGTTGATGCTGTTCAATGTGGGCAGTGTTGGTATTCCTTATGATGGTATACCTCAGGCGTGTTACTGTGTGATCGAGGGAGAGACGGATCCTGCGGTTCAAGCAGGGGTTACGTTGCAATTCGTTCGAGTCCCCTATGATATCAAGCGAGCTGTACAGATAGCGTACGATGCTCAGATGCCCGATAGTCGACGGTATGAGTTGGAGATTACGTCGGGATTGGTGCATTTGAGTGATTAAGCATGTAACCCCAACTACTCCAATATAACTCTTCCTTCCACCCAGCAAGTTAAATGGAAAATATCCAGTTATTATCAGCCCAAAACACACTTTTGCTCAAATAACTGGATTTTAGGTAGCTAATCTCCACTCTATCCTTCATTTTCTCGAAAAATGAGGTATTTAGATGTACTTTCTCTTTTTCCATCGAATCCGAACAATCTGCAAAAATCGCAAAAATTAGATGGAGGTTTCCCATTTATTCGACATGCCAAGCGATTTCGGAAAGATTTTACCCTTGGATGAAAACTCATGGAAATTAATTCCACTATATGCTAATATAGGGGTGTGATGGAAAGTGAGGCTTATCTAAATGAAGCTAAATTGGCGTAGAATCCTACTGATTATCGTTTGTGCAGAATGTTTGTTTATCTATTGGAACAGCTTAAGCACATTGAGCTTCAAGAAACAACGTACAACGACTCACCTCGAACCTGCCAAGCAACCTCAGGCACCACTAACACAAATTAAACCACAAATAAAAGATACGATTAGGATCGATTCTGATTTACATACGAAAGAAAAAGCATCCTAACATGACGAAAGAGCGATCAGCAGCCAACTGCGGATCGCTCTTTCTAACAATTGATCTATTTCACCCGTGCTAAAGCCAAACCATCATACGCCGGAAGTATGGTGCTTTCCAGCTTCTCATCTGTCGCAATCCGCTGATTAAACGTTCGCATCGCTTGGACGGATGCCTTCGTCTGCCCCTCATCAACAACTTTGCCTCGCATCAGCGTATTATCTCCCGCAATGATTGCCCCTGGATTCGCCAGCTTGATCGCGAGCTCCAGATAGTTCGGATAATTCACTTTATCCGCGTCAATAAAGAAGAAATCGAAGCGTTCGCCCCGCTCCAACAGCTCATTCAAGTGATGGAGTGCTTCACCAATCCGATATTCAACGAATTCTCCGAGACCGGCATCCGTCACGTTGCGCTTCGCTACATCCGCGAAATCTTGTTTCAGCTCCAGGGATATGAGCTTACCGCCTTCTTTTAACCCTCTCGCTAAGCAAATGCCGCTGTAACCGCCTAACGCACCAATTTCCAACACTCGCTTCGCGTCTATCATCGTAACCAGCATCGTTAACAATCTGCCATATCCTGGGGCGATCGAAATCTCAGGCATGTTATGAGCAACAATAACTTCCTTCACCCGTGATAGTACGGCATCTTCTTCATATAAACCTTCCATATAGCTTTCCGCAGTGATCGTTTCCATGTATTTGACCTCCTAAATTCGCATCATATGTAGGAACTTTGCATTACCCGTTTGTAAGTGTAACCTATTTGTCCTATACTTGTTAATTGTATGAGTTTTCTGAGCGTTGTACAACCCGGATGGAAGGACTATACCTATGCCACAAAAAATTGAACTAATCGCCACTTGCCCGATGGGACTTGAGGCTATCGTTGCCCGCGAAATCCGTGATCTCGGCTATGAGGAATTGACTGTCGAGAATGGACGCGTCCGATTCTTTGGTGACGAATTGGCCATCTGTCGCACGAATCTTTGGCTGCGTACCGCAGATCGCGTCCTCGTGCTTATGGGGCAATTCAAAGCAACAACCTTCGATGAGCTTTTCGAAGGCACCAAAGCGCTCGCTTGGCCAGACTGGATTCCGAACGATGCCGAATTCCCTGTCGAGGGGCGATCCCATAAGTCACAATTATCCAGCGTTCCTGCTTGCCAAGGGATCGCTAAGAAAGCTGTTGTCGAGAAGCTGAAGCAGCGCTACGGCACCGAGTGGTTCCCCGAGAACGGAGCTCGCTACGTGATTGAAGTGGCCCTGCTGAACGATATCGCGACGCTAACGATCGACACGACAGGCCCGAGCCTGCACAAGCGAGGCTACCGTAAGCTCGTAACCGAAGCGCCGCTGAAGGAAACAATGGCGGCCGCTATGATCCTGTTAAGCCGCTGGAACGTCGACCGGCCGCTCTACGACCCGTTCTGCGGGTCGGGAACCATCCCGATCGAAGCCGCGATGATCGGCTGGAATATCGCGCCAGGCCTGCGGCGCAGCTTCCCTAGTGAAGCTTGGGGGAACATTCCCCGCAAGCTCTGGGACAAAGCCCGCGACGAAGCCTTCGACGCGGTCAAAGACAACGTGCCGCTGCACATCGTCGGCAGCGACATTGACCCTGCTGCCATCGAAGTGGCAGAGGCGGCAGCTAAGGCAGCTGGATTGACGAAGCAGTTCCAGCTGAAGGTTGAACCCATCGCCAAAGCGCGCCCGCGCGGCGATTATGGCTGCTTAATCACCAATCCGCCGTACGGCGAGCGTCTTGGTGAAGCACCGGATGTCGAGCTTGCGCTGCGCGAGCTCGGTGCACTGACCAGGCCGATGCCGTCGTGGAGCCTGTTCATTCTAAGCCCGAGCACACAGCTCGAGCATTACATGAACCGCCGCGCCGACAAGAAGCGTAAGCTTTTTAACGGTCGTATCGAATGTAATTTGTTCCAATATCTAGGCCCTCTGCCTCCGCGCAGGTAAAGTACCAATAACATTCCAAAACAGCGTAAGCTAAGAGGTTAGATCTCTTAGCTTACGCTGTTTTTGGATTGCACCATATGGGGAAGCCTGTTTCCCGTCCCAAACTGTCAGACACCAGCGCTCAGCAATTCACCATTTTTGGAGGAAATTTCCCGCGAAATGGACAAATAAGAGCTCTGGCGACCGATCACCATCCATCTAACTAATGGCTCTACGATTATTTAGTCAGCAGTCCGCTCTCCTTCGACCCGCTCGGAATTTCACCTATCCAACAATCTCCACCAATTCCAACGGCAGTCCATCAGGATCCGCAAAAAAGGTGTAAAGATTCCCCGTAATCGGATCTATCCGCACTGGCTCAACCAGAATTCCTTTACTTTCTAACTCTTGGACACTTTGTTCCATATTTGCAACAACGAAGGCAAGATGACGTAGTCCCCTGGCTTCGGGTTGGTTCACACGCTGGGGTGGATTCGGAAAAGAAAACAATTCAATTTCTTGCTGGGTATCCCCAATTCGTAAATCCAATTTGTATGAGTCTCTTTCTGCGCGATAAGTTTCATGAATAACGGTGAGTCCAAGTAGATTAACATAGAAATGCTTCGACTGCTCGTAATTCGAACAAATAATCGCAACGTGATGCATCTGATTTAATTTCATTGAAAATGACCTCCCTACAAAGAAAAACCGCATGCTGGGCTGCTCCCCTGCTGCGGCTTGTCCACTTATTTTAACCTGCTGCTTGCATCGTTTCAACGATTTTGTGAAGAACCTCGTCGGCTTGCGCATAGTCCACTTGGCAAGTCCCTGCAGCTTGATGCCCGCCTCCACCATTTTGAAGCATCAAATCACCGATGTTTGTTTGTGCCGTGCGATTGACAATGCTGTGTCCACAAGCAAATACGCAGTTTTGTTTATTTCGGCCATCAACGATCCAAATGGAGGTGTTTTGCTCCGGATACAGCGCATAAATCATGAAACGATTCCCTGGATAAATAGTCTCCACGTCACGAAGATCCGTAATGACGACATTTCCTTCTACTCGGGTATAGGTTTGAAGCATGTCCCTGTATAGTGCATCTAACTCAAAGTAACGAGCTACTCGCTCTTTCACGTCGGGCAATTCCATGATCTCGCTTACGGATTTCGTTGCACAATGCTCAACGAGATCCTCCATCAACTGATAGTTGCTGATGCGATAATCCCGATAACGACCTAATCCCGTTCGTGCATCCATAATAAACGAAAGCAAATCCCAACCGCTTGGATTCAAAATGTCCTCTTTGCTAAATTGTGCGGAGTCCGCTTTATCTACACCAATCATAATATCGTCGATATCGCCGAAGGTTTCTTTACCACCATAGTAATCATAGACCACTCGCGCAGCGCTTGGAGCAAGCCGAGTTTCTCCTTTAAACGTTACTGATTCCCCCATCCGTGTGAGTTCACTGGAGTGATGATCGAACCATAAGCCACATCCAGCGACATAGGGAACATTAGCCAGGATATCATTCTCGGTAACCTCAATTAAGCCATCCTGCATATCTTTGGGATGGACAAATTTCATTTCATCCACCATATTTAATTGTTTGAAGAGCATCGCGCATACTAAACCATCGAAATCGGAACGTGTAATCAATCTCATGCCATGCATCCCCTTTCACATAGTTCTTAAGAACTACGAATTGTATTCGTATATTATATCAGCTAGGGTCGATTGGTGACAATGAGGAAATCTCTAATTATTCCCGCTGCCTTATCTTCTACAAGCGAAAAAAAAGAGCGATTCACCTAAATAGGTTGAACCACTCTCAATTTGGATGATAAACATTGGAAAAGTCTTGTGACAAACGCTTCGATTTGTGCCATAGGTGGCATTTTCACCGAAAGCTTTACTTCACCTTTCCAGTAGAAGATTAGAATGCTATTGTTTCTCCCGTGAAACATCTCCACATCCCAACACGCTTCGTTTAATGCATATTCTTCACGGTTAATCATAAGTTTAGGTCCATCCGTGGATGGCACTAAACGTGCAACATGGTTACCGCATAACGATGTTGCTTTCTGTTCATCTTGCAATTTAACTTCCGATTTCATGCCGCGAGAGCCTCCTTTGTACTTGTCATTCCATTGCATTCCTTTGCTCCGCTATGACAGAGAAAAACCCCACCGTAGTGAACCGACTAGAGGGGTTCTGTAAGTGAATTCCCAATCGTTCGGCGGCTGGCTGGCTGCTTGTCCTTTTGAAGGAGAAGTAAGGCCCCTGTAGCTTTGCGTCACTGGCTTTCGCCAGCTTTGCCTTTGTCGAGATGATGTGCACAATCTTTTAGTTGATACCTTCATAGAAATACTTGTTATACTCTCAAGAATAAGGGATGATGATTTGAAATCGAATAGTTCCAAGGAACTATTTTTACGAATTCCATCAAAATATTTGCATTTTCGACGATATTTTTACCCTATTTTGACATTTTGTGCCTCTCCAATAGAAAATCGAGCCCAACATCGACAAAATAGCTATCACGAGAAAGAGCGTGCTGCCCCCATAGGATACTAATAAAAAGCCGCCAATCCATGGCCCCATAAAGTGACCAATATTCGTTAACGATTGGGCACCATAGTAGGTTCCACGCATATGTTCTGGAGCCAGTTTATCGATCAACATATTCGCGGCTGGATAGTTCAGTATTTCACCGAACGTGAAAATCCCCATCGAGATAATGAGCCATGTCAGGGAGTGTGAAAAAGCAAAACCAACATCCCCAAGTGCGAACATGAAGTTCCCGACAACAATTGCTGTTAGAGGTGAATACTTTTCTGCCCATCTCCCCAAAGGAATCTGCAGCACAATGACGACAATGGCATTGGCGCTCATGAGAATCGCGAACATTTGGACACCATTAACGAAATCTCTCTCTAAGTACTGAGACAATGTCACCATGACCTGTGAATAACCAATCGCCCCGATAATCCCTCCGATAATGTACAACCGGAACGTTATATCCTTACGAATAACGCCTAAAGCTGAGCGGAAAGTGACGATAGATTTCTTCTCACCTTCGATTTTCTTAATCCCAAACTTAATGAGAAGAGCGTAAAGTGTTAGGCCATAGATTAAATAAATGATTCCTGTGAGTAGAAAGGGTAATGCTCCGTTCATAGTTGCAAAGAAAGCTCCCAGCAATGGACCGACTGCTACACCGACGTTAATGGCCATATACCGAAGTGAGAAGACCTGCCGTCTTTTGGAGGGATCAGTTAGATCTGCCATTAAAGCTTGCGATACAGGCTCATAGAAGGAACGGCAAAGCCCATTTAACATATTGAGCAGCATAAACAGAACTGGTAGTTTGACGACTCCGAAACCAAGGAAGACGATTCCCCAACCGAAAAGTGCCGCGAGCATAATGACTCGTCTTCCAAATCGGTCTGACAGTGCGCCGCCGATAAAACCACCGAACGTGCCAGCTAATGCCCCCATTCCAATGACAATACCAATGAGCCCTGGGCTCATATCTGTGTGTTTCGCCAAATAGATTGCTAGGAACGGTAAACTCATAGAAGAAGCAGCCCGGGCCATGACCGTACCTAAGATTAGCGTATGTACGATAGGATGATAGGCTTGAAGAAATTGACGCATACGATTCATAGACGATGACTCCTCTCGCTGATACACGAATTACCCTTTGGTTAATTAATAACCGAATTCCAATTATACACGAAAATAGCGAATAATGTCGTTATTTCAGACGGAGAAGTTTACCTTTCTCTATTGCATTCACTTCAATGGTATTTATTGGATGATGAATTTATAATGATGATATGGAGGTGCTTGAATATGAAAATAGCGATCACAGGCGGCAGCGGGTTTATCGGAAAACGATTAATCACTTACTGGTTAGGAGAAGGTCACGAACTTATTAATATATCCCGCTCATCTTCGAAGCAGGTACCAGGTGTTAGAACGTTAACGTGGGACGAGTTGGATCGAAATACGGAATTGCTTGCAGATCTTGATGCTATCGTAAATTTGGCGGGTGAATCCATCAGTCAACGTTGGACGCAAGCGGCTAAGGCGCGAATTGTACAATCCCGATTTCAAGCCGCTGAGCATGTAGCCAAGTTAGTGGCCCAAATGGACCCGAAGCCTAAGGTTGTTGTGAATGCTTCAGGTATGTCGTATTACGGCATTTCGGAGACGGATACCTTTGACGAGACGAGTCCTTATCGACAGACGGATTTCTTAGCAAGCGTTGTTAAGCAATGGGAAGCTGCCGCTGATCTTATCCAAGGAACACGTCTTGTGAAGGTGCGGGTTGGTCTTGTGTTGGATAATAAAGAAGGCGCGTTCCCCAAAATGGCGCTTCCATATAAGCTTGGTGTTGGCGGCACCGTGGGCAGTGGCAGACAATGGCATTCTTGGATTCACATCGACGATATGGTGAGAATGATTGACTTTTGCGTTCAGAATGACTCGATTGTTGGTCCCGTTAACGCCACAGCACCAAATCCGGTAACGAATAAGCAATTGGGACGCGCGATTGCGGCTGTCATGCGAAGACCCAATCTCTTCCCCGTTCCCGCATTTATGATGAAGTTGATTTTTGGCGAGCTATCTGTCCTGCTCCTTGAAGGTCAAAAGGTCATTCCTCGTGTATTGCAAGAGCATGGGTTTGAGTGGCGGTTTCCTTGGCTGACAGGCGCATTAGAAGATTTGGTGAAAACATAACTTTTCATTTGAATTAAAATTGTGTACAATTAAATTGTGATAAATATTAATTGCGAAGGGTAGTGTCACTATGAGTGTACATCAATTTCAAGTGAAGACGATTCGCGGGGATGAGAAATCCCTTGCCGATTACAACAATCAAGTGCTACTTATTGTAAATACAGCAACGAAATGTGGATTAGCTCCTCAATTCAAAGGGCTTCAAGAGCTACACGACACCTATAAAGATCAAGGCTTCAGTGTCCTCGGCTTTCCCTGTAATCAATTCAAAGATCAGGAGCCAGGTGATAATAAACAAGTTGAACAGGCGTGCCAGCTTAATTTTGGTGTGAACTTCCCGTTATTCGCCAAGATCGATGTGAATGGCTCAGATGCTCATCCGTTGTATCGTTATTTGAAGAGTAAAGCATCCGGCCTATTCGGATCTGGCATCAAGTGGAATTTCACGAAATTCCTAGTTGATGGTAACGGTAATGTGATCAAACGCTTCTCTCCGACTACGAAGCCTCACAAGATCGATCGTGAAATTCGTAAGCTGATTGAGAAATCCGCTGTTCACGCCTGACTCCAGCTTATCAAGTACAAAAAAGCATCCTGTCCACATTGGACGGATGCTTTTTGATCATTTCACGTATTTCTTCGCTTTTTCGATGGCTTCGTCTTCGGTTGCGCCCGTTATATAACGGCCATTAATAAAGATGAATGCGAATCTTGAACATGGACCGCAATACGATTTGCACGCAACTTTGACTTCCGTGTCCGGTGCCATGGCACTTATTTTGGCAAGTGCCGATTTCACCTTCATGTGTTTGCATTTATCACAAATGCGAATATCATTCCGCATTAGTGGTCTCCGTGGTTCCCCTTACTTGGGTTAGTAATCATGAAGCCTTCCTCAGGTGTGTAGAAGTAGTCAATGCGAATTCCGTCTAGAAGCGGCTCTGTTTGATCTAACAATACATCGATGCCTTTGTCTGTGTTTACCACAACATCATTTGCTGTTTTATCATCAAGACCCAAACCATAGTGAGCATGATCACCATGCTTATGCGTCACTTGTACACGAACCAACAAACCTTGGTTTTCTTCTTTATTAAGCTCCACTTGAAGTACCTTTGCTGCATTGCGAGAAATTTTGACTTTCATATGTACACATCTCCTGAAACAATAAATTTTAATTTAGTTCTATTGTAAAGAATCTAGCGCATGAAATCAACCTCGTCCTATTCTGCCCTTCTATTGCCAAATTCCATAAGGAACTTTAAAATACATAGTAGTATGAGTAATAATCCCTTATTACAAATTGTTAACTTACTAACCTTAAAGTAAGTACCTTGCACAATTTTGATGAAAGGAAGCGATCTCATGTCAACTTTGGAAAATGAAAAAGTCGCTCCACTTAGCAACTATGTTCCCAAAATCCCAAAAGAAATCGAATGTTCCGTTGAACGAACCTTGGAGGTTATTGGCGGGAAATGGGCATTTCTTGTCCTTCGTGAATTATTCTGTGGAACGAAGCGTTTCGGAGAGCTTCAGCGCCAAATTACGGGTATCAGTCCCAAGTCCCTTACTGATATTTTGCGACATTTAGAAGAACATGGGGTTCTTGAGCGCATGGCGTTCCCTACAGTTCCTGTTACTGTTGAGTATACCTTGACACCAAAAGGGCAGGATCTGCATCAAATTATTAGAGAGATGAAGCTTTGGTCAGCAAAATGGACATAATGAACAATTAGGGAAGCTAGCCCAAGAGGAGAGAAACTTGATGATTACGATTAAAACAAAAGAACAGATTGAAGCCATGGGGAAAGCAGGCCGAATCCTTGCCGATTGCCATAAAGAAATCGCGAAAATGATTCGCCCAGGCATTACTTCGTGGGAAATCGACCAATTTGTTGAAGGCTTTCTGGCCAAACACGGCGCTACGCCTGAGCAAAAGGGGTATCACGGCTACCCCTACGCAACCTGCGCTTCGGTTAATGACGTCATCTGTCATGGCTTCCCGAAGAAAGAACCGCTAAATGATGGTGACATTGTTACGATTGACATGGTCGTTCGCATCGATGGGTGGTTAGCTGATTCCGCTTGGTCTTATGCGGTGGGTACGATCTCCCCTGTTGCTGAGAAACTCCTGCAAGTTACCAAGGAGTCCTTATATAAAGGCATTGAAAAAGCTGTCGTCGGCAATCGGATCGGCGATGTCGCCAATGCCATACAAGTCTATGCCGAGTCACAAGGCTTCTCCGTTGTTAGAGACTTCATCGGTCACGGAATTGGCTCCGAGATGCATGAAGAACCTCAAGTGCCTCATTATGGACCCGCAGGTAAAGGGCCGCGCATCAAGGAAGGCATGGTTTTCACCATTGAACCTATGCTTAATGTAGGTAAATATCACTCCAAAGTTGACCAAGATGGCTGGACAGCTAGAACGTACGATGGCAGCCTATCTGCTCAATACGAGCACACGATTGCGATCACAAGTAATGGACCGATTATTTTAACTGAACAATAACGATCTGGGGGAAAAGGGATGCTTTCTTTTTACAAGAAATATTGGCGTACGGTATTTGATATAGGGCTCATCGCATTAACCGTCTACTTATTCATGCTGTTATTCAGTTATTTGTACGCCATCGCCACGCCAATCTTCTTGGCTTTGATTATATTCATGATGATCGAGCCATTAGCTCGGTTCTTGAATCGTAAAGGGATGAGCAAATCTTTAGCTTCCGCTATCTCAACGTTAGTTTTCGTCCTTATCATTTTAGGGGCATTAGCAGGGGCAGTCGTCATTTTCACCAGTCAGATCATGAGTCTTGTGGATAAAATCGATGACTATGCGGCGGTTTTCAATGAGCAGATTATTCATCGGATTGCCGAGTTAAATGATCGCTTCCAAGCCCTGCCTGACGATGTAACTGGCAAAGCCAAAGATTATGCTGGCCAATTTGCTGGCAAAGCTTCTACGTTCCTTGTCGCCTTTTTATCAGGCTTAGTGGCTTCCCTGACCTCCTTCTCCACGTTCATGTTCAATTTCATCGTCGGCATCATTCTCGCATACTTCTTAAGCATCGAAATTGAATCTTGGAAACGTATTGCAAGTGAGCAAACACCGAATACCTTCAAATCCGTCTTCTTTTTTCTCAAAGAAAATGTCGTGAAGGGGATCGTATCTTACATAAAAGCACAAGCCAAGCTCATTACACTGACTTTCATCGTTGTCTTTATTGCCTTGCTCGTACTGAATGTGAATAACGCGTTCTCTATCGCGCTTCTATCTGCGATTTTTGATGTCCTGCCGTTGCTCGGCGTCTCCACCTTATTCATCCCTTGGATTATTTACTTGTTCATTGTTGGGAATACAACACTGGCGATTTGGCTAAGTGCGTTGCTCCTCGTAGTCATTCTCGTTAGACAGATAATGGAGCCCAAAATCACAGGTGAATCTCTAGGTGTCTCGGCATTTACAACCTTAGCATTCATGATTATTTCCCTCTCCCTCTTTGGGGTAGCCGGGGTGATTCTCTCGCCAGTGCTGATCATTCTGATCAAAGCCTTACATACACAAGGCTACTTACAGCGTTGGATTCGTAAGCCTGAGAACGAATATACCGAAGGAAAACTGCCGTATACGGGCAATTAGCCTTTAGCACACAACCCCCCAGTCTTCTATGAAGATCTGGGGGGTTGTGCTTTTGTGCTATACCCGATGCATACTGCGGTACAAGGAGGGTGCCTTGCCGATTTTTTGCGTAAACACTCGGCTCAAGTAAAAGCCATTCTCATATCCACATTGGACCGCAATCATATCCAGAGTGAATGTCGTATTTTCCAGCAGATGTTTCGCACGCGTAAGACGCAAGTCATTAATAAATTCGGTTGGTGTTTGGGCAAAGGCTTTCCGAAACCTGCGGGTAAATTGAACAGGCGTCAGTCCCAAAGAAGTGGCTAATTCCAGCATCGATAGATTACCGAACGCATGATCGGTCAGAAAGCCCCGTGCATGCTCCATATCTCCATCTATAATAGTTGCAGGTGAGCCCTCCTTGATAAGATTTTCCATTTGTACGATTCGGAACAGATCATTCACAAGGTGCAACTTATGCTGTGTGCTCTCTTCATCCCACCCTTGCATAGATCGCAAATAGCGATAACTGGACGTCAGGCGCGGCAGATCTTGTACGGACAGCTTTCCCTTCCAGATAGCTTCGTGTTCCATATGGGGTTCCCCTATAAATTGTATAAAATGAAAAGTCAGCGGCTCGATCGTTTTTCTACGAAACACGGTTCGAGGGGGGCAAAGCACCAGATCTCCGAATCTAGCCTCTCCTTGCTCCGTACGAATTTCATAGAAGAAGCTCCCTTCTTCCACCGCAAACAACGTCCAGCAAGGGTAGTCATCACGCTCAAACATAAACTCTTTTTTCTGATGCCAATACACATGAGACAAGAGTTTTAAGGCTGGATCGCGATAAATCATGACACACTCTCCAATGGATGAAATAAAGTATATGCTAATTGTAACTCACTGTATGTTAAAAGGATATAAGCTATTTTAGAATGAAAGCATAGATATTCTAATACTAGTGAGGTGCTCATAATGAAGCATGAAATCGTTACATCTGATATCACAGTCGTTGGCGGTGGCTTGGCAGGCGTTTGTGCAGCTGTTGCAGCAGCACGATTAGGTCAAACTGTTTCTCTGGTTCAAAATCGTCCGGTACTTGGCGGAAATGCCAGCAGTGAAATACGCGTATGGGTGTGTGGTGCCACCTCGCATGGTATCCACCGAAATGCCCGCGAAACTGGCATCATGGGTGAACTCTTTGTGGAGAACCAATATCGCAATATCGATGGTAATCCTTATATCTGGGATTTAATTGTCCTTGAAAAGGTGAAAGCTGAGCCGAATATTACCTTGTTCTTAAACACAGATGTGCACGAGGTTGATGCCTCAGGTGATGATAATAATCGCACCATTCAAGCTGTCACAGGTTGGATGATGGGCTCGGAGCGAAGAATTCGTTTCGAAAGTGGTGTTTTCCTCGATTGTACGGGGGACGGTCTAGTTGGCTTCCTCGCTGGTGCTAAATTCCGTATCGGTCGGGAAGCTCAACATGAATTTAATGAAGAATGGGCGCCACTCGTGCCGGATGATATTACACTGGGAAGCACACTGCTCTTCTACACGAAGGATGCTGGCCGCCCTGTCAAATATATAGCTCCGAGCTTTGCGAAAGATATTACACAAACTTCGATTCCCCTGAAACGCGTTATTCGCAGCGGCGATAATGGATGCGCTTACTGGTGGATTGAATGGGGCGGTGAGCATGATACGGTCCATGATAATGAGAGAATTCGCGATGAGCTTTCCTCCGTTATCTATGGGATTTGGAACTATATCAAAAACTCAGGGAAATTTGACAGTGCGAATTTAACATTGGAATGGATCGGTTCAATTCCAGGGAAAAGGGAATATCGCCGTTTCGTCGGGGACTATGTCCTGAATCAAAATGACGTGATTGCCCAAGAGTTCTTCGAGGACCGCGTTGCCTTCGGTGGCTGGTCCATTGATTTGCATCCGCCTCAAGGCATGTATTCAACGGAAAGCGGCTCTAAACATATGCATATGGATGGTTCCTATCATATCCCGTTCCGTTCCCTTTATTCGACCAATGTGTCGAATATGCTCATGGCTGGACGCAATATCAGCGCGTCCCACGTTGCTTTCGGCACAACACGTGTCATGGCGACATGTGCTGTTATTGGCGAAGCTGCGGGTACGGGCGCAGCCCTGTGCGCAGCCAAAGGAGTCTCGCCTCGTGAGCTGCACAGCGAGCACTTGAACGAGCTGCAGCAGACGCTGCTGCGGCAGGATGCGTCGATTCTCGGTGTGGTGAATAACGACGAGGGAGATCTCGTTCGCAGCGCGACGCTGACGGCCTCCAGCACGCTGACAGAGCTGGCTTTGGAGCAGTCGGCTGGTGTTTATCCTTTGGAGACGCCTGTAGGGCTTCTAGTGCCCGTAGATCCGTTTATTAATGGCTTAGAGCTATTAATCGATGCGACTGCTGCTACAGAGCTTACTGTCGAACTGTGGGACACAGGCAAGCCTCAGAATTACGTCCCTCATACATTGGTTGCATCCGTTGTAGTGCCTGTTAGTGAGGGATCTGAGCAATGGGTCACTGCTGCTTTGCAATGGGAGCCTGCACAAGCTCAGAACGCATTCATCGTGCTCAAAAGCAACCCTGCTCTAGCTGTACATCTATCCGATCGCCCGCAGTCTGGTGTACTGTCCTTTAAGAATAATACGGTCACGACAAGTACCGCTGACTTTGGGGAAATGCAACCTGATCAACCTGTGATCGACTGGAGTCCGAAAAACTTCAATCGAAAGCCGTTTTGTTTCCGATTACTCTCGCCAACTTCCGCTTATGCGGCTGAAAAGGCAGCTGACGGCCACAAACGGCCTTATGGTAGTCCGCATCTGTGGTCTTCCGCTGGAGACAGTGGTGCTGAGGAATGGCTCGAAGCCAGCTGGACAGAAACTCATAGCATTGGGGAAGTGCATATAACGTTCAACGATGACGTCAATGAGGATTTAATTAATTTGCATCATCATCGGACTGAATTCGAAATTATCCCTGAATTAGTTAAAGATTATACGGTGCAAGCATGGGTTGGGGAATCGTGGACAACAGTTGTTGAGGAAACTAACAATCATACTCGGCACCATGTTCATGTGTTAGACAGCTCTGTACGAACGAACCGTCTTCGGGTCGTAGTGGCGTCAACGAATGGCTCAGCGCGTGCCGAAATCGTGGAATTACGTTGTTACAGTTAAAATAGTACTCATAAAGAACCGATATCGCCATGTGCTTCATGGTTGAGATCGGTTCTTTTTACGCTGACTTGAAGAAAGAACGTTACTTGTCTTTCCACTTTGATACGGACAAGCCCCCTTAATTATTTGTAAAATAGGTTCGCTTTGCCCTTGTTTAACCTAACATGATGTGTTATATTAAAAGTGCATAGAATCAAGGTTTTCGCTTTTAAAAGCTGACATAGGAGTGATGAAAATGTTACAAATTCCGCATGGCGAAGAAATTATTCGTGTTGAAATGACAGTCAAGGAAGCGCTTGCACTAACAGGAACGAAATTTGCTCAAAGCAACAAACTTGAGACAGACGCAATGAAGAAACTCAAACAATCTTTAGCAGACAAATTACTCACACCACACCATTAATTCATACACATAGGAGTCCCCCGAGATCATCTCGTGGGGCTTTTTATTTATGTTCTGGAGGGATCTGCGGCGTTCCTGAGAATACCTCGTACTCGCTGCTGTATGAATTAACTGGAAATTGTACAGCTATTTTAGAGAAATCTGCCCCTAAATTCAATTTAGATGGAAAATAGGTAGTTAATTCTGCCTCATCCAGTCATATCTACAAAAACGCTGGTATTTAACTGTACATTTTCCATCTAACCGTGATTTCAGCCGAAATTCTAATGAATTAGCTACATAAAATACAGCTATTCGTGACATGAGGCGGGTTACAAAGAGTTCAGGAGGTAATTGGGCTAGCTGGGGGAGTTGGGGGAGTTCAGTTTGTTAAGCTGTTGAACTTGTTGATCGAGTCCGGCTTGTTCGGCGTGCTGAGGTAACTAGACTTGTTGAGGTGCCCCACCGGAAACAAAAAATCCACCCCTCCAAAGGGGCGGATCTAAGTTAGTTGATTTTCCTACGTGTCAAAATACACGGAACACCTCTGCCGACAGCCCCAGGCTGTGACATCATTTCTAAGTAGCGCATGCCCCTTGCGCAAGGTGTTTTGCACACCGAACAAGTGGCAGATTCAACGATCCTCATCGTGTATTGCGCACGAGATGAAAGTTCCTTTTTCTTCTTAACAACTTTGCCTTTACCTTTAGGTGGTGCCATGTTTCACGCCTCCCCAACAGCTTCCTTTCCTCAGTATATGAAGTCTGGGCAAAGTCGGTTCGTAGCGAACACAAGTAAGTTGAAGTGACTTGTCTTACGATTACAATTCCAAGGCAGTCAATAAAATAGGAGTCACTTCCTCATAAAGTAAAGCAAATGTTTCAACAGGCAGCGGATTTACGCCTAACCCCACCTCGACTGTAAAGCCTGGTCGCCGAAACTGTTGAATGAACCAATCCTTATACCCTGCGTCACTGCCCGAGAGCTTCACAGCCTCATAATTACTGGCTAATGCCAGTCTCTCTGCAAGTGCTTCAGCTTCAGCTGGTTCATAATCGCGATAATTCCAATAAATTTCTCTCCCCTGTGTATGTAAGGCAACGACAAGCTCAAAATCATGAGATTCGGTGAATTGAGCTAGTGCCGCGGCTTCCGGTTCAGATAGCGGAGCTTCGCCGCCATAATCTCGCTCACCTGGTCTATCATGTTCTCTTCGCAGCTTTTCTTCATCCCAATGGGCAGGGAATTGATCATTAAGATCTACACCGCGTATATTCGCTTTCCAATTCAAGAACGAGAATGACCCTTTATTCCAATCCAACAAAGCATCACGATATGGATGATCCTCCTGCAATCCATTTAAAACAAGATCTACACCATCAGGATTAACCATCGGCACGACCCACAAGGCATACTCTGACAAAATACGTCTAACATTACGTCCCTGCCATGCTGTTCCTCTTGCATAAGCACATGCCAGGTCTTCAACAAATTGCATTAGCAAGGGTGCCGTTATCCATTCATTCGCATGCATGGCTGCATTGAAATGGATTTCCTTCGTACCGTGCCCGATACGCAGCGCATGAATGTCTCTTCCCATCGTACTTTTGCCGATACATGTCGTTTGCAAAAATGGATATATTTTGCCTAAACGATTCATCTCCTGGGCCAATGTCTCATAGCCATAACCTAACACACAACCACCTCACAGCCTTTTACTTCATTCGTATGGCTATGCTTATGCCTCGATTGCAGGAATCATGCGGTATCTCCGCCTGCGGTAAGTGAAATAAAAATAGACCCAAAGGGTCTATTTGACTCGTTTAAATAATAGTCGGCACCTGCCAAACGACAGGCATAACAGCAATATATTCCTTGAGCCAGTTCTCCGCAATTTGCCGGAAAACAGTTGGCGTACCACTGCAGAAAAACTGATGAATCGGTGTTTCCAAGGATTTCGCTTGCATGCCTCTCTGAGAAAGGATCGTACTTATATCTCTGGCTGTCTCTTCCGCCGAAGAAATTAATGTCACTTTAGGACCCATAACTTGAGAAATGGATTCCATCAGAAATGGGTAGTGGGTACATCCCAGAATTAAACAATCGATCGGCTTATTTTTCAAGGGATTCAGGGATTGATCCACGATTGTATGCGCACGCTCACTACTAAAAAGCCCTCTCTCAACAAATGGAGCTAGTAACGGGCACGCCTCACTAAAGACTTGGATATCAGGCGAAATCTGCTTCAACGCCGTTTCATAGGCTTGACTGCGTATCGTTCCATCTGTGCCAATGACACCGATCATACCGCTTCGAGTCATTTTGATTGCTGCTCTTGCTCCTGGAGAAATCACACCTACGACAGGAATCGAGACGCGTGCACGTATGTCTTCAATCGCGACCGCAGTCGCCGTATTACAGGCAATTACAATCATTTTGGGATTAAACTGAAGTAAGTAGTCTACGATTTGACGTGTAAAGTGACGAACTTCACTAGCAGGTCGGGGGCCATAGGGGCTCCTAGCTGTATCTCCAAAATAAATGACTTTTTCATGCGGCAGCTGTCTCATGACTTCCTTTACAACAGTTAACCCTCCGACTCCGGAGTCCAGTACGGCTATCGCTTGCTGCACACATATCCGCTTCCTTTGCCGGTTGATGAATTGATATAAACCACATGGTTAGGATATGTGCGGCCAAGCTTAAAGGTACCAAGAGTACTACACAGTTTTCGACCTAATCTTCTTTACTTTTTAGGCTGAAGCTCGGTGACAAGTCCGAATTCATACCCTCTCTTCTTAATTTCTTTACAAATACGATCCAGTGCTTGCATGTTCTCAATGGAGCCCTGATGCATCAAAATCACGTTGCCCTCATGCAAATTATTCATAATATCGTTGTACGGATCCTCAGCGCCATTCGCTCTAGGCTCCCAATCACGCATGGCTGTAGACCAGAATACAGAGGTATAGCCCATCTCAGAAACCAAACTTAAATTATGAGAATTATAGTGACCGTAAGGGAAACGGAAGTAGTTCCCGACCTCTTTACCGGTGATTTGCTTATACAAAACTTCAAAATCCTTAATTTCCTTGCGAATCTGATCATCTGTCAGGTCATTAAAATCCGTATGTGTCATCGTATGATTCGCGACATAATGACCGTCTGCCACTATTCTTTTCAAATAGTCCGGATTCTTCTTAATATTGTTTCCTGTGATAAAAAAGTTCGCTTTCACATTGTTTTCTTTGAGTGATTTCAACATGAGATCAACCTCAATGAGCGGTCCACCTGCATCAATAGTTAAATAAACCTTTTTCCCTGTCCCAACCCAGACTGCTTTCTGGTCACTGGTGAAGGATTTGGTTTCATGCGGAAAATCAGGAACTTGCCCTGTTTTTTTCTTCATATAGTACCAAGAATACGGCGTACGATCTGCTGGTAATGGTTTCGATTTGGCAGGATCAGCAGTGGCTTTAGGCGTTGCACTAGGCTTCGGTGCAGCTGGTGACGCACTCGGCGCAGTCGTTGTCTGTGGTGTTGCCGTAGGTGTCGTTATTGGCGATGGTTTAACGGTTTGTGCGGGAGAAGGGGTTGGTGAAAATCTAGGTGAAATAACTGGACTGGCTTTGGAAGCCGCTTCAGTGCCGACAGGGGCAGTTAGGCTTATATCTGCACAACCGACCAACGAAACACTCAGTACGATCAGCAGTGCAGCTTTATGGGTATGTTTAATCATAAGTTACACCTCGGGTTAGGATGGATTCTTCTTCCATGCCTATTCGACAGTGAATGACAAATTACCTGCCTAACTATTGATTCTAGGGGTTATTTTGTAGCGCGATAAGTCAAGTATTGTAGAACGGTGAGTAGGATAAACGCTATTCCTGCCAGCATCGGAATCGTAATAAATCCAAGCCAGTTTAAGTAATCGGTATCACAAGCAATGGGACCGCAGCCTGTACCTGTTTCTTTGAAAACACCATTTTGCAATAATACATGATAGATCGAAATGCAGGCTCCCCAAATCGTTAATGGCAACACATAGATGGTTAACTTGTAGTCTCTGCGGACTGCTGCAATACCCAGAATTACGACCAATGGGTACATAAGAATACGCTGATACCAGCATAGTTTACATGGTGCAAAATGCAAGATTTCAGAAAAATATAAGCTTCCTAGCGTCGCAACTAAGGCAACTAGCCAGGAAAGATGCATACCGTTGTCTCTCAGCCATTTATTTGACATGTTAATATCGTCCCCTTTCTACTTTCCTATTATAAAAAATTAGAAGAAAGAAGTCACGGGTTTGATTCTCGCGACCTACTAAATTCGCATATTGCTTACGAATCCTATAAGATGTTCATATTCCGCTAAGGTAATTAGTACCAATAAGTGCTATAAACGTTTCAATTTTGCGTCAATTCAATTACAATTAACATATGGAGGGATTCCTATGATGAAGCAATTTGAAGGATTCGGTAAATTTTTGGAGAGCTTGCGAGGAAAGATGTCCTTACGTGAAGCTGCCAACAAAAGTGGCCTGTCCCATGCCTATATTCGTGATTTAGAATTAGAGCGTAACCGTTCAACAAATGAGAAGATTAAGCCATCCCCTGTCACGTTAAAAAAACTGTCAGATGCTTATAAGTTTTCGTATACAGATCTTATGGAGAAAGCTGGATATCTAGAAAAAGGTATCCAAGATAGTCGAGCAACACTGCCCACTCTTCCCCTAGAAGACATCCTTTTTATAGAAATTGGATCTACCGAAATGACGTATCATACGCCGATCGGTAATCGCACGATTCCCATGCAGTCACTCTTAGATTTCAGTCATTTCCTAGACCAACTAGAAGATCAAGGGTTTAAGAAAATGGATACGGATTTATTCGTCAACCTGTCTCACGTTAAGAAATATGATGCACAATCAGGTAAGCTTTATTTCGATCCGCTTGGTGTGAGTCTGAGCGTGACGATTGCTGCCCTGCGACAAAAGAAATACCATGATCTTATCTTACGCAGTGTCGCCTATCATGCAGGGAACAATCTTGAATATCAATTTGAGAAAAATATGATAAAAGACTCTCTACTTGCCTCACTTCAACGACAAAATTAAGCATTTTACAAAAAAAAGGAGAAAATTTCAGGGAATTCTGAAACTTATTCTCCTTTTTTTTCGTCTTATAAGTTGACAGTGTGGACCTGATTAGCTTTAGAGAGGATAGATGCCTAACCATGGCTGTTCAACAAACAACTGCCCAACAGACTACCCTGCAAGCCCGCGTAAAGCGCAAACGTTCTGCAGGAATACGCTTTATGTCGTATACAATTGTTACGATTACAATTCTAGCAATCTTAGGTTTAAGCTGGTTTTTCCTGACTGCCTCGGGCACGAGTCTGCGTTTCATGATGGCAGATACCATCATCACCACGCAGCATCGGGATTGGGCCAAATATTTAATTGGCACTTCCGAGTTACAGAAACGAGTAGAAGCATATACGAAAAGTTTTGACGAAATGGGGACCGAGAAGGATCTAGGACTTGTAGAAATCGCACCTCTACCGTCCCATACGCCTACGGAAGTAGTAGCCCCAGTCAAAAAAGATTTAGTAACCATCGAGAATATCTCGGGTCCCAATTTCAAAGGTAAGCTTGTAACCATTTCTGACCCCACTAAGCTTCGCATCGCAGTGCCGGAGAAAGCTGGTAAAGGGGAGAAAGTGTCCTCCATGGTCAAACGGACAGGAGCAATCCTCGGTGTGAATGGCGGCGGATTTATTGACCCGAACTGGGAAGGCAATGGGTTTCAGCCAGAAGGTGTCGTGATCTCTGGAGGCAAAATTTTTTATAATGACAAAGGTATGAATGGTACCGTACAAATCGTTGGGATCGATAAGGAAGGCCGTATGATTTCCGGGAAATACAAAGTTTCGGAGTTGCTCCAAATGGGCGTTCAGGAAGCCGTCTCCTTCAGTCCACGTTTTATTGTGAATGGTGTTGGCCAGGTTAAAAGTCAAGCAGATGGCTGGGGTATTGCGCCACGAACGTGTATGGCTCAAACGAAGGATGGGTCGATTCTCTTCGCCATCATTGATGGCAGACAAACGCACAGTATTGGTGCAACGCTTTATGATGTGCAGGAAATTTTCTTAGCGCATGGCGCGATTACCGCGGCGAACCTAGATGGTGGCGCTTCAACCGTATTAGTCCACAATAATGCTATTATTAATAAACCTTCAAGTGAATACGGCGAACGGTATCTCCCTACCGCATGGCTGCTTTTCGATCATCCAGAGACCGCCGATATTAAGAATGTGTGGGAAGGTCTGGATATTAGTAAAATTGATCCATCCAAATGGTAACAGCAAAGAAGCAGAGTACTCCTAGAAGGAGCGCTCTGCTTCTTTCTTTACAAAACTAGCGGCCTACGATGACTAAATCTTCTGCTGCTTCCGATGCTGCGATCTCATCTTGGATGTTATCTTCAGATTGCGAATCCTTCCAAGAACGAACTGTCTCGACAACACTTGCTGCTGTATCCTTCGCTTTACCTACGAGATCTGTGGTTGTCGTACTCACTGTTTTGGCAGCTGCTTGCGTTTTTTGACTAACTGTACTCGCCAGTTGCACGGTTTTGTCGCTAACCACAGTAGCTCCTTCTGCAATATCACTACGTAGTTCACGCCCTGATTTCGGTGCGAACAGCAGCGCTGCTGCCGCCCCAACTAAACCGCCTACGACTGCACCGATGAGAAGATCTTTTCCTTTTTTTCCATTGGACATGTGATATCCACTCCTTAATGATCTGATTTCGCACTCCGCTGCGCCTGCCATCTCTGCCATAGCTCATATCCTGTGGTTGCCCATTCCATGATGTCGTGGATACGCTTCTGATGCGTATGTACGACCTTTTCCGCACCAAGTAAGGAATCATTCATCATGCGTGAGGCTTTGCGAAGTAGGGAAGCGACTTCCCCGACTGCCTTCCCTGCCTTTTCAACCGATTGAATACTTGGCTCTAAGGCAAGGACTTGCAAATGTACCTCTTCCGTAAGCTGCCCTAATTGCTTCATTAGATTCCCCGCATGCTCTGTTGTATGGACAACTCCCTGCTTAACTTCAACAACCGTGTCCCCTAACAAGCGAAGTGTTCGCGTAGCCGTGATGATCATACGAACGGTAAATACAATGAGCACTAAACAAGCAACTGCCAAGCTGACGATACTGATCTCACTCCATGTCATGTAGGTCACCTCCTATGAGCTGAAAGCTGTGAGGATTGATGAGGCTTCTAGACGAATGCCTATGAATTACTACAGTATAGGTAGGAGGGGCTTGTTTTGACACAACGGATTGGAAAAATTTCTGGAACCTGTCATAATAAACAACAAATACTTAGGAATTGATTTGGGGGAATCGAGAAATGAACCGAGAACAAGGCTTGCAAGAAATTGAGCGTACACGTATCGTGGCGATCGTCCGAGGCGTGCAGGAAGATCACATTCTGTCTGTTGCTGAAGCACTTCGCCAAGGTGGGGTCACCGTCATGGAAGTAACGCTAAACACACCTGGTGCACTCTCCATGATCACTAACCTTCAAAAGCAGTGGGGAGATCACATGTTCATCGGAGCCGGCACTGTGCTGGATCTGGAGGACGCCAAACAAGCTGTTGCTGCCGGGGCTGCTTTCCTGGTCACTCCGAATTTGGACGAGGAGGTCATCCGTTGGTCGAAACAAGAGGGGATTCCGATCTTCCCTGGTGCGATGACGCCGACTGAAGTTGTGAAAGCATGGAAAGCTGGAGCTACAGCCGTTAAAATTTTCCCAAGTGCAAGCTTAGGCTTGCCCTACATCAAGGAATTGATGGGGCCATTGGATACAATCCCCATGATAGCTGTAGGTGGCGTAACGGAAGGCAACATCAAGCAATTCCTGAACATCGGCTGTTATGGCTTAGGCATTGGCGGCTCGCTCATCAACCTGAAGGAAATTGAAGCCGGCAATTTCGGCTGGATCACGGATAAGGCTGCTCAATTGCTCGCGGCGTCGCGTGTATGAGATTGCGTCGATACATGAAGAAACGGAGCTCGCGAATGTTCGCGACTCCGTTCTTTACTTCTTGGTGGGCTGTTTAACTTTGATAGGCGGCTACCTCGTTTTTATCGCCAACTTGTACAGATACATCCTTCGTTTGCCCATCGCGCGAAATTTTCACCTTCAAAGCATCGCCAACTGCCGCGGTTTGAACCGCTTTTGTCAGTTCCTCCGTATTCGCAATTCCTTTACCATTCACTTCCGTAATGACATCATACTGGCGAATTCCCGCTTTGAAAGCTGGTGAACCTTGCTGTACTTCAGCAACTACCACACCATTGGTGCTACTGATTTGCAAATCCTGCAGCATGTCATCCGTAATATTTTGCAACGCTACGCCAATGTAGGGCGCTGGATCTTTTGGAATAGTTTCGTTGTTTTTCAATTTATCTACGACTGAGTTAATGGTGCTTGCCGGAATCGCAAAGCCCATTCCCTGTGCTTCGGCATTGACGGCCGTATTAATCCCTATGACTTCACCATTCAAATTCAATAGCGGACCACCGGAGTTACCTGGGTTAATGGCTGTATCCGTTTGTAACAAATGCTTGTAATTACGTGTACCCTGCTCATCATCAATGCTGATTTCACGTTCCTTGGCGCTTAAAACGCCTGTTGTAACGGAATAATCGAAGTCATATGGATTGCCAATCGCAACAACCCACTCACCTACTTCTGCCGCATCCGAATCCCCGATTTTAAGCGCTGGAAAAGCTTTGTCTCCTTGAATTTTGAGTACAGCCAAATCTAAATCATAACTGCTTCCGAGTAGCGTTGCTGTAAATGGAGTATCGTACCCTTGGACGTAAACATCGATTTCGTCTGCGCCTTGAATCACATGCTCGTTCGTTAGTATATAGCCGCTATCTTCAAAAATGAACCCAGATCCGATCCCATTCTCGATCGTATCTCCACTTTGCGTCCCTTGTTGCTGTGAATTTCTTCGCTGACCAGATGTGCTTGTTTGCTTGACTTTCGTTTCAATTTTGACAATGGCCGGACTCGAGGCCTTCGTAATTTGTGAAATGCTATTGGTTCCTAGATTGTTCAGTGATGCGGTTTGGACACCAGCCGCAGCTGCGTTCGCTGCAGAAGCTGCAACGGCACTGGACTGAACCGTTTGCGTATCATAGCCAAACAGATTCAATTTGTCCGAAGTAAACATCAACCCACCAACCACAACTGCACCTGCCATAAAAGCTGCAAAGATTGGTTTTACTCTCGAATTGCTTGCTTTGCCCTCAACCTTTATATCATTCAAGTTCACGTTATTGTTCCTATTTTCATTCATACGATTACCGCCTCTCGATTGCTATCATTTTGTTATCTTGCTGATAGATCAAGTATAGAACGCTAACCTGAAGTGATACTTAAATTGGGCTGATAGCTGTATGAATACTGGCTGAAAGTATGCTGAAAGGTGTGCGTGCAGATGTTGAAGTAGACTAAAAAAACCTGATCTTGAGACACAGTGGTCCACAACATCAGGTCTTTATTCACAACATATTAATTAATGAATCCGGCTTTACTTAGGAAACGTTTCAGCATAGTAGCGGCTTCTGCACGAGTTGCTTGGTTGCTAGAACCGATCGTTGTATCCGTCAAACCATTGATAATTCCAGCATCGATCGCAGTAGCAATTTCTTTTTGTGCCCACACGATATTGTTAGAATCGCTGAATTTGCTTAATAACGCGTGTTGCTGTGAATCAGAGAGATTTGATTTCAATCCTGCATAATTCATCGTTCGTACAATCATAGCGGCAAGCTCTTCTCGAGTGATCTGAGCATTTGGCTTAAATGAACCATCTTCATATCCCTCAATAATACCCGCTTTAGCTGCAGTTGCAACTGTCGTTGCGTACCAATCGGAAGCTTCGACATCGCTGAATGTGGCTGTTGTAGTAATATTCAGGATTAAACCTAAGGAACGAACAGCCAATGCCGCAAATTCTGCACGGGTAATGGAAAGGTCAGGCGCGAATGTCGTATCTGTCATCCCATCAATCACAAGCTTATTGGCAAGGAGGCTTACATCATCCCTAGACCAGTGGAAAGCTGTATCTGTAAAGTTTTTGTTCATTTCAACTACAGTGTAGATGCTATTGCCGTTACGTTTCAGCGTTGCAACTGTTTTGCCATCTTTAACTTCGAAGATTGCCGGAACAAAACTTAGCTTCTTCGTTGTCTCATTGTAGAGAACACCTGTAACCGACTTCGTATCTACTGTATTTGTGATGTTAATGGAACGTGAAACGTACGTTTTGCCAAAATCAATAGAAGTTGTTTTGTCTCCAGGTCCTAGAGCAATCACATTAAAGTCTACTGCATCAGTAATCACTTTAGCACCGATAGAAGTGGCTGCAGAAGTAACCGCAGCTGCTGAATCACCGGTAAGCTTCGTAATACTTACTTTGATCTTCAGATCCTTCAAGGGGATACCTAGTGATTGTGCTAGTGTATTCAAATCTAATATAGTAAGAGGAAGCATATAAGTGCCATTGTCTGACCGTACTGTAATGGTCGAGCCCGCTTTACCTACAGCATCAACTAAAGCAGAAGCTGGAAGAAGGGCAATGTCGCCGGATAATGTGAGTTCTACGTTCACATTCGAAGCTAGTGCATTTTTCAGGGTATCTTCGTTAACTTCACCTGTCATAGGAACACTAATAGTAGTCCCAGCTACTGGTGGTATCCAACTACCTCCTCCGCCATACCCACCTCCACCACAGTAACTCGTACATCCTGGCACATCGGGGTTGGCATCCGTCGCATATACGCGGCTAGAAACTGTAGAACTATATTGGCCTGATAAATAGACGGCATCATATACTTTGGCTGTTATCCCTGTGTTAAATGTGAAATTGTAATATGTAACGCCATTTACGGTCTCCGTGTTGGTGTAATCAGTCATGTAAGCTTTCTTCAATAAATGAAGATCAGGAGTGTACACATTCAGATACACAGCTCCAGATACATTGTCATAAACGTCGCTATAAACGGTTGCTGTTACATTTCCAGTCGTCTTGTCGTATGTGTACGACTTAATGCCTAGCGTTGCCCCGAATGCAATTACAGGTACTAGAATAGAAACGATCATGAATAGAGCCAAAGCATGAGAAATTTTCCCCATCATTGATTTCACTCTGAATGCACTCCTTTTTCTCTCTATTTGACTAGAACTAAAACCGAAGTCTTTGTTATTCATAGTTATGGATTCACCTCCTCTACTATTTATATAATATAAACTTCGATAGAGGAGATTTAATTTTAGTCCGTACATTGGAAATTTGTCCCAAAAGCATCCTCATATGTATTAATAAACAATTCCTGAATCTGTGAAACCGGATATGTGAAAATATTAGAAAATGAACGAAAAAAAAGAAGTAAAGCAGGTCCTACCTGCTTTACTTCTTTTCCAAACTATTTATTTTGACGTATGATATACACACATTTGTTAGCACCTTTGGCCAGACACTCTGTACGCTCAACATGAGCATCCAGTAGATTTCGGAACAATGATAATTCACATTGACATGCCTGCTGGAACGTATTGGCCACCTTCGCAATAGGACAGTTGTGCTCATTGAAGATATAAGCATCATCTTGCGCGGACCAGTCAACCATATATCCATTCTCGTTCTGAATGTCCGCTAATTCTGCCACGCGATCTTCTAAGCTTTTGCCTTGCATCCTTGACTGATAGCGAGCTTCCAGCTTTCCCTGTCTGCCTTCAAAGAGCCGTTCGATCTTATCTTGACCTTCGTCTTCTAATAGCTCGTCTAATAAATCCAACGTTAATTGCGAGTATTTCTTGGGAAATAATTCGTCCGCCTGAGGTGCTAAGGTATACACACTTGTTGGACGGCCCATTGCTTGCCTTACGAGCTTGGCCTCGAGCAAATCATCTTTCTCCATCGAATGAATATGTCGTCTGACGGCCATCTCAGTAATCCCGAGTTGTTTGGCCATATCTTGAACACTTAACGGCCCTTGCGTTTTGAGCATAGAAAGAATCACTTTACGCGTCGATGTTTCTAGTGTTTGATTCATGCTCTCACCTGCCCTCGGTACTCGTTTAGGTCTCATTTTACAGCATCACAGGCAATAAGTAAATTATGAAACACTTATGTATGTTATTCCAATTCACTCTTGATAAATGCTCGAACAGAAGCCGCGAATTCCTCAAAAGCCGCTGGGAGTACAGGTATTAATGGATGCAAGTCTTGTCGCTGCCATTCTACAAAGTCCTGTACAAGTGGCTTGCGAAGCTTCACTAATTGCAGCAATGTCTCCGTCAAAGACTCTGAATAAGCTCCTTCTCCATGTACGATTTCTACAATGTCTTCATAACTGCTTGCATCTCTTAAAATAAAGGCATCAATGAGCAAGCTCCCAATATCCGTAACAGTTTCTATCGCTAAATGGAGTACTCGTTCTTGCGAAAGCTGCCAAATCAGATCCTGCTTACCTTGTGCCCACTGCACTTCTAATTGCTGACTTGCCTCCGCGAGTACCGTCAGAAACTGAATGCGCCCATCAATTTGTTCATGATTAATAAAATACATGTTTTATCTCCGTCCTCTTTTTCGCCATTTGGTCCATACCAACATAGCAAAAAAAGTGATAATCACCAAAAATATGAGCAAAACTGCCTGCATCAAATATTCGTAACTCACGCTCATTCACCCTCTTGATTGATCTCTTTACACGCTATCAACAGTTTATCTCGGGTAGGTGAGAGCGTCAAGCTACGCGGGCTTTCATTCATAGCGGCATTGTCCTCCTAAGGGGATCATGTTACAGTGAAACGAGAGAAAAAAGGAGATTTTACACAATGTTATCTAAGGCTAAGTTGTCAGAAATCGACATCGTACGTGCAATTGCGATCTTTGCTGTCGTACTCATTCATGGTACCTCTGGCGCCACTCAACTTCCTGTTGGGACAGGCTCACAGGCTATCTTTTTCATCCTCAACAAAGCTAGCTTGTTTACCGTTCCATTATTCATCTGGATTAGCGGTCTCGTCTTGTTTTATTCGTATTATGACCGTTGGGAGCCTCGAATGGCACGTGGTTTTTGGATAAAAAGGCTGCAAAAGATTTTAATTCCTTATGTCATTTGGTCCATATTCTATTATGTGTATAATCAATTCATGTTTCATGGCACGATACAATTCGATGTGTTTCATCTAATTAAACTGCTCCTATCGGGCAATGCGAGCTATCATCTCTATTATATCGTTATTATCGTTCAGTTCTATGTGCTATTCCCTCTGATCATAAGTGCGGTACAACGTTACGCTTGGCTACGTCACGGCCTGATTCCTCTAGGAATCGGCATTCAAGCAGCTTCCTATACCTGTCATCATTGGATAATCCCGCTGCCTGAATATGCCACATTGTTCATAAGCTATACGGCTACTTTCTGTTTCGGTGCTTACATGGGCATCCACTATCCCATCATGGTGACTTGGGCGATTCGTTGCAAAAGGTGGATTGGGATCGCCGTCTATGTGGCTGGCGGCGCTTACGTAGGTATGCTCCTGCTTCAGCAATATGGTCTCGCTATGATCGAAAATACTTGGTTCGAGCTGACGCTGCTCGCATACTGCCTGACTATCCCACTCGTCTGTGTGCCGTGGGCGCGCAACCAACTGGCGCGTGGCTCACGCTTCAGCGCTTTCTTATCTGCCTTAGGCGCAGCCTCCTTCGGCATTTATCTCGTGCATCCCGCGATCCTCACCCTGTGGGATCGCGTTACGCCAGAGCCAGCGCCTTGGCGCCTTTGGCTCTATGATGTGCACACCACAGCAGCCGTTCTTATCGGGCTGCTGGGCGCTTTGCTGCTCTCGCGCGGCTACGCGCTCGCAGTGAAAAAAGGTTCCGCTCGCAGATGAGCGGAACCTTTCTATTTCATGCGCGCTAGCCATGCCCAGCGCCGCTGCTGTCTGCGGCTGTAGCGTGGCAAGCCGCGGTAAATGTCCAGCGCTTCGCGGTACGCGCGCTTGGCATCTTCCTGGCGGCCGAGCTGCTGATACAGCTGGCCTAGCCGGTAGTAAGCCTCGACCGATGAGGAATGCAGGTCGCGGAATTGTTCAATAAACTGCGCCGCACGCGTAGGTTGCTGGGGAGCCAGAGCCTCGCCGAGGCGCAGGTAGGCTTCGCCATATTTGACACGAGGATTGAGCTCGATCGCTTTCAGCATGAAGATTTCACCCTCGGCCATTCGGCCCAGCTTCAGTTGACACAGTCCTATTTCGTAATGAACATCAGCAGATTCCTGCATGATCGGTAGTGTTTGTTCCAAGTAGGGCAGCGCTTCTTGATATTTTTTACGTTCAATTAGAATGCGCGCCAAATCCAGCTTCGCTGACGTATTGTGCGGGTTCGCATGGAGGTCAATCCGTAGACGTGCCGCTCTTCGGTTCAACTGAAACGGTCTCCAAATATTCGGCAGTATGCCAACGTACCTTCTGTCCAACATATACAGAATTACGAGTAAAATGAGCAGCGCTAGAAACGGATTACCAACGATCCGCCAGAGCAATCCAAATAGTAGTATTTTGATAAGCATGGTGTTCTCCCCCTATTCAACTTCCTTATACTACCATATTATGCTGATAATGTTCACCCCTCTCCTCAGAAAAACACCTTTTCCACGGGTGGAGCTTCTATCATTCGAGATTTTCCCTCAGCAGTGCTATACTAGAAAGAAAAAAGGGAGCTTTGACATGAAAGATTCGCATAAAGATATATGGCTTAGGAGAAAAAAATTTGGCCGCTCTAGATATTTAGTTATGTTCGGCATCGTTCCTTGGGGAATCGGCGCTTCGCTCCTCACGACTTTGCTCGAATTTATTAGCTTCCAATCCATTAATTCCGCTTGGATTCCCATTCGACTGATCGTATTCGCATTCATCGGCTTTTTCGTTGCGAATGGACGTTGGGTAGCGATGGAACACCGCTTTGAGCCCCCTGCTCCTAGACGACCGTAAGGTCGTTTTTTTCATGCTCAAATACTTGGCGTAAACCAAATCTCTCGGAAATCAATCCACCCTAAATCGTTGATCGTTACCCCTTTAATCGAATCATGATACGTCGTTTGTTGGGATCGATGCAGGACGAAAAGGAACGATTTCTCCTCTTGAAGCTCAGCAATCAATTCATGTAAACCAACAATGCGCTCATCCAAATTAGGATTACTCAGAATCCCCTCCATGTTCGAATCCACCCACGCAAGCCGCTCTTCATTCAAATGTGCACGCACATAGCTGTTGCTTTGTTTCAAAGTTTGGATAATATGTAGGTCATAATTGCTTTCCATACAAATGTGATAAAAAATAAGATCGGCTTCGTCAATGGTGTCCATCTGCGTCATGTCGGACTCACTCCGAATCGTGATCTCGATGGGAATCCCAATCTGAGCGCACTGCCGGCAAATCCACATGGCATCCTCATTGTTATTCCGATAGACATACATATGTAGGGTCTCACCGTTATAGCCCATTTCATTTAGCAAACGCTTAGCTTCCGTCATATCCGTCCTAGACCTTACTAGCGGCTCCATCGTCGGGATAAAACTGCTTGCTGGTGCTTCCCGAAATCCGCCGAGTTCCTCAATCATATGCTCACGATCTATGACCAAATCAACTGCTTTGCGGAAGTTAGGATGATATTGCGGTCCTCTCTTATTGCGATTAAACGTTAATAAACTGCACCCCATAATGGTTTGCTCAATTTGATGCCATTCTGAATCTTTATCAATCACGCCTACCGGCTTACTCGAATTCGATTGCCCACGATACACTTGGATCGTATCCCAGCTTGGTGTCGATTCCTGTAGATCCGAGGGCAGCAGCCAGAATTCAATGAGATCCATATGCGGCCTGACGCCAAAATAATTATCAAACGCCCGCAGCTTGCAAATGTAATCATCGTTTCTCTCCAGCCTGAACGGCCCCGTCCCAATAGGCATTCGCCCAAAAATAGACTCATTATCGCGGCATATTTCCTCGGGGACAATGGCCATGGAGGTATGTGCCAGCTGTTGAAGAAATAGCACATTCGGCTGGCTTAATTCAATGGCTATCGAACTTCGATTCAGCACGGTAATCGTCTCAATGCTTTCGGTTATCCATCCATGCGTGGCAGTCTGACCAAGCTTCTTTAACCGCGACAAAGAGTACATTACATCATGCGCTGTCATCTCTCTGCCATGATGGAACAGCACGCCTTTGCGCAAATAAAAAGTGTAATGCAAGCCATCCTCGCTGATTTCCCAGTAATGAGCCAAGTGCGACTCGATCACCCTGGTCTGCGGATTATAGCGTATGAGCGTATCGAAAATTTGACTCACTAGATGGAAATCAAATGCAAAAAAAGTGTGCGCAGGATCCAGCGTCACCAACCATTTATAAACAGGCACTCGCAATGTATCCTTAAACCGCTCCTCATACTCAACTGTCCGGTAGCCAAAAAAGCTGAACAACCACTCGATAAAGGAGTCCTGAAGTGCTTCTCCCTTGCCTAGTTGATGAATCAGCTCAATCGTGCCTAAATAATCGCCTCGATTCGCAAGCGCCATCGCTTGTTTCGAGATCATGTCTTCCGAAGAGACCATAAAAGTAAGCTCGGAAATATTCCCTCTACCCCGTCCGGGCTTCCAGGAAATCCAATTGTGGTCACTCATTTTTTTCAATAAAATCTTCACATTCCGTGTCGAGCAATATAATCTTTCTGCTAATTCTTCTAACGTAATGGGCTGTGGTTTATGCTCAATTCCATGCTCGAAACCCGCGCGTAGCTCCAGAAAATGAGTGAGTAGCTGCATCTTCAACGTCCTTTCCATAAAAGGGGAAATCATTGAAGTGAATTATACTCTTTTTGTTCCCCTTATTCTAGCGTAAACTAAACGTATCAGGAAAAGAAAGGAAAGTGACCCTCATATGCAACCAACAGACCTCTATGTTTCAGAGAAATTAATGGAGTGGCAACAGAACGATTTGGAAAGCCAGTCCCGTGAGCATTGGAAATGGCAAACGGTTAGAAAAAGAAAAGTCTACGTACTACTAACTAGCTTATTCTTCTGGATTTAATTCGATTCCGTATCGAAACCACCACGACAATCAGAATGAGCGCAAACAGAATACCGACTCCGTCGACGACTACATCGATGCCGTGCCCTGTTCGGTCCTTCACGAACGATTGATGCCATTCATCCGACATTGCGTAGAGCAATGAGATTAGGAAGGAGCTGATCAAAGCTATGTTCATTCTGACAGGTTTGGCAAGTAAAGCTATTGACCAAAGCAGGGCAAGCACAGCGTATTCGCTAACATGCCCTGCTTTTCTTATGAAGAATTCAATTAAATTAATGGGATCTTGCCATGAAATCACCTGATGATCATAGGTAAACTTCACTTTGGGGATATGTTCTTTCAGCTTTTCAGTGGAAAATTTCGATTCCAAGTAGGGCTTCAAACTCTGCTGGTGGTATGGCTCGGCAGACTTCATATAGATGAAAGCCATCCATAGAATGGCTGCTACTAGGAACACGTAGAATACCATCTTCGATCGTGTTAACTTCGGCATAACGGCCCCTTTCTCTCACGAATTCATTTTTTTGCGAATACTGAATAAGGCAAAGAATTCAATAACCATTAAATTCACCGCGGATACGCCATAAAACGCCATTCCAAACATCATCTGAAACTGATCCGTCGTTACGGACTTCCACCACAATGCTGCGAGACCCGTCAACACAATATTTAACGCCGTCGTGATCCAAAACGAGAATCCTAAACGATTTGTTTTTCGCATCAAAAGGACACCAATCACAAACGGCACCACGAAAGCGATACCCAAGTAAATCCAATATAATACTGCGTTTGACACTTCTATCTCACTCCCAAACGATCAACTAGTTAATACTACTAGGTTAGCATGAAAATACGCATGAAAACAACGTTCGTTCCCGCTTTGCAACAGAATCGACATACCGCAACTCAGATACTCAACTACAAGAAAAATCCTAGATTTCAGGTATTGCCTGTCAACGCTAATTCATGTATAATACAAAAAGTCGACGCTTCTTGGAAGCGACATCCCAGGGCCTTAGCTCAGCTGGGAGAGCGCCATTGGTGGCAGAGCAAAGCTCAATTGAATAACTTATGCATACGTGGGGAATTAGCTCAGCTGGGAGAGCGCGTCGCTGGCAGCGACGAGGTCAGGGGTTCGAGCCCCCTATTCTCCACCACTACCGCACTTTACACCCTCTTTTTGGAGGGTTTTTATTTTTTCTTGATATGAATCTGTACACCTTTAACATTGGATGATAAGAATTTGTATATTTATGCATCTATTCATTACCGCCGTGGTAACAATCCGGTAACATTCGGTAAAATCGTCACCCAAAAGTACTAAAAATAACGAAAAATAAAAAGAAAAAACTGCCAAGGTAAATACCCCTGACAGCCATTATTAGTTAATGAGCTTGATTTATTTTCTTTATTTCCTCAATTGGAAGTCCTGTTAATTCCGAAATGGACTCCATGTCCATTCCTTTTGCAAGCATTTTATTGGCTACTTCAAGTTTGCCTTTCAATTCGCCTTGTTTTTCTCCTTCTTCTCTAGCACCTTCCATAGACGAAGCCTCGTCATGCAAAGCCTTTAACCTCATTTCATAAAGTCGACGAGATTCTGCATCTTGACTAAGGAATTCTAACACGGTCATTGCTTTACCAAGTTCAGGTTCCTGCATTTTGAGCACCTCCCAATTTTCTGTATTGTCACTTTTAAGAAAAAGTAACCAATTCAATAACCCGCCCGTAGTAGTTGTTTTGTGATGACTCAGTTTGGAGAGCTCTAGGAAATGAATTTCCAGATCGTCCGATAACGGTATTCCGCTATAATCCTCCCGCAAATGAAAAACATTATGATAACGTTCATTGGGTAAGATGGAGAAGTTAAGAATATTAATGGTGACGCACTTCTTTAGCTTCTTATAGGACTGTCCTTCTTCAAGCTGACTCGCGTATTGCTTACTCCAATAATACAATGTACGCTTTTCATTGTCATATCGATTAAATAACTGCATTTCAATATTAATCAGGTTGCCCTCTGCGGTTTTAGCCTGGATGTCGAATATAGATTGCTTATCTTGAGGTGAATCTTTATCGGTGTATGGATTCATGAGTACGATTTCGGTCAGCGGCTGCTCTCCTGCTTCTTGGAAAGTACAATTTAGGAAAGCCAACAAAACGTCTTTATTTTCTTCGCTGCCAAAAATACGTTTAAAGACAAAATCATTCTTAGGGTCAAGCAAATCTCTCATGAAATCAACTCCAATTCTTATTTTATTATATCATGAAGTTTCTTGCGGTTGCATTATTTGTCAGTCATGCCGAGAGCGGAGTTGAAAGAACAAGCCGAGAAAAGGCTTGTTCTTAGGAGGAATTACTTGGGTGCTATCTTTTCTCTATACTTTTTATTATCCCGATAAAGTTCACCAGCTAGCTTCTTATTGCTTGCAATGAATCGTTTTTGTGCTTGAAGCACTTCAATGATTTCGTCATCAAATTCAACGGGGCTTCTGCCTTGAATGAGTTTTGGTGCCGTCACTTACAGCATTTTCTTCATCTTCATGATCAAAGGGGCTGAGACCCCCTCAGGGTTCAATTTATCCCCGTACCTTAACTATAAATTTAAAATAAAAAGACCACTTTTTTTAGTACAAGGTAAAATACCAGTTAGTATCCCTGTGGCACGATCGTAAAATCTAATTTCCGCTACATTCCCCTCAAAAATGTCCCTTTCGCACTCTCTAATTCTAGCATTTACTATACTATTCTATTAAGAAAGGAGAATGCCATATGATCAGTAAAAAAGCACTTGCAGTGATTAAAAGAGCACAACTCAAATCAGGCAAAAAATACACTGCCGCTCGTACGGTTAACTACAGCATCAAAAAATCAGTCAAAGCAACTGATTTAGGTAATGGATTCGGACGCTTCGTAATTTCAACTACAACCTTAGCACCAAACACTTTTCGGAGAATAAATGTCTTCGGAAACGGCTTCAACATCATCAGTGGATCTTGGGTTTTTAGTGACGACCAACAAGGCTACATGCTCGACAGCTACTCCTCTGCCGAAGACCGTTGGTTCTTTACAGCGTGGAACCCAACTAACTCTACTCGTTCTGTAACAGTTACCGTCATTGCCAAACGTAAAATATAATACCTGACAAGCCTATGTGCCCACAAGTGGCGCATTTTTTGTTTATTCTCTTCTGTTCACTTCACGTATAAGTCTGTGAATCCCCTTTTGACTTTTGAAATAATAGGCTATATTATTTAGTAAATGTTAGTTATCACTAACTACCAGTTCACAAAACACTGGAGGCTACAACATAAGTGAACACGCTGACCTTGGACAATAAAAGTAAATTGATGCTGGCGGCCATCGATTTAATGGCTGAAAAAGGATACAAAGGTGTATCGACTAAAGAAATCGCCGCAGCGGCAGGCGTCAGTGAGATGACCTTGTTCCGCAATTTCGGTAGCAAAAAGAGTCTACTTGAGCAAGCAGTTGAGCGCTATCATTACTCGCTTGAAATGGAAACGCTTTTTGAAGAGAATATCAAGTGGGATCTGAGACTGGACTTGCTTATGATTTGCCAAATGTATCATGAAATCATGCAGCGTAACCGTAAATTGTTTATCATCGTCTTGAGCGACAACGAACTGGCTGATATCCGCGGGAAAGCAGATAAGCATCCACGTAAATTATTGAAATTGTTAACGGATTATTTTAATGAGATGCAGAGTAAGAACAAAATGCTATCCACGGATGCGGAAACTCAAGCGATCACGTTTATGTGGCTGAATTACGGCGCGTTCATTTCACAGTTGTTCGGAGCGTCGATTTCAAATATTTCGCTGCAAAATGTTATGAATTCAAGTATCGAGCTATTTGTTAGGGGTTTGGCCCCCTAATTTTTTTGCTCATAATGTTAGTTAGTGCTAACAATCTAATTTTGAGAGGTGTTAAGGATGAAGAAAACTTTAGTTGGGCAAACCGCATCTGCAGGATTTCAAGTCGGGGTTCGGAGAACGCTTCCGATTTCACCTGAACAGGCGTGGACGTTTCTTACTTCCTCTGAAGGTTTACAATTATGGTTAGGAAACGTCTCATTCCATACTTTGGAGGAGGGAGGCACTTTTATATCCGACAAGGGAATTACAGTGCAATTCAGGGTGGTTAAACCGTTGAGTCATATTCGCTTGAAATGGAAAAAAGAGGGATGGACTAAACCATCCACACTGCAAATCCGATTGATATCCAACAAGCCAGACAGAACGACGTTCAGTTTTCATCAAGAGAATTTGGACCATCTGGATACACGGGAACAAATGAAGCTTTATTGGGAAGACGTATTGACCGCGATGAAGGAAAAATTAGACTAACTATTAATAAAAATAGGATCATTGCGGAAATAAGCCCCTACGCAGTTTTTAATCCCCATCACCCCAAATGAAGGGAAAGTTTCCAACAAATAAATTCAACTTCCCGCATTACAGGACACCAAATGGTGGTATCTCATTGCAATTGGCTGCAGGTCCATTGTAATCGTGTTTTAATATGTTTTATGGGGGAATTCATAACTCCTAAATATAGGTTTGTGTTGCCTAACCCAAGGTCATACTAGAGCTTATAAAATCATAAGGAGTTAGATTAAATTTTGGGAGATCTCATCATATTACTATCCGTGTGGTTTGGAGCCATTATGCTTCTAGTTCTATTCACCCCTCGGAATAAAATTAGAGAAGCAAACCTGGTTTTTTTATTTAAACAACTCATGACATGGCCGATTGGATTAGCGGTTGTCGAAAATCATTTAATTGAATATCCTGTTCGAGAGTTTACATTTGCAACCCAGACAAGTTTTTCTTTTGAATATTTTATCTACCCTGCAACTTGTGTGATTTTCGTTCTGAGGTATCCTGAAAACAAAAACTTATTTTATAAAATTTGTTGGCACCTATTTTGGCCAACATGGATAACCATATCTGAAGTATTAATTGAGCGATACACTAATTTAATACTATACATTAATTGGGCTTGGTACTGGACTTGGCTCTCTCTTTCAGCTACATTTTTTATATCGCTTGTTTATTACAGATGGTTCTTTAAGAAAAGGAATGAGAAAGCATCCACTTAAATGTGAAAGCATCTCTAAATCCATTCATGTTCATGAAGGAGGTTGATTCTGATTAAACGCTATAGTCTTGCATGTATGAGCCTAATCTTGCTACTTGTACTACCCGCCTGCATATGGTCCAAAGATTCCGAACCTTCCACCGCGACATCGAATAGCATTTCACTGACTCCTTTTTTCGAGCCGAACAATTTCGATCATCCAGTAGGAATTGAGCATCGCGTTAATTCACCGAATCTCTTATATCTCGTTGAGCAGCCTGGTAGAATCGTCAGTGTAAACGTCGATAAGCCGAAGGATAAGCCCGTACTCATTCTCGATATTACGGATCGCGTTAATGATAGCGGTAACGAACAAGGTTTGCTAGGACTCGCCTTCCATCCGAAGAATCCAACGTTGGCATATGTCAATTACACGACGGAGACCCATACCGTCATCGCTCGTTACAACACGCTTCCTAACGATCCCGCTCTTCTTGATCCCAAGAGTGAGCAAGTGCTTCTTACTTTTAAGCAACCCTATCCGAATCACAATGGTGGGCAACTCGCTTTCGGCCCGGATGGTTACTTGTACATAGCGACGGGAGACGGTGGCAGCAGCGGAGATCCTCAGAACAATAGCCAAAACCTTCAGTCCCTGCTAGGCAAAATACTGCGTATCGACGTAGACAAGCAAGATGGCGGGCTTCTCTATGCAATCCCTGCTGACAATCCTTTTATTAGCAAAGGTGCTAAGGAAATCTATGCCTACGGACTGCGGAATCCATGGCGATTCAGTTTCGATACCGTTACAGGAAAGCTATGGGCAGCCGATGTTGGCCAGAATAGATTCGAAGAAATTAATCTCATAGAAAAAGGTAAAAACTATGGGTGGCGTATTCAAGAAGGATTTGAATGCTACGATCCAAAGGAAGGCTGCAATAAGGCTGGCTTAGAGCAACCACTGTTTACCTATGGTCGTGATCAAGGCGTATCGATTACGGGAGGCTATGTGTATAGGGGCAAGAAGCTCCCTGAACTTTATGGTTGGTACGTGTACGCAGATTACGGTACGGGGAAAATTTGGGCATTATCTCAACAAAGTGACGGAACGATCAAGAGCCTAACCTTATTAGAGTCAGGCTTGAATATTGCTTCCTTCGGTATGGACACGGCAGGTGAACTTTACCTGAGCACACAAGATGGTAAGATAATGAAAATCGTTTAGCATCTAGATCGACAAGAGGCGGAGCCTAGCCACGTATGTGGGTTCCCCGCCCAGCACCAACCCAGCTTTGGCTTTTTGTCACTAATCCATAGCACAGTGACTCTCCGGTCACCACAACGAGAACCGAGCAGTGAGAAGCCATTATTTTTACGTAACCTATCAGGAAAATGGGTAATCACACTAATCCCTTCTTCCAAAGTGAGCGGAGAACGATTTGCTTGCGCTATGATGGCCAATGCTGTGGTTGGTGTCACGTTTAATGTTCCTGTGCCCGTATCGATATCCAACAAAAGATATGCCCTTCCCTCAGGAAGCCCAATCCCCTCAATGGGTTGAAAGCGATTCATATCCTCAACATCAATGACAGTGAAACCCCTACAGTTGACGATTGGTTACATTTGCTATATGATCATTTTGTACCGATGAGTACAGAAAGAGTGATCACGACAATGGTTCGACCGCGGGAGTTTGATGAACAGCATGCATTGGCTGCAGCCATGCAAGTATTTTGGGAGAAAGGCTATGAAGCAACTTCAATGAGTGATCTGACCGCTCGAATGGGCATTCAGCGTCCTAGTCTTTATGCAGCTTTCGGGGGAAAGCAAGAATTGTTCGAAACCGTACTTAACAAGTACGTAGACATGAGCCTCTCTTTTATCTACAACAGGATGCAGAACGCCGTTTCAGTGAAAGAAGCGCTGCGCATGTATTTTCAAGGAATCATTGAAGGGGTAGGCAACAATAATCCTGATCTGGGCTGCTTATGCATCAACACGATGGTTGAGCTTGCACCTCACGATGAGAGCTTATCTCAAATTACGAAGAACTACCAGCTGAAACTTACTGAATTAATCCAACAAAAACTAGAAACGGGTATCCGTACAGGGGAACTTTCACCTTCGTTGAATACAGCCGCCCTATCGCGTGTACTGACGATTTCTGCCATTGGACTTTCGGTTACGATGAAATCACAGCCAGAACGACCTTACGTTGATAGTGTGGTAGCTGAGATTCTTACATTGCTCAAATAAGCATTTTTTTACCCGTTTTATACCGTTCGGTATGAAATAAATTTTATAGGAGGTAGGCAGATAATGACGAAGAAAATTGCATTGATTACAGGAGCGAATAAAGGAATTGGTTTAGAAATCGGCCGGCAGCTAGGAAAGCAAGGTATTATTGTGCTGCTCGGAGCCCGCGATGTGCGTAAGGCAGAGATAGCTGCCGAGCAGCTGCGTTCGGAGGAAATCGCAGCTTATCCGATTGAATTAGATGTGACAGATCCTGGGCACATTCATCAGGTTGTTGCGAGGATTGGTCAGGAATATGGAAAGCTAGACATTCTAGTAAACAATGCGGGGATTTATTTGGATCATGAAGGCAATAACACAGATGTCATGCGCCGTACATTTGACGTCAATATATTCGGCGCACATGCGTTAACAGAAGCGCTTCTTCCTCTTTTAAAAGCAAGTCCAGAAGGACGAATTGTTAATCAATCCAGCATACTTGGTTCCATTTCCACCATTCTAACGAACGACATGTATGCCAGGGGTGCCGTTCCAGCTTACACGGTATCGAAAGCAGCACTGAATGCATGGACAGCACAGCTATCCATTACACTTAGAGGTTCCAATTTAAAGGTGAATGCCTGCCACCCAGGTTGGGTAAAAACGGACATGGGCGGACCCGCTGCCCTGATGGAAATTCATGAAGGCGCTGAAACTGCTGTGTACTTGGCTACCCTTCCAAGTGATGGACCATCTGGCGGATTCTTTCATAAGTCGGAACCTCTGCCTTGGTAGAACCGCTGGCCTCCCATAATAACATTTGATAGACAGCTATTATGTGGATAATACACTTATTTTCCGCATTTCCAATTGTGCTAACGGACTCAATCAACGTTATTCGATGTTGATCAGCTGATTTATGAATGCAATCAGTTTAATAGCGCTTGCTGTGTCCGTTAGCCTCTGGAAAATTCCTATCCCCATTCTCCCATCCTCTTCAACGTCGTCACCACTTCAATGAGAGCTCTGTAGCTTCTAACAATCGCTGTACTCGAACCGAAGTTCATGACGATATGCGTTCCGGTTTCTGGATGGCTGAACATATGCGTTCCCAGTATCCCACTGTGGCCTTGGAGTCTTGGTAAACCTCGGAGCAAGAAGAAGAACCCCTCAAAATGAATCTCCATCATCCCTAATCCATAATGAATGCCATTTCGAAATTTATGTGTGAAGGTTGTCATGGCCTGTAACGATACTGCATCAACGCATGTTCCATTCCAGAGTGCCTTCTGAAAAAGCAAGAGATCTTGCGGTGTCGTTACGATTCCTCCCCCTGCCCAATCGCAGGTTAAGCAGGGCAAACGGCTGATTTCAACTTTGTTCAACCAAATATCCTGAATCGGTTCAGCAGGTGTATGTTCCGGCTGCGAATAGAACATTAAGTAGGAATCCTTCATTTGTAGTGGACTGAATATCTCATCGTGTAGATTGTCGCTAAAGGATTTTTCCGTGATATGCTCGATAATTCTCCCTAATAGAATATAACCAGTGTCTGAGTAATGAAAGCGCGAAGTTGGAGGTCCCAGGCTTCGTTGATTTCTTCTCGTAAATTCAATCAAAGTTTCTGGTGTCCACCGTTCCTGCGGATTAGCAACAATACGCTGCATAAACGTTGGCTTGTGAATGACAGGGTCTTCGAAATAGTCGGCCACCCCCGATGTGTGTCCAAGTAACTGCTTGATCGTCACTTGATTAGCGTAGTCGACATCGCGATACACGAAGAGATTTTCTAACTCAGACGATGGTAATAAAGTCATAACTGGAGAACCTAACGAGAGTTTCCCTCTCTCTGCCAGTTTCATGATTAACACAGCAGTAAACACTTTTCCAATACTTGCGGTATGAAAAGGTTGATTCAATGCGATCGCCGCACCAGTTGTTGCTGAAATTCCCCCAACGGCATAACGATATGTGAATCCACTGCTATCAATCCATACTTGTAGGCCCGTCTGATGGCGGCTGCTCTTAAGTAATTTCGTGAAGTAAGAATTGAGATGCTTTGAGGCTACCTCATTGCTCCATGATTTTCGAACAAACATCGCTTTGTGGATCCTCCTCAGATCGAATTGTCTTTACATATGATTAATGTTACTATTAGTAATATAACTAATCGTAATGTAAGGACAAGACGTATGTCAACACAAACAAGGGGACTCGCTATATGGAATTCGTTATTCTCGGCTTATTGATTATGAAGAATCAGACGGTGTATGAGCTCAACAAAGCATTTCAACAAGGCATTGCCTTGTTCTATAGTGCCAGTTATGGCAGTTTGCAGACGGCTTTAAAGAAATTACTTCAACAGGGTGATATTGGCTATGAGGAGCAAATAGATCGCGGGAGAAACAAGAAAGTGTACACCATCTCAGAGAAAGGGCGAGAAGCTTTCTATATATGGATGGGCTCAGAGATACCAACAAGCAGGTTAGAATCTATAGCACTAGCTAAAGTATTTTTTCTGGGATTAATCGATTCCACCCAAGATCAACGTGCTATCCTACAACAAATCATTACGCAGATTGAGAAGGTTGAACATGATCTCCAGCAAATGGACAAAGGGCTTCAGAACCTTCAAGTTCCGGCACCCTATGCAGCAATTCTTGCTTTTCAAATCAAGACACTTGATTATGGGATTCGTTCTCATACTTTTGCCAAGGAATGGTTCGAAGCCTTACTTGCTGAACTTCCCTCACATACACCTTAAGCCGTAATCAACTACACGTTCACTTTTCTAAAAATGACACTCTCATAGCCATCTAACCACAGCTCCGATGAGTCTTCCGCAAACTGGCGATTGACCGTCCCTGTATGATAGATCACATTTTTCCAATTATGGATATTAACCTCATCTACCTGGCTATCGTCAAATCGAACAATTACGGCATCTGGTGATAAATTAACAACAATCATAAACGCATCACGCTCATGCTGCCTCGTATACGATAGAACCATGTCACCCGAATTACGGATAAACGTCAATACTCCCTTCCAGAACGCGGGATTGCTCGTGCGAAGTTGAATAAGATAAGCATAGTGTTCGAACATTTCCTTATCAAAAAGTTGCCAATTCAGTTGATATTCATCGAATAGCGATGCCCATGTTGCCAAGGTCGGCTCATTAAACTCCTGCCCCATCATCAAGCAGGGAACACCTTCTAACGTAAGCAAAATTGTTGCTGCGGGCCAAGCAGGCTTTTCGCCTAAATAGGAAGCAATTCTAGACTGTTCTTTCTCCTCCAGCCAACTCATTCTAAGCGCTTGTTGAGGGAAGCTGTATTTAAAAGAGTTATAGATGGCCATGAACTCCTGTTGGGAAATCGTTCGATCGATCCAATCGCGAATTAGCATACGCAGCTTACCATCGTAGGTTAAATCGCAAGATTCCAGATGGTGATACTCATCATAGGATTGTGAAATGAAGACGAGATCAGCTTTAACCACTTGCAGTGCTTGCTTGATTTCAGTTAGAAAATCGTACGGGGTAATGTCCGAATCATCCAATCGAATTCCGTCAAAATCAAACACTTCAACCCAATTTGTCATCGCCTCAATAACGTAGCTTCGCATGTCACGATTCTCGAACTGTAGTCCCGCGAAATAAGATCGATTGGGCACATCGTAAAACAGCTCATTTTGTTCGGTCCGTGTGAAAAAATCTGGACGACTTCTAGTCATGATATGATCCACACTCGTTCTGTTCAGAACCCAATCCAGTATGACCCTCATCCCGTTCTCATGAGCTAAACGAATGAACGCCGCTAGTTCCTCTTTCGTTCCAAAACTTGGATCAATACGATAAAAGTCCTTCACAGCATACGGATCACCATATTTACCAATCCTGCCTTCAAGCCCAACTTCGTTGAATGGCATTAACCACAGCGTGTTTACCCCGAGTTTTTTGAAATAGTTTATTTGATCAGCCAACCCATTAAACCCGTTTTCAGTCCATGCTCGAATATGAAGTTCATAAATCACAGCTTTCTTAATCCATTCTGGACTAGAGAGAGCCTTATAATTTTCATACATATAGCCCGGCTGTTCCTCTGAGATGTCATTTGTCCGAATCAGAACATCGCCATGCTCTGTCACCGTGATTGCTGAATTATTCTGCCCATCTTCCGATATACTCGGATTCAAGGGATCTAGTATCCAAGCGTCCCCATTCACGACGAATTTATAGAGATGCCGCCCCTTTGGGATCTGAAGTTGGATCTCCCAGACGTTCTCCCCCTCCGTTTTACGCATAAAGTTCCTATCACCATTCCAATTGTTAAAAGTTCCTGCAACCGCGACACTTTCTACCTGGTTATCCGTCGCAAACTTGAAACGTACACCTTGTGATCCTTTTGTTGGAAAATGAGACATGAATGTGAATCTCCTTTTGGTATGAATGCTGTAATCGCTAACTCCTCTTCACATC
The DNA here is from genome assembly GCF_001428105.1 of Paenibacillus sp. Soil766. Taxonomy (GTDB): domain Bacteria; phylum Bacillota; class Bacilli; order Paenibacillales; family NBRC-103111; genus Paenibacillus_E. Next base: position 341,336 of record NZ_LMSJ01000012.1, on the reverse strand, counting down.
GTAACGGTTATGGAATAACCTGCCAATGTCCGTTTCTACTCCGTTATGATGCAATTATGTTCAATCCATTCGTCCAATCTGCATATGTTAATGACTTTGATGCAAACTAAGGTGTCTTGCCTAACCCAAACAAACTTGGAGGAGTGATGTTCATGCGCGAGGGATTGATTCCTGCTGTTCTTGGAACGGTCGTTTCTGCATCTGGTGCTACTATGCTAAAAAGTAAATATAAGCTTCTTGGTGTTGGTGTGCTTGGCTTTGGCGTTGCTCATGTTATTCTAGGAGCAATCGATTTGGTAGAACATCGTTAGGTTGGTAAGATCAAGAGGGAGGTCCTTAGGGACCTCCCTCTTTGCTTTCTCCACACCAATAGGTGAGTAGCATTAAACTAGGCTAACTTCGTTCCGAGTTGCTTTACTTTCTCCAACCATTGGACTCGTTTCTCTAGCGAAGATGGTTTAACGGGTCCAATTTCAGTAAGGCGTACGGGCGTTATCCCGCAGAATTGCAATATATTATGCTTCATTACGCGATATCCCGCATGCCTATTGACCCATCGACTGTACCAGGCAGGTGTATCCGTTGTAATAATGAGATGTGCAGATTTACCTACCAGCAGCTTATCCCAGAGCGCAGACTTCTCCCGATATTTGAAAGCGAAGCCAGGTAAGAAGACCCGATCTATAAACCCCTTCATCATCGCCGGCATCGCCCCCCACCAGGTAGGATAGACGAAGACAAGATGATCAGCCCATCGGATGAGCTCCTGCGCATGCAACAAATCTTCCTCGAGCTCTGTGCGCTTACGATAACCAAACTGCAGATTCGGATCAAAGGTTAATGCATGGATATCAATTCTCTGAATTTCAACTTTACGCTGTGAGACCCCTTCGATATACGCATTCGTTAGTGCCGCACAATAGCTCTGTGGATCCGGATGTCCGTTGATGACAAGAATATTCGATTTCAAGATGTTTTCCTCCTTATTTGCGATATAATCAGCATAGAATGAATGTGGATCGATTTGAATGATGAGACACGCAAACCAATTGCTGATTCACGCAAAGGAGGGATTATTAACTTGAAAAGCCATGATGTTGCCATCTCTATGGTGTACCCCATTATGAAAACGGTGGTGCAAAAAGGTTTTGATTCGGAGCAATTCTGTAAGTATGCGTCCTTCGACGCTAGTCTTCTCCAGGATGTTGAAGTACGCATCTCAGGCGAGGAATTGGAGCGATTAACGATAGCAGCGGCCCATTATACGCAGGATACGCATTTCGGCTTACATCAAGGACAGATCATGGAGTTCGCCGATATGGGCATCCTTGGCTATGTCATGATGCATTCCCAAACCGTCGTCGATGCGTTAACCGCTTACCAGCGATATAATGTACTTCTATGTAGCGGATTTAATTTGGACTGGGACGTGGAAGGCGATGATGTACGGATCTCCATGTTTCTACAGCATCCCGGTCAGGGACAGATGTCCCGTCATTGTATAGAAGATATGGCCAGTTCATTGTTCCGTTTGATTGGCAGGCTTAGTAACCGTGCAATCCAGTTGCGGGAGGTCGCATTTCGTCACGAAGCAACGGCAGATTTAACACCTTATCAAGCTATATTTGGACGAATCCCCAACTTTGCCGCGAATAGCCATTACTTGCGATTTAGCAAAGATGTATTGCATTACCCCATCCTCTATTCCGACGCTAAGTTACTGAGCATTTTTGAGAATATCGCACAAGAAACTAGACAGGAGCTTACGCAATCTAGCCGATTTACTGACCGAGTTGTCCAGTGGATACACTCCTGCATGCCTTCCTTTTTCCCATCCTTGCAGCAAACGGCAGATTTCCTGCAAATGAGCTCACGTACACTTCAACATAAATTGAAAGAAGAGAATACGACGTACAACGATCTCTCCATTCAAGTACGCAAAGAATTAGCCATGGGCTACCTTCGTAAATGGGAGTTCTCCGTTGGGGACATCGCTTATGTGCTGCATTTCTCCGAACCTAGTGCATTTCTAAATGCATTTAAAAAATGGACTGGCTTAACGCCCGGACAATATCGTGCCACGATCCAACGCGGACAAATGCGTGTGAACGGCTGAGCGGTGTTGTTGATATTGCGTCGCGTGTTGGGCAACGACGATTGATCTGCATACCCGTGTCGGGTAACGACACTTGGACAACATACCATATTCGTAGGTAACGACGCTGCTAGGAGTTTGACACTTGTGGCGTCTTTCGTTTTAGCTATTTACAAACCGACAGTCTGTTTATATAATAAGGGTAGATGGATTAATTTCCCACAGACGGAGGATTAGGCTAATGAGAAATGAGGAACGTAGAGAAATCACCACGCGTAAACTCCTTGATGCAACGAAAGCGCTGCTGAAGGAAAAAGGCTGCCACGCCATCACGATGAAAGATATCATGGACCAATCCTCGCTATCGAAAGGGGCTATTTTCCATTATGTGAAGAGTAAGGACGAGATTTATGCGATGGTATTGCATGAGCGACTCGAAGAAACGAATGCGAAATTCATGCGGGAGACGGAACACGCTGTCAAAACCTTTGATGGACCGATGCAAAGCATCTCTCATAATCTTATCGCACTAGAAGACCCCAATGATCTCACGAATAAAGTACTCAAATACTTACTTGGCAAGGAAGATGATCCGACCGTAGCAGGAGTGCTGCAGCATTTCTATGAGCGATCCGTATCATTTGCGAAGAACTGGATTACAATTGGTCAAATCCATGGTGTCATTATGGAGAACGTTAACCCGGACCAAACAGCTGAAATGTTCGTTCTGCTCTCCCTTGGATTACGTGTCCGCTCATCTTTTGCCTCGACGAGCGCTCAGATCTCCACTGAGGTGTCTACATTTATGTCTACAATTTTGAAAAACCAATCCAAATAGTTCATAAGGAGGTATTCGCATGGCACCTTTCATTGCGCTGATATCATCGTTTCTACTTTTATGGGGAATGGGTTCTCTCGGATGGTCTTATTTCGATCATTGGCACACCTCGTTGCAAGGTGCAGTCGCTGTCATGTTCCTTCTTACAGCCTCCGCGCATTGGGGGAAAAGACGTCCAGATCTGATTCGGATGGTCCCTCCTGCTTTCCCGAGACCGGCTTCAATCGTAACAATTACGGGCTATTTAGAAATTGCCGGTGCCATCGGAATGCAGATTCCCGTTGTGTCATTGGCCGCATCCATCGGACTAGTGCTCCTGCTGCTCGCAATGTTTCCAGCTAACGTCCTCGCTGCTCGCAAGAAGTTGACGATTGGCGGCAAGCCCGTGCCTCGATTGGCGGTTCGTATTGTGCTGCAGCTCGTTTTTATGGGGGCGGTTGTGTTGGCATCACCATGGTTTGGGGAGTATTTGTAATACGATATCAGCTCCGACGATGCGCATGAAATCATCAACATTTGTGATACAATACCTAATAAAAGGAGCTGTTGACATGCAAAAAATCTCTCCATTCTTATGGTTTGACGGTAATGCCGAGGAGGCAATGAACTTCTACACGTCCATATTCAGCGATTCACAAATTGAAAGTATCAATCGCTCAGGGCCTGAGGGGAAAGTTATTTCAGGAACATTTTTGCTTGGTGGGATGCGGTATATGGCTTTAAATGGCGGACCTCATTTCAAATTCACCCCTGCCCTTTCGCTATACGTAAATTGCGAGTCGCAGGAAGAAGTCAACACTTTGTGGGAAAAGCTGTCTGAAGGCGGTGAGCCTCAACGCTGCGGTTGGGTGAAGGATAAATTCGGACTCTCCTGGCAGATCATCCCGACCATCCTGGGGGAGCTGCTAAACGCCAAGGATCCTGTGAAAGCAGCCCGTGTGATGAATGCGATGCTCGGTATGCAGAAGATTGATATCTCCGCACTCAAGCAAGCTTACGAGGGATAACTATGAGAACACTTGCATGTTATGAAAAGGAGCTAAGAAGCGCAGTTGCTCTTAGCTTCTTTTTTTGCTGCATAGTTGCAGATTTGCAAGCATTTCGGATAGGGAAGACATTTCGACAAAAGAGCTTTCCCTAGGCTCGAAAAAAACAGCAAAAAGAGGGTTCCCCGCCATCAACCATGGCTTCTAGGGGCCCTCTTTTTCGCGTAATGCTGCCTACTTCCGCTGAGCTTCAAACCCGTCGATTAACACCTTGAGCCCGAACAAGAACTCTTCATCCCAATTAACTGCTGTCGTAAAGGGTAACAGCCGAACAAAATGAGGGTATTGTTCTGCTGACAGCGATTGCATACGTGCTGCCGGCGTCTCTTCATTTTTATCTGAAGGCTCAACTGGTGCCGCTCTTGCCATTAAGCGATTTTCTTCATCCACGAAGCTATAGATGTAGTTCTTAATCATGCTAGCGAACCACGGAATATGCGGATCACTGAAGCCTGATTGGGCAAATAATCGGTATAGGAATTCGATATGCGCCAGCCGCTTGGGGCTTCCTGCCATCGTTGCACTCATGATGGATATCGCATCTCGATAACGATGCAGCGCAAGTCGGAAATCGAGCGCCCACTCGCGAAGCTGCTCCTGCCAATAGAGGCTTTCGTCTGGAAAGCTCACGTCAGAACTAATCTGATCTGCGAGCAGATGCATTAATTGCTCTTTGTCTTTGACATGATAATACAGAGAAGCTGCCTTAACACCGAGGGAATCTGCAATTTTACGCATGCTGATGGAGCCTAACCCCTCTTCGCGCAGCAGGTATAAGACAGCTTGAATAATACGTTCACGATCTAATGGGATATGTATATCGGATACCCCTCGTTCTTCATCGGCCCCCTCCGATTGGAGAGGGTGAATTCGTCTTCGCGCCATGTTCGACCTCCAATTTCTCTTGACAATTATAACACAATACATTAATCTAACATCATTAAATTATTATTCTAACGTCGTTAGATAAATCCGAAAGGAGTTGTTCTTCATGACCAACACCCACATCGATCCACTATTCCGAAAAGCAGAAAAACGGCTATCTGATACATGGAACTCCGTTTACGAGAATAAACAAACTGATTACATTTCAACGTTCAACGAGTATGGAGATCGTGCTTACGGTGTCTGGATTCAAGACTTCATGGCACACGTTATTGAACCTTTCCAGCAAGAAGGGTACCAGATTAAAGCTGGTTTTAATCGTCACAATTCAATCGAGAATTGGGGGCCTCCCGAAGAGCGAGAGCGTTGCGCTTGGTACTTCATTCATGATCAAGAAGGTACGCCTCTCGGTACCTTGGTGCTTCAGATTTATCATTCACATCGTTCCTTTTTCGTGCCGCGGGCACCACAGCTTCTATTGCTGCAAGTTACGGAAAGAGAAGATATCTTATCGGCGCTATCTCAAGCCACTACACGTGTAAGATGGGATCGTAAAGAAGTCCGCAATCCTTCCCAAGATCACCACCCGATAACGCAATGGGAATACGCGACCGATGTGTCCTTAGCCGATTGTCTGGGAAATTCAGAATCCGAATATAGCAGCTGGTCATTGGATGAAGCCTTATCGCACTGGGGACGTTATGGCTGGGAGCTCGTATCCGTGACGCCTGCGAACGGTAAAATGATTGCCTATTTCAAACGCCCCCTTCGCTTTCCTTAAATTCCTCCGAACGCTGCGAATCAATGAGCAACCATGAGGTGATGAGAGAATCTCACGCCTCTTTTTATGCCTATCCGGCTTCTGGCTTCTGGCTTCTGGCCTCAGTCTTCTGTCTTCTGTCTTCTGGCTCATGGATATCTGCCTATCGCCCTATTGCCATTCAATCTCCCAATAATGACCATGCATATTCTTTGTTTTATACGGCATATTCATTGAAATACTACGCTTCCCCCTACTCTCTCTAGCAGGATAACTGTCGTCAATGTATGATAGAAGAGATTCCTAATCCTAGAAGATGAGGGCATGGTGTGACATCGATGAAACTTCGCAGTCCAATAAAGACCTTGCGTGGAAAGATTCTGATCTCCTTATTTTTCCTGATTATACTTCCAGTTGTGACCATTCTATACCGATTCTATAAGTCTTCTGAAGATATTGTGCAATTTCAGCTCAACCAATCCAATCAAGCCGCCGTATCCCAAAAAGCTACAGCCATGAACGAGATGGCCGTTCGCATGATTACCGCTTCTAGTCTAATTATTAATGATCCAGAGACGGAGAAATTCCTGAAAGAGCCTGCGGATTGGTCGAATAACTACAATTCTTTCCTACAACTCACGAGCCTGCAAAAGAAAATGTCCAACGTCAAGGACCTCCTGCTCGACAGCACAACTCAAATTGGCTTATATGACAATAGAGGCTATACCCATACGACTTGGTCGGCTGTAACACAAACAAGTGTACAATCATTCCAGAAGGAAAGCTGGTACGAACCTACACTACGGCGCAACGGCTTTCCCTACTGGACGGTTCCCTACTCACTTCCTTCATTCAATAATAAGCAAGATCTGATCGTCATGACGAGACAAATTAATGGCGAATATACAAGTAACTATGGTGTCTTTTTTATCAGCGTACCGATCCCAATTTTCTTCTATCCGAACGCCGAGATACAGCATCAGCAAGCTTCAGGCATTACTTCCGTCCTCGTCGATGAGAACCAAAACCTCTTAATCGGTGATCGTGCGGCTGCAGGTTTATTGGCTAATCATGCCCTTCAGAACGTTCGTCCCAATGGAAATGGCATTCAAGAAGTGAAGATCGAAGACCAGGTCTATTTTATGAATGACGCTTTCGTACCACAGCTTGGTTGGCGGCTAGTCCAATTCATGAATCAGAAGGATTTCGCCACACAACTTAGTCGGGAAAAAGACAAATCCATCACCTGGGTTGTCGCCTGGTTCCTACTATTTGCCATCGCATTCATTGTTCTCATGCTTCGTGTAACGAGTCCTTTCAAACAATTGGCCAAATCCATGACCAAGGTTGGTAAAGGGGAATTTAATACACTGGTTACGATCAAAGGGGAAGACGAGATTGCCCTGCTTGGCAATTACTTCAATCGCATGGTGCTTCATCTGCAAGATCTGATATCCGATTTATATGACGAGCAGCGGCGCAAGCAGAAAGCACAGTTCCAAGCGCTTCAAGCGCAAATTAATCCGCATTTTCTACTCAATACACTCAATTCGATTAAATGGATGGCACTGCTCTCTGGCGCTGATCATATCAGTGAAATGATTACCAAACTGGGTAAGCTGCTAAATTTCACTATGCGCAATGAACAAGAATTCGTCACGTTGCAAGAAGAACTGGACTATTTACAAGTGTACCTATCTCTCCAGGAAATTCGTTATCATGATCAGATCACATTTACTTATCACATTCCCGAAGCGCTGCTTGACTGCGAAGTGTTAAAATTCACGCTGCAGCCCGCCGTAGAGAACAGCATTATTCATGGCAATCGGTTCCCGCTCCTTATCGAGCTTCAAGCTGAAGAAGTGGGTGGGAATCTACATATTGTGATGCAAGATAACGGCGTAGGCATGAGTATGGAGATGATAGAGCAGGTGGAATCTTCTCTGAATCTCCCTCACGCGAAGTTCAGCGGCATTGGTATACGCAATGTAAACGAACGAATCAAGCTTCACTTTGGCATGCAGTACGGTATGCAAATTTCAAGTGTGGAAGGCGAAGGCGTCCGTCTACTACTGGTACTGCCTTTGAAAAGGAGGAATACAGATGTTGAGAATTCTGATCGTAGATGATGAAATCCTTGTGCGTATTGGCTTAAAAACGATCATTCCTAGAGATAACGAAGAGTTCCAGGTCATAGGCGAAGCTGCTAATGGGTTAGAGGCTTTGAAAATATTAGAATCACAGACTTGCGATGTTGTACTTACGGATATTCGTATGCCGGAGATGGACGGACTTGAATTATTGAGACAGATCCGTGAACGCTGGCCGGCGATCAAATGTCTTATTTTATCCAACCATAACGACTTCAACTATGTCCAACAGGCATTACGCTTAGGTGCAATCGAGTACGTCACGAAATTAGAAATCAATCCCTCCGAACTGATGGAGAAGCTGCGCGCTATACAGGATCAATTACATTTGGAGAAGCAAGGTCAGAATGCGAGAACACAGCTTGAGCAGAAGGTGAATCAATATAGTAACGAGGTCAAAGAAAAACGGTTGCGCGAGCTCCTCCAAGGCCATGTTTCCCGTGGGGAAATCGAACAAGTATGGCGAGAATTCCAGCTGGAGGCATTCTCTTCCCCCTTATCAGCAGCGGTGATCCAGATCGATTCCTATGAGGAATTAACACAGAATAACCGCTTCCAAAGCGATCGGCTTTTGACATACACGGTGAAAAATGTCCTCAATGAGATTCTCAAGAAGTATGGCAATGGGGAGCTAGTGGAGATGGCAGTTGGAAAGTTCTGTGTCCTTACAGGCCAAATCAATGCGAACATGTTGGTCGAAATGCAGAATGCCGTACATGTATTCCTGAAAATTTTGTTGGCCATCGGCGTGTCTCCATCCTGCGAAGATACATTCGCTCTGCATCAAACCTATGAAAAAGCAGATCATGCTTTAAGCTACCGATTCTACTACGGGGGCTCATGCATCGTTTACTACGATCATCTACTTGTTTCACCTCTGACACTATCTGAGCCATGGCAGGAAGAAGAATGGATGAAACGTATCGAAGAAGGTGACGAATCCGGCTTACGTGAGAAGATTATCACCTGGACAGAAGAAATCTGCCGCCATAAGAATATCCCACCTGCCATCTTGCGAGAGCAATGGCTCAGTCTGCTTCATATTTTTGCTCGTTGCTTGAAAGCAGAAGGCGGCGATATTTACTCCGTCACCCTGCATGAGCAGCAGTATCCGTACCATGTTATTCGCAATGCTGAAACCTTGCAGTCGTTATCCAACTGGTTTATTGGGTGGCTGCCCGTCTTCCTGGCGTACAAGCGTGAGCACGGGAAAGAGAAACTCCGACCAGAGATTCAAATGGTGATCCGTCAAATTATGGAGAAGTATAATTTACCCCTCAAAGTAGCTGATTTAGCCAGTACCGTTGGTTATACAGAGAATTACTTAAGCATTTTGTTCAAAAAAGAAACTGGCAAAACGATCACCGATTATATGACGAATGTTCGGATGAAAAATGCCCGGGAGCTGCTCAAAAATCCGGATTATAAAATTTTCGAAATTTCTGAGCTCATCGGGTATGCCGATCCCAACCATTTCAGTCGCAGCTTTAAGCAAATGGAAGGCATGTACCCGACTGAGTTTCGCAAGCTCATCTTTGGTCATCGAACATCATAGAATAATGCTTACTTCGTAAAGAATACTCCGTGTCTTTTTGGGAAAAATTGCATTACGATTTAACTACCAAAAGAAAAGGGGATGAACAAATGAAAAAAGTATTAGGCATGGGAGCTTCAATCGCTCTTGCTGTAAGCGTTCTCGTTACCGGCTGTTCCAAAACACCTGAAGCATCACCTTCCGCAGCTGCGTCAGTCGCGCCTGCTGCCACGACAGCAGCAGCTACACCTACACCTACACCTGAAGCACAGAAACCAGTTACCCTTAAATTCTGGGGTGGTGTTCCGCCGGAAAGCGGACCACAAGATGCCGTCGACGCATGGAACAAAGCCAATCCTAACATTAAAGTCGAATATACGCGTTATGTGAATGACGATCCAGGTAACCTGAAGTTGGAAACAGCCCTGCTCTCCAATACAGATGCGCCAGATATTTATATGAACTACGGCGATGCTTACATGACGAAACGACAAGCTGCTGGCATGGCAGAACCTTTAGATGATTTAATTGCGAAAGCAGGTTTTGACGTCGAGGGTATCATCGGAGCTGCTAACATCAAGAAATTTGCAGACGGCAAATATTATTATCTCCCTGCAAATAAAAACTTGGGCGCTGTGCTTTTCAATATGAAAGCTTTAGAAGGAGCCGGCGAGAAGCTTCCTACAGCGTGGACATGGGACGATTTCAGTGCAATGGCTACCAAGTTGAACAAAGGAGCTATGAAGGGTACCATGCTAGATCCCGCTTTGGGTTGGTTTGGTGATACGGTACTTCAAACAGCCAAACCTCAAGACTGGGTCATCGCTGCGGACGGCACATCCAACTTCAACAGCCCAGCTATGAAGAAAGGTTTGGAAATGCAGAAGAGCCTGGAAGACAAAGGCGTTATGATGAAATACTCCGAAGCAGTTGCTGGTAAAATTACCGTACAAAACGAGCTTCTGACAGGTAAGGCGGCCATGATGGCTTCCCAAATTTACATCATCCGTTATATCAAAGACATTAAGAGCTTCCCGCATGATTTCAAGGTTGCGTTTGCTCCTTATCCGCAATTTACAGCTGGCGGCAATATTAATCCAGGCGGCGGTATGGGCGACTATATGTCCATTAACAAAAACAGTAAAAATAAAGAAACGGCGTTCAAATTCATCTCCTGGTATTTACAAGAAGGTAATATGGCCATGGTACCAGGCGGACGTATCCCAACTAGCAAGAAGGCAGATCCTGCCAAAATAGCCTCCATCCTCATTGGCGATGCGAAAGATCTGATTGATGAAGCTTCCTTGAAGGCGCTTTTAGCTGGCAATTATACATTCCCTACGTCCTACAACGTACCGGTTCCAACAGAGCTTCGCGCCATCTTTAAAGATGAGATGGAAAAGTACTTGCTTGGCGCTCAACCGATTGACAAAGCGATTGAAACGATGAAAACGCGTGCCGATACAACGATCAAGGGCGCTAAAAAATAACAGACGTATCGAAAACCTCCAGCAGAAATCTAGCTGGAGGTTTTTTCAATTAAACTACAGAAAAGATCACGTTCATGCTATGGGAATTCGCCCATTCGCTTGGTAAAGTTACTTTAACACATGATTTCGAAAGGGTGGCTTACCAATGAAACGACATTTCTGGCAAAACGCCAAATTCAGGGAAAACCTTGCAGGCTACCTGTTCATTTTGCCCAACTTCTCGGGGTACCTCATCTTTATATTGCTGCCGATCTTATTCAGTCTATACCTCGTATTCGTGGATTGGGAATATCTCAAAGGGTTCGCAGGAATCGAATGGGTTGGCTTAGATAATTTCAAAGCGCTGGGCAGTGATCCGAAATTCGTGAAAGCGCTGAAAAATAACCTGATCTTCACCCTGGTCAGCGTTCCCGCTTCCATCATCATAGGACTCCTGTTTGCTGTCGTACTGAACAAGTATGTGTTTTTCAAGCAAATACTACGAACACTGATCTTCCTACCCTACGTCAGTTCGCTCGTCGCTGTATCCGTCATTTGGAGCATTATGTACCGCGCTTCCGATGGTCCAATCAACCAAGTGCTCAAGTCCGTAGGCATTGATCATCCACCAGGCTGGTTGTCGAGCCCGAATTCTGCCCTTTTCGCAATTATCATTATGCAAGTGTGGGTAACGATTGGGTACGCGATGGTCATTTATCTAGCCGGATTGCAAGGCATTTCCAAGGATTTGTACGAAGCTTCCGATATTGATGGGGCTTCGAAAATACGCCAGTTTTTCCAAATCACCATTCCCATGCTCACACCAACCACCTTTCTCGTTGCCATTACACTCATTATCGGCTCCTTCCAGATCTTCGGACCCGTCAACATTATGACACAGGGTGGTCCTATTGATTCGACGATGGTGTTATCCTATCACATTTACTTACTCGCATTCCGATTCTACAAAATGGGCTATGCCGCTACCGTCTCATGGGTGCTATTCGCCATCATCTTCGTCGTCACCATCATTCAATGGCAAAGCCAGAAACGTTGGCAGCAGCACTTCTAATTGGAAAGGAGATTCCCTATGGAAACAACTATTGTATCTACGCAATCTACACGAAAAATAGCCATTGCCAACATGAGAAAAGGCAGCTTCTGGCTTAAGCTTTTCGTAACCCTCATCTTAGGCGCGATCTCTATCGTGATGATTCTGCCTTTCCTATGGATGATATCAACCTCCTTCAAAATAAATGGCGAAGTCTTCCAATATCCGATCGATTGGATTCCGAATACATGGCATTTTGAGAATTATAAGAAAGTCTGGGCAGGTACAGATCCCTTCTATTTATTCTATTGGAATTCGATCAAAATCACGGGCATTACGGTTGTAGGTAATCTATTAACGAGTTCCATGGCTGGCTACGCGTTTGCCAAAATACGCTTCAAAGGCCGCAACTTCCTGTTTCTACTATATTTATCTACGATGATGATTCCAGGTCAGGTTTTACTTGTCCCTCGCTTCATCTTGTTCGATCAGTTGCAGTTGATTAATACACATGCATCCATCATTTTACCAGGTTTATTTTGGGTATTCGGCACGTTCTTGATGCGCCAGTTTTTCAGTACACTCCCAAATGAACTATTGGAGTCAGGTCGCGTTGATGGCGCCAGTTACTGGCGGACATTTTGGCAAATTTGTTTACCTTTAACCAAACCTGCTCTAGTCACACTCTTAATCCTCTCCTTTACTTGGCACTGGAACGAATATGAGAACCCGCTTATCATGCTGCGGGAGAAAGATTTGTACACGATACCACTTGGCTTAACGAGTTATGTGGAGGAGTTTGGTACGAATTATGTACTCTCCATGGCAGCTTCCGTTTCTGGACTTGTTCCTCTGCTCATCGTCGTGGTTGTCTGTCAAAAATGGTTCGTAGAGGGGATTGCCAGCTCAGGATTAAAAGGCTAGCTCTTCATAGAAGAAGGCTATCTCTAGTAGATCATCTACTTGGGACAGCCTTCTTTTTGTTATTTTGGATAATGAGAAAATCCTGGATATTTAACAACAGGCCATTTCTCTTTGCGCAGTGCATCCAATAATTCGGGTCCAACATGTAGATTCGTACTAACCAAGTCACGCGGGGTAAGAGCCATCCATTGGTTTAATGACACATCCTCAAACCGATCACTCTTAAACATCTCTAGAAACCAGAGCGATTGCGTCCCTGTATTCTGCACATAATGTCCAGTTGCAAATGGCACATAACCAACATCGCCAGCTCTATAATCGAAGGTACGAGCGTTACCATCTCCAGCAAAAACGGTCATACGTCCCTGCCCTGTGAGGTAATACTGCCATTCATCGTTATTCGGATGCCAATGCAGCTCCCTCATACCGCCGGGTTCTATTTCAACGAGCGCCGCTGCAATATTTTTCGAAATAGGAAAATTCGTGGAGTCTACAATTCTGACGCTGCCACCAGGCGTTTTAATAGGAGGTTGCGCGAGCAATTGATGCTTAAAACTTAAAGGAATGGTTCCATAGGGAGACTGTACCTTCTGGCTATCGATTGGTCCAGGAACCTTGTCTTGATAGATGTAAACTTGCTCTGTGGGGATGTTGTTAAAAGCACTCATGGGGACTCCGAAATTAGCGGAAAGTACGTCTTTAGGCGTTCGTGAAAACCAATCGGAGATGGATATCGTGTTTAAATCTGAAAAGTTGCCATCATCGAAAACAAGCAAAAATTCGCAATGCTCTAACCCCTGAATGGAGTGTGGAAGTCCAGGTGGGAAGTACCAGAGATCTCCAGGACCCACATCGGCGATAAAATTCCGTCCCTCTAGATCGATGGAAGTAATTCGCGCTCGACCTAAAATCATATAGGACCATTCCGCTTGTTGATGCCAATGCAATTCTCGAACACCGCCAGGCGTCAAGCTCATATTGACACCCGCAAGCGTGGTCGCAATAGGCAACTCTCTAGCGGTAACTTCCCGTGACCAGCCCCCGTAATTTAATTTCATCGATGTGTCCGAAAATGAAAACTTCAAATTCGGCAGCAAGCCAGAATCCGTAATTGGCGGGACTAACATATTTGGGTTTTCCATATCCCTCATAATATCTCGAGGACCGGTATCCATCCCGCCAGCCCCATCTGGTCGGATCGGCTGTGGCACATTGCCGGGCACACCTTGATTCCGTCTCGGAGTTTCCATCGAAAGTCTCCTCTCATTAGATAAGTTCAATTCTTACTTATTCTATTTGATATATGAGACTGGATCCGTCTTCATTACTGTTCCGGCTAGCCACCTCGTCTGAGTTAGAACGTCCTCCTACAGTGATGGGAAATCTGGAAAGAAGTTCACATATTTTCCCTGCATATTGGAATAATAAACCTGCGCAACCAACAAATAATAGAAGGAAAATTTTTATGGATATACAAAAGTTGTTCGGAAAAAGTAAAGCAACAACAACAACAACAACAACATCAACGCCAACACCGACGCCAAACACCATCGTGCCTTCCCTTGAAGTGGAATCTCCTCTTGCATTAACCTTAGCTGAGAATAAACAATGGTTAGAGCAACAACTAGCGAATTGTTCCGATATTTGTTATCTGCCTAGATTTTTTGGTGCGGATTTGCAATACGGAGCACTTGTTGTTTATTGCGATTCACTTATAGATGATAAAGACTTGGTCTATCTAAAAGATGTGCTCCAAGATCTTGTGTTTCAAGAAGCTGGTGTAGAAGCAGCAACCATCGATCTTAAAAAATTGATCTCATTCTTCGAAAATCAAGGTATCTCTTCCCGGAATGTGACGATTATTGACCAACTGCCCATTGCAGAACATAACATTCTGCGGGGTCAAGTTGTGATTTTCTTCGAGCAATGGAATAAAGCATTGAGCTTTCATGCCCTTACTTTGGAAACAAGACAAATTACCGAACCTATGAACGAACCTGTCGTTAGAGGACCTCAAGAAGCTACGGTTGAAAATTTGAAAATCAACTTGGGTTTGCTGCGAAACCGTTTGAAAAGCGCCAATTTCAAGATTGAAAAGTTCGTTGCAAGCGGAGAAACCAAGACGGAGATTGCCATCGGTTATTTAGATGGATCTGTGAACCCCAACACATTAGCCGAATTCAAAAAACGCTTTGATAAAGCCATACAAGAAGAAATTTTGGAAGTCGCCTATATCGAAGAATTGATTGAGGACTCCACGTACTCCCCTTTTCCACAATTTCGACATACGGAACGTACGGATACGGCTATTGCTGCGCTTCTTGATGGGAAAATCATTGTGATCACCTCGGGTTCTCCTTCTGTAATGATCTGTCCCGGCCTCTTCATGGAGTTTTTCCAATCAAGTGAAGACTATTACATACGTTCCCTATATTCCTCACTTATTCGAATACTTAGACTATCCGCCTTTATTATGGCACTTACTTTACCGAGTCTGTATATCGCTATCTCAACTTTTCATTCCGAGCTCATTCCCACCGTATTGCTGTTGGCCATTCTGGATACCCGTGAAGGCATTCCCTTCCCTGCTTTCATCGAAGCTTTGTTGATGGAATTTTTCTTTGAAATCATGCGCGAAGCTGGTATCCGCCTGCCTAAACCCGTAGGTTCAGCAGTAAGTATCGTCGGAGCTCTTGTCATTGGGCAAGCTGCCATTGAAGCCAAAATCGCTTCACCCATCATGGTCATCATCGTGGCACTTACAGGTATCGCTTCCTTTTCATTGCCCAATTACAATATGGCTATTTCTCTGCGCATCTTGCGCTTTCCCCTCATGTTTCTTGCTGCAAGCTTGGGAGGATTCGGTTTCATGATCGGTTTTCTGTTTATTTTTCTTCATTTAGTCAGCCTACGATCTTTAGGACAAACATATCTGACTCCATGGGCTCCTCTGAAAATGAGTCAATTGAAAGATGGATTCATACGAGCTCCATTAAAATTTCTACTCCGCTCACCGCGGAACCGACATCGGCATAGCAGTTACAAAAAGTAACTGTATGACAGAGAAAGAAGGAAATACAACATGAGATGGTTAATGGTGACGACATTATCTGGACTGTTATTATTTTCTTTAACAGGCTGTTGGAACAAAGCCGAACTGATCGAATTTGCCTTTGTACAAGCTGTTTCTGTGGACCTATCCGACAATGGCAAAATCAGATTAACCACACTGTTCTATAAGCCAAGCGGCAGCAGTGCACTTTCTAAGGGAACAGGCACGAAATCCTCTTTCACAATTAAGACGGAGGGCGAAAATGTATTTGATGCGATTCGGGATATCACCATACATCTTGGACGAAAAGCCAAATGGGATCACATGCGTGCCATTCTAGTTAGTGACAAGGTCCTCGAGACCCAAGATTTAGGCATCATTCTTGACTTTTTTAGGCGTGACCATGAACCCAGACCTACCAATCTTCTCTTAGTTACCAAAGGAAATGCTGGCGAGTATTTGAAATTAGAGCCGTTTATTGAATATACGTTGGGACAACAATTGCGATCTATGGATGAAGGCTCCTCGCGGTTTGCTGCTAAGTCCATGAATCAGAATATCCTTAAGGTTATGATTCAAATGAAAAGTGAAACAGGCGTTACTACGATCCCTTACTTATATTTGGATAATAAACGTGGGAATGTCCCTAATATTGCTGGAGTCGTGATCATTCATAAGCAAAAACTAGCCGAAACTATTCCGCCATCCGAATTAAAAGCCTTTCTTTTGCTAACTCATCAATATAAAACCGGTATTATCACTTCGACTTGTGAAGGGGACGATGGTGACGGTAGTCCCGCACTGCAGGAATCCTTCGAGGTTTCTCAGGGAAGTACGAAGATCACAACCTCTCTTACGAATAATGCAGTGAACGTGAATGTCACGACAAAGTTGATCGGAGCAGCTGGGGAGCTAAGTTGCTCTTCCGTGAAAACAGCTGAAGAAGAACAAGCTTATCAAACCCGTTTAAATAACCAAGTCAAGAAAGAGATACTTACATTCCTTCAACATTTACAAGCCAAAAAACTAGATGCAATAGGCATTGGCAACATGGTTTACGCCAAAAATCCTCGTTTATGGCAAGCATGGAAAGATGACTGGGATGATCGTTTTGCAGACGTTCAATTTCATATCCATGTCGATGTGACGGTTACTAACTCAGGAATGAGCGGCGGTGATCCTCTAAATAAGTAACAATATACGTCAACGAGAGGACAAGATCTTCTATGATACTAAAGCTAGTCATTCTATTGGTCATTTGTGTCCCGTTACTGTTATTTGATATGGTCAACTTAAAGAATGAAAAGCCACGCGCCAAATTTATTTATGCCTTCCTCGTCATGGTAACGATCTATCTTAGCAGTATTCTTGTTTGTGAATTACGTTGGCCGACTCTCTATGATGCAGCTGATTACTTGTTTGGAACACCTTCCCGTCTAATCGTTGAGTTCTTACATGTCACCCCTCAATAGCAACAGAAAGTCTAAGGAAAGGGCGGGGGCTATACAATGGGAATTGAAGAAAGAATTAGTGCTAGCCAGATGTCTGTCTTATTTTTTATCTACTTAACAGGCTCTTCGATCATTAACATTCCACAACCCTTAATTAACTTTGCCAACAACGGAGCATGGCTATCGCTTATCCTTTCTTACCTATTAAGCCTTAGCTTTCTTGGTTGCATCCTCTATATGCATGGGAAATATCCGGACTTGACCTTTATAGAATATAGTAAGAAAACAGTTGGCACATGGGTGACGATACTGCTCGCAATCCCCTTCATTTCCTTTCAGTTCCATATGGCAACTGGTATTGTCATTGATATTGGTTTATTCATGACGACAACTTTAATGCGAGAGACACCGATTTATGTGTTTAACTCTCTCATATATTTACTGGTTTTTGTGACCGTACGCTTGGGAATTGAAATCATGGCACGCTTGTTTGTTTTACTATCTGCGATGGTCATGTTTTATGTACTGCTCATATTAGCTTTAGCCAGCTTTAATTATCATCCATCTTACTTGTTGCCTGTCATTCCTCTCGGGTTTAAACCGATCTTACTTGGAGGGTATTTTTCCTATGGGTTTCCGTATGTTGAAGTCTTTCTCTTCAGCATGATTCTCCCATTTGTTTCCACAAACCAAAATAAACCACTGAAACGTGGTTTATTTGCAGCTCTTTCTATGAACGCTATAAGCTTGATTACTGTCACACTATGCACACTTATGACATATGGACCTATCGCAGGCGAACGCAAATATTCCATGTTTCAATTAGCAAGAACCATTGAATTTTATGAATTATTTCAGCGTATTGAATCGCTTATCGGTATTTCATTAATTGTAGCTTCCTATATGAAAGGCACCATTGTTATATTTACCCTAAATTTGACCTTTACCCAGTTGTTTAATTTGCAAAACAATCGCTTGCTCATTTTGCCTCTAACCATGATTTGCTGTATATTATCTCTTACTACTCAAGTTAAAGGTGAAGCTTTCTGGGGCAATTTAGTATCCGTTATACATCCCATTTGGGGGACACTCGGGTATCTAGTTCCAGTCCTTCTTGTGACCCTCGTACATGTTGCGAAGCGGAAAAGTAAATCTCCTCTCACTTCGAATGAATGAACCTCTCTGTATCCATACTTTACCTACCCGTAGATCCGTATCTCAACGACCTCCGCGCATGGGCTACCGTTCGTCGCTTCCACAACTAGTCGTAACCGATTCGTGGCAATGGCAGCCTCCAACTGCAATTTTCTTGTACGCTTCCGATTATTTGTCACATGCTGCAGGACTTTCCACGCCTCATCCACCCATGCTTCCAAACGGTAGTCCTTCACCAACTCGGGTCTGACTTCATCACTCGTCCTGAATGCGTGAAGATTAATTAAATCCTCGTGCACATTATCATTAAAGGTTACTTGTAGATACTTCAGATTTTGCGCTTCGTCCCAGCAAAGCTCCAGCCACTCTTCGTTCGCTGGCTTCATCGGTTCCGACATCCATTGATTTGGCGCACCATATGGCCGTAGAAAACCATTCGTCACCTTGGCCGCAGAGAATGCGCTCGTCTCTGACGTAAGTCGGAAGCAGATTGGCTTACGATCCACACCATTTTTCATACTCCATTGAACAACTGGCTGATCCGGTTGATGATTCTCTAGCTTCGGATCCACAATCGGCTTCGTTCCTCGTACAAAAGCAATCGCTCCCGCATGCTGTTGATCGGAATGAAATACCACGACGTGTTCATTCGCTTTGATAATGACGAAAGCGTTCTGTGTCTCGTCAGGCTGCCAACTTAGTGGAAAGTGGACCCATTGCTGTTCGCCGACCTGTACCGTCGTCTCCGTCTGCATGATCATCACCTTCGGCACATAATTCTCCGCTCGGCCCGTGTCCCACAGCTCCACTTGAATTGTCGTTGCTTGGCTCACATCAACCAGCAGCTCGAAGCCGTTCAATCGCGGTTCTACAGGGAATAACACCGCCACATCGTCAATCAATCGCCTAGGCTCCACCGCATGCGACACACTCAGCCGTGTTAACGTAGAGGACGCCTTCAACTTGGCCAGTCTCCCAAGATCCAGCTCATCTGCGTTGCGTATGCCAATCAACGCAGCATCCTGCCTTAGCAGCACCTGCTGGAGCTCCTTGCAATGCTTCCGATACAGCTCACGCGGTGTCACATGCTTCTGAACGCATAGCGCCGCGCCCGTTCCTGCCGCCTCCCCAATAACCGCGCAAGTCGCCATGACTCGCGTCGTGCCGAAGGCAACATGGGAGGCGCTTATATTACGTCCAGCCATCAGCATGTTGGATACATTGACGGAGTACAAGCTGCGAAACGGAATATGATAGATGCCATCCGCGTGCAAATGCTTCGAACCACTCTCCGTTGAATACATCCCCTGCGGGGGATGCAGATCGATGGACCAGCCGCCGAAGGCAACGGTGTCCTCGAACCTTGTCTGAGCCAGAATGTCATTCTGGTTCAAGATATAATCCCCGATGAACCGGCGGTATTCTCGTTTGCCAGGTAATGCCCCTACCCATTCCAGCGTCATGTTGGCCGAATCAAATCCACCTGAATTTTTGATATAATCCCAAATCCCATATATAACCGACCATAACTCATCCCGAATGCGCTCATTCTCATGAACGGTATCTAGCTCTCCGCCCCACTCAATCCACCAATAATGACAGCCTGAATCGCCGCTTTGAATCACACGCTTGATCGGAATAGAGGTCGTTGTGATGTCTTTGGCAAAGCTTGGCGGATGGTATTTAACCGGGTGACCCACTTCTTTGGTGTAAAATAAAATCGTACTCCCGAGTGTAATATCATCTGCAACCTCAGGCGCCCACTCCTCCTGAAACTCTTCTCGCGCCTCACGGCCGATACGAAATTTGGCCCCCGCTAAGAATCCAATTAGGCCATCCCCCGTACAATCTAGATACACTTCGCTCACGAAACGAATACGCCGCTCCGAGCCCATCATCCATCCCGTAACCGAGCGAATGATACGATTGCTCTCATCTCCATCTGCTTCCACCTCATGTACATCTGTGTTAAGAAAAAGCTGTATATTCGCTTCAGCGCGCACCGCTTCCAACACGATGAGATCCCATAGATAAGGATTCCCATCAGGATTCTGGAACTGATTTTCTACAAACAACTCACCCATAATACCTGTTTCACGCGCATACCGATTAATACCATGCGCCGTTGCTCCGCAAACCCACACACGGACCTCGCTTGACGAATTCCCCCCGAGTACGGGTCGATTTTGAATCAGTGCCACCGTCTGACCTAATCTTGCAGCAGCTATGGCTGCACACACGCCTGAAAGTCCACCACCAACGACTGTGATATCCTTAATTACCATTTCTTCTCTCATTGGAAAACCTCCATGAAATCTGTTATTATCCTTATTTTATAGGATTAACAGCGATATAAGCCATGCACGCGTTTAACATAAACTTATACAAAATTTCACCAACAAGACTTTCTTCTACTAGGCTTATCCACTATGATGAAAGTAGAAATTCCATGATCATGTTACGTCGGAATAAAAGAGGAGAGGTGCGCGTGATGCTGCTCCAAGATGCAGATCAAACTCAACCCAAATTGCTAAGTCACATGTATTGGAGAGAGAAATCGGTCTTTCAGCTTCAGGAGGATTCGAATGAATTCTGGGTGCTATTTGCTGTAGAGAATGGGAGCTTCTCCTATCAGATTCAAGAGCACGAGGGGACAGCTGCTTTCGGAGATTTGGTGCTATGTCCACCGGGGGTTATTTTTCGAAGAGCAGTCATTCAGCCTTTATCGTTTCACGTCATGTTGCTGCAATGGGTCGATGAGACAGGTCATCCATTAACTAGGGAAGTTCATCTCCCATCCGGGAAAATCTCCATCCAAGATCTCAATCGACTGTCATCTAACTATGCCTACTTGAAAAAATGGTTTCAACATGAAGGAAATGTTGCCTCTTCCCTGCGACAACATGTACTCACAGACCTATGGATGCTGGTTGTGGAAGAAGCTTATTCAGCCAGCCCAGAGGCTGTCTCTCCTTGGACAGCAGGAAATACGAACAATAAAGATGCCCTCATTTATGGGGCTACTCAACGGCTGCATGAACTAGCATCATCCACCTGTATCATGAAAGACATCGCCATGGAACTTGGAATAACACAGGTGCAGTTTACCCGCCGATTCAAAAAATCGACCGGTATGCTGCCGATCGATTACTTAACCACGTTACGTTTGCAGAAGGTGAAGCAGCTCTTGCTGGATAGCGATATGACCTTACAGCAGATCGCGGGGCAATGCGGCTTTGAGAATGAATTTTATCTCAGCCGTGTATTCAAAAAACGCATGCATGTAACGCCTTCCTCCTATCGCAAGCTTCACCGCTTATGAGGGGAAGTTTAACTAAATCACTACTTTCAAAAATCAACTCTCACAATTAAGCTTGTTGGAGAGTAATGGTATACTGAGTCTACAAGTATTCATTTATTTGCGAAAGGTGGCACCTACCTATGAACGTTCTCATATTTGGAGCAACGGGAATGGTCGGGCAAAGCGTACTGCGTGAATGCTTGCTCGATCCACACATTACCAACGTGGTTTCAATCGGTCGAAGCGCTACACATCAGACTCAACCGAAATTCCGTGAGCATGTCCTCAAAGATATCACCGATCTAACTGAATTAACGGATAAGCTGTCGAGTATCGATGCTTGTTTCTTCTGTCTCGGCGTATCCTCTGTAGGGATGAGCGAGGAAAAGTACCATGCGATTACCTACGATTTGACCATGAACATTGCCACCACGTTAGTCAGAATCCAGCCCCAGATGACCTTCGTCTATGTGACAGGTGCCAGTACAGATAGCACTGAGCAAGGCAGCAGCATGTGGGCACGTGTAAAAGGCAAAACAGAAAATGCCCTCCTAAAGCTGCCTTTCAAATCAGCCTATATGTTCCGACCTGGTGCTATTCTGCCGAAAAATGGCGTCAAATCCAAAACCAAGCTATACCAAACATTTATTGTCATCTTGAGTCCGATTTTCCCCCTTTTACAGAAATGGTTCCCGAATGCCGTCATCGACTCCGAGCAGATTGGCCGTGCCATGATCTCAGTCGCACGAGTCGGATATCCGAAAGCCATTCTGGAGAGCACGGAGATTCGTGATGCTTCGGGGCGATAGGTTGGTGAATAATAAAAAGCAGTGACCACTTTGATGTGATCACTGCTTTTTGCTTTCGTGGAGGGACTAATTCCCATCCGTTGGAAACGCTGCACTTGCCACAAGCCGCTATGTCCAATAGGTGCAGTTTAACTGTATACCGCGGATGGGAAGAAGTTCAGCTGATGAGACGTAAGTAATTTAAATGCTTCAGCATAACCTTGGGCTTCTGGATCTTTCTTCATCTTGCTGTACAATTGGACCGCTTGATAATCAAAACACCCCTTAACCAAGGGCCAATTATTGTTATCAAATTGACTCTTATGTGCCATGATGGACGCTATTTTCGTTTCCCAATGGGCCGACACATCAACGAAAGTGTTCGGATGAGACGTCGCATAGAACGCGATTTGCGGGACATCATGCGGTTTGGATCCAGGGAACAGGATTTCATTTGACGAGAAGAGCATCGCCGAAGCAACGGCCTTCCCTGTTTTTATATGATCTGGATGAGCTTCGTACGGCATCCATGGATCTACAGTCATCAGCAAATCCGGCTTCTCTTCACGGATAATCGGAATCAACTTAGCAAGTAGTTCCTCTTCGGTATAACTGCTCATGTCCGGGTAATCTAGTGCAATATGCTTGGACACGCCCAAAATGTCCCCAGCGGCCAACCGCTCTGATCGGCGAATTGCTGCGATCGCTTCTGGTTCCATCTCGCCAGTTGAACCACTGCCACTTCCATCGGTTATTGTAATGTATACGATTTCACAGCCGCGCTGCGCAAGTTCAGATAATGTTCCTGCAGCCCCAACTTCATTATCATCAGGGTGAGGTTGAACGCATACGACTTTTTTGACATCTAACAACTCAGGAAGACCTAATATTCGCCTAATATCCATATGACACCTCTCCGTTATGTCACATTTTATCACAAAAAGTGGAGAAATGTCGAAAATGTCCCCTCGTGAAAAAGGAGATTTCCTATATACTTATTTGCAAGAGACGAAGAACGTCCCTGTCCATTTGTCATGAGTGGAGCAGGGGAGTTTTTCTCATTTTAAAGGAGGAAATACGCACATGAATTTCGAGTATAGTCACGGTTTGTGGATTCAACACCATCTGGACCGGAGAATCGGAGAACGTAGAGGCCGCTTGGAGCGAGGACATCGGGAGGCTGAAACACTATTTTGTCAGGAAGTCTGGTGGGAGCTCCGTGGGAATTTCGATGAGTTGCACCCTGAATTTGAAGTATTGGATTGGCGGGGACGTTCTTATTTCTGTGATTTCGCCTGGCTGACGAAATTTGTGAAATTGATCATTGAGATCAAAGGATTTGGCCCGCACGTGCGAGATATGGACAGGCAAAAATACTGCAATGAGCTAAACCGAGAAACTTTTTTGACTGCGATGGGGTATCAGATGATTTCATTTTCATATGATAACGTTGCCAATCGCCCTGACTTGTGTATCACACTTCTTCGCATGTTGATTAGTCGATTTCAGGCAATTTCATCGCCTGTCAGTCTGAACAATGTGATGGAACGGGAAATCATTAGGCTTGCTTACACACTCGCTCAGCCTCTCCGCCCAAAAGATGTAGAAACACATTTAAACATTTTTGCAGAATATAAACTCAAACCAACTCCATTCAGAGAAAATGCTGCACTTTCGCAGGATTCCGATTAATAAGGCGCTCTCTTTGCTTCGATTCGCTAGTCAGCCAGCTACTCTCCGTCATTTCAACCAATTGTTTTCCGATTTCTCCCCAGTTCCAATTGACATTAAATTTCAGGGATGATATAAAGTTAGTGTATAGCACTCACAGAGTGCGAGTGCTAATTATTAAACTTGGTACATATCGAAAGGAGATCTATCCGTGGAAAAGAAACAGTTTCAAGCCGAATCCAAGCGTCTTTTGGAAATGATGATCAATTCGATTTACACACAACGTGAAATCTTTCTAAGAGAGCTTATCTCCAACTCCAGTGATGCGATTGACAAAATTTACTACAAAGCACTTACAGACGACTCGCTCGTTTTTGACAAAGATAGCTACTTCATCAAAATTACTGCCGATAAAGACAATCGCATCTTAACGATTCGCGATACAGGTATCGGGATGACGAAAGAAGATCTAGAGAACAACTTGGGGATTATCGCGAAGAGTGGATCTCTTGCTTTCAAAAAAGAGAACGAAGCCAAAGACGGCCACAACATCATTGGCCAATTCGGGGTAGGCTTCTACTCCGCGTTCATGGTCGCTGACCATATCACCGTAACAAGTAGAGCACTAGGCAGCGATACAGCCTATACATGGGAATCTGATGGTGCTGATGGATACACGATTGCACCAGCAGAGAAGGATTCCGTTGGTACGGAGATCGTTCTCACGATTAAACCGAACACGGAAGATGACAACTACGATGAATACTTGGACGAGTATCGCCTGAAAGCGATTATCAAGAAGTATTCCGATTTCATCCGTTATCCTATTAAAATGGACATCTCAGGCAAGCGTCTAAAAGAAGGCAGCGAGAGCGAATTCGAGGACTATCAAGAAGAGCAGCATGTGAACAGCATGGTGCCGATCTGGCGCAAAAACAAAAGCGAGCTTACTCCTGAAGATTATGAGAAGTTCTACCATGAGAAGCACTATGGCTTCGACAAACCGCTTAAGCATATTCATGTGAGTGCAGATGGCGCGGTAGTCTACCAAGCGATCCTCTTCATCCCTGAAAGCATGCCTTATGACTACTATTCCAAAGAATACGAGAAAGGCCTTGAGCTTTACGCAAACGGCGTTCTCATTATGAATAAATGCGCGGACCTGCTTCCTGACTATTTCAGCTTCGTCAAAGGGATGGTCGACTCCGAAAGCTTATCACTGAACATCTCACGTGAAATGCTTCAGCATGATCGTCAACTTAAATTAATCGCCAAGAACATTTCCAGCAAAATCAAAGGCCAGCTACAAAGCCTTCTGAAGGACGAGAGAGAGAAATATGAGCAATTCTACAAGTCCTTCGGCAGACAGCTGAAATTCGGCGTTTACAGCGACTACGGCACGCATAAAGAGCTTCTGCAGGATCTATTGATGTTCTCTTCTTCCAAAGAGAAAAAGCTTGTCACATTGGACGAGTATGTATCGAGGATGCCAGAAGATCAGAAGTACATTTACTATGCTTCCGGTGAGTCGATGGAAAGAATTGATAAGCTTCCGCAAACGGAGATAGTAACAGATAAAGGTTACGAGATTCTATACTTCACAGATGATATTGATGAGTTCGCAATCAAAATGATTATGACCTACAAAGAGAAGGAATTCAGATCGGTTTCAAGTGGGGATCTTGGTATTGATGTAGAGGATAACCAAAACGATTCGGAGTCTGACAAAAAGGAAAATCAAGATCTTTTCGATTACATGAATGGCTTATTGGCTGGCAAAGTGACGAGCGTTAAAGCTTCCAAGCGCTTGAGAAAGCATCCGGTATGCTTATCCACAGACGGCGATGTTACCATCGAAATGGAAAAAATCTTGAACGCGATGCCAAACAATCCTAATGTTAAGGCAGAGAAAGTCTTAGAAATTAACGTCAACCATGACGTGTTCGCTTCCTTGAAGGATGCTTTTGAAAAGGATAAAGAGAAATTGAACCTGTACACAGCGCTCTTGTACAATCAAGCTCTTCTTATTGAAGGTCTGCCGCTACAGGATCCAGTTGAATTCACGAACGATATTTGTAAAATCATGGTTTAATTCTATAACCTCAGGCACTGCAACTTCCTTGTTGCGGTGCTTTTTTTTATGTAGGTTAGGAAGGATCCGAAGCAGTGGCTGGCTCATCTAGCACATAAGCGTGAATAGCTTCTGGACGATTATAGACATAAGCGAGTAGACGAGCTTGATCAAGCCCAAGCGCCTCAGCTACCTTTACTATATCCAATTCATGAATAATTTTTGTGGATTTTGGGCTATTGACGGACATATGCTTCAACCATCCTTCGAATTAATGTAATTAATAGCACGTTAAACCTAACCTGTGATATAGTTTTCATATAAGACGTTATCGGTATGATAAGGGCAAAACCGCTGAAAAGTGGTGACGCAAAGCTAAAGGGACTAAATTGGCAATCATGTCTTCTGACCAAGACCAATATGTCAGCCAGCTACCGCCTCCATCCGATAATGGCAGTTCGACAAAGGAGGAATCAACATCATGAATAAAATGGTAATTGACGGCAATATGAGCATTGACGTAAAGCAATTGATCGATAACTTGCATCTCCCTGATGATGATATTTTGGACATGTTCTCCTTTTCATTTAGCGGCAGCCTATTAACAGCCGATGAAGCCGTCCGATTTATTCATTTTCTTCGAAGTGAATTGGACAAACGGACTCAATAACCGAATTATGCCTTATCGCTCTCAAAAATACAGTCGGTTGATGTCAGTAGAATAATTTTTTTTCATAAGCTCATGAGGGCGCGTCGTTATTGACTTTCCCCTAATGAAACAGCAAAAGACAGCGCACTTGCCGCTGTCTTTTGTTTATTTTTTGTCACATTTCGAAAAAAAACAAATCAATTCGTGTCAACCTCTGATTACCCCGAGCATGCGCCTACTACTTATTTGTCTCGAAGTAGCCCGACGTCATGCTTTCCCAATATTTGCGTTAACTCCTTCAAAAACATGTTAATGTCTTTGAACTGCCTATAAACAGAGGCGAAGCGAATGTAGGCCACTTCATCGACGGGGTACAATTGCTCCATCACAATTTCACCAATGCCAAGGCTATCGACTTCAGCATGTGCCGTTGTACGAAGCTGCATTTCGACTTCGGAGACAAGCATCTCTAGGCGCTCCATGGAAACCGGCCTTTTTTCACATGCACGAATTAAGCCACGCAAAATTTTCTCTCGACTAAATTCTTCCCGACTTCCATCTTTCTTAATCACAATTAAAGGTGTTTCTTCAACCATTTCGAAAGTCGTGAATCTTCTCGCGCATTTCTCACATTCACGGCGCCGACGGATGGATTTATTCTCATTGGCAGACCTGGAATCAAGCACTTTCGTACCAGAATGGTCACAGAACGGGCATTTCATTCGCTTTCATCTCCTTTCTCACTTGGAAATATCTTTACCATATGTTACATGTCTTGAAGTTTGGAGTTCTGCACACAATAGATTTACCAACCGACAAGGAGGTGAACAGACATGAGTTCAAACAGAAGCAGCAATACTTTAGTCGTTCCACAAGCTAATGCAGCCTTGGATCAGTTGAAGTATGAGGTAGCTCAGGAGCTAGGTATCGCTATCCCACAAGATGGCTACTATGGCAACATGACTTCTCGTGACACTGGCTCTATTGGTGGTAGCATCACTCGTCGCCTGGTACAAATCGCAGAACAATCTCTAGCAGGTCAATTCAAGTAATCTTGAATAACACACGCTTTTGACTCTGCAAAACAGGAAGTATTGGACTTTACGCTCCACTAGGAGCTAGTCCAATGCTTCTTTGTTTTGTGCGACTAATTAAGCTTCAGCACCCTGCCACTGTTCGGAGTCTGTATAAAGCTTCGTATACTTCTCATAATAATAAAGGACGCGCTGTACATAATGACGGGTTTCACCAAATGGAATATCACGGATATTGTCTTCGGAACCGTCCCAGACATTATTATTTTTCCACTTATTCACATTCCCTTGACCTGCATTGTACGCTGCTATCGCATAGATTAAATTCCCATTATAATGCTTGATTAACCAATTCAAATACCATGACCCTAAATAAATATTAATATCGACTCGAAGCAAATCTTCTTGTGTATGAGGCCCTAAATTCGAGGATTCAACAATCCAATCAGCGGTATCAGGCATAAGCTGCATGAGCCCTACTGCCCCTTTGCTTGATTCTAAATGATATTTATAATTCGTTTCGACGCGAATAATGGCTGCTATTAGAAATGGATCTATATTGTGTTTCGCCGCGCTCTGCTTAATCTCCTGCTGAAAGTAGATTGGGTAAAGCTTTCTACCTATAAATGCGCTATTCATGAAGAGAATCATGACAAATACAATGAGCAGAAGAGCAAACATTCGCTTTTTTCGAAAGAACGTCATGCCAATCCCTTCCCTACCCAGAACAGCTCCACCCTCATGTTGGTTTCTTCCCAAGTCCCGCTATTGTCAATCACGATATCTGCTAGTTTTCGTTTCTCCTCAATTGACATCTGCGCATCAAGTCGAAGTTGGGCCGTCTCCATAGACAAGCCATCTCGCTGCATCAGACGTTCTAATTGCAAGTGACGCGGAATATACACGACCATGATCTCCTCAAACATCGAGACCAGATTCGATTCTATGAGTAAAGGAACATCAACCACCACCAACTTGGTGGGGTAGTCCCGTTCATACAAAGTCATTAGCTCGCGCATCCTTGTCCGAATAGGAGGATGCAGTAAGCCCTCTAGCTGCTTGCGCGCTTCAGGCGATCCAAAGATAATTTCACCAAGCTTCTTACGTTGCAGAGATCCATCAGATCCAATGACAGCTTGTCCAAACTGCGCAGCAACCTGTTCAAGAACAGGACTGCCAGGCTCGACAACATCGCGAGCGATCTGATCGGCATCGATTAAAAGAGCACCACGGCTAACGAGCATGCGGCTAACCGTACTTTTTCCACAAGCAATTCCTCCAGTTAAGCCGATATTCATAAGCGTTTCTCTCCTAAAGGTTCATTGTTAGTGAACTATAGCATTTTCAAAAGTCCCATGACAATAAGTACACATCCTGGAAGAATAGAAAGCTTCTTCATCCAGTTCATTTCAGCATATCTGAAACCAACTCGCAAGCCAACCGCAAGCAAGGATCCGCTGGAAATCGAAATAACAGAAGCCGTTAATAACGGCACGAATCCGATAAGAGCAGCACCAATTCCCGCTCCGAAGGCATCCAAAGAGAGCGCTAAGCCGAGCAACGTAGCCTCAGAGGCTGAGATATTGCCTGACTTATCTACATCCGCTATGGAAGGCGTACGTAGGATTTGAATCACAAGCCCAAAGCGTTTGAGTTCAATGCTGAGAATCTCTTTGGTCCGCTGCAACGTATCGAACGTCACCGGCTCCACGTAGCCAGAGTTGCGAATCTCTCCGTAGGGCATGCTGCTAACCATTGCTTGATCTACCTCAGCAGTTGTTTGCTCTTGTTGCGATTGGTTTTTCTGCCCTTGTCTCATTTGAACAAGAGCCCACACACCAATACCAATTAGAATGATTGCCCCAATACGCTTGGCAACTTCAGGGGACATGAAGGAAGACATCAAAACGCCGATCTGCATCGAAGTAAAAATAATGATCCCAGACCAAAGCGATATAATTCCAATAGAGATAAGTGGTATTCGTATTTTGCGTAACCCGTACATCACACCAACACCGAAACCGTCCAAAGAAACTGCGAATGCCAAAATGAGCAGAGATATGACAGGAAGCATACAAACCCTCCTAAGCGTTTTACCTGAATAACAGGCCTCATGGGCTGTTACCTAGGCTAAGTACTCCATATCATATGGGGAGGGTACGCTTCTCGTGCCTATTTCTCCGACTTCTTTCGCGACCGCTTGGGCTTTAAAGGTTGACAAGTGAGACATATGTGAGTCCCTCTGCCTCCTACGACGGTTTTCACTATCTCTTGTCCGCATGTTTTGCACGGTTGTGACTGTCTGCCATAAATGTTCAATTGGTGCTGAAAAAGGCCGATTTCACCTTGTCCATTCACGTAGGATTTAATGGAAGAACCGCCTACCTCAACGGAATCTTGGAGCGTACGAATAATCGCCTCGTGCAATAAACCAAGCTCGTTCTTGCTGAGCGAGGAAGCTTCCCGTTCGGGATGAATCCCTGCCATGAAGAGGGACTCGTCTACATAAATATTCCCGATGCCCACGATATATGCTTGATTGAGCAAGAGCGGCTTGATCTTCGTAGCTCGATGGGCAATCACCCCGTGAAATGCTTCAAAGGTGAACGCCTCATCGAGCGGCTCAATTCCGAGTTTCACTAGCGGCGGCTGCGCAAGTTCATCGCCCTTCGGGAACAGATGCATCGTGCCAAATTGCCGCACATCCTTGTACCGCAGCTCACTCTCATCCGTAAATCGAAACAATACATGGGTGTGAGGCTCGAGTGGATCATCACCTGCGTATAAACCATAGCGACCTTCCATACGCAAATGGGAGACCATCACGTAGTCCGTAAGCACGAAGCGAAGAAACTTCCCTCTTCGTTCAATCGTTTCAACCGTTTGTCCTTGCAGCAGCGTTTCAAACTGCTGAATATCGTCCGGCTTCTGGATAATACGAGGCAGCCTAACCTTAACATGGGCGATTGTTTTGCCTGTAATTAGTTCATTTAGTGTTCGTTTGACGGTTTCGACCTCGGGCAGCTCAGGCAAGGTGTTCACCTCCTTCTAGGTGTTGGGAGCGGCACTTCAAGCCGCTTGATCCCCTGTTACTTCGCATCATACCAAGTAAGACCGAAATCAACGTCTGCACGTAATGGAACGTCCAACTTCAGCGCAGATGCCATGACTTCTGGCACGAGTTCCTTCATCGTTTCCAGCTCATCAGCCGGCACTTCAAAGACAAGCTCATCATGAACTTGAAGCAGCATGCGGCTCTTCAGTCCTTCTTTAGCCAATCTGTCAGCCATCTGAACCATGGCAAGCTTAATGATATCTGCAGCTGTCCCTTGGATCGGTGTATTCATGGCAGTACGTTCTGCGAAGGAACGTATATTAAAGTTCGAATGCGTAATTTCAGGTAATAAGCGCCGGCGCTGAAGCAAAGTAGTTACATAACCGTCCCTGCGAGCATCCTTGACGATTTCATCCATATATCGACGAACCCCTTGGAACACCGCGAAATACTGTTCAATGAACTGAGAGGCTTCCCGACGGGTAATATCTAAGTTCTGAGAGAGGCCGTAGTCACTTATACCGTATACGATTCCGAAGTTAACGGCTTTCGCTTGGCGGCGCATATTGCTGTCAACGGCGCTTTCCTCCACGCCGAAGACATCCATCGCCGTCTTCGTGTGAATGTCCATATTCTGAAGGAATGCTTCCTTCAGCTTCTCATCCTGCGAGATATGCGCTAGCACGCGCAGCTCGATCTGGGAGTAATCCGCAGCAAGCATGTACCATCCAGGCTCGGATGGAACGAAAACTTTGCGGATCTTACGGCCCTCCTCCAGACGAATCGGAATGTTCTGGAGGTTCGGGAACTGGGAGCTGAGACGTCCCGTCGCGGCAATCGTCTGCCGGTAATAGGTGTGCACCTTACCGGTCTCAGGCCGCACCTCTTTGAGCAGCCCCTCGACGTACGTCGACTGCAGCTTTGCCAGCGAGCGGTAGTGCAGGATCTGCCCGACAACTTCGTTGTAGGGCGCAAGTCGCTCCAACACCTCGGCATCCGTCGAGTAGCCGGTCTTGGTCTTCTTCGAAGCTGGCAGCCCCAGCTTCTCGAACAGAATCTCACCGAGCTGCTTCGGTGAGTTGATGTTGAACTCGACGCCGGCGAGCTTGTAAATGCTGGACATGATCGTGTCCAGCTGCTTGCCAAGCTCCACGCCGAGCGTTTTAAGCCCTTCGGCATCTACGGCGATGCCGCGCATCTCCATCTCCGCTAGAACGCCGGAGAGGGGCAGCTCAAGCTCGTAGAAGAGTTGATGCATCTCACTCTTCTCTAATTCACCCTGCAGCACGGGCACCATGCGCGCCATCGCCATCGCTTTGCGACCCAAGTGGTCGCTAAGGGCAGCCAGTTCCGGCAGGCGAAACTTCGCGCCTTTGCCGAACACATCCTCGTCTGCCTTCACTGATGGCAGACCATACTTCACAGACAGGCCGCTCAAGCTAAGATTCGACTCCGTCGGATCGAGGAGATAAGCGGCCAGCAGCACGTCGAAATCCACCCCTGCAAGGTGGATGCCCTGCCAGGCCAGCGCCAGCTGCGCGCGGTGCAGGTCGAAGAGCTGCTTCTTCTTGGAAGCATCGCTGAGCCAATCGCGCAGCGGCTTACCTGCCTCGCTTTGCAGCAGGGCAAACGGCACATAATACGAGGTGTTGCCAGCCCCATCGTCAATAAACCAGACAACCCCAACCATGACGGCTTGATGCGGATTCTCGCCAACAGCTTCCACATGGATAGCGGCATGGTCGTCCAATTTGGCAATCAGCTCACCAACATTGGCTTCTGTAACCGCAACGGATTCTAAACTCTCAACGACAAGATCTTCAGCTTCGACGGTTACGGATCCGAAATCCAGCTTCTCTAGCAGTGATTTGAACTCCAGCTTGCGAAACATACTGGATAACGCTTGTCCATCGAAACCATCATAACGGAACGATTCCCAAGCTGTTTCCATCGGAACTTCTCGATAAATAGTAGCCAGCTCTTTGCTCATGAGGGCACTTTTGGCATGCTCTTCCACTTTCTCTTTCATTTTGCCTTTCAGGCTTGCTGTGTTCGCCAACACTTCTTCAACCGTGCCAAAGTCATGCAGCATTTTGAGCGCCGTCTTCTCACCTACGCCTGGAATACCCGGAATATTATCGGAGGTATCGCCCATGAGGCCCTTCAAATCAATAATTTGATTCGGTGTGAGGCCGTATTTTTCTTTAATGGCTTCCGGATCGAATCGATCCATCTCACTAATCCCCTTGCGGGTAATGGCAACCGTAACTTGCTCAGAAGCAAGCTGGAGCATGTCCTTGTCTCCGGATACGAGAAGAACTTTCTCCCCTTTGGCATCCGCTGCTTTCGTCATTGTCCCGATAATATCATCCGCTTCATAACCAGACAGCTCGAATTGCGGAATTTTGAACGCTTTCAGCAGTTCCTTAATCAGCGGGAATTGTTCAGAGAGCTCCGTCGGTGTTTTCGCACGACCGCCTTTATACTCCGCATATTCTGTATGTCGAAACGTAATTTTCCCCGCATCGAAGGCAACGAGAAAATGGGTCGGTTTTTCTTCTTCAATTAATTTCAACAGCATCGTTGTAAAGCCGTATACCGCATTGGTATGTAGACCGCTTGAATTGCTGAGCAGCGGCAACGCATAGAAGGCACGAAACGCAATTGAGTTCCCATCAATAATAATAAGCTTATCCATAAGTTCCACCCCAATTTTAGACATACTTCCTTCATCATAGCATACGAAATAAAAATAAAAAAACGGTTCGCTACATAAACATCTAAGGAGAGTAAGTTTGGATGGTCCGGTCTTCAGAAGGAGGTTCTCCGTATGAGTCCTTTTTTCTCACCCACACGTAAAAAGGTTATATTTTTTGATATGAATAATACCATCTTAGATCGCAGACAATGCTTCGATTCCGCTTTTCTTGAGGTTATGCAGGATTTCACGGCAAGGTGGGAACCAGAGGATACGAAATTGACCGCGCAAGAGGCACTGCTTAGCTATAAGTCCGAATGGAGCCGCCATCGCAAAACGCCTATCCGAAGCCCCATCTCGCCAGACGAGCTGCGGCATATTTGTTTAATCAAAGCACTCCATCCATTTCCAATGCAAGTGACTACGGCGTTTACACGAATCTTCTTCAATCAGATCGAAGAGAAAGAGGACAATTTCGTAGCTTTATTCCCAGGGGTAGAAGACACATTAGAGGTGCTGTCACGTCAATATAAGCTGGCAATTATCTCAAATGGGAATCGGAATCGACTGCAACGTAATTTGGAGAAAATGAAGCTGACCTCATGGTTCGATCAGGAGCGTTTGTTTACAACGGAGAATGATGGACCGCGAAAGCCGCATCCCGCGATTTTTGAGGGAGCCCTGAAATCGATGAACACGGCTGCGAGCCAGAGTGTGATGGTTGGAAATTCGTGGCGGAATGATGTTGTTGGTGCATCTTCTACGGGGATGGATGCGGTCTGGATTCACCCGGCCAATATTAAGAAAATTTCAGAGAGGCGGATCGGGAAGCAAAAAGTGATCATCGTTCGTTCATTCAAACAATTGATCTTTACTTTCTGAACCCGCATAAGTGTTATCCAATCGTTTGAAAACAATAAATACTGCCTTGATGCGCCTTCGCTTTCTTTTTGAGCTGAGCCGCTGTTTGAGAAATATAGTCTAGTGAAATAGGGGACTCACAGCTGCAGATGACTAAGGATAAGGACACCGTGACCCCTTCGCTTTTCACTTGTTTGCCACCCCGATCCACCACATATTCCCAATCTTCATCTTCATAGAACATCCGGACACCCGTTTCGAACCGACTGATGATTTCTTGACACAAGAGTTTCGGTGATAATGAGGTGGAGATCGCAATAAAATCATCCCCGCCGACATGTCCGACAAAATCGCTTGGTGTTCCATAGAAAGCAATCGCTTGCTGCATTAAGTCCGCCATATATTGAATTAATTGATCCCCTTTTTGAAAACCAAAGCGGTCATTGTACCATTTAAAATAATCCAAATCGGCATAAATGACATGGAAAGGCACTCTCGCAGTTATTCGCTTGTTCAATTCGCGATTAATTTGCAAATTCCCAGGAAGTCCTGTTAGTGGATTTGCAACGCGAGCCGACTCCATTTTCACATTCGTAATACTCTCTAGTATCGTTCGAATAGACGCTGAGCCCGCCATTTTCCCCTGGCTTGTAATGATGACAAGGTCGTATAAATGATGAATTGCACGAGAAGTTGCGAGCTGGGACACTTGTTCCACAGGCGTTAACTCATCCACGATCAAAGGAGAATCATCCATCACGCTATCAATCGTTCGATTCCAGTACAGCGAGTAGGCATATTGTCCAGCCAAATGCTGGAATAGACGTTCTCTCATCACAAGGCCGCGCGGCTCATCATCATAAACAATGACAACCCCGACAGCCTCTTGATTCCTTTTGAAAAACTCTGCGACTTCCGAAATTTGCACTTTCGTATGGAACACACCAACGGGTGTTTTCAGTTCGCCAATTTGCCAAGACATCGTACCCCCTTGTACGCTGCGATGCTGCCAAATGGTCATTTTATGTGTGTCTTGAACTGTCGCAATGGTTGTAGAAGGTCTCCCGAGTAAAAAACCTTGCGCATAATGCACACCCATTTGAGTTAATTTGGCTAGCTCCTCAACTTGTTCAATGCCCTCAGCGATCAACGAAATGTTCATTTTCTGAGCAAATGTAACGAAGGTTTCGAGAATATAGGCTTTCACTTTATTCAAATGAATATTTTCAATCAGTGAACGATCGATCTTAATGAAGTCAGGCTGAAGCTCGGCAATCGCTTGGAGTGAAGAATATCCCGCCCCCGCATCATCAATCGCAATACGATAACCTTGTGTCCGATAATGGGCTAGAATTTTCTTGGCCAAAGTGAAGTCCTCGATCGAACTTCTTTCCGTAATCTCGAATACGACATTGCTCGGACGAAGTCCGTACTTCTGCAGAATCTCAAGCGTCTTACCTGGCATAAAGCCAGGATCCTCTAAAACATGTGACGAGATATTAATAAATAACAACTGTTGTGCGTGTTCCAAAATGGATCCTTGTATGGCCTTCTCACGCGCTAACTGCTCTAGACGATATAACTCACCTTGCCCCTCCGCATATTGAAACATCGCAAGTGGCGAATGAAAAGGGCCGTCCACCGGACCGCGAGTTAGTGCTTCATACCCCATCACTTGTCCATCTTGCAAGGATACAATTGGTTGATACACGGAAGAAATACGTTGTTCTTCTATTAATTTATGAAACTCTATCGCGACTTCTGACTGAGTAAGCATGTCCATCATCCTCATCTATTTCTGCTTGTATCCCAAGTCTATCAAATCAAATGATAGGTAAGATTAACCATATGTAAAATGTATGTAAAGACTTTCAGAAAAAAAGAGGGAATTACACTTTTTCCTCGAAAAGGTGAGATATGGATTGTAGGTGCGTATAGCAGATCTCGTGCGGAAAGGACAACAGATGGAACAACAAGTAAAAATCT
This sequence comes from Paenibacillus sp. Soil766, assembly GCF_001428105.1. Taxonomy (GTDB): domain Bacteria; phylum Bacillota; class Bacilli; order Paenibacillales; family NBRC-103111; genus Paenibacillus_E. The sequence goes on along the minus strand of NZ_LMSJ01000012.1, from coordinate 304,812 downwards.
TGGCGGTAGATGATCGCTATGAAAACTTGCTGGCGCTTAATAGCATTCTGGCCTCTTCTTCCTATGACGTTATTTCATTACAATCAGGGGAGGAAGCACTTCGCTATTTATTAAAAGAGCCTGCTGATCATATTGCTGTTATTTTGATGGATGTGCAAATGCCAGGACTTAGCGGTTTTGAAACCGTAGAATTGATAAAACAACGAAAAGCTTGTCAAGATATCCCAATTATTTTCTTAACAGCCTTGAGCACTTCGATTGAGCATGTATTGCGAGGCTATCATGTCGGTTCGATTGATTACTTATTTAAACCTGTACATCCCAAAATGCTGCGCATGAAGGTGGATGGCTTCGTTAATATGCATCTGAACCATCAGAAGCTGAAGGCTCAAAGCGAGCTTTTACATAAACGCACATTAGCTCTAGAAGAAACGAATCGCAAGCTTGCTGAAGCCGAGGAGAAATTAATAGAGCAAAACTTACTCCTCGAAAATTGGGTCGAAGAACGTACATCTGAGCTGGTCGATGCCCACGAGAAACTTATAAACTCCCAAGAACATTTCAAAAAAATGTTCATCCTTTCCCCCTCCTTAATGGCTATCCGTCGACTTCCTGATCTTGCCTATCTGGAAGTTAATGAAAGCTGGAAGCAGCATACAGGTTATGGAGACGAGATTATTGGTACAGCCTTGAATCTGATGCGTGATGATCACAATAATCCAGCGAAATATGGCGAAATTGTCCGTAATGAGAAGGTTCGTTACGTTACCAAATCCGGCGACATTCGGACTGCGCTCCTATCCACAGAGTTCATCGATATCGAGGATGAAAATTGCTTGCTGCATGTCGCAGTTGATATTACGGAAAGTCTTCGTTTTGAAACCGAAATGGCACGCCTTGCTCAATTAAACCTAGTCGGAGAAATGGCTGCAGGTATCGCGCATGAAATTCGGAATCCAATGACGACCATCCGCGGCTTTCTTCAACTCTTTCAAGAAAATGATCGCCATATGCAAAAAGAATATATCCCCATCATGTTAGAAGAATTGGACAGGGCGAACGAGATTATTACGGAATATCTTTCTCTTGCCAAAAATAAACAATCCTATCAACGTCCTGAGAGTATTAACCGCATCATTGAAAGTTTATTGCCTCTGATTCAAGCAGAAGCTGTCATGTCAGGCAAGCATGTTAATGGTCAGTTCGGCTACTGTCCAGAGATCCAACTTGACGACAAAGAAATGCGACAGCTTATTCTGAACATGTGTATGAATGGGCTTGAAGCCATGAACATTGGCGGCACGCTATCGATCCAAACCTATCACGAACCTGAGCACGTTGTCCTCTTAATCGCTGACCAAGGCAGCGGTATTAAGGCAGAGCATTTGGAGAAGCTAGGTCGCCCCTTCTTCACGACGAAGGATGAAGGGACTGGGCTCGGCTTAGCCATTTGCTATAGTATTGCAGCCAGGCATCACGCTGCGATTGAAGTGAGTTCCGGTCCGAATGGGACGACTTTCCTCATTCGATTCCCGCTTCAATCCGGAAACATTTAAATTCTTCTTGTGTGGAGAGAAAAGGGCCATCCCCGAAGTAGATTTGAGTCTACTACGGGAGATGGCCCTTCTCTATGTCGTTACACGTTCAGATCTTTCCGTTTCCCCGTAACCATGTAGATGACGCCTTCGCCGATATTCGTCGTATGATCTGCCACACGCTCCAAGAAATGTGCAACAAACAACAGATGGGTCAATTGACGATTCCGGTGATAATCCGTTCCCATCATCCCCATCAGTTCCTGCATCACTGTGCTGTACAACTTATCTACACGATCATCCTTCTCGGCCAACGATGCTGCCCTGTGTACATCGCGTTCCGTATAAGAAAGGAGGCTCTCGTGCAACATTTCGATAGCAATTTCAGCCATTTGCGGAATGACTTCTAGCGGCTTCACCAACTCTTCACCTGCAAAACGAATCGTGATCTTGGCAATATCAACCGCATGATCTGCGATACGTTCCAAATCAGTCGCAATCTTAAGCGCCGTTCCAATAATTCTCAGATCACTAGCCATGGGTTGTTGAAGAGCAATTAATCGTAGGCAGAGCTCATCAATGGTCATTAAATAATCATCAATGAGATCGTCCTTCTGGATGACTTGCTGTGCGGCTTTCTCGTCCAGCTTGGCAAGGGACTCTACGGAGGTATAAATTAAATCCTCTACACTTTCCCCCATTTGCTGTAATTCCTTCTGCAGTAGTGCCAACGACAGGTGAAACCCTGGTCTTGCATCCATGTGTATCTCTCCCTTTATGTGTTTTAACCGAAACGTCCGGTAATGTAATCTTCTGTACGTTGATCATTCGGATTCGTGAAGATCTTATCGGTTTGGTCGGTTTCGACTAAATAACCGTTCAGGAAGAAAGACGTTCTATCTGAAATTCTCGCTGCTTGTTGCATGTTGTGTGTCACGATGATGATCGTATATTTCTCTTTTAACGTTTGTGTAAGTTCTTCTACTTTCAATGTTGAAATAGGATCCAAAGCCGAGGTCGGCTCATCCATCAGCAGAACATCTGGTTCTACAGCGAGCAGCCGTGCAATACACAAGCGTTGCTGTTGTCCACCGGATAATCCCATCGCAGACTTATTCAGACGATCCTTGACTTCGTCCCAAAGTGCAGCTTGTTTGAGACTGCGTTCTACAATTTCATCTAACACAGCCTTCTTCTTGATCCCATGAATTCGTGGACCATAGGCGATGTTATCATAGATGCTCATTGGGAATGGATTCGGACGTTGAAATACCATGCCCACACGTTTACGCAGCGAAACGACATCGGAATCGGGGCCATAAATATTGTGTCCATCCACGGCTACATTCCCTGTGATCCGCACACTATCAATAAGATCATTCATACGGTTTAAGGTACGCAGGAAGGTAGATTTCCCACAACCGGAAGGTCCAATCAAGGCGGCAATGGTTCCTGTTTCAATGCTTAGATCTACGTCGTGAAGCGCCTGATTATCTCCATAAAATAAATTCAATTTCTCTGCTTTAATTTTATACTTCGTCGCGATAGCCATATGTTATTTCCCCCCGGAAAGTCTTTTTTGTAAGATTCGACTCGGTATCGATACCAGCAGATTAAAGATTAAGACAACGATTAAGAGTAGAGCAGCACTGCCTTTAGCAATTTCTTTTGCATCCGGAACAAGTGCTTCTGCACCGATGTACCAGAGATGAACAGAGAGCGTCTCTCCCATTTTGAGCGGGTTGAAATCAGGGAAAAAGCGTGAAACGGACAACCCAGCCGTGTAGATGAGAATTGCTGATTCACCAAGTGCACGACCGGCAATCAAGGTGATCCCGGTAATTAAGTTTGGTAATGCTGCTGGAATGAGCACCTTACGGATCGCCTGCCATTTAGTTGAGCCCAGTGCCAAACTTGCTTCCCAGTAGGAGTCAGGCACAGTGCGAATGGCTTCTTCCGTAACCCGTACCATGACGGGAAGATTCAACAGTGCCACGGTGGCCGCGCCGCCAATGATTGAAAATTTGAGCCCAAGCAAATTAGCGAATAATAGAAATCCGAATAGACCAAACACGATAGATGGTACGGAAGATAGTGCCTCAACGGAAATTCGGACGAGGTCCGTGAACCAATTCTTTTGTGCATAAATCGCTAAGTAAATACCTGAAAATAAACCGATCGGAATCGAAATCACGAGTGATAGGAACAGCACATAGAACGAGTTGAACAGTTGTGGCCCTACACCGCCGCCCGCTTTAATCTCTTCGGGTTTACCGAAGATAAAATGCCAGGATAAGTGCGGGATTCCATCGCCTAGGATGCGGACGAGAAACCATGCCAGTATCCCGATAATGACGATGCCCGATGTCCAGAAGTATAGGGTCGCGATACGATCCGTTGTTTTACTTGTCATTTGAGTTCACTCCTCTTAGCTACGATACGAATGATGAGAATGAGAGATAAGGAGATGACAAGGAGAAGCAGCGCCATCAAATAGAGCGCATTGTTCCAAGTTGAGCCGTAATTCGTATTCCCCATATCTTTAACGATGGCTGTTGTTAACACTGTCGTTGAATCGAGAAGCGATTTGGGCATTTGAGGCGAGTTCCCAATAACCATGAATACGGCCATCGTTTCCCCGATCGCGCGGCCCATCCCGAGGATGATTGCCGTCAGAATACCAGGTCTTGCCGCTGGCAAGAGTACACGCCACATCGTTTGCCACCGTGTTGCTCCTAATGCCAGTGAAGCTTCTTCTAAACGACCCGGAAGTGAACGAATGGCATCTTCTGAAATGGACAGAATAGTAGGGAGAATCATAATGGCTAAGATGATAGCCGCTGGTAAAATACCGTAAGCCACTCCGCCTGTCATTCTGCCTAATGCCGGCACAATGACTGTCATCCCGATCAATCCATAGACAACGGATGGAATGCCGACGAATAAATCAGTTGCAGGACGCATGATCTCACGCATCCATTTGGGAGCAATTTTCGCCATAAACAACGCACCTGATAAGGCTAGCGGAACGGAGATAACGACAGCTACAAGTGTCATGAGCAATGTGCTGTATAGAAATGGAAATGCACCGAATTTATTTTGACCAGGCGTCCAGTCGGTTGAGAAGAAAAACTCGAGAGGACTCACACCTTGAAAAGTTTTGATCCCTTGCATACCAACGAAAACAATGATAGAGAAAATGATGGCAGAAACTAAAGCAGCACTACCTACAAACAACCACCTCATTATTCGATCTTGTCGATGCTGATTTTGAGTCCACTTGGTGACGACAGGGCGACTTTCATTTGATTTCACGCTGCTGGTTAGTTGATCTACTATGGAATTCACTGGGTGATTCCCCTTTCTCTACAATACACAAGACTTACTATTATCATAGAATACGAATGTCATTGGATCGTAAATGATTTGTTAAGGGAATGTAAAAGTTTTGGTCAATAACTCGACATAGAAAAAGAGCGCCGCATGTATATGCAGACGCTCTTGTTGAAAAACTCTTATTTCCCCAATAAATCAGCTGGCAAGAACTTCAACTCACGAACTTGCTTCGCTTGGAAATCTTTGTTGGAAATGTACTCGATGAAGGCTTTAACAGCACCTGTCGGTTCGCCTTTTGTGTACATATGCTCTACACCAAACAATTTGTAAGTGCCGTTCTTAATGTTGTCTTCTGTGAAAGCTACACCATCAATTTTCAAAGCTTTTAACGTGTCATCGATGTAAGGTGTATCCACATAACCAATAGAGCCGGATTGTCCTACAACCGCTGTTTTCATTGCACCACTGTTTTCTTGTGTAATACCGTCTTTCGTGAATTCTTTGCCATCCAAAATAATTTGTTTGACAAGTGTACGGGAACCTGAGCTGTCCGGACGGTGAACAAGAACGATTTTCGCGTCATTGCCGCCAACTTCTTTCCAATTCGTGATTTTACCTGTGTAGATATCCGCTGCTTGTTGTTTCGTTACGTTATCCACTTTCACATCTTTGTTTACGATTAGAGCGAAAGGTGCGATTGCTACTTTGTGATCCTTTAGACCTTTATCTTTATATTCAGCAGAAAACTCTACGTCGGAGTTCCCGATGTCGGATGTTCCGTCTGCTACGTTTTTAATTCCTGTACCTGAACCACCAGCAGTCACGTTAATGGTTACTTTCGGGTTCTTTTCCATAAATTCAGTTGCTGCTTGTTTAACCAATGGTAGAAGTGCGCTGGAACCGGAAGCTGTAACTGTACCGCTTAATTCTGTTTTCGGAGCATCCGTCGGCTTAGCAGAAGCTGAAGCTGCTGTCGTCGCTGCCGTTGTTGCTGCCGCATTGTTTGTCTCTGTTTTAGCACCGCAACCAACCAAAGTCCCCATCATTAATACCGCGGATAGTGTAAATGTAATTCCTTTTCTCGACATGAAGTTAAACATAGTTTGCATGTCCTCCTTTGAATGTATGTGCTGGATTTGGTTATGTTCGATCCCCATCTACTTGTGTGTCGAACGACCTTACTTCCATATGGTAGCAAGCGAATGTAAATTACAAACCCACGAAACGTTAACGTAATGTAAAACTTTTAATTTACAAATCGTTTACATAGTTCGACGCTTTAGTTAATAGAAGCCCCCTATATTAATAAGTAATTAGACGAATGGTGTCTAAGCTTGTCTATATATAGGAGGAATACATATGATTAGATTGATGATGTCAAACTTCTCTATGCGTGCAAAATTAATTACAAGCTTCGGTGGTGTACTGCTCATTTTCTTAAGCGTTGCTCTGTTCAATCTTTATCAGGTAACACAAATCAAGCAGCATATGATCGTTCAAAATGATAAGGTCGCTCTTAAAGTAATGGCCCTAGAGCTTAAGAATTTGGTTCAGGAGATGAACATCATTGCTGCTGGACTTGAAATCTCCAAGAAACCCGAATTTATTGAGAAATACAATAGTAATCGGCAGCCCTACAATGATTTCATTAAGAAGATCGGCGATACCGCCAGTACCCCTGATCAGCAAAAATGGCGAAGCCAGTTAATCCAAGCCTCGGTTGATTACATTAACAATTTCGATTCAGCAGCTAAAATGGTTCAGGACCCCAACATCAAGCCAACTGATCTTCAGATTAATCTGTTGTACTTATATAGTGAATCCCAAGAGTTGAAGGATATCATCTTTGGTTTAGTCGATAAATTTTACATAACCTATGCCGACGGTTCTGCAGCTGCAATTGCTGACTCCTCCAAAGCACTCAATAATAGCCGTACGATTATGTTGGTTGCTTCTGCTTTCGTTTTCTTGCTTACGTTGGTTATCGCTTTTCTCATTGTTACATCGTTCACGCGTCCGATCTCTGTTCTGCAAAAAGCCGTTGCTCGCATTGCATCCGGAGATTTAACCCACACCATTAATTCCTCTGCCACTGATGAGCTAGGGCAATTAAGTAATAACTTTGACCAGATGATACGGCAAGTTCGCCTCATGCTTGGTACAACAAAGGGGATCGCTTCATCTCTATCTGCGCATTCGCATGAATTTCATCGCTTCTCCCAGCTGACGGCCTCGGCAAATTCAGATATTCTCAAAGCGATTCACGAGATATCGACAGGCGCGGATGAGCAAGCGATGAAAACAGAGAGCAGCTCGCTGCTCATCGCCGAACTTGAAGAAGAGATCCGCGATATCAACGCGTATACCCATGAAATGAAGCGCAGCAGCGACGCGGCTGCTCTCGATACGCAGCAAGGTACTGCATCCGTGCAGGCGCTCAAAGCGTCAACTGCGCAGTCGCAGCTCCTGCTGCAGAAGGTGGATGCGGCGATGCAGACGCTCAGCGCCAGCTCGAAGCAGATCGGCGCCATCGTGCGCTCGATCATGGAGATTTCAACGCAGACGAATGTCCTAGCGTTGAATGCCGCGATCGAAGCGGCCAGAGCCGGCGCGCACGGCCGCGGCTTCTCTGTGATCGCGGAAGAAGTGCGCGAGCTGTCCCTCCAAACGAACGGATCGTCGAAGACGATCAGCGGTATCATCGGGACGCTGCAGGGGCAGATTCAGGAGTTGCAGCTATCGTTGGTCGATGCGCGTGAATCTGCACTGACGCAAAGCAGCCACGTGGAGGAGACTTTCGGTTCCTTCAGCAGAATTGAGCAGTCGACGTTAGTCATCCGTGAGCAGATTGTACAGATTCATCAGAAAATCGAACAAGCCCAGTCGAAGAACGATCGCTTGGTCGATTCCGTGCAGTTTGTTGCCGCCATTGCGCAAGAGACAGCTGCCGGTGTTGAAGAGGTAAACTCGACCAGTATCCAACAGGACGCGTCGATCCGGCGTATTGCGGAAGAGTCGGATGATATTCTTGAGCTGGCTCAGCAGCTTTTTGCAGAAATTAGCAAGTTTCAAATTGCGGAGGTTATAGGAGTGGATGAGCCAATAGAGATCCATGCGGCTGAAGAAAGCATCGTGGAACAAATTGTGGAACAAATCGCAGCGATTGAACAGGAATTGAACGAAGAGCTTGTATTTGAACAGCTGCCTGATGTCCAGCAACATAAGGAACTCAAGAACCAGGAGCAGCTCCAAGACAAGAAAGAATTGGTCGGGGTTAAGTAACAATTAACACATAACACATAACACATAACACATAACACATAACACTTACATGATAAGAGGTTGTTTCAGCGGTAGAACAACTAGGGGCCGTTTTTACACCTGAATTAGTCGGTTTCACCTGAAATAATCGACTTACACATAAGAAATAGCGCTGCTTCTTACTCGTAAGTCGAAGTAACTAGATTTCTTCGACTTACACCCTCCTATCCGTGTCCCCGCGGTTTTTCAATTCCCCTTTCTCTTGCACACGGCAGCGAATTGCACATAATCAAAAGAGCTAAGCACTTTGTAAGCTGCTTAGCTCTTCTCATTTATTTCGCTATCTCATCCGATGCTTTGATGTTGCGGAGAATGCTCACTTCTACTCGGCGATTCTTGGCCCTGCCATCGGTTACCGTATTATCAGCGATAGGGCGATACTCGCCATAGCCAACTGAGGAATAAGAAGCAGGCTGAATCTTCGTATTAACGAGCAGCAATTTCATAAAATTCACAGCACGCTTGGCACTCAAATCCCAATTCGTTTCAAAATCTGCTCGGTGAATCGGTATATTATCCGTATGTCCAGCCACTTCGACCTCATAGCCAGGGTATTGCCCCAGTAAATTCGACATCGATGTGGCTAGGTTCTGGGACTCCTGCTTGATCGTCGCAGATCCAGAATCGAACAACGCTCGATCGCTTATGGTAATCGTCAACTTTTCATTATCCAATTTGGTTGTCAACTGTTCACTCATGTTATTCTCTTTAATGAACGCATCCATACTTTTCTTTAATTCTTCCAGGTCCTTTTCTTCCTTCTGAAGCTTCGCAGCTAGTTGGCTCTCGATTTTATTCTCTTCTTTGGAAGGTGGATTCTGGTTCTTAAAATTATTTTTCGTCGAGTTTGCTGCATCCTCAATTGGAATTAAATTCGACATGGCGAAGGGCGCTTCACCACCAGTGAAAGCATTATTTAAAGATCGCATGATGGAATCGTATTTCTTAGAGTCTAACTGACTAGATGCAAACAAAATGATAAAGAGGGCAAGGAGTAAAGTCAATAAATCCGCATAGGGAATCAGCCAGGATTCATCGACATGTTCTTCATGATCCTCATGCTTCTTTTTTTTACTCACTGTCCGGATGCCCCCCCCTCCATACTTTCTTCATAGGACTCACGATCTTTGTTAGCGACAAAAATCATCATCTTCTGCTTCACGGAATTGGCTGACACACCAGATTGGATAGAAAGTAAGCCTTCTACGACCATCAGCTTAATCTCAACTTCTTTCTTGGACTTCTGCTTAAGCTTATTGGCAAAAGGGTGAAAAATAACATACCCCAAGAAAATACCGAACATGGTAGCAACGAAAGCAGCTGAAATTAAGTGTCCCAACTTCTCCACTTCACTCAAATTACCAAGCGCAGCGATTAGTCCGACAACGGCACCAAGTACCCCAAGTGTAGGTGCATACGTACCTGCTTGAGTAAAAATACTCGCATATTTCTTATGTCTTGTTTCCATCTCGGCAATATCTTCAAGAAGAACATCACGCACGAAGTCCGGGTCATTCCCATCGATAATTAGTCGCATACCACTTTTCATAAAAGGATCCGAAAGCTCCTCAGCTTGCTTCTCCAAAGAAAGCAGCCCCTCACGACGTGTAATGCTCACCCAGTTAATGAACGTCTCGATTAATTCTTTTTTTGGCATAAGTTTCTGTTCAGTAAAAATGATTTTTAATAAGACCGGGATTTTCTTGATCTCTTCAAGCGAGAAGGCTAAGAGCAGCGCTGAAGCTGTTCCGCCGAAAATGATTAACGCAGCCGCAGGATTTAATAATGCCGCTAAACTTGCTCCCTTTAGTACCATACCAAAGCCAATGGATACTGCAGCTAGCACAATACCAATAATAGATGATTTCTCCATGCTTAAAGCACCTCTTTACAATCTAATTGTGATTCGTTATGTACACCTTCAATTTGTTTGATCAAGCTTCTCGACAATAAATGATATGCTCTATTCATAATAAGTTTAATTGCGCATTATCACAATCTTTTTTCATCAAATATTAGGACCAAAGTCCTTGGTCGTTCATATTTTTGATCAAATTAGGTCGAATCTTGACGATGAACTCTTGATCTATTAATTTCGTATGAGTAAGCAATATTCCTGCTAAATTCGATCTCTATCCAGTAAAAGAATTCCCTTCGTCTCGTATCCATGTTACGAATGAGAAAAACGCCTATCTTGGCAACCTTCTCGGCCCCCAGATAAGTGCTTCCAAGTGAACCACCATTGACCAGAATCGCACTATTTTTATCATCGGAAAACAAAATTTCTTACTTTCATCTGTGGTAAAATTGGTATGTCTTGGTATCCATTGTGGGAACGATAGGACATAATAACTGCAGCTTGCCATTGTAGGAGGAATGATTGAATGGAGAAAAGACCTTTTGGTTCGACGGGAGCCCATTTCCCACTATTAAGCTTTGGCGCCCAACGCATTGTAGATGAACATAACTGCACGGAGGAAGAAGCGATTCAGATTGTGAATCGAGCAATTGATGAGGGTATAACGTACTTCGACACAGCGCCTAGCTATTCGAAAGGGCAATCGGAAGAACGTCTGGGTAAAGCACTAGCCCTGCGTAGTCGGAGGGACGAGGTATGGATTGCAACCAAGACTCATGACCGAACGCGGGACGGTTCCCTTCGACTTCTCGAAGACAGCCTGAAGCGTCTGCAGACGGATCACGTCGAGGAGTGGCGTCTACATAATATTATGAAAATGGAAGAGCTCGATCAGTGTTTTGCCAAAGGTGGCGCACTCGAAGCTTTAATTGAAGCGAAGGAACAAGGCATGATCAAGCATATCTCGATCAGTGGGCATACGAATCCTCAGGTCCAGCTCGAAGCGATTGATCGCTATCCGTTTGATAGCGCACTTGTCGCATTGTCCGCTGCTGATCACCTTGTTTATAGCTTCGCCCATGAATTCCTGCCCCAAGCCAATGAAAAGGGAATTGCGATCATCGGCATGAAGGTCATGGCGTTGGGCAAATTGGCACCTTGGTATGAGAAAGCTTTGCGCTACACATTGTCTTTGCCGATTTCTACAGCCATTGTAGGTATGGAGTCTATGGAACAACTGGAGCAGAATCTTGCGATAGCGAAAAACTTCAAGCCAATGACCGATCTTGAGCAACTTGATTTCTTGAAGGAAATTATGCATCTGGCGAATCCCGATGTGCTGAAGTGGAAATCGACGGATTGGGTTTCCGGCGAGTGGTATGAGCGGTAGAAATAGTGAATAGAGACTGATTCTTCGGCGCCTGTATACGAAAACAAGGGCTACCCTCAAGTAGAATGATCTACTTTTGGGATAGCCCTTTTTGTTTATCTGGAGAGTAGCAGCTTCACATGAAATCATTCTTTGGAGTCGAAGTAGAAATGCTCTGCCTTCCATTGCTCCCCTAATTGGAGAATGCCATACGAGTAGCGAGGCTGTCTTCTTTTATCCGTGGGTGAACCTGGATTGAACATAATCGTTCCTTGGACATTTTGGAGAAATGGGATGTGTGAGTGTCCAAAGATTACCATGTCGGGCCGCTCAGCCTCGAACGCCTCACGCGCTCTTTCTTCTGTCGTTTTCCGGAAGCCATCCCCGTGAATAAGCCCTATCCGGAAATTACCGAAGGTTAATAGTTTCTTTTTCCCAAACCTCTCCACAATATCTTCCCCATCATTATTACCGGCTACGGACTCACAGGGAGCAATCTGCTCGACTAGCTCGATGACATGCTCACTCACCCAATCACCTGCATGAATAATTAGATCAACGCCCTGTAGCCCCGCTACAAGAGCATCGGGAAGCTTCTGAACTTTGTAAGATAAATGAGTATCTGCTATAACACCTATTCGCATCGCCTGTATCTCCTTTCAACATCAACTAGCTCTTAAGCATATACTAGTCAGGTAAAAGTAGGAATGCAAATAAGTGTGTGGGAGCAAGAACAGCCGCCCCACTATACATGGGACGGCTGTTTGTGTATGCGCGGCTAATCCAATTGGCGGACTTGCACACCTTTGTCTCGAATACGATCTAGCGATTCCTTGCTCGTGAGTCGATCTGTAATGACATGTTGAATCTCCGACCAACCCGCAACTTGTGTTAAGGCCTGTGTGCCGAATTTGCTATGATCTGCGAGCAAATACGTTTCATCTGCGATGCTGATCATTTTGCGTTTAATGAGCGCTTGAAGCTCATTCGATTCGCTGATGCCGCGCTGCACGTGAACCCCTTTGCAAGATAGAAACAGCTTATGCGCATGGTACATATCCAATGATCTCTCCGACAACGGGCCTACGTAGGATAAGGACTTTGGAGAAAGTAAGCCGCCTGTGGAGATGACTTGAATTTTCTCTTTGCCACTTACCTCTAAGGCAACCTTCATGGAATTCGTGATAATGGTAATCGCCATATCGGGAATCATTTTCGCCATATACCAAGCCGTGGTACTCGCGTCGAGAATGATGCGATCCCCTTCTTGAATATGTGAAATAGCTTCCTTCGCGATGCTGTTCTTGAAATCCGCATGCGCCGTCTCCCGCTCCATGAACGGAACCTCGGTCTGGGCTTCCTTCACACTCACAGCACCGCCGTGGCTGCGCATGAGCTTGCCTTCAGCCTCTAACCGATCCAAGTCACGTCGAATCGTTTCTTCCGTCACCTGACACAGTTCGCTCAGCTCTGTGACGCGCATGCTTCCTTTTTCATTTACCAATTGAACGATTCTCTGCCATCTCTCCGCTACAAGCATCGATACCCCTCATTTCACCGTCGATCGGGAGGCCACCTGACAAAACACTTCATACGCCGCCTGCCAACCCGCCTCATCCTGAGGATGATTCGTCTTGACTGGGAACGAATTCCGAATCAGCTTCCTGGCTTCGCGCAAATTCGCGATAACCCCTAGTGATATCCATTGTACTACAAGGTTTCCTAGGGCACTACCCTCTACTGGCCCCGCCCACACTTCACGCTGTGTAGCGTTCGATGTGAACTGACAAAGCAGTTCGTTCTGGATGCCGCCGCCTACGATGTGAAGTCCACGGTATGTCTTGCCGGAAAGCTGCTCCGTACGTTCAAGAATAAAGCGATATTTCAGTGCGAGGCTTTCCATAATGCAACGCACGATCTCACCATCGGTTTGAGGCACAGTTTGCCCCGTATCACGACAATATTGCTGGATTTGCTTCGGCATATGCGCAGGGTTAAGGAACATATCATCATCCGGATCGATGAAGAATTGGAATGGTTTTACGGCTTCTGCCTGCTTCACGAGTTCGGCAAAACTGACTGATTTCCCTTCCTTATCCCATGCACGTTTGCATTCATTAAAGAGCCATAAACCCATGATGTTCTTCAATAAACGATTCGTTCCGTACACGCCGCCTTCATTCGTGAAATTCCACGCTAGGGCTTGTTCCGTGAGCACCGGAGCACTCGTCTCCGTCCCTAATAAGGACCAAGTCCCGCAGCTTAGGAAGGCAAAGTCATCATCAAGCGCAGGAACGGCAACAACAGCTGACGCTGTATCGTGCTCGCCAACCGCGATGACAGGAATGGAAGGAACATCCAGTTCCTCGCAAACAGCTGGGCTTAGCGATCCAACACGCGATCCCGAAGCGACTGGCGGCAAGAAAATCTGTGCCGGAAGTCGTAATTGCTCGATGAGTGCCGTGTCCCACGTGAAGCTCGTTGCATTAAACAACTGCGTCGTCGTGGCATTCGTGAATTCACTATGCTTTTCGCCTGTCAGGAAGTAGCGAAGAAGGTCTGGAATCATCAGAAACGTCGCCGCGCGGTCAAGTAGTTCAGGATTGTTTTTTTGAAGTGCATAGAGTTGGAAAATGGAGTTGAATTGCAAAAACTGCAGCCCTGTTAGCGCATACAGTTTCTCCCGTCCAACAATCTCCATCACTTGCTCCATCAAGCCATCTGTGTGATGATCCCGGTAATGATACGGGTTCCCTAATAGCTCACCATTTGCAGCCAAAAGTCCGAAATCAACAGCCCATGAATCTATCGCCAAACTCTCGATATTCGTGTAGCCTAGATGTTTGGTTTGTAAAATACCTTGCTTCAACTCATGAAGCAACCGCAAAATGTCCCAGTGCAGGTGGTTGCCCACCTGCACTGGATCATTAGAGAAGCGGTGAATTTCCTCGATCGTGATCCGGCCCGCTTCAGAATCAAGTCGTCCGACGATCGCTCTGCCGCTGCTTGCTCCCAAATCAAAGGCTAGAACTGTCGAAGAAGTACTCACCAGCTTGCACCGCCTTTGCCACGCGCGTTAATTTTCTCGTCATAGCCGCTTGCCAAGTAAGCTTTCATCGGGTCAACCGGCACGCCGATTTCCTCACGAACTGCTTGTAGAAGAGGCGTTACATCGAATTCAAAAGCTTTACGAACCGCATCTTCGGCACCAAGAACATCTTGGTTCGCTTGTGCAGCACGAACTTCTTCAAGGTTAATAAGAAGTGCTTTCGCGTATTGCGTTTGTACGTTTAATACAGAACGCAGCATCGCAGGGATTTTACGCTCAATGTTATGGCTTTGGTCGATCATATACGCAATGTTGTCAGCCGCTTGACGAATCTGTGGATTCTTGTCATTCGCTGCATCAATGATTTGATAGAAAATCAAGAACAATTCATACGGATTCACAGAACCTACGATTAGATCGTCATCACCGTATTTACGTGAGTTGAAGTGGAAGCCGCCTAATTTATTTTCATCCAACAAGTACGTCACGATGTGCTCGATGTTTGTTCCTTGTGGATGATGTCCTGTATCTACGAGGACTTCGGCTTGCGGACCCAATTTGTTCGCCAAATTGAACGCCATACCCCAGTCAGCTAGATCTGTGTGGTAGAACGCAGGCTCATAGAACTTGTATTCGATCAACATGCGCATGCTTGGTGTCATCGCATTGTACATTTCTTTCAGCGACTCATACATCCACGCTTTACGAGCGCGGATATCCACTTGACCTGGGTAGTTGGAGCCGTCTGCGAACCATAAGCTCAACACGTCGGAGCCTACCGTTTTGGCAATGTCTACGCACTCTAGCAAGTGATCCGTCGCTTTGCGGCGAATCGCTGCGTTCGAGTTCGTCACACTTCCGAAGATGTAATCATCTTCTTGGAAAAGGTTCGGGTTCACCGCACCGATGGAAACGCCTAGATCAGACGCATGCTGCTTCAGCTTCGCGTAGTCATCTACCTTGTCCCATGGGATGTGGATGGCAACCGACGGGCAAACACCCGTCAGTTTGTGCACTTGCGCAGCATCTTCGAATTTCTCAAAAGGATTACGCGGTACGCCTGTTTGTTGGTAAACTTTGAAGCGTGTTCCTGAATCCCCGTAGCCCCATGATGGCGTTTCAACTTTCAATGCTTTCAGCTTCGCCTTGACAGCTGCGATATCAATGCCTCTCAGGGCTTGTTGCTCTTCGAATAATGCGTAGGCTTTGTCGCTCATCGGTTTTATGGCCTCCTAGTAGATGTATTAACGTGTGAAGGCAGCAGGTACGCCACCATCAACTGTGATCATGCAACCCGTTGTTTTAGCTGCTTTGGATGAAGCGAAGTACACAATAGCTTCTGCAACGTCTTTAGGGAAAATGTTAACGAGCAATGTTGTTCTTTTGCGGTAGTGCTCTTCCAACTGATCCGGTTCAATACCGTAAGCAGCAGCCCGCTCATTGCGCCAGCCGGAGTTCCAAATTGCGGAACCTTGAAGGATCGCATCTGGCAATACGGAGTTCACACGAATACCGAATTCGCCGCCTTCTGCTGCGATACAACGCGCTAAGTGAATCTCAGCTGCTTTAGCTGTGGAGTATGCGGAAGCATTTTTCCCAGCAAATACGGAGTTCTTGGAGCCAACGAATACCATGCTGCCGCCGATTGTTTGCTTTTTCATAATTTTAAACGCTTCTCTCGCTACAAGGAAATACCCTGTGCTCAGCACGTTCATGTTCAAGTTCCACTCTTTCAGCGATGTTTCGTCAAAAGGACTGGAAGTCGCAAGACCTGCATTATTCACGATAATGTCGATACCGCCGTAGCTAAGGATGGACTCACGGAATGCTGCTTCTACTTCTTCTTCCTTCGTTACGTCCATACGAACAGCAATTGCTCTGTTTTCGCCATATTGTTCGTTCAGTTCAGTCGCAAGTTTCTGTGCACCTTCAAGGTTAAGATCAGCCAGCACAACGTGTGCGCCATCTTTCAAGAATTGACGAGCTGTTACGCTTCCGATTCCGCCTGCGCCGCCTGTGATGAAAGCTACTTGACGGGAGAATTCAGCTTCAGCTGGAGCTAGTGTTAATTTATAAAGCTCAAGCGGCCAGTACTCTACGTTGAAAGATTCGTTTTCGCTTAGGGATACGAACGTTCCAAGAGCCGTAGCGCCTCTCATAACGGAGATTGCGCGGTGGTAAAGCGCTCCGCTAATTTGTGCCATAGCCCAGCTTTTGCCTGTGTTGATCATCCCGATTCCTGGAATAAGGATAACACGCGGAGCTGCTTCGTTGATAACGTCGCCATCATTTTTATTACGGTCAAAATAAGCTTTGTACTCTTCTTTGTAAGCTTCAATACCGGCTTTCAAAGCTTCTGTTAAGCTTGCTGCGTCGCCAGTTGCCGGATTCCAGTCGATATATAAAGGCTTCATTTTCGTATGAACCAGGTGATCCGGGCAAGCTGCTCCAACTTGGGAAAGGACTGCTGCATCACGGCTGTTTACAAATTGAAGCACATCGTCTGCACTGTCAATGGTGAGGATCATTTTCTTCTCGTTGCTTACTGCACCGCGAACGACTGGCAGAACTTGAGCCAATAGTTCCTTGCGTGCTTCAGCGCTAAGTGTTTCGTATTTGGAACCGCCATATAGGTTCGCTTCGTTCACACGAGCTTCAATGAAACTTGCTGCTTCATTAATGATAGCAATGGTTTTGAGGTAGCTTTCTTCGGATGTTTCGCCCCAAGTGACTAGACCATGTTTCTCCATAAGAACAAGCTCAGCTTTTGGATTGTTGCGAACGCCATCTGCGATCATTTTGGAAAGTGTAAAACCAGGACGTACATAAGGTACCCATACGAAACGATCGCCATAAATTTCTTTCGCAAGCTCACGACCATTGTGTGCGCAGCAAAGCGAGATAATCGCATCTGGATGTGTGTGGTCAACGTTTTTGAATGGTAAGAACGCATGTAAAAGCGTCTCGATGGAAGCACGCGGATGCTTGCTGTCGATCATACAGTTTGCAAGGTAAGCAACCATGTCTTCGTCGGACATTTCGTCGCGCTCGATCAATGGACGAATATCTTCCATGCGAAGACCTGTGAAATTCTTTGCTTTCATCGTTCCAAGGTCAGAACCGCTTCCTTTGACCCACATCACTTCAACATCGCGACCACGGAAATCCTTCTCGATCGTTTTGTAAGAGGTGTTGCCGCCGCCCCAGTTACATACAGCGCGATCTGTGCCTAACAAGTTAGAACGATAAACAATTTCCTCTACGCCTTTCGACACTGCATTCGCTTTTGAAGCTTCCCATAAATTCGCAACCATTTAAGTACCCTCCTAAGGTTTACATCCCATGTTTGTATGTTTGTTTTTGATGGTTTTATCTTATCATATCTTTGTTTGTTTTTGAAACATTATTTTTATGTTTGTTTTTGGAGGGGGTAAACACAGATATATATGTGTTTTGTGTAAAAAGAGTCGGATTTGGCTAGTCCATATGTGACAAATGGGGCAAAACGGGAGATTTAGAGGAACGCGACTGTGTGTTAATCTGCGTATGTGTTGGATTACTTCTGTATTTCACAACATCGCTCCAGCTGAGCACAAACTGCAAAAACTACAGCTAATTCTCGGGAAATCACCCCTTTCTGGTTTTCCATTTAATTTAATATTCTCACCTAATCTGCTGAATTTAACTGAATATTTTCCATTTATTTGGGAGGATAGATGATGGAGGAGTCTTCGGTGAACATTGAGTAGCTATGGTGCAAGGAGGCAAGTTTGATGGTTGTTGAGTAGCTATGGTGCATGGGGGAATTTTGATGGTTGTTGATTAGCTATGAACCTACAGCTATTTTCAGCTGCAAATGCTGATTCAGATAAAACTCCTAATATTACCTACATATTTTTCATTTAATTCAATCTTTCTATTTAAAAGGATGAATTTAGCTGTAAGTTTTCCATTTATTCATGAGAATGAATGCCGGCCGCGGGAGTCAGCCTCCCTAAATGTCATCATCAAAATGCCACTTATCTCCACCGCTGACCGAATCCCCAGACATGTCATCCTGCATGTCGCCGCCGTAATCCCCGTGCTCATCCTCGGCCACATTTTGCAAATCAAAAGCATTGATCATTATGATCGGATAGGTATGATGCTCGGCAATTTGAGCTGCCTGCAATTTCATAAACTTCGGTGAACCCTCTGTCTCTTCATCATAGACCATCAGAATGCCGTCAGAGTTTCTCAGAAGGAACTTGTCCCTCTCTTTGAACTGCCACGGTCCTTCGTATTTGGTCTTCGTAATACTGTTCACGTAATTGGCACGCTGCATGACGCTTGCGTAGCACCCTTTTTTATCGTCGCTCCACTTCTCTTCTTGCTCCAGAAATGGTGTAATCACTGCAAGCTTCAACTCAGGATGGGTATGTTCTCTCAGCTCTAGCACTGCCTCTGCCGCCCACAGTTCTACCCCCCATTGCCCACTTACAACAACCCATTCGAGCCCGTCATCTATTAAGGCGATGATCCGCTTTTGAATCGCTTTTTTGATAATCGGAATGCCAGGATGCTTCAATGAGAAAATGCCAAGTTCATTCGCTTTGTATCCTGTTATTAGCACGCGTTTCAACGAGCTCACCTCCTAGTTCCCTCCTCAAAGGTTAGCATAATTGCATTTAATTAGAAAGAAGCTCTTATTCCTATGAAGGTACAGACCCACAAATAAGACTGCCGGAAATTAATGCAGAATCTACTTCAATCTACCTTTCAAAATTTTAAAAATATTCATACTCACTAGCCTCTCGACCAAGCCAGTTCACTATGTATGGCATACCTTAATATCATCTCTGCTCGAAAGGATGATTAGAACAATGGCAAGAATCAAACAAGGATCTGGCGGGCCTGTACAGTTCAGACATCGCATGGAGGGCTTAACGTCACGTGTACAGAATCATCGGCATTCCTTCGGTAATTTAAGTGATATTGTAATCCCAGAGGATGGCAGACACCGTCACACCTTCCAAGGCATTACAACAACAGCTGACGGACATCGTCATTCCTATTCGGGTCGTACTGGCCTCAACATCGGTGTAGGAGTGAATCATTTTCATCGTTTTCAAATCTCAACAAACATTGCAGATGGACATCGCCACATCATTTCCGGTAGAACAACAGGTGTCATTCGTCTTGGAGTCGTGGTTGGACATAAATTGATCATTGAAAGCATTGTTCGCCAGAAAGTGTAGGAAGTTCTTAATCGAGACTTTTGATATGCAAAAAGACTACTGAAAGATTTCAGTAGTCTTTTTATTCTTTTATTCGCGTCCATATAAGCTTCCGCTTACCCTTTTAAAACCTCAACCAACCATGGATACGCTTGGCTGCCATCCACCTCATGAATACCATCATAGAGATGCACGCCTAGTTGCCCTGCCGCTCCCGCCAGTGCATACTCACGTTCCAAGTAAGAAACGGCTGTTTCCACACCATCAACAGGAAAAATCGGATCCTGTCTGCCTGATGCGATGAATAACGGGCGCGGAGCAAGCAAACCAATTAGTTCTGGCAGTTCCGCGAAATCGAGCGCGCCAGGCAGATAGTTATCGATGCAATGCCGCACGCCCATGATGCTGCGCTTGAATGTATTGGTGAAAGCGCACAGGACCGAGGCCTGAATGCGTTCATCTAATACTGCTGTGTAAGCGGCAAGTAAACCACCGCCCGAAAATCCAAAACAACCGATTCGACTCGCATCTACCTCTTCTCGTGACACGAGGTAATCTAATACTCGTATCGCTTCATGCACACGAACACCAGCTATAGAGATCCCATATAGCAGAAGATGTGAGGCAAGCGTCTGACAAGACGAGTTCCCCACTTGTCCATCCTTCTGGTCAACTTCCAATCGCCGATCACCGAAGCCAAGAATTTCAGGGACAACAACGACGAAGCCGCACCTCACCAACTCTAGTGCGTAGTTGCCATGAATATCCCATTTCCCCGTATGCTCGGTCCCATCAGCATTCAAGCCAACGATTTGCCTACTCCCGTAACCATGGCCATGCAGAGCAAGAACGGCAGCTCGTTTATGAGAATCACCTTTTGGCAATAGCACATACACGGGAACCCGAAAGCCCCAAAACGTCCCGATTTCAATACGCTCTCGAATATGATCCTCAAGCTCGACACGATCAAGAAGGACAGGACGAAGTTCGTCCTGTCCTTCCATGGTCAAGGCTAAGGAGTCAGTCAAGCGTTTTTTCATATGAGCTCTCGCCTGTTCAGCACTTTCCGAACGACGCTGCTCGCGTTTCAATTCGAAAGCGCGATAAAGCTTTTCCATACTCGCGTCAGGACTCCACATCTAGCTCAACCTCCGTCGCAGGTTAAAATTTCACAAGCTTATCTACAGCAACTGGTTGCCCTGTACGCAATGAAATATTGCCAGCAATACCAGTAAGAATGGACATCGCTCCATCTACATGAGATGCCGCGCGGTTGAAACGATCGTCGGATGGCTTGTCGAAAATATCCTTCAACAGAACAGGATCGCCACCACCATGACCGCCAACGCCTTCTTCGATTTCAACTTCATAAGGTGCCGCAAACATCGGGAAAACCGTAATCGTTTTCGCTTTCAACGCACCCTCATCCGCTTTATCGCCACCAGAATTCACATAAGATTTCTCAACAACTTTCATTTCAATACGGCCTTTGCTGCCGTTAATGTTCACATTGAAGCCTTCCCACGGCAAGTACGCATTCAAGGAGTACGTCAGAATCGCTTTGTTTTTGTAGCGAACCATCACGCCCATCGTATCTTCAATGGAGATCCCGTCGCCAAAAACGCTTTGATCTCGTTGATAACCATCCTCATGCTCGGCGTCCAAATATAAACCTTTCAGACTCGGTTTTTTATCCAAATGCAAGGCAAACGGGTCATCTTTAGCATTCGCATTCCCAGTTGCACGTTGATAAAACTTTGTTTCCCCACGCTTCTCTGCATTCTCTTTTCCATAGAACATCAGATCACCCATTGCGAAAACCGTCTCTGGTTGCGTTTCTAACCAGAAGTTAACGAGATCGAAATGGTGGGTTGACTTATGAACAAGCAAGCCGCCGCCATTACGTTTATCACGGTGCCATCTGCGGAAATAGTCTGCACCATGCTCCGTATTAAGCAACCATTCAAAATGTACTGAATGGACATCGCCAATCGTTCCATCCATAATTAACTCACGAATTTTCGTATTGTGCGGCGCGTAACGGTAGTTAAAGGTCACGCGAAGCTGACGTCCTGTACGTTTAATTGCATCAAGAATCTCTTGGCATTTCTCTTCATCAACCGTCATCGGTTTCTCTGAAATAACATCACAACCGAGCTCCATCGCTTTGATAATATACGTATGATGTGTACGGTCTACCGTAGTAACAATGATCACATCCGGCTTTTCTTGGCGAATCATTTCCTCAAATTGGTCAGCTTTATACGTAGGAACAGCATGATACTCATACTTCTTAGCAAGCCTGTCATTCGTATAATTCATGCGTGTTTGATTAATATCACAAATCGCAACAAGTTCCGATGTATCTAGAAAATCCTTCACCATGGAGCCATAGAAGAATTCAGCTCGTCCTCCTGTACCTACAATCGCATAACGTGTTTTCATCAGTTATTGCCCCTCTCGATTAAAAAGAATTTCATCTCTTATTGCTAGATTAATACAATATTTGTTGTGTTTCTAATCAAATATTACCCCATTCCTTTATTTCCTTGCATATATTGCTGTAAAATAGAGAGGCCAAACTTATCTAAGGGGTGTCTATGTTGTTTCATTACGAAATTGAAAGAATCCGCAGAGAGCAATCCTACACAATGTTAGTGAATCATTTCCATGACCACTATGAAATTTATTATTTACTCAGTGGGAAGCGCAATTATTTCATTCAAGACCGCGTCTATGCGATGCAAGAGGGTGACCTTGTATTTATAGATAAACATACACTCCACAAAACACTTGATGCCAATGATCGTCCTCACGAGCGCATCTTAATCAATTTCGAGGAACGCTGGCTCGCAATGAAAGAGGATGAGAACTATACGATAGCGCTCGCTCCATTTCGTCTAAAGCAATATATCGTCTCTCTTTCCGGCGCGAATCGCACGCTCGTTGAGAATTTACTCTTCAGCTTATTGCGGGAAAAGCAGCAAGAGCAGCTCGGTTGGGAGCTGAATAGCAAAGCCTTACTTACACAACTGCTGATATTCTGCTCGAGACTTATGGATCAGCCCGGAGTGCTGGATGAGCATCCACAGGCTTATAATCCGAAGATTTTCGAGATCGTCACCTATATTAATGAGCACTTCAACGAGCGACTGACACTTGCGCTAATCTCTGAAAAGTTCCATATTAGCCCGAGTTATTTCTGCCGCTCATTCAAGGATACGATTGGCTTCTCGTTCGTCGAGTATTTGAATAACCTGCGCATCCGGGAAGCTCAACGTTTATTAAGGGAAACGAAGCTCAAAGTAATCCACATTGCTGAACAAGCCGGCTTTGACAGCGTCGCTCACTTTGGGCGTGTATTCAAGCAGGTGACGTCACAGACTCCGCTCCAATGCCGGAAGATGATGCATCTGGGGCTCTGATCCATTTACGATAATCGGTCGGCGTCATCAGTTTGAGCGCTTTGAACGTATTAATAAAATAACTTGGACTCTCGAAGCCAACCTCACTCGCAACATCTATGATTTTGATCCTCGGATCCTCCAGACACTTCATCGCTTTCTCGACTCTATAGAAGTTGAGATATTCGACAAGTGTCTTTTTGACGAATGATTTTAAAAAAAACGGCAGAAATGCCCCTCACTCATCGCAATCAACACTGTGAGCTCTGAAATCAGAATCCGCTCATGATAATGATCATGTATGTATTTTGGCGTAGTGGGGGCATGTGTGCGTGGAACCAGCGGACCGTTTCTTGAAGCAACGATTCATTTAACTGGAAAATGTACAGCTATTTCGAAGATATTTCCCCGATTTTACGATTTAGATGGAAAACATACAGCTAAATTGACGAGATCGGATCATATTAGTATTTCCCACTAAATTAACTACATAAAATCCATCTAATCCACATTTTCGCGAAATAACTGTGAAAATAACTGTATAAAATCCATTTATTCACGCAACACGTCACTACTAATCTCGCCGAACTAAGTCTCCATACATCCTCACACGACACTTCACTACTTTCTCGCCAAAATAAGTCTCCACTCCACTACTTTCTCGCCAATCTTAGTCTCCCCACCATCTGCCCACCGCTAACCTTCCACAAATTAAAAAACCTTCGTGCAAGCTCACGCTCACACAAAGGTTCGTCATTTAGAAACTGAAATATTGCTTGGCATTGTTGTAGGAAATACCTTGAACCAACTGTTTCAACAGCTGCTCGTCGTTCGGGAACTCGCCTGCTTCAACCCACTCACCGATCATGTTGCAAAGAATGCGACGGAAGTAGTCATGACGTGTGTAGGACAAGAAGCTGCGGGAATCCGTTAGCATCCCAACGAAACGTCCAAGTAAACCAAAGTTTCCTAGGGATTTCATTTGGGAGATCATGCCATCACGCGTATCATTGAACCACCATGCGGCGCCCAATTGGATTTTGCCAGCGATGCCATCGCCTTGGAAGCTGCCCATCAAGGAGGCAAGAATCTCGTTATCCCGTGCATTCAAGGAGTAGAGAATGGTACGCGGCAAGGAATCCGCTACTGCAAGTGCGGACAATAGTCCCGTTAACGCACCAGCAACTGGGCTATCACCAATGGAGTCGAATCCTGTATCTGGACCTAGCATAGCGAACGCTTGTCCATTGTTGTTACGGGACGCATTGATATGATATTGCATGGCCCAATCCAATTTCTTGTAGATACCGCCAAGGAAGATGAGCGTGAATGCTTTGTACTTCTTCTCGTCTTCCAGACTTACTGGTTGACCCGCAAGACCAGCCGCGAAGATCGCGTCAACTTCTTCTTTGGTCGCTGCCGCAAAAGGTACATAATCCAACGCATGGTCAGACACTTTACAGCCGACAGAGTCAAAGAAGACAGCGCGGCTTTCTAGACCAGCCAATAAATCATCATAGGTGCGGATTGGCGTGCCTACCGCTTTTTCAAGTTGCGCAATCCACGGAAGGAACGTAGCGCGATTGATTTCGAGGGCCTTATCCGGACGGTAGGAAGGCAATACTTGCGTATCGAATCCTTCAATTTCTTTAATTAGGATGTGGTATTCCAAGGAATCCACAGGATCGTCAGTCGTACAAATGACGGTTACTTTTGAGTTTGTGATCAGGTCTCTAGCGCGGGATCCACCCTCAGCCAATTTCGCATTCACTTTTTCCCAAATAGCTGGAGCATTCTGCTCATTGATGATATCGTACACACCGAAATAGGTTTGAAGCTCCATATGGGACCAGTGGTACAACGGATTACCAATCGCCATTGGAAGTGTGGAAGCCCATGCTACAAAGCGATCATAATCACTAGCTTCACCCGTAATTTTGGACTCGTCGATACCGTTGGCACGCATCATCCGCCATTTGTAGTGGTCACCATATAACCAAGCTTCGGTTATGTTGTTAAATTGTTTATTTTCATAAATTTCCTTAGGACTTAAGTGGCAGTGATAGTCAATAATCGGTAGTTCTTTGGCATATTCATGAAAAAGATGTACAGCAGTTTCATTGTTAAGCAAGAAATTTTCGTCTAAAAACGTTTTCATAAAGGAATTTCCACCCTTCTCAAGCTGAATGATCTGCCATCTATATTAGCAAAAAATCAGCTCAGAAATCTTGCGATTTCGTGCTTTTATTTCATAAAATATGCATATCTTGACCTCGAGAAGGGCTCCTAGCGGTTAAGGGAGCGAATTTTTCACATTTGAATTCGTTTCAATTTCTTCAGGTATCGCTTCTGTTGCACCAGGAACATGACGAGATTTGACATTAATCCCATCCGACGAAGAAATGCTGATATGGACAGAACCAGGCAATACATGCGCGCGAATTAATACAGGCTGATTATAATCATTTCTAAAACTAAAATCAGGCCCGCCCCAATTCACGGTAGCATCTCTTCCATGGGGCACATATGGCACGGATCGGCTATGGGAATACCTCTCAATAATCGTGAGACCTGCTCGATCAACCGCATTAAATAGCGTTGAGGATATTTGGCAAATACCGCCGCCGATTCCCTCGGAGAATTCCCCTCTTACAATCACCTTTGCGGACATATACCCCCTGCTCGGTGTTCGAACGCCAACAACGCGATTGAAAGAAAACGTTTCATTCGGCTGCACGACATAATTGTTGATTGCCTGGGTGGCTAATTTAAGATTCGTTACACGGTGATTATTTCGGGTATTAAAATAGGTAACATAATAGCCAATTGGACGTACTCGAATGCTGGCAAGCAGTTCACTATCTACTTTGGGATATAGGGTTTGCAGCGGTAACGCCACATTCAAGGGTCCTTCTGAATAAAATTGTCCATAGAACTCATTGAGAAATGCGCTTCGATTCAACCGAACGCCTGCAATCTCTTTCACAATGCCCCCGCTGTCACTAATTGTAGCGTTTATCGGCTTGCGGTATATCGATTTGTCAATTTGCTCGGCAAGCCGATTTAATTTCTGTGTATCAACCAACGGAACATCCAAGAGATGGGTCGTACAAGATTCTCGCTTAATCTGAGCCATCTTCTCCCCATTCGGGTTATCCGATAGTTGAAAAGGCAATTCTTTGGGCTGGGCAAGCAACAACAGGCCCAATAGCCATTCATAGCGCATGAACGCAATTCACCTCCTGCCCCTAGTGTAAACAAATGTCAAAATTCCATGCAATGACTACTCAGATACATTTTAAATAAGGATTTTCATCAGACTGTAAAATTTATTTGACAGTCAATGAACAGAGCGATAAACTTCAAACAAGACGGAGTAAAAGGAGGATTTTTCTAATGACGTTTGAACACAATCTTGAGAAATATGCGGAGCTGACTGTTCGAGTAGCCCTCAACATTCAAGGGGGTCAATCGCTTTGGATTAATGCGCCAATTGGGCACCCCGAATTCGTAAGACTTATCACTTGTAAAGCGTACGAAGCCGGCGCTAAACATGTACATATTGAATGGCAGGATGAAGTCTGTACCCAAATCCGCTATACACACGCGCCTGATGAATCATTCAATGAGTACCCAGCTTGGCGTGCACAAGCACTAACCGAGTTAGCTGAAAGTAATGGCGCATACTTATGGATCGATGCGGACAACCCTGAGCTGCTGAAAGATGTGGATCCTGCTAGAATCTCAGCGAATGCGAAAGCGGCAGGTCCCCTGCTCGTCAAATGGCGTGAATACATGTCCTCTTACAAAATGACATGGTCCATCATTGCTGTTCCTTCCCTAGCCTGGGCACAGAAAGTATTCCCTGATCTAGAAGATCAGGCTGCAGTTACTGCCCTATGGGATGCGATTTTTGAAGCTACCCGCGTAGATCAAGAAAATCCTGTACAAACGTGGCAGGATCACAACGCGACTCTCCGCAGCAAAAGGGAACAATTGAATGAAATGCAATTCCATAAAATTCATTACCGCGCACCAGGAACCGAACTTACTGTGGAGCTTCCACCACAGCACATTTGGCGTGGGGGTTCGGCAACGAACGAAACGGGCGACTTCGATTTCAACCCGAATATCCCGACGGAGGAAGTTTTCATTTCCCCGAACCGCTTGGGAACGCATGGGACGGTCCGAAGTACAAAGCCGCTGAGCTATCAAGGCAGCTTGATCGATAACTTCTCGATCACCTTCGAGCAAGGCCGTGTCACGAAGTATTCAGCAGATCAAGGCTTTGAATCCCTGCAAGCCATGATCGAAATGGATGAAGGCGCACATTTCCTAGGTGAAATCGCCCTTGTACCGCATGTGTCACCGATTTCGAACACGAACTTAATCTTTTTCAATACGCTATATGATGAAAATGCTTCAAACCATCTGGCCCTTGGCCGCGCCTTCCCGACTTGTATCGAAGGCGGCACACAGATGACCAAAGAAGAACAGCTGCAAGCAGGACTGAATGACAGCCTCATTCACGTCGACTTCATGATCGGTTCCGCCGAGATGGATATTGACGGTGAACTCGCAGATGGCACCATCGTGCCGATCTTCCGCCAAGGAAACTGGGCATTTTAATAGAAAAGAGGGTCCCTTGAGCCATTGAAGTGGCGGGGGAACCCTCTTTTTGCGTATTGGTGACCTAATTTTTAAGAAGCTCAATTTTGCGAATTCGATTCGTGTCTCTTTCACGTACAATGAACGTCCAATCCTGATACTGCCATTGTTCACCAATCTTCAATTCTGACTGCTTACTGTATAGCCAGCCACCGATCGAATCCACGTTCTCGTCTATAATGTCAAGTCCCAATCTAGCATTTAACTCAATGATCAAGGCATTGCCATCGACAACGTAGTGTCCTTCCGCTAGCTTGTCAATTTCTTTCAGTTCATCTTTATCAAATTCATCACGAATCTCCCCGACAATTTCCTCGAGAATATCTTCAATTGTAATCAATCCGGAGGTTCCGCCATACTCATCCATCAGTAAAGCGATATGTACATTTTCACGCTGCATCTTTTTGAGCAGGGACTTCACAGGCATTCCTTCAGGAATCGTCATGATCGGTTGAAGCAAACCTTTGAAATTAAAATCTGGATTCGAGATGTAACTTAAGAAGAATTGCTTCGTATTCACGAATCCAATGATATGATCTTTACTCTCTTTGGCTACGGGAAAACGCGTGTATTGTTCTTTAATTATTATGTTCATGTTCTCTTCAAGTGGTTTATCCGCATAGAGACAAATCATATCCGTACG
Source organism: Paenibacillus sp. Soil766 (assembly GCF_001428105.1). Taxonomy (GTDB): domain Bacteria; phylum Bacillota; class Bacilli; order Paenibacillales; family NBRC-103111; genus Paenibacillus_E. The sequence goes on along the minus strand of NZ_LMSJ01000012.1, from coordinate 276,413 downwards.
TGGGACCATAATTTCACGCGCCAACAATTCATCGAAGGAGAAGATGCGATTCACATATCCATACTCGGTCTTATTGATTTTTCCACTCTCAAGACTGTCTGATAAAATAATGCGTATTTCCTCTTCGGAATGCGCTTCTTCATGCTCGCTTGCTGGTTTGACGCCAAATAATCTTACAAGCTGTGTGGCTGAACCATTTAAAATCCAGATGAAGGGGTACATAATTTTATAGAAAAAGATAATGAACGGAGCTGTTAGAATAGAAATCGCTTCAGCTTTCTGGATGGCTAACGTTTTGGGCGCTAGTTCACCAAGAACTACATGGATATAGGTAATGGATAAAAAAGCGATACCAAACGATAAAATGTGCGAGAGTGTTTCCCCTACACCAATTCCTTCGAACAAGGGACCGAGGAGCTTCTCGACCGTAGGTTCACCTAACCAACCAAGACCTAGAGCAGTAATTGTAATGCCGAGTTGACACGCGGATAAGTAGCCATCCAGATTGGAGGTAACGGTTTGAACAGCTAGTGCATTTTTCTTGCCTTCTGCAACCATTTGATCTACGCGGCTTGGACGAATCCGAATAACTGCAAATTCTGTCGCGACAAAAAAAGCGGTAAGAACAATCAGTACTGCGATTAAAACCAAATTGATTAACATGGTAACCTACTTTCAGCGTTTAGTTTATCTCTCTAAGTTTAACTTTCTTGGTCGAACTAATCAATTTCTGCGAATCGTACACAGATACTAAAAGGGATTTACCCAAGAACAAAGAAAATATAACTTCATATCCTATAGAAGGATGGTTACACGCAGATTGGGAATGTTAGTCAAAGGAGTGCAACCGGAGGATTTATTGTCACAATCATCCATCAGAAGGAGTTGATCCGATGAGTATCCCACCAAAAATCGCTGCAATCAGTGTCAACTTTGATCTGGGGGCAGGTCGCCGAGGTGCAAGTCATGGACCTAAAGCTATATTTGAAGCAGGATTACTTCCCGCCTTACAGCAAATGGGCTATAGTGTTGATCATGTTTCAGATTTGCACCTGAATGAGAAGCTAACTCCCTTAGATGCACAAGTGAATACCACAAATTTAAAACATTTCGCAGAAGTAATTGATATAAATACGCAATTAGCCAAGCAAGTTTCTGATGTCGCGAACCAAAATTATTTCCCACTCGTTATCGGTGGCGACCATAGTATTGCCATCGGTACAATCGCAGGCTTAGCTAGTCATTACAAGCAGTTAGGGATCATATGGATTGATGCACATTCGGACTTAAATTCACCAGAAACAAGTCCTTCCGGAAACATACATGGGATGTCGCTCGCCGTCAGCTTGGGCATTGGGCATCCCCTATTGACCCAGATCAGCGGAATTTCCCCCAAAGTGAAGCCTGAGAATATCGTGCTCATCGGGGCTCGCTCGTTGGATGAAGGTGAGAAGAAGCTGATTCGCTCGCTGGGCATCAAATGTTATACGATGTACGATATTGACCGCAAGGGAATGGCCTATGTGATGCAAGAAGCCATCGATTATATTAAAATAAGAACAGATGGCGTTCATCTTAGCTATGATGTCGATTCTGTGGATCCCATAGAGGCACCTGGGACAGGGACAACCGTCAAAGGTGGTCTTCAGTTCCGAGAAGCACATCTGGCAGTGGAAATGCTGCATGAAGCCGGCATTGTGACGTCTGCTGAATTCGTTGAGGTCAATCCGCTTCTCGATGAAAGTAACAAAACTTCCGAATTAGCAGTAAGCCTTATCAGTTCTTTCTTCGGTGATCAAATTTTATAATCGACTGCATAGGAGGGGAATCTTATTCCGAGCATCAAAGGGGCAACACCTATTTTCCGAATGTTTGATGAAACGAAAGCCAAGGAATTTTATCTTGATTATCTAGGGTTTACCTTGGCTTGGGAACACCGATTTGAACCTGATATGCCCCTTTACATGGAAGTTACCCTGGATGCACTCTCGATTCATTTATCGGAACATCACGGTGACTGCACCCCTGGAGCCGCGATTCGCGTTGAACTGGGAGATATCGAAGCTTTTCACAGCCAATTGGCAGCGCGTAAATCGAAATACTCTCGTCCTGGTATCCACGAGACACCTTGGGACACTCAAGAAGTCACAGTGACTGATCCTTTTGGTAATAGAATTATCTTTTTCGAAAGACTGGCACAGTGACGCACCAAATACCCCCGATCTCATCGATTGAGATGGGGGTATTGTTAGTTGCTAACTTAATCTGCGGGGCGCAGCAGTCTGTCGCCAGCTATACCTGGCGTAGTCATCTGAATCGGATTCAAGATTTCTTCAATCTCTTCCGTTGTGAGAAGTCCTCTTTCTAATATAAGTTCCTTCAAGGTAAGACCCGTGCGCACCGCCTCTTTCACTAGCTGCGCGGCAACTTCGTAGCCCAGATGTGGATTTAATGCGGTAACGATACCGAAGCTTTGTTCCACGTAATTTTTACACCGTTCGCGATCGGCTTCCAATCCTTCAATTGCGAAGCGTTCGAATACGCTGGCTGCATTTCGCAATATTTTTAGAGATTGCAAAAGATTAAAAGCTAAGACCGGCCCCATGACATTCAGCTCGAATTGGCCCGCTTCACAAGCCAAACAAATTGTATGATCATTTCCGATGACCTGGAATGCCACTTGATTCACTACCTCTGGCATGACTGGATTGACTTTGCCCGGCATAATCGAAGAACCCGGCTGTCTAGGCGGCAACTTCAGTTCACCTAGCCCTGCGCGAGGTCCAGAAGCCATCATCCGAATATCATTGCATATTTTGGAGAGGTTCACTGCACATACTTTCAGCGATGCAGATAGCTCGGTGTAAGCATCCATATTCTGTGTGCCATCGACTAGATGCTCCGAGATTTCAACTGGAATACCAATTGCCGTTTTCAAATGGAACATAACGCGCTCCACATATTCTGGCTTGGCATTGAGCCCTGTACCAACGGCCGTTGCTCCCATATTAACGATTAGAAGCCCTCGCATCGCTTGCTTGATACGATTAATATCACGCATCAAAACACGGGCATAAGCGCCAAATTCTTGGCCCATACGGATCGGTACGGCATCTTGGAGGTGTGTTCTCCCCATTTTGATCACATCATCGAATTCGATTTCTTTCCGTGCGAAAGCACCTTGTAAGGAAGTTAAAGCTTCTATTAATTGCTCCGACAAGCGATAAGCAGCTATTTTGATCGCGGTTGGAATCACATCATTCGTCGATTGGGACATATTCACATGATTATTCGGATTACAGTGGAAGTAACTTCCTTTTTCCTCACCTAGTAGCTCTAAGCTCCGATTGGCCAGCACTTCGTTCATATTCATATTGATGGAGGTACCTGCTCCGCCTTGAATGGAATCGACAATAAATTCCTCTACGAGGCTTCCTTTGCTCACTTCTTCTGCAGCTTTAACTAATGCTTCTCCAATTTTCTTAGGCAGCATATGGGTATCCATATTCGCCTGTGCCGCTGCACGCTTAACTTCCGCCAATGCCGTGATGAGCTCAACATGAATGGTAACACCTGTGATCGGGAAATTTTCGATTGCTCTCATCGTTTGAATGCCATAATAGGCATGAGATGGGACCTGTTTTTCTCCTAAAAAGTCTTTCTCGATGCGAAAAGTCATTCGACTACCATCCTTTGTCACTTCATATTTCATTCCTAAAGCTTCGATTGAACCTGAACAACCTGAAAGATCAGAACAGAACGGAACATCAGAACAGAACGGAACAGCAATAAGTCCATTATCATGGTTATTTTTTGCTTAATAATGAGAGATATGCACAGAAAGCTAAGATTGCTAATCCTCGCCTATTTTTCAATTATATACTCAAGAAGTCATCGTACGCTAATAATAGAATACAATGAAGTACAACCTTGAATTATGTTACGGGGAGGAAAACTTATGCCAACACAAAGCTCGAAGATTATTGAGCAAACTGAGAAATATGGTGCACGTAATTACAACCCGCTGCCGCTGGTGATCTCCAAAGCCGAAGGTGTTTGGGTTGAGAACCCCGAAGGTCAGCGATTTATGGACATGCTGAGTGCATATTCAGCTCTGAATCAGGGGCATCGTCACCCACATATATTGAACGCATTAGTTGAACAAGCTGGCAAAGTTACTTTGACCTCAAGAGCCTTTCATAGCGAGATCCTTGGACAGTTCTATGAGAAATTGGCACTATATACAGGAAAACCCATGATATTACCTATGAATACCGGCGCAGAAGCGGTTGAAACAGCGATTAAGGCAGTTCGCCGATGGGGGTATGATGTCAAGGGGATACCTGCTGATCAGGCTGAGATCATTGTGTGCGAAGGCAACTTCCATGGTCGTACCGTGACAATTACCTCCTTCTCCTCGTCTCCGGAATACAAACGTGGCTTCGGGCCTTTCACGCCGGGCTTCCGGATGATTCCATACGGAGATGTTGAAGCGTTACGTGAAGCGATTGGGCCGAACACGGCTGGGTTTATCGTAGAGCCCATTCAGGGCGAAGCTGGCATTGTGATCCCGCAGGAAGGGTTTCTGCGGGAAAGCTATGAGCTCTGCAAGGCGAATCAGGTGTTGTTCGTCGCGGACGAAATCCAGACGGGATTCGGCCGCACGGGCCGTCGCTTTGCCAGCGACTGGGAAGGCGTCACGCCGAACCTGTATGTACTTGGCAAAGCACTTGGCGGCGGTGTTTTTCCGATCTCGGCCGTGGCCGGAGATCGTGAGGTCCTTGAGGTGTTCGAGCCGGGGTCACACGGCTCGACGTTCGGAGGCAACCCGCTCGGCTGCGCCGTCGGGATTGCTGCACTTGAGGTGTTGGAGCAGGAACAGCTCTCAGAGCGTTCCGATGCGCTTGGGGCTTATTTCCTGAAGCGGCTTCAGGGAATCGAGAATCCGCTGATCAAGGAGATTCGCGGCCGCGGTTTATTCATCGGGATCGATTTGATGGTCCCGGCCCGCCCATTCTGCGAAGCATTGAAGGATAAAGGCCTGCTTTGCAAGGAAACACACGAGCATATCATTCGTTTAGCGCCCCCCCTTATCATCACGAAGGATGAGCTGGACTGGGCCTGGCAGCAGCTGCACGAAGTGTTGCGAGTGGAGTGATTTGGGCGGTGCTGGTGGTGCGGGCTAGTCGATTATTTCGACTAGCTCGGGCGCAGCACTGCCATTGGGCCTCAGATAGTCGATTATTTCGACTAGCTCGGGTGCAGCACGGCATTTTTGGCATGAGATAGTCGATTATTTCGACTATCTCGGGCGCAGCACTGCCTTTGGGCCTCAGATAGTCGATTATTTCGACTAGCTCGGGCGCAGCACTGCCTTTGGGCCTCAGATAGTCGATTATTTCGACTAACTCGGGCGCAGCACGGCCTTTTGGGCCTCAGATAGTCGATTATTTCGACTAGCTCGGGCGCAGCACGGCATTTTGGGCCTCAGATAGTCGAATATTTCGACTATCTCGGGCGCAGCACGGCATTTTGGGCCTCAGATAGTCGATTATTTCGACTAGCTCGGGCTTGGCATGGCCTTTTGTGCCTCAGATAGTCGATTATTTCGACTAGCTCGGGCGTAACTTGGCTTATGGAAGCCCCTAAGTCGATTTTTTCGACTTACACTTATTGAAGTTGGTAAAGAGTAGCTTATTTGAGTAAGTGCCACTGGGGTAAGAGTAGCTTGATGGAATAGATACCACAGGCGTAGGTAAAGAGTAGCTTGTTAAAGTAGGTGTCACGGGTTTGGTAAGAGTAGCTTGTTAAAGTAGGTAGCATGGGGTTTGGAAAAGAGTAACTTGTTCGCGTAGATAATGCGTGCAGACTTTACTTGAGACACTCGATATACACGACCTATTTCGTCTCCTGTAGAATCTTTAGTCCCATTTCTCCGAACTAAATCGAGAATTTCTCGCTACTAACAGTAAATAGTCCGATTATGCCCAATTATTTCACCATTTTCCCTATGTGAGGGTTGGTTTGGGTGATTTAGTTAGGCTTTTTCGGACTAATTATGTTTTGCTGGTTTGAATAGTCTGATTAAGTCGGCAAAATCGGACTAATGCAGTCTACACCACCCATTCTGAGAAATGGGGTGTGGTTGAACCCTTCTTCATTCCTTCACAAATACAAGCTCCCCAAATCGCTGAGGAACATGGAAATTGACGATCCCCGTTGGTGACCATGCTGAATAATGCCGAACGCCGTCGCGATCATCATCTATACGGAATACATTCCAATGCCAGACCATTCCGGAATGAGGCACCCCTGCCTCATCTAAATCCGCGAATGGGATCCGCACCTCATAGACTCGCCATCCATCGGCATCGGCGCTTTCAGTTACCGTCGCTTGGAATCCCTTCGCCATCCATGAGGTATCAATCTCTTTATTCCCATCCAGCGTATTATGAATCAACGCATCGAACAAGACGCCCCGTGGGCTTACTTCAAACTCGTAGTAAGTCGTGCCGCCGCCGAAAGGGTCAAGGAACACCTCTACAACATCCTCCTCATAGAGTGGATCGTCACGCCGCGTCATTGTTGACACCACATGATCATCCTCACATTCGTATCGGATATGCAGACTATCCGCAGTCCAGCAGGATCGAAAGCGAGTTTCCAACCTCGGGGCATCCGCCGACACCACGTCACGCAAGTAATTAGCTTGCATATCTTCCCATTTCACACGACTAATTTCATCTATGTATCGACATATGTAACTCATCTTTACCCGTTGCTCCCTTACTCTTCCAAATCAATTCTTATAGACTATATTAATATCATACTCCTTGGAAAGGAAGCTCGAAATTTGATCCCTTGCCTCTGACTTCACATCTTTCAACCAGGAAGCCTCCAAACGTTCAATCGCTTCTATACGTAAGTCTTCATATTTACTCTTCGCCTTTTCCATTTCACGCGACCGATTAGACGCATACAGAAAAAGTGAAATACAGGCGAGCAATAAGCTGCATAACAATTTATTTGAAATGAGTAAATCCAATATCATGATCGCGTTACCGCCCGAACGGACGATAACTTGCCGATATAACAGATAAATGACGATTAATAAACTGGCTCCTGTCGTGATCGATAAGATCGGTTGGAACTGCTTGAGCTTATCCCATTTCTGTTTACGTTCCTGAAGCTCTTTCAGCATGAGTTCTGTATCATCACTCACATTTATCGTAGGCCCAATCACAGCATCTCCCCCTCGTTACCATGCTATGCTTGTCTATTGCTATTCTTTCCAAAAAAAAAGACCAAAAGCATCACTCTTCACGCCTCGCTGAAGATGCTCTTGATCTTGACCTCTAATATTAGTAGAAACTTTTCAATAATTCCGAATTAAAACCGTTTCTTTCCTACAAGAAACTTTTTATTTCCTTTTTTTGCTGCTACCGGTACATGCTTGTAGCTGCGTACCATCTGTGTTTTACAAAGCGGGCAAGTTGGTAATGCTTCTGTCACGAATTCTTTGCGAACCCAAGCTTTACATTCTGTTGCTTTACATTTCCAAATCTCAATCTGTTCAACTTCCGGTTTCTGTTCTTCCGTTACAATACTCGTTGTTGTAGACATTTCAATTATGTGCTCCCTGCTTCGTAGATTAGACTACTTATTATTATACAGATCGGAACATATATCAAGTCTTTCCCGTGTTCAAAAGTATTTACCAGTGGTAGAATAGACAAAGCGATTGCAATTTAGACACAAAATACAAAGGCAGGATTATCGCATGATCAATCTACTACGTGAATGGAAGCTTCAACTCGAAGGTTATAGCCGAAATATTAAGCTATTTTTCTGGTTTAATTTTGTTTGGAACTTGGGTATTAGCATGTTCGGGCTTGTGTACAACCTCTATGTACGAAGCTTAGGCTACGAGCAAACGATGGTCGGCAGCATTGTAGGCATGACAGCTTTGGCCGCAGCCATCATCCTCATCCCAGCGGGCATCATGAACGATCGCTTCGGTCCCAAGCGTGTCATTTCTTTCGGTCTCATATTTACAATTGCTGCACTAACTGCGCGATCACTCATTCAACTACATGAAGGCATGCTGATTTCCGCTTTCTTAGGAGGCATGGCTCTAGCGGTTGTCTCCGCGACGATTCTTCCTTTCATGGCCAACAACTCAACGCCACAGCAACGGGTTCATCTCTTCTCACTCAATATGGCGCTAGTTATGCTGGCCAATGTCATTGGCATAGCCATCGGTGGCGTGCTTTGTGATTTCTTCCAATTCCTAATAGGCGTAGATGAAATTCATAGCTTAAGGTATACCTTGCTCATTGGCGTCGCCATCGCAGCACTTGGTGTCATTCCGATGTCTTTATTTGAAAAAAGTGATCTCGAGAAGGAAGAAGATGCACCACACCGCGAATCTTTGAGCTGGAAAGCCACTTGGCGTGAGCACAAAACGTCTATCCAAGTCATCGCCATTTTCTGTTTGCTTGGTTTACTCTCCTCCCTTGGCGGAGGGATGATCGTGCCTTATCTCAACGTATATTTTGAGGATCGCTTTGAGGCGTCGAAATCCGCAATTGGAATCGTCGTCGCCTTAGGACAAGCCGCCACAGGGGTCGCCTTCCTTATTGGACCGATGATTGCCAAACGTTATGGTGAAGTGAAGTCAGTTGTCTATCTGCAGCTTAGTTCTATTCCTTTTCTGCTCATAACGGCCTTCTCAGCGAATTTCTACCTATCATCCGGCGGATATTTATTCCGTCAAGCGCTAATGAACGCGGCTAATCCTTTCTATAATTCTATTAAAATGAGCTATGTCCATCGTTCGCTTCGCGGACTTGCCTCAAGCTCCGGAGAGGCTGTATTTAACCTCGGTTGGTTTATCGCATCTCCAATCAGTACAGGCCTCGTCTTCCGATACGGTAGTTATTTCGGGTATGCATACGCCTTTTGCATCACAGCTGTTGTGTACTCCGTTATTTCATTTTTATTTTATTTTTTCTTCGGCAAGCAGCGTTTTAAAACCCTTGAATAACCCCACAGAAAAAAGCTCCTTTCCCTCGTTGACGTAGACGAAGGAAAGGAAATACAATAGTATGAGAGCGCATTCATTCCTACTTCTCAGTGCTCAAATGACAAGTAGATTGCAAGGGGGCCTTACCTATGCGGAAGAAGCTCATTTTTAATGGACAAAGTATCGTCTTAACATGGTCAATTTCCTATATTGTCATCCTCCTGCTTCCAGTAGTGATTGGTCTATTAGTATATGTAGAGTCCAACCGTACATTAAAGGAAGAAATCCAACAAGCGAATGATTCCTTGCTTAAGCAAGTCCGCGAAGTCATGGACAACCAATTCAAAGCCATGGAACAGCTCAATTTTGAGATCACATGGAATGTGAATGTACAAGAGTTGCTCTATTCAAATAAGTATGAAACCTATCCGAAAGATCTTCCTTATGATACCTATCAGATTGCGAAGAGCTTCTCTATGTACAAAACCTCTTATCCCTTGATCGACTCTTTCTATGTGTACTTGAACAAGAATCAGTCTGTCATTCTCCCAACGACCGTTCGTTCGAAAGATTTCGCTTACGAGACGCTGCATAAAAGCAATGATTTCTCCTTCTCTTCCTGGCAATCGATTATGACACACAGCAATTTCAAAGGATTCATACCGATGTACCGGATTGGCGACGATAATAGCCTTCGGAAAACAGTTGCATATATTAGCACATATCCCTTAGAACACGATCAACCGCTCGCAACGAATGTCATTATGATCGATCAATCCCGCATTCTTGGTGCCATTCAGAACATGGAAATCTTCAATAAAGGCCATGTCCTTATTCTTAATGAACAGAATCAAGTTCTAGCTTCCAGCTCTGAGGGCACGATGCCTGTCGATTTCCCATATCCGAATCTGGATCAAGCGACGAACTTCTATTTTAAAAGCAATGACGGTGAGAAATATGAAGTGTTTAATATTGAATCGCCGCGTTCCAAGCTCAAATACGTTTCGATCATGCCTAGCACGACCTATTGGCAGAAGGCCTCACATATCCGCAACCTGACTTATCTAAGCATGCTGATTAGCTTGTTAGGCGGAGGTATATTGACATTCTTCTTCCTGAGAAGAAATTACAACCCTGTTCGGCGTTTAGTTCATGCTTTTTCGAAGAAACAGATCCTCGAATCCGGCAAAACCTACAATGAATTCCATTTCATTCAGGAGGCCTTGGATAGTACGTTAATTGAGATGGCTGATTTCAAAAGTAAAGTGGAGCAACACCGGCATATTGTGCGGTCTCATTTTGTAGAAAAGCTGTTGAAAGGTAAGCTTGACGGTAAAATACCTATCGCGGAAGCCTTAACGACTTTTGATATGAAACTGGATCGGAAAGAATTTGCGGTCATGCTCTTCGTCACAGATAAAAGTGAATCGTTCTTCGAACGTATTACAAACACACCTGACGAGGAGAAATGGAAGCTGCTTCAATTCATCGTAAGTAATGTGGTTGAAGAATTAGTCTCACAACGACACCGCGGCTACGTGGCCGAAATTGATGATACCCTTGCATGCTTAGTGAATCTATCCATGGAAGATGGCCACAGCGCCAAAGAGGAATTACTACGTATTGCAGATGAGGCACAAACGTTCCTTGCTTCCACCTATGATATTCATCTTACTATCGCTATCAGTAACGTGAATGAACACATTTCAAGTGTTCCACAAGCTTTCTTGGAAGCCTTGGATGCGATGACCTACAAGCTTGTCATGGGTGGGCACGAAATTCTCGCCTACAATGATCTCAAGCCTCATACACACTGTGATAATCCTTCAGGTTATTATTATCCAATGGCCGTGGAGCAACAATTCCTCAATGCCTTGAAGTTCGGAGAACTGGCAGATGCTCGCCAAATTCTTCATGATATTATGGAGAAAAATTATGAAGGATCAGGTATTTCCGTTTCGTTAACCAAATGTTTAATGATGGGCTTAGTAACCACAATCATGAAAAGCCTTAACGACACGGGCGGGATGCAGGAAAGTTTTTTCATTCGCAATCCTAAGCAGCTGGACCGCCTCTTGAACGCGAAAACCGTCCAAGATATGGATCTCCAACTAGATGATATGATTGCACAAGTCTGTGCGTATACCGCTGCTAAGAGGCAACATGCAAATTCGATAACGAAACAGAAGGCGCTTCAACAGCTTGTGGAGCAAGTGAATACTTATATTGAACACAATTATACGGATGTGAACTTGAATGTGACGATGATTGGCAGCCATTTTGATCGTAAAGCCACGTATTTATCCAAGCTCTTCAAGGATTACGTCGGAGAAGGTTTACTAGATCGAATCAATAAAGTGCGGATTGAGAAATCCAAGCAGCTGCTCATAGGAAAAGAACAAACCGTTGGAGATGCCGCATATGGTGTCGGCTTTAATGATATTAACGCTTTTATACGTGTTTTTAAGAAGGTCGAAGGCATTACGCCAGGTAAATATAAAGAAATGCTTGAGAAATGAGCGAAGAAAATAAGAACGTGACAGACTGAGATAAGAGCGGGCAACCGCTCTTTTTTCATGAAATAGGAGCTTTTCACACCCGAAATTGGCTTTTTTCACGAAGGAATTGGATATATTGTAGATTCTTTCGAGATTTATCAAGACGAAATTGGATATATTCGAGATTTCAATGATGTAAGCGTTATCATATAGTTAGGGTATAGCACAGGCAACAACATCCCAAGACTTCCGAAGCCTGTTTTACTGGTCAATTTCTTGAGAATCAGCTCATCTGCCAGCGTGTTAGACGAATCACCAGTCACGCTTTCGATGCCAGTATGTTTGGCGAAAAACCAAAGTAACGCTTCCGATGCCAGTTTTTCTGGCGAAAAACTTTTAGGAGGTCAACACATGAAAAGAAACAGTAAAAAAATGTTCACCATGTTGGTTACTACATCTCTAATGGGAAGTTTAGTTGTTGCCTGTTCGTCCAACTCTTCAACAACAAGTACGCCTAGTCCAGCAGCTTCCGCAGATGCGACAAAAGCTTCAACAGCACCAGCCGCCGGCGCTGCCGTTACTTATCCGCTCAAAACAGACAAAACGTTGACCTACTGGGGAGAGGTTACTGGTAACTTAACAGGTGTCAAAGGAACGCATGCAGATACACCATTTTTCCAAAATTGGCAAAAAGTAACTGGCGTTACTATGAAGTTTACCGCACCTCCAACCAACCAAGCGGATCAAGCCATCAACGTCATGCTAGCAACAGGTGATTTACCGGATATGATCGAATATGATTTCCAAGGTAAATTCCCAGGCGGACCTGAAAAAGCGATCAAGGACGGATATATCCTCAAATTGAATGATACGATTGATAAATATGCACCGAACCTCAAGAAATATCTAAAAGAACATCCAGACATTGATAAGCAGGTAAAAACAGACAATGGCAGTTATTATGTATTTCCCTTCATACGTGGCGACGATTTGCTGCGTGTTTTCCAAGGACCTATCGTACGCAAGGACTGGTTGGATGAATTAGGACTTCCTGTTCCTCAAACGATTGACGAGTGGTATACCACTCTCAAAGCCTTCAAAGAGAAGAAAGGTGCCACAGCTTCATTCTCCGTCGTGAGTGTTCCTAGACCTTTCAACGAATTGGCAAACGGCGCATTCGCGAGTGCATTCGGCGTGACACGTGATTTCTACATGGATGATAAAGGCGCGATCAAGTTCGGTCCTGCTGAGAAAGGCTACAAAGACTTCCTTGCGACCTTCCACAAATGGTATGCGGAAGGTTTGATCGATAAGAACTTTGCAACGGCAGACAGCAAATCCTTAGATGCGAACATTGCGTCAGGAGCTACTGGTGTAACTGTAGGAAATGCAGGAGGAGGGATTGGTAAATGGCAGCCTCTTATATCAGCCAAAGATCCTAAAGGTGTGCTGATCGCAGCTCCATATCCTGTTCTCAAAAAAGGTGACATCGCGATGTACAGTCAAAAAGACCCTGCGAATGCACCAGGCGGGTCGGTCGCGATTACAGCTACTTCCAAGAACATTGAAACGACTGCTAAGCTCCTTGATTATGGTTATTCCACCGAAGGCGGTTTATTCTTCAACTTCGGAACTCCCGGCGTTTCATACAATATGGAAGGTAACTATCCGAAATACACAGATTTGCTTATGAAAAATCCGGATAAATTGGCTCCAGCACAAGCAATGTCTATGTATATCCGCGGTAACTACAATGGTCCTTTCATTCAAGATAAACGTTATATTGAACAATATTTGGCTTTGCAAACACAACGCGATGCTTTAACTACATGGTCCAAAACCGATGTAGATAAACACAAACTGCCGCCAATTACAGCAACACCAGAAGAAAGTACAGAACTTGCGAAAATCATGACAGACCTGAACACCATTGTTGATGAAATGACACTGAAAATCATCTTGGGAACTGAGCCAATTGAAAGCTTTGACAAGTATATGGAGAAATTCAATTCCGTGAAATTGAACCGTGCAATCGAAATCAAGAAAGCATCCTTAGATCGTTATAACAAACGTTAGAAGCTAACATGGGGATGGGGAGCGCAAACTCCTCTTCTCCATGGGATTCATTTTCCTCGGCGAAAGGAGAGATATGATGCGTAAAACAGCGGAGGCTAACTTTTCTGTACGCTTCAAGCGCGATTTTCTGTTGAATAAATATTTATACCTGATGATGGTTCCCGTACTGGCTTACTACTTTATCTTCCACTATGCGCCGATGTATGGAGCCATCATTGCTTTCAAGGAATATACCCCCATCAAAGGGATTCTCGGGAGTCCATGGATCGGATTCCAAAACTTCCATGACTTTTTCACCAGTTACTATTTCTGGCGCATTCTTAAAAATACAGTTCTGATTTCACTCTATACGTTATGCTTTGAATTTCCTGCCCCAATTATTTTAGCTATTCTTATTAATGAGCTGGCGAATAAGCGATTCCAACGTTTTGTGCAAACAGTTACTTACATGCCTTACTTTATCTCGCTAGTCGTCATTGCCGGAATGATTAAAGATTTTACGAACAACGGCGGTGTAGTGAATACGTTACTAACTTATTTTGGCGCGAATGATACAGCGATGCTGCAGAAGCCAGAGCTGTTTCGAACCATATATGTATTATCGGAAATTTGGCAAAAAATTGGATGGGAATCCATCATTTATTTAGCAGCACTCATGGGCATCGATCAGGAGCAATACGAAGCTGCGAAAATGGACGGTGCCTCACGACTCAAATCCATTTGGCACATCACATTACCTGGTATTCTACCGACCATATCGATTATGTTCATTCTTCGAATGGGGAACTTGCTCAACGTAGGTTTCGAGAAAATTATCTTACTCTACAATCCAAGTACCTACGATACGGCTGATGTTATCTCTTCCTTCGTTTATCGCAAAGGCTTGCTCGAATTTGGTTGGAGCTATAGCGCGGCGGTTGGTCTCTTCAATTCCGTCATCAATTTAGCGCTACTCATTACAGCCAACAAGATTAGTAAACGAGTTAGTGAAAATAGCTTATGGTAGTGAAGGAGGGTCTTAGATGAAAACTAGCTATTCAGACCGCATGTTTTACGCTGTGAACCATGTTCTATTGATTTTGTTAGTGATTGTAACACTTTATCCGCTCATCTATGTCACTTTCGCTTCCATTAGCGACGGTGCGCAGCTTATCACCCATAAAGGCTTGCTCTATCGCCCTCTGGGCTTCAGTCTGGAAGCTTATCAAAATGTATTTAAAAACCCTTCGATATTAAAAGGCTACCGCAACACCTTATTTATTCTCGTCTTTGGTGTTACGACTAATCTCCTTGTCACGGCTTTAGGCGCCTATGTGCTCTCACGTAAAAATGTCATGTGGAACAAAGTATTTATTTTCATCGTAATTCTCACCATGTTCTTCAGCGGTGGACTTGTTCCGATGTATCTTGTCGTGAAAGGCGTCGGACTAATCGACTCCTTATGGGCAACTATTTTACCATTCGCCGTCAACACGTTTAACTTAATTATTATGCGCACAGCCTTTATGGCCGTTCCTGAGAGTTTGGAAGAGTCCGCCAAAATGGACGGTGCTAACCATTTCGTTATCCTGTTTAAAATCATTATCCCGCTTTCCATGCCAGTTATCGCAGTTATGATCTTGTATTATGCCGTCGAGAAATGGAATGGATGGTTCTGGGCTTCGATTTTCCTGAAGGATCGCGAATTGTACCCGCTCCAGCTCACCCTTCGAGAAATCCTAATCGCGAATAACACGGACATGATGTCCTCCGGTGCCAATGCCGCCGATCAGCACCAGATCGGAGAAACGATCAAGTATGCCACCATCATGGTTGCCTCTGTACCAATTCTGATCCTCTATCCGTTCGTTCAAAAGTATTTCGTGAAAGGCGTCATGATTGGCGCTGTCAAAGGGTAAATGCCAAAAACGTCGTCTGCTCCGTACTGGAGGGACGGCTTTTTGTCGTTAGGCAGAATTCTCAATATTTGACTTGGTTAGGCACACGCAGAGTCTCCTTGGATCAAAGACTGCTGAATGGCCAACATTTTGCTGTCTGCAACCACGTTCAACCATCGAAATCACCTTTGACGCTTCGATTATTCATCATTCCAATGTCAGACGACTCACCCTGTGGGTAGCTGCAACGTATCAATATCAAGTCAACGAACCCGTTCACACAGGGACTGTGCTATCCAATGTTGTCGTCATTCGAATCGATCATTCGGAGGAGTATCCGGAAAGGCGTGGCTCGCGCTTTCGCGGGCTGTGAGTCGATTTTTCGACTTAGACAGGCCAGGCGGAGCGACTATCACAAGAACTTTACACAAACAAAGCCGAGGCTGCAATAGCCTCGGCTTTGTTTGTTATTTACGATCATTAATCGCTTTGATGATTTCCACAGGAATTTTCGGCTTGCGATCATAAGTTAACAACCCATTGATCTCCTGTTCAACATCCGTCAATTGCGTATAACAGTACCCTTGGACAACTCCCGAGTTCAGGAGTGGACGAATGACGGCGCGCAGCTTTTGCTCATAGTCCTCGTCGTTATCTGCACCGGAGTAGCCCCAACCTTCCCATTCACTCTTCTTGTAAGCAATTCCGCCAAATTCGGTTACAAGGATCGGCTGATCTTGATAAGGGAAACCTTCCACAAACAATCGACGATTCGCCGGCATCGCATGGACGGCTTTCTCCTTAGAGCTATAACGCTCACTCAGAACCTCTTCCCGCCACTCATAATCGTGAATTGCGAATAAATCGGTCGTCACCAATTCCCATCCATCATTCGAGATAACTGGGCGCATTGGATCCAGAGATTTGCTCAAATGATACATCGTTAACGCATGCTGCTGCTGCAGTTTATCAATTTGAATGTTCGGGACTCCCCAACTTTCATTGAGCGGTACCCAGGCAATAATGGACGGGTGATTATAATCCCGCTCCATCGAAGCGATCCATTCTTTCGTAAATTGACCTACATATTTATCCGAATACTCATAAGCATTCGCCGCTTCACTCCAAACCACAAGCCCAAGAACATCGCACCAGTACAGGAATCTCGGATCCTCCAGCTTCTGATGCTTCCGAGCACCGTTGAAGCCCATCGCTTTGGTAAGCTCAACATCTTGTTTAATCGCGTCGTCACTCGGCGGTGTCAAGTTTCCATCGGGGAAGTAGCCTTGATCCAGCACCATTTTCAGGAAATACGGACGATTATTCAGGCACAATTTGCCATTCTCGATCGAAACCTTGCGCATACCGAAGTAACTTCCTACAACATCCTCAACCTCATTATCAACTAGCAGCGTAAACGTAACATCATATAAGTTCGGTTTCTCTGGTGTCCACCATCCGCCAAGCCCATGATCATTAAAATCATTCAAACGGATCTTCCGTGCACCTGTCCCGCTCTTAATCCCATACACATCTTCCGAAACTAGCTCGCCTTTAAAAGAAATAGCAACCTTCAATTGGTACTTGGACGCCGAATGTGCGTCGATTCCTTCGATTTCGTATTTGATTTCGATTTGCTTCGCATCGATATCTGGTGTCATCTTCACCTTATCTAAATAAGCGTTCGCAGAAACAGCCTCTAACCACACTGTTTGCCAAATCCCAGTTGTTCTTGTGTAAAAAATGCTAGCGGAATCCGCTTTCCAATACTGCTTTCCTCTAGGTAGTGTTACGTCTTTGCTGAAATCCACAGCCTTCACAACGAGCTTATTCGTCCCCGCTTGGAGTGCTTCCGTAATATCCGCATGGAATGGCGTATGACCACCTTCGTGAGTCGCTACAAGAATGCCATTCACCCAAACCGATGCTAGGTAATCCACTGCGCCGAAGTGAAGCAGAATTCGTTTACCATCAAACGACTGTGGAATATCGAGCTCTCGGCGGTACCAAACGACATCGTGGAATTCATTACTGCCAATACCGCTTAATTGACTCTGAAAAGCAAAAGGAACTTGAATCTTCTGTGAGAACGCTCTCTCGCCATTATGCCATTGTTCTTTCGTTCCTATGGAAGCATCATCGAACTCGAATTGCCATTCTCCATTTAGATTGATCCAGCTATCTCGTACAAATTGCGGTCTAGGATATTCAGCTCTCGGTTGGTTGCTCATTGTAAAGGAAAACCTCCAATTAGATAATTTATAAGTTAATTAAATAACATAATAATTCCTAAACTCATTATGCAATTGCCCGAATATAAAGTCAATACATGTTAATCAATTAACTTTAAAGTTACTTTAATGATACTTCTCATGCCACTTACTTTCTAACTTCTTACTACTATTACCCACTACACTCACTACACTCACTACTCACTTTTTTCTCCCCCCTGCCCTACCAACTCCTATCAACACTTTCTATCCCTCAATTTACCTCCTACTCCAACAAGCTACTCTTTTCCTAACCTCCCCTACCCACAGGCCTCACGGGTTTGACAGCCATCGTGTGGCAGGCACTCGAGCTGGGAGTTGCGCGCGGTGCGGCAGCAGTTTAACTGGAAAATATACATCTATTTCAGCTCATTTCCTTCGAAATTTACGATTAACTGGATAACCTACATCTAATTTCTTCCATTTCGGGTTCCCAGAAGAAAAGAGTTAAATTAGCTGCATAAAATCCAGTTATTCCTTTAAAACCAATAAATATCCAGAAAATAACAGGATATTTTCCAGCTATTTCGCGTCGAGCGTGTTTTCAAATAAAAAGACCCCCACGTAGATGTTTTCTACGTGAGGGCAGTCAGATGTTTTAGTCGATGTAGCCGGCCATGCCATTTTTCATCAAATATTCCATCTCGGCTTCCAGAATCGTGTCCACCGCAAGCTCACTTAGCTTCACGTCGGGTCGGCCCAGAATATGATCGATCAAGTCATCGCTGTCGATATCTACAGCACCTTTCGAGCCTTGTTCCGCTTTGGCGATATAGGCTTTCTCGTGCTTCAAAACTAACTCAATTTGCTTCGGATCTGCCTTCGTTTTACTGATAATGAATTGTAATAGCTCCTGCTCATTTACGCCTGCAGTCATTCTTCTCTCACTCCTATTCGATGTATGCATCTATTGTACCATAGATGGGCAAAAAGAGACCCACAGCAACGGGCTGCGGGTCTAAAGGTTTATATTTTAAAAGGGGGTCGTCTTTTATTATAACCGCTTAACATGTATGGCAGATGACTACTATATTTCTTTTATATTACAAATTTACATTAATCACGTAAGGAACGATGAACACTTCGTTGTCTTGCTGAAACTGGCCCCAAATTTTGTAGATCCCTTTCGAAGGGAACAAAATCTTAAACGCCGCGTTTGGACCCGAGGTTGCAGTAGTCTCCGTCGGGTGCACATGGACAAAATCGTTTCCATCCTCACTGATGGCAACAACATGTCCTATACTCCCAAGATATGGCTGCAGGTTTGTTACAGGTGCTTTGTCAGCTCCCTGCTTAAACGTGAACACCATATCCAGCGTCATGCCCGCCATGAGATGATCAAAGGCTAGGGTGACTTCCTTGTCACCGACCTGTTTCGTTAAGCTTTTGTCCGGCTGCAGCTTAACAAGCTTCGGCACCTTCCCGTTAATCGTCAACCAATGGGACTGCACACTTTCTCCTAGATCTGTTGGCGTGAAATCAGCAATAAGCTGATAGTAGCCTCCTGCCGGGAACGACGTTTGGACATCGAATCGCCCAGCGCCTGCATAGGTTGGATGCAAGTGTTCGAAGTAGGACAAATCCTTACTAACCACAATCAGGTGCATGAGTTTCTCGTGTACAACATCGAATTTCTCGATGGGGCGATTCCATTTATTTTGAACCAGAACCGTGATGTTGGATAATTCTTTCGGTAAATAATTCGGTGAATCCACCGAAAAATGAGCAATCGCATCGCTCGTATGTTGATGTGTCACTGTAGACGTGGCCATCGTCATACCCGACATACTGGACATATCGGACATATCAATTGTCGTGGTGGCCGATGAACCGCATGCGGATAGGAGTACAACTAAGCAAGTTAAGGGCACTAGCTTTACTCTCATTCGCTTTTGTGGGGTGAAACAGGTGCTGCAAGAATACTTAAACCTAGTGAAGTCAATGCGCATAAGAAGATGGAGCCGCCCCAAAGCTCTGGTGACCAGTTCAACGTTTCAAATAATTTCAAATGTGCGAAATATAGTCCCCACACCAAGACAGGCAGGGTAAAGAATACGGCCTTGTATCGCCAATCTGTCGCGTCCCGCTCTTTGATCTCTCGAAATAATAGATCACCGATCACACCGCTAATAAGCAAAATGATAATCGAGCTATAATCTCTAAATCCGTCGAGCACCGCTAGGAATACCGACTCAAATAGAAAGAAGAACGAAACCGTACCGAACGGGAGTTTCCATCTCCGCAGAACGAACATCAATGGAATCACAAGAATCATCGTCGTAATGAGGAAATCCACCACTGCTCTGCCAATGGCATCCTCTCCTCTGGCCATCCATAGATTCTGCCGAAACGACCATGCGTACATAAGGAAGAACGCGAACACCGTAAATGTAAGCCCTATCGAAGTTAACGCCGGCAACAATTGGCGAAACGTCGGTGCAGTCCCCTTTTCAGCAGCGCTGATTGCACGGTAGGGACTTGTCAGAATCATTAAGGCGCCTGATAGAAGCAGCAGATGCGTAGGGCTAAGCAGGGCTTCGATATTTTTTTCAATACCAAACACCGTATGCCAGTACATATCACCAAGCCCGCCTACAAAGAAGAGAATGACACCCGCGACCCCAAGCTTGTAGCCGACAGGAATCGCTGTGAACCAAGAGGTTGATTGACTGCTGATTTTGTTCGAACGAATCATCATAAAAATCCATACCGCGCAAGCCAAATAGCCAGAGTAAAGAATCGCGTGCCACGGTGTAAAAAAAGTTTCTACTGCACCATGGTTATGGGCGAAACCATCAATAAATAAACCAATGATAAGCCACATACCCATAATCATCGTGATCGAATGCTTGGACGTCGTCGTGGTTGCTTGCGCCTTACTCACAGCTACTTGGACAGACACAACAATCAGCTCCTTAAGAAATAGGTAAATTTAATTCTTCAGCGTTACTTAGTCCATCATATAATGCCTGCTGACGCAATACCATATATAACTCTGCTTTTGTAGAATTATAATACGGTAATACGAACAACACGCCTACGCCAAGTGCTAAGGCACCGAGAAGAAACCACCCAATGAATGATAGATCCAGAACAAATATACGCCATTTATGGCCTCGCGTCATCTGATTGCTGAGTTGAACGGCTCTTTTTCGGCCGATCGTAGGGTTATCACCTAGTATATACGGAACCATACTGTAGGCATACGACTTAACAATACCTGGAATAACAAGCAAAAAATACCATAAGAAATTAAGCAGCCCACTCCAGAACATAGCAGCAACCGCGCCCAGATATCTCCCTTTGCCAAATACGTAAAGCAGATAGTGCATGTCAACATCACCTTGAGAGGCTTGTTTAAAATATTGCTGTGCATTCACCTTGAACGGGTTCAACACGAAGATGCTGAATGCAATTGCTGCCAAGCCAACTACAATCGCAACAATCACGATGATAACAAGAATAAGTGCACCTACTCCATCCGAGATATCGCCGCCCATGCCTAGATCCAAGTTACCAAAGTTAATGGACGATGACGAGCCACTGTTTGAATTCCAATTGCAACTCGGAACCCCGCCTCCAACGACGGCTAGCAGCAAGCTGACTAGAAATGCTTTCCAATACGATGTGCGCAGTACTTGTTTAGCTCTACTCTTTAACTCTTTACGCGACCAATGCACGCAATCCCTCCTCAACTAAATCCATATATACCATCTTATTTCATCTTACATTGTCATAGAACGGATCCTGTTTAGTTAAAAAAGAGCTAAGAGGCTTGTGCCCGCTTAGCTCCTTTGTTGTATTCTCGATAACCTTCGGTCTTCATACATGCTCTTGCAATAACTTAACTATAAGGCTATATGGCTAACCTCCTATCGCCGAAAGCGAATGTTAGCTGCTTCAATATCTTCAGCATATAGCGGAACATCATACACACGAACATGTTCAATCGCTCCCTGAAACGGCGCAGTCCCGTCACTATCTCCAAAAGCATCGGTACCAAATCTTCCCCCATAGCCGCCTTGACTTGCATGAGAACGAACGAGACGAAAAGATGCTGAGTCCTCAGATGCCAAATGATTATTTAGGTAGAGCTTTAAGTGTCCGTCCGCATAGCTGAGTGCAACACATTGCCATGATTCAGTTGCGTTTTCACTAAGTTTGGCAGAAACCATTAGCTTTAGCCCCTCTGAGCAAACAACGCCTTCCATGAATCCATCCTGTATTCGTAATGCGAAGCCATTTACCGAATCACCTTCGTCATAAAGCACCTGTTTCCCTGAAACTGTTGTAGGGCGGAAATTCAATAGCACCGTGCGCAGGCTGAAAGCATCATGCAGATGGCCTGATTCTTCTTCTGTGGCGATTCTGACTGGGGCGTATGTCGTTGTACGGTAATGTGCTCGGAGCGCAAACGTATCTAGAAGTTTGGAAAGTTCAGCTTCGCTTACCGGAAACATCGTGCCATGCCTTGCTCCGTGAGGGAATCGGCTTAAGCTTCCATCCAGCTCAGAGGACCAATTCCGCATATCAGCAGATGACATAATGCCGTATTTGCCATAAGCCCAATAATCGTAATAGAGCAGCCATCTCTTCTCGCTTTCGATCCAGAGGAACTCAGGTCCTTCCGTATAATCAGGCGTCTGGATGCCCGGAAGTGTCTCATACGGTCCTTCTAATTGATCGGAGATAGCCACATAATTCATCGGAGGATGCGGATAGCGATC
This sequence comes from Paenibacillus sp. Soil766, assembly GCF_001428105.1. Classification (GTDB taxonomy): domain Bacteria; phylum Bacillota; class Bacilli; order Paenibacillales; family NBRC-103111; genus Paenibacillus_E. The sequence goes on along the minus strand of NZ_LMSJ01000012.1, from coordinate 253,940 downwards.
AGGTTCGTAAACATGGCTTTCATCCTTGACAGCCATGTAATATTTCCCATCATGTTCAGCAAGTGAAGCGTCAATCGTCTGAAACCCAGGCGCATAAAACAGGTCTGTTTTCGTAAATTGTTCCCAATCCTTCGTCTTCACACAATAATGCTTGCTGTTGCTTAAATCCTTCCCCGTACTGGACGCCCAATAGATTAAATAGCTCTCGTCCTTGGCATCATATGAGAACTCAGGTGCCCAGCTGTTCACAGTATCTGGTACATCCATCATGACTTGAAGCGGTTTTTCATTCGTCCATTGAATCAAATCCTTCGAGCTCGCATAACCAATGGATGGTCCCATTGGGCGTGTCGTAAATACCAGATGCCAGTGCTGATCGGCACCTTTTGCAATGAAAGGATCCCTAAGTATGCCTTCGCCTATTGAAGATTTCCATACCGGTTTATTGCCATTCAGTTCATACCAATGCAAGCCGTCTCTGCTGAATGCATAATGAAGCTGCTCTGTTTTGTGAGATTGTCCTGGCCCTGAACGGAAATATCCCATGATATATGCATTTTGCTTTTGGTTTTTACTCGTCATAAACACGCTTACTGCCCCTTTCTTCTTCGATGACAGGATTTCACTTCATCGCTTGCATCGTTCGTTTGAGCTTCTCAATATCCACTACTTGCTCGAATTTTACTTCTCTGAGGTCATGTTGCATGTACTCAGGCTTACTAAGCACTTGTGCACGAGCTGTCCATGCTTGATATGCCTCCTGCAACTGCTCGACAAGCTCCGGATGCCTATTAGCAAGATCTTCAGTTTCCGTTCCGTCCATTGCCATATCATAAAGCTCCCACGGCTCATCGTAGAATCGGACTAGCTTCCACTGATGATGACGAATTCCGCAATTGCCCTCATGTTCCCAGAACATGTAGTCCTTCACCGGAGTATCATTTTCTAAGATTGGCATCATACTTACACCTTCCATCTGTTGAATGGTATGACCATTAAACGTATCTGGATAGGATGACCCTGTAATATCAACAATCGTTGCCATGACATCAGTTAATTGCGCAGGTGATCTACGGATACTGCCCTTTTCTTTCAACCCGTCTGGCCAATGAATGATACACGGGGAAGCAATACCGCCTTCGTGAATATAATGCTTGAACATACGAAATGGCGTATTCGACAGATTGGCCCAACCATAACCGTAATGACCGTTTTCTGTTGGATATGAAGGGCCACCTGGCAGGATGGATGTATCTTTAATCGTCGGGAATTCCCCGTTCCCTCCATTATCTGATAGGAACATGATAAACGTGTTATCCAACTCGCCAAGTTCCTCCAGTTTCGCTATAATTCGCCCAATATTCTGATCCATACATTCGACCATTGCAGCATATACTTCCATAGCTTGTATCCGCCAAGCTTGATGGGGTTCATCTTGCCAAGCTTCGACAGCCGAGGTTTCCTTCATTGAGCATTTCCAAGAAGGATCTACAATGCCCATCTGTTTCATCCGTTCAAACTTTGCCTCTCGCAGCATATCCCAACCTTGGTCAAAACGCCCCTTATATTTGAGAATATCTTCTTCTTTGGCTTGGAGTGGAAAATGGGGTGCGGTATACGCCATATATAAGAAAAATGGATCGTCAGGTGTATGAGTTGTATGTGATTCCAAATAACCAATAGCTTGATCTGTCATATGATCTGTTGAGAAGAACGGCGATGTCAGCCGGTCATCTTCCATTGGAATTCCGTTTATTGTGTGGCCTTCCTTGGAGAAATAACCTGGGGGCTTGTACATCGTTGCCTTCTCAAAGCCACGTTCGTGCGGCGGTATGATTCCCACATGCCATTTACCAGACATATATGTTCTGTACCCATTAGATTTGACAACCTCCGCCAGTGTAACGGAGTTCTCGCTTAATTTCTTCGTGTAAGGGCCATACCTGCCTTGCAGATGCGCCATGCCAGCTTGATGTGGGTGAAGACCTGTTAATAATGAGGCTCTTGACGGTGAACATCTCGCCGTATTGTGAAATTCCGTTAAGCGCACACCATGAGTGGCAAGTCTATCCAAATTGGGTGTATCGATATCACCACCGAAACAGCCCACATCTGAGTACCCTAAATCATCGGCCAGAATAATAATAATATTTGGTTTTTTCCCCTTCATTGTAAAGAATCTCCTCTCGAAATCTATCCTTTAATAGAGCCAATCATGACCCCTTTAACAAAGTGCTTCTGAACGAAAGGATACAGGATCAACACCGGCAAGCTCGCAATAATGATCAATGCATATTTCATACCCTCTGCCAGCATTAAAGACTCTGTAATATCGGTGGAGCCTTCCATGATAGCACTTTGATTACTCACTAAAATCCCACGAAGCACGAGCTGTAGCGGATACAAGTTGTGATCTCTCAAGTAAATGAGGGCATTAAAGTAAGCATTCCAGTGACTAACCGCATAGAAGAGCACCATGACGGCCATGATTGGTTTAGAAAGGGGCAAAATGATCCGCCACAATATCCCTTTATTCGAACAACCATCAATCATAGCTGCTTCTTGCATCTCCCAAGGAATATTGGTTTGGAAATAGGTGCGCATGACGATAAGATTATAGGTTGCAATCGCGTTCGGAATCATCAGCGCCCACACGGTATTCACCATCCCCAAATCTTTAATAATTAAAAAGGTAGGGATAATTCCGCCTTGAAACAACATCGTAAACGTGACACCAAACATGAAAAAGCTTCGCCAAGGCATATCCTTTCTGGAAAGCGGATAGGCCGCCAGTGTGGTTAAGATCAAATTGAACAAGGTTCCTGCCGTCGTATACAACAACGTATTCCGATAGCCTACCCACACTTCTTTATTTCGAAATACCTCTTCATAAGCCGCGAAGGTAAAACCTTTGGGCCACAGCACCAAGTGACCGGCCATCACCTCCATTGGATTACTGAACGAGGCGCTGACAACAAAAACAATCGGATAAAGAACGACGACAAAAATCACAGCAGCAATCGCGTAGGCGACTAGATTAAAGATCCGGCCATCTTCAATACGGTTGCTTTGTATTCGATTCGACATGTTGGAACCCCCTACCATAAGCTAGTTTCTGCTTTTTTTCGCGCATACCGATTAATCGTAAGCAGAAGTACTAGGTTAATCATGTTGTTAAATAGACCGATGGCTGTCGTAAAGCTGTATTCACCATTTTGAATACCTGTGCGATAAATAAAGGTGGCGATCACATCGCTTGAAGCCATATTCAAATTATTTTGCATTAACAAAATTTTCTCAAACCCGACGTTCATGAAATGGCCGACATCCAGAATTAATAGAATGAGTATCATGGGCATGATACCGGGTATGGAGACATGTAGAAGGCGCTTGAAACGGGAAGCACCATCGATCTTGGCCGCTTCGTACTGTTGAGGATCTATGCCCGCCAATGCTGCAATATAGATAATGGACTGCCAGCCCATGTTTTGCCATATGCCAGAGGAGATGAAAATTGCTTTGAACCATTCGCTCTTCTCAAGAAAAGCGATGGAATGTCCGCCAAAGGCTTGAATAATAACATTGACAATGCCGGTTTCAGGCTTGAGCATGAGCTGCAGCATCCCGACAACGACAACTAATGAAATAAAATGAGGCACATAGGAAACATTTTGTAAAAGCTTTTTGAATTTTTTACCCGGCAGCTCATGGATGAGCAGCGCGAGCATAATGGGTATCGGAAAGGCAAATAATAGGGAGAATAGACTAATGGAAAGTGTATTCCACAATAACCTGCCAAAATAGTACGATTCAAAAAAACGTTCAAAATGGTCAAAGCCGACCCAAGGACTTCCCATAATGCCTTTTACCGGATTAAAATCTTTAAATGCGATTTGTAAGCCGTACATCGGGCCGTATTGAAAAATGATATAATAAGCTGCGGGCAGCAGCAGCATAAGAAGCAAATCATATTTATCACGGAATTGTCGTAACTGACCTTTTCCTTTAGTCCTTCTTTGGTGTGTTGCTTCCTTGCTGTTTGTTGTCCTAGCTTGCAAGATTGACAAGGGTATCCCACCTATCCGAAATCATTAATCGGGGACGGTTCTCGCCGTCCCCGTATCTGCTATTTTTTACTTTGCAAATTGTCATACACACTTTGATACATGCGTTCCAATTCATCATTTTTCATTTTCTTTAGTGTCGCAACATAATTATCCCACTTACTGAAATCCAGATCTCCGATAATAAACTTAGCGCTCTGCTCTCTGACATAGGTATCAATATCGTTACGCAACATCTCTACGTTTTTCGAAGTAGCTTCATCAAACAGCGGAACACCATACTTCACTTTAGGTAAATAGGGATCCAGCACCTTTTGTGCATCCACAACAGCTTGGTTGTTTACCAAGGAATCGTTTTTCTCATTCAGCCAGTGAGGGAATGCACCTCCGCAATACGGCGATACTTTTGCGCATGCCGCTGCATCTGGTTTTGGATCCTTAGCAATGGCATCAACGTATACCGCTTCACCATTCGCATCATAGTTGAACGTCTGCCCCTCTACCCCGTAACGAATAAAGGTGGAGCCTTCCTGACCATAAAAATAGTCAATCCAACGCATAGTTGCTTCAGGTTCTTTATTGACATTCGTAATGGCAAATGTTCCGAACACCTTCGTAATCGAATCAGAGACCGAAAACTTCTGATCGCCCATAGGTCCTTTCACAGGTACACCCTGCACATATTGATCTGCAATTGCCGCGAACGGATTGTTATTCCCCCAGCTGAACTCCCCCATATTGCCTGAGGTCATTTTTGCAATATACTGTGCATTTGTTTGTGTGAAATACTCGCGATCAATTAGTTTTTCTTTCCAAAGCGTATTCAGGAACTGCAGCAGCGCTTTGTAGCGATCATCCGTCGACCACAGCTTCACCTTGCCATTCTCAATATTGGCCCGATAATCGAATTGCAAATCCAGCCCAAAGCTCCCAGCAAAAAAATTCACGAGTGAGAAGTTATCTTTGGTTTTATTCTCGGATGGCTGTGTGGATAACGGAATTTCATCCGCTTTCCCGTTACCGTTCGGATCGCCATCGCGGAACGCTTTCAAAACAGTAATTAACTCATCTGTTGTTTGCGGCTGTTTAAGTCCGAGTTTATCCAACCATTTCTGATTTAACCAAAGCTTTGGCACCAAGGAGGCCTTCGTTGTTACAATCATCGGCAAGGAATAAATATGACCATTCGGATACATAATACCCGCTTTAATCTCAGGAAATTGTGCCATTAAAGCCTTGAAGTTCGGCGCATATTGGTCAATTAACTTTTCTAGCGGAATGAGCTGTCCTGATGTTCCGTACTTTAATGTTTCAAGAGGTGTCAGAGCAGCCCGAAAGAAGAAATCTGGCAGTTCATTGGAAGCAAATACAAGATTTTTTCGTTCTGTAAACCCTTCGGTTGGTACATCTTCGACATTCACTTTAATACCTGTCTTTTTTTCATATTCATTCCATACTAGCAAATCTTTACTTGGGCCCGCATTCGGGGCAATCCGTTGCAGCATTTTAAGGGTAAGCGGTTTTGTTACAATCGGAAAGCCGGTTGTACTCGAAGGAGACGGCGCTTTACTTGATGCACTCGCCGTACTTGGAGCATCCGTTGTGTCAGTCGATTTACTGCAAGCGCTTAAAATTCCTGTCATAGCAATCGTAAGCGAGGTAGCTACAAGCAGAGATTTGGATCTCTTATTTCTCATTGAATATGAACCCCCTGTATGATGTATTGGTGCGTTGCTTGTACTTATTGTAGTTGATACAACATCGTAAAAAACTCTAAAAAGCTAAACAAAAGCTACAAAAAAATACAAACGTTTTCATAAACAGCAAACGGCCCCCACAACTTGCCCCAGCTTACCAGTCTGTCCATGACAGAAGCACCTGGCTGATGTTGCATGTTTGTGAATGCCGTTAGCTTACAGCTGCTTATCGCTGCAGCTTGCATTTTACAAATGTTTGTGGTGTAACACCTTCAATGTCCTTAAAAACTTTAAAAAAATAGTTATAGCTGCTAAAGCCTACGGATTCGTAGATGTGCTTGATCGACATGCCTTGCTCAAACAACTGCTTGCTCATGCTGACTCTGTACTGATTTACAAATTCTGTAAAGCTTTGAGCAACCTCATCTTTAAACAACCTGCCTAAATAAGACGGGGTAATGCCGATACTTTTAGCAACAAGCTCCAGAGAAATATTCTCGGCATAATGATTGCGGATATAGGTAATCGCTTGGTTGACATATGGCGTGTTTGCTCTCGTATCCTGGCGCATCATTTCATCTAACACGACATCATAGTAATCTGTCACCCATGTTCGCATACCGGCTACGGTCATGCATCTCTCAGCCTGCTCTCTCCATAAACCGGATGTATAGTTATTGCCAGGCTTCATGTCACCAAGTCCTCTATTACGCCATACTTTATGTGCGATCGTAAGCAGCTCTTTAAGCATATTCTGGATCGTTGCGGCATGTTGTATGCGTGAATCCTTCAGTGATGAAAATATATGTTGAACGATCGCATGAACCTGTGTTCGATTCTGAAGATTTAGTGCAGTAAGCAAATCACGTTCCTGATCCAGCTGAAGAAAAGTTGCCGGTTTTGCTTCTTCCAGCCCATCACCTGTTGTTTTAGTGCCGGTAAATTGCTGAAGTAAACGATCTTCCAGCAAGCGGGATGCGGCCAGGAATTGATTTCTGGCTTGCAATAGCTGATTCGCTGCAGCACTAGCGCCAAACACAATTCGAACATTTAGAAAATGGTGCATCGCTTTTTCCAGCCTCCGCAGCTCACTATCCAACTTTTGCGCAATCGCACCTTCGCTTCGGTGCTCGGGATAGCTTAAAAGCGCAGCAAAGCGGCCATCCTCCAAATAGAAGAATAATTGGTTCCCGTCTACATGACTTTGCCAATACAGGTCTCTAATAGATCGAATGTAGATTTGCTTCTCATCCTCTGTCAAAGACTCCGTAAGCACACTGAAATGCACGACCTGTAGAGTAACAATGATCACATTTTTTAACTCCATACCCAGATTGCGGGTAAGATGCTCTTCAACCAGCTGAACGTCGGAATTCCTGCCTAATAGAAGCTCGCGACTAAGTTCAATAGCTTTACGGTGATTCGTCAAATCCCAATTTCGCTCCAACTCCTCGTTCCGTTTCATGGCCGATGACCGATTGTCGAGTGTTGCTTTTGCTTTATTCAGAACCTCCAGCAAATTCTCGGCTTGAACTTCATGCTTCAGTAAATAATCAATAGCCCCGGATTTCAAGGATTCCCTTACAAAATCAAACGTATCGTAGCTGCTGAGCACAATAAATAAGATTGTCGGATCCTTCTCTTGCATCCATTTGCACAGCTCAACTCCACTCATGCCCGGCATATTCATATCCAGTAGTACAATATCTGGTTTGTTAGTCTCTATGAACAACATGGCTTCTGACCCATTCGTTACTTGTCCAGCAATCCGGAAGTCAAAGGCCAGCCATGGAATGAGCGTTACTAAATAATTGCGGGCCAGGATGTCATCGTCCACAATGAGTACTTTATACATAAGGGGTATCTCCTTCATTCAGCATAGGGATGGTTATGGTGACTGTCGTATAGAGTCCTATCTCACTCAGAATGTGAATACCATAGTGTTTACCAAACATCATACGTATACGCTCGTGAACATTGGCTATTCCAATTCCATTAAACGTATAGCCATTTTGACGCATTTCTCCACTTAATATGCGAAGGATTTGTTCATCTGACATCCCAGGACCGTTATCCGTCACTTCAATGACAATATCGTTCATCCCCTGTTTTTGGAGGCTGATTGTTAGAAGCCGTTCTGAATCTCCTGGTTTATATCCATGAATAATCGCATTCTCGACGATTGGCTGCAAGAGCAGCTTGACCGTTTTACACCGCAGCAGTTCAGGATCGACATGCCAGTCGACATCCATTTGATACATGTCTTTATATTGCTGGATTGTAATATAGCCGCGAATATAAGCGAGTTCTTCCTCGATCGTAACGTATTGGCGCGTATTACCTACAACACCGCGCAGCAATTGAATTAAGGATGTTGTAACCTCCTCAATATTCACCGCATTGCGTAATCGTGCTAAATATTTAATCGTGTTAAGTGTGTTATAGAGAAAATGCGGACTGATTTGAGCCTGCAGTGCGGTAAGCTCCGCTTCACGCTTCTGCTCTTCTCGCAGCTGAATCTGCTTCATCATTTCCTTCAGACGGGTAACCATGTGAATAAAGGTCTTATTCAGCTCACCGACTTCATCCTTCGAGGTAATATGAGACAGTGTAATCATATCGCCTTCTTCAACGCGTTTCATGGTCTTTTGTAAATTTCGGATATTTTTCGTAATCTGCCGGGCAATATTAACCGAGAGCAAGAGCACAAGGAAAAATACAAGAATCACCACTTCGATAATCTGATTGCGCAGCCGAATCGAGTCTTTCACAAGTGTGCTCTCCGGTACAATGCCGATCGTAGACCAGCCGGTATATGCAGACTTATAGTTGGCGACAATATACTTTTTCCCCTCTAACTCCATTACTGTACCTTGATCATTCCGTTCAGTTTGATAACCGACTGCCATCGCCGCTTCCCTTACTGGGTCGGGTTGATGCTCATCAACCGAACTGAACACAATGCCTCCCGACTTATCTGTTACGACAATTTCCATGCCGTCCAACGGTTGGATCTGATATGTTTTCATAAATAATTCAAAATCAATATCAATCATTACTACACCGATAGCTTCTTTATCTGACTTAATCAGTCTACCGATGGTAACGGTTTCATTCCACAAAAACCCGTCGCCTTTCTGCTTGAGCCATATCTTCGAGCCATCCGCAGCTTTAATTTGCTCAATCGCTTGATCCTGCAAGACGGATTTGCTCAGAATGGGATTGCCCTCATAAATGATTTTTCCGTTTAAACCCACAATAGAAATTCTGGAGATATAGGATTTGTAGGCTTTCAAAGACGAGAGGAATTGCTTGACAAGCTTTTGTTCCAGAAAAGCTTCATAGGAAAGCTCTTCCGAGGGACTCTTGATATACGGAACAACGATCTCTTGATTCGTAGCTGCAACGGAGCTCATCTGATCCATATCCTTAAATATCGTTTGGAGATGATCATCCGCTTGCTGCATAGAACTAAGTATAAATTGTGTTGCATTTTGCTTGATCGTATTGGTCAAACTGTGATAAATAATCGCACTGACCAGACTTAACGAAACCAATATGACAGTGGCAAAGCTTAAGAATACCTTAGCTTGGATGCTCTTTTTGTAAAAAAACAGCTTAAAAAATCGTGAATGCATACGTTGTCTCCCAAGCTTCAGAATGTACAGCTAATTTTCATTTTGTCATATGACTGCATTTTTAGACAAGCATCATTTCATGGAAATCCAAAAGCCATCTCTACAATAACTCCCCCTTCCGATAAATCACATGCGTAAAAAAGACACCAGCAGGAGGAATACGGACATAGTGCCCCCTTCCCGCAGTGTCTTAACATTTAAGTCCAGACTTTATTTTAAATAAACATTTGGAATATCCTTCAACCAGTCCGGCCATTCCTGGCGTTCTTCGAGCTCCAGCTCAGGATTGCCAGAGATCATTCTCGCATCATTCAGACTCCATACCGAGCCATCTTCATGGAAAATCCCATTCAACGTGCCTTTTATTCTTTGGGGCCGCAGATACGCCGCCTTCAGCATAAGTGACCAGAAGAAGAGGCCCAGCTGGGGATATTGCTCCAAAATAATAGCGTAAGGTGCATAATCTGGTTGCCATTCGTCATCAGCCAACGGGGTTTCTCCCCAGCCGTTAGAGACAGGACGCAGACGCTGCCATTCCGTCAGCCACACCGGCTTGCCCAGCAATTCGCCAAACTCGACCACTTTCGTTAGGCGCTCATGAATCCAATTCTCTGATTTCGGGAAATTCATATGATGCTGTAGAATATCAATTCCGAGGTCGACAAAATACATATTGTCTTCGATATCGATGCAGCCAATTGTCAGAGGCAGTGTGCCTTGTAGAGCCTTTGCCTCCTTAAACATTTCTCTGGCAAAGTGAAGTCGCATCTTCCCCCTCGGCTCATTCATAACCTCAATAGCCAACTGTCGGTAATCATCCTTGTATCGTTCCATGAACCAATGAACGAACCCAGCTGTTTCTCCATAGCGTGCGGGATTTTCATAAATATCCTTTGATGGCGAATGGACGCAAACGGCCGTTAACGGATCCTTGTTGGAGCAATTCTCAGCGGTAGGTTCAATGCCGACCTTCTCAAAAAGCACTGGCATAACGGCAAGCCCGTTCGCTGCCGCTGTCTGCAAGAAATGTTCATAGGCACTAGCCAACGACTCCCTATCCTCAAGCCAATACTCATAACTTAACCAGACTCGAAGCGCATTAAGATTCAAAACACGGGCATATGTCAAATCCCGCTCTACGGTTTCTTGTTCATATTCCTTCCACATCTGGTACGCATTATACGGCTTCGCAGGCAAATAAATAGCACCTCGAACGGATCTCTTAATACTTTCCTTCATATAAATCGAAACCTCCTTCAGTTATTCTAGTAGCATAGGATAAGCTATTTCAAACATCATCAATTGGAACTTAGTTACTTGTTCAAATAGTTTCTTGGATGCCGTTTTATCGGATAATAGGGAGAGTCCGTCAGCGTCGCCGTCTGTGTTCGGATTAACCACATCGACAATGTGCCTAACATTTCGCACTTTATATCCCTATGCTCGGAAGAGTCATACAGATTATTTAGCTCTAGCGGATCATGACTGACATTATACAGTTCACCTCTGCCATGCATGTCCATGTTCAGCTTCCATGCGTCTTTCCTAATCGTCCTCAGCCAGCCGGATTGGGTATAGCGATTCAGCTCATTAAACTCAGCTATACCATGAGTAACCGAGCCTACTGAATCCATATCCGCTGAACCTTCTCCCAGATGATAGAGTCCGCCATAACCATGCTCTGTCATTACGCTGGCGAATTCCTTCTTCGGATACGCTTCGCCATTCAGCAGCCCCCATAAGCTTCTGCCCTGCACCCCCATTGGAATTTCAGACTCCATCACCTCGCAGAGTGTCGGCATCACATCTGCGAGAGACACATGTGCGTCGTGAGCTGCTTCCCTTGCAGGAATTCCTGCACCATAGAATTGCATCGGAATGCGGCTTAAGATATCAGGAGCCTCGGGACCTTTCTTCATCAAGCCGTATTCTCCAACAAAATCGCCATGATCGGATAAGAACACGATAAGTGTATGATCGAGCATGTGATTTTCCTCTAAATGCAGGACCAAACGGCGAATTTGATCGTCAATAAGCCTCAACATGCCTAAATAATTAGATCGTGCTCTTGCGATTCTTTCCTCATGATCAGGAAGGAAATTCTCCATTTGCTCACCGTAAAAGACCCACTTTTCTCCCTTCCGGAGGCGATCTTCCTTGCTGGCGCCAAGCGGAGGGAGCTTCTCCGGAGGAAACATGGAATAATAAGGCTCTGGTGCTTGATACGGATTATGCGGCTCAGGGAAGCTCAGCCACAGGAGAAACGGTTGCTCGTTTAACGAATCGATCCATCTCTTCGCAGCGGAAACCGCGCGATAAGGCAGTTGACATTCAGGAGGAAAAGGAGTAGCTGTCATACTGACTTGAGACAGGGATTTCAGCCACTTATCGTAGCTCGCCTCCATATCCGTCTTCTCTTCTTGAAAGCCACCCCAATGCCCTTGTAGATAATGATAGTCGACAGCCTGATCGGGGATGAGCGGACTATGATTCTTCCCTATCAAAGCAGTAGCATATTGACTGTCTTTGGCGACAGCGAACAGATCCTTCTCATATTCAGCCAGTTTCAAGCAATCATTGCTGTTCACGCGATGAGAGCTTGGCCAGCGTCCAGTAATTAAGCTTGAGCGGGCTGGACCGCATACGGGCATCGTTGTATAAGCATGGTCAAACCAGCAGCCTTTTCTCGCCAACTCGTCTAGATAAGGGGTCGTATTCAATGAATATCCCTCAAGCGCTCTCAAATCAGCCCGCTGTTGATCTGTCATGATAACCACAATATTCTTCTTATTCACCAAAGTACCTCCTTTGTTCTTCTGTATGCTTGCTAGAAATTCGTTGTTCGCACAGGAAGTGGATCCGCAGTTTCTGCCATACGGTCGCACAGTCGCTGGTACAGCTCCAGTTTGACGGAAGTGTAGGCAGCATCGTTCCAAAGATTGACCGTCTCTCCCGGATCCTTACTTAGATCATACAACTCTCCCAATTTGTGACCATGACAGGCGACCAGTTTAAACGCTTGGGTGCGGATCATTGTTGCATAAGCAGGATCCTTCCTTCTCTGAGAATTGTAGAATTCGCAGTATACATCATCCCTGTGCTTGTCTTGTGTTACACTTCCCGTCAATAACGGCCATAGGGAACGGCCCTGCATTCCCGCGTAGATCGGCAGCCCAGCAGCATCCAGCAATGTGGGAGCAAGATCTACCAACTCTACCATGGCCTTTAACCTGCGAGCTTCAAGGACTTTCCCTGGCCAAGATATAAGAAGAGGAACTCTAACGGATGGATCATAGAAATGAGGGCCTTTCAGATAGATGCCATGATCGCCAAGCAACTCGCCATGATCGGACATGAATATGATCATGGTATTATCCAACTGACCACTGCGCTCCAGCGCTTCTATCATTCTACCGACTTGCTCATCAATAAGATCAACCATCGCCCAATACGCCGCCCGCAAATAAAGATGATCCCTCTCCGTCATTTCTGCAAATGGATAAAAATTCTTCTTCCCGTAAGCGGCTAACGAGTCTCTCTTCTGGAACTCAGGCTTACTGTCCAATTCGCCTTCCTTATAAGAAGGGCTTGGCAGAGACTCCAGTTGTTTAACGTATCTGGCTAAACGTTTTTCATCTGGTGTGAAGGCATGATGCGGATCATACATATTGACAGAATACAGCCATGGACGGTCGAAGGAAGCGCTTGTTTCAATAAAATTAATGGCCATCTCAGCACACCAAGTTGTCTGTTGATCCTCAGCATCCGGTCCAATTTGAACATATTTGCAATCTTCAATCGGCGATACGCCATAAATCTTCCCTCTGCTTTGCAGCCACTGGGTGTATTCATTTGTCTGCCAGTCCGGCATGGGATGATGGGACCATCGGAATTCGGAATAACCGTCGTTGATGCGTGCTTCCATGGAAGGAGCAATCGATGGATGACAAGCAGAAATATGCAGCTTGCCTGCCAAACCACAGGTGTAACCATTCTCAGCCAACAACCGCGTCACCAATACCTCCTCCGTAGAAATCGATTGACCGTTCTGTCTAATTTTAGTCGTTCTTGGATAACGGCCTGTCAGGAAACTGGCCCGGCTCGGCGAACAGACGGGACTCTGACAATAGCTTTGCTCAAACAAGGTCCCTTTCTCGGCCAACCGATCAATATTAGGCGTTTGGACATACGTATTACCATAACACCCTAACGTGTCGTAACGCTGCTGATCCGTGCAAATCCACAATATATTTGGTTTCTTCATTGCTCTCACTCCTTAGTTATTGGGGATATACCTATTAGGAGGAAGCCAAAGGCCATTCCCTTGAAAGGGAATGGCCACTGCCATTATGTCGTTATAGATACAATAGCTCTAACAATCTGCAAACCATGACAGCAGCTTCTTCTCTTGTTACAACATCTTCATGCCGTAATGTACGATCTTCATAGCCTAACATGATACTTGCGGACACAACCCGCTTCATCCCCTCTAACGCCCAGTTAGGAATCTGATAGGCATCTTGGAATGAGGTCAAATCAGTGTTTTCTTCCAGTTTTACAGCATTAAACTTTTCTAGTACTCTTCCGATCATAACCGCCATCTCAGCGCGCGTTATCGATCGATCGCCTTCGAAACGTGCATTGCCTTCACTGCCCACACCCGTTATAATGCCCATCTCTGCCGCAGTTTGCACAAAGGACTTCGCCCATTCAGGGATAACCTGGTTATCGGCAAAATTCGTCTTGGTTTCGGAAAGCTCCAAACCGAGCGCAGATACAAGAAGTTTGGCAAACTGAGCACGCGTTAGACTGTCCCTTCCGTGAAAGTTGCCGTCTGGAAAGCCAGAAATGGCATTCATCCCTTTAAGACGATTGATGCTTTCCGTTGCCCAAGGTTGGCTTTCATCCTTCAATTTCACGTCGTTATAGGCAAAAACTGCAAATTTCGTAAAGTGATTGATAGCGACACTAATAGTTCCATCTGGATTCATACTGCCTCCAACATAAATCCATTTCTTCTGCGTTTCATTGTAATAATAGACAGCAGGCTGCTGACCTTCTTTCAATTGCTTACTATCGAATGCAAGCGTTAGCTCCAGCTTCTTACTGAAACGATTGCCGCTCGTGTCGTTCAACACATAAGTTGAGCTGAGCTGCTGCTGGACGCCATTCGGAGGGCTTTCATTTTCACCTGCGATTGCAACGGTTATCGAGCTCTTCGAACCAACCGCTCCAGCAGGAACTATCAATTTCAGATGCCCCTTAAGTTCCAGATGTCCTTCTTCTAACGGATTAAGATCCATTTGCTTCGTTTCATTCTTAATGCCATTTTCCCCATCCACATTGCCCTGTGAATGCTCATTTCCTATCCCCGAATCATGCTGACCACTGCCGTCAGAAGGATCGTTATTCCCATCATCGCCCGAACCTTCTTCACCAGGTTGCGTGCCCACTTCCATGAATTGGCCCGAAACATCAAATCCAGTAAAGGAGTTATAGGTCGCCTGAACTTCGTCCGTATACAGTCCCATTTGCGCAGGCTGGCCGGCAAACGGGTCCGCTTCATTGAAGATCAGCTCATTGTTGACCCATACATATAGGCGTCCTTTAGAACGAACAGTTTTATAAAAGTTCTGTGCGCTTATCTCTTCTCGAACAACGAAAGAGAAAGGTCTGTTATTGTCAGACGGAACTCTAAGTCGCAGTTTATCCGTTGTGACACGCTCGGAGAAATCAGCAATGCTGTAAGCTCCCTTCCCCTTATCTTCATAAGAGAATTGTTCATTCACCCAGCCATCTGACCAACTGTCGAATCCGAAATTCGACGAGCTTGCGTCCGGCAGCTCAAAGTTCTGGTTAAGATAATCGAACGGTCCAGAGAACCATAGCATCTTAGCCATAGAGATCTCTGATTCACCTCGCAATTTGTATTCATATTCACTCTGTTTCGTACCTTCGTAATTCGAATGCCCATATATCGTCTCTCTTGCCGTAGGCGCTGTTGCTATGATTGTGCTCACGCCGTTAACGACGCTCGAAAGCTCATAGTTATGTGTTTCATAATTGGTAGATGCTATCACATAGTTTTGCGCATCTTTATACGTAAGTACCACGCCTGATTTACCCGAATCCGGCAAATGATCTGAATGGATATTAACGGACATCTCATTCTCAAGCAGCGGATCGCCTTTTACCGTGATAGCTTCCCCACCAACCGGTGACTGCAAGCCCTTCTCTGAAGTCGTCCAATCTGCATCCCAACCATTGAAATATGAGCCATATTCGCTCCATCCTTCTGTTACGGTCACATTGTCAATTCTTATGTTAGATCCATCACTAACCAATCCGATTTCCCCCTGCGAAGCAATAGCATCTAGCTCCAGAACCGGTTTGTCATCATTCAGGGTATAGTGATCTAGCTGAGCGAATACCTTCGATCCATTCTTGTATATTTTCAGCGTATGGAACTGTTCGCCGTAATCTGCCGTTCTTGCATCGTCATGATGGAACTGGAATGTAGCGGGCAACTCGTAGCTTAATGTGTTCAGTACGCCATTTATGCGGTATGGAATAAGGAGTTGATGATCATTTCGGTCAATCATAACCTTCACATCGTTATCCTCATCCTTATGCCAAACGGTAATCCCGGCTTGCCCCTTATCACCAAAATCATTATCGTCAAAGCGAATATTCGATTCGAAGAAGAAATTTCCTAGGGCCGCATCTTTAATCAAAAGCTCTCTTGTTTCGCTCGGTGCTTGAATGCGAAGCGATGTTTCATCGAATGTCACATCAGACTGCAAGCCACTATACTGACTCAGACTGTCCGCTGTGTCAAAACGATCTTGGAAGGTTGGCGCCCAAGCGTCGGGATGCAAGCCTGGTGTAGCCTCAGATGTCGGACCATCGGCAACCATTTCTTGGTCCCAGAAGTAGAGGCGATCCTTGCCTTGACCATTATCATTGTTCCAGAAGGCTTTATACGTAATCCAGGTTTCAAATCCATTCGGCCCTTTGATTACATTTGGCTGAGACGGTCCTACAATATCCGGCTCAATCGCGCTTCCCTTCGTATCATAAAGCCCGAAATCCAAATGATACGCCGTCAGATCTGGTCCGCCGAGACGGCTGATTTCTATGGAAATGACATTCGTCCCAACATGAAGCATTGCGCTTGGAACTTCGGTCATGATGTAAGCACGTTGCTGACCACCGAAGGATACCAACTCTTGACCATTCACGTAGACTTTTCCGTAGCCTTCCAAGCGGTAACGCAATGCCGTTTTTTCTGGCACTTGATTAAGCTCAATTGTTCTTCTCGCCCACATTGTAGAAGGACCGCTCGGGTTGCCCCAAATTTTACTATTATCCGTCTCGCTGTTGTTGTATACGCTTGGAATTTTCGTCCTGTTAACTTCTGGCCAGCCGAATCCGCCTTCGCCGGTTTTCCACGTTGAATCATCATAACCAGAAGCTGCCCAGCCCGATTCAGGTTGCGAGAAGGTATAGGCGTATGGCTGTGAACCATGCTCTGCTGTTGGAAGCAGCACGTTATATTTCAGTATGAGCTGCTCTACATTGCGAGCAAGCAGCTTGCCTGGATATTTGTCTACATTCGTAATTTCGTCATAGTTGGTTGCTTGAGCAACGCCCGTTTCATACAGACCTGTCTCCGGATAGAATTGGTTCCCTACATATAGCATGTAATATTCGCCGTTGTGGTAAGCCAACTCTGGTCCTTCGAAATTGTAGAAATTCATGTTCCCCCAATGGCCCGGCTGCGTATGAACCGTCTCTGTCGCAGGACTTCTTCCCGGATTGCCCATCTCGTTGAAGAAAGATTGTACTTTCCATACCCAGGCGCCCGCTCTCTTCGGTTTGTCAGCGCCTGTATTCGGATCAGGCTCATCCGGGTTAACTTTGCGAAGATAGATGAGATCTCCGTTGGCTCCAACGAACATTTGCGGATCGATCCCCAGATCGAATCTAGTGTCCCAGAAGCTGTGTTGAAAGTCTGGCGTATCGTTCATCGTACTTGGATCGCCGTTGATCAGCGCCGTCCCATTAAATGCGTAGAACATGACGCCATTATGGAACAACAGGTCTGAAGCTCCATACCGACTATATAACGGGTCCGCACTTGACGCGGGCGGCAAGGTTGCGGGGTCGTCTGAGATCAGTTCATACGGACTTTCCCAATGAACCATATCCTTCGATCGGTACACATTGCCGTTCGTTCCAGTGCCCATCAAATAATAATAGCCATTATATTGTTCGATGGTCCCATCATATACGGTCATTTTCTGCCCCTGATTAGGACCCGAATCTACGGTCATTAAATTCCCTACTTCCTTGATAGCAAACAAATTGACCGTTACTTCACAAGTTGCGATAAAGCCGCCATCCTCTGTCATGGCACTCATGCTTGCTACACCTGGCGCGATCGCAGTCACCCTGCCTTGCTCATCCACAGTCGCGACCGCTTTATTACTCGAGGACCAGATCACTTTCTGATTCGTCGCCTCGGCCGGTTCGACAGCCGCTATAAGCAGCTTCTTCATCCCGGGAGATAAGGTTATGCTGGAATGATTCATGTTAACACCTGTAACATGGATGGGCTCTACAGTTACTGTGCTGGATGCCGTAAAGCCTCCATCTTCCGTCGTAACCGTAATAACAGCAGTTCCTACCTGCAGAGCTATGATGTGTCCCGTTCCATCCACCGTCACTACCTCGGGGTTACTCGTTGTCCAGACAACATTTTGATTAGATGCATAGGAAGGCGTGATGACTCCTGTTAACGTATGCGTGTCATTCACCTTCAAGCTGAGATTGGTTTCATCCAGTGAGATCCTCTCCACTGCCGATTGCTCGACGGTAATGACACAGGACGCTATGTAGTTGCCGTCCTCTGTCTGCGCCGTGATCGTTGCAATTCCTTCCCCGACTGCTTCTACGGCAGCACCCGGGTAGACATTCGATGTAACAGTCGCAACAGCTTCGTCACTCGAGGACCATAGAATAGTCTTGTTCGTAGCATAGCTTGGCGCAATGATTGCCTGAAGCTCAAGTACATCTCCAACCGCCAGCGTTTCGTTCCCTTTATTCAGGCTGACTCCGCTAACAGCAACTGGACCCACGATTGGCGATACTGCTGCCGAATAAAGCTTCACATCATCGATCATCCCATTGAACCATGCGCCCCCTCCTTTGCCGCCGAAAGCATCGACTGCAAATCGAGCGCCAATTGCCGCTTGATTAGGCGAAGCTCCGATTGTTAGGTATGTCGCAGTATCAGACTGAACAAGCGATCCATCCAGATAAAGCTTAAACAACCCATTGTCGAAGGATACCGTGACATGATGCCAGGCAGCTGTATCCGTAAAATTAGTTGAAAGTGTATGTCTTTCTTTCCCATTGACGACAGCCGCTTCAAGCTTATTTGCGTTCAATTGAATGGCAAGTCCTGCTGTATCGCCACCACGCTCGAATAATACCTGTTGGGGATGATCCGTAACATTCGCTTTGAACCAAAGCCCCGCCGTAAATTGCGAAAATGTCGAAGAATCACCTATCATGAAATCAGAGCCCACCTTATTAAGCTGAATGATGTTGTCCGTTCCGTTAAAAGAGAACGCTCCATTCACCAAACCATTCCCGACATAAGTTCCAATTGCTTTTACAGAATCATTGTCGTACCCGCTAGAATCCTTGGCGAACTGGACATCTTCATTATTCTTATATGCACTATCCAGCTTATACCAGGCAACTAGTCCTTCATCGCCAAGGGCTACAATAGATGGTATCACGGTTATGTCACAAGTAGCTGTGAAATTACCGTCCTCTGAAGTTACAGTTATGGTTGCGTTCCCAGATGACATCGCTTCTATCACTGCTTTATCCCCATTAACTGATGAAATACTCACTACTGCATGATCGCTCGAGGTCCACATCAAATTTCTGTTTGTTGTGAATAATGGTTCCAATGCAGCCGACAGCTCATAGGTAGAATGAACACCAAGCGTTAATTTGCTCTTATTCAAACTTACTCCCGTTGCATGAATCACCGGCGTAGTTGCGACGCTATAGAGACGAACATCGTCAATCATTCCATTGAACCATGCGCCCCCTCCTTTGCCGCCGAACGCATCGACGGCATTTCTCGCACCGATTGCCCCTGCATTAAGCGCGCTAGACACCTGCGGATAGGGAGCAGTCAACGAATCGACAAGCACACCATCCAGATATAGCTTGAATTGCCCCTTATCAAAGGATACATGCACCTGATGCCAAGCATTCGTGTCTGTAAAATCTGTTGAAAGCTTTTGCATGAGATTTGTATTTGCAACAGCCGCTTCCAACTTGTTGTCAGCTATTTGAATGGCAAATCCCGCTGTATCCCCGCCGCGTTCGTACAGAACTTGCCTTTTTACGGTATCATTCGCCTTGAACCAGAGAGAGGCTGAATGCTCGGTGAACGAATCCTTAAGGAAAGTCGTACCCGATCCTGATTCATTCAATTTCACAATATCATTTTCTCCGTTAAAGGAGAGTGCGCCTCCATAAACGCCGGAATCCGCAATCCATGTTCCACTCGTACCCACAGCATGTTGACCATTGCCAGAAGAGTCTTCCGCATTCGGCGTATCGAGCTTATACCAGGCTAGCATGTTCGGCATAACCAACTCGGTGGCAGTCGCGCGCGTTCCTCCAAATGGCGTAATTATGAAGGTTAGTATGAGAAAGAGCAATAACATTCTTTTAACCATATATCTGTATCCCCTTTATATGATTTTATGATTTGAACCGATCCATCAACGTTCGAATTTCCTTTGTTGGTCGAGTTATCTTTGTTGCCGCTTTCATCTTTCAAGCGAGCATCAGACTTCTCGGGAATTTCACCATCTCTTTCTCCCCCTCAGGTTGTTTTTAAATGCTACCCATTCATTGTAATGTAAACGGTTTCCCCAAAAACTCTAAATTTCAATGAAAAAACTACAAAAATACAGACTAGCTTTTTTCATGGCGAAGTGAATTTAGGTTTTCTAACTTTCAGACAAAACAAACCCGGGCTTGCCTGCTAAGCTGCCCGGGTTCATATTCGTATCTTATTCACATACATCTAGGTCGATTATCCAGAACCTAGACACTAACTATCCAAACTTTTCCCCAATATAGACGTAATTGGTTTCCCATCTTTATACACCGTGTGAAGTAATTCAAGTGAATGTTTATTGTAAAACAAGATGCCCTTCGTATTATTAGCCCCAGTGGCTAAATGATATCCATGTACACCTCGCGAACGAAGGTTTTCTTCATATGCAGATAAAAGCAGTCCTCCATAACCAGAACGCTGATATTCAGGTAGTATATTTATGTGTAAATGTGCAGGATAATCGGTGACATCCAATCCTATATCCAGATTGCGTCTGAAGAATAAAAGTCTGCGATTCTCCTCTAGGTACTCAAAGGATTGTTTGGTGAGCACTTCAAAACGTTCTTTTAACTTTGGAAGATATGTTTTCTCAAATTCATTCTCGTATGCATTCGTATCAGAAGCACAAGTGATATACCCTACAACCTTGGTGGAAGTAGGATGCTCGAGAACATAACAGTTTTGCGGCTCTGTCACCAGAAACTGCCTAATCCAACGAAGCGCAAGCATTTCATGATCTGCTACTGGTGACTTCCCCCAATGGCAAGCCAATATAATCTTTACGATGTCATTTTCATCTGTTGCTTTACTTTTACGTAAAATAACCTGCATCTATTAACCTCTTTTCACTATGAGCAAAAAAGGAGCCGCGACTAAGCCAGCTCCTCCTTATGCTTTTTTTAGAAAATCCAGTCCACCTAAAAGAAAAATCAGTGCATCGAATTCATCGGCGCATGCTTAATGTTGACGCGGCGGATAAAGAACGCAACAGCTAGCCCAATGAGTGTTACAGTCATCGCGAAAACAAACACATTTTGGGAACCGAACATCATGGCATTAGCCATCTCAACCGGTTCACTCGGCACTGAAGATTTGATCAAATACTTCTCCATGCCACTTGTAAGGATGCTAATTGCTATTGCCGTACCGATCGCACCCGCAACCTGTTGCAGCGTGTTCATGACTGCAGTTCCGTGCGGGTAAAGTTCCGGCGGCAGTTGGTTTAGTCCATTCGTTTGCGCCGGCATCCATACCATAGAGATACCAATCATGAGACCAATATGCAAAGCTACGATAAACGCGACAGAAGATGCAACAGAAATACTGGAGAAAAACCACAATATCACCGCTACGAGGAAGAGTCCAGGGATTACGAGCCACTTAGGCCCATACTTATCGAACAAGCGTCCCATACGCGGCGACAAGATACCGTTTAACGCGCTGCCTGGCAGCATCATGAGACCGGTAGTGAACGCAGATAGTTTCATCCCGTTCTGGAGATACATTGGCAAGATAATCATACTCGATAAGATGATCATCATACACGACAGCACAAGAAGCAGCCCCACGATAAACATAGGGTACTTGAAGACGCGCAAGTTTAACATCGGCTCGCGCATTAACATCTGACGCAATGTGAACAATACAAGCGCAATGAGGCCTATGACGATCGAGGTGAGCACAACTACACTAGTCCAGCCTCCCTCCCCTTCGCCTGCCTTACTGAAGCCAAATACGACACCGCCGAAGCCTATTGTTGACAATATAATGGACAATGGATCAATGCGCGGTCTCGTGACCTCGGTGACGTTGTCCAGGTATTTCAATCCTATCAAAAGCCCTATGACTAAAAATGGAAGAGACAACCAGAAAATATAATGCCATGTTAAATATTCGATTAAAAGACCCGCCACAGTAGGGCCAGTCGCCGGTGCGAACATGATAACTAGGCCAACGAAGCCCATCGCTGCCCCGCGCTGCTCCGGAGGGTAAACGACGAGAATTGTATTAAACATCAGCGGAATTAATAAGCCCATGCCGGCTGCCTGAAGAACGCGAGCGACCATCAGCATTTCGAATTTAAGAGCAAGCGCTGCAATCAATGTCCCAACAATTGAACTTGCAAGCGAAACAATGAAAAGCTGTCTAGTTGTCAACCATTGCAACAGTAAACCTGTCATCGGCATTAGTATACCGAGAGTTAGCAAAAAGCCTGTCGTTAACCATTGGGCAGTAGCGGCCGAAATCTGAAACACGTCCATTAAATTACTAATAGCTATGTTGAGTGCCGTCTCGCTGAACATGCCCACAAAGCCGCAAATGAGCAGCGATGCCATGATAGCCCGCGTATTATATTGCTTCATATGAATTTCACTCCTTCTCCTGAAAACTATTTTGAATAGTTCTCTATCTTTTTGGTTGCGCTATAAAATACATTAGAATATGCACTTTCACATGCCCCAAAAACAAATTAAACCATTTTCTACCTCTGAGGTAGATAACAATTTGGGTATCTACTGTAAGAAATTCTAATCTCATATAATAATACAGAATATATGTTCTCATGTATAGATGTATTTTTGAACTACCCAGCAAGTTATTCCTCTTTATATCTGTGGGGATCGTATTTGCCAGCTAAAATGAATGTTAAACGAAAAAAGGCTGTCAGTCTCCTCAAGGAAGCAACAGCCTTCTCTATACTTTACTAATTGGTTAATTATTGTAGATCCTATACATTAATACGGCTGCTTGCACTCGGGTTGTGTTCTCTTTCGGATGAATGCCTTGGGCATATCCTGTAATAAGTCCGGACTTCACAAGCTCTTCAACATTGTTTCGTGCATAATTAGCGATCAGCGCTGTATCTACGTAATCCTGGAGCGTTGCTTCGCTTTGAACAACTGGCATTTTCTCAGCAGCTTTCAATGCCCTCACTGTAAGTACAGCCATGTCCTCACGTGTGATTGGCTCATTGGGATGATATTCATTGCCCTCGATTCCCTCCACAATTCCTAGCCCGCGTGCACTGCGTAATGCATCGTCATAATACGCTCCCTCTGACACATCTGCAAATCTCTCACCTGCTTCACCCTCTAGGCCAAGTGTGCGTAAAAGAAGCAATAAGAAATCCGCCCTGCTTACTTGGCTCATTGGTTGGAAATGCTCGTCAGAAGCACCATTGACGATTCCCTTTGCTGCCAATACTTCAATCGGATGCTGTGCCCATTCTATACCAGTCATATCTGCGAAGGTACGGATAACATAAGTGAGAGCATAGGTGCTGAAGTGGGTTGTCGTAAAATTTACTTTATGGGTTGTTTGATCATATTTGCCGCTTGGGACTGGCGTCACCTTCCCCTGTCCATCCACGTACCATACGACAATGTGTTCCGGATCTTTCAGCTCCTCTTCTGTTGGTGAGTAATCCATGCTGATTGTAACAGGCGCCTTCGGGTTGCTCCATGCTACTGTTTTATCATCCGAAACGACAGCCAGATCGATGATCGGATGTTTGCCGATTCGCTGTTGTGCAGCAGGGTCCAGCTTGCTAACATCGACTTTCCCAATGCGAATCCCGATATTGTCGCCGGACAAAGCACCATTCTTGAACATGCCGCTCGGTGCGGAAACTGTTGCCAGCGGGGTATTAATAATAACGTTGATATTATCCTTCGGAGTGGATAAGGCAGCAACAGGCAGCTTCATCTCATAGGTATTTGTTTCTTCTGCTTCCTCAAGCTTCAAGTGAACATTGATTTTATTTTTATTTGCCAATGGAATTTGGCTTAACGCTTTATGCCATGTATCCGAATCAATGGAAGATGATGCGGTTTTCGTTAGTTGATTAACCAAAACCGGAGTATCCAATACGATATCGACTGGTTCGGGTTTATCTGGTTTATCTGGTTTATCTGGTTTATCTGGTTTATCTGGTTTATCTGGTTTATCTGGTTTATCTGGTTTATCCGGTTTATCCGCGTTATCCGGGTGGTTGCTGGTGTCGCCTGTTCCTTGCCCACTGTCAATCGCAACCGAGATGCTTGTCTTCGGCGCTGCTATCGACTTCACAAAATGAGAGTCTACCATCTCAATCCTTGCGAATTCGAACGTACTGTTCCCGCTATTTGTAGCTTCGAAAGCTAATGTACCCAAGAGCAAGTCTCCATTTTCCCCATCCTTATGCCCCGTCTTCGTAAAAGCAAATTGAAAGATGCCTTCACTCTGCAATTCTTCATGTGACTTTTGGAAATATCCCATTATGTCCGCTCTTGCTCTCTTGACTTTCCATAAGTTCGGATTAAATAAAATGGTGAACTCATAGGCATACAGATCGCTTAGGTTCTCTCCATGAATATATACTTCAAATTCCTGGCCAATTGCTCGATGTTCCTCGGTACCCGATATTGAGAATCTTGGATCTGACTTTGCAAGCACCGCTTGTGGAAGCATAGTCAATAATATAATCATCGTTAGTACGATCCAGTGCTTTTTTCGATTCAATTCATTATGCCTCCATCCGATGAATGATAGGAGGAAGGCTACGCCTTCCCCCCAGTCAGAGCATGTTAATTCAACAATTCACTTGCCAATATGGCCAAATCTAAGATGTCGATCACTAAATCATCATTCAGGTCTGCTCGCTGGATATTGCTCCAGTTGACATCTGTTGATGTTTTACCAAAGAATCCAATCAAACTGCCTAAGTCCCCGATGTCAAAAGCTCCACTTTTATTAATATCAAAGGGTGGGAATGCAATGATCGACTCTGTGAAGGTTAATGCTGCGCCTTGCAAGGTGCTTACTGCTTGATCGACTTCCAGTTGAGTAGCTGAAGTATTGTCCATGACAGCTTGCGCTGCATCAATTGCTGCCTGCAGTATGACCTTAGAACCGATCGGGTATTGACCTTCGTCCACTCCTTCAACAGATGAACTATAAAGACTTTGTGCGCCCTGGATTGCAGCTATCAAAGCAAATTTATCAACAACTGTTATTTGTACGTTTTGTGTTATTTCCTGAACCTGTGATACGAAGCCGCTAATGTTGGTAATGGTGTTGCCCGTAATCGAGAACGAGGAAGCTCCAGCTTGTGCTGTCGACTTCACTATAAAGCTCAATTTCAGCAAATCTCCGTCACTCTTCACGGCATCCTCCACTTCAGGGCTCGCTAAGATAAGATGTACAACCCCCTCATTCAAGGACTGACCTACAACTAAATACCCATCCTTCAAGTCATCCACCGAAACTAAATCAAATACGGCAGGGTCGTAGGTTACTTTCAAATCCTCAGCTACAATGAAGCCTTCAACATTGGTAAGACCGAAAGTAAGATCATAAGGTTGACCGGCAGCAACGGTTGGCTGTCCTGTCAATGTTGCCGTTGCGGATACGGGTCCAATCTCAACTGGCTCAGTTACGCCATAAGTGAACGTCACCTTATTGATCGTACTGGTCCAGTTGTCGTTTGCAAGGTTCCCATAAGGGAATACAACCCTCAAATACTTGTTCCCGCTTGCCATACTGTCCAGCTTAACGCTTAGCGTATTATAGCCGCCTGAAGTGCTGAGCTGCGTCTGAGCAGCAGGAAGCTGCGTGAAGCTAGTTCCATCCGTCGAACCATACACGGCGAAGCTGACGGAAGCAGGTAATCCGGTCCAATTGGTGACATTAATGTCGAAAGAACGTATGTCGCCATCCGGAGACTTGTAGGTCACATATTCCGGCTCCATAAGGTCGTCATTGTTGTGGATAAATCGGTTACCGTCTCCAGCATAATTACCCAATGTTCCACCAACCACGTTCCTGATATGGGAGGTTTTATCAAATAACTGGCTTAAATCAATGGCGTCATCCGTGAACTGTGCACTTGGGCCGACTGGTGGAGGGGTGACCTCACCATAATATTTGAAAGATATACCCATAAACTGTTCCTTCCAATTCTCCAATCCAGGGAATACGATCTTCAAATACTTGGTTCCTGCCGGCAAATCTCTAGCTGTGTTGCTGAATACGGAGTAGCCGTTTGCACCTCCAATGAGTTTGGATCCAGCCGTAATTTTCGTGAAATTTACACCATCTGCAGAGCCATAAAAGGAAAATTGCGGCACATTCGAGAACAAACCTGTCGTAATGTCAAAAGAATAGATATCTCTTACTGGTGATTTATAGACGACATATTCAGGATCTGTCGGATTGTCGACATTGTGCGTCATTCTACCAGCGTCGTCTGCAAAGTTTTCAGGATGCCCAGGAGAATTAACAATATGAGCCGACTTCGCGTAAAGCTTGGTCAGGTCAGCGGCATTGTCGGTAAACTCCAACAATCCTTCTGGTTCAGGCTCGGAGTTAACTGGCAATGCTAAGCTTAAGTTGTGGATCAATAAATTTCCGAACGCGGATGTATTCCGCCAGTTATCAGCGGTTCCATTCCACATCAACTGATTTTCACGGTTTCCACTGTTTTGCCCATCATCGTCATTGTTCCCGATATCCAGCCCAAGCGTAATGTCGCGAGCAGGCGTAATTCCAAGACTTGCCCATGGAATAGCCAATTCAACTGAAAATCCGCCATTTATATCCTTTTGCGCAAATTGAACGTTGCCCATGGCACCAATCATGCTCATTACGCCGTCATGCCAGCGCAATGTGATCTGATGATCCTTCGCATCATAGGTTGCGCCTTGATTATGGTCGGCATCCAGATAGATTTCAACCGAGTCATCTTGGTAAGGTTGAGTAGAATCCTTCTTCAAGTCTGCGTCAAGCACCCTGACTCCCACGTACAAATTCTGCGTATCGCTGAGCGTTCCGAAGCTGACACTATTATTCGATGTACCTGTAATACGCTTGGTTACATTGCTTCTAAGCGCCCAGTACGGCTCATCAAGCGCCCCATCCACCGTTAAGGTGCCTGAAGGTTCAAGGGCCACTGCCACATTCTTGCCATCGTTCAAGATCAGGCTTCCGAAAGCGACTGTGCTGCGCCAGTTATCCCCATTCCCTCGCCACATTAATTGACTTTCACGATTTCCGCCATTGTTACCGTCATCGTCGTTATAGGCGACGTCGAAGCCTATAACAGAATTGGCTGTCGGAGGTTGAATGCCAATTCCGCTCCAAGGAATGGACATTTCTACAGTAAACCCGCCAGCGATATCTTTCTGCGCGAATTGAATACCGGTTATGTTTCCACCCACGGAGAGCGCAGCATCATGCCAGCCCAAGGTGATCTGGTGATCATCTGTTCCATAAACACCACTTCTACTGTTATCGCCGTCGATATAAATTTCAACAGAATCATCCTGATACGTTGTTGTTGAACCAGAGTCGTTCTTCAAATTAGCATCCAGCACCTTGACCGCAACATAGAGATTTTGCGCATCCCACATCGTTCCAAATGTAAGATTGTTGTCGGAAGTTCCTGTAAGCATTTTTTCAACTCTGTTGTTGACGGTCCAGCCATTCTCCGTTAAATCTCCATCAATAGCTGGGGCGGACAACGCGGGCTTTGCTGCAGTTACACCTGGCGTTAATGCGCCATCATCTACCGGATTAGATACCACATTTACAACTGCCTGTGAAGAATTGCCTGCAGCATCTGTGGCAATAACCGTTATCGAATTCGAACCTTTGTTGACACGTACAACAGAAGTAAATGTATGGTCAGGCTTCAGGGTCGTTGGTATACCATTTACTGTAATTACCGCATCCTCATTGACACTACCATTCAATACATAACTCGTTCCTGCCGTTGCTCCATCGGTCGGCACAGTCAATACCGGCGCGTTAGGGTCGTAAATGACATGAATCGTCGCTGGCACTGCTTGTTGATTCAAAATGTTATATGCCGAGGCAGTAACTGTGTTATCACCTACTTGCAAATTCAATTCTGTGCTGAAATTCAACGTTGAAGGTGAACCCGAGTCAGAGCTAGAGCCTGATTCTGAATCTAAACCAGAGTCTGAACCCCCGGTATATACGATTTTGACATCATCTACATTGGGTGAGTACAAATTAGCTGTTGCATCCTTTGAAAATCCAACACCCTTAATGGTGTTCCACATAATCGGTAAATTGCTTATCGCTCCAACTGCATCATAATGCACGGCGGCATCGAAATCGTTAAACGGAATTGTCACCTGCACCCATTTATTCCCGTAATCGCTTGCAGCGAGATAGTTCGTCAACGGTACACGAGCTTCCACAACAGTTCCATTATTCACCGATTCCAAAACGGCAGAGAAGCTGTTTTCTTTGGACTTGGTGTAAACCCAGAACTGAAGTCCTGCTGAATGATGAGATGATGAATAATCCTCCAACACAGCATGGCTCGAAGCATCGGTGAAAGTAAAACCTATACGTGAAAATACATTCTGCATCTTTAATCTCAACGAAGTACTGCCTTCTGCAGGCACTAAAACTGTGGTGCTATCTCTAACGGCCTGCGAACCTGTGCTAAGCGTGCTGAAGCCGCCATTTGCTTCGGTCAAATTGTAGACAGAGGAGACATAGTTATCGTCAAAAACTTTCCGAATTAATTCGCCAGCCGGATGATCTACTGGTACCTCAGGAGCGCCAACCTGATAGGTAGCTTCTGACACCGTCTGTCCACCGGCCTCTTGCTTAATTTTCACTGTACCACTGCCATTTGTTCTGCCCGAAACCGTATAGGCACTTTGCCTCACATAATTCAGGTTGCTTTGGTCCAGTGTCACGCCTAAATAAGCCGGATTGTATCGAATAAACAGTGGAACAGGGTCCCCCTGATTACCTAATGTGTCCGTTGCAACAGCCGAAATTGTATTATTACCTAGCTGAAGTGTTACCGTTGAACTGAAACTAAGATCACTTGCGACAGTTACCGATTGCCCGTTAATTTGCAGCGTTCCCGCCTCATCTAGATGGCCGGAAATCGTAAATTGCGAATCTCTCACTGCATATCCGGCATCGCTCGTAGATGAGCTGCCCAATTGATCAAACGTAACATGAGGTGGCGCCGTATCCGTATCGGATGTCACGATTACAGACACGCTCTTCGCTGGCAGATTGATATCAGAGGCTGTACCTCCTTGAATATTCCTCGATGCGGCAAGCGTCATATCTGCTCCCAATGGGATGCTCGAAGTCAGTTGACTAACGTTCGCCGTCGTTCCCGTTAATCCATTCACATTTACCGTTTTGGCCTGATCTGTTGAGTTGACAAGGAGCGCAACAGTTTTGGTTCCATCGACGAACGCGACTGCATCCATCCATACCGCATCCGTAGTAACAAGTCCGGAGGCAGGGTCTGCGCTGATCCTTCTAACTTTGGACCCAACAGAAACGTTGTTGAAAATATGGCTTAGCACATAGAACGCCTTTGATTTGGTAACGGTAACTCCGTCACCGTCTAGCAGCACCTCACCGACATCGCTCGGATGCCTGCCATTTGCCCAGCCTAGCCACCAGAACCAGTAATTATTTTGAATTAACGCCATATCGCTGGTTAGTCGCCGTGCGGCATTAATTGCCATATCCATCTCCGATACACCGGCGATCAATGTGCTGTATTCTGTTTGCCATTTGTCCTTCTCTGGGAATAAACTCACAACTTGCTTATAAGCCTTATACGAGTCATTGTTGTCATATCCTTTGGCGAAATAACTATGTGAAGCCAACCCGCCAATGGCATTATACAGCTCTGTGTCATTGCTAAGTGCAGAAAAATTTTGACCGAGAAGCAGCTCATTCTCATAATAAGCCGCACCCTCAGGACCCAGTAATTGTACTTCCGTTAATCCGGCAGCATCCAGCTTGGAACGCAGCTGCTTGGCGACACGTTGATATTGGGTACCGTTATCTCCTCCCCAATAACACCATTCGCTAATAATTTGCGATAGAGGCTCATTTTGGAAGCTAAGTACTTTAGGCGCACTCGCTCCATGAGCCACAAGCCATTGAATGGCTTTTACAAGGTAATCTGTATATGCATTTTCTTTCTCAGGTCGAAGCCTAACGTGCTCTGATCCTGTCCAGCCATTGACGGTTGGATGCGTTTTCATTCCGACGGGAGGGGACCATACTGATATCATGTAATCATGCATCCCTCTATCTTCAGCAACATGGATAAGATTATAAACTTCTTGCATCTTGGCATCAATCAAGTTGCCGTCTCCATCGCCGGAGACCGTTGGGAGTAAAACTCTAAACATCGTGGCGCCCAAGTCGTTGAACAGCGCTTGATGAGCCCCCGTTTTACCCATGAAATCCCGGTTCCAGTCTGCACGATTCCATGATGGGAAAATCCCCCAGCCCTTGACTGTTTGTTGATCAACATCTGATATGTTTAAGTCATATACCGCCTGCGTGGCGGCACTTGCATGAAAAACGGGAACGCCGGACAGCAACATCATTAAGGTGAGTGCTATACTGAGCGTCCTGAAGATCAGCTTATTCATTAATATCGACCTCATTTCTATTTTGTTTTTCCCTCTTAATTATAAGCGCTTACATGCTAGGGAAAAATAAAATAATCTATGCCAACCTTCAAATTTCTATCCGACTTTGCAGGCGATAAAGAGCTTCCTAGTTGATCTAGCTTACCTGGGAAGACGTTGAGCCAACAGCCACTCATACACGTCCTTTCTTTGATAAACTTCCGTCCAGCAATCATGACCTGCATCGGTAATAACCGTATAGCGAATCGGATTTCCTATCGCCTTCACGGCTCGAACCATCTCCTCTGTATACATAATCGGAACAACATCATCCCGGCTGCCATGAAAGGTCCATATCGGCATCTGGGTCAGTTGGCTTGCTCTCCAAGACATGCCGCCGCCGCAAATCGGCATAATTGCTGCAAACAGCTGCTGGTGCTCCATTGCGATTTCCCAAGTTCCAAAACCGCCCATGCTGATTCCAGTCAAATAGACCCGCCGTGGGTCCACGCGATATTGCCGCTGAACTGCATGCAATATTTCCAATACGCGATCCTTTTGCATGATCCATACGGAACCTTCTGGGCATTGCGGCGCAACAAGCAAGAATGGAAAAGACCTGCCCGCTGCCACTTCCTTCGGAGGACCATGCATTTCAAGTCGTGCGGAATCGTCTCCTCGCTCACCCGCTCCGTGGAGAAAAACCACAAGCGGCCATTCTTGTGTCCCTTCTTCCTCATAATCATGAGGCAAATAGACGCGATAATTAGCTTCAATCTCACGATTTAACGCAAATCTTCTTTTAGCTATCACTCTTCTCACAATGCTCATCCTTTCAGTTCATTTATCTTTAAAACGTCTATCGACGATGAAAAAAGCATCTACACCGTCCTGCTTGGACGATCGTGTTTCTCAAGAAAGCTAATATCACCAAATAGTAAGACGTTTACGGAATCCGAAACCATATACTTACTATCGGTAATCAGGAAAAGAGGAAGATAAGATTAGCTTATCTTCCTCCGTTTTACTGCTTTGCTTGC
Source organism: Paenibacillus sp. Soil766 (assembly GCF_001428105.1). GTDB lineage: Bacteria > Bacillota > Bacilli > Paenibacillales > NBRC-103111 > Paenibacillus_E. The sequence goes on along the minus strand of NZ_LMSJ01000012.1, from coordinate 222,150 downwards.
ATCTTCGCACCTGCTAGTTAAACTACCCGTTGCAGCGACGGGACACCGCTGTATATGTCCTCCCCAGCGCAAACGATGCGACAGGAACCTGGTTCCACATGCACATCAATACGTTTCCCACGATGCAGGTATCCAATGATAGATACGTGCCCTTCAGCTAGGGGCTGCGGGTGCACAAGAAGACTGCCATCCAACTGCGGACGGATTCCCGCCATCCCCATGATGAGCGCTTGAGCCCCCGCCATACCCGCAATGTTATTGGCACGCTTATGTGCCGGCGTCTGCGGACGATCACAATAATGCTCCTGCGGAAAGTATGGCAGATGCTTGCCCATCCAGATATGACGCTTCATCACATCCCACGCCAGCTCAGACTGCCCAATCTCCCATAACGTCTGTGCCAGAATCGCGCCTTCTCCAGCAAAGCTGCCGCCTCCCGACCAATCTGGGTCGTTCAACTCGTAGTGCAGAGAATCCTCTGCAGATATACTGGATACCCCATATTCGCCTAAAAACGCGCCGTCACGCAAATGAGACAGAAGTGCCTGCTCCATCTCTGGCGTGCAAACCCCCATACGAAGGGAGTCGTAGTACTGAATCGAATAGATGTACTCCTTATGCCCATCTGGATATAGACTGCCGAACCACGCTTGCGACCTGTCCCACAGCTGCTCTTGGATTCCCTTACGTATGCCTGCCGCCTTCTCCCGCCATGCGGAAGCTCCCTCGAATCCAAAATGATCCGCCAACTCGCCCATGCGGTCATAACACCAAGCACGTTCTGCATTCGGACTAGCTACGGCATGCTCGAAACCGCTGCTGCGCATTTCTAGCAGGTGATGATGATTGCCATAATCGAGCAGTTCGCCATGATGCATCAGCCGCTCTTCATCCACTTCCAGAATTCTTTCCAACATCGGATATAGCTCTTTCACCGCACCATGCTGGCAGAATGTCGACCAAGCAAAATGGAAAAATGACCATAAGCTGTAGGAGTAAGGAAAAGGTTGATCCCCCGTGCCATCAGGGAAGAAACAAATATGCCGATCGATGCCGCCTTCGTACATGAATGTCAAGAAGTCCGCTGACTTCTCAGGGCCAAGCAGCATCGTGAGCGTTTGCCCAACATACCCTGCCGTATCCCACGGGTAGCAGCTAATTCCGCCGCCATCAATCCCTGAGACAGCCAGAAAGGGTTGAATTTTAAAATCAGGATGCTCCCACATACAGATGAGCCCGCTGATTAGCGACCTACGGTAGTAAGCTTCAAGACCTGGGATGTCGCTTTGCAGCTGAGGTACTGTCGCTTCCGCATGCGCAATACGCTTTGTCCAGCTATCCGATGTCTCTTGCTCCCACTCTGCCAAGCTTCCAGGCATCGTAACGTCGCACCCTGCTGCTGTAAATACGACAGCAAAGCGGAAAACAACTTCCTCACCTGGCAGCATTTCGGCTGTAAGCTGCTCATGAAGCATCATGATACGTACCGTATCCGTTTTCCATATATGATGATCGATGTTCGTCGCAGCCACGCCGCCTCGAGGTGGACAGAACCCCCACTCACCAAGTGGCACCTGATTCACCAGGCCTGGATTCAACTGCGGAACGATCGATAGTGGTATTGTTCTTCCGCAACGATTCGTGACCCGCACAGCGAGGACATAGCCTGCTCGCCCTGTTAAAGGCACGAGATCACTGTTGACATCCAGGGAATACATCTTCCCTTCCTTCAGCCAATGATAGGTACCACGGCGAAGAATTCGATCTGGCTGCCAAACCGCACCGGCAAGGAGCAAACCGCAATCTTCCTTGCCCAAGTTTCCCGTATCCTCAACTGGCATGCCGTCAGCCGTAAATTGCAGCTGCATGAGCAGCTCGCTAGCCGCATAAGGAGGGGAAAAGAAACCTTTTACACCAGTCACCGTGCCGTACTGCGGAGCCGTCACACTATATAAACTTGTGACCCCAATATGGCCCGGAGGAGCCACACTTTTGCGAAGATCGAATGCATATTTATCTAATAAACCTGTCATATTCGTTCACCATCCTGAAATTTTTATCTAGTTGAACTACCCTTTCACTGCACCTACAGTTAAGCCTTTCACAAAATATTTCTGCAAGAATGGATACACGAAAATAATAGGACCAACCCCGATAATCGCCATCGCCATCCGTACCGTTTCCGTCGGAATTGAAGCAGCCGCACTCCCTGCTACTGTTGCATCGACCATGCCTGAATTCAAATATTGAATATTATAAATGACCTTGTACATTAAATACTGTAAGCTCACCAAATTGTTGTTGGAGATGAACACTGAGCTCGGAAACCAGTCATTCCAATAGCTCAGCGTCTGAAAGAGTCCGATCGTGGCCATAACCGGCAGAGAAAGCGGCAGGACGATCCGACCGAAAATGCGGAACTCGCCGGCTCCGTCAATTTTCGCTGATTCGATCAAGGAGACTGGAATCGTATTGGCGAAAAAAGTACGCATAATAATAACATTAAACGGCGCAACCAAATGCGGAATAATGAGCGCCCATAAGGTGTTTTTCAATCCTGCTGTCGAATACGTCAAATACCAAGGAACCAGTCCCCCGCTGAAGAGCATGGTGAAGAAAACGGCAAAGGCAAGGAAGTTCCGATACGGCATATCCTGGCGAGATATAGGAAAGGCAAGCAATGAAGTCAAGAGTAGACTGCCAATGGTTCCCACGACTGTGACGGTAATCGTAACCCCGTATCCTCGCCATATTTTATCTGCATCTTGGAATAAATAACGATACGAATCTAAGGAAAAAACCTTCGGAAATATATTGTATCCGTGTGTTAGAATTGCTTGCTCGTCCGTAAATGAAACCGAAATGACTAACAACAGCGGGTATAAGCAGACAATACTGAGCAGTGTGAACATGATAACTAGTAAAGTATTTGCTAGAGGAGATATCCGATTGCTGTAACTATGTGTATCCACCTTAGCACGCTGCGCTGTATCTATAGATTTTGTTTCCATATGTGTATCTATGTGAGTATTCATGTCTCTTCCCCCCTAGAACAAAGCATTTTCCTTGCTTACTTTACGCACGACGAAATTGGTCAACAGCACGAGAACAATACCCACTGCCGACTGATACAATCCGGCTGCCGCCGACATGCCCACATTTCCGCTGACGAGTAAGGACCGGTAGACAAACGTATCAATGACATTCGTTGTATCGTATAATGCGCCTGTATTTAGTGGCACTTGGAAAAACAAGCCGAAGTCTGCATTAAAGATTCTACCGATCTGCAGGATGACCAGTACAATAATAACTGGCGACATTAATGGAATCGTAATCTTTCGGATCTGCTGCCATTTGGATGCCCCGTCTATGACAGCCGCTTCATAATACTCTTGATCAATCCCGACGATAGCCGCCAAATAAACGACCATGCTATAACCGATATTTTTCCAGAGATTAACCAACGGCAAGATTACGGTCCAATACTTCGACTCTGTATACCAGGAAATCTCGGAATAACCAAGTGGTTCAAGAATCGCTTTATTGATATACCCATACCCGCCGAGGAAGGCATAAGCTAGATAACTGACTACTACGAATGACAGAAAGTACGGAAACAGTAAGCTGCTTTGAAAAAACTTGGTCAGTTTTTTGCTCCTCAACTCATTCAGAGCAATCGCAAGGAAAATTGCACATGCCGTATTCAAAACAATAAACAACGCATTGTACAGCACCGTATTTCTCGTGGCCACCCAAGCATCCTCTGTCTGGAACAAGTACTTAAAGTTGCCAATCCCCTCCCAAGGACTGTGCAGGATACCGTCCACAAAGTTGTAGTTCTTGAAAGCAACGATCACACCAAACATTGGAATATAATTATTGAAAATCAAAACCAATAGCGGTAACAGCAGCATCAGGAATAAGGCTCGGTGTTTGACAATGTTGAAAAGAAATCCTGTGCGTCGACTCATGGGGTCCACTCCTCTTTTTCTAGGTTTCTTCTATTGTAAGAGAGCACCCTAATTTGCTGAATAAAATTATCTAAGAAAACATTAAAATTTCTATGCATTTCTTAAGGTACCGAAAACATGCAAAAAAACGCTAACGATCCTAAAGATCGCCAGCGTTTCCCTAAAGAGATTATTTTTTTGTACTCAAAAACCCATCAAGCTGCTTTTGTTTTTCCGCAATAATTTTATCCAGACCTGCCTTCTTCATCTTATCAATGAATGCAGGAAGCTCCTTCTCATAATCTAATACGCCCGTGCTAAGTCCATCGATATAAGCATTGTAAATGTTGACGATAGCCGCTTCTTCATTTTTCACTGGCTCTGCGTCGTAACTGAAACCTACAATTTTGGATGGCGTTGCTGACTCATTGAACTTCTTGTATTTCTCCCATTTCTGCGCATCTTCGTTATCCCACAGATAGTTGATGAATTGCTTACCAAACATGTAGTTATTCCCTGGTGAGTAACCCGTTTGACCGGCTTTCATGCCATCAGGTACAGAAATGATATTACCGCTTTTCTTCACATAATGCTTCCCTTCTACACCAAATACAAGTGTATTTAGGATTTTCTCATCCGTATGCATTAAGTTGATCAACATCATCGCGCGATCTGCATTTTTGGATGTACGTGAGATTGCCGTCATGGCACCGCTCAAATCACCGCTTGATGTGTACGGCTTCGTCAGCTCAACTTGCACCATAGGGTGACCCCATTGTTGGCTCAGCACCGCATCCTTACCTGGTGTCAGCTGTTGCCACTGCGCAAATGTTGTACCCGCTTTGTTAGAAGGTCCTGCGTCTTTTTGTGTTGCAGGATCCTTCTGGAAGTACCCTTTTTGATTCCAGTCTTTCAACAATTTCAACGTTTGCTGCATTTCTGGCGATTCCCATTGGTTAACCACTTTGGTTGTGCCGTCCATTTTGATTGCACCTGGTACTGCCCCGTTGCCGATTTGTTCGAATGGAATTAAGGAAACGTTGTTTTTGCCGCCCCAGAACGGTGTAACGGTTGTTTCTTTCTCCTTAATTGTTTTCAACATTGGCTCCAAATCCGCATATGATTTGATCGTGCTGATATCGAACTTATATTTGTCGACGAGTTCTTTATTCAACACAATGCCGAATTGACTCGCCATTTCTTTCTCTACTGGAATCGCATACAGCTTGCCACCAACAGCTGTTCCTGATAATAGGAGCGGATTCATCTGGCTTTTGGTCTCTTTCGCAAATTTATCGAGTAAAGGAGTCAGCTCTAGAAATGCACCTTTCGCAACGTTACCGCTGAAGTTGTCCCAGCCCGCTGTGAAAAGGAGATCGAATGGCTCCCCGGAAGCTGACATCAAATTAATTTTCTGTGCCCAATTCCCCCAGTCAACCGCATTGATCTTGACAGTAGCATTAATTTTATCCTTAAGCAGCTTGTTTAATTCCGCTTCTACAACAGCTTTATCCTTTTGTTCCGTTCCTGGATAATAGATCGATAATTCTACAGGCTCAAGTGCTGGCTTGCTGCTGGGTGCTGCTGATGCTGCAGAAGCTGCTTGCGCACTCGGTGCAGGACTCTCACTTGCAATATCGCTTTTCGCGCAACCCGCCAACGCCATGGATAAAACAGTGACAGAAGCGAGAAGTGTTGCCCCGATTTTCTTTGATCTAACTTGCATGTAAAACCCTCCTTATTGGTTGAACGCTAAAGTAATTTGCTTTCTGTCCCCATTGTAGACGCTTCGATTGTGGAACTGAATAAAATTATCTATGACAACCTTCAAAAATCTATTGCCTTTTCTTTAACGGGTTCCGAGGGTCAAACTGCGGTTTCACGTAATCATTGTAGTTGATGAGATTCCTAAGAACGGCATCGTCGAGCGAAATGTTATACTGCATAGTCAAGTTATTGAGTATTTCTGCGGGTGAAAGGATTCCTTGCATAATGTCTCGATAAGCCTTCATGCGCGACGTGTCTCCTAAATCTTTCGGTGAAAAAGGGGTTTGGATATTTTGCAAAATGAATTTTGGTTCCTTCGGATATGCTGATTCTTCCTTGCTTGGAAGAAAAGCATTAAACTGCGGCTGTACCGGTTGGTATTGCGGATCGTTGGTAATCCCTTCAAGCGTAGGTATCGCGCCGCCCAGCTTGTACAAAGTCCCAAGATATTCGGCGGAATGGAGGAATTTCCACAATTCCACCGCTTCGGGCTTATGTTTGGTATACGCATTAATGGCGAAAGGAGACTCCGGATAGATCATCAATGCTCCTTGTCCCGTATCCGATGGCGTCAGCAGCGGGGGCATAGCAAGCCCCCAAGGAAATTGAAAAGACTTCATTTGGCTGAGCATGACAAAATCACGGTTGGTCACATACATCATCCCGATATTACCTTCGGCAAATTGTGTTAACGCCGTGTCGCTCTTGAGCGACGTTTCCCCTGGAAATAAGCCTCCTTGCTGCTTCATGTCCAACATCGCTTGAAACCAAGTCCGATACACCATGAAGTCGTATTTTCCTTTGGCAAAATCATAGTAATTGACGCCACTGTATGTGTTCGCAATTTCTAATGCCTGTTGAAACCCTGCCCAATCCTCACCAGCAGGGAGTGCAAAGCCGTATTTTTGGTAGCCTGTGCCCGCTTGGGAGATCTTATTCGCATATGATTTCAATTCTTGCAAGGTTGATGGGGGATGTTCCGGATCGTAGCCTGCTCTCGCTAACAATTCTTTGTTATAAATGAGCCGTAAGGTCATCATGCCAGATGGAATCGCGTAGAAGTGATCGTTATCCTTCGTATAGTCGAGTGTCCATCCTGGAAATGCCTGCAGCTCCTTCTGGGAAATGAACTCCGATAAATCTAACAGCCAGTTCTTGTAGATATATGGTGTTAACCACCCCGTACCGATTTGAAAGACGTCAGGCCCTTCGTCGGAAGTCATTTGCATATTCAGCGTCTGGTCATAGCGATCACGGGGAAGATTGACCACTTCCACATAGGTTGCTGGATGTGAGGAATTGAATTGCTCAATTAAACTTTCGATAACTTTCAGTTCCTCCGAAGACTGGACAGCTAGTGTAAGTTTGGCTCTCTGATCGGTAGAAGTCTCTTCCTCTTCACCTGGAAATTGTGCATCCTTGAAGCTGCAACCCGCCGTTAGGACTAAAACGATAGTAACAATTCCAATAATCAGTCGTTTTGTCAACGCCAAACTAAAGCTTTTCTTCATAAATAATTCCCCTTATAATGTTGGTTAAAGCAGGTCATTTCGGGCCCTAAGGAGGCGATTGCCATGCTCCGGAAAGTTGCCGCTTATGTTTCATTAACCCAGACAAGCTTAAAATATCGACTTTTGCTCTACTTCTTAATTCTGGTAATTCTGCCTACATCCATTATTTCGGTTACGATATACAATGAATCCTATCAAACGATTACGGAAAACATTAACGTCTCCGTGCAAAAAAACCTTAACATGGTAGAGACCATTTTGCTGAAGAAATTTGAAGAAATGGACGGCATTGCGGAATCGATCTATTTGAATCCAGACATGCTTGAAATCTTATCTGCCGAACATCCTACCGATCAAGTTTCTACCGTTAATGAATTGGCAAATTTAAATAAAATCATTGATGGTTACCGTGTAACTGGCGGACCTCAGACCCAATTCGCACCGAAACTGTATATGCTGGACAGGCCCGAATACTTGCAGTACAACTTTTCCAGAAACGTTTCTACTATTAGCCAGATTGAGCAAGAGACCTGGTACACGAAGCTGCCTCCGAAAGCGCCATACTCGATCGCAGGGTTGTATGCGCATTCATCAGCGACTGGAACCTCCTATACGATCAAGCTTGCCAAAAGATTATTCGGCTTGAACAACGTGATCATTCCTTATGTAGGTCTGCTGACAATTGATGCCGATATTGATGATTTTAACGACATACTTGTTAAGCTTAAGCCTTCTAAGAACAGCTCAATTCTCATCATGGACAGTCATGCTACCGTCATCGTAAGCCCGGACTTAACCTTGCTAAATCAAAGTCTTGCCACAGCCCCTTATATTCAAAATATGAGGAAGAAGCAAGAGCGTACAGGCTCTTTCGGGGAGAAGATTCAAGGTGAGTCTATGCTTGTGTCCTACAGACAAATCGGTTCACTAGGTTGGACTGTCGTATCTGTCTCTCCGATCACCGACCTGAATGCCAAGCTTATCTCTTTCAGAAAAGTGATGTATGCGGTATTGGCGCTATGCATGGTTCTCGCCTTTGTCATTGCTCTGCTGCTCTCAGGTAATATTACGAACCCGATCCGCAAATTTATCAAATCGATGTCTTATGCACAGGAAGGCAACTTCGATATTCAAATTCAATACAAGCGCAAAGATGAGTTTACCTACCTGTTCAGCGAATATAACAAAATGATACTTCAGATCAAAGAATTGATCAATAAATTGTACGTCAGTGAGATTAAGAAGAAAGAAGCGGAGCTAAAGGCGCTGCAAGCACAGATTAATCCCCATTTCTTGTACAACACGCTGGATTCCATCAATTGGATCGCACTGCGCAATAATGTGCCGGATATCAGCCATATGGTCACCTCTTTATCTGACTTTTTCCGTTACAGCTTAAGTAAAGGACGCAGCATCATTCCCATTGAAGATGAACTGAGGCAGGTCGAGAGCTACTTATCCATTCAGCAGGTTCGGTTCAAAGAGCGGCTCGAATATGCAATTGAAGTAGAGCCTGAAGTGTATGGGCATTTTACAGTTAAACTTATTCTTCAGCCATTAGTAGAAAATTCGCTCCTTCACGGGATCGAAAAAAGGCGTGGTAGAGGAAGGATCACTATTCGAGCTTATAAATCGCAAGAGCAAATTGTCATTGAAATCAGCGACAACGGGATAGGTGCCAATGTGTCTGAACTCAACGCAATGCTTCAAGGCGACTATGGTTCAGGCAAATCGTTTGGCATGATAAATGTAGATCAACGGATTATACAAGTGTTCGGGGATGGTTGGGGGATTCACTACAAGGAACAGGAAGATGGTCCTGGCCTTACGGTCACAGTGACGTTCCCGGCGATTTTCTCACTGGAAGGGTTGGATGAAGATGCTCAAGATGATCTTAGCCGATGATGAATACAATGTCAGAGAAGGACTGAAGGAAGTCGTCCAATGGGACGCCTTAGGTATCGAAATCATTGCTGATGCAGCCGATGGCCAAGAAGCGTTCGAGCTTTGCCAGCAATTAAAACCAGACATACTGCTTACTGATATTCGAATGCCGATGATGGATGGTCTGGAAGCTGCCATGAAATTGAAAGAGCTTGAAGACCCTGTTCGGATCATCATTATCAGCGGTGCGCAGGATTTCAATTATGCGAAAACGGCATTGAGCTTGCATGCAGACGGTTACATTTTAAAGCCAATTAAAATTAATGAGCTGGAAGACACGGTAAGAAAGGTCGTTTCTTCTATTTCCTTGGAACGCAACCGAGAGGAGAAGAGCCAGCAATTACAACAGCAATTGCATGAAAACATGCCGGTGCTGCGCGAGAAATTTCTAGCTAACTTAACACAGGGCATGTACAAAAGCGAAAAAGATGCACGGAATAAAATTGATTTTTTTGAGATTCCCTTAGAAATCAAAAGTCTTCTCGTTGTAGCCGTGATCCAAATTGACGAATATGACAAAGCGATCGAGAGGTACACAGAAGAGCATAAACAGCTTCTTAACTTCTCCGTAATTAATATTTTGGAAGAAATCGCCGAACGAAACCGGGCAGGCATTGCCTTTTACATGAACGAGAATGAATATGTCATTATCTTTAACCAGGCTGCCCAGCGCGATAATCGTCATCTAGCCATTTGCCAAGAGATGATTGATTGCATTAATACGTATCTGAAAATGTCCATCTCCGTCGGTGTCGGCAACCCCATTCAGAAAGTGTATGACTTACATTGCTCCTATCAGGAAGCTCAACTTGCGATCGCATACAAATTCTATACAGGAAAAGATTCCGTTCTTCAGATCAGCGATTTCCAAACGAATAAAAATAATATCGAATACCCGAAACTCTACGAAATCGAAACCAAATTGATTAACTTTATGAAATTAGGCAATAAAGATGAAGTATCTAGCATAGTCGATGACATCTTCCAAACCCTTTGTGCCAATCACAATCTGCCTGTCGATTATGTGCAAAGTATTTGTATCGAGCTTATTCATATGGCGTCTAGAACGCTCTACGAGTTTGGGGAAAATATTCAACTCATTATTCCAGACTATTCCGATTTGTTCAGTATAATTTACAGCAAGCGAGAAGCCTCTGAGCTTCGGGATACGATGTTAACTCTTTTCGAACAGCTGACGCATTACTTTGCTCAGAAGCAGACGAACAAAAACAGCAGAACTATTCAAAAGATCAAAGAAATTATCTCGCAAAGCTACATGGAAAACCTCACAGTTGCCAGACTATCCGAAGAAGTCTACTTATCACCGAACTATATCAGCCTTATTTTCAAGCAGGAAACAGGTGAAAGCGTCACAGAGTATGTGACCAAAGTTCGGATGGAGGCTGCCAAGGAATTATTAAAAGATCCTGATCTCAAGATATTAGATGTTTCCGACATGGTCGGCTACGAGAATTCCACCTATTTCAGCACCGTATTTAAAAAGTATACAGGCGTGCATCCGCAGAAATATCGTGCACTTTTTCACATAACCTGAGTACATGTAATCAAGTCCGACAAAACGCTATGATTTCGATCCGTTCGAGTTATAGCGTTTTTCACTCATAATAACATCTCATCCAGATATCCTGATCGTAGTTCCCAAATCCCTTACCGAATAGTGTTAAACCACCGCGACCACGCTTGGTATCCTTCGCGCTAATTCGAAATACCCAGTATTTCGGATCCATTCGCAGGTCCGTGATGCAGATATCTGAAAGTCGTTGACCATCCATATACGTTCCACTCTCCGTGATGCGAAGAACCTTCAGCAGCCCGTATTGATTCACGTCAGAGTGCCACCACTCTGGGGTCAGCTTCCCTCTTGTCTCCCCATAATCGCCAGGGCTTGTCCAGGTACCCAGCTGTGTTTCATTCAGAGTAAAACAAATATCTGAGGGCCAATTTTCATTCACTTGCGGAGCTTCCGATCCAATTTCCAGCGAAATTTCAATTTCCCTCAAGCTGTCATCTTTTAACAAATAATTGGGCACTTTATACTCGACGAACCCCTTCGCAAACCAAAGAATGCCTGCATGTACCCTTTCTGGATCCATAAAATAGGTCGGATTATCATAATTGCCAATTACCTTCTCGGTAGTGGCAAGTCCACATGTCGGCCATGCTTCATAATCGGTGTAATGGCCAATAGGAACGGACACTTCCTTACATTTGTGCAAGGCGGTTCTTTCTGGCGAGAGCTTAATTTGCAAATAGGACGTATTCACATAGCAATATTTATAGGTACCGCCGTTAACACGCCTCATCTTACTCCCTACGAGTCCTGCTTGCTCGAGTTTGTTAACATGACTGCTGACAATCGCATTACTGAGATAGAGCTCGGCAGCGAGTTCCTTAATATGCATTTCCTTGATGAATAGTTTATCTATGATTTTCAGGCGAACTTCACTCGCCAAAGCTTCATATACTTGAAGCGACGCAGCATCCGTCTTTAGATACATCCGTTCACACCCTTTAGAATACGTAATTTTGTTAATCCTTAAAAATAAATATTGAAGATTAACTCTATTATCGTTCATAATAAAGATGAAATCAACAAGCAATGAATTCACGAATAAGCTAATTCTAAATATAAGGAGCGATAGATCATGTCTTTACGTTCACAAATGCTCATCGACAAAAATTTTGTTAAAGCTCAAATTGACCCTCGCCTATATGGATCCTTTATTGAACACCTAGGCCGCGCTGTTTATGGTGGTATATACGAACCAGATCACCCTACTGCGGATGCGAATGGCTTCCGACAAGATGCGATTGAAGCTATCCGCGCGCTGCAAGTTCCGATTATTCGCTACCCGGGAGGCAACTTTGTTTCTGGTTATAATTGGGAGGATGGTGTTGGACCTAAGAAAGACCGTAAGCGACTGCTTGAGCTTGCTTGGTGGACAACGGAGACGAATGAAGTGGGCACGAATGAATTCGCTGATTGGGCGAAATTAGTTGGTTCAGAGGTTATGATGGCTGTTAATCTCGGTACACGCGGCATCGATGACGCTAGAAATTTGATCGAGTACTGTAATCATCCATCTGGCTCTTACTATAGTGATCTGCGCATTTCGCATGGCTACAAGGAACCTCATCGTTTCAAAACCTGGTGCCTTGGCAACGAAATGGACGGGCCTTGGCAGATCGGCACCAAGACAGCTGTGGAGTATGGCCGCCTCGCGAATGAAACCGCAAAAGTGATGCGTTGGGTAGATCCTACCATCGAGTTAGTGGCATGCGGCAGCTCTTCAAGCGGTATGAGTACTTTTGCAGATTGGGAAGCTACTGTCCTGGATTTGAGCTATGAGAATGTTGACTATTTGTCGCTGCACGCTTATTACAATAATAATAGCAACGATACAGCCAATTTCCTTGCCTCATCACTTAATTTAGATAGTTTCATTAGCAGTGTCGCAGCCATCTGTGATTATGTGAAAGCCAAGAAGCGCAGTAAGAAGAAGCTTATGCTCTCCTTAGATGAATGGAATGTCTGGCATACCATTGGATCAAGTCGCGCTGAAGAGCGTTGGCAGATTGCTCCACCAGAATTTGAAGATGTGTACACCCATGAAGATGCACTAGCCGTTGGCTGTTTCCTTATTACGTTGCTCAAGCATGCTGATCGTGTCAAAATGGCTTGCATGGCGCAATTAATTAACGTTATTGCACCGATTACGACAGAAACTGGCGGTCCGCTGTGGCTGCAAACGACCTATTATCCATTCCTTCATGCTTCCATCTACGGCAGAGGAACGGTCCTTCATACCGTCAATTCTTCACCCAAATATGATTCCAAAGATTATACAGATGTCCCCTATCTGGAATCGATTTGCGTTTACGACGAGGAACAGGGTCACATTACTGTCTTTGCTGTCAATCGCCATCTTTCAGAAGCTATGGAACTTGATCTGGATATCCGCAGCTTCGGAGAAGTCAGCTTGATCGAGCACATCGTGCTAGAACACGAAGACCTGAAAGCCGTGAACACAAAGGCTAACCCACACCATGTGACGCCACATCATGGTGGTCTATCCGTTCTTGACAATGGCCACGTCAAAAGCAATCTTACTAAAGCATCTTGGAATGTTATTCGTCTTCAAACCAAAAAAGGATAAGCCGATCCTAGACGTCATTAACGAGGGTTTCCCAAAAGCCATGCGGTTGCAAGTGGCGGGGGAACCCTCGTTTTAATTTACGCGGACAGGCGATTATGCTCCATTGACCGACTCTCCGGTTAGGGCATACAATAAGAGGAATCCCCTTTGAGAGGAACCTGTATCATGCGAAATAAAGTTGTCTGGGCACTTACAGCCCTTCTCGGCTTGGCTAGCTGTATCACGCTTCCCTTACTTATCATGAAAACCGACGGCGATTCGCAGGAGCATAATTCACTTGATGCCGTTGCCAGGCTGGATCATCCCCCTGCCGCGGTTCCTCCTTCACGTGCGAAACAGCCAGATATAGTAACGTATTGGGTCAACCAAGAGAAGAAATCCGAGCAAGAAGGACATACGGAGACCGCAGCAGCCTATCGCAATCGGATCGATGTATACACAACCGGACTTCCTGCAGCGCCACAATTTACACCTAATTGGCCTATCATCCCGACACCATCAACCAATATGGAGCTCTATCTCCGCGTTCCTGTATCCGCTCAACTTAAACCAACAGAATCAGCTATCCCCATAGCTTCCACGTTAGCCAAACATGAGCCTGCGTCAGGGGTTTATATCGGCATGCTCGGAGCAGATCGCAGAGTTGGCTACGATGTTACAAAGATTGAAGACGTCTACGGCCGCAAGCACGCGCTATATTTGTCCTATGTTGGGTGGCGCAAGGTGCAAACCGATACCAATACTTATTTCCCTGCGCGGACTGCCGAAAGAGTGAAGGGTCTCGACGGTGCACTCCAGATCGGGTGGGAGCCGCGATTTGGCTTAAATGACGTACAGGATGATGAATATGTTCGTCGTTTCGCTCGTGAAGCCAAAGCCTCAGGAATCCCTATATTCCTGCGCTATGCCTCAGAGATGAATGGAGCTTGGGTGCCATGGCACGGAGAGCCCCAACTATATATTGAGAAATTCCGTCTTATTCACGATATCATGGCTGAAGAAGCGCCAAATGTTGCCATGGTGTGGTCGCCTAATTTCTGGCCGCCCGATACGATCGATAGCTACTATCCAGGTGACGCGTACGTGGATTGGGTCGGCTTCTCCTTATATAGCACCCCTTTCTCAGCAGAAAAAGAGCAGCTAAAAGGTACCGTGATCGATACCTTCGCTCCTCTGTATAAACGATATAGCCATAAACCTATTATGATTTCTGAGGGTGCCGTTGCTCATACGTATTTGCCGACTAACCAAGCCTATTGGAGCTGGGCAGAAAGCCAGTTGGGTTACATGTACGGTCTTCTCCCGCGATTATTTCCACAAGTTAAAGCCATTACCTACTTTAATTTCAGCCGAGCACAGGCGATTCGAACGAATGGGAGTTATGTCTATGACATCGGGGAAAATCCATTTATGGATGGGTATTATCAAAGGCTGATCGCATCGGATTGGTTTCTAAGTAAGGTAGAGCCAGGGGTAGATCCCGTTCCATACAGCTATTCCCCCGTCTTAGACCGTTCTCTTCCTACAGGCCAACAGACCGTTCTTGTTTATCCCAAGCTTACGAATGAACAGGGTAAACCACCCTTTGCCGTCGCCATTTACCAAGGCAGTCAATTCCTTGGCGTCAGTTATGAAGCTCCTTGGGAAATCGACTTGCAAGTTCCGGCTGAATCGGCATCAGAACCTTGGTACGTCGTTGCTTACAATGACAAAATGGAAGTGACTGCTGTCAATTCAGTCGTTGATCCTCTCACGCGTGCTAATTCCGTTACACCTTAGTTTCCAAAGTGATAGGATGGAATAATGCGAATATCCTTATCCAAATTGGCTAGCATCATGAAATTACGATTAAATGTGAAAATCCGTTTCACCTGGTAATACGACATGGTCACAGCCGTAAGGGCTTCGCTAAGCGAGAAGCGGAGCTCGGGCCTGTCCATTAGCAATCTGCGCGATTCCCCCTCGAATTCCGGACCGCTCGAGATGACCGCTAGTTTACCTTTACTGACTGCTTTCTCAATCGCCTTCAGAAAATATTCCGCCTGCTCGTAGCTGTATTCATTCCGAAGCCATTCGTGGAGATCGAATACGATGGAGTTCGTCGTCATGTAGTTACGTTCAAGATCATGTAAATCTAGAAACATAGAACGAGCTTTGGTATATCGAGGGTCTTCAGGGTTCATTAAAGCCGCTAGAGCTGTTTCATCCAGGAAAATGGCATCCTGAATATTCAACTGATTATCCATTGATCAGACCTCCTTAATCCTCTTGTTTGCAAATACCATCCAAATATAGCAGCGGATTTGCTTCCTTCTGATCCACAGAGATGGGGGTTAATTCGTAAGAGGCGCTTGCCAGATATTGTGCAATGAGTCCATTGACGATGGATTGTACAGTCGTATGCTGCAGATCGGCGATTTCTTTCAGCTGATCAACATATCGTGGGTCGAGCTCTATCATGTCTTCTTCTTGTTCCACACTTCTTGAAGAAATGAACTCGGATGCGGTAGACTTCGCTTTTTCGAATTGATTATGAATGAAGCGTTTGTAATTATTCGCCATCGTGATTCACTCCTTATGCAATAACTTCTATAACAATTCGTCGAATTTCGTCGATTTCAGGGGGTGTTTACATAGCCAATTATTTCACTTACGCAATGTTCAATCCCCTTATTCGTGCAATCAACCGTGAAATCACTATACTTCATATATAATGGCATTCTTTCATCGTAAACGTCTTTAAGGCTATTTCCTTTCCTCCTAACGATACCTCTCGTTGTTACATTCGTTAGTCTCCGTTCAATTTCTTCATAGGAAACATGCAAATAAATAATCCGCCCACTTTGACGAAGGTCATTCATAGTTTTATCTGAATACACAACACTGCCGCCTGTAGATATCATGCAATTATTCAGTTGTAGTCCTGACACGATTCTTTCTTCAACTTTCATGAATACATCAATTCCATCCGAGTCCAATATTTCTTGTAACAAACGACCGTCCTGTTGTTGTATCACGATATCTGTATCCACGAAATCCATTCCCAAAGCTTTAGCTAGTAATACACCAAGCGTGCTTTTGCCGGCGCCCGACATACCGATAAGTACAATATTCCTACCCTTTTCCACGATAAAACGCCTCCATTCTTTCCCTCATTGAAAAAGGCAACCAGACCACGAGGTCCGCTGCCTTTACATGCTTCTATTTAGCTAAGACGAATGCCAAAATACGTTAATAAAGCTTCTTTATACCCTTCATCTGTCTCAGGGGTATAGGTCCTTACGTCTGTTGCACTGAAAATACGGAACTCCTTGTCAGCAAGCGTATGCCTTCCCTCAGGCGTGCGTATTGCCACAATCGGGTATTTGTTGAAAATTGAATCCGGCGCATTTTCGCACCAGAAACTCGCAAAGAGATAGTCTTTCGGCAGCTGAGGCTCTTCCGTGAAAGAGTAGATACGCTGCCATGCCTTATTTTTCTGCTCACAAAGCACCCAGCCATCATAAGGATCTTTCTCCAGGCGGTAACTCTCCTCACCTTGCTCCTGAGCAAGACCTTCGATGAAAGTAAGGGGTCTGCGGGGGACGATCCCGCCTACACCGACATCGCACAAGTAATTGACGCCTTCGGCTTCTACCTTCAGGACATGATGACGCCTTTTGGGCGGTAAATTCGGCTCATCACGCCAGAATCTGGCGACCAAATCCGTCACCGTATAGCCAAGTTCACGAAGCAGCCAACCGAATAGGGCATTGGTTTCAAAACAATACCCACCACGCTGGCGTATGACAATCTTCTGATACAGTTCCTGCGGGTCAAGAGATAATGCTCTGCCTTCGAGAATATCCAAATTCTCATAGGGAACTGTGTGCAGATGTTGTTCCTGCAGGTGAGCTAATGTCTTAGCGCTGCCATCGAGCGAACCAGTAAAACCGATGCGATCCAAATATTTCTCAATTTGATTATTTGTATTCATCAAGGGGAAGACACCTTCCTTAAGTGAGTTAATCACTACTAGGTAAAGAAAATAATAATTACCCTTGCATGTGGATTCGGCTGGATAGCTCCTGCGCATCCAACTCACGCATTGAGAGCTTAGCTCCGATGGATCGGAAGCTGCCGATAACATCCTCATAGCCGCGATCGATGTGCTCGACGCCTGTTATACACGTGCTGCCCTCAGCCGTGAAACCGGCCATCAGCAAGCAAATACCTGCACGCACATCCGTCGCATGCACCCAGCCGCCTCGCAAGGGAAGTCCGCCGCGAATAAACGCAGACTCTTGCCGCATCTCTATTTCCGCGCCAAGCCGTCGTAACTGCGGAACATGTGCGAAACGTTTGGGATACACGCGATCCGTAATGATACTCTTACCCTCAGCCTGTAAGAGGAGTGCAGTCATGGGTTGCTGTAAATCGGTGGCGAAGCTTGGATACATGCCGGTGCGAATTCGCGTTGCTTTCAGATAACCAGTACCATAAGCAGTAATACTGTTTTCGCCGCATTCCACATGCATCCCGACTTCCTCTAGCTTAGCTAAGCAAGAACCAAGATGCTCAGGAATGACATCCTTGACGGTAACTTGCCCGCCATTGAGCCCAGCTGCCATCAAGAAAGCTCCGGCGATTAGTCTGTCTGGAATTACCGTGTGGATGCCGCCGTTCAAGTAAGGAACACCTTCTATACGAATACGATCCGTACCCGCTCCGTAAATTCGTGCTCCGAGCTGATTCAGGAACCTTGCCGTATCGCATACCTCTGGATCCACGGCCGCGCCCAGCAGCTGAGTCCGCCCTTTTGCCAATACAGCCAATAGCATCGCATTCATCGTCGCACCCGAAGTGATGGTGTCGAAATAAATGTCCGCCCCTTTCAATTCAGCCGCTTCGACTTCGTAATAATCCTTGTACATCCGCACCTGAGCGCCAAGTGCTTTGAACACCTTGATATGCTGATCCATTGGTCTTGCAACAAAATCGTCACCGCCAGGTAAGCCGATCGTGACTCGACCGAATTTGGATAGTAACGCGCCGACAAAATAATAAGATGCTCGATAGCTCGATGCTTTGCCGGGATCAATGACGGAACTGTGAATCCAGCGTGGATCAATAATGACTTGTCCGGCATTCTGAGTGAGCTTCAGGCCGATATCCCGGCCAATATCCGCGATAAGACGCACATCGTCGATGTGTGGAATGCCTTCTAGCGTGACAATATTATCCGCCAGACAAGCAGCTGCAAGTAAGGTAAGAGAACTATTCTTCGCACCTGGTATGCGCACCGTTCCGTTCAGTGGACCTGAGTACTCCGCTTGTATATACTTCATGAAGGGATCCCAACTTTCGTTATGACGATTTCAATTCGGATTCGAGCATATAACCGCCGCCGCGTACGGCGCTAATTAGAAAGGTATCTTTACCGTATTTTTTGCGCACCCGGTAGACCAGGGCGTTCAGTTCGTCGAGAGTCACATCCGGTAAACCTTCTGCTCCCGGAGATCTTTCGGGCCATACCTTGGATTTAAGTTCTTCAAGTGGAACGAGTCGGTTTGTATGCTCATGCAGCACACGGATCAATAGATATTCTTTCTCTGACATAAGGATTCGCTTGCCTTCCACCATACACTCCCTTTTCTCCCAACATATTTCCATCGGAAGTTTGGGGATTTCTAGTTGTCTGGTGATGCTGAGCGGTTCGAATTCAAGGGTATGATCAGCAAACATATATGAGAAATGGATGACGGTCATCCCTTTGGCAAGCCTAATAATATCAAAATTATTCAAAGGATACGGGGTATGCGGCGTTAGCCGTACGCCGTTAATTTCAGTTCCATGGCGACTACCTAAATCATAGAGCACCGCCTTGTCTTGCTCCTTCCGGATGATGAAATGCTTTCGGGAAATAAAAGCGTTCGTAAAAGCCAAATCCGGTGTTAATTCATTGGATACCCGGCCAACCTTTGTTTCATCTTCGCTCAAATTCACGCAAGTGCCCGCTCGGTAGGGCTCACCGCGCACAACATATAAGCATGCAAAGTTTTCCAGTTGTGTCCCCTCCGTTTGTTCATGCAGCTTTTCATATTCCTTGGGAAATAGCCCCAGTACTCATCGTACCTCAAACTGTACTTGAATAAAACCCCTCCACACTGACGGATCGCTCATTTTTCAGTAACACTTTGAAGTTTTCTAAAATGAAAATAAAAAAGTACCGTCAGGGCATCCTGACGGTACTTTTTTAACCCCACACCTAGACTACGCTGCGCACATTACTTGGGCGCACCAGCCCCAGATTGTCACGAAGGGTCCTGCCTTCGTATGCCGTTCGAAAAATGCCCCGGTTCTGAAGCTCAGGTATGACCTTCTTCACAAAAGCATCCAACCCGCCGGGAAACGTCTGAGGCAAAATATTAAACCCATCGGACGCACCTTCACGGAACCATTTCTCGATAAAATCAGCAACCTGCAAGGTTGATCCGGTGAACGTTATATGTCCATGGCCGCCAGCATGGCGATAAATCAACTGTCGGATCGTCATCCCTTCACGGCGAGCAGCATCGAGAATAACTTCCTGACGGCTGCGAATACCGTTAAACGCTTCAGCCGATTTGGCTTTGTCCAGTGGTACTGGACCGTCCAACGGGTACGCAGCCAAATCAACATCGAATCGCTCCGACATGGCCTGCAGTGCTTTGGGCAAATCCATCAACCCATTCAACTCAGCTTCAATGTCTCGAGCTTCCGCTTCTGTATCCGCCACGATCGGGCTGAGTCCAGGTAAAATATGCAATTCATCCGCTGAGCGTCCGTACTTCTTCAGTCTTGCTTTGACATCCGTGTAGAACGCCTGCCCGGCGCCGAACGTCTGTTGTGCAGTGAAGATGACCTCTGCAGTCCGTGCAGCCAGCTCTCGTCCTTGCTCGGATGAGCCGGCCTGTACAAGCACGGGGTAACCTTGAGGTGGACGTGGAATGTTGAGCGGTCCTTTGACGGTATACCTATTGCCCTTAAAGTTGATCTCTCGAATTTTGTTCTCCGCTATTAGAATACCGGCACCCTTATCGTACACAAGCGCGTCATCCTCCCAGCTATCCCACAACTGCTTGACCACTTCAACGAATTCCTCTGCGTTTATGTAGCGCTCTGTAAGCTCAGGATGTGCGGATCGGCCGAAGTTATGTGAAGCATCTCCAGCACCCGTCACGATGTTCCATCCTGCCCGCCCTCCACTAATGTGATCTAGCGAAGCAAATTGTCTGGCCACATGGAACGGCTCATTGTAGACGGTCCCAACAGTAGCAATTAAACCAATATGACGGGTAACCGCAGCCAAGGCAGCCAATTGGGTAAAAGGTTCAAGCTTCGCCGTACGTCCCGCATAGCCATCAGCCAGAAAGACCGAATCCATGAGCCCGCCTTCGGCGATCAGCGCCATTTTAGCCAAATAATGAATGTCGAGATCACCTTCTGGATGCACCTCTGGATGACGCCAAGCTGCTTCATGATGACCGGCTGCTCTTAAGAACACGTTCAAATGCAACTTCCGCTTCGTTTCACTCATCGAGCAATCAACTCCAAGTTCGTGCCGCTTGTGATGGCGTCAATCAGCTGAAGCTCCTCACTACTCAGCTTCTCACCTAGAACAGGCAGCACATCGGTAATATGCTGAGGCTTAGAAACACCTAGTATAGCTGATGTTATTGCTGGTTGACTAAGGACCCAGTTCAGTGCTAGCTGACCCAGTGTCCAGCCTCGCCGTTCAGCAACTGGCTTCAACTGTTCCACGATGTGGAAATTGCGTTCTTGCTCTAGCAGCACCTTGAGACGCTGCTCGCCTGCTGCTCCGCGTGTTCCGGCCGGTGGCTGTCCACCGTAGCTGTACTTCCCTGTTAACAGACCACGACCAAGTGGGCTATATACAATGACGCCGACGCCTTCCGAGGCTGCTAGTGGCAGCAATTCCTGCTCAATCCCTCGAGAGATGAGGCTGAATTCCGGTTGGATGCTTTCGTACCTTTCCAATCCAAGCCGAGCCGAAATACCGTGCGCCTTGGCGATCTGCCAAGCTGCATAATTAGAGGCACCGATATAGCGAACTTTTCCTTTACGTACAAGATCGTCAAGCGCTCGCAGAGTTTCTTCCAGCGGCGTCTCTTCGTCGAAACGATGCACCTGATAGAGATCAATATAGTCCGTTTTCAATCTGCTTAAGCTATTGTCTATCGCGCGTTCAATATGATATCTGCTCTGACCCGCATCATTGGGTCCTAGCCCCACTCTGCCATGTACCTTGGTCGCAAGCACAATTTGATGTCTGCGTGCACCTAATAGGTTGCCAAGAATCGTCTCGGATTCCCCAGTCTGGAGCGGGTTCCCTTTATCCATTCCTGAGCCGTACACGTCGGCTGTATCAATCAAGGTAATCCCCGATGCTAACGCGGTATCAAGCACTTCTGCCGAAGCCTTCTCATCAATCCAACGACCGAAAGCCATCGTGCCGAGACTCACTTCCGATACTTTTAACCCTGTTTTGCCTAATCTTCTTTGTCCGATCCCCATACTCAACAACTCCTTATTATAGGTTACATTTGTGCTCTTTGGACGTCCCTTACTCATCCATTAAAGCTATCTCGCCATTTCAACAGCTTTTTCTCTAAAATTCGGACCAGTGAATCCGAACCTTTTCCGACAAAAGCAAAGATTAAAATACCGACAAATACAACCGCCGTCTGCGAGAACTGTCTGGCATCCATGATCAAATACCCTACGCCTTCACTTGATCCCATGATTTCTGCTACAACCAAACCGAGCCATGCCACCCCAATGGATAAGCGCAAGCCTAACAAAATATTCGGCAGCGCTGCAGGAAGCACCAACTTCGTGATTTGTTTGAATCGATTAAATTCCAACACACGCGCTACATCAAACAATCTGGAGTCCACATTGCGAATTCCTAGAAAAGTCTGTACATAGAGTGGAAAAAAGGCGCCTTTGGCAATAAGCAAAATTTTCGAAAACTCACCAAAGCCGAACCATAGTATGAATAACGGGGTAATTGCTAAGTGGGGAATCGTCCTCAGCATTTGTACCGAAGGGTCTACCGACTGCTCAAACTTGCGGAATAAGCCGACTAATAGACCGAATAGCAACCCCAAACTTCCTCCTACCAAAAACCCTACCGCTGCGCGCCAAATACTAATCTTCAAATGCTTAAACAACTCCCCAGTAATTAACAGGTCATAGAAAGCAACCCCGATTTCAGCTGGTGTTGGCAGCAGTGTTTTGGAAATAATGCCTAGTGATCCGACAATTTGCCAAATGATTAGAACGGTTAGTGGCAAAATCAATCCTCTTACAACGAGCAGCCACTTGGGATCCTTTTTAGCTATTATCAGTGTGCTTTGACTTTGCTCAGGAGACTTCGATTCTTTCGGAGACTTCGATTGCACAAGTCCCTTTCCGACTCCAGATACTACTTCTGCTTGGCTCATACGGATTCACCCCTTCTCATATTCTTCATTAAATTCCTGAGCTATCAATAAGCTCTAATTCCTCTACTCGCTCGAATTCACTCATAACGATTTTGCGCAATTCGAGAAATGAAACAGATGCTTTCTTCCTCGGATAGGGCAAATCAACCGGAATAATGTTTCGGATTGTGCCAGGCCTTGCATTCATCACAACAACTCGAGTCGCAAGAAATACAGCCTCATCGATATCATGGGTTACCAGCACCATTGTCGTTCGCTTCGTTTCCCAAATGTTCAGGGCAACCTCTTGCAGATGTGATCTTGTAAATGCATCCAGCGCTCCGAACGGTTCATCCAACAGCAATACTTTGGGATCACGCAGCAAGGCTCTAGCAATCGCCACACGTTGCGACATGCCTCCGGACAATTCTCGCGGGTAAGCTTTCTCGAATCCCTTCAACTTAACTAATTCAATTAACTCATCGACTCTTTTGCGTACCGTAGGCTCCTTTAATGAAAGATCGGCGGCTATGTTTTTCTCAACAGTTAACCAAGGAAATAAGCGATGCTCCTGAAAAATAAATCCTTTATCAATGCCTGGCTTAACCACTTGCTGCCCATCCAACGACACTTTTCCCTCATGATCCGTATCTAGTCCTGCAATTATCTTCAGTAATGTGCTCTTACCGCAACCGCTAGGTCCGATAATTGTAATAAATTCACCTTGCTTAATCGTTAGTTGGATGTTGTTCAGCGCTTCAACGCGAGTACCTTGCGGCGTATGAAACCATTTGTGGGGCAGATCGATATCTAATGTAACTACACTCATTGTAGACTCCTCCTTACTTGCTTCTGCGAATGAAAACTTTGCATAACACATCACTCCTTCAGGAATCTTAGAAACACAAAGACTCCCGACCCGATTCTAAGCAAGAATCGAATTGGAAGCCTCCAGTTGTCCGGTGGACTTCTTTGTATGAATACCGCCAAGCTGTCAAAGTTTGGATGTAAACGATCATAACACCGCATTTTCATGGGGTCAATCATTATTTCTCATAAAACCCACTTGAATAATCGGATTAAACCTGATAACATGACTCCAACACCAAATATAGCCGATTGGTCATCCAAAGGCTCCCTAACGGACAGCGTCTACGACGTAATCTGATTAAGGAGTCTTTTTTTATTAATTTAGATGGATCCCACGAAATGGAGGCAGTCATTATGAGTCATCACAATCAGAGACACATGCATCTTGGCGCATTTTTATTTCAGGTTGGTCACCATGTAGCCGCCTGGCGATATCCGGAAACAGATGCGAACGGTATTCTGAATCATGCCTTCTATGAAAGGTTTGCTCAAATTGCGGAACGCGGCAAATTCGATATGATCTTTTTGGCTGATACACTGGCCGTTGTAGATCCCCATCAGACAGGTATCAAACATACAGTTTCCGTTCGACCCGAGCCTTTAACCCTCCTCGCCTATTTATCCGGCGTGACGAAACGGATTGGACTCGCGGCTACGGTCTCAACGACTTTAACGAGCCTTACAATTTAGCTCGCGAATTTTCCACACTCGATCATCTCAGTGGAGGTCGCTCCGCATGGAACGTAGTGACATCCGGCCGTGATGAGGAAGCGCAGAACTTCGGCCTTGCTGCTCACCCTGGTCACGAGGAGCGATACGAACGAGCGCGCGAATTCGTCGAAGTCGTAAATAAGCTCTGGGACAGCTGGGAAGATGATGCGATCATCGCTGACCAAGTAAGTGGACAATTCGCTGATCCTGACAAAGTACACGAGCTTCACCACCGAGGTCAGAGTTTCTCGGTCCGTGGCCCGCTTAACCTCCCGCGTTCCCCGCAGGGCAGACCCGTGATTATCCAAGCTGGTGCTTCGGAAACCGGGCGGAGGCTAGCTGCCGAAACCGCTGAAGTCGTCTTCACAGCATGGCAGACATTAGAAGAAGCGCAGCGTTTTTACCGTGATGTCAAATCGCTTGCTGTTGCGAATGGTCGCTCACCGGAAGATATCAAAATCATGCCAGGCATTTATGCTGTCATCGGAGCGACAGAGGAAGAAGCGAAGGTCAAGGAGGCGCTTCTCCAGGAACAAGTGCTGCCAGCTGTTGGACTTTCCATGCTCTCCGCTTCACTTAACGTCGATCTGACCAGCTTCCCGCTCGATGGCCCCTTGCCGGATCTCCCCGAGCTTGCAGCAATCAACGGCGGCAAAAGCCGATTCCAGCTCGTCTCCGAAATGGCTCGACGGGAAGGATTAACGATTCGTCAGCTCATCTATCGTGTGACTGGGGCTCGCGGACATCGCACAATCGCCGGCACTCCAACTCAGATCGCTGATCAGCTCGAAGAATGGTTCAGACAAGGTGCGTGCGATGGCTTCAATATTATGCCGCCCACGCTGCCAGGCGACCTCGAAGAATTTACCCAGCTCGTCATTCCTGAGCTTCAGCGAAGAGGATTGTTCCGTACGGAATATACGGGAACAACCTTGCGAGAACACCTCGGTCTCACTCGTCCCGTGAGCCAATTTGCCAACAGCTCCTCAGCCATTTAAATATTCATTCAAGGAGGCAACCATTATGGGGAATACGAAAAAACAGCTTCATCTGGGGGCATTTATATTTGGTGTCGGTCATCATGTAGCCGCATGGCGACATCCGCATACCGAAACTAACGGCCTGCTGACGTTCGATTTCTATCGGAAGTTTGCGCAAATCGCAGAACGAGGTAAATTCGACATGATTTTCGTGGAGGATATCCCTACATTACCAGAGCGTCTGGACACGGCTGTTCGGCATACCGTGCCTGTTCGGGCAGAGCCGCTTACGCTGCTCTCTGCACTTGCATCGGTCACCAAGCATATTGGCCTTGCCGGTACTGTTTCCACGACATACAGCGAACCCTTTCATGTAGCACGAAAGTTCGCTTCACTCGATCATATTAGCGGCGGCCGAGCGGCATGGAACGCGGTGACAACAAGCATGGAAATCACCGCACAGAACTTTGGCAGGGATCATCACTTGGACCATTCGCTTCGCTACGAGCGAGCTAAGGAATTCGTCGATGTGGTCACCGCACTCTGGGACAGCTGGGAAGAGGATGCGCTTATAATCGATAAAGCTTCCGGCGTTTTTGCTGACCCGGACAAGGTGCATACAACGGCTCATCAAGGTACTCATTTCGCTGTGCGAGGTCCCCTCAATATCCCGCGTACTCCGCAAGGAAGACCTGTCATCGTTCAAGCTGGCTCGTCCACTACGGGTCAAGCGTTTGCAGCGCAAACCGCTGAAGTCGTGTTCACAGCTTGGCAAACCCTTGGAGAAGCACAAAGCTTCTATGCTAGCTTGAAAGGCCAACTGCCTGAGTATGGTCGCTCACCAGATGAGCTAAAGATATTGCCTGGTGTCCTTCCAATCATCGGAGTTACCGAAGAAGAAGCGCGTGAGAAGGAAGCTGCTCTCCAAGAGCTCGTTCACCCAGCCGTTGGCCTCTCCATGGTCTCAGGCATACTGCGGCATGATCTATCGACCTATCCGCTAGATGGTCCACTGCCAGATCTTCCGGATTCTACCGATATCAACGGAGGCAAGAGCAGGTATCAGCTTATTCTCGATATGGCAAGAAGAGAGAAGTTAACCATTCGCCAGCTCATTGCTAGAGTAACCGGCGCACGCGGACACCGCACGATAGCAGGAACACCTGTCCAAATCGCAGACATGCTCGAAGAGTGGTTTGTTAAAGAAGCCTGCGATGGTTTCAATATCATGCCACCCTATTTGCCAGAAGGTTTAGAGCAATTTGTCGACCTCGTTGTCCCTGAGCTTCAGCGACGCGGACTATATCGCACCGCTTATACGGGCCGAACCCTACGTGAACATCTCGGACTTGCCCAACCGAAGAATCGCTATACGAAGTTAGCCTTGCCATTATGAGATTCAACAATAAACCAGTATAAAGGAGTTTTTAACTATGTCTAACCAAATAGGGTCATTCAAGCACTTATCTGTCTTCCTATTTCTAATTTTTACACTTACATTAACAGCTTGCGGCCAAGGAAGCAGCACAACGACAACAGGAGCAAATGCAGCAACACCTGCCACCGCAGCAACACCTGAAGCGGCTACCGCCACAGAAGCAGCGAAGCCGAAGGAAAAGGTGAAGATCAACATCGGTGTACAAGGTAAAACAGGCATCCTAGTTTATGCACGTGAGAATAACTTCTTCGAGAAAGCCTTCGCTGCCGTAGGCGCTGAAGTAACTTGGAATGAGTTCGCCAGCGGCCCTCCCCACTTTGAAGCGTTGGCTTCAGGCAGACTTGATTTTGGAAGCGTCGGCGGAACTCCTGTAATCTCAGGCCAAGTTGGTGGCGTCGATTTCAAAGCCATCGGCGTCACCAGTGATGGAAGAAAAGGTAATATGATTATCATTCCGAAAAATAGTCCTATCAAAGAGCTGAAAGATCTAAAAGGCAAGAAAATAGCCGTTGCTAAAGGAAGCAGCGCATATAACTTCCTGTACATGGCCATCGCTAAAGCAGGTCTAAAAGACGACGATATTAAGGTTATTCAACTGCAGCCTGATGATGCTAGACCAGCACTGGACAGCGGCGCTATCGATGCTTGGTCCATCTGGGATCCCTATGCGACTATCGCTGTGTTCCAAGCAGGTGCCAAAGTGTTAGTATCCGGGGAAGAACTGAATATTAATGCGCCAGGCTTCCTAATTGCCAGAACAAAATTCACGCAAGATCACCCTGATCTCACCGTGCTATTCCTCAAAACCTATGAACAAGCTCGTAAATATTACCTGGATCATCAAGATGAAGTGGCTAATGGCTTTGTCAAAACACAGAAACTAGATAAACCAATTATTGAGACTGTACTGAAAAATACATTCCCATTGCTATCTCCGATCACACCTGAGTTCGCCAAAGCCCATCAAGAGCAAGCCGATTTCCTGTATTCGCAAGGTGCGATTAATAAGAAGCTGGACACATCACAAGTGTTAGAAGGTAAATTCGTCGAACAAGCGCTTAAAGAATTAAGCGCCCAGAAGTAAGGCAACCTGGGTTATTTAAATCCTAGAAGGAGAGATGACGATGACAGAAACGAAACGACAAATGCGACTCGGAGCATTTCTCAGCGGAGCAGGACATCATCTGGCCGCATGGCGGTATCCAGGTGCAAATGAACAAGGTATTCTAGATTTCAACCATTACAAATACTTAGCTCAGCTGGCCGAACGTGGTAAGTTTGACATGATTTTTTTCGCCGACATTCTAGCTGTTTCCGATCATTTCGACACTGCAATTACACGTATGGCCGCCATTCGTCCTGAGCCAATCACCTTACTTTCGGCTCTTTCAGTGGTCACTGAGCGAATTGGCTTGACCGGAACACTGTCCTCCACCTTCAGTGAGCCCTATAACGTAGCCAGACAATTCGCTATGTTGGACCATTTAAGCAACGGACGCGCCGCATGGAATGTAGTCACAACGTCTAACCAAGGAGCTGCCGGCAACTTTGGTGAAACGCCTCATATGGAGCACCATCGTCGATATGAGCGGGCCAAAGAATACTTGGATGTCGTAACCAAGCTGTGGGATAGCTGGGAAGATGATGCGCTGATCCTTGATAAAGAGAACGGAATATTTGCCAATAAGGACAAAGTCCACCCTGCCAATCACAATGGTACTTGGTTTTCCGTTAAAGGACCTCTTACGATCCCCCGTTCGGCACAAGGGAGGCCTGTCGTCATCCAAGCGGGCTCCTCGACGGATGGACGGGATTTCGCTGCTCAAACTGCGGAAGTTATT
The DNA here is from genome assembly GCF_001428105.1 of Paenibacillus sp. Soil766. GTDB lineage: Bacteria > Bacillota > Bacilli > Paenibacillales > NBRC-103111 > Paenibacillus_E. The sequence continues at coordinate 193,493 of NZ_LMSJ01000012.1, read as the reverse complement.
TTCACAGCATGGCAAACACTTGAAGAAGCACGTGCTTTTTATCAAGATGTGAAAAGTCGAGCAGTAGCGTACGGGCGTTCTCACGCTGATCTCTTAGTCTTACCTGGTGTTCTTCCCATCATCGGGGCAACAGAGAACGAAGCACTGCGGAAATATGAACATTTCCAGAGCCTCATACATCCGGAGGCTGCGATTACTCTACTTTCTGGCATGATCGGTTATGACCTCACTTCCTACGATCCGAATGAGCCATTCCCCGATCTTCCCGATACATCGAACGGTGTGAAAGGCAGGCTGCATTTGATCAAAGATATTGCCAAAAGAGATGAGCTCAGCATTCTAGAAGTAAGCAGAAGAATCGCAGGCGCTCGGGGACACTGGACCATTTTTGGCACCCCTTCCTCTATTGCAGATCAACTCGAAGCATGGTTTGTTGGTGGAGGCTGCGATGGTTTCAATATCATGGCTCCTTATTTCCCAGGAGGACTTGAGGAATTTGTCGATCTCGTTCTTCCTGAATTAAGAAAACGCGGGCTGTTCCGCAACGAGTATGAGGGTACGACACTGCGTGAAAATCTCGGCTTATCGAGGCCAGTAAACCGCTATGCCAAAGAATCAACGCCAGTCTAACGAAAGAAAGCATCTTTCCAGACGATCGTGAACAGTGACCGTTAAGATGGACATTTTGAACAAAATGCCCTCTTACCGGTCATTTGTATTTACATACGTTTCGCTTGCGAACCTAACTTATAACTTAATCGAAATTAACTTTAACTCCGTCAATTCCTCAACCGCATATCGGACACCTTCCCGTCCGAAGCCACTTTCCTTCACACCACCATAGGGCATGTTATCCACACGAAATGTAGGAAAATCATTAATCATGACGCCTCCTACTTCCAATTGCTGGGCAGCACGCATCGCGGCACGGATGTCATTCGTATAAATGCCTGCTTGCAGCCCATAACGAGAATCATTCACTTCTTTAATGGCTTGATCCAGCGAGGTGAAAGAGGAAACCGTAACGATCGGTCCGAACACCTCTTCACAGGAAACGGGATCATCCGCAGCGACATGCGTCAAAATGGTCGGCGGATATATCCGAGCATTCAGCTCTTTGCCGCCTGTGATCACAACGGCTCCTTTGGACACCGCATGATCTACCCAATCCTGCATCCGACGAACTTCTCTCTCATTAATCAAAGCGGATATATCTGTTGTCTCTTCCAGCGGATCACCAATAACCAATTTCTCTACTTGCTCTTTGAATCTATTCATAAAATCATCATGATGAAGCTCATGGACGAAAATCCGCTGAATGGAAATACATACTTGACCACTATATGAAAATGCACCAAGCACACAGCGACTGATTAACTCATCTGTTATCTCGTATGCTTTGTCTATAATTAGCGCTGAGTTCGAGCCTAACTCTAAGGTAACTCGCTTTAAACCAGCTTTGTTTTTCATCGCAATCCCGACTGCTGGACTACCTGTGAATGTAACAGCCTTCACACGCGGATCGATCACGAGCTTCTCTCCTACAACCGAACCAGGTCCAGGAATAACATTCAGAGCCCCATTCGGAAGTCCCGCTTCTTGGAAAATTTCAGCAAGCGCCAATGCGGATAGTGGCGTTTGCCCTGCAGGTTTGAGTACAATTGTGTTGCCCGCTGCGATCGCAGGACCGACTTTATGCGCTACCAAATTAAAAGGAAAGTTAAAAGGCGTTATTGCCGCTATCACACCCAGCGGTTTGCGCAGCGTAAAGGCAATGCGTCCCTCTCCACCAGGAGCTGCATCCAGAGGTACGGTTTCACCATGGATTCGACTAGCTTCCATCGCAGCGAATTTATACGTTTGAATCGTCCGGGCGAGTTCGCCTCGTGCGGTCTTGAGTGGTTTCGCCGCTTCTAAAGCCACGAGACGGGAAAGATCCTCTTTCCTTTTTTCTAACAATTCAGCGACTTTATTTAAAATAGCCGTACGCTCATGAGCTGGCATTGTTCCCATAATCTCTACAGCCGATTGAGCAGCTTGGATCGCTTCATCCGTTTCTGCTTCGTTCGCGTACCCCACGTCTGCAATCCATTCCCCTGAAGAAGGTGAATAAAGTGCTTCATATCGAGCAGCTTCTTTCCATTGTCCGTTAATAAACAAATGCCTTATCATCTTCCATCCCTACTTTCCTTATTGGGCAAATTGGTCAAGGATAACCTGTTGGATGATATCAAGACCTTCAGCAAGCTCTTCATCCGTGATGACGAGCGGGGTCAGAAAACGAATTACGTTGCTGTGCACCCCAGCGCTTAATAGGATCACTCCTGCTTCATAGCAGCCTTTTTGAATCGCAGCTGCACTCGCTTTATCCGGTTCTTTCTTATCGGGATGAACGAATTCGATCGCACACATCGCTCCAAGTCCTCGTACCTCCGCAATATGTGGAACTGTCTTCTGCAAGTCCGTAAAGAATCCGCGGATGGCCTCACCGATAACACGTGATCGTTCAACGAGGTTCTCGCGCTCCATCTTCTCGATAACCGCCAATGCCGCCACACAACCAAGCGGGCTTCCACCATACGTCCCACCGATTTCACCAGGTGCAGGTGCATCCATAATCTCCGAACGTCCCGTAACAGCTGATATCGGCAAGCCTGCCGCAATGGATTTCGACATCGTCATTAAATCAGGTTCAATCCCAAAATGGGTTGACGCGAACATTTCTCCCGTACGTCCGAAACCTGTTTGAATTTCATCGGCAATGAACAAAATACGGTTACGTTTGCAAATCTCATATACACCTTGAACCCATGCCTTCGGAGGAATGATGAAGCCGCCTTCGCCTTGGATCGGTTCCATAATGACCGCTGCCAACTCTTCTGGTGCAACCTCCGTGAGGAGGAAATCTTCAAATTGCTGAACACAAAAGAGCGCATACGCTGTCTCCGACATGCCTTGCGGGCGATTCAGCGGATACGGGTATTGTGCTTTGTATGTGGCAGGAGCAAACGGCCCCATCTTGAACTTATAAGGTCTGACCTTGCTTGTAAGCGACATGCCCAAGAGTGTCCGACCATGAAATCCGCGAGAGAAAGACACAATACCTGATTTCCCTGTATATTTCCTTGCAATTTTCACCGCATTCTCAACCGCTTCTGCACCACTATTCAGAAAGATGGTTTTCTTCGGGAAGCTGCCTGGGGTAATGTGCGCCAATTTCTCAGCTAGCTTCAGATAAGGTTCATACATAGCGACATGGAAGCATGGATGAATATAGTTTTCAAGTTGCTCTTGAACAGCCTTAACGACCTCAGGCGGACAATGACCAACATTCATCGTGCCGATCGCACCGGCAAAATCAATGAAGACATTCCCATCCACATCATAAATCAGAGACCCTTCTGCCTTTTCAACAAAAATAGGCGTATTGTTACCAACACCTCTGGGTACGAATGTTTGTCTTTTATCCATGAGTTCTTGGGTCCGACCGCCCTGAAGCTTGGAGGGTACTGAAGCAAATTTACGTGCGCTTTGCATGTTCATCTTCCCCTTTGCATGTTGGATAACTTCCACTACGTTCTCCTACATTTTATGACGGTCACGATTGGAATACTATTGAGGAAAAGATAAATATTTTAAGAAATACGTCGGAATTAGAATATGATGTGATATTCCTATCCATTTGTTAGGCGATTGATTCTTGCAAAATAATAGAAAGCAAAGCCCTGGCCATAACTGGCAAGAGCTTCGCTTTCTTTACTCCAGATGGCTTCAATTCGCTTTGGATTCGCTTAAATATTTACGCACAAAATAAGTTGGCGTACAGCTCCAAGCATGGCAATAGCTATTGATCAAATTGCTTCCATAAGGTGAATACGATTTATCCTGCGGGTTATACAACTCCCAGAAGCAGTCTGCACCATCTTCGATCATACCGCCCCAATAATAATGTAGTTGCTCTACAGCACGTTCTTTGCTGCCGCTCAGAATCAACGCCTCAATCAGATGGTGGTACATATAAGGTGTATTCATTGAAATCGGATTGGGATAATGAAGCATGTGCTCCAATAAGGTCGCATTCTCATCCTGGTTTCTGACTTCAGCAAGGACCATCCAAATCTGAGATGCCCACGAGACTTGCGCGTCCGCTCCACTGATAAACACGCCTCGATCCACATCCCACAAATACGTGAATGCCGCCGTCGATGCGGCCTCTATGGCATGTACTAATTGCGCTTGTTCATCACTCAGATTGAGCGCACTAGCTAAAAGGAGACCTCGCTTCAGACAGTAGATCAGCACCGCTTGAGCAGATGTTTGTTTATTCAAATCAGGATGCCAATCAATAAAGCACCACCACGAAGGATCATCCCTCACAATGTTATTCTCATCCAAACGACGCAATCCGATTTGCAGCTGCTCCCACGCTACTGGCCATAACTCAGTTAACGCTTCGTGATCACGACTTTCGATATAGTAGTCATAGAGTGTGGCTACAAATAGCAGTGAATAATCATACAGAAGTGTATCATCCACGTGTGGATGAGGCTTCTCGAACACACAAGCGCCTACTTCCCCGCCATCCAGCCTCATCCCGGCAAATAAATACAGGCAGCGCTTGACAAGATCATGATTTTTAAATGTATAATAACTAGCTAATGCTTGGAGCCTCAAATCCCCAATCCAAAGCCTGCGATCACGCTTAGGACCATCTTCAAAGACGGTTTGCATACAATCCGCTAAAGTCCTAACCCCAATCTGATCCAATTTCTGCAATTCAGGAGACACATGATCTGGCAGTCGACGCAGCACAGAAGGATCCGCCGAAGTCACAGTCGTACACGAAATATCGGTGAATGCCACCTTATATTTGCGCGAAGTATCCAGCACGATCACCTTCATATATCGAAAACAATATCGTCTGGGCAGCTTAATTACCGTTGGTAAAACATCCACGTATATGGTTTCCTCTTGCAGCCACGAACGGCTTAACCACCCTTGATACTGGTCAAATGGTTCGGCAACCTCACAAGGCATTTCGCCAAAGATGAGTTTCAATCCAAGCGGAGCGTCCGGCGGGCTTCCAACAGGTGTAATTCCCAAGGTGATATACCCCACACGGTGGTCGCCAAAATCTAAAGTAAAGCTGTCATCTTTGCCAAATGACATTTCTTTGATCTCTTCAAAACGATGTTCTTGGCGAACGCCCCAACCATGGAACGCTTGGTCGTCAGCATACACCTCGACCGCCATTTCTGGCATAATAATCGCTTCATGAAGCGAAGGTCGTAATGCTTCTGCAGCTTCTACAAATTTTCGATTCACATTCATTTGGCCATACACGCCCCTTATCCCTTAACTGAACCTGCCGTCATGCCGGCTACAATTTTCTTATTGAAGAAAATGAACAACAACAGCGGTGGAATTGTAATAAGTAAAATATTCATGAAAAGCAGATTCCACTGTGTGACAAACTGACTTTGAAAGTTATATAAGGTCAATTGTACCGTGGCATTTTTGGACCCAGGGAAGAAATACAAAGGGTTCGTAAAATCATTGAAAATACCTACAGATGACGTAACGACGATCGTAGCCGTTACCGGTTGAAGAAGTGGCAGAATCATTTTGAAAAACAATTGCCCGCCACCACAACCATCTACAATCGCTGCTTCATCGATCTCTCTCGGAATGGCCGCCATGAAACCTTTGTAGAGCAATACGCAGAATGGGAACCCTAGCGCAACTTCAACAAGGACAAGCCCTGTCATCGTTTTGAACAATCCTAGACCATCTAACACCCAAATTGTCGGCACGATGGCAGGCGGAATAATTAGGCCCGATAATACAAAAAAGTTAAGCCAAGGGGACGCTTTATCTACCCTGCGCTGCATCACAAATCCCGCCGTGGAACACACCAGAATGAGAACCGCAATCGATAAAATCGTCAACAGGGAGCTGTTATAAAAGGCACGAAGCAGCATGTAATCCCTTGCTGTGATGACCTCTCGCATATTCTCGAGGAAATGAATGGAGGTAGGCCATTTTAAATTTAATAGCGATGCCTCTTGCTTATCTTTGAGCGCATTGACAATCACAAAGTAAAAAGGCACCCAAAATAGGATAACGGTCGCACCAATCGATAGGGCCTCCAGCCAAAAGGATTTTCTTGTTTTCATAAATTCACCTCTGAACGATTCAGATACATGTAAAGGGGGAATGCGAGCGCGGATACAACAAGGAACAAAATCACGTTACCCGCTGTAGCAAGTCCATAGAATCCACCTTGATATTGCTTGTATATAATGGAAGCGATCAGATCCGTTGTAAACCCAGGCCCCCCCTTCGTCATCGCCCACACAAGATCGAAAGATCTTAAACCACCGATGAAGGATAAAATAATAACGGAATTTGTTGCTGGCCGACTCAGCGGAACGATAATGTTCCAAAATTTATGAAACGCATGCCCTCCATCAATCTGAAGCGCTTCGTAATATTCTTCCGGAATAGAAAGGATGCCGGCAATATAGATGACCGTTGCGAACCCTACACCTTTCCACACATCAACTAAAGCAACAGATAGTAGCGCAAAGCTCTTATTTCCTAACCAATCAGGTCCTGACATCCCTACCGCTTGAAGCGCTGCATTAATAATTCCTTCTGTTGGGTGCATCATCATGCTGAAGGTAATTCCAACGGCAATGGTACTTAATAGTGTCGGAAAAAAAATCACCGATCTTAAATAGCCTTTAGCTCTTATTTTTGAAGTTAAGAAAACACCTAACAGCAACCCAATTACAACCTTCAACACGCACGTTACTACCGCATAGATAAGCGTATTTTTGAACCCAATGGTAAGTGCCGGCTCCTGAAAAAAGCTGATGAAATTATTAAGTCCTATAAATTCCCAATCCAGTAAAGTCCATCTAGTTAAACTGAAGAAGAATGACATCACAGTAGGTATTATAAAAATAACGAAATATATGATTGCTGCGGGCAAAATGAATGCGTAAGTATACGTCCGCTTCATTATTTTGGTCATCGCATTCCCACCTCTCCACAAATTAGGCCGGCCCTGCTAGGGAAATCGCAAGGCCGACACTATTTATTTGTCTATCTCTATGTGACGATTACCAACCTTGAAGTCCCAGCTGCTTCGCTTGCTTCTCAACGTCTTTATCATACACAGTCGCATTCTCTTTCGCCGTTTTGAACCCTGCTCCTACTTCAACCGTAATTTGCGGAAGGCTAGGCCCTTTAACGGGAGATACGAACTCGAGCGCTGGTGCTGTTTTGCCTGAATCGAAGTAAGGAATCATATCTTTCACAACTTGAGCTACGTTGTCTGGAAGTTTAACACCTTTCACAACATAAGGACCTGTTGGTTTGGATACCGCTGCAGTCGCCGCCAACCCATCTTGGGAAATGGAGAATTCAACGAGCTTTTTAGCCTCAGGAATATGTTTGCTTTTGTTGTAAATATACGCGCCGCCTGGCATCCAAACGGTCAAACCATTACTATCTGCGCTATCACCAGGTTGTGCGAAGAAACCGATATCTTTCATTTTGTCCGGATAATTCTGTTCAAGTGTCGGGATAGCAAATGTCAGCATCGGCAATTGCGCGCCTTTACCCTCTGCCAGCATTTTCAAACCTGTATCATAGTTGGTTGCCGTCAAGTCTTTGTTCATATACCCTTTCTTCGCTAATTCCTCCAATTTCTCGAAACTTCTGAGTGCTGCAGGTGACTTCGCAAAGCTTGTTTTGTTAGCTGTATAGTTATCAGCAAATTTAGGATCAAGTGCCTGCACATTATAGAAGTCAGCTAGAACGACTAGTTGGGATGTCCAATCATCTTTATACGGTGCAATTACTGGCGTGATATTTGCCGCTTTTATCTTCTCATTGTTAGCAATCAATTCAGCCCAAGTCTTAGGTACTTTAAGACCAAGATCAGCATACACTTTTTTGTTATAGAACCAACCGCCGCCCATCGTAGCTCCGTTTGGTGCCCCGTATAATTTCCCTTTGTAAGTGACCGTTGGTTTGAAGGAATCGATAACCGTTTGCATAAAAGGCTCATTGGTTACATCAAGAATGTTCTGATCGGGATTCAATGCTTGTAATAGCGATCCGGAATTATAGAAGAATACATCGGTCATCTCAGCAGTAGCAAGACGCGTCTTAACCAAGTTATCACCTTCGCCACCACCAGGACGCGTCTCTAGTTCAACGTGAATGTTCGGGTTCTTCTTCTCAAAAGCTTCAATTAACGCCTTGGCACTCGTGACCGTATCCTGCGCATTATCAACGAGAAGTGAAATCGTTACTTTCTTAGCTGGCGCCTCGGAAGCTGGTACAGTGCTTGATGCTGCAGTTGCTGCTGCGGTTGCTGCTGGGCTTGCCGAACTGCTTGCTGTAGTGCTTCCGTTACTGCAACCTGCTAGAACTCCTATTAGTAAAGCTGTTGTTGTTGTAGCTCCAATTGTTTGTAACATCTTTTGCCCTTTGACCATTCTGTCTTCATCCCTTTTCTTGTTATATTTGCTTTCTGTTTGTATCGTAAGCGTTTTCGTAAATCCCGACAATTGCCGCATTCTTTGGTGATGTCGGCTTTTTTTAGGTTGAAATCTGTGGTGAACGACTCGAAGCCCGCGTTGATACGCGGGCCCGGGTGACTTTCCTTGCGCACATTATTTGTGCGCTAGCGTGCGACGGCTGGCCAGGTGACCTTCCTTGCGCACATTATTTGTGCGCTAGCTTGAGACGGCCGGCCGGGTGACATTCCTTGCGCACATTATTTGTGCGCTAGCTTGCGACGGCCCGCCGAGTGACCTTCCTTGCGCACATTATTTGTGCGCTAGCGTGCGACGGCCGGCCGAGTGACCTTCCTTGCGCACATTATTTGTGCGCTAGCGTGCGACGGCCSGCCGGGTGACATTCCTTGCGCACATTATTTGTGCGCTASCGTGCGACGGCCGGCCGAGTGACATTCCTTGCGCACATTATTTGTGCGCTAGCGTGCGACGGCCGGCCGAGTGACCTTCCTTGCGCACATTAT
>NZ_LMSJ01000012.1:64881-184315 GCF_001428105.1 Paenibacillus sp. Soil766 | reverse complement strand
GTGACCTTCCTTGCGCACATTATTTGTGCGCTAGCGTGCGACGGCCGGCCGAGTGACCTTCCTTGCGCACATTATTTGTGCGCTAGCGTGCGACGGCCGGCCGAGTGACCTTCCTTGCGCACATAATTTGTGCGCTAGCGTGYGACGGCCCGCCGRGTGACCTTCCTTGCGCACATTATTTGTGCGCTAGCGTGCGACGGCCGGCCGRGTGACCTTCCTTGCGCACATTATTTGTGCGCTAGCGTGCGACGGCCGACCGAGTGACCTTCCTTGCGCACATTATTTGTGCGCTAGCGTGCGACGGCTGGCCAGGTGACATTCCTTGCGCACATTATTTGTGCGCTASCGTGCGACGGCCCGCCGGGTGACCTTCCTTGCGCACATTATTTGTGCGCTACCGTGCGACGGCCGGCCGAGTGACCTTCCTTGCGCACATTATTGTGCGCTAGCGTGCGACGGCCGGCCAGGTGCTCAATTGGCGCAAAGTCCACATAATCATCACGGGACCGCGGTGATCCGCGGGCCCGTTACGTTGTGGCAATTAGTTTAAATAATGGCTTTGATTTATTTCATAGTGAGGTCGTAGGAAATATCATGTTTCGAAATGTGAACTCACTGTCAACGAATCCAGTTACTGCTAAGCAGTGTCGAATAATTAACTCTGAAAGTTTATTATTTAATAAATACAGAGTAACGAGTAGGCTTCGGAATAGAAAATAAATTTTCACATTGTAGCATTCCAAGAAACCGAACATTACACTAAAGTTAAAACCTTTCACGGTTCCGCGGTAGACTACTTTGAACAAGTTTCTTATAACCGTGTATACAATAGTTGTATTTCGTTCCCGGCTTACAAGCCCCAGAACCTAGATGTTAGTCGATTATTTCGACTATCTACCGGTTAGCGAGCCCCGAAACCTTGGCGTTAGTCGATTATTTCGACCATCTCCCGGCCAGCAAGCCCCGAAACCTAGACGTTAGTCTATTATTTCGACTATCTCCCAGTTAGCAAGCCCCAAAACCTAGACGTTAGTCGATTATTTCGACTATCTCCTTACTTTCGCTTCCAGTATTTTGAAGAGTAGCACTGCGTGTAGAGGCTCTTCCCCAATGCCAAGAAGCGGATCCCAAAGGATCCGCTGTCGCAACCGCTGTCACTCACACTTAGCACTGTCACTTGTCACTAATCCCTAGCACTTAGCACTTAACACTTAGCACTCATCAATTCTCTCCCAATTCCACAGCCGCTTTCCCAAATCTAATTACTTTGCTGCGCATCAATCGCTTTCTGAAGCTCTTCCATATAGGATTGCGCCGTCATACCTTCGCCGCTGATAAGCAGCTGAGCATTATCCCATGCAATCGATTGTGTCTTGGAATCAAACCCAGCTTCAAACCACAGTACCGCTCGTTTCGCAGATTCGATCTTCTCTTGAACCAACTGTGTAAGTGGGGGCACCTGTGCAGGCATATGCTCCACTTTGAACCCTGTGATGAGTCCGTTATCTCTCATAGCCCTATCTCCATATTCACTAAACACGGTCTTCATCCATTCACCAACCTTCGAATTGAAAGCTGCCTTTGAGAACGAATTCGTTAATCCTGCATTCATCGGGAACTCATCCAATGTGCCAATGCCATCCTTCACCAAGGGGATATTAAAATAACCAATCCCATCCGCTCCAAGCTTATTACGAACGGGATTATTGAAATCACGCAGTTCCCAACTACCCGAGTAGAACATGGCTGCTTGACCTTGTAGAAATAAATCAATGGAAGTTTGCAGATCTATTTTATTCGCATCCCCTCCAAAGTAGCCTTTCATACTCATGTCATAAACGGTCTGTGCAGCTTCGATAAATCCCGGCGCTGTTACTTTCATCTCGCCATTCTCTACACTTTCCATCACATCTGGCCCGTACTTCCGAACGGCATACCCGCCGATTAACCTAGTAATGGGCCATTTCTCTTTACCTGCAACTGAGAAGGGCTGAATGCCATTTTCAATAAAGTGGTCAGCAGCCCGCAACATATCATCCCATGTACGGGGCTCTTCGATCCCTAGTTTTGCAAATAGCGACTTATTGTACCAAAACCCTTCAATGTTGAGCTCCAACGGGAGCGCATACAGACCTTCACCATGCGTTTGTTGTTTCAATAAATTAACTGCTACTGGATTTAATTTCTCATAGATACCTAAATCCTTAAACGTTTGCTCAAGATCGAGTACCTCACCCTTTAAGTTTCGAAGCGGTCTTCCGGACTCAAATGAAAACATGGTGGGCAAATCATTGCTTGCCGCAAGCAGTTGAATGCGTTGTCTCAGTCCTGACTGTCCTACATAGTAATACTCTAGCTTAACACTCGGATTTACCTTGGTATATTCCTCACTGATATCGGTAAGTACCTTTACCGTTCCCTCCGATTCTAAGTTAGAGGTTAAATATCTGATCGTGGTCAATTCTTCGTCCTTAACGCCAGTTGAGGGGCTTTCCCCTGAACTGCAGCCAACTAAGGCTACAAAAATCATCACAATGAGGACATGTATACATAACCTTTTCATCCCCGTAACCCCGCTCCCTCCGTTCGATTTAAGATTTTCTATGCGTCTCCCGATACTGTCCTGGTGTAACACCTGTGTACTTCTTAAACACTTCCGTAAAATGCCTGTAATGATAATAGCCTACTTGTACACTTACATCATTAATGAGCAGACCTTCATGAAGCAGCGTTTTAGCCCGCTCCATTCTCATTCTGGTAACAAATTTAATATAACTAAGTCCCTTGGATTCTTTAAAAAGCAAACTAAAATACGTGGCATTCATTCCCACATGCTCGGCTACTTCTTTCAACGAAATATCGCGCTGATAATTAAGCTCCATATACTGCACAGCTTTATCAACGGAAGCATGTTTAATCCTCTGACGCGTATCGACCATCACCTGCATGATGCGATGAATGTGATCACGGAACCACTTCACAATGTCATCTAAGGTAGCTAGTTGTCGCAATTGAACGTGGGGAAACTGATCCGAATCCATGATAAGAGTCATATCAACTCCAGCCTCTTTGGCCGCTTCCCAACCTAAATAAACGAGTTTGAGAATCTCCAATTCGAGCAATCTTTTTTCTAACTTTTTCACTTCACAAGATGGTTTAAATTGTTCCAATTGTTGATTTACACCCTTCGTATCACAGGTTCGAATGTAAAATACGAATAACTCCTCCCACGCTGTCAAGCCATCAGGGAGATCCCCGCTCTCCGCTAGATCCTCGTAACGTGTCCAGCCTTCTTCCTCCAGATACATGCCGTATCGAAGTGCACTTTGAGCTTCTCTATAGCTCATTGCAGCATCGGCAAGCTTCGGATAGGTTCTTCCTGACCCCATTGAAACACCGCCAGTTGTTTCTGCCCATTTGTTCATGTCTGCCCGGAATGATTCTGCATCATCCTTCACATGTAGTACAAGCCTCAGGTATTCGCTGCCATTTCGAACGTTGATCACATGGTAAGCGTCATTTCCGTCAAAAGAACCCCTCTCTGAAGAACTAGCTAGAACCGTAACCGACACAATACGACTCTCCTCCACGCTACAAGTAGACAGGAATTTCGCTACTGCCTCTGGACCCATCAGCAATAGATCTAATGTCGCCTTCTCGAGTAATTCCTTTTGTTTATCCATTTGTATCTGAACCTTCAAGAGGGCATCTTGGATCTTCCGAAGAGTAATCGGTTTCTCAATAAAATCGAGAACACCAATTTTAATCGCCCGCTTCACGTATTCAAACTCATTGAACCCACTAAAGACAATACATATCGTATCTGGCGCTTCTTTTGTAATGATTTCCAGCAGTTGAAGCCCGTCTATTCCCGGCATACGGATATCAGTGAAAATAATGTCAGGCCGCACTGAGCGATATAAAGCTAGAGCTTCTATCCCATTTGCCGCCGTGCCTACGAGTTCAATATTGTGGTGAGCCCAGTCGACCTTCGTTTGAAATCCTTGGAGTACAATGAATTCATCGTCAAATACAACGGCTTTACGCATCCTGATCACTTTCCTTCCATATGCCATTTAATCCGAATCTCAATCTTGGTGCCTGCATTAGGCTGACTTGTGAACGTAAAGGAGCTTTGATTGCCATAATACAACATCACACGTTCCCGAACATTCCGCAACCCATAGCCTTGCTCGATTACCGACAAATCTGCAACCCCAACGCCATCATCTTCTACTGTAAAAATAATGTCATCCATACCTTCTCTTTGCGCGGTTAGTCGAATTGTACCAGAACCGATCTTCGGTTCTAAGCCGTGATAAATGGCATTCTCCACTAAGGGTTGAAGAAGTAATTTCAAGATATCAATCCCCATCAACGATGGATCTACGGTTTCTATGTACGTAAAGCGATGATTAAATCGGATATTCTGGATGGTCATATAGTGCTCAATATGTTTCAACTCTTTGAAAAAGGGGATCGTTTCCTTCCCTTTATTAAGGCTTAATCGGAAGCTCTCCGATAAAGAATCTGCCATTTGGGCGATATCCGGCGTATCATGCATAATCGCCATCCAGTAAATCGAATCTAACGTATTATACAGAAAATGAGGCTTGATTTGTGCTTGAAGCGTGTTAAGTTCGGCCTCTCTTTCCTTCAATTGCGAATCAATCAGCCGTTCACCCAACTGCACATTCTCATTCGCCATCCGCTTAAAAGTTTCACCAATGGCGCCTACTTCGTCAGCTTCGAAATTTCCAATCCATTTCTGTACACCTGTCGACCATTCTAAGATCATTTTCTTCAATTGTAAGAGGGGGCGCGTAATCGACCTTGCTATCCAAAAGGCAAATAAGAGTGAAATGAAGGCGATCACAGCTGAAAGGATAGCGGTTGCTACGCCAATTCGGTTTGATTGCTTTAGCAACTCTTTGGCTTCAATAATATGCATGAATGTCCAACCTGTTGTTTGATTCGTATATGTCGTAGTCAAGTATCCTGTATGTGCAAGGCTTTCCATCAAATTTGTTATACCTGCTTCTGTAGACATGTCGTTAAAGCTATCAAATTGTTTAACGTAAACCATGCTCGAACTAGAACCGCTCGGATTCATAACTAAGAAGGAACTGTTATCGCTTTCATGAATAACGGTTTCAAACATACTCTTTTTGATATTCGTAACCAGTAGACCAAGAGGCTCACTATCTAGATTGTCGGGGTCGCGCAGCAGTTTCACACTGGAGAAAGACTCTTTCGATGTGAAAGGATCCAGCACGTTGTAACTGAAGAAAACTTCCTTTCCCCTTGCTTGGATAACGGGATCATACCACTCCGTCTTCGCTATATTCATTCGATTTTGATTCGTTCCATAGAGTCCCGCGCTCTCCGATCTTCCATAACAAATCGAATGAAATTCCCGATCAAATAAGCAAATAGAATCAAAGTATTGCGAATCCACAAGATTACTCGTCACGATATTTTCCAAGCGTTGTACGGTACGGACACCTATGGTTGAAGCAGCCCCACTGCGACCGCTTTCTACTAATTGTTCTCTCAGTTGCGTATCAGAAAGAACGACACGATTCATATTTATGACATTGCGCAGCAGTAAATCCGCGACTTCACTCGCCGTTCTCAAGTGGTTTTCATTCGTCTGTTGATGGTTCTGGACTAAGGTATCCTTCGCAATATTATAGGACACGAACCCGAGTACACATAACGGTATAACCGTCAATGTAATCATCGCAACGAGGAACCGGGTACGTATCTTTTTCGGTTGTAATTTTGCCCAAATTACTCGTACAAGCTTCATTTTTCATGACCCTCTTTTATGAAAGACTATAATCTTTATGTACATTCATCTTACATGAAATAGGTAAACACGGTAAGTCAGGTTTCTTTGGGAAAGTCAGTTTTTTTCGGATTAGACTCCTTTAGATAGCACAAAAAGGGCCCCCGCCACATTCATGGCTTCAGGGACCCCTCATCTTTTTCACTTACAAACAAGCAAGTTGGTACATCTCCTCATTCGATAACGCTTTGTTAAATATAGCTAATCCACCGATGCTGCCGACAAAGAAATTGCCGATTTCCTGAGAACGATCCACAGCTCCAACGGTAAAATCAGCACCATCATGCCCTCCATCATAAAGGCCGCCAGGGTAATGATAAGGATTACGGATTGGGCGTTCATCCAAACTTCCGTTTACATAGGACCGTACATACTGGCTGTCGTAAGTAAAAGCAACAAAATGCCACTCCTCAAGGGGAATCTCCGTAGCACCGATCGATGCATCCATACACCAGCGATACCCAGGTGTCGGGCCGCCTAAGGATGAAACATGTCCGCACACCTGCTGTCCGCTCTCCCAAATCGATAAGTTCAGGAATAGTCCATACTGGCGCCTCTTATTTGATTCGTTCCAAATGCCAGCAATAAATTCGCATTCGTTATTGGATTTCCTCCTGCGTTTAACCCAAGCAGCTACCGTCACCTGCGCATTCTCACCATGCATGCTCAGTTCTTGGAGCTGCTCACGTGGAATTCGAAACCATTTGCCTTCCTCCAGCAAAGCGCTGTATGGACCGAATACGCCTTCATGGTCTCGTGCTACAGGCCCTCCACTTTCCTTCAGGGCATACGGCTTTCCTCCCCTTGAAATGCGCGCTTCTCCAGGGCCTTCTTGAAAGTCCCAGAAAGTTACTAAATTCGGATGGTTGAGCATGATTTCAATATCCCTCTTCATGTATGAAGCCTCCAAAGTTCCCTATTTCTTTTTGCTATACCAGTCGTTCATCGCGTCAATGGCAGCTTTGCCACCTTTGGCATTAAACTCCTGTACAAACTTATCAAACTCGCCTAGGTCGCGTTTGCCCATAATAAATTTCAAAGCATTTTCTTCCGTATAATTGCGCAGCTCTGTAAATTTAGTGTCGTATGCCTCAATCGAAGGTGCGTAGGAAGTTTCTTCACGATTCTGCTTAAATTTCAGCAAAGGCTCGTAATATGGAAGGAATCCCTTCACTTTCAAACGCGCATTGAAGCTCGGATCGCTGTCACCGAAGAAGTATAATGTCCGCCACGGAATGTTGTTGCTCTGTTCCGGAGTCTGCACGATTTGCCCGTTATCTACCTTGTAATCCTGACCCTCAATTCCGTAAGTCAAAAATTTGTCCGTATCTGCATTCAGGATGTAATTAATGAAGGCAGCGGCGCCTTCCTTGTTCTTAGCTTGCTTCGGAATAACGATGTAGTTGCCCGGAATACCTTCCTCCTGGAAGCCTGAGGAGCCACTCTTACCGCTAACCGGTGCGATGTACTGCAGGGTCCCACCGTTCTTCTTCTCCTTGATCGATGTATCAATCGTCAGCGCATCGCCCCAATACACAGTGCCAAAAGCTGCAGTGCCGTTAATCATCTTGTCCTTAATATCTTTATTGATAGCAAATTCTTGGTCGATTAATCCTTCGGAATACCATTTCTTCATGGTCGTGAGGTACTCTTTATATTCCGGTTGCAGCCACGAGAATTCTAGCTTGCCATTTTTAGTTACTGTCGAGGTACCTACCCCAAACGCAGATGCATAAGGCAGGAAGGATGACATAAACGCACCAGGATTTCCAGCTGCCCCCGTGAGAGGTGCCAAATTCTTTTTCTCTTTGATGGTTTTAAGTGTCGTATACATCTCGTCCATCGTAGTCGGTTCTTTCAGACTGAGCTCTTTCAGAATGTCCGAGCGCTCCAGAAGGCCATTGCCAACCTTTTGGGCAACACGTACTGGAATGCCGTACATTTTGCCATCCAGCTTGGAGGCGTCGAGAATTTCTTTGGGTAGAAAGGAAGATAAATTAGGAATATTTGTTTTAACCAGCTCGTCAAGAGGCTCGAATGCACCCTGCTGTGCTAGCTTAAAGTAATCGGATTTGCCAGGGATCCACATGATATCTGGTACATCACCTGAGGCTAAAATGATCGATATCTTCTGGTTGGGATTGTCTTTAGGCAGCGAATCGAATTTCACATTGTACCCGGATTTCTCCTTGAGAACGTTCACTAGTTTGTTGTCGTTGATGGTGTCACTGCCCTTGAATTGTTCCATGGCAGGATGATACATACGCATCACTTTCAAGTCCTTGTTTTTGACCGCTCCACTTGAACTTGCCGCCCCCGTACTAGTGCTTGCAGGAGCAGTATTATTACCACTGCAACCCACCACAAGCCCAACCAGCAGGACGGATGACATGCCAATAAGCGCTGCTTTTTGAATTTTCATTGAATACAACCTCCCCTAAAGTGTTTATATAAAATAACGGGTGTGCTTGCAGGTTGGCCATTACCCTTTGACAGCACCCAACATAACCCCTTTGACGAAATATCGTTGAATGAACGGATACACGAATAGAATTGGAACTACTGCACACAGAATGGCCGCCGCCCGGATCGTTTCTGGGGTGACTTCGCGGAATACATCATTCACAACTAGATCAGCTGACTTCTCATCGGTTACGAGTTGAAGGAGAAACATTTGAAGCGGCATCAACTGCCGGTCAGTGATGTACATCATGGCTTGGAAGAACGCATTCCAGTAGCCAACCGCATAGAACATACCGACGGTAGCCAGTGCAGGTACAGATAACGGCAGATAGATCAAGGTCAGAATTCGTAAGTTCGAAGCCCCGTCCATTCGGGCAGATTCCTCCAGCGAGTCGGGCACGCCCATGAAGAAGTTGCGGATCAAGATCATATTAAACGGTGCCAGCGCAGTTGGCAAAATGAGCGACCATAGTGAATTGAGCAGCCCAACCTGCTTAACAACGAGATACGTCGGAATCAGCCCACCGTTGAAGAACATGGTGATGACGAACAGCAACATCAGAAAACGTGTGTACGGCAAGCCTTTACGGGAAAGCGGATAAGCCGCTAGTACGGTCAGCGCCATGCTGATTACTGTCCCGACGATGGCAATAAAAACCGAGTTGCCGAACGAATAGTAAAATTGCTTATTGGAAAGCACGTATTCAAAGGAAATCGTCGTTATTCCCTTGGGCCATAACAGGATGTCCTTGGCTAACACATGTGCTTCACTGCTGAACGCTTTGGCTGCCACGTGTATGAACGGCAGAATCATCGACAGCGATATGAGTGAAAGTATGAACACGTTAAAGTAACTGAATACGGTTTCTCCTCTAGTACGAATCACACAGGCACCACCTCTCTAGGTTAGTAAATTCCTTCCTCACCCATTCGCCGGGCTAGCGTATTGGCAATAACTAGCAGCACACAACCGATGACTGATTTAAACAGCCCCGCTGCTGTGGTCAGTCCGAACTGCATCGTCCCTAATCCCACTCGGAATACGTAAGTGTCGATAATATCAGCAACTTCGTATACCGTCGGGTTGTACATGACGAGCACCTGCTCGAAACCAGCGTCAAGTAAGTGACCGATTCGCAGCAGAAGCAGAATAATAATCGTTGAGCGAATGCTCGGCAGCGAGATGTGCCAGATTTGTCGAAGCCGTCCCGCACCGTCCACTGTGGCTGCTTGGAATAATTCCTCATTGATGCTTAGCAACGCAGCGAGGTAGATGATAGCGCCCCATCCCGCTTCTTTCCATACATCGGTGTACACGAGAATCCAGCGAAACAGCTTCTCACTCGTTAAGAAGAAGATCGGCTCTCCGCCAAATGCTTGAATCAATTTGTTCACAATACCGCTGCTCGGTGACAACAAATCGACAGCGATTCCTCCGATAACGACCCACGAGATGAAATGCGGCAGGTACGTAAACGTCTGAACCCATCGCTTGAATACAACCAGACGAAGCTCATTAAGTAAAAGTGCGAGCAGAATTGGCGCCGGGAACCCGATTACCAGCTTCATCAGGCTGATAAGCAGCGTGTTAACCACCACTCTTGGAAACTCGTCGAACATAAACAACTCTCGGAAATACTGTAGACCGACCCATTTACTTGCAAATACCCCTTGAATAATGTTGTAGTCTTTAAACGCAATCACGACTCCGTACATCGGTCCGTATTTGAACACTAGCAGGAACACCAGCGCTGGCAGAACCATTAAATAAAGATCCCAATACTTAAGCAGAGGATGACGATTGGCCCGCTTACTTGTCAGCATATGGGATGTTGCCGCAGGGACTGAGGTTTTCATTTCTAAGATCTCTCCTCTCTGGGATGCTAGATTTTTAACTTCTGTGCCCTCATTATATCTGTTGACGGTTTGAAATCGTATCCCAATCCTTCGACTTTCATTGCAACTATTTTTACTTCCTGAACTAGCCAACAAGAAATATCTTCTTATTGGAAATTATGACCTATGAGAAAAAGCCAATCGGTGGATTGGCCCTTATTTGTTAACCTCGCTCGGTTTAACGCCCCAGAACTTCTGGAAACTCTTCGAGAAGTAGTTCATATGACGGTAACCGACCTGCTCCGAGGCGTCGGACACCTTGACTCCTGTGCACAATAACTCCTTAGCCCGCTCCATCCGAAGCCGCAGCACATAACTGGAGAACGATTCCCCAATCGTTTCTTTGAAAATTCGACTTAAGTACGAATAATTGATGTATAAGCTTTCCGCTGCGAAATGCAAACTTAGCTCTTCCTTATGCAAATGCTCTCGAATAAAACCCATGACCTCATGTGCAGTCCGCTGCGAGTTGGACTGCCTTCTCTGTGCGATGGCCATACTGATCCGACCGGCCATCCGATTCAGCCAACTTTCGATTTGCTCACGGGTAAGCAAGGATGTGAACGACTCGAAGTCCTCATAATCGCTTTGCAGCGTACCACGCAGCGTCCAGCCTTGCGCATGCACAATCCGAGCAAGTAAGCATGTCATCCGAAACAAGACCTCGCGTGCTTCCACAACCGGTTTACCGCTAGCGAACCCCGTTTCCATAATACGACGGACGATCTCCTCTCTTCGCTCTTCTTGGCTGCCCGCCTCGATCACCGCCTCAAATTCACGTTCGATCTCTTGCAGCATGTCCCAAGAATCCTCCTCTGGTGTATCGTCTCGGTATGGAATAGCAACACCATTGCCAAGAATAAGCCTCTCCTTCAGCGCAAGTCGGCACATCTTGTAAGCACGGGGCAGCAAGGAGCTTTCAGCCACTGGTGTACCTATACCTGCGCTTGCGGTCAGCTTCAGTGTATCCTTGACCGTCTCCAGAAGCGCAAGAACCTGCCCGTTCGCTAGCCCCTTCATCGCCTCGTCCCCTTCGTCCGTAGAAACGAAGAAGATAGCTGCTGTCAGGCTATCATCATCCTGCACGACAACGCAGTTCTCATTCTCCAGCACATCCCGGGCGATCGTAAACAGTGAAAACTGTACCAACTGTCGATCCTTCACCTCAAAGCGCTCGTTTCCCTCGGAGATTGGATCCATATCCAAAATAATGGGCAGCGCCTTTCGTTTCTCTAGTCGAATGGCTAAATCATGTCCTCTCCGATCGATTTCCCAGGCGGAATAGCGGCCGTTCAACCAATTTTTATAAAACAACTCCTTGAGGTGAGGCAGATGTTCGTTCCACTTCATTTCCAACAGCTTCGTATTATGCTTTTCGCTTAGTTCTTTTTCCCGCAGCCGTTTCGCTTCCAGCACAGCCTCTACAATCTGCTCATTCTCGGCGGGCTTAATTAAATATTTGAATACGCCTTGCTCGATGCTCTCTCGAGCATAGTCAAAATCGTCGTGCCCGGTCAGAATCAGCAGCTTAATGTGCGGGAACTGCCTTTTGACCAACTTCGCCAGCTCCAGTCCGTCCATCTCCGGCATTCGAATATCTGTCAGCACAATATCAATATGATCATTCTGAAGCACGGACATCGCTTCTTTGCCGGTGGATACGGCCGCCGCCAGTTCAATCTGCATCTCGGTCCACTCGATCCCCTCAGCAAGTCTCTCCCTGACATAAAGCTCATCTTCCACAATTAACAACTTCATCGCGCTTCGTCCTTCCCTATTGGAATCGTAATCGTGACTCGAGTTCCCTCATTTTCCACACTGTGCACTTGCAAATCTGCTTGTTCACCGTAATACAGTTTCAGCCTTGATTTAACATTTTTCAGTCCAAAATACATATCAGGCGGGCTGCTCTTAGAAATCCGGTACGAATGGCTAGTAATCGCGCTAAGCTCGTTGCGCAGGTGATTCATCTTCTCGGGCGGAATCCCCATGCCTGTGTCCTCAACTTGTATCAACAGGGAACCGCCGGCCAAATTCGAGCTAATCCGCAGCTCACCACCATACGAGTTTCGCTCCAGTCCGTGTATGATCGCGTTCTCCACGACAGGCTGCAAAAGTAGTTTCAAGATTTCAATCGGCTTAGTTAATTCCTCCAGCGTTATCTGAACGGTAAAATGATCCGTACGAATCTGCTGTACCCGGATATAATACATCAGGTGCTGAACTGTCTCTTCCAACGTAAACGTCTCACGTCCCTTACCGAGACTGACCCGGAAAAATCGAGCAAGATTGATAACCATTTCGCTTATCTCGTGAATTTTATTCTTAAAGGCAACCGAGTAGATCGAATCTAATGTATTGTATAAAAAATGCGGGTTAATCTGCGATTGCAGGAGGCTGAATTCTGATTTGGCGAGCCGGAGCTCCTTCTCATAATCCTCCTCGATCAGTAGCCGTTGTGCTTCCGCCATCCGGTTAAAGCCATTCATGACGGCTCCGAATTTATCTTTCCGGCGATGAACAATTTGTGTGTTCAGGCTGCCGCCACTGAAGTGCTTGAAAGCTGCCAGCAGCTTCTGCAGGGGCTTGGAAATTTCCACATAGACGAGCCACGCAATCCACACCGCCATGATGATACTGATAACGATGATCAAATAAGTAAACAGTTGCAGCCTATGCGTCAGCCTGAACAATTCCGAGCGTGGCTGCTCCAGCTCAATTGACCAAAAGTTGCTCTCCTCTTTGATCGACATGACGTCGGCCTCATTGCCATTCCCGTGCATTGCGCCAGGGTTTGTCTCTAACACGAAGCCGTTATTATAAGACAACCTGATGTTCATATTATCGGATGTCTGCAAATGTTGAATGATTTTGCGAAAAGAAGACTTGTCCACCGCAAGCACGAGCACGTTCGGCTCCTTGCTGTTGCTCTGCACATCGAGAAGCCGTGAGTAATAGATCATATCGCTATTCAGATAAGCCGATGGTCCACCTACTTTGTCAGTCGGTACATGTACGACGAGTCCGCCATTGGAGTTCACCGTTTGCTTAAACCAAAATTCCTGCTTCACGTCTGGCCATCTCACCCCTCCGCTAGTCGTGGATACCCCGTTGCCACTTTCGCCATGGATGATAAAAGCTTCTTTGATAGAACCATTCACATTCGTAAGTGCGGACAGCTGTTGCTGTACTGTATGCAGACCGTACAGATGGTCCGGACTGAGTGGGTTGTCAATATTGTTCCAGATATCGACAATCGACGAATTCAATGCGATTAGCAATGTTTGTTGATCCATGTTTTTAGTCAATTGATCCACGTACTCAAGAGTCGTCAGTAACGCTCCTCGCGTACGGTCGCCAATCTGATCGTCCAGAATCGACTGGGAATAGTTATTAGCGAAAACACTGACGCTAACGAGCGGCAACAAGATGAGCAGAAAGGTAAGTGTCAGCTTGAATTGGATCGAATGCAGCCGATTCAACAGCTTCATCGTAGGCCACCTCTTTGGACTTCCCGCTGCACAGCTGATGGCGGATGGCCCATTATTTTTTTAAACACACGGTTGAAATGTGCCTGATCGCTATATCCCAAATACTCCGAAATCTCGCCAATTGTCATTCTAGTGTTAAGGATCAAATCACGTGCCGCATGCACTCGAATGTGATGCAAGTAGGTGATCGGTGTCATGCCTGTCACTTCCTTGAATGTTTGCGTGACATAGTTGGGAGCGCGATCTACGAGTCGGGAAAGCTCCTCAATGCGGATTCGCTCACGGTAGTGGGCAGAGATATATTCTTGCACCTCGCGCATAAGTCTCAGCTTGGCGAATCCAAATCGCTCTTCCGAAGTTTCCTGCACGAAATAGCCGAACAGCTCGGTGGCGATTCCGGTACAGATGATGTCAGCATGCTCCCGTTGACCGAACCAATGCTGTGCAAGTGTACTAAACCGCTGTTTGACGTAGTCGAACTGCTGAGCCTTCACCTTCCTGTAGGGTTCAAGATTAGTGAACGCTTTCATTTCTTGTCCAGACTTCCCAGCGTGCAAATGAAAATGCGACGAATATTTCACATGCAGCCCGTCTGGCGCATTCATACCTGAGCGCATCACACCCTGCTGGATATACAGAAAATCACCTTTTTCCAGATGAACCGGTTCGTTATTGACCACATAATTCACTTTCCCGTGCGTCACAAGAATCAACATGTCTGTTAAGGTTGCGGACTCTTCCTTCTGCCAATCTACGTCCATATCATCAATAAACACGGATACGAGCTCCATCATCTGTAGTTCCCCCTTCCCATCTATACCTTAGAATTATACAAAAAACAGTTGTTTCCGCAATAGTTTTTTCTACGCTGTTCACTTAAGATTAATCTAACAAAGCTTAAGGGGGCTGAACATTATGGCCATATATCCGGTCGCTTCCATTGAAGAAATTCCTTCCGGTGCTTTCAAAATCGTACAAATCGAACAACGCTCCATCGGGGTCTATAACGTGAAAGGTGACTATTACGCTGTGCATAATTATTGCCCGCATCAAGGGGCGGAGTTATGCAAAGGAGTGGTCTGCGGAACTACGCTTGAATCTCAAGTGTATGAATTTATCTATGGTCGCGATCAAGAGATATTACGCTGTCCTTGGCATGGATGGGAGTTCGATCTCAAGACAGGCAAATCATTGTTCAGTGATAAAGTACGCACACGCACCTACCCCGTCGTCGTAGAAGATGGACAAATTGGCATCTTGATTGGCTAATAAGGAGGAGAAACTGCATGAATTCGAAAAATGAGAAACTGCCTGTCATTGACTGTGATGTGCACAATCAATTCCGGAGTAGAAATGACTTAATCCCTTATCTCGATGAGCCGTGGAAAAGTCATGCCGAGAGGTTCGGTATACCTGGAGGTGGTCTGCCCTACTCGTCACCAATTGGCAACAAGCGCAAAGATTCCGATCCACCTAGCGGGCTTC
The DNA here is from genome assembly GCF_001428105.1 of Paenibacillus sp. Soil766. GTDB lineage: Bacteria > Bacillota > Bacilli > Paenibacillales > NBRC-103111 > Paenibacillus_E. Next base: position 169,129 of record NZ_LMSJ01000012.1, on the reverse strand, counting down.
CTGTCGGATCAGATCCACATTACATGATCGAGCACTTGGTCGAACCATTCAACCTTGATTACGCGTTGCTTTGCTCCGATACGCTAATTGGCATGTCGGGTTATGCTGACAGCGATCACGTTGCAGCCGTATGCAGGGCCTACAATGATTATTTAATCGCCGAATGGCTGCCGATTAGCCCGAAGTTCAAAGGTTACCTGTGCATCGGTACCCAAGATCCCTTAGAGGCAGCACGCGAGATAGACCGAGTTGGCCCGCATCCAGACATCGTCGCGGTCTGCGTGACTGGAGGTTCTCGAATGCCGTACGGCCAACGTTTCTTCCATCCGATCTACGAAGCTTGTGAGCGCAATGGCCTTCCTCTTGTCATCCATCCAGGCGCCGAAGGCTCGGGCATCTTCAACGCCCCGACTGCAGTCGGGTATGTGTCGAACTATTTGCAGTGGCATACTTGCTTGCCGCAAACTTTCATGGCACACCTGGTTAGCTTCGTGTGCGAAGGTGTGTTTGAGAAGTATCCAGGGTTTAAAGTGGTGTTTTGCGAGGGCGGCGTCACCTGGCTGCCACCTTTGCTATGGCGTTTGGACAAGAACTTCAAAGCTTTACGCGCCTCCACCCCATGGCTAAAGCGTATGCCTAGCGAATATGTGCGCGACCACTGCTTCATGACGACGCAGCCGATCGAGGAACCAGATGACTTCAAACATCTCGAAGCGATGTTCAACATGTTCGACGCCGAGAATATGCTGCTCTTCTCCAGCGACTACCCGCATTGGGATTTCGACGATCCGACGAAGATCCTGCAAAGGCTCCCGCTCGAGAAGAAGAGGAAAATATTCAGCGAAAATGCTAGACAGCTGTTCAAGTTGAAGTGAGTGCACGAACCTCCCCTACTCCTCTGAAAATGAGGGGCTGGGGAGTTCTTCGTTTCCGCATTAACTGGAAAAATAAAAAATTTAACTTAGAAAATCCATTTATTCGCCTGGGTGACGGAGGTTTTGGTCTTAGAGGTCCCAGGGCATCTTGGGAAGATACATAGCCGCACATTGATAAGAGCAGTTCCCCGATGAGGTGAACTGCTCTGCTCTAATTTTCAGATACTATTTCTTATTCAATTTGTCATAAATGGCCTTGCCATCTTTGCTAAACCAATCCTGAGACGCTTTGATCACATCTTGTCTGCCAGCCGCGTCCGCCTTTTTGAAATACTCATCCAATGCCGTAAGTGGTAATGCTCCATTGATGATTTTGGCAACGTACTCATTTCTCAAGTCGATCAACGCTCGGCCTTTGGCAAGTTCAGCATCCGTCTGCGGTCTGTATTGGTTAATATTGAAGGCAGTCAGCTGCGCACCCGCTTGGGCAAAGCTTTTCATTGCTGGCTCATACCCGCCAAGTAGTGCGTTAGGTAACCAAATGTCCGGTGTATTCCACATTCTGTAATACAGTTTATAGATGATTTGATCATAAGCAGGCTTCTTCGGACTCAGCGCACCATTTACCATATCATAGTGAACGCCTTCCTTACCGAAATTCACAAACTTCTGCAGATCCTTATCTTTCAAATAGGTGTTCAGTAAATCCACAGCTTCGTTCACATTCTTTGAGCTTTTAGGAATAATATAGAAGTTGGATACAGGAGCAGGCATAGTATATCCTTTTTGCCCATCTTTTCCTTCTACCGTGGGCAAGAAGCCCAACTTCGCATTGGCATCTGTTTTACTTAAACCTGCCTGGTAAGTAGCAGGGTCCCAGTAGCCTGCAAACACGGCGGCTGCTTTCCCCGACGACATCTTCTCAGTCACTTGCTGTGTTTTGTTGAATAGGTACTCGTTGTCAATTAAACCTTCTTTGTAGAGCTTATTCAGGTAGGTCAGCAACTCTTTCAGATTCACATCCTGTGCATCAACCAGCTTACCATCCTTTACGATAAAAGGGACAGCGAGGTTATTGATGCCGGACATTCCGAAAGCTGCGGTAATGACATCCAGTCCATCCAGCGGATTCCCGTTATTTCCGGCTGCTGCCACGTACGGTATGGTTCCCTTGCCGTTTGGATCTTTGTCTTTCATCGTCTTCAAGAACGTATATAGTTCATCTAGATTTTTTGGCGCCTTCAGTCCTAGCTTATCCATCCAGTCTTGTCTGGCTAGAAATCCTGAGCCTAGATCGACGTTTTCGAATTTCTGAAACGGAGGAACTGGGATGGCGTATTTTTTCCCTTCCAGGGATACAGCCGTCCATGCGTTCTCCGTAACTAATTTATTAACCTCGCTGCCGTATTGCTTAATGGCCTCGTCTACTGGCAGAAGAGCCCCCTGAGCGCTGAAACGTTTGAAAATATTCAAATCATTCGTATAGATCAGATCATATACATCACCAGAGGCAAACATCAAATTGTAGGTATCCAATTGATTAGCAGCCGGAATAACATTCCATTCGATATTCGTGTACCCTGTCTTTTCTTTGATCATGTTCAGGAATTGATTATCGTTTGCACTTGCTCCCTGCTCATAGCCCTTGACACCTGCATTATCTGGAACGGCGATCCTGATTTTGGCCGCCTTATTCAGCTTCGGTCCCTGGGTCGCAGCAGCTTCTTTCGTCTCCTTGGCTTCTTGCGCCGCCTCATTGCTGCAACCTGCAAGAGATACCGATGCTGCAAGTGCAACTAACAATGTTGTCGTTGACCATTTGTTTAATGTTTTGCGCATATTTCTTCCCCCTTTTAATAACTAGCTACTGTTTAACCGCACCAAGCGTCAAGCCTGTGACAAAATACTTTTGTAGGAATGGATATACGAGCAGAATCGGTATCGAAGAAACGAAAATTGCTGCCGCTCGGAATGTCTCGGATGCGATATTGGCCAATTGCTCGGGATTTTCCAAACCGTTCTTATTGGCTGCTGCCACGACATTTTGCAAGAATAAAGGCAATACCTGTACCTCTTTTTTCGTTAAATACATTAAAGGGTCCATGTAGTTGTTCCAAATCCCTACCGCGCTGAAAATAGCGATTGTCGCAAGCAAAGGCTTGGAGATCGGAAGCATGATGCGGAACAAAATGGTGAGATTGCCAGCTCCATCAATTCTCGCCGATTCCTCTAGGCTGTGTGGCAGAGATTCAAAGTAATTGCGCACCAGAATCAGATTGAAAGCGCTCACCATCCCCGGAATGACAAGCACCCACAGATGATTAATTAATCCGGTATTTTTAATGACCATATAGGTAGGGATCATTCCCCCGTTGAACAGCATCGTGAACACATAAAGAATATTAATGGCCTTACGGCCTACCAAATCCCGCTTTGCGATGGCGTACCCGACACAGGCTGTAAAAAACACTTGAACGGCTGTACCTACAACGGCGACTAACAAGCTGTTCGTAAACGCAGTGCGAAAATCAATGCCTGATAACAACACTTCGTACGCTTTTAACTGAAAGCCCATTGGCCATAAGCTAACCTGACCGCTGACGACATAAGCTTCTTCACTGACCGACTTCGCTAATAGTGTGATGAACGGTAGGACGCAAATGAGACCTACTGTTATCAACAATGTGTAATTAACAACCGTAAATACCTTTTCCCCGGTCTTCATCCTCTTGTCGAACAAAGTTATTTGCTCCTCTCTGCCCCTTATTTACCATATCCCACGGTTCGAATACTTGCGACTTATCTTATTGGCCGTAATCATCAAGGTAAATCCGATAGCTGATACAAACAAGCCTACTGCGGTTGTATAGCTGTAACTGCCGTTCTGAATCCCTTCGCGGTACACATAAGTTCCGATGACATCCCCAACGCTGTATACAAGGGGATTGTACAGGAGAAGCACCTGTTCCGTATCGCTGCCCAATAAGGTCGACACCCTTAGAATAATAATGAAAACGATCGTGCTCGATATGCCTGGGAGCGTAATATGCCACGTTTGTCTGAGCTTACCAGCACCATCAACGCTGGACGCGGCGTACAGATCAGGATCGATGGACGTTAAAGCGGCCAAGTAAATAATGGCGCTCCAACCGGTTTCCTTCCAAGCCGTTGATGCGACGAGAACACTGCGGAAGTAACTATCATCGCCAAGAAACGAAATCGGCGAGATATTAAACACCTTCAGCATGGCATTGATAATACCTGTACTTGGGGAGAGGATATCCACAAAGATCCCTGCAATAACAACCCATGATAGAAAATGCGGCAGATAAGTAAGCGTTTGCGTCATGCGTTTGACAAAGCCCGTCCTAACTTCATTCAATAGCAGCGCCAAGATAATCGGCAGTGGAAACTGAAAAATAAATTTGAACAAATTAATCAACATCGTATTGCTCAACACACTAAAAAATTTAGGATCGGTCAACAATGTTCGAAAATGCGCCAGTCCTACCCACTTACTATCCAGTATGCCGTCGAATACCCGATAGTTCTTAAATGCGATGACGATCCCCAGCATCGGGACATAGCTGTAAATCAAAAGCACCAGTAAGGGGATCGAAATAATCAGATATAAATCTAGATTATGCACGATTCTTGCCTTCAGGCGATTTTTTGTCTTGGGGATCACACCTGCATCTAGAGAATCAATCGCGTGGGAGGGTGTAATCTTTGCCATTTCATCACCTCAACTCCTTGTTCTATAGCTTTATTTTACGTAAATAAGCCTATCAGCTACAACAGGACAGAAGTAAGATATCACTGACAAAAATACGGATTATACGCTTCCCGAAATTTTGAGCTTCGCAACGGCACGGCAGCCCACACCCGGTTCGCTGTAGAACTGCAAGCCACATTCCATACCATAATAAACTTGTATACGCTGATGCACGTTCTTCACGCCATACCCTCTGCTCTCCGTTTCAAACAGTTGCTGAAGCCTCTCTGTCGTTATCCCAACGCCATCATCGTTGACCTCTAAATACATATAGGCGTCCTCCCGATAAGCACGGACGACAATTGTTCCAGCCTTCCCTTTCTTAGGCCGAATGCCATGAATAACTGCGTTTTCAACTAGCGGTTGCAGAATCATTTTGATCATAATCTTCTCTTCCAGACCTTCTTCAACGTCCGTAATGAACTGGATGGCTCCCCGATAGCGGTAATTAATAATCTGCATATATTTACTGACTTCCATAATTTCTTCTGCAACGCTGATATGCTCCTTGCCTTCGTTTAAACTGAGCCTCAGAAACTTGGCCAGTGACTCGGTCAATTCCGCGATTTCCTTCGCGTCGATTCGTAAAGCACTCCATTGAATAATATCTAGGGTGTTATACAAGAAGTGTGGGTTAATCTGGGCATACAGCAGCTTCATTTCTGACTCTTGCTTGCTAATTTGTGCCTGATATACCTCTTCAATAAGGGCTTTAATTCGCGTACTCATCTTATTAAAAGAGCGCTGCAGTCGCGCATATTCATCATTTCCTCGAATATTATCCTCGGTCTCAAAGTTCCCTTTTTCTGCATGCTTGATGAGCTTCACCAACTTTTTCAACCTTTTGGTAATGCTCCCTGAAATGATGAACGCAGTAATGATAGCAATAATCGAGACTACCCCGGCCAAGCCTAGCATAAAATTCTGAATCCACCTGCTGTTCATCCCAAGATGCTTCTCTGTCATGAGCAGTGCAATTTGCCATTCCAGACCTTTCGTTCTGCTGAATACAGCATAATTGGTTCTCTCTGCAGGTCCGAAACTGACAATCCCTTCCTCATCTTCCGGCAAAGACTCCAAGAAGAGGTCGCTTACATCGCTGCCCCCTGCCAGTAATTGCGCCTGTCCAATTCGCTTGCTAGGGGACATAACCAGTGTTTCCGCACCATCTGGAAGTCGAATATCATTCAGAATAGACCAGATAAATTTGGCATCCAGCTCCACCATTACATAGCCAAGGACATGCTGAAATCGATTGATATCCTTGATTTCTTTAATAAAGAGAACCTCATCGCCTTGAACGATGCTTAGATGTTCCACGTCGCTTGCATAGAACCACTTTTCTTTGATTTTGCCTTCCAAAAGTGGCTGTAGACCAGCTTCAAGTTGAAGCTGATCTATACCAAAAAAATTAGGGCTTGCCGAGACGAAGGTTGGGTTCCCTTTCATAAAATAGCTAACCTTGAGCACATTGCTCTTGCCCACGTAATTGCTCACGTTTTTGCTCAGCAGATTAAAAAAATCAATCACTTCCCCCGAAGTCAAAGCTCGTTCAGATACCGTTCTTAGAATTTGTTGAATATCATAGTTACTTTGCGTTAGATCAGCAATGTTGTAGGCGGTTTCGATACCGAAGGCGATGTTTTTCTCTGCCTGCTTCAAGGTTTCCAAATAAGCCTTGCCTGTCTGCTCAACCACAGATTTATGAATCGTAATATAAGAGAAATAGACCAGTACCATAACCGGAATAATGATCAAAATTAAATAGGAAATGACCAGCTTGGTCCGCAGGTTAATGTTATAGTAAACGCCACTGAGCTTGTTAATCACTACTCTCATAGCATTTTCTCCCGATATTCCATAGGGTTGACGCCCACGACTTTTTTGAATATTTTGGTAAAATAATGCGTGTCCTGGTACCCAACCTGATTGGCTACTTCATATATTTTAATAGAGGCGTCCTTGAGCAGCTCCTGCGCCTTCTTTAATCGTACATGTGTGATGTAATCATTTATCGTGTGACCTGTTTCTTTTTTGAATAACGTCTGAAGATGTCCAGGTGACATGAATACTTCCGACGCCAACTGCCCAATCGTCAGATTCTGATAGTAAATCTTATGAATAATGCCCTCCACATCCCGAATAACTCTTCGGGACTTACTGTTTCGCAACTCATTGGTAGCCGACTCCAAATAAGCTAGCTTCTCAAGCACAAAATTCTCAATTTGTTGTGGACTCTGCATCGTTCTGAACTGGTGCAAGGACTCCTTCACCTCTTGCGCAATGGCAGACTCGATATGCGTAGCTGCGCTTCGAATTGCTTTAATAAGAAGCTCACTGCAGATGGTCGTTAGGAACAACATGCTTTCCATTTTCAATTGCCGGATCGTAATAAAGAACTCCTGAACCTCAGCAGTTAATGCTTCTGTTTGCCCCGTGCTGCACAATCCTATGATCTTCTCCATGGACTCCACAATCACCGGCAACCCCGTAGATGAAATACTGCCAGAATAATACTGGCTAACGTCTTCCTGTAATCGCTTCTCCGCTCTTTCTTTATCCAGCTTAGCGACAACTTTGGCGACTACCTGCTTTAATTCCTCTCGATTAAACGGTTTCAATATATAATCGATCGCATCCAATTTAATTGAAGCCTTCACATACTGAATGTCTTGATGAGCGCTTATCATGATTACCATGACGGCAGGCTGTTCATGTTTCAACTTGTCTATTAATGTGATGCCATCCATCACTGGCATTACGACATCTGTAATCACGATATCTGGTCTCAGGTCACGTGCAACAAGCAGCGCCTCCGCCCCGTCTTCTGCTTCACCCGTAATCTCGATACCCAGACGATCCCAGTCGATGAGATCTCGCAGGCCTTCCCTCGAAATATAATCGTCGTCGACAAGCATCATTGTGTACATAGGCAGAGACCTCCTTGGCAATTTGAGCGTGTTCACTTAATTGTATCTTACTGGGATAGTTTTGCTCAATCACAATGTAGGGTAAATTTATATTCCGTTAAGTGTAGCGCCCGATCCAGCATGACGGCAATTTCCTCCCGTGAGACGAATGAATCAGGACGGATTAGTCCTCCGTCGTAGCCTTCAATCAGGCCAAAGGACAACGCCGTACGGAGAGAAGGAGAATACCAAGCAGACGGGTCTACATCACTGAAGAAGGTCATACGGGCATCTTTCTCCGGCAAAGCAAACCCATCCGTTAACAACTCGGCAAATTCAGCTCTGGTTATGGCATCATCCGGACGGAATCTCCCCTCCCAATCCCCATTCACAAGCAAGCGGCCTGCCATGGCTTCGATGTCAAGTCTGGACCAGTGACCGCTCAAGTCTGGAAATGTTCGGCTCCCCGTAATAAGCCCGTACGTACTATTGCCCATACGTTGGATCAGTGCTGTATAGGAGCCATCCAGTTGCTTGACGAATAAGGTTGGAACCGGAGCCATCGTGCAATCTGAACGAAATAGAACAGCTGCTGATTTGGCTGGATCTAGTTGCCCAGCCGGTAAAGTGCGAGCGGCAAACGCGTTATCATAGTCGTGTATCTCTGTTACTTGTCCGGAAGTATATAGGATCGAAACGGAGAAGTCGACTGGTGCACCAGTTAGCGTAAAGCAAACCGGCTACTCCGTCCTTCGAGGACGTCTCGCATTGTTTATGGAATTAAAGATTCGGGAGATTGGGTATTCTCATACCCATCTCCCGAAGTCTGGATAGCTATTCCATTTTCATAGCAATTGCGGCCATATCGAGATAATCAATCTTCAGATCCTGATTGACATCGAATAATTGAACAGTCGACCAATCTGGGCTTGCTGATGTTTTGCCATAATGGATCAAAACCCAGTACAGGTCGCTGACGCTAATCCGATTGTCACCATTCAAATCCTCAGGCTTCCGCTTATTCACAGTCAGTTTAAAAGCGTCTACAGCCCCAACAAGTGCGCTCGTTGCCGCGTCGATCTGTGCCTGGGTCACGGCAGTGTCAGTCTCTACGGCCTTCGCTGCATTAATCGCCGATTGGAGAGTCGTTCTGGAGCCTACCGGATACTGTCCAATCAGCGTTCCCTCCACGGAAGCATTGTAAAGTGCCTCTGCGGTAACAATCGCTGCAGTTAAGTTGCTTTTATTCGCATATTGAACATTGACCGTAAGCTTGAAGGAAGCCAGCGCGCTTTCAAGTCCAGCACCGACAACGGCAATGGAAGCTGCATGAAGATCTACACCGCCGTTCGTTCCATTTGCTTTGGATGCAAAGGTCAATTCCAATACATCACCGTTCGCCTTGATGGCTTTAGCGACGTCTAGGCTTGAAGCAATGATGCGGACTTGGCCCGCAACTGAGGTTTTCGTCGATACAATATCGAAACCTTCCTTCAAAGACACAGCAGAAATGAAATCCAGCTTGGTCGAGTCGTAGGTTACGGTCGCATCCAGCGCATATACGCTGTCCGTCACACTGTCCAGACTGTACGTGACCTTGAAGCTTTGTCCTCCATCTACAGTAGCCGGACCTGTCAGCTTATTGTTCAAGTCCAGATTGGGAATCGGTATGGGACCTGTACGCGTAAAGCGAACGCCATCGGCCAGGATAAAGTTACCTAGTGTATAGGCATTTTTAACAACAACGCTGCCTGACTCCCCTTTATGAAAAGGGTAGCTGCCTATTTTAAACCAACTCTTCCCATTTTGCGATTGATTCACAGAGACTGTTTCGGAACCGTTCGCATGATGGATGGTAAAAGGAGCATTTTGCGTTCCAGTCGTTATATGCTGCCATACATAAACATCATACATACCATCGAATGGAATGACTGGCTTAAAGCTCACGCTGGATGCTCCGTCTTTCTTAGTATTTAAAGCAAAATCACCTTTATTTGCATCTGCATTCGGTCGGGTTTCCCATTGGCCCAAGAGGGTTACACCAGTAGGATCCGAATTATCCATGGTGATTGCGACATTCTCTGGCACCAGCTCAAAGCTAATGTTATCAAACACAGCTTTACCTACTCCTGAAAGGATACCTACATTGAGGACCAAGTCTATGGGCTCGTTAACTTCATAAGTTTGGCTGTAATTGACATACTGATTCGTTAACGTCACAGACGCAAGCTGATGATCGTTAGCCCCGTCCCAAATGTTCAACTCTGGTTGTACATCGCTGCCTTCCAGCTTCTTGATTTGTGCGGAGAGCACATACGTCCCAGGTTGGTTGATCGATACTTGCTGGTACATGAACGTTCGATTATTCGGAGCTCCCACCGAATTAAATTCAGCCGCGTTCTGTCCTGCAAACGGAGAAGTCTTATTCACATAGGCATTTGTTCCATAAACACCTCTGTTCCAGCCCATCGTCCAATCCGGCAATATCACAGCTGACGGGCCGCCTGCCGGGTCTCCGCTTACGCGTTCAAAGTCCCCGTTTTTCACTGTCGCAAGCGGAACATCTCCCGCGACTTTCGTAATTTGCAACGGGGCTTGACTGACGATGAACAAGCTGTTCTTTTTCAGTAAACGCTTGGTTCCATCATAGTCCGTAACCGGAACGGTATTTCCGTAGGCGTCCTGCGCGCTAACGATTTGCTCAGCGTTGGCGACAGTTACATATAACAATAGGTCATCTGCTGATAGTACACTTAGATATTTGCCATCCGTACGCTTCAGATAATGATTGACTTTCAGGAAATTAGCGCCTTCAAAGCTAGTATAAGAACCTTTATATTCGTCAGCTTTACGAATATGATGCTGCAGCGTCGCCAGCGTCTGATACATTTCTGTAGGCGACTGGGAATGCCGTGTAACGAACGTATCCTCGGCCGGAGTCCCCATGTTGAAATATTTGGCTGTACCTGCCCCCAAGAAATCCATGTAGTTCCACACAGTGTCATAAATGCGCCATGGAGTATGGTTGCTATTAAGTGGGTACACCTCCGACTGCCACAGCTGCAGATTCGGGTGAGTCGTTTTGGCTTGCCCATAAGCGGTAAGAATATCCGATATTCCTTGTGTTCCGACATACCCATGCACATTGTAAATATCGTAATAGTTAACGTTATCCCCCTTGAGCATATTAACCGCCAACTGACGATCCGCAGCCGGGTCTGGGGTTGCAAATCCGCTTGTTGTTACGTAGAGCTCAAGGTCTTGACCCGTTGCCAGCTTATATTCGGACTTCACCCGCTGTGCTTGTTCATAAGCTCTTTTTTGCATCAAAATATACTCTTCGTTCGTACCTGAGAAGGCAGCTGCGATCGTCTTGGGATTCGAAGTAGGGTGAAAATTCACCTCGTTGATGACCTCCCAATACTTCACCTTACCGGCGTAGCGCTTCATCGTCTGATAGACATAGCTGGACCAATCCTCACCAGTTCCTGGAGTCCCATTCGTATACTTAATATCCTTAGGTACCCAACGCTCCGCTCGGTAGATAAGTTCGTTTAAGCCTGCCGGAATATCCTGTTCGGCTGGTCTGCTAGAGGCCCAATCGGAAGGATAACCCAGCACTGCGAGGATATCCATTCCCGCTTCTTGTGCCTTCTCGACATAGGCATCGCTTTTGTCCCAAACGAAATTGCCTTTGGTTGGCTCAACAGCATACCATAAGAACTGTAACGCACCTTCCCAACCGCGCGTTGCGCTCGTATGAATTTTGGTCCATGCGGACATATCATAGTCATAATTCGCGTGCTGCCCATAATAATTGGCATATTTACCGTCAGCTACGCCCGCTTCATCGACGGGTACTTTCGATATCCCACTCTTATAGATGATAGGTGCAGAGTCGCTTGAACTCATCGTTGTTTCCAAATACCAGAAGCCTACCTTATTCTTCAACACCGGAAGTGGCAGTTCCTCAATGCCATACGTACCCCCTCCAGCTACTAGCACAGTATGATTCTCGGTAAACTCTACTTTCCCATAGGGATCTGTTGCTTTAATGCTTACGTTGTAGGCTTTGTTGCTATCTCCATAATTAACCGTCATAACTGGATAGACTGCATCTTCGCCTGTATAGTAAACCTGTTTCTCATTGCGGAATGCGGGCTTCACTACTCTATATTTAGATGAGTTATGCCATGGTGTAATAAATTTGTGGGATTGAATGTCTTGACCATATGTAATGTCAGCAAGAAGTGCTGTATCCGTTCCTCGGCTAAAAATCTGAGCAGTCTGCTCCAGGTCACTTGCACTTAGCGCTTTGGTCGAAATCTTAACCTGACTGACATTGAACGGACTGCTTCGTTCTACCATGAATTCGTAGGGCATGAACTTCTCCAAAACCGCTGCTGCAGTTATAGGCGTTGGAGGTGTAATTTCAACACCATCTTTATAAATGGCGGCATACCCGCCAGTTCCCATTTTCCAAGAAAATGCCAGATTGAAGGGCTGACCGACTTGATAGCTGAGCTGATTCGGCTGCGCATACGCATAAGCGCCATTGGTTCCTTCACCGTTTCTCACAAAGAAGGTAAGCGGTTGTTCATACACCGCATTCGTACCGGTAGGCTTCTTACTCGGTGGCGGAATATGAGCCTGAATCAACGTGTTTCCAGGACCGCTTTGTTCCGGAATTAATTTAAACAGGAAGTCCCACGTGTTTCCGAATTCTTCATAGGGTTTATCCAGACGCACCCGAAGCTCAATCGTCCCCTCATTCGGATTGAATATACCAGGCGCATAATCGCGGTACCAGGTCGGTGTATCCGTGAAATTGTCTTCATTTCCAACGTTCGTGACTGGACTTGGCGTAATCGTTACCACGAGGTTAATTGTCGCCGATGCATTCCCCATACTGAGTTTAATGACAGCGTTTTCATTTACATCCGAAGTTGTTAAATTCTTAGCTTTGAGTAGGAGATTGCCGTCCACCACTTTCAAATATGTACCGTCAACAGGAGCTACTGCGGTAATTTGAACATCGGGGTTACTCGTACTCCCCGTCTTCAATCGAAGAACCTGTTCATACACGTTCGAACCTACTGTCGTACTAGCAGCAATCGTGCCTGTTGCTTCGTAATTCACTTTTTCCAGATCAACTGCCCATTGGTTCATGGAAGCAGTCATATCGGCATCGCGCGCGACTTGGATGGCATCCAACCCGGCTTGGTCTGGCAATTCTCCAACTTTGACAAACTTGATGCCGTCAATCGCTATCGAAATCGAACCATTCGCTGCAGGCGCCACAGGCGGAAAATATTGATACCCGGTTCCACCCGCTATAATGGGGTACTTCTGCCCGCTTCGGAACGGATATACGCCATATGGCACCCATGCATCTGTCCCATCACCCGAACTCGGGTTGTTAATGATATGCTCGCCTGCAGCATGTGTAATCGTATAAGGAACGTTGCCCGCATACCAGCGAGTTGTAGCGGGTTTCCTTACATAGAAGGCATACATGCCATCCTGTGGAAATTGAGGTGCAAATGTCATGCTTTGAGGCGCAGCCTTGTTCAAATTGGCATAAGTAAATCTGTTTTGATAGGTTCCACTTGCTCCTTGAATGAAGTTCGCCCCGCTTGGCGGTGCAGCAAGCCCCGTGTACGTGACAGCAGAATCTTGATCATCGATGATCACGCCAATCTCTTCAGCGCCCAGTACATCACCCGTAGCTGCATAAGCGGCTGTCATTCCGATCGGCACGATGCTGATAAGCAGCGTAGCAATCATGATGAGGGCAATGACCTTTTTAACAACACGACTTTCCCGTACCCTTGTCATCCTCTTCAACATTTCCAAACACACCTCCATTGATTATGATCACACCAGTAATAAGACTTCAGTCACCTCAGCTCTTATGGGTATGATCTTATTCTAAGAAATGGATGGATGCGTCCACAACAGGACAGAAGTAAGATATCTATGACAAAAGGACGGACTATTTCAACGCTTGCCAATATCGGAATTCATCGCCATAAACTGGCTGGGCATAACGCCAACCGTCGCCTTGAATGATCGGCTGAATAAATAAATGCTTGAAAAGCCCACCATCTCAGCAATAGCGGTTAAGGTTTGCGTCCCATCAATTATTCGTAGTTTCGACTGCTCGATGCGAATATGTGTCAAATATTTATGAATCGTAATGCCAAGCTGCTCTTTAAATAAAAACGATAAATGATTGGTCGATATTCCGACATGTTTACTTATCGTATGATTATCCAGTTCAGGGTCCCAATAGCGTTCATTAATGAATGTGATGGTGTTTTCAATAAACACCCAACCCTTCGTCATCTTTCCTTCTCTCTCGTGATGACCCACTTGTCCCTTCATAAACAGGACTAACAATTCCAAACAAATCCCTTTAAGGATCAACGAATAACCCGATCTCCTATCCAAGAACTCTTTCTGCATGATCAGAAATCTTTTCTTGAACTCGATCTGGTCCGGCAAGGGCAGGTGGGAAATTGGGCTTGTAGATGCGAACTGCATCTCTTTTGCTGTCATCGCTTTTCGCTCTTCCGTAATCACTTGGTCCTTCCAAGAGCTTCGTTCTTCGTCATAATACAAATCAAAATGAACGATATATTGGATTAGAGGCACCTCTGACGTAGAGCGAATGATATGCGCCATGAAGGGAGGCATGAGGAGGATATCGCCTTCCTTCACCTGATATTTGACTCCGTCCAAAAAAAACTCAGCTTCCCCTTGTTCGATATAGGTATACACATGGTCATAATCCATCCATTCACCCGCCAGAGAGAAGGATTTATGAATTTTGACCACTCTGACAAAAGGCGTTAAGCTGTTCATCCAAGTCTCCATATACTTCCCTCCTGAGGAAATACATCATTGTCCAAGTATAACTGAAGGGTATTCATATTTTCCATATCCCACCGTAAAGAACCTTTGGAACCATTGATTTTGAGGCGATTTCCATTGCGGTTCCTCTTAGGACTCACAACTCGCTCCAGTCAAATAACACACCGCTATACTGATCCTTATTCAATCGCAGACCCTCATAAGCTGTCTTGGCTTCCTCTGGCTTCAGCACATGACTGATTAAAGGTTCGATTTGCAACCGTTTCTGTTTCATCAGCTCGAATATAATGTTCGAGTTTCTGACCAACGAATGTTTGACAAATTCGTTAGGTTCAATCGGATAACGCCACTCATGCGCTCCTTTGAAGGTAATACAACCCCTGTTATACAGATGGCAGTAATTTAGCACATCCGTCACATCCGTGTTATATTCACCACGAGGACTGCCTAAGAATATAATTTCGCCTAATTTGGCGATATAGGGAAGACTCTGGATCGCTACTTGCGGGACACCCGTAGCTTCAATATGGGTAGAAACTCCTTTTCCATGGGTGATATCGGTGATTTGTTCTTTCACACTGTCTTGTCCACCATTCACCCCATAGATCACACCACACTGCTCGGCTATTCGAAGTCGTTCCACAGATAAATCAATACCAATCACAGTTGCGCCCTGAGCCTGCGCCAGCTGAGCAGCCATATTTCCGATTAGTCCAAGCCCCGTAACACTAACATAATCCCCAAATTCAATATTCGAAACACGTATCGCCGTCGTTGCGACGGTTGCCATACGAGTAAATGGTACCCATTTCAAATCTAGATTCTCTGGAACTTTAAGAAAGGTCCCCCTTATTGAAACAACCTCATACTTGGAGTGGCTCCCATAATGAAAAACAACATCACCGGATGCAAACCCCGTCACGTCTGCCCCCACTTCCACGATCTCGCTTACGGCTGCATATCCTGGAATGCCAGGCATCTGGAACCAAGCCTCGTTCCCCGACAACATGGCTAGTTCAGTTCCCGGGCTGATTAAGGTATACAGCTTCTTAACCAGCACCTCCTCTTCGCCAATCTGCCTAGTGAAGTTTTCTTCCACCGTTTCAACCTGCCATGGACTTTGGAACATTACTTTTTTGTTAATCATCGCATTGATACGCTCCTTTATATTGATCTCATTTTCAATATAAATGTTTTTACTTTGAGCGTCTTTGACGTAAACCATGATTTTTTATCAAAAAACACGAAATCCCGTTAGAGTTCCGTGTTCTTGTGTGTCCTACGCATTGACCCGTAACAACTCTGCACGGTATTCACCTGGCGTCTTACCCGTTTCCATTTTAAATGCTTTCGTAAACGATTGAACCGTCAAGTAACCTACCTGATCCGCAATCTCCTGGATTTTCAGTCGTGGGTCGTGTTCTGGCTGCCGCAAGTCGGCGCTCCGATACTCTGTCCTTAATTGTCATACCAGTTTTATCCTTATAGATTTTGCGCATATGCGAAGTACTAATCGCAAAAATTTCACTTAACCGTTCGATCGTTAAATCATCTGCAAGATGTGCATCGATATAAGCTGTAATCCCATCTGCCAATTCCTGATTCTTCAGAGATCGTTTCTGCTCCAGCTGATCAAGCACAAGCTCGTACAGCGCCTGCATGTAACCAACCATGCTCTGCATCGTTTCCATTTCTAACAGATCGGTATGCCTCAACTGCTGTATGACCGGCTGAAAGCCGAGTTTGGCGTCAATTTCATAGACACATCGAAGTGATGAAGAAAACAACTGCAGGAAATAATGTCTGACCACCTCGATTTGTCTGGCGTGATGCTCAATCATATGGGAGTCAAATTCTTGTAAACCAGAGACGACCCCTTCCCGGTTCCCCGTTTTGAAGTGTGTCAGTAATTGCTTTTCAAGACCTAACGGATACATGACAATTCCTGTTTCCGGCCGGACAGCTTCATAATAAATAACTGTATTGCCACCATATACGAGCTTCTGCCGCAGCGCCGAGCCGGCTTCCTGGTAGCAATCACTTAGCTCTTCAATCGTCGTGTGCAAAGCACTTACACCAATTGTAAAGGTCATCGTAGAATCCTTGCACAGAAGCACCAATAGCTGACGCAGCCAGGTGCGCAGGCTATCGGGCAGCATCTCCGATGCGCTCTCTTCTTTGTCTAAATGGAGTACCAGCACCATTTCATTCGGCTCTGTCTCCACCAAATAACCTTGATATGCCTGCTTAACGAAGGCCTCCTCATGTAGTCCTTCGGACAACTGCAAGAGCCGTGAATTCCGCTCAGACTCATGCATTTTCTGGACGAACTTGGTGTACTCGTCCATAGAGACTAGCACGACAACGAATGCCCCTCTTTCCGGCAGGCTCAGACCATAATAAGCCAGACGGTCCATCGTTTGTAACGAAATCTTTTCATCTCCACAAACCAGCCGCTGCAAAAATTTGTTCCGACTCTGAACCTCATAATCCTTCAGCAGGCTCGTTAGATCCCGATTCTGATCCATTAACCGGCTGACGTTGCGCTCAATCTGAACGATCTCCTTGGCATGTTCAGATTTCCTATCATAGGATTTCTGATCCGTGCCGCGCATCATAATCAACAGCCGATTCATCGGGTTGACGATTCTTTTGGACAACAACAACGAGCCGATTAGGCTGAGCAGCACTGCTATCACACTGATTACAACCGTCATCCGGCTCCACAAGTGGAGACTGTGAGTCACCACGGACTTCGGAATCATGTACGTGTACACCCAGCCGCTCGTTACGGATGTCACATAGCAAACCAGCGTGTCTATCCCGCGCACTTTGGTCAGCAGGCTACCTGATGAACCGTTTAATTGTGAAATATCCAAGTCGCTGACAAGTTCCCCGACATCGGAAATCCCTTCTTCTGTTTTCTGCGAAAGAACATGCCCTTCCTTATCGGTTACAATCAATTGGACATCAGGGTTCGTATTTAAAGACTGCATAATCTGCGCCAAATAATTACCCTTGATGTTGATCACCACATACGCAGACGGCGTCCCCGCATGTATGATAGGCAAGGTTTTTACCATGGAGATGACCGTTTCTTCCTTAGCTGCAGAAATTCCCGGCAAGTATCTCGTGCGGACGAGCGATTTGCTCGGCGTCTGTTCTGCCATGGAACGGATGAAATCCTTATCCTGAAAACCGCTGAGCGGCACAGCCCCCTGAACCGAGGACAGAATTAACTGCGAGTTGGTGTAGTAAATAGAAACGGAGTGAATATAGTCACTGGATAAAACGACATTCTCGAGGCGCTGCCTCAACTGAAGCTGCATGTAGATATCGGATTGCTCATAATAATCCATATAATGAAGAAAAGATGAATCTAAGAATACCGTTTCCATGGCCTTGTCGACTTCAGCCAGCACGATTTCCTGCCCATTCTTGAGCAGTTGCAGCGTGTTGCTGCTGTTCTGGATGGCATCCCTCCAAAGTAGAGACGAGGACGAATAATACAGCGCTCCCCCAGAAATCGCTGCTCCCACATTAGATACCTGGGCTCACATTGCCCGATCTCAGTTCGTTATATGTTTTTATTTTGGAGTCAAGCAAGGCTTTGCCGCCCTTCTTCTTCCATGTAGCCACATATTCGTCCCATTTGGACAACGGCTCCTTACCAGTAACAAACTTGATAAACATCTCCTCTTCGTATTTGGCTACATCTGAGCCGTACGAGTTCTGTTCATCAGTCAGCGGGATCCCATAGAAAATATCCTGGTACAAGGTGTATTTCGCTGCCGACTCTATGAAGCGGTTATTTTCAATTTGCACTGGATCTTTAGATGAGTTGCTTACTTGTTCTACTAGTTCTTGTCTAGAAATAATCTGGCCCAGCGGGTCCAGCCATCTCTCGTCGAACGCCTTCTGTCACGACTGCGTTCGCGCCTCGGTAATTTCCCGGTAGTGATCACCCTTGATCCCATAGTGACTAAGCTCCCAGCCCTCGTCCGTGGACATATAATCGAGAAAACTTAGGACGGCTTCCGGATTTTTGGTTTTGGATGAAATGGCGATCACTCCGCCTAAATTGCCAAAAGACAGCATGCCACTTTTTCCTTCTGGCCCCTTAATGCCAGGAAAGACCGGCTCCCAGTACGCATTCGGTACAATTTCCTTCATTTTGAGCTGTTGCCCTAACGTTTGCGGGGCGATGGACCACCAGGCACTAAAATAGCCAATTTTCCCTTGAGCCACCTTTTGCATCGCCTGATCCGACTTGATCGTAACATCTCAGGATCGATTACCCTGGCGTCCCACAGGTTTTTGATATAGCTTAACGCAGTCTTATATTCTGGAGAAATAGCAACTGGGTAAATCTTGTTTTCCTTTAAATAACTATTCATGGGCACACTGTTGGCAAACATTCACGGCGAGATGCCAAATGCCCCGAAAATCGGCATAAAGCTTTCCGCGTAAGTGTTAGCGTTGCCAATGCCGAACGTATCATTCTTACCGCTCTTGTCAGGATCGTTGAAGGTAAACGCTTTCACCATTTGCTCGAATTCATCTAAATTGGTGGGCATTGTCATATTCAATACCTCCAGCCAATCCTTACGGACTACCGGAACCTCTTTGCCTGCCGCATTCTCATAAGGAATAACGTACTGTTTACCTTTGTGCTTCGTCAACTCCCACAGCTCTGTCTTCAGATTCTTCTTCAGGTTAGGAGCGTATTGTTCTAAGTAAGGAGTCACGTCCAGGAACAAGCCTTGATCCACAAACTTCTGGTAGTCGAATGAGCCCAACCTGCTCATATCCGGAATCTCACCTGATGCGGCAAGCGCGTTGTACTTGCTATTGAAATCGTTATTGGGCAGCATATTCACGTTCAGCTTCACGCGAGTCTTTTTCTCAATTTCTTTGGTAACTGGGTTGTCATCTCGCCAAACTCGGCCTCCATCAGGCTGTATGAGCGAAAGAGTCACTGGCGCATCAGATACCTGACTACCCTGATCACTGCGAGTTGAAGGATTTTTGGTTCCTGTGCTGCTGCAGGCCGTTGCGAGAGCTACTGCCAACGAAACCATACATAGCAAAGCGGTAGCTCGCTTAGTTGAGTTGGTTTTCATTAATGGCCATCTCCCCCTTTGTCTTGTTTTTTATTATAAGCCATAACCGCCTACGATCGCAGACTTCCTTTTCACAAAACCTGCACTACGATTCGCAACGCATCAGGCAACGATTTGTTCGATTGGTTATGTAACCTCATTTTTTCACGAAAGCGATTACATTTATAGATGACAATGTGCTTTTTTGTTTCTGGCTAGGTGATTGGCAATCTTCTCTCATTTTTGTGAGATTAAACAAATTCTTAACACATTTCTAATTAAAACCTAAAGGATATATGAAATATTACATGAATCGGTAAAAACGGGTAATTCAGTCGTAGGGACGACTGAAGATGTAAACTAACTAGAGGTGTGAGCTAATGGTAAAAAAGTTTCAGGAGAAATTAGCTTATTGGCTAAGTAACACAGCTATTTTTCGCTATGCATTCTTCGGCATGCTTTTGATTATGCCAATTATTAATCTATTTATTTTACCTGGCGTTGATATCTATTCCCTCTATCTTCTTGCTGTCATTTTCTTAGGTATTGGATTTTCGAATCGACCATTTATCATTGTATTGGCGATTTCTACGCTCGTTGTCTTATTACGATTATTTATACAGTATAAAATGTTCCCCTCGGCAATTCTAATATCGCTTTGGATCGTCTATGCCCTCATGACTTATATCTCCTACAATATGGAGAATTTATATCAAAAAAAGAAAAAGGCATCATTGGACATCATCGTAGCCTTATCGAAATCGTTGGATTCCCGGGATAAATATACGGCAACACATTCTGAAAATGTAGCTAAATATGCGACGTTGATTGCTAAAGAAATGAAGCTTTCTAGCAAACAATGCGATAACATTTATATTGGTGGATTGCTTCACGACATTGGGAAAATCGGTATACCGGAAAACGTTTTAACAAAGTCGGGATGCTTAACCGATGAGGAGTATACGACAATTAAACGTCACCCTGTTATCGGCTATGAAACTATTAAACATATCTCTTCGTTCCAGGGAACTCAAGGCGTTCTGGACATGGTGCTTTATCATCACGAGAGATACGATGGAAAAGGTTATCCTGAAGGCTTAAGCGCTCAAGAAATACCGTTAGCTGCTCGTATTTTATCTGTTGCAGATTCTTACGATGCCATGACTTCCAAACGGGCCTATCGCGATCATATGGAAATCGAATATGTTTATCAGGAATTTATCAAAAACAAAGGAACCCAATTCGATCCAACAGTCGTAGATGCTTTTTTAGTTATTCTCAAAAAAGAACAAGCAACTTAACTGACCAAGCTCTTTATCAAGCTTAAAGCGGTCGAAATAAAGTTTTCAGTTACTAGGGCAAAGTAACATTACCTACCGCCCCTGTTGCTCGATTCTTTCCAGCCTTTGATCCAACCTATCCAGCAGGACCTTAAGCTCCATATTTTCTTGCTCTGCACGGTAATTGATAGCAAAGTCAAGGATCGCCTCCTGTTTATCTTTGGAAGCTTGTCGATTCTGACTCATGAGAATGACTGGCGCTTGAAAGGCTGAAATACAAGAGAGAATAAGATTAAGCAGGATGAACGGGGGTTTATCGAAGGCGAAGCTCAAGAAATTAATCGACATCCAAACGACTAAGAACAAACTGAATAGCAAGATAAACGCCCAACTTCCGCCGAACCTGGCAATGTCATCAGCAAGCCGATCAGCCCAGGAAGCCTTCTTCTCCTGCTGCTCAATTAAATGGGATTTAATGTTCCCTTTATACGCATTTACGATGGAAGCTATGCGTTCTAATTGGTCATTGTCCAGTTTAAAGCTAGGGTCATTATCTAATTCATGAAACAACTTCTCCGATGTGAAATCACCTGCCGCTTGAGTTCCTTCCATTTCTTTTCCTATCTCTTTTTCCATTCCTTGTCCCTTCTTCCTTAAGCCAATCTTACTCCAAGGTGGTAAGGAGCATGTCATCCAACTCCTGAACCGATTCCGGATACGTTAATTCCATACTTTCTAACGCAGACACGGCGATTTGCAGAACTGCCCAATCCCGATACCATCGATGGTTGGCAGGGACAATATACCAAGGTGCTGAATCCGAACTGCACTGTTTAATTAAATCCTCATATGCCGCTTGATATTCCTCCCAAGATTCACGTTCAACCAGGTCATTCTTATCGAATTTCCAACGCTTTGTTGGATCCTTGAGTCGATTCCTAAGCTTGGCAAGCTGGAAATCTTGCGAGATATGCAAGAAAATCTTAACTATTTTCACACCGCTGCTCTCCAGCAGTTTCTCAAAACGATTGATATGCTTGAACCGTTGTTTCGCTTCCGAATCGTCAATTAATCGATGCACGCGGGTGATCAGCACATCTTCATAGTAGGACCGAATGAAAGCTCCAATCATGCCTTTGGCAGGCGTTGCCTTGTGTGCACGCCACAAAAAATCATGGGATGCCTCTTCTTCTGTAGGAGTTCGGAAACTCGTTACTTGAAACCCTTGCGGATGCAGACATCCAAGCGCATGCTTCACAACACCATCTTTGCCGCTGCAATCCATGCCTTGAATGACGAATAGAACAGACTGCTGCTTTGCTGCATAAAGCATATTTTGAAGAACTTCCAATCGTTCCTTCAAACACGCCATATTCGGCTCGATTTCTTCTCTGTCCTGATGAGCATTGGTATCATTCGGATCGATGCTCGCTAATTGTACTTTTTTACCGTGTTCCCATCGGAAATGGCTGCTAAGCATACTTGACCTCCTCTACATGGTTGCCATGGGCTGAAATCACACCATTTTTTCTGCCACTATGGGGTGAGCGAACTGGCCGCGTAATATAGCACCTTGTTCCACAACAACTTGTTTGTCTAGAATAACGTGATCCAAATAGGCATTCGCTTCGATGGCGCACTGATGCATCACGATACTATTTTTGATACTAACGCCTCGATTCACCTTCACACCAGGAAACAAAATGCTATTTTCCACATAGCCTTCAATGTTGCAACCATGAGCGATGAATGAGTTACGAATTAATGCTTGATCATGACAAGCCGTTTCCAGCTCTTCTTCTTGCCTTGTATAAACGGATTCATGGTTAACCATAAATTCATGCCATCCCTGTGGTTGCAGGAGATGCATACTGTGCGCGTAGTAACTATCGATCGAGTCCATAATAGCCACATACCCATGACTGGCATATCCTTGGACATAAATATCCGCTAAGTGACGCCAGATGACTTCTTTCAAGTACGTATCTCTGCCATCCCTCATACTCTTTTCGATCAACTCAATGAGCAAACTCCGTTTGATTACCATTGTATCCAAATCAATACTTTGCGGGTTTAAGCTTGGTAACGCATGGTAGGTTGGCGTGACACGAATGACTCTGCCCTGATCGTTCATTTCTAAGCTATAGGCATGTCCAATATGTGCATGTCGATCCATCTCTGTTAAATGCTTATAGAGAATTGTAATATCAGCATCGTTGCTGAGATGGTAATCGACCATTTTTGCAAAATTCATATGGTAGATCACACTGCTAGGCGCAAGCAGCATATACGTTTCGGGACAATTTTTCAGAAAATCAATATGACTGTATAGATGAAATAAATCCCCTCGCAAATCCTTGGCGAATTGGCAATGAGGGAGAACCGTTACTCCGCCTTCCGCAGTCGTATCTAAGCCCCAATGATGCCCGTCACCTACATGTTCGAGCAGGGAGTCCGCCTTGTCCGTCGACAAAAGCATTACCTTCTGAATACCCGAATTGCTCATATTGGAGAGCGCAAAGTCGACCATCCGATACCGACCGGCAAAAGGCACGGCACCCACACATCGATTGCGTGTAAGCGTAGATAAGTCATCTTGTTCATTCATCAAATTGATCATCCCAAGAACGTCCTTCATCATCATACACTCCTCCTTCGATTACCCGAAATACACCTGATTAGTTAGCTTGGCCGGAATAACAGCTGGATAATGGCGTCTCACCGTTGTTCTCTCCGCAATTGTTGTAATCTCAAAGCCATCTAGCTGGCCAACAACAGCACCATCTTTAATAATAGCGCCTTCTCCGATAATGGCATTACTTATGAGCGCATTCCTTCCAATTTGCACACCTGGCATGATGACACTATTGAGTACTCTGCTATTTTCCCCAACACGTACGTTATCGAATATCACGGAATGACTGATATTCCCATATATCGTCGATCCGTCCCCGATTACCGCATTATTTACTCTAGCCGTCAAGGAAACGTGAGCTTGCGGGAGTTCCCTTGTTCGGGTCAGTATAGGCCAAGTTTCCTGTTCCAATTGTAACTTAGGCGTATATCCCAGTAGATCCATATGG
The DNA here is from genome assembly GCF_001428105.1 of Paenibacillus sp. Soil766. GTDB lineage: Bacteria > Bacillota > Bacilli > Paenibacillales > NBRC-103111 > Paenibacillus_E. The sequence goes on along the minus strand of NZ_LMSJ01000012.1, from coordinate 145,229 downwards.
GATTCCCACAGGCTTTGAATCGTACCGACATCCTTCCAATATCCTTGAAACGGATAAGCCGATACGTGGGCACCTTCAGCCAGCAACCCTGGAATAATATTTCCTCCAAAATCATGGCTTGAAGCCTGATGTTCTGCATCTTTTTCCAAAGATGACCTAAGAATATCCCAGTTGAACAAATACACACCCATGGAAGCGAGATTACTATCCGGCTTCAGCGGTTTCTCTACAAAAGCTGTGACTCGGTGTTCTTCATCCGTGCTCATAATGCCAAAACGACTCGCTTCCTCCCATTTCACAGGCGTAACAGATATGGTAACATCCGCGCCTGAAGCCTTATGATGTTCAAGCATCGCTCGGTAATCCATGCTGTAGATATGGTCGCTCGAAATAATTAAGACATAGCTTGGATTCTGTTCCCGGAGAAAAGCCAAATTCTGATAAATGGCATCCGCTGTCCCTGAGTACGCATTAGGTGCACCCACTTGTCTTTCTAATAGAGAGATCCCTCCTCTCTCATTCTTCATCCCCCACGCTTCCCCACTTCCGATATGAGCATGAAGAACAGCCGGTTTGTACTGCGTCAACACGCCTACCGTTTCAATGCCTGAATGGCGGCAATTGCTCAATGAAAAGTCAATTATTCGATATTTCCCACCAAAATGGACAGCAGGCTTTGCGATATTTTTCGTCAACGGATGAAGTCTACTCCCTTCACCGCCTGCTAACAGCATAGCTACGCACTCCTGTTTCTTCACACTCATCTCATCCTTCCGTAGTGGTATATTTGATGATAATCGCAGCAAGTGGCGGTATGTTAACCGCAATACTTTGAGGATAATCCTGACAAGGCCATTCCTCGGTTTCCAACATGTTCTCATTGGTTATTCCTGATCCGCCGAATTCCAACTTATCGCTGTTGAAAACCTCCTGATAACGCCCAGGCTCCATGACCCCAAGGCGATATCCCTCATGCATTTCAGGCTTAAAATTGCTAATGATAATAAGCTGTTCATTGTTCGTCTTCGATTTTCGAAAGAGCGTCACCAAACCATCCTCTTTATCATCCGCAACCATGGAGGTGAAACTGTTTGTCTCGAAATCTAGTTCCCACAATGCTTTTTCTTTTATGTAAAAATGATTCATCTGTTTCACAAATTCCGCAAATTTCTGATGCTCCTCACTCCGCAACAACCCCCATGCCAAGGAGCCCGCTGCATCCCAGTCGTCCATTTGACCGAATTCATTGCCCATAAAAATCAGCTTTTTACCTGGATGTCCCATTGTATAAGTATAAAGCACGCGCAGATTAGCAAAACGCTGCCAATTGTCTTCACCTGACATTTTACCTAGCAGGGATTTGGTCGGATAGACCATTTCATCATGAGAAAAAGGCAAGACATAATTCTCGTTCCTAACTCCCAGCAGCGACCGAGTTAATCGATCTTCCTGTCCGCTGCGTTCGCTCTGATTTTTCTTCATATATTCCAGCGTATCCCAGGTATAGGTTAAATTCCATTTGTAATTAAACCCTAGTCCACCGTACTCAACCGGTGTAGTTATACCCGAATACGAGCTGGAGTCTTCTGCAATCATGAGCGCACTCGGATACCTGGAGAATACGACTGCATTTAATTTCTGCAGGAACGCAATTCCTTCCAGATTTTCCTCTCCACCCTGTTCGTTCCGAATGCATTCATCTTCTGCTCGATTAAAATTCAACGATAACAGACTATAGACGGCATCGACTCTTAGTCCATCCACATGATACATATCCATCCAGAACAGCGCATTCGAAATTAAAAAACTAACAACTTCCGGCTTACCATAATCAAAAATATACGTTCCCCAAGTCGGATTCTCACCTCTGCGACTATCCGCATTCTCATAGAGGGGTAACCCATCGAATCGAGCTAAGCCTTGCGCATCCCTGCAAAAATGAGCAGGAACCCAGTCCATAATCACGCCTATTCCCTTTTGATGACAACAATCAACAAAGTACATAAAGTCCTTCGGTGATCCATAACGGCTTGTCACGGAAAAGTAACCGGTTACCTGATATCCCCACGATGAGTCAAGCGGATGTTCTGCCAAGGGCATTAACTCAATATGGGTATAACCCCGCTCGTAAACATAATCAATGAGTTCATCTGCTAATTCCACATAACTGTAAAAGCCGCCGTCCTCCTTGCGCTTCCAACTGCCTAAATGCACCTCATAGATGAGAAGCGGCTGCTGCAAACATTGTTGCGACGTGTTATTCTGCAACCAGTCTTCATCCTGCCATTCATAATTTTCAAGCGAAGCAATAATGGAAGCAGTCTCTGGTCGAACCTCTGACTGAAACGCATATGGATCCGCCTTCAGATAACGATCCCCGTCCATCGTCACGATTTCATACTTGTATAAAGTGCCTTCTTCAAGCTCGGGTATGAACAGTGTCCAGATGCCTTCCTGCATGGTCATTGCATGATGGGTGCCATCCCAACCGTTAAAGCTGCCGGAAACGTTCACCTGCTTGGCATTCGGCGCCCACACAGCGAAATTAACTCCTTTACAGCCATCGCGCTCTTCCAAATGCGCTCCTAGAAATTGATAGCTTTGATACTGTGTGCCCTCATGCAGCAAATAGAAAGCGTCCGTGTTTGATTTCGAGGCGATCGTTGTCATGCCATTTCCTCCCCGCGTGTTGAATTTAATTCTAATTACACACATCCAGGTCGATTGAAACAGCAAACGTATAAATTCTTGCCCGCACAAAAAACACGATGCCAATTTGGCTCGTGTTTTTGGAATGTCTTCTTTTGACGCGTCTAGACGTTAACTGGACGTTTCCTGCCTGAAATTCACCAGATTCACCTCATTTACCGGTATAACTTCGAGCCATTCAATACGTACTATGTTTGCCATGGATGTAAGTACAATGCGATGTAATCCAGGACTTAGCTGGAATTCGTCTTTCAAACGCAGCGTACGCCATGTTTTCCCAACAACATCTACCATTTCAATTACTTTATCATCGACTTTAACAGCTATCTGCGCTCTCTCCATAGGTGCTAAAGCACGCAAATCAACGGTATAATGCGGGGCTTTAGAATCATGACCAACAGTGAATTCATAAGCAAACCAATCTTCTGCAATTAACTGCACACATAATCGTTCATCCGCTTGCCAAAGTTCCCCTTTGCCATGTTGAAAGTTAGGTGTTGTTTTAGATCCTTCTATAAAGCGGATATCTGTTCTGTCATTCATCCGAAATCCAATGTTTGCATCCCTACGATTCTTGGTCCCGAAGCTAATCCCTTCTCCCCTGTACCCATAGAAAATAGCGGGAATACGCGTCGAAGGTCTGCGGAATAGCGAATCCGTTACAGCTTTTTGATACAAACATTGCTCAAAAGAAATGTTGTGCAGGTATTCCCATAAAATGTGCTCGGCCGATGCTTCATCTGGTTTAACTCCGCCCTCTAAGTAGTCAATCAACTGCTGCCAGCCCGCTGGCTGGATCACAGAACATGGCGAATTGTTTTTATTCATTTTTTTCCAAGTCCAAAAATTCCACGAGATGTCATGATCCTCAAATAATCGAAATGCACCTGCATACCATTCCTTATTGTTCTCGCCGCCTTCGCCCATAAAGATCGGCACGTTCCATTCTTCACGCTTATCCAGATAAATCTGAATACTCTCTGTATCCGGGTTGTTCCAGTATTTATGAAATTGAAGCATAAGATTATCGTCAAACTTTTCATTAAAAATCGACCAATCTGTGGCCCAGTGCACACCTTCCAAAATGATCATATGACGATCATCGACTTCACGAATAGCTTTCGTAATTTTCTTATAAAGTGGCATTACTTGATCATTATAGGCTGAAAACCATTCTGGCAACGGCTCGTTCAAAAGATCATAACCTGCTACAATCCACTCATCTTTATAACGCTCAGCCAGCATTCGCCATAACGCGACTGTGATCTCTTGATTCCGTTCGTTCATAAACAACTCAGGTTTATCGGACTCGGAATCATCGATATTCGTTCCTGTCTGTCCTCCTGTAGCACCGTGCAGATCAAGAATCACATAAAGTCTATGCTCACGACACCAATCGATGACGTTGTCCATGATCTTCAAATGAGCTTGATTATAGCGAACAACCTCGCCATCACTATCCTCTATCAAAAACCTGGCAAGGATTGGTACACGTACAGAATTGTAACCATCTGCAGCGATTTGCCTAATATCCGACTCGGAGGTATATCGATGATAATAAATTTCCCAGAATTGCTCAGCCTTCTCGTCGCCAATCAAATCCTTAATCATCTGTTCGATTCGTCTTGGTCGATCCCCTTGATCAGGAAATAGCCACATGTACCCTTCCGGAAGCATCCAGCTGCCAAATCCAACGCCGCGAAGTAGAATCTCCTGTCCTTCACCGTTTATCAGCTTTTTGCCTTTGGCCTTTATAAACCCAGTTACTTCATGCACACTTGTTGTCACAATAAGTTTCCCCCTCTCCAATCCAATTGATGGCCTTATCCTTTGATCGCTCCTTCAGCAATCCCATTAAGAATATATTTCTGCAGAAATAGATAAAAGATAATGACAGGCAGCATAGCCAGCAATAAGGCAGCTAAAATATTGGACCAGTCATTGCTGTATTCACCAAATAACATATTCGTTGATAAGAGCAGCGTATATCGATCCGAATCGGTCAATATTAACAATGGCAACAGAAAATCATTCCATATCCATAGTAAATTTAAGATCGCAATGGTAGCTGTGACGGGTAGAAGTAGCGGAAAAATCACAGTAAAGAACAATTTATACTCTCCACAGCCGTCGATAACGGCAGCTTCATCCAAATCTCGAGGGATGGATTTCACAAAACCATGATATAGAAAAATAGCCATGGACACACCTAACCCGATATAGATGATGCCAAGTCCATAAATAGAACCTTGGATGTGTAGTTCTCTAGATATTTTCACGAGGGTGATCATGACCGAGTGAAAAGGGATTAACATCGAAAGAATAAAAAGACCAAACAAAAAAGCACTCAATTTCCCTTTCGTTCGGGACAGCTTATATCCAGCCAACGATGCACAACCAATAATCCCAAATAAACCAACAACAGCAATTTGGATCGTATTCGATAAGCTTCTTACAAAATGTATTTTTTCAAAGGCGCTCGCATAATTGGAAAATTGAAAATCTGCAGGAAAGGAAAGAATATTCGTCAGCATCTCGCTTTGCGTCTTCACAGAATTTAATAACCCCATATAGATTGGAAATAACATCACAACCGTTCCGATGAGCAGGAAGAGAAAAATAAGAGATGAGCCAACACGACGACTTATTAGGCTAAGTCCAACACGTGCATCTTGACTACTCATGCCTCCACCTCTTTTCTTTTCATGATCCACAATTGAATGAGCGTGATGATAAAGACAATCAAGAACAGAATCATTGCCTTAGCGCTGGCATAACCATATCGACTACTCAGACTAAATGCTTCCTCATAAATATTAAGCGCGATAACCTGTGTAGCCCGCCCCGGGCCACCGCCAGTCAAAGCAAAAACCGCATCAAATACTTTAAAAGAACCGTTTAAAGTCACGAAAAGACCAATGGTCAAAGCCGGATATATCATGGGTAGCGTAACATTTCGAAATGTTTGCATCGCATTCGCCCCATCTATAGCAGCGGCTTCTTTCAGCTGTTGCGGCACTCCTTGAAGTGCTGCAATATATATAACCATTAAATATCCTACTCCACTCCAGAGGGAAAGAATCAAGAGTGTATAAAATGAGAATCGAGGATCCCCAATCCACGATTGGTCTAAAAAGTGAAAGAACGTATGTTCAGCTATATAGGGTAAAACCTTAGTGAAAATAAACATCCACATAAACCCGCCGATAATTAAGCTAATCATATTCGGCATAAAGAAGATCGTCCGAAACCAAACCTTACTTCGTTGTTGTGATTCGATTAATACTGCCAACAGGATAGCCAAAAAATTGGATAATACAACCATGAAAATAACGTATTTGAGTGTAAACCAAATGGCATCCAGAAAGTATGGATCATCTGTGAGCGCTTCGATATAGTTGTTCAATCCCACCATATTATAGGTGGGATTGAGCCCATTCCAATCCGTCAAGCTGTACCAGATCCCCCCAAAAGAGGGGGCGAGTACAAAAACGGAATAGAATAGTATTGCGGGGAAGACGAAGGCTAACAGGATGATATTTTGTTTACTATTCCTTGTAATCATCATTTTGTATCACTCCTAGTTAACCGTTACTCAGCTTTACTTAGCAGCTTTAACTGCTGCTGCCCATGTTTTATCCATTGTTTTAATAAATTGCTCTTTAGTAATATTTTTTGCATAATAGCTTTGCAATAATTTAGCTTGCTCGTCTGTAACACCGTTTGGCAGCTTCAAATCCTGATACGCTTTCCCATTTTCTACATATGCGGAGGATTCCTTAACCCACGGATTCACTTCAAATTTATGAACGGTTGAGATGGGATTGAACTTCAATTGTTTAAATAGCGCGGAAGAATCTTTCTCATCCAGCATATAGTTCAGTAAATCAAGTGCTACTTCTTTGTTTTTAGTTGTAGGCGATACAGCTAAGGAAGTAGAGGTTGAAAGATTAATCATGGTATCTTTGGAATCATTGCTTACAGGTAGTGCTGCAACGCCCATTTCAAAGCTTGGATTAACTTTCAGAATGGCATCCGCATTCCAAGGGCCTTGCACCCACATAGCGGATTTTCCATTGGCAAACTCAGCAGCACCAGCTTCATTACCAACCTCGAAAGGCTTTTTCGTGCCGTTAGCATTAATGAGATCGATAATATCAAAAATAGCTGCTACGTCATTATATGAAGCCTGACCCGTACTCATCTTTTCAATCCAATCCGGATGCTTCGAGGAAACAATACCACCAAGCGATTGCGCAGTCATAAGTTGTGGAACCCATGACTCTTGAAAAGCCAGTTCAAATGGTGCAATATTCGCTGCAGTTATTTTTGCGATAACAGCTTTCATTTCATCCAATGTGTTTGGAGGTGTAATGCCCAAGTCCTTGAATATTTTTTTATTGTACAGGTATCCCCATGTTGTGCTTTCAAAAGGCAGCACGACGATTTTACCATCGATCGTAACGGTTTTCTTTACGGGTTCATACAAGCTTTTAATGGCTGCTTGATTAGATAAATCGCTTAGGTAACCTGCTTTGTAATAAGCCGGAATATCATTTGCATGAATGGTAAATAAATCAGGCGCGTCATTCGATGCTAGACGAGTTTGTAAGATCTGCTTGGCTTGATCCGAATTAGGCATTTCCGTTTTAATCGTGACATCTACATTTTTCTCCGCCAATTCTTTTGCTTTAAATTGCTCGAAGTATTTTTCAAATTGTTCTTTATACTGGGGATAGCTCATAAATACATTGAGTTCTACTTTTTTCGGAGTTGCAGTCGCCTTTGTACTGACTGGTGCGCTTGCAGGTGCTGCACTACTAGCGTCTGTATTTGTTTTATTTGTGCTAGTACTGCATCCTGCAGCTAATATCAAGCTTAGGATAATACTCATATTAAGTGTTCTCTTCATGGATCGTTCCCCCCTCTGATTTAACTACTCCTTCAGTATAGTGGAAGCGTTTTCTATATTCATTTCAGGATATTAACATCTTTTATTGCACAATATTGATGTGACTCCAATTAACAATCCAATTATTTACGCAATTCTCCTGGGGCAAAGCCATAATGCTTTTTAAACACTCTGTAGAAATAGGCAAGGTCAGGATACCCTGTCATTTCAGCAGTATGCTTAATAGATAACTTATGATCGACAATGAGTTCTTTGGCTTTTTCCATGCGTTTGAGATGAATATAATCGGTAATCGTTTCTCCGGTGAATGTTTTGAATGACCGACTTAAGTGCTCTTTGCTTATATAAAAATAAGCGGCGAGTGACTCCAAAGTAATCGATTCGTTATAATGTCTATTGATGTACGCGGTCACTTCTCGCAAATCCAGCTTATTCCTATTTTTCCGTGCCTCTAAGAGTAAAGCAATCACCTGATTATACATGCGTTCAATCTGTCCAATGGTCTCTATCACAGAATTCCAACCCATTTGATCGGACGGCTGTTGTTCCAATTGGGCTATGATATGGTTCCATGCCAGCTCACTTGTCGAAACAAACTCTTCGAGCATTAAGGTAAAGTCATGACCGATTTTATTCAGCACACTGCCATCGAATTGTTCAGCCTGCATCGGCTCTATAAATGCCTCTAATGATTTCAACGTTTGAATGACCCCAGATGCGTTTAAATCCAACAAATAACCGTAGATCAGTTGACGATATTCCAAATACTTCTCGAGTGAAGCCGCATCGGCAAATACGAGCGGTGTTTTCCAAGATACTTCTGAAATTTGCTTGGCTTGCTGCAGTTCACGAACACATTGAGCAAGGGCAGCATTCAGCTCTTCTGGATCCACCGGTTTTAATAAGTACTCCTTCGCTTGGGATCGAATAGCTTGTTTTAAATAAACAAAATCATCATATCCACTCATCACAATGATCTTAAGCAAAGGATGTTTATCATTCAGCGCCTTTAAGAGTTCAACGCCATCAATACCCGGCATTCTCATATCTGTTACCACGATATCAGGAGCTAGTTCGGCAACCATCCGCAATCCTTGTGTTCCGTCCTCTGCCTCGCCTATTATCGTTAATTGGAGTTTGTCCCATTCTCCAAGCTGCTTGATAACTTTTCTTGACCAAGGCTCATCGTCCACAATCATTACTTTATACATCTTCATGCTCCTCCTTTTCCAGTACCGGCAGTACGAATAATACGATCGTTCCCTTCCCAAACTTGCTAAAAATACGTATACCATATCGTTCGCCAAAATGCAGCTTCAACCGAGCATCGACATTTTTCAAACCAATACCTTTTCTTATTCCGTTTTGCTCATCTTCAGAGAATTTTGAATTATTTTCATTGCCAGAACGTAATCCAATTCGGATTAGTCCAAGCTTCTCTTCATCTAAACCTACGCCATCATCTTGAACAGCAATTAGAATTTGATTACGGATTCGTTTAATTCTTACCTCAACGAGCCAGCTGCCTTCTTTTTTATGCAGTCCATGTTCAAATGCATTTTCGACGATAGGCTGAAGTGTAAATTTGGGAAGCCGGCTCTCCGAAGGCAAATCATCTTTCTCAACCACTACTTGACATCGCCCAGTAAACCGCTGCTCCTGAATAAAAATATAGTTCTGCATATGCTTGAGCTCATCTCTAAACGTAACCAAATCACTACCCGTACTGATTGAATATCTTAATAAATCTCCGATCACCCGTGTAACTCGATATATCTCAGGCGCATCCTTCTCTAACGCCATCCCCCCGATTAGATGAAGGGTGTTGTTGAGAAAATGCGGATTGATTTGAGCTTGTAGCGTCCTCAGTTGCGCAGTCTTAATGTCTATTTTCCCTTGGTATTCTACTTCAATTAACTCTTTGATGCGTTGCATCATGGAGTTGTAGCCATGCTCTAACAGGCCAAGTTCATCACTGTTTTTGACAGATTTCAATTCAAAGCTTTGTATTTCCGCTCTTCTCATGGTTCGTGCTAGACTAATAATCGGCTTACTAATTCGAAGTGAAAACAGGATAGAGAGAATGATCGAGGCAGCGACAAATAAGCTTCCAGTAACAATACCAGCATTAATCGTTGCTTGGGCGCTGCGATTTATCGTTTCGAGCGGAATGGCTTTTATCAGTGTTAATTTACCATTGCTAACTTTCTGCATAAAGAAATAATACTTATTCGTTTTGTGAATACCAAGACCACTATCAGGAACCGCAAGACTTTTTAATAGACTAGGAATATCTCCTAGCGCCTGTTCATTCTTAGACCCTGATAATAATTCCCCTTCATCGTTACTTAAGAGAATGGAGCTGTCCGGCTCAGATCCAAGAATACTGCCGACCTCATCCCAAACCTTGCGGTTGATCTTAACGGAGAGACCACCCAACAGCTTACGGTCTTCAAACCGATTCATACTGTGAAACGCATAAACCCCATTTGGTTCCTGCTTAAAATAAATATTAGTCGGTGTCTCCAGCATTCGGCTCCATGGTCCAGTTCGGATATCCATAAACGAAATTAAACGGCCGACATAACTTACGGATAAGGCCTGTTTGTTTTCATGAATATAAAGCGTAAAATCATCAATTTTACGGGAATTGGAATGTAATAATGAGGTTAGGGTATCACCCACATATTTTTGCGTTAGATATTGTACATTTAAAATTGGATTCGCTACTTGTTGAAGATTCCCCATTAATTCGGAATTGATCTGAACGGTATAAAATAATATGTTCATCTGCTCAATAAGCTCATTCAGATATTGATTAGCCCATTCCATACGTGAGTTATTGGCACTAATCATTTCCTGTTCCACGGAATGCCGTGTATTGTTGCTAGCTAGCCAGGTTACAGTCACAACAGGTAATGTAGTTAAACAAATCATCAAAACCATCAATCTAAAACGGATTCCTATTTTTCTTTTCAGAAGTATCCCCTCATTTCACTTCCTATTCCAAAAGCCGCTAACTCATCATATAAGAAACAATTCGTGTGAGATACCGTTAATCCTCTAACGTCGTTGAAAACCAAAAAACCATTTCTTGGTAAATGGAATCAGCCATTTACCTAAGAAACGGTTTTTATATTTTGCACAAGGAAGTTTGCAACGTGCCCCTGACCAGCTATTCCTTTTCGTACGGGATACGCCATCAGGTGTGCCTACTTCTTGCCTTAATTATGAATTACTTAATGACGACGTATTCTAAGTTAACCAGCTTCGCGTAGGTCACGATTTGGTCTGTCGTCAGGTTCAAGGAAACGACAGTATGGTGGCCTCCACCATTCTCGATCCAAGCTTTTACCCCATCCTGGAAGTTCGGCTTCACGTTCCATAGAACTCGAGCCACGGGAAGATTAGGAGCTGGAACGGTCGGCTCGAATGCAGAAATCTCGTTGATTAACAGTTTATAATGTGTACCGAAATCAGCCATAGATACGACGACACCTTCGCCAGCTTTACCGTCGAATACCAGACGCGCCGGATCTTCTTTACCACCGATCCCGAGTGGGGAAACGATGATTTTCGGTTGGTTGCTTGCCAAAGTTGGATCTACCTCGAGCATATGGGATTGAAGAATGGATTCCTGACCGATCGCCATCTCATACGTGTAATCCTCCATAAAGCCCGTGTTTTGGTTACGGCTCATCACCTTCAACAAGCGATCGATTGCGGCCGTCTTCCAGTCGCCCTCGCCGGCAAAACCGTATCCTTGCGCCATCAGACGTTGAACGGCAAGCCCTGGTAACTGCTTCATCCCATGCAGATCCTCGAAGTTCGTGGTGAAAGCATTGTAACCTCTCTCATCGAAGAAACGTTTCATAGCGATTTCATAGCTCGCTTGAACTCTGACGCTGGCTTCCCAAGACTCTTTGCTGTTCGTCCCATAATCGAATTCGTAGAGTTCCGCATATTCGCCCATTAGATCGTCAATTTCCTGCTCGGTCACGGCATTCACGTATTGCACGAGGTCGCCGATGCCGTAGTAGTCCACGGTCCATCCGAACTGAATCTGAGCTTCAACCTTATCCCCGTCCGTTACACCAACGTTGCGCATGTTGTCGCCAAAACGGGCGACTTTGATGTTGAAACTTTCGTTATAGGCAACCGCTACGTCCATCCAATCCGCAATCTGCTGCTTCACTTCCGCACGTTCCCAGTAGCCTACTATGATTTTATTTTGTTTCTTCAGACGGGCATTGATGAAGCCGTATTCGCGGTCGCCATGCGCGGCCTGGTTCAGGTTCATGAAGTCCATGTCGATCGTGGCCCAAGGAATGCTTTCATTAAACTGGGTTGCCAAATGAAGTAGCGGCTTCTGCAGCAATTTCGTACCGCGAATCCACATTTTCGCAGGTGAGAATGTATGCATCCACGTAATGACACCCGCCACTTCGTCGCGATAGTTGACCTCTTTCATGATGTTTGTAATTTTATCCGCACTGATAGCCAGGTCCTGCAAGACAAGCGGATAAGGTAGCACACCGCTATTATTCAATGCATCCGTCATCGTCTGTGCATGAGCTTTAACTTCAGCCAGAGCTTCTTCCCCGTACAAATGCTGCGAACCTACGACAAACCAAAACTGTTTAGGAGCTGTTGCTGACATCCTGATCATCCTCTTTTCTCAATTTTATAATGAATAATGCCTAATACCATTACTTCTGCCCGTAGTAGGCATCTTTCCCATGTTTCCGGAGATAGTGCTTATCCAGAATGCCTTGCGGCAGTTCTTTGGCAAAGTTATTTAGTTGTCGCGCGTACAAATTCATTTTGCACACTTCCTCCAGCACGACGCTGTTCACAACTGCTGACTTCACATCTTTCCCCCAAGTGAACGGCGCATGTCCTTGGAGCAGGACGGCCGGAATTGCCATAACATCCAGTCCGAGCTTCTCGAATGTCTCGATGATGACGTGACCCGTCTCGGCTTCATAACCACGGTCAACCTCTTCTTGGGTCAAAAAGCGCGCACAAGGGACGGTGCCGTAGAAGGTGTCCGCATGCGTCGTACCCATGACCGGTACATCCAGTCCTGCTTGTGCCCAGATCGTTGCCCAAGTAGAGTGGGTATGGACGATGCCGCCGATTTGCGGATAATGTTTGTACAAGACGGCGTGAGTCGCGGTATCCGAGGAAGGTCTAAGCTCTCCTTCGACCACACGGCCGTCGAGATCCACAACGACCATGTCGCTCGGCTTCATCTTATCGTAGCTGACTCCGCTGGGTTTAATGACGAACAGACCGCTTTCCCGATCGACGGCGCTCGCATTACCCCAAGTGAATTTCACGAGTCCGTGCTTCGGCAAGTCCAGATTCGCTTGATATACTTCTTCTTTCAGCTGTTCTAACAACGTTAGTTCCTCCCGTTCTCTACCAGATGGTCTACAGCGGCCTGTTCGATGGCCAGCCCTGCCCGGTAGCGTTGGATGAATGCTTCGAACCCGCTAACATCCTTCGCATCCGGAGTAATTTCCTGTCCTTCGACATCTTTGAATACTTTCTCTTCGAGGAAGCTCTCCAAGCTTTCATCCTGATCCTTGTTAATCAGGTAAGAGGCCAGAAGCGCCATGCCCCATGCCCCGCCTTCACCAGCCGTGGACATAACCGAGATCGGTACATTCAGCGCAGCAGCTAAGACTTTTTGTCCGACGAAAGGGGTCTTGAAGAGGCCGCCATGAGCCAAAATACTGTCGATGGCTACTTGTTCGTTTTCCGTCAAAATATCCATTCCGAGCTTGAGGGCTCCGAAAGCCGCGAATAGATGTGTACGCATGAAATTCGCCAAATTGAAGTTGCTTTCCGGCGAACGAACGAACAACGGCCTGCCTTTATCGATGCCCGTAATATTTTCGCCCGAGAGATAGCCGTAGCTAAGCAAACCGCCGCCATCCGGGTCGGCTTCGAGCGCCTTGTTGAGCAGCACGCTGAACAATTTCCCGGAATCCACATTGAATCCCATGGCTTCGGAGAACTCACGGAACATTCCTACCCAGGCGTTGAGATCGCTGGAGCAGTTGTTGGCATGCACCATGCCGACCGGGCTGCCATCCGGCGTCGTCACCATGTCGATTTCCGGGTAAACCTTGGCTAGTTCCCTCTCTAGTACAATCATCGCAAACACGGAAGTTCCTACGGAGATGTTGCCCGTACGCTTCTTCACGCTATTCGTCGCCACCATACCTGTCCCGGCATCGCCTTCCGGAGGACATAGTGGAATGCCTGGCTGCAGATCACGGGCTGGGTCAAGAAGCTTGGCTCCCGCCTCTGTTAGTTCACCGGCTTGCTCGCCGGATAGACATACTTTAGGAAGAAGATCCTCAAGCTTCCACGGAAAGCCTTTGGCTGCGTTTCGTTCATCGAATTGCTTAACCATGGATGGATGGTAGTTATGGGTTGCTTCATCAATGGGGAAAATGCCGGAGGCATCTCCGATTCCAATGACTTTATTGCCAGTCAGCAGCCAGTGAATGTAACCAGCCAGCGTCGTCACGAAATCAATGCGAGGCACATGCTCCTCTTGGTTTAATATCGCTTGGTACAAATGGGCGATGCTCCAACGCTCAGGAATATTGAATTGGAATAAGTCCGTTAGTTCCCTTGCAGCAGCGCCGGTAGTTGCGTTGCGCCAAGTCCGAAACGGCACCAGCAGCTCACCCTTGCTGTCGAATGCCATATATCCGTGCATCATAGCGGAAAATCCGATCGAACCCACAGTCTGGAGGGTGACTCCGTAATTCTGTTCCACTTGCTGCTTCATTTCGCGATACGCGGTTTGGAGACCTGTAATAATATCCTCCTGGTTGTATGTCCAATATCCGTCTTTCAACAGATTTTCCCACTCATAACTTCCCGATGCGATGGTCTCGAATTGACGATCGATCAGCACCGCTTTGATCCGCGTAGATCCTAATTCGATACCCAGCGAAGTTTCTCCCTTGGTTATCGCTTCTTTCAAGTCTACATGATTCATAATCACATAAATCCCCTCTCTATTCGCGGTGATACACCCAAACGACTTCGATTCTCGTATAAAAGCTGCTTCCAATCGAACCGGTCATCGACGAGATGAGACAACCGGAAAATCCTGTACTATCAACCTCAGTATATTTTCTGTACGTACATTTGTCAATATAATCAAATAGTTATACCTACATTAGTTACCATACATTCTCCAGTCAGCACATCTAATGCCTTTCTAAATAGAACACGCATGCAACTTGTACCATTGATTTTACGCTATAAAAATAAAGAAAGGCGCTGCAATCATCTTTTGCATCGTCTGCATTTGCATTCCAAACAATTCATGCTAAAATGTGTACGTACAACTTTACTTACAACAAGGAAAGAAGTGGATTGCGTGAAGCCAAAGTATCAAGTAATCATTGATGATATAAAAAGTAATATCTTATCGGGAACATACAAAGCTAGTGAGCAAATTCCTTCGGAATCCGCTTTGCAGGACAGCTACAACGTTAGCCGGCAGACGGTTCGAAAAGCTATTCTGGAGTTATCGAACGAGGGGTTCCTGAGAAGCGAGAGGGGATCAGGCACATACGTTAGCAGCCAGTACCGATCTCGATCAGGGAGAGAAACGAAAAAAACGATCGGCGTCATCACGACCTATATTTCGGATTACATCTTCCCCTCCATCATCCGCGGCATTGAAAGCCGATTAAATGAAGATAACTATTCATTGCTCTTAGCCAGCACAAATAATGATATCGCTCAGGAAAAAAAGGCATTGGAAATGATGCTTTCCTACGGCGTGGATGGACTAATTATTGAGCCTACCAGAAGCAATGAATACAACCCCAATATCGCTTACTACTTGGCATTTAGGGAGCAAGAGGTTCCGTTCGCCATGATCAATGCCTATTATGAAGAGTTAGAAGTTCCTTTTTTCTGCCTGGATGATGTGCAGTCTAGCTACCTCGCAACCAAGGAACTGATTGCCAAAGGACATACGCAGATTGGCATTATCGCGAAAATGGATGATTTACAAGGGAAGTACAGAATGAAGGGATATATCAAGGCACTTGGGGAAGCCAAATTAAGGTTCCACTCCGAGCATGTGCTTTCTTTCGATACGGCGACGAAATCACTTCTGTCCGCCAACTTGGAGGGGTTTCTGAATGACAATCGGGATGGACTGACTGCGCTTGTGTGTTACAACGACGAGGTCGGGTTGGAAGTTGTACATGTCTGCAGAAGGCTGGAGATCTCCATTCCAGATGAGCTATCCGTCATTGGACAGGACAATTCATATATCGCCAAAAACGCAAATATCAAACTAACGACGCTGACACACCCCCAAGAACAAATGGGACGCGACGCAGCGGACTGGGTTATTAAAAATTTGCAAGGCAAAAAAGACTTGCCCACCTCAACCTATTACCAACCTGTATTAATTGAGGGTGAGACTGTAAAAGAGATCCAAGTTAAACCTAGCTGAGATTCCATGTTGCGATAAGTTGAACGTGGCATATATTAAGTTATTGCTTATGAGAAAAAGGCTCCCGAAGGAGCCTGCTAGACATATTTCCATCCAGTTTGTTAATTCACAATTTTAAATGTCGCATCCTGCTTTTCCATGTCCGTGCTAATCGGATCAAGCTTCAACTCATAGTTGAAATGTCTGATATATCGGGTTGGAAAGTTGTTAGATTGGAATGAGCTCCAAGTTGCATCCTTTAGACCGCTGTTGCTATTCGCCTAATAACTTCTCGTCGCAAGCTCACTTGCTGCAGTTACCTGTGTAAACACATTCTCAGGCGTCACGATCCGTTTCGGCAGCGAGCTTCCTTTCGAAATTTCTTTGGCCGCTTGAATGAGATTAGGACCCAGCAGCGGGTTGCATTCGACCACCAAATTGATCTTGCCCTCATTCAGCTTCTCCAGTGCTTTTCGCGTGCCATCTACGGTGATGACAACAATATCTTGACCTGGAATTAGGCCATACTCTTCAATTGCTTCTAACGCCCCTAATGTCATGTCATCATTATGTGAATATAAAACCCGAATATCCCTTCCTCTCTCTTTCAGGAACCTTTTCATCACTTCTTTACCTTTGGTTAACGTAAAATCGGCATAAGCACTATCGAGGAATTGAAAAGGCGCTCGATCTGAAATAACATCACGAAACCCTTTACCACGCGCAATGGATGGCGTTGAACCCTCTGTCCCTTTTAATTCCACCATGCCGATGGGCTTATCTGTTTTGCCGAATTTGTCTAATAAATATTTGCCAGCTTTACGCCCCTCTTCATAGAAATCAGATCCAATATGAGTCACATAGAGAGACGGATCCGAGATAGCTACGAAGCGATCTACAATGATAACGGGAATCCCAGCCTGCTTAACATCCCTTAGAATGGGCTCCCATCCCGTTTCCACAACAGGTGCAATCGCAATGACATCCACCTTCTGTCTAACAAATTCACGAATGGCCTCAATTTGCTTTTCTTGCGATTGGTCCGCATTTTGAAGGATTAATTGAATATCGGATTGATTGGCGGATTCCGTGATCGACGAGGTATTCGCAATACGCCATTCACTTTCTGAACCTAATTGTGAAAAGCCAAGAACTGGTTCCTTACGCTCCACAACTGTTCCCGACATCTCTTGACGTTCTGCTTTCCCATTGTTAGTCGGCTTGGGTTCAGGAGTACTTTCACAGCCTGAGAAAAGTACACAAACGCACACAGTTATCACTAGTTTGGTTAACAGTAATTTTGTTTTCATACCGTTCGACACCCTTCTGATTCATTCCGTTTGAAAATGTGACATCTGTCTCTCCAATTGTCCAGATAGTTGGTTCAGCTTCGCAGAAAGCTCCAAAAGCTGCTCTCCGATCGTTAACTGCGTTGAACAGAGTGAGGCTACTTGTTCCGTCGAAGCAGATGATTCTTGCGATACAGCAGATACTTCAAATATGAATACGCCCGCCACTTACCTTTAACTATAAGGTTGAAGTGGGGGTTTCTAGTGTATCAACCTTACTTATTTCAGGATGCTTAACACCAGTGGAGTTGACACATTGATAGTTTTTGTACCATCCAACCCCTCTATCCCATTAGCTTCCTTGACAGATGCTTTTGGGAATACTTTTCGCATAATGTTGGCTGCGCCATTGACATCGGCATGGATTAAACCCTTCGCACTCTTATACAGTCCACGATGAATCCGTTTGCCTGAGAAGGTCCAAGTACCCTCTTGATTGTATCGCGGCAATGGATCATGTTCCAAGAAACTGGCTTTCGAGGTGTAGGCTTCTTCTGTCAAGATGACGGCTATTCCCTGTTCAGCGGCTTTATATTGAATCATCGAAACGAGCATCTGATGAGGGATATGACAGTAAGACTGATTGTTTCGCCGCCCGATATCAGACGATTGCTTCCACCCGTCGTTATGCCCGATGACGATTGTGCCGATGTTTTGCTCTGCAGCCAGCTTGATGATATGATAACTCGCCTTGTGGAACAAGTCTTTGAGCTTGCGATGGCGCTTCAGATGCAATCGTTCTAAACGGTGGGAAGTACGTACGCCTTCATGCGGCTCCTTACCTTGCCGAAGAATACTTGTATAACGAGCCTTCATCTTGTTGTAATACTGATTGATGGCTTTAACTACCTTGCCCTTCAACAAAACCGGTTTGGAACCGGTCGTGGTGACGATGGTTGCAAGATTGTCAACGCCAAGGTCGATCGCTAGTACATGTTCTTTCTCTGCTTCTCTCTCCTCAATCCGACGTGCAAAGACCATTTCCACCACGTATTGTCCATATCTTGGAACAACACGCACTTGCTTCAACTGTCCATCGGTATAACCCAGCTTCCCGATGTTAAGCTGCATCCGCGTTTTCGGAAGTTTAAGATATTTCCGTTCCTTGATCACACAATCTTGATTCGTGAAAACCACTTCTTTTGCTTGACTGCGAACGTAGCCCGGAATACGTGGCTTTCCGCTATACTTCTCTGGATGGTTACGATAGTCCTTTATACTCGCGAAGAAGGACTTCCAGTTCTGAAATACAACCTGCATGACCCCTTGACTGCTCTGCATAGGGAGCGTTCGATAGTCGACTTGTGCCATCACTTTGAATAAGGCGTCCAGAAAGCGGTAATTGACAAAAGGACTCTCTTGCGATGGTAATTGAAACGGAAAGGAACGGTTCTTCTCACTCAGTCGTTCATTCATGGCGCCAATGTTCGTCTGAAGTAGGTCCATCACTTGTTGCTGTAATGGCTGTAGTGGTTGATTCTGCCTAAAAGCGGTGAACACTTGTCGTATATAAAAGTTAGTCGTATTGTAGAGGTTCTTGGCATCTTGATACACCTGCTCCAGGTACGGATACAACCGATGCCCGGGTTTGATCCATACTTGGTGAGTTCTGTAAACTGACTTTGGCTCTGACATGACTTCACTTCCAGTCCAAATAGATAATTAGAACAAATGTTCTGTAATATCATTTTACCGCATATGAATTGGAAAAGGAAGAACATTTAGGGGGGCACTCAGGAAGTCGCGGATTCACCTCGCCACTTGTAGAAGTGGGAGTCCTCTCGGCGGAATTGATAGACTGTCCGTGTACCTTTGTACAACTAGCCGATCTCCTATAACTAAAAAAAGGGCACTACTCGACAAAGTGTGTCAACTAATGCCCTTACTTTCAACTACCTACGTTGCATCCATCTTCGCTGGCTAAGCAACCGCTGCAAAATGATAAACATAAACAATAGAATGCCAATTATGATCTTCGTCCACCACGAGCTTAGTGTGCCTTCAAAACTAATAATGGTTTGGATCACACCTTGAATCATAACGCCAAAGAAGGTTCCAACGATATAGCCTACGCCGCCCGTAAGCAGCGTACCACCGATGACGACAGCTGCAATCGCATCTAATTCCATCCCCATCGCATGCAAGCCATAGCCAGAAAGCATATAGAAGGTAAAAACTACACCAGCAAGAGCTGAACAGAATCCGCTAAACGCATAGATTAACATTTTGGTACGTCCGACAGGCAGCCCCATCAATAGGGAAGATTGCTCACTTCCACCTAAAGCATACGTCGTTCTTCCAAAGCGTGTGTAATGTGCAATGTAGAAGCCTAAGAATACAACAAGTAAGGCGATAATGACGCTAATGGATACAAAATTGCCACCAGGCAAACGAATCTTCGTTTGAGCTACACTGGTATAGAAAGAATTATCAATGGTGATCGTGTTAATACTTATGAGGTAACACAATCCCCTAGCAAGGAACATCCCAGACAACGTTACAATGAACGGTTCGATTTTGAAATAATGAATAATAGCTCCCATTCCCCAACCAAACAACGATCCAATTACCAATACCAGTGGAATGACTAAGCCAGGCGGCCAACCCGCATGAACTAAACTAGCCGAAACCATCGTTGTAAATGCAATCACGGACCCAACCGATAAGTCGATTCCCCCTGAAATGATTACGAATGTCATACCGACAGCCACGATCAGTAGAAAGGCATTATCAATCAGAAGATTCATCAAAACTTGTAAGGAAAAGAATCCCGTGTATCGGAATGAACCGATCGCAAACATGAGCATAAATAAGCCAATCGTCACCATGATGGGGATATGCTGTTTCTTAAACATGTTGCTTAACCTCCCTCTCTGCTGGATAATGACGGGTTTTCCATCTGAATGCAATGGATTTACGGAAGGATTCCGATTGAATTAAGCAAACGATCAATACGACGAATGCTTTGACGACCAAAGTCACTTCCGGCGGTACGCCAATCATGTAAATCGTCGTTGTCAGCGTCTGAATGATCAGCGCGCCCACAAGTGTTCCTGCTAAGTAAAACCGTCCGCCTGTTAGCGAAGTACCTCCAATGACGACAGCTAAGATCGCATCAAGTTCATACCACAAGCCCGCATTATTTCCATCCGCACTGGAGACATTGGAACTTAATATCAGTCCTGCGACTCCCGCACATAAACCACAGAACATGTAGACGAAGAACATGATCGTCTTCGATTTCACACCTGCAAGCTTACTAGCCGTAGGCTTGCAACCAACGGATTCAATGAATAATCCGAGAGCTGTTTTTCTAGTTAATAGATAAGCAATTAGAAATACGATCGCCACGATAAAAATAGAAAACGGCAATGTGGCTAGAGATCCTGCGCCAATAAACTTATAGTTGGAATTGGAAATGGTAATAATTTGCCCACTCGTAATTAATTGAGACACGCCGCGCCCCGATACCATTAAGATCAATGTAGCGATAATTGGCTGCATCCCGATATTGGCGACTAAGAATCCATTCCAAATCCCCAAAACTACAGAGATAATTAACGCGATCCCCACCGAAACGATGACATTTAGTAAGCTGCCATCCCCATTGCTAATATTCATACATGCGATGGCTCCTGAAATTGCGACAACAGAACCAACGGAGAGATCAACCCCTTTGGTTGCCGCAATGACCAGTGTCATGCCGATAGAAACAATAATTAAAGGAGAACCAAAGTTCAAAATATCAATTACGCTGCCATATAAGTGTCCTTCCCGTATTTTTATGGAAAAGAAATCGGGAGAATACAGTAAGTTAAATACAAGTAATGCACACAAAAAAGTTAATGGCCAAAACAAATGATGCTTTACCATGTTCATCAACCCCCCGCAATTGCCTTCATGACATTTTTCTGTGTAATTTCATTGCCGACCATTTCTTGGACCTTGTGCCGATCACGTAAGACGACAATACGATGACTTACGCGTAAGACTTCTTCTAATTCAGATGAAATAAAGAGGACCGACATCCCTTTTTGAGCTAATGATAGAACTAGTCTCTGAATCTCAGCCTTAGCTCCAATATCAATTCCTCTAGTCGGTTCATCCAGAATTAATAAATTTGGATCCGTTAGCAAACAACGAGCAAGCAGAACCTTTTGTTGGTTGCCGCCGCTTAAATTTTTAATCAGATGTTCAGGATTCGATGGATTAATATTTAGCGCGCGTATATAATCATTCGCCATGTCATCTTGACGCTTTCTCGAGATCGTTTTAAACCAACCTTGAGACGCTTGAAGCGCCAATATAATATTCTCACGCACCGTTAGATCATCAATAATACCTTCTAATTTACGATTCTCCGAACAAAAAGCGATACCTTGATCAATCGCCTGCCTTGGAGAATTAATCGCTTCGGAGGAAGCGGCGATTGTCACATCACCAGAATCAGCCTTATCCGCTGCAAAGAATAACCTGGCCAATTCGGTTCTACCTGAGCCCAGCAATCCAGCCAAACCGACAATTTCCCCTTTATGAATGATAAGATCCACAGGTTCGATAGATCCTTTTTTTCCAATCTGAGTGGCCTCAATCAAGACCTCTTTCTTCTTATGATGTTCGGCTTCACCTTTCGGCAGTTCTTCAAGTACATCCAGATCTTTCCCAATCATCTTTGAAACTAGTTCTATACGAGGAAGTTCTTTAGCCAGATATTCCCCTATAAACTCTCCATTCCGGAGTATGGTTATTCGATCCGAAATATCATAAACTTGATCTAAGAAATGAGTGACGAAGAGAATGGCAAGTCCTTCATTTTTCAATCTCGTCATGACAGAAAATAACTGCACAACCTCTCCCCTATCCAAACTAGAGGTCGGCTCGTCAAGTATTAACACTTTTGCAGATATACTCAAAGCTCTTGCAATCGCTACTAGTTGTTGAACGGCCACTGAAAATGCTTGCAACGGTTGTGTCACATCGATTTCAAGATTCATTCTTTTCTTAAGCAACTCTCTGGCATTCTGATTCATTTCTTTCCATAAAATTCGTCCGAAGCGACGAGGTTCACGTCCAATATAAATATTCTCAGCGACCGACAGATTCGCGCATAAATTAACCTCTTGATATACCGTACTAATGCCTGAATTCTGCGCGTCAAGCGGGCTATGGATTTTAATTGCTAG
This sequence comes from Paenibacillus sp. Soil766, assembly GCF_001428105.1. Taxonomy (GTDB): domain Bacteria; phylum Bacillota; class Bacilli; order Paenibacillales; family NBRC-103111; genus Paenibacillus_E. The sequence continues at coordinate 122,591 of NZ_LMSJ01000012.1, read as the reverse complement.
ATTGTCTAACTCAACACGCCCTTGATCGATTGAATGGACACCTGTAAGAACTTTAATCAAAGTAGATTTGCCAGCTCCATTTTCACCCATCAATGCGTGAACTTCTCCAGGGAACAACCTGAAATTTACGTTGGTTAATGCTTTTACACCCGGAAACTGCTTATGAATTCCGGTCATCTGCAACACCGGCCCATGTTGATTCATACGGCCACTCCTCTCCTTTACAAAGCTAAAGCTGCCCCACACGAGGTAGATGGAGCAGCTTTGCTCTATTTTTATAGGGTGATACTAGTACTGACGATTTGGCAATTCACGTTTGGCATCTTCCGATGTGAATACGCCTTCTTTGGTAACAATACGTTTCGGAATTTCTTTACCAGCTAGAACATCATTGACAGCTTGCATCAATTGGCCGCCAAGCAATGGATTACATTCTACGATGAAATTAATTTTGCCTTCGCTTGCTGCAACAAAGCCGTCTTTCACACCATCAACAGAAATAATGATGATATCTTTACCTGGTTTAAGTCCCGCTTCTTCAATTGCTTGGATTGCTCCGAGCGCCATATCGTCGTTATGTGCATACAGAACGTTGATGTTCTTATTCGCTTTCAAGAAAGATTGCATAACTTCTTTCCCTTTGGCACGTGTGAAATCACCCGTTTGGGAAGCAATAATTTTCAGGTTAGGGTTCGATTTAATAATTTCGCCAAAGCCAGCTTTACGGTCATTCGCAGGTGCAGAACCTGTTGTACCTTGTAGTTCTACGATATTAACAACATCTTTCGCGTCTTTATATTTATCTACTAGCCATTTACCTGCACTGCGACCTTCTTCAACGAAATCGGAACCAATGAAAGTTCTGTATAGGGAAGTATCCTTCGAATCTACTGAACGATCCGTTAAGATAACGGGAATGCCAGCATCCTTCGCTTCTTTCAATACCGTATCCCATCCGGATTCTACAACTGGCGAGAAGGAGATGACATCTACTTTCTGTTGGATATAGGTACGAATAGCTTTAATTTGATTTTCTTGCTTTTGTTGTGCATCGGAGAATTTCAATTCAATTCCTGCTGCTTTGGCAGAATCTTGGATAGATTTCGTATTCGCTGAACGCCAGCCGCTTTCCGCACCTACTTGAGCAAAACCTAGCGTAATCGTTTTATTAGCTTTAGGCGTAGCCGCCGCTGCTGATGCAGCTGGAGTTGCTGTCGCCGCTGCTCCTGGGCTTGCTGCTGTCTTCGTGGAACTGCCACAACCTGCTGTAATCATCATCATTGCTGTAGCTAACAAAACTACCCCTAGTGTCTTTTTAGATTTCATTTGTTGTTTCCTCCCTTTTGTTCACCTGTTTGCTTCGGTGTAACCAAAGTATAGGATACGCGCCATGCTAGGGTATACGGAGTTTCATTGACTATTCTTATAAATTCTTATTCACTTTTGGATGGAAACTATCAAAACCTTCACTTTTTTATTTAGAAAGTGTAGTTTTATGTCTGATGATTGCGTTTTCATATTGATTGATTCATAATTTGGATAAGATTCCACAAATCAGAATCAATGAAAGGCTATTATATTATGGGCATCTATCGGAAAATAACATCCAGCCTTCGTGCCAAGTTGCTAACGATGTTCGTCATCCTAACCTGTCTTCCTTTAATCATCGTAGGATTAGTTTCCTATAATAAATCGTACAATACCGTATTTACGAACAGTAAATCTGCAACAATGATGCTTGCCTCCCAATTAGCAACAAACATTGATAATGTTTTTACCGATACGAAAAAGCTTCTGGAATTAGAGAAAAATCCGAATGTGCTGCGCTTTTTATTTTCACAAACAGATTTAAATGTTGATGCGCGAGAGATCTTACAAACGATGTCTTCCTATAGACAAACCTATCAATATGACAGCGTTCTTAATATAACGATGATTAATTTATATGGCCGAGGAATTAGTGAGAGGAAAGGTGTGTTTCAACTAAACCGAGATTCATTGCGGAATCCGCATTTCGAGTATCTAATTCAACATCCGGAGGCGATCCTGAACATCCCCCCAGATGACCCATCTTCCTTAGAACCGCTGGATGGTTTCCAATACCAAAATCATCGTATTATATCTATCGTGTCCACTGTCAAACAGCGTGTCACCCATGAAGTCATTGGCTTCATCATAATTGATGTTGACGACAGTATTGTGAAACAATTTTGCGATAATGTGAGTATTGGGAAAAGCGGTTTTTTCTATGTTGCTGATAGCAAAGGTAATGCGATTTTCATCCCATCGAAAGCGACTTACTCCACAAAGTGGCCGCAGTTCAAAAACATTTCATCTATTATTGAAAGCAATAACAAAGAATATGTTGATAATACGGATGGAAAGCCACAATTTATCGTAACTTCTCCGTCATCATCCACAGGATGGCATATCGTAGGGGTCGTACCGCTGCAGGAAATTGTAGAAGAAGCGAACTCCATAAGGCAACTCATCATCATAAGCGTGTTGCTCAGCATCATATTTGCTATTTCCTTGCATCTATTCGTCTCTAATCGTCTGACAAGACCCGTTCGCATCTTAAAGAATAAAATGCAGCTCGCTGCCTCCGGTTTTCTTGAAGCGAAGGTTGTTCTTACCGGTACCGATGAAATTGCTGATTTAGGGAACAGTTTTAACGTGATGATCGGAAAAATTCGCATGTTGCTTGACCAGAGTATTAAAGAACAACAGGAAATCAAGAAATCAGAACTCCGAGCTTTGCAGGCGCAGATTAATCCGCATTTTTTATATAATACGTTAGATTCCATTCTTTGGCTGGCACAATCGGAGAAAAAGGATCAAGTTGTCCAGATGGTTATGGCCTTATCCAAACTATTCCGAATTAGTTTAAGCAAAGGAAAGGATTGGATCACATTTGATAAGGAAATTGAGCATCTTCAAAGTTATTTAACGATCCAACAGATGCGGTATCGTGATATTTTGGAATATCAAATCGAAATTGATGCAAGTCTACATTCGCTACTTATTCTTAAAATGACTTTACAGCCCATTGTTGAAAATGCGCTCTATCATGGACTCAAAAACAAACGTGGTAGAGGGCTGATTCGAGTAACTGCTAGAATTGATGATGAGAATACATTCATTATTGTGGTTGAAGATAATGGAAAGGGAATTACAGAAGATCGGCTTAACCAGTTGCGAAACGATTTAATGAATCCTCACACCCCGCAAGAAACGGGAAATGAAGTATCAGGTGGATTCGGATTACACAATGTTCACCGACGAATTCGGTTATATTACGGAGAATCATCAGGTGTTCAGGTAGAAAGCACGGAAGGCGAAGGCACTAAAGTTACCATTCGAATACCATGTGAGTGGGGTTGATCGTAGATGAAAAAAATAGTCCTTGTTGATGACGAAATATTAATTAGAGAGACGATTCGGGACTGTATTGAATGGGAGAAAGAAGGGTTTATTTTCAGTGGGGATGCTTCCGATGGTGAAGTAGCTCTACCTATCATAGAACGCGTTCAGCCAGACATATTAATTACGGATATTCTCATGCCTTTTATGAATGGGCTTGAGCTTAGCAGCATTATGCGCAAACAATTTCCTGATATGAAAATCATCATCATCAGCGGACATGCCGAGTTTGAATACGCTCGAACTGCTATGCAGATTGGCGTGCAAGAATACTGTTTGAAACCGATTAGTCCCACTGAGCTCGTTAAGGTTATCCGCAAAGTCAGTGATGAAATTGATAAAGAACGGGAAATCAAAGCCCAACTTCTCCTGTTGAAAGAAAAAGAAAATGCGGAGAGTACAGTAACACAAGACAAGTTATTAAATGATTTGTGCAGCGGATTTATGACAACTTCCGAAGTGATGCATCACAGTGCCTCCATTCAGTTGACGATTATTTCATCTTATTATGTCGTGACCGTACTAGATCTACGAGATACAGAGTCTTACAAACATGAAGACATGATGGCCTTGCAAGAACATGAGCGCTTGCTATTGCAAAAGTGCCTGCATCTGAAGGAAAACTATACGCAACTCATGTTCCAGCGCAGCCGCTCTGAAAGCGTTTGGATCATTAAAGGCGATACCTTAGCGTGTTTGAAGCAAGAACTCCAACAATTCCATGACTTGCAAAAAGCAATTTCTGAAGAAGCTCTTTCAACCCCGATCTCTATCGGAATAGGCAGTGTGCAGGATCGTCTCCAGAATGTACATCTCTCCTTTCTTGATGCGATGGAAGATGCGCATTGGCGCAGATTATCTCGTCAAAATCGAAATGTACTCAGTGAATTGAAGTCAGAAACGTTAGATCCGACTCTCTTTCTTGATCGAGGGGCATTCATGGATTTCTTAAAAATAGGGTCTCACAGCAAACTAGAAGCCTTTGTCTCAGCATATGCCGCAGCCATTGTCGACATTGATTGGCAAACATCGTCTATTGGTTTTTATATGTTAAATGATGTGACGATTGAAGCTTTCCGTTCAAATAAAGATATGTACCGCCATCTACCCGAGCCAGATAAGTCTCTCCAACACTTCCAACAGATGATAGGAGCGATTCGCAATTGGGAAGAAGCTTGCACCTATCTCGTTAAATTGATTGAACAATTTTGGACTTGGCGAGCTCGTATATTTGACAAATATGGTGATATGATTGTAAAAGTCAAAGAATTCATGCAAGCGAATTTCGATAAAGATAACTTTTCCTTACAAGATGCTGCTGAATATGTAAACTTAAGTACGAACTACTTGAGCCGCGTATTTAGCCAAGAAACAGGGCAAACGTTCATTGAATTTCTAACACAAATACGGATTCGAAAAGCGATGGAACTGCTTAAAAGCACTTCTGCCAAATCCTATGAAATTGCGTTCTTAGTGGGGTATAATGATCCACATTATTTTTCTAATCTGTTTAAACGATTGACCGGTATGACCCCCAAAGAATTTAGGAAAAATGGAACAGCTGAGGAAGCACTCGACATACTGAAGGGAGACACGCCTCATGCGGCTGATTAAATGGCTGGCACTCACATGTATGCTGTCACTTCTTTTAACGGGATGCATGGGGTCTACGCCTTCAGTTCCACAAGATTCTTTTACTCATACCAACAAGCCTGAGCCAACGATTACGAACGATAGACGTGCTAGCCAACTTACGTTTGGAATCATTTACCCAATGGCCCATCCCTTCTATGAAATGATGACAGATTCAATTGAAAATGCAAGCAAACCTCATGCCCTTCAACTCATCTTCAAAGCACCTGACGAAATTAATCTGGAACAGCAAATCAGAATGATGGAGACCATGATTGCGCAAAAGGTAAATGGCATTGCCATAGATCCAATCGATCCTATCTCGTTAGCCCCCTACATAGATAAGGCTGCACAAGCTGGTATTCCCGTTATTTGTTTCGAATCCGATGTACCCAACAGTAGAAGGTATTCCTTTATTGGTACAGATGCCCTTAAAGAGGGAATTCTTATGGGGCAGATCATTGATCGCTATCTGAAAGGAAAAGGAATGATTATCATTGAGGGGAGTTTATCACAGTCTCCTCAGCTGAAACGTCGCCTCGAGGGGATCATGCAATATTTGGATGAACATACCGAAATACAAATTCTCGATATTAAATATCATCTTGGAGATAATGAAAAAGCCATTATTGATCTGGAATCTATGATCGATGCACATCCTCACTTTGACGCGCTCGTTCCTCTGGATATAATTTCCAGTTCAAATGCTATCCTCGTTTGGAAAGCCCAAGGCTTGAAACGATATGCCTTAACTTTTGGCATGACACCTGATGTCAAAGAAGCCTTAATCAATGGTCAAATCAACGCGGCCATCTCTGAGAATGAGCAGCATTGGGGGGATCGGATTATCGAACAATTACTTGCTGCTTCTAGAAATGTTTCTTCATCGAATTGGGTAGATACGGGGTTTGAAGAAATAAAGCAAAGTGATGTGGCTAATGAATATTAGTAGATCTCCCTAATCAGAATAATTCACAATACTGAAATAATTACAAAGGAGCCACCCGGATGATTTCGGGTGGCTCTAATTTCGTCGTTAGTCATTATTGCAACAGCCTTCATTTTCGTTAAAATGCCCGGATCGCTCGATTTTCGTTTTCAAATATTTCTCGTTATACTCGGAGACATCTCCCCAAAGCTGCACTCGATCCTCTACATCTAGACCTGCCTTACTCAGGGCGTCTAATTTCTTAGGATTGTTTGTCATCAGTGTGACTGGCTTTGTTCGAAGTGCTTTTAATACCTTGATCGCGTCGCTATAATCTCGTGAATCATCCACAAAACCAAGTTGAAGATTCGCATCCACCGTATCATATCCATTTTCTTGCAGAATATAGGCAAGCGCTTTGCTGAAGAGCCCAATTCCTCGTCCTTCATGATTCGCCAGATAAAATAACGCGCCGCTTCCATGATCGGCAATATGTTTCAACGACTGATGGAGCTGATATCCGCAGTCACATCGCTTGCTGCCAAATATATCTCCGGTATGACAAATGGAGTGAAACCGAATCAAGGCATGATCTGCCTGTTCAAAATCCCCATGGACAAGAACACTCGATTGTTGATATTCCGCTAAATTAGCAGAAGATAATTTGGCGACAATACGCTCAAAGTCTTCCGTTACTTCATTGCAATTGAGCCAGCAGTACCAATTAAACTGGATAATCTCCCCAAATAAGTTAACTGGCAGCTTAATAGGTCCAACAAGATATACCGCCCCTTCGTCGGTTTTGATCAGTTTTATTTTCTCTTGTAAAAGCGAAATCACTTTAGGATCAAAACTTTGTACATCAGGCATGAATACTTCTCCTTTTCAAACTGCGTATGGGATTTCCGACACATCCTATCATCTGTCTTTCTTAATCCGCTAATACAACCATCACATAAATGATTAGCACGATTGCCATACAGCAAGCAAATTTGTAATTGGGCACGACCACTTCAAACACCGGCTTCTTAAATAGACCAGCTAGCAAATTATTCACAGCCGAGGCTGGTGATATGGGGTTGGATAAGCTCCAACTTCCCAACAATAACACTGCGAAATACAAAGGACTGATCTGTACGCTTGCCGGATCAATGCCGCCTGCAAGAATGGTTACCGGCACGATCGGGTGAAGACCAATTAACGATGATCCCCCTATGAGTAGCACTGTGAATAGCGAGAATGTTATAGTTACCGACAGTGGTATATGCTCGAGCATTGCCGGAACCGAGGCTCCAAACTTGGTTGCACCAATTGAACCGCTAAAAAAACCGGCAGCCAAAAATAGTGTAATTTCCTTCTGCAAGGCGGGTAGCGTGACGGTAACATGATTCTTCAAACCTTGCCTGTATACGGTCATCGCCCCTTTAGCCATGCACCAAATTAGCGGAAATAATACCGCAGCCATACAAATTAATATAACCATCGGCAATTCGACTAACCGTTCCAAAATCAATATAGTGATTATTGCGGATATTAAGTATATACCAAGCCCTATCGGAAAAACCAAACTCCCTAGCCTCGGAGTCGACTCCTGTTGTGTTTGGACAGTTTCAGCCCTCCGCAGTTCCCGGAAATCGACCGCCAAGCTCACCACAAGACTTAGGAAAGCTAATCCGAGCATATAAGGAAGAACGGACGACCAAGGCAATTCAAGCGCCGTTGTCACGAGCGTCATCGCAGCGAAATACGGCGACCATAGAATCGCCCCCGCAAATCCCCTGTTTAACGCATTGGCAAGCATTCGGGACATACCGGGTTGCGGCTTTACAAAAATCATTTGATAGACGACAGGGATCGAACCGACGTTAATAAACACACCCATAATTTGTGTAAAAAACTGCGTTCCTATGAATAAAGCTGCTTTGCTGCGAAAGTTTTCTTCGTAGAAATGCTTCAGAGCTTCGACATATTCGGGAATCCGGACCGGAAGTCCGAACAATGGCGCGAATAGAAATAGCGTTACGATCGTCACATTGATTCCCGCTGACACGAACCATACGGAAGCCTCCACTTTTTGAAGCAACATGAGAACTGTCCCGGCAACCATAAAGGATACTGTAAGCCAGAAGGTTACTCCCTTCAGATTCGGCAACAATATGGCGATTGCCAAGAAGACAAGGCCTCCTAGCACAGGAGTTAGCATCTCCAATTGCGTCAGCTGCTGTACAATATAAACCGCGGCAATAGAGAATATAAGCATCCTCTCTATTGCCGCTTTACTTGCGGATTTCATCCGATCCGCCCTCTTTTCATTAGTTAAACTGCCAGCAGCTTAAGCTTAGGTTGCCGTATTGGTAGCAGCGGTGAAGCAGCTTCGCTTGACGATTGGAGTCTCCGGATCCCATTGCAAGAAACAGCGGAATAAAGTGTTCATTCGTTGGCACAGCCTCTCGAGCATTTGGAGCCAGATCATAATATTGAAATAGCGCCTCTGTATCCCATGACTCAATCTTATTCTGAAGCCAGTTGTCGAACTTCTCAGCCCAATCGTCGTTTCCTTGGGACTGCCAATTCAATCTTCTTAAATTATGAACGGTTCCTCCGCTTCCGATAATGAGAACATCTTGTTCCCTAAGCTCCCCCAACGCTTTGCCGATCCGGTACTGCTGCTCGTTGCTCAGGTGACGATTCACGGATAGTGCGACTACCGGGATATCGGCCTCCGGATACAGCAGCTTCAAAACCGCCCAAGCTCCGTGGTCAAGTCCTCTACTCTCATTCAGAACACTCTGAATGCCTTGCTTTTCAAATAGCGCTCGAACATGCTCACTTAGTGCTCGATCACTCTTGGCCGGGTAGGTCATCGTATAAAGTTCATCTTGAAACCCGCCAAAATCATAGATGGTATCATACGTTTCAGCAGCGCTGACCGTCTGTACAGTTTCTTCCCAGTGAGCGCTAAAGAGTACGATTGCTTTCGGTCTAGGTGTATTGTCCTTAAAACTCTTCAACAGTTGTGTGTATTCGTTATCCTCAAGTACGATCGACGGGGCGCCATGCGCGAAAAAATAGGAAGGCATCATATCGCTTCTCACTCCTTTATTATAATCAAACCAGCATCCTGCTTAAGCCAGCTCAGAAAATCAAACTGGTTCTCTTCAGATACTCCGTGGTCAGTTGGGTATAATTTAAATGTTAAACGCTGTGTCTTATCCTTGAAATACGCCGCCGACTCGTGACCGATCCGAACAGGGAATATGGAATCATATTCGCCATGTGAAATAAATACGGATACGTCCTTCACACTTCGGAGCGGATACTCCGTCTTCACGAATTCAGGAACGTACCCGTTCAGCGAAACAATTCCCTTCAGCCCATCACCCATGATAAGTGCTAGTGTCATCGAGAGGATTGCGCCTTGGCTAAAGCCCAGCAAATACCGTTTGCTTGGATCGATTGGATACTTTTCCGTCGCATAATAAATGAAAGCTTCGAGTTGTTTAGCGGCTTCATCAAACATCTCACGGATGGGATTGCCTAGGCTTTTCAAATCATAATACTGATAACCCGAGCCAAGAAGTAGATTGCCGCGGATACCTATTATAATGAAATCATCTGCCAACGGAGCGACCAAACTGAACATATTATTTTCATTGGACCCTTTGCCATGCAGAGTAAAGACGACTGGATATTTCTTGTCAGGATCCATATTGACCGGTAAATGAACATCATATTGATAAAACGGATTCATCATAATCCCCCTTACTCGTAAGTTATGCTCTGCGTTTGTTCATAATAAGACGGTCGACTGAGAGAGTCGACTGCTCAGCAACAACTAGATACAACAAAACCAACATAAATCCAAGATCCAACTCATAACCAGCTATTTGCCCATCTCCCATAAGTCCTGCCGAAAGCTTCGTTGTTACAATTGCACCGAATAACATAATTACTATCAATCCTGATACATATCGAGTAAACAGTCCCACAATCAGCATAATACCGCCGACTAGTTCAAGTATTGCTACGAAATAAGCCAAAAATCCCGGTACACCGATAGAACTGAACCACGCCTCAACATTGCTGAGTCCCATTTGAAACTTATTGATTCCATGCATCATAAATATGATTCCCATCACCACACGCATAATAATTGAAATAACTGCTGTTTTTGTCATTCCTATTCCCTCTCCCCACGAAATATTAGTAATAATGAAATAAATTTTATATAACTAATTTAAATCAAAACGCATTGACTTGTCAATATATAAATTGTTAATATGAAATTATAATTCCTATTACTAATATTTAAGGGGTGCATAAGGATGGATATCGGCTCCACGATACGAGCGATTCGGAAGAGAAAAAATATTACCATCGCTCAAATTTGCGAAGAAACCGGCTTGTCCCAAGGCTTCATGAGTCAGGTTGAAACGAATAAAACGTCCCCCTCTATAGCAACGTTGGAACATATAGCACAGGCTTTGAAGGTGCCATTAGCTTATTTGCTCCTTAAGAAAGAAGATAGAATGAATATTGTTCGAAAGAATGACCGAAGAACCACAACAAGCGGTTCCGAGAAACTGAAGGTGGAACATCTTAGCTCTACGAAGAACGTTAGAATGATGCTGGTAGAGTTCCCGCCAGGAGCCTCAACAGGAGACGTACCTCACGCTCATGAAGGTGAGGAGGTTCATGTGGTCGTTAAAGGAAGCATATACGCAGAGCAGGGAGAGGATGGGGCTGAATTCGGAGAGGGTGATTCGTTCAGTTGGAACGCATGCACCCCCCATGTGGTAAAAAATATAGGGGAAGATACGGCAATCGTGCTGATATCGATCTATACAGAAAGTGACAGCGGACTAGACCTTATCTAAAAGTGTAAACTAAAAAGACAACTTCAACTGAGCCATGCGGCCAAGTTGAGGATGTCTTTTTTTACAATCACATCTTGCTAATTGGAAAAGCTTCGTTTTTAGAAACACGTATCATTTCACTAGGGAAAAATTTCTTGAAGTACTTTTCAACCTTGATATGGATATCTTTTTGATACCATTTGGATAGTTCGTGTTCTTCGAATAAGCGAGGCATTCCTAATCGTTCTGAACGTTTCCCCATCGAACCATCCCCGATATGCAGTGTATCGATCCATATTCGATCAGCAATCCCCTCCAAAATTTTAGGGAAATCAGGCGTAAACGGTAAAACAGGAGAAATAGAAGCTTGGCTTGAAATACCGGCATCATGTAGTTCTCTTAGCGCTTTTAATCGCAATTTGATTCCTGGCGCATAGGGAGCAAAAATTCGTTTCATATCTTCTCGATCCGTTTCAATCGTCATCGATACAAGTACATGACATTTTTCTTTCAAAATGACTAGTAAATCAAGATCCCTTGTAATGAGTGGGCTTCTTGTCTGAATTTGGAGTAAATCTGGCGGGTTTTCAATCATTTCTTCTAGTACTCGTCGTGTAACAGCAGCCTTTCGTTCAATCGGTTGGTAAGGATCGGTTGCCGAAGACATAAAAATATTGACCGTTTTGTTTTTTCGACGAAGCTTCGTCATTTCATTTCGGTAATTTTCAGCCGCATTTGTTTTAATGTCTACCCATTCTCCCCAGGGAATCTCTTTGAACTTTTGGATCGGCATTTCTCTCACGTAACAGTACTTACATGAAAATACACAACCGCTATAGGGATTCAAGGAATGGGTAAACCCTATATCTAAATAGCCTTTCGCTTCGCTAAGGACTTTCTTCGATAGAATCTCTTCTATATCAATTGGCATTCGGGGCTACAACCGCCTCTTATTAAGATCAGATCTGTCATACATGGAGATTCGTAACAACAATCTTTCCGTTAGCGTCATTTCTCTCCATTAGAAGATGGGCCTCATGAATTTGATTTAGGGTGAATACTTGGGCAATAGGAACTTGTATATCATGCTTCTCGATGTGATTAAACAGCTCCATAAGCAAATCTTCTTTAATGGTTTCACTCGTAAAGGTCGTAAAATAAACCCCTGCTGGAATATCAACCAGCGGTTCAAAGTTATCCATTTCCCACTCGTTCCCTAATATTCCCGACATACATAGAATGCCGTCTTCCGAAACAAAAGTCAAAGATTGTTTCAGTGTAACCGTACCTACTAGCTCTAATACTTTATTTACTCCGCTCGGAGCTATGGCAAATAGCTGTTCGCTTATATGTTGGTCATCCAGCAGCACGTAATCCGAGCCCATCTGCCGAAGATATTCTGCTTTGCCTTTGTTTCTGGTCGTCGATATGACAGTTGCCCCAACACTTTTGGCCAGTTGCAATGCCGCCAGCCCTACGGAACTAGTGCCGCCACAGATTAGTAGCGTTTCACCTTTAATTAACTTTAAAGAAGCATTTCCATATCATTCTCTATGGGATAGACTTGATTGGAAGGTATAAGCGCATACTCCGCATAACTGCCATCAAATTCACGCCCCAGCCCACCCATTAGCGAGACAACACGCTGCCCCTTTTGATAATGGCTATCAGAGGGAGCTTCAATTTCACCCACACACTCAATCCCAATAATTCGAGGAAGTTTTACGGATGGGGAATGTCCTTGTCTCGTATACATCTCTGATCGGTTAATACCAAATGCTTTAATTTTAACCAGAACCCAACCTGGCTTCACTTCAGGAATTGGCACTTCTCGGACCACTAAATCCTCAGGTGCACCTGGTTTTTCCAACACAACTGCTTTCATACCGCAATCTCTCCTCACAAACAACCCATCCATCTAAATATCAAACCATTTTTCAATACGAATTAATAACACATTAGCACCGACCGCTAACCCCGCGGACAACAAACTCCCCCAAAGTATCTTGTATATATTCATCGTTCGAAGTCCATCATATAAAATATTGCCTAGCCCGCCTGCGTTGATGAATGCTGCGATCGTTGCTATACCAATTGTAGATACAACAGCAAGTCGTAAGCCGGTAAAGAGTGCTCGCTTAGACAGCGGCAGTCTCACTTGATAAAGAACTTGCCACTTCGTCATCCCGATGCCGATTGCCGCTTCTATGATCGAGGGTTCAACTTCATTAAGTCCTGCGATAAAATTGCGAAGCAATATATATTGGTTGTACATGACTAAAGCCGTGATAGCTGTTACTTTACCTAAGCCTGTAACTGGAATCAATAAAGCTAAAAGCGCCAGACTCGGGATCGAATAAATCACCGAGAATAATTGGAATTAGCACGTACGATAAGATTTTCGAGGACATGGCAGCAATCGTGAAAATTGAAGAAAGAACGATTGAAATGAGTATCGTTACAACTAACATCTCCAAATGCTCCAGTAAAGCGATGCCTAATTTATCAAAATGATTAACTGCATAATCGATCAAACGAACCCCTCCCAGAAACGCTCTTGCTTTCTTTCTCGTACACTTTTTCTAAAGCAGGGATTCCATCTTCTCGTTGGTCAACTTCACCTTGTGATGCGAATCTAAGTTCACTTGCATGTTTTTGTAGGTCCGAAATCGTGGTAATGCCAAGCTTTTTCGAAACATCTGTCCGGATAACAAGTCCTGCCCCATCATTAGCTTGTGAGTAATTCAGCCAAGTAACTTGAAATTGTTTTTCATACTCAGCCTTCACTGTTGTATAACCTTCATCAGGATTAGTCATCAAACTCATCTTTAAAATAGTTAGCCCCGTTCCCGTATATTCGGGATACAAATCAATTTCATTGTTTACTAGCGATGTATGAATGACGGAACCAGCAATATTAGGAACTCGTTTAACCTGATATCCGACATCTTCCAAAGCTAATGCGTACAATTCTCCAACAATCAAATTCTCAGTAAAATCTTTTGTCCCGACACGAATCGTTGTGCTATTACTTGTATTTGAATCAGCGCTCTTATTGCCACATGCAATCAGCGTCATTGTGAGTACCAGTACTGCTGCGGCTGCAGCAAATGTTTTTATCCCGATTTTCATTACTTTCTCCTACTTTCTAATACATTTATATTTGAACATAGATCTTTCTGCCAGCCCGATAAATAGGCCAGCTGCAATAGAGAGAACTGCAACCGAAATCCCACCAATCAATAGTAAATCCATTCGATTAAGTCCCAGGCCCGTAAATATAATACCTCCAAGTCCACCTGCACCGATCTTGGCAGCCAAAGTTGCACTTGCTATGATTTCAATCATTGCTGTTTTGATTCCAGTCACTATGGTTGGCGCGGCTAAAGGGAACTTAACTTTCCACAAAATTTGCCTCTCCGACATACCAACTCCATAAGCAGCTTCAAGTAAGAATGGAGAAACGCCTTCCAAACCCGTAACTGTAGTCATAAGAATAGGCGGAATCGCGAGTAATATGAGCGCTATCAAAGCTGGTTTAATGCCTGTTCCCATGATTGGGATCAATAGCAAAAGAATAGCCAAACTTGGAACAATGCGAAGGATCTGAAATACCGATACGATCCACCTTTCGTATTTTTTATGTTGGGCACAAACATATCCGCTATAAATCCCAATTAATGTAGAGAACAATAAGGCGATTAAACTAATCTCTATATGCTCTTTAAAAGAAATCAGATAATCATTTGTGTTATTTGTAAAATAGTCCATAAATTTAATCCATAAGTTACTGCTCAAATGGTTCCCCCCTTTCCATATGATTGCGATGGATTTATAATAAATTCTATAGAGTCATTTGGAAAGTAGGCACCTTTTTATCATATAGGAACCTTTAAGTAACTAATGGAGGGTATACATAATGATTTCAAAAAAAGAACTTCCACATTGCCCCGTGGCTACAACGGTCGGGTTAATCGGAAACAAATGGAAATTACTCATTCTAAGAGACTTGCTGACAGGAGCTAAGCGATTTGGTGAATTGCGCAAAGGGCTGCCTGAGCTTAGTCAAAAGGTATTAACGCAAAATTTGCGTTCAATGGAAGAAGACGGAGTGATCATCCGGGAGGTTTTTGCTGAAGTACCACCGAGAGTGGAGTATCAGTTAAGTGATTTGGGAAATTCATTACGACCCATAATTGGTGTTATGGAAGTCTGGGGGTTAAATTATCAAAAAGTCATAAAAGAAGAAACCGAGCTAACGAAAGAGGTGGACCTTGTTTAATTGGATCGCAAATAAAACGTCCCCGACTCGACCGTCCTGAGAAGGATGGGTCAAGTTGGGGACGTTCTTCTTTTTTAAACAATGATTCGAACTGGAACTTTATTCTGGATATGAGGAGACTCTAAACCATTCTGCATCAATATATCCTTTACTTTTACCATTATCCAATCTAGCGGCGAACAGACCACATTTTGCGCCAACCCAATGTCCTTTTGATGCTTGAACACGCGGGGTGTCCATCAGTTGGAATTCATCTCCATCATCGCTATACTTGAAGGAACAGTATCCGCCATCTTCAACCAGAACTTGCAGATACAATGAATACGTATTTATTTGTTTCGTCCATAGTTGACGTTCCCCATTGGCATCGCCAGTCATTGCCACAAGCTCAAACCAATCACCCGCAGAGTCTGAGTACACTGTTCGATGAATCCCGATATACATATATTGATACCCAAAGACAATTAGCCCTGCGCGTTCCCCACTCTTCAGTCC
Source organism: Paenibacillus sp. Soil766 (assembly GCF_001428105.1). Lineage (GTDB taxonomy): Bacteria > Bacillota > Bacilli > Paenibacillales > NBRC-103111 > Paenibacillus_E. The sequence continues at coordinate 106,975 of NZ_LMSJ01000012.1, read as the reverse complement.
ACTGGCATCCAGCTTAACAGTAGCTACAAACGCAGGAGCCGGAAATTTCTGCAGCAGCAAATGTGGCGCATGGTACAAACTAGGAGTACCGGCAGGCAAAGCTTCGGCAAACAATCTCAATGAGCCTGGCCTTTCTTCCAGTGAATACCATCGTTGCAACGGATTAGCCTGCCATTGCCATTGCAGTCCTAATTGGCTTTTATCAAACTCATCCGAGCTAACTGGCACCTCAATCGGAAACTGTTTCCCAACATCCGGCTTGTTCCATTGAAGCCCTGGCTCTCCAATACCATCCTTATTGATATCCTTCCCCATCAATGGCCAATCTTCAACCCACTCCACCGGCTGTAGGTGCATGATTCGACCGTAGGCATCGCGATCTTGGAAATGCATAAACCAAGATTCACCAGATTCCAATTCCACCCAACCACCTTGATGCGGCCCATTAACGGAAGTGTTCCCTTGATGAAGTACAACACGCTCTTCATATGGACCGAACACGTTCTTTGACCTAAACACAGTTTGCCAACCCGTTTCAACACCACCCGCAGGCGCAAAAATATAATAAGTACCGTTTCTCTTATACATTTTTGGCCCTTCCAATGTGGGGTGCTTATCAGGGTTATCGTACACAATCGTTCCTTCATCTAAAAGCCGCTTACCGTCGGGAGACATCCTGCATATTCTGAGCTTATGCTTAATCCCGGCGCGGCTGCCCGCAAAGGCATGCACCAAGTATGCTTGGCCGTCATCGTCCCAGAATGGACACGTGTCGATCAGCCCTTTACCGGCTTGAACCAAATGAGGTGTCGACCATTCTCCTGCCGGGTCATCCGTTGTACTCATGAAAATACCAACATCAGGGTCTCCGTAAAATACCCAATATTTACCGTCGTGATATCTAATACTCGGTGCCCAGACCCCCTTCCCGTGCTGAGGCAATTCGTAATCAGGAAGGTCCATACGTTTAATCACATGGTTAATAAGCCGCCAATTAATAAGATCTTTGGAGTGAAGAATCGGTAACCCAGGGATATGGCCGAAACTTGAAGCCGTCATATAGAAATCCTGACCAACGCAAATCACATCGGGATCGGAATAGTCTGCGTAAAGAACGGGATTAAAGAAGGTTCCGTCCCCCTGATCGGATACCCATGGCTCCAGCTTCAATGTGCTGTTATCCGTATTATTCATTCGTTTATCCCCTTTCAGCATCGAACTTCTAAAAGAAAGTGAGGTGAACCCAAGTCGCGTTGAGCTCACTTCACTAACCAGCCTTGCTTAGCGTTTCAAATAACGGTCATAAGCCGCTTGCTGCACTTTCGTAACGTCATCCAGTCCCATTTTATTAATTTTGGCGACAAAATCGTCGAATTTATCGATAGGCTCGTTGCCATAAATGAACTTGTCGAACATTTCATCCTTAAACGTACTGATTTCGGTATATTTGGCGTTGATGATTTCCCGTTCTTCCGGCGTGTAGGACAGGTACTCTTTTGGGAATCGATCTGTTACGAATTTGGCAGCATCATCCCTTTTCTTAACAACATCCGCGGATTGTGAAGCGTTCTCGTACCGAATATCCAATTTGGATACGAAGTGCAAGCGACCTAACGCTTTGATCACACTTCCAGCGGCCAGCTTCGGATCTTTGACAACCTTATCTGTATACTGAGGCTGTCCATTCACCATCGTATACGTATCTCCTTCAATTCCGAAGTTATATGAGAGCTGTCCTTCCTGGCTGTAGAACCAATCTGCCCATTTAATGAGCTGATCGATATTCTTCGATTTTGCACTGATAGCAATCCCTGTTGTTGCAATAGGAAGCTGCTGATTCTTTGTATATTGCTTACCGTCGGCACTTTTGAGCGGATTGATGATCGACATATTTACGTCTTTATTAACTTGTTGAATAGATTTATTGAAATAATCCTGACGAGCAAAAACATCCCAAGTCATTCCTGATACTTGCGTGGACAGCCGCTGATCCCAAATTTTTGTATCATTAGTGCCATACTCGTTATCAATCAGTTTCTCTTTATACAGCTTGTTTAAATAGGCAAGGGCACTTTTTAACTTTGGATTCGTATATGTGAAACCTACCTTGCCGTTTTCAACAATAAAATCTTCATCCAACGAAACACCGAAAGGTTCGATAAATCCATTCAAGCCTGCCTTTTTATTTCTTGTAGTGAAAGGAATCTCATCTGCTTTACCGTTTCCATTGGGATCTTGTTCCTTAAACGCTTTCAAAACGTTATACATCTCATCCATCGTTTGAGGCTGCTTCAAGCTTAGCTTATCGAGCCAATCTTGACGTAGCAAGAAGGTGTTATTGGTTTTAACGGCCAAGAAGTGCGGAAGATAATAAATTTTACCACCGTCTGTCTTTAGAGCACGGGCATAAGCAGGATTGCTATCCAGTAGCTTCTTGAGATTAGGCATTTTATCCAAATATTTATCAATCGATAAAAAAGTCCCTGCCTCACCACCTTTGTTCAGCATATCTCCTGGACTTTCCATAAGGTCGGGAACATCCCCTGAAGCGATGGTGAGATTAAATTTCTCTTTGTATTGATCAGCATTTTCAGGTCCAGCTATCCAGTCAAACTGCACACCTGTATGCTTCGTAAATTCCTTTACCCACGGCATATCATTGTTCATCGGAGCTCCGGGATCGTTTTGCACCATAAATCGGACCGTGACCGGTTTATTCGGTGTGACCGCCGAACTCTCGCTCGGCTGCGTTGAACTACTTCCTGCGGCTTCTTTTTCACCCGAGCAGCCTGCGAGTATTCCTATTAAGGCTGTCATGGAAAGTGCGGCAGGTACCATCCATGTTCTTTTCTTCGTTCTAATTGACATTGAAAACCCTCCTTATTAAATGTATATCATTTATCTATCAAAGGCCAATGCCTGTGACCACAATGAGAATGTGTTACCCTTTAACCGATCCTACCATTGCACCTTGTACGAAATATTTCTGAACGAAAGGATATACCACCAAAATAGGCAGAGTTGCAGCCATAATCGTTGCATATTTCACGGTTTCTCCCCTTAGCGCCCGCTCCGTAGCATCCGTTCCTCCCAGTACTGAATCCGTATCATTCATAATGACAATGTCGCGCAGGAGCAACTGAATAGGCTGCATCGATTTGGAGCTTAGATAAAGCATAGCTGGAAAGAAGCTGTTCCACTGCGCAACCGCATAAAAGAGTGCAATTGTCGCCAAAGAAGGCAATGAAAGGGGAAGTACAATTCTCAGCAAAATTTGGATATGCGAGCATCCATCAATTCTTGCCGCTTCCTCCAGTTCTTGTGGAATCGCTTCGAAAAAAGTGCGCATGATGAAAACATAAAAGGAAGTTACGGCACCTGGAATAATAATGGCCCATATGGAATCCCTCATGCCGAGAGCATTGACGACAAGGAACGCTGGAATAATGCCGCCTGAGAATAACATTGGCAGAAGAATAACGGTTGTAAATGCTTTTCTACCCCACATATTTCTCCTTGATAATGGGTAAGCGGCTAACACTGTCAAAGTGATGCTAACCAGTGTTCCCGTAATCGTGTACACGACCGTATTGAGATAGGATCTTCCCAGCATCGGAAATTCAAATACAAGTTGATAAGCCTTCCAGTTAAAACCTTTTGGGAATATCGTAATTTTCCCCTGCTGGATATAGATGGGCTCACTTAAAGAGGATGCTAAAATATTTAGAAAAGGGTACAGCGTCAATACGACGACAGCGATCATGATGCCTGCATTTATGATATTGAAACTTACTCTCCCCACGGTTAAGCGTTGATTTGGCATGAACTGTATCCTCCCTTACCACATGCTAGTTTCAGAGTACTTCCTGGCGAGACGATTTGCCGAAACGATCAAGATCAGCCCAATAATCGATTGGAATAGTCCGATGGCACTAGCAAAGCTGTAACTGGAATCGATGATTCCTTTACGGTATACATAAGTATTAATTACATCTGCTGTAGCGTACGTAGTCGGATTATACAGAAGTAGAATCAGCTCATATCCGACCTCGAGCATATGGCCTATCTTAAGGAGCAGCAAGATGATGATCGTCGAAGCAATGCCAGGAATCGTAATATGAATCGTCTGCTTCCACCGGCTTGCTCCATCGACCATCGCAGCTTCGTACAATTCGCTGTTGATGCCAGTCAATGCTGCAAAATATAAAATGGCGGACCAACCAATTGTTTGCCAGCTATCTATGCTTGTGTAGATCCATTTGAAGTATTCCGGCTTCATTAAGAAATGAATTCGCTCCATTCCAAACGATGCGATCATATTGTTAAACATCCCCACACTAGGCGATAAGAACGTAACGGCCATGCTGGCCACGATAACCGTAGAGACAAAATGGGGCAGGTAGCTAACCGTTTGCACAGTTCTTTTCACTACACGGCTGCGGACCTCGTTAATGAGAAGCGCGAACACAATAGGCGCAGGGAACACAAATAATAAATTCATTAGGTTAAGCAATAACGTGTTTTTCAACAACCTAAGAAAATAAACAGATTCAAAAAACGCGACGAAATGCTTTACCCCCACGAAGTGGCTGTTCGCGAACCCTTTAAAAATATCGTAATCAAGAAAAGATAATACAATGGCTCCCAGCATCGGCACATATTTGAAGAGAGCATAATACACAAGGACAGGTATAAACATCAAATAGAGGTGATACTCGTTCAGCAGACGTTTCTTTAATTTCTTTCTGCTTATTCCGCTTACTTTAGGTCTTGATTTCGCGACATCAACTGCGGCATTCTCGATGTTCATAGGCATCCCCTTTCTAGCCGAATTCAATGTTCCAGCTCATGCCCCTATTATGTCCTCTGCCCTCCTCTTCCGTAAATCGATCATTCTTTCACAGCATCGTTCTAAAATCAGGAAGGATCGTCTTTTTTTAGGATCAATCCTTAGATTTTGCGTTTATACGAAAAAACCGGCCCCTGCTATGGCAGGAACCGGTAATATCCGTGGTACGATTAAGGTAAAGAACGATATTGACCTGGCGTTACTCCTTCATGTTTCTTAAATACTTTAATGAATGTGTTTGCATTAACGAAGCCAACTTTTTCCGCAATTTCATGTACGGGCTCTTCCGTACTTTTCAAAACCATTTTCGCCTGTTCGATTCTGCGAATATTCACGAAATCCACAAACTTCACTCCTGTTATTTCTTTAAACTTACTGCTGAGATAAGTCGGTGACATCTTAAGCTCGTTCCCTAGCTGGGGAAGCGATAATTCCTCATGATAATGTTGCTCGACATATTCGCGAATATTGGCTAACAACTTCTCATATTGATTCTCTGTACGATCTTGAATATAGTGTTGAATAGCTTCAAATGCTTGAATTAATACTTGCCGTTTCGCATCCACCGTATCGCTGTTATCGATATCGGAATATAATCTGGAGTCTGAACCAAGCACCTGCTCCATGGTTGCTCCGATCTCGTAAATCGTACGTACAGCAGTCCCGGCCAGTGCTCTAAACAATTGTTGAATGAGCTCGGGCGAGGATGACTCCGTACTGAGATTACTCGATAGAATGCGATCAAGTGATTTACGAGACTCAGTAATGTCAGACGTTTTCAGTTGATTAATCAACTGTTTCTCCATGTCCAAGGAATAGTTCAAGATGGTTTGTGGATTGACAGGCACCTCGTCTACAAATATGATTTCACCTTGACCTTTTACAATTTTATAACGCAGCGCACGCAAAGCTTCCAAGTAGGAATGCGGAATATTGGGATAGGTGTCGTATGCTCTTCCGATGCCTACTGTGAACTTTTTGTTATACAGCCTTTCAAAAGTAGCATTCACGTGATGAGCAAACTCAAATATTTTCTCGGGATCGCTCGTCTCCATGTCCATATTCACGATAACCACAATCATATTGTTATGTTTGGGTACATAATGAATCGATAAACCGATTGCTGCAAATCTTATGAAAGCCTCATCAAAAGCTTCCATGATCGTCTCGCCGCTGCTAACAATTTGGTCAAGAGAGAAATCCGTGGTCTCAAAAACGATGAGTTGAAAGGCTGGGAATGGCAATTCTAGCTGAATGGAAGTCGTCGTTTCCTCCCAATTCGCCGAGTGGGCTCTGCCTTCAATCAGGTCGTTCAAGAATTTTTGGCGGAGTGCCGGCACCTGTTTTTCAAAGGTATTCTTAAGACTTTCATAACGGTGATGTACCGTATCGATCAATTGATTGATGAAAACTAATTCATTCTGCTTGTTGTTACGATTCGGACTTATTCTGCCACCAACGCCGACCACATTGATATATTGAATAATGCGGTTGATCGGTTCGTAAATTCTCCTCGTCAGCATGTAGGATACGATAAGGCCGCAGGCTAGACAAATTAGAACAGCAACAAGCGTAATACTTTGAATTCGACGGGATTTCTCGGTAATGGTCGTAATCGGTACCATACTTATATAGCGCCAGTCATTCACATTAGACGAAGTGTATACGACAAGATACTCCATCCCATTAGCAATATGAATATGAAGGGCGCCAGGATTTTGCTGTTTGTCATTCATTGTGTTTATTGTTGTTTTCAGTATTTCCCCTAGTTTCTCATCATTGGTTTCCTTGAACCGATTGTTCTTTAGCACAATATTCCCCAAAGAATCCGTTACAAAAACACCTGTATCGTCTCCAAGCTTAGAGCTATTGATTCCGTTTAAAAACGCAGAAACATCCACACTTGTATAAATGACACCTCGAAAAACCGTCTCTTCAATGGGAGCCGGCCTACCGAACAGCAGTTGCGGCTTATCGTTAACCGTCACCGTCCCTAAATAGGAGACGCCAAACTGACTGCGGTTTTGTTTAAACTCATTGCTATTAGGTTGAAAGGGGACTATGCTGTTGTAAAAAAAATTCTTCTCATATTTAGCATCGTTGCTAATCGTGAAGGGCTCTCTCGTAGGATCTAGCCAAAGGTTAGCAACTAACGGATTCGAAAGTTTCACACTGCTAAGATATTTTACCAATTCCGCATAAAGCGGTTCATTATTGGTTTCTCCAGTGGAGGATTGATATATCGCCCGACGTGTATTCGGTTGCAAGGCAATTTGCTGCATCATGCTTTCCAGCACTAAGATTTCTTTATCTGTGTTATCCCTAGCCTGCTCCAAATAAACACTGCTCGAGTGTTCAGATACTTCGATAAGCAGCGATGATGAAGTCAAATAAGAAATGCCGCCCACTGTAACAATCGAAATCAAAATAACAACATTCAATATGAGCAGCCATTTAACGAAAATACTGTGTTGGCGAAAAAAAGCTAAACTTTTAGGTAACATCGGCAGAACCTCTTCTCTCTTAGATTCCATTATACAGCGGACTGCAACCGATACCTAAAGGAAAAGAAAGGAGAGTGGATTTCTCACTCTCCCGTGAAGGCGCATAGGTTATTCAATCGATAAAGATCGTTTGCTTTGGCTGCATGTGAACGACAATGATATTCCCATCAAGTTGGTAGGCAACTAAGTTTCCTTTTGAATCCGTAATATTCAACTGTTTAACCGAGTTGAGGCGTATAGGGCAGCTTCCTTCAATATCCGCTGTAATTGATGCTTTCTTAAGCTTCCCTTCCTTCCATTCGATATCGACCTCATACCCGCCTCTAGCCCGTAAGCCACGAACGAAACCTTGCTTCCAGCGGGAAGGAAGCGCAGGCAGCAGATGCAGTTCGCCACGATGGCTTTGCAACAGCATCTCAGCGATACCGGCTGTCCCCCCAAAATTGCCGTCGATTTGAAAAGGAGGGTGATTATCAAACAGGTTAGGCAGGGTTGAGTGCCGCAACAGCTCCTCGATATGATGATAGGCTTCGTCTCCATCCAGAAGCCTTGCCCAGAAATTTATAATCCAGGCACGACTCCAGCCTGTGTGTCCCCCGCCATTATGAAGTCTTCGCTCTAACGTTACTTTGGCAGCGGCGGCAAGCTCAGGTGTTGTGTTCGGACTTATTTTCGTCCCGGGATGTAAGGCGAATAGATGGGAAATATGCCGATGACCTGGTTCATCTTCCTCATAATCTTCGAGCCACTCTTGAATTTGACCGAATCTGCCAATGCGGGTTTCGGGCATCCGATTCATGATGATCTTGAGCTCATGACGAAATGATTCGTCCACGCTAAGTACTTGGGCTGCAGCGATACAACCTTCGAACAGCTCCGTCAAAATTTGAGCATCCATTGCAGGTCCATAGCACAGTGTTCCCGTTTCCCCTCCTGGCAGTATATACCGATTTTCTGGCGATACGGAAGGAGCCGTCACCAACACACCTTCCGGCGATTTCGTGAGAAAATCGACAAAAAATAGCGCTGCCTCTTTCATTGTTTCATAAGCCTGAGCTAAGAAGGATCTGTCCTGTGTAAACAAATAGTGATCCCATAAATGCAGACATAACCAGGCCGCACCCAGCGTCCAATACGTTGATGGGGGATAAATATCCTGTGGGGCGGTATCAGCCCAAATGTCCGTATTGTGATGAGCCACAAAGCCACGACAACCATACATGACCGAAGCGGTCTTTCTGCCCGGTTCTCTCATTCGCTCAATCAGGTCGAACAAAGGAACATGGCATTCTGACAGATTGCATATTTCTGCGTGCCAATAATTCATTTGAGTATTGATGTTAATGGTAAACTTGCTGTCCCAGGGGGGAAGCATTTCGTCATTCCAAATTCCTTGAAGGTTCGCAGGCAGGCTGCCTTGCCTGCTGCTGGCAATCAGCAAATATCTGCCAAACTGAAAATACAAACCGATTAGTCCCAAGTCATCATGGCCTTGCTTCATTCGCTCCAATCGTTCAGGTGTAGAAAGTGCGGATTCCATATCCATATCCTCATACTGTAAGTGTAGAGCAACTCGTTGGAACAACTGACTATGATCGGCAGTATGGCGAGCCAACAATTCCATGTAGGATAGAGACGAAACGAGATCCAACATCTGCTGACAAGCTTGCTCTGTATTTGTATAACGAAACGTTGTAGCCACAGTAACTCTGAATTCCACGCTTCCAGCGCCTTCTACAACCAAATGCTCGCCGATGGTTTTCAACGCTCCTTTATCCGCATGTGCTTGTACCATAACAGCATAGTCACTGCCACCCGTGCCATAACAGCTATTTAGCATTACAAGACTGTTATTTCCTCGTTTGCCCGTATAATCTACATATTTCCCCTTTTTCCTATCGAAGCGAACATGCAGCGACATTCCCTCTGGGCACTCCGTTTCCAACCGAATAACAAGGAGGCCGTCTGAGTAACTGGCAAATGCTTCACGTTTATAATGATAACCATGCTGCATATATGACGTAACTGCAACCCCACGCTCCATATCCAAATGTCTGGTATATTGCGTCACTTCACCTTCCGCGTCCGCAGTTATCAGCAAATCACCTGCTGGCATATAATGCCTTTGGCTGCTTGGCGTACCAGAAAATGCGGTTTCGGCCAATTGATGCGCTTCCTTCAGTTTACCTTCAAAGAGCAAGCCTCGAATGACTGACAGATGTTTTAACGCATCCGGATTATTCCGGTCTTGGGGTCCCCCGTACCAAATAGAATCTTCGTTTATTTGAATTCTTTCTTTCAAAGGATCTCCGAAAATCATTGCCCCAATTCGACCATTACCAATAGGAATAGCTTCATTCCAATTTTTGGCAGGCTGCTTAAACCATATAAGATTATCCATGTTCATCTCCATAATAAATGATTGATTACTGATTCCCTTAGTATAAGCAGCATCAGCTGCAATCCTCAATCGTTGATTATTACGATTCATCGTTCTTTATTTAGAAAACCATGACAAGTTCGAGTTGAAACAAGTTTAATGTGGCGTCTTGCTCCGCATAAGAAATAAACAAAAACAAGCCCTCCCTGTTGGGTAAAGAGCTTGTCTTTCTTATGAAATCACATCCTCCAATCGACAATTCGGCGACGTTCCAAGCTTTCGCTGCAGCAAATTGGGTTCGTGTTCCTTTATTTCTCCAATATCCCTTATGTCTGGGCATAACCCGGCACCATCAAATTAGGAGTTCCATCCTCATTCCAGAACAATTTCTGAACTCGTGTATGCCGATTCGGATCTGTGAGTGCACTGCCTTGTAACCCTTTGTAAGGTCGTGAATGATAGACGAGAATGTCATCCATACCATCTTCCGTAACCGTAAAGCTATTGTGGCCCGGCCCATATTCGCTTGCAGCTTCATTGCTGACAAAAACAGGCTCTGCACACTTTTCCCAAGAATATGGATCTAGCAAATTGCTTGTGTCCTCAGCCGTAAGCAGGCCCATACAATAGCGCTCATCCGTTGCGCTGGCGGAATAATATAGAAAGATTCTGCCATGCCTTTTAAGAATAGAAGGTCCTTCATTCACATTGTATAATTGCCTTTCCCACTCATAAGTTGGCGATGACAGCAGCACTTGCTGCCCGGAAATTGTCCAAGGATTGCTCATTTCCGCTATATACAAGTTGGAATTCTCCGCTGCATACTGCGCCCAAACCAAATATCTTTTACCTTGGTGCTCAAAAGTTGTCGCATCAAGTGTAAAACTTTCAAAATTCATCTCAATTTTCCCTTTTTCCAACCAAACACCCGTTATGGGGTTCGCCTCTTTGCATTCCAGCACATACTGCCGAATGGCCCACTTATCTTCCGCCGCTCCAGCGGCGAAGTATATATACCAAGCGCCATCAATGAAGTGAAGCTCTGGTGCCCATATATGATTGCCCATTTCTCCAGTCTCATGCTTATACCAAATGACAGTCTCTTCTGCAGTGGGGAGATCGACGATCCTTTCAGCTCTTCTCAATACGATCCTATCATATTCAGGAACAGATCCTGTAAAATAATAGTAGCCGTCCGTGTGCTTCCATATATAAGGGTCTGCACGATATAGAATGAACGGACTAGGATAACTACTCTGTTCTAAGTGATTGCTTTTATCCATTTTCATTTCAACATCCCTCCTACATTAACCCCGATCATCATTTGTTTTGAAACGGAATACCGTAATCGATTGCTTCGGAAACTCATATTGAAAGCTGCTGCCCCAGCCATCGAAAGTTGTATGCTTCGGCGAGACCTTCAATGGCTCTTCAAAGCTATTCTCATCGGAAAGCAAATAGCCGGCCATTTCAAATATTTCCCCCGCGACGGAGTTACTAGGAAATTCATCCAACACGACTTCTACATTCGTGCTCTGGTCTCTTACATTCACTACTTTCAAAATAATATCTCCCGTTGCTAACTCAACTGTAGACGAATAATAAAGTGGTTCAATCAGCGGTAACTTATCTTCCGTTTTGTTAATCAGATCACCATCGATAAATGCTCGTATCTTCCTGCCCACTACTTCCAATGTCAGAGTGTATTCTTTGTTCGACTCAACCGCAAACATGCTTTGGGTTAAAATTGAGTTCCTGCCCGCTACTTTTGAGCCGATTAAGGAATCCTGATTCTGCCACCCTCCAATTTCCCACGATAAGTGAGTATGATCATCTATTTTACCAAAATTGATGATCAACCCTCTGTCTCCACCAGTTCGAACAGCTTTGCAAGTTAATGTGAAGTTACTCCACTGCGTTAGCCCCAAGTCCAACTCTGACGGCAACTCCGCATGGAATGCCGGATCTGCAATCTCATTGTTTAGATCATGGAGCATTTTCATTTCCCCCGTCAGTTTGTTAAGCAACTTCATTTCTGTAATAAGAAAGGAAGAACGATTGGCTTTAAAGGTGATGTTTCCCTCAATCGGTTTATCTGTTATCCCTTCAGGTAATGGAAGACCGATTGCCTCTGTCTGAAGCAATTGATCCCCTTGATGAATCATAAATAACTTCTGTACATAATAATTAGGCGTTCCGAACACTTCATGATTGTTAAACCAGATCATATCCGGCTTCCAGTTTACATAGTCTACGTTACAAAGTGTTGGAGCATAGCAGGCCAAGCCTACCGCATGCGCATTCTTCTCCAGACCTGTCATAAAAGCCGCTTCCACCAACGCGTTGTAGTAGGTATTGCCAATCGAAGCATATTCCCCCAGGAACACCTTAGGATCATCCGATTTAAAATCATCATAGCGATGGTAGTTGGCTAGGAACCATTCAGGCGACTGATAATAATGCTCGTCAACGAGGTCGGAGCCATGTTCTCTGGCTGATTCCCATCCTCGTTCATATTCACCGCCAGCGGCAAATGGCCCACTCGAATTAATAATCTTCATCTCGGGGTACTTTTCCTTAATTGCACGATGGAAATAAGCATATCGTTCAAAGAAAGGCTCACCTACCTCTTCGTTGCCTATCGCGATGTATGCCAGACCAAAGGGTTCTGGATGACCTAACTCTGCTCGAATGGCACCCCAAACTGAGGAAACATCACCGCAGGCAAACTCAATTAAATCAAGTGCATCGTCAATCCACGGACCTAGTTCCTCAATCGGAACAATCCGATGATGGTGTGGGTCATACCCGCCAGGCAGCACTGGAATAGGCTTCGCTCCAATATCTTCGCAAAACAGAAAATATTCATAATAACCTAACCCCAAGGTTTGATTGTATTGCCAGTTGTTCCTTCTTGCTGGCCTTTGAACAAGGTCGCCAATTGTATTCTTCCAGCGGTACATGGAGTTCCTATCCTCTGGATTCAAGGAACCGTCATGCACGAGACATCCTCCTGGAAACCGCATGAATTTGGGCTTCATATCCGCCAGCAAGGCAGCGATATCCGCACGCAGACCGTTGGAACGATGATTGAATGTTTTCTCCGGGAATAAAGAGACCATATCCAGGTAGAGCTTTCCTTTACCTTTCGTGAGAATGACCAACCGACCGTTGTGACTTGTTGCTCGCGCAGTCAGCCTTGCCTCGTATTTGGTCCATTCGGTTGCATTCACTGCAATGAGCGTTTCTGCATACATAGTGCCATCATTATCTTCAATCGAGATGGAAACCGGTACATCGGAGTCGATGTCTCTCCTCGCATACATCGAAAACACGTAGCTTTCCCCTTGCCGAACCGAAACCCCGCTATTGAAGCCCAGGTTCATGAGGCCAACTCCTGCCCCCTCGGACAAGACCTCAATCGAAGCATAATGCTTGTTTCTTGGATGAAGAGGATAGGTATCTTCTACCTTCAGATCAGCACTGCCGCCACCTCGCTCCACCTTCTCCCATGCTGTCAAAGCATGATAATCTTTCCGATCGATGGGGTCAAATTCGAATGATCTATTATGAACTAGCTCAGCGTAGAGCCCTCCGTCAGCAGCATGATTCAGATCCTCAAAAAATATGCCGAACAAATCTCCTGTAAGCGCGCCTTTCCTTTGGGTGTGAACTCGTAATGTGCCTTGGACTTCTGACATAACTAGTAATCATCCTTTCAATAAGAAACCTACTGTAAGTAATACTATAGCCTGCCGTATAGGTCAGAACAATAAACTATCACAACCAAAAACTGATTTATTGTGCTATAATTATTTTTGAAATCCTTAAACATACTTATATTTTAAGAACAAATACAAATAAAAGCTGATCAATGATCTTGTGGTGATAAACGATGATACAACTAATTACTTGTGGTTATAGCTTCATTCATGAAAATGGCATCGTTATTGATAGGCCGAATGGATCCGGTGATTACGCATTTGTGTTGTTTAAGAGCAGCACAGAGATTGTTATTCATGGCAAATTACATACGACCCAGAAGAACACCTATATTTTAATGAAACCTCATACTCCGCACCTCTACGGACATTTAGAAAAGCCGTTTATTAATGATTGGTTTCATTGTTCCGGTCATGGGATGGAGTCGTTCCTTACCGAAATTGACTTTCCGTTGGACACGCCAGTACAGGCTGATGATACGCTGTTAATCTCCAAATGTATTATGGATATGAGTAATCTTGTTAGACAGAATTCTCCTTTGAAAGAGAGGATCTTAGACTGCGAACTTCAATCATTCTTTATGAAGCTCGTCAACTTGCGAAACCAGTCTGCCGTCCATGAAAATAAGAGCCAGTATCTGCTTCCGTTCACCAAACTGCGCAACCAATTATATAGCTCACCTAATTCTATCTATACCGTAGATAAGCTCGCTTCCAGCGTAAATTTAAGTAAATCTTATTTTCAACATATTTATAAAGAATTGTTCGGTTGCTCCATCATCATGGATCTCATTAACGCTAGGCTGGAATATGCCAAATACCTTCTTACGAATAGCAACACATCTATAAATCTGATTTCGAGAATGTGCGGGTACGAGAACGACACCCATTTTATGCGACAGTTTAAGAAATTTGTCGGTGTTACACCCAGTCAATATAAACGCAAATAATAGGTTTCTCAGAAGGTAGACTATCCAGTCTACCTTCTTTTTTTAGACGATAAGTCAGTTAACTACCACGATAGTTTATTGCTCCGCTCATTGAAGTCACCTATACTGTACTATAACCCTTCCGATCTCAGGAAAAATCGCATTAAGGAGTGTTCCAATTGTCAGTACATAATAATCGATATGCAGGCTATCTTTTGGTTCATTTTATCGGAGAACAGCCGAACGGTGAACAAGTCTATTTTTCCTATAGCGATGACGGTTTGCACTGGAAGGACCTGAACGCGGGTCAGCCAGTACTGTGTTCCGAGTTGGGGGAGAAAGGCGTGCGGGACCCCTTTATCGTACGGTCACCCAAGGAGAACAAATTTTACCTGATCGCCACGGATCTCCGTATTGCAAATGGGAAAGGATGGAGTTCTGCCGTCAATGATGGAAGTCGCGATATCATTGTCTGGGAATCCACCGACCTTGTGCGTTGGACATCCCCTTGGTCCGTTACAGTTGGAGTGCCTGGAGCTGGCTGTGTTTGGGCACCGGAAGCCATTTATGACGAAGCCTCCGGCGATTTTCTTGTATTCTGGGCCTCCGCAACGCAGGAACTGCAGGAGGAAGATAGGAAACAAAAAATCTTCAGTGCGCGCACCAAGGATTTCCGCAGTTTCACGGCGACCGAAAAGTACATCGAACGTGAAAACCACATCATCGATACGACAATCATTGCCTATAACGGGTGCTATTACCGATATTCTAAGGATGAAACGACGAAGAATATCCGGGTTGAAAAAGGCAGCTCGCTAGATAAGGAATCTTTTACGGGTCTGAATGCTCCTGCTTTAGAAGAAATGCTAGGCGTAGAGGGGCCTCAAATATTTAAGTTTAACGACCGGGATGAATGGTGCCTCATTGTGGACCGCTTTGCGGAAGGTAAAGGTTATCTTCCCCTTCTGACCTCCGATTTGGATAGCGGTGAATTCCGGGTTCTGCAGGACGGGGAGTTCAACCTCGGTACATCCAAAAAACGTCATGGCGGAGTCATGCCGATTACTTTTGAAGAGTGCAGCCGTCTTCTTGCGGCATTCGGAGACGGTCATCAGGTATTGCCCGGACAATTCGCGGACCCGGATCTTGTGAAGTTTGGCGACCGATATTACCTATATCCTACAACAGATGGCTTCGATGGTTGGTCAGGCACGCAATTTCGTGCGTTTTCCTCGGCAGACCTGAAGAATTGGCAGGATGAAGGTGTGATTTTGGATCTTGCGACAGAGGATGTCCCGTGGAGCGTCGGTTCCGCTTGGGCACCTGCCATCGCCTTCAGGGACGGCAACTATTATTATTACTTCTGCGGAAAAACAGAAAGCGGAAGCCACTCTATTGGTGTTGCAGTTGCCGAGACGCCAGTGGGCCCGTTTCGCGCACAGCCTGAGTCTCTTATTTCGATGGAACAAATGAAGCGTTTGGGGATCCCCATGTCCCTGACCATTGACCCCTCCATTTATATAGAGGACGACGGCACCGCTTACTTGTTGTTCGGAAACGGAAATCCTACCATCGTTCGACTCGGTGATGATATGGTCAGTGTCGCCGAGGACACGATGAGAAGTGTGGCTGGTCTGCACGACTTCCGAGAAGCCGTGACTGTTCTCAAGCGTGGAGGGCTATATCACTTCACCTGGTCATGTGATGATACTGGCAGTGAAGATTACCACGTGAATTATGGCACCGCGGAGCACTTGTACGGCCCCGTCACTTATCGATACCCGGTTCTAGTCAAAAATAAAGAAAAAGATATGCTCGGCACCGCACATCATTCGATTCTCCAAGAGCCTGGCACCGATCAGTACTGGATTGCCTACCATCGGTTTGTTACACCGCTATCCCGATTCACACAAGGCAAAGGCTTCCACCGCGAAGTGTGTATAGACCCGCTAACATTCGGCGAAGACGGTCTTATGCAGCCGGTACAGCTGTAGAACCAATACGAATTAATAAGGATGAACGGTAAACAAATCAGCCAGTCAGCCAGCACAGCGCTACCGCTTCTCTCCTTGCTGTATATGTACACTAAAAAGATCGCCGTTCTCACTGCGTACAGTGGGACGGCGATCTTCTCTTTATTTTCGGCTATACAATAACGGATTTAAGTCAGAAGCTGCGAGATCCCCCGGTTGTTTGCCCGGAAACCATCTTTTTAAATCACTCTCACGCGCTTTACTATCCGGCTCCGCAATACGCAATCCATCGGCATAATAAATGACCGTCATGACTTTACGCATCGTGTCCGTCGGATTCCCAGGTGCGCTGTGCAGCGTCCATCCAGCATGGAACGTAGCATCTCCCGCGGCCATCGCGCCGTGAGACTTCGTCTCAAAGCCTTTCCCCTCGATATAACCTGCCAACGTACGATGAGATTCATCGGAGATGACCATCTTATTAATGTAGCCCATATGTTGAGATTCGGATGCAAACGTCATCGAACCTACCGCCTCAGAGATCGGGACAAGCGGCATCCACATCGTAATCGTTTTGTCTGTATCCAGCGGCCAGTAAATTTGATCTTGATGCCAAGGCGTATGACCACCATGCGGCTCCTTATACAAGGCTTGATCATGATACATGCGCACGCCGTCAACGCCCATTAAATCAGCGGCAATTTTGGCAAAGCGCTTTGCAAACACAAAACGGCGGATTTCTTCACTATGCTCCCACAAATTTGAAATCTGAATAAACGCCTTTCCGTACGTATCTCGCTGATCCAGTGGTTTATCTTGGTTATTTAAAGATTTCACCCAGTTCGTAATGATTGGCTCATAAGCATTAATCTCAGCGTCACTTGCCACCTCTCGAAGAACGATATGACCATCCCGCTGGTAGCACGCTGTTTGCTCTTGTGATAACTCATAGCTGTCGTCAATTGTAGGTAGTTCATGGATTCGATTCGCTTCTTGATTACTCATGCGCTATGCACCTCAATTTGTCTATTTATAGCTTTATTATACGACCCAATATCCATATATTCTTTGTCAAACCAGGTTATTGATTTGTCAAAAACAACTGGATTAGATATGTCATCTTGCACTACAATAAGAGGTGGATGCCTGAATCGATGTCAGCAAGGCATCCTGATCAGCAACAGAAAGAGAGGATCATCCATGCTACAAGAATTGTTGAAATCACAGCCTATTGTCCCCTATATCAGGGAGTCAGACTTTGCTGTCCGAAAGCCTTGGAATTACCCAGAGCGAAGACTTCTTGATTATTTATTGGTATACATCCAAGAAGGCACCTGCTGTTTCTGGGTCGATCATCAGAAGTATTTGTTTTACCCAGGTCAATTCTGTCTCGTCCAACCAGGCAGCCTGCTTACCTTGGAGGGTCTGACGAGCACGATCACACCTTATGTACATTTTGATATCGCCTATAATCCTGATCGAGAAGACAGCTTTCCCACACGACCAGGGCAAATCGATTTATCCGCGTACAGCCATTTTATGCAGCCTACGATGCATGAGCTATTCGGCATCAAAGTTCCCGTACAGCTTCAGCCGCAGAATCCTACCCTTTTAAAACAAAAACTCTTACAGACTATTGAGCTTGTCCATGTGCCTAATCCACTTACCCAATTGAGAACACAACAGCTCATGATAGACATTTCCCTTTCTATTTTGGAACCGTATCAACGCGATGTCCCTTCACTAGCTCCATCCTTAAACTGGATCACCTCCTATATTTCGAATCATTTAAGTGATCCCCTTTCAGTTCAGGACATGGCGAATCGTGCTAATCTATCTGTTTCTAGGTTCAGCTTCCTCTTCAAGCAACGTTACGGCACTTCTCCGCACCAATACTTACTACAGATGCGCATTCATCATGCCAAGGAATTACTTACCAATACAGAGCTCAGTCTGGAATCCATCTCCGACTATTGTGGCTTTGCTGATTTGCATCATTTTTCTAAAATATTCAAACAACGCACTGGCACAACGCCCGGCGAGCATCGCAAAACAACAAAAAATCCCTCCAACCGATAATCGCTATCGGAAGAAGGGATTTTTCATGTCATTAACTATTTCCCAGGAAATAGAATAGGGTGCTAGTAGACTAGTCGAAGTAAACAGCTTTACCTGTTTTCGCAGACTCATAAATGGCTTCCAAAATCTCAGATACCACGCAAGCTTGCTCTGGCGTTACAACTGGATCTGTATCGTTCTCTATCGCCTCAATCCATAATCTCATTTCTAGATCTGAGGCAACTTCTGCCTTTCCATCGTAAAAAGCAACGCCGCCCGCCTTCAATTCCACTTCTGTCGTGAACAATCGACTGTGCTTCTCGCCGTTAATGCGAAGGCCGTTTTTCATATCAGCGCCACCTTCCGTTCCGGAAAGCGAACATTTTGCTTCATCAACTTCAAGCGTGTTCAATGCCCAGCTTGATTCAAGAATAATCGTTGCACCATTTTTCATCGTAATCATGCCAAATGCGGAATCTTCCACCGTGAACTTGGCCGGATCCCAAGGACCCCAAGCATTCGCTGCGTTTTCGCGCCCAGAAAGCTTGTGATAAGAAGTTCCCAATACAACCGCTGGCTCGTAGTTATTCATCATCCACATTGTCAAATCCAATGCATGCGTACCGATATCGATCAACGGGCCTCCGCCTTGTTTCTCTTCATCGAGGAACACACCCCAAGTAGGTACTGCGCGGCGGCGAATCGCATGTGCCTTCGCGAAGTAAATTTCGCCAAGCTCACCTTCAGAGCAAAGCTTATGTAAATGTTGGCTATCACCACGGAAGCGGTTATTGTAGCCGACAGTTAGCTTTTTGCCAGTACGTTTCGCTGCTTCAACCATACGTCTCGCATCCTCTGCTGTTTTCGCCATCGGCTTCTCAGACATCACATGCTTACCAGCTTCCAAAGCAGCAATCGTAATTTCCGCGTGGGAATCATTCGGCGTACACACATGTACGATATCGATAGAGCTATCTTTCAATACCTCACGATAATCTTCATAAACGCGAGCTTCTCCCTTACCGTACTTCGCAGCAGCTTCCTGCGCTTTCTCCGAAATGATATCGCAGAATGCTACCATTTCTACATTGTCCAATTTGCTTAGACTAGGCATGTGTTTGCCATTAGCAATCCCTCCACACCCAATAATCGCGATCCGATACGTCGTTGACATGATGTTCCTCCTCTATAATGATCTTGCAAATTCTTCTAAGTGACAGTACTCGTATGTACAGACTAATTATACCCAATACCACCGTTAATAAAATTCCCGATTTTGCGGTGATTGTATGCAATTGTGTTATCTCAATAATTAAACGCTCGAATGTTTGCTCCAATTGATGGGGAAGGTTGCTGAGAAGGTTGCTGAAATTGTTGGAGTTGCAAAGTAACTATGTCAAACAATCCCTGCCACAGTACTTAACTGGAAAAAATACAGCTAGCCCCCTAAATAAAAAAAAGCACGGCTACTGACTAATCAGCATCCATGCGACTTACTTTTTAATCATCGTGGCCACGAGCTTGTACCCAACGCCGCGTATCGAATCAATCTGAACCGATTGCTGATTCATTTCCAGCTTCTTGCGCAATGAACTCACATGCACATCAACCGTACGCTGGCCCCCAATATAGTCGAAGCCCCACACGATATTCATGAGATCATCTCGCGTAACAACGACACCTGGTCGCTGAACCAGATACAGCAGAACCTCAAACTCCTTAGGCCGCAACGGAATCGACTCGCCACCTAGCACAACTTCATATTTCTCAGGATAAATGTAAAGCTCACCAGCCTGAATGACTTTCTCATTCGATTTGGCCATATCCGCAGCGGCTTCATCCGATTGCGTACGTCGCAAGACAGCCGCCACACGCGCAAGCAGTTCGGCCACTCCAAATGGCTTCGTAATATAATCATCGGCCCCATGCTTCAAGCCTTGTACGACTTCATCTTCTGCATTACGAGCCGTCAGGATAATGACAGGCGTTCGATTTCCTTTCTGCCTAAGCTTAGCCAACACCTCAAAGCCACTTAGCCCCGGCAGCATAATATCCAAGATAATCAAATCATACGACTGCTGTAATGCCTCCTGCAGACCATCTCCACCATGATCAATCACTTTCGTCTCATAGGCTTCCTGCGAAAGATTATAAGATAACAATCGAGCCAATGTCGGCTCATCTTCAATTACAAGTATCTTTTGTGCCATGGGATCCCCCGCATTTACAGTTTATTAACATTGCACAACCCCAGTGTATCACACAAATGTAAAGGCATTGTAAAGCCTTCGTCATCACGGTGTAAATCCGCAAATATATTTTCCAATTTTTAATGAATCACAGGTAGTTCAATAATAAACTTCGTGCCAACCCCAACTTCACTTTCAACGCGAATCGTCCCTTTATGCATTTCCACTAGATGCTTAACGATGGATAACCCCAGCCCTGTTCCGCCTGAGCTTCGGGATCGCGCTTTATCTACGCGGTAGAACCGTTCAAAAATACGCGGCAAATCCTTTTTCGGTATCCCCATCCCCGTATCCGAAACAATGATTCGCAGTCGCTCATAATCTCCGTCAACATTGATATCCAAGGGTTCTACACGAAGCCTGACTTTTCCGCCATCTTGTGTATAGGCAATTCCATTGGACAGCAAATTAATGATGATTTGTCGCAATCGATCCTCATCCGCTTCAATATACATGTCATCCTCAACCGTCATGCTGAGCTCGATATGCTTCTTCTCGGCTTCTTTCCGCAATACACTAAGTGATCTTTCTACGAATTCAGGCAAATAAACAGGAGAGAAATTCATCGGAATCCGCTTCGATTCAATCTTCGAAAGCTCCAGAATATCCCCAATTAATCGGTTCAACCGTTCACTCTCATCAAAAATAATTTGCAGAAACGACACTGCCGTCTCCTTATCATTCAACGCGCCTGCCAGCAACGTCTCCGCAAAGCCTTTCACTGCCGCAATCGGTGTTTTCAGCTCATGGGACACATTCGCCACGAACTCACTGCGCATTCGTTCTAATCTGCGAACCGCCGTGATATCGTGTAGGACAATAAGCACGCCTGACCATTCCTCATCCTCATGAGCGATAGGACTTAAGTGAATATCTAGAATACGTTCAGCCGGGTAATAGAACATCATCTCATCCGAAATCGGTTCCTGAAGCTCAATGCATTCTTGAATCATCTTCGTGAAATCATATTGTTGCTTCGCTTCATTATATTTCTTCCCTAATAACTCTTGGGATGAAAAGCCCAGAATAGCTTCAGCCGAAGGGTTGAGCAGCATAATCCGCTCTTCACGGTCAATCATCATGATGCCGCTCATCATATTTTCCATGACGCCTTGCAGTCTGCGTTCATTTTCTTGGATGCGCGCCATTTGCCCTTGCAAGCTTTCGGACATCCGATTAATCGCTTGCCCAAGCTGCCCCACCTCATCATTACGGTAAGCGGGGACTCGAGATTCATAATTCAAATTCGTGATTTGCTGTGCGACCTTGGTCATTCGCTCAATCGGGCGTGTTATCCCTTTGGCAATGCGATAGCTGACAATACCTGCAATAACAAAGAGGATCGCAAGTCCTGAAATAAGGAAATACCAGAGACTACGAATGGAGTCATCAACTTGGGCTAAGCTCAATGAAATACGTAAATATCCAATTGTATGCTTCGCTTCATTTTTAACCGGAATAGCCGCATATAGCATGTTCTCCTTCAGCGTGTCACTATACCGTGTCGTATAACCGATGCCATCCTTCGCTGCTGCCGTGATTTCTGGTCTTGTTAGATGGTTATCCATCTGCTCAGGCAATTGATCAGAGTCACCGAGTACCTTGCCATCCCCACGTATATACGTCAATCTCTCCGTAGTCGCGTCTTTGAGCCGGTGGGCTTGGGCCGTATAGTACTTATATAATTCAGCTTCCGTCCCTTGATAATCCCATACACCACTCGAAGCAATCACGTGAAGCTCTCGCTCCATATTTTCTTGTAATGAATTCACATGCGAACTCTCGAGAACCTTTGCCATGAAAATACCGGCAACCAACATCGAGCATCCAATTAATAAGATTAAAATCAGGGTTAACTTTGCACGAAATTTCGTCATGGATGCATGAACCTCCAACAGGGTTGTGTGCCGATGTCGTCTATAACATATAGAAAAAGGGCTACTCTAAATAGTAACCCTAATTTCTATTGCTATTCCAGTATTTTTTTTGTAAAGGTGATCACGAGCAGATTATTTGAATACGGGCTCTTTCAGAGCTGCTAGTTTTTCTAATGAATTCTTCTCTACATCTGCATGTAGACTGTTGCCATGTGAATCCATCGTCACAATCGCCGCGAAGCCTTCTGTTTCCAAATGCCACATCGCTTCTGGAATACCGAATTCCAGATAATCCACACCCTCAACCTTTTTGAAGCATTGTGCATAGTACTGTGCAGCACCACCGATAGCATTCAAGTACACACCGCCGTGATCTTTCAATGCAGCTAACGTTTTCGGCCCCATACCGCCTTTACCAATGACAGCGCGAATTCCGAACTTTTTAATAATATCGCCTTGGTAAGGCTCCTCACGAATACTCGTTGTCGGTCCAGCCGCCTTCACATGCCACTCACCAGCATCATCTTTGGCCATAACTGGGCCGCAATGATAGATCGCTGCGCCATTCAGATCGATTGGAGCATCGTGATCCATCAAATATTTGTGCAAAGCATCACGTCCAGTGTGCATCGTTCCATTAATAACGACGACATCACCGACCTTCAAGCTGCGAATTTGTTCTTCCGAAATCGGAGTCGTCAATACGATCTCACGACGCTCTTCTTGTGGCGTGTTTCTAGCTTCTTCCGCACTCGCTTCAAAAGCCTCCTGGAAGGACACTTCAACACCTCTTGGATACGACCAGCCGTTGATTTCGCCCGTCTCCGCATTCAGAATCACACCTTGGCGACGGAACGCCCAACAGTTATATGCCACAGAAACGAAGAAGCTTGCTGGCAAACGGTTCATCACACCTACTTTACAACCAAGCAAAGTGACTTGCCCGCCAAAGCCCATCGTACCAATCCCTAGCGTGTTCGCATGCTCCATCACGTACTCTTCAACTTTACGAAGGTCCGGATGTGGGTTTACATCATCTACATGGCGGAACAATTGATGCTTCGCCAGCTCGTAGCCGCTTGTCCGATCGCCGCCGATGCCAACACCGATAAAACCTGCGCTGCAACCTTGGCCTTGCGCTTGATACACCGCGTGCATCACGCACTTGCGAATCCCGTCGAGGTCACGACCTGCTTTACCTACACCTTCCAATTCAGCTGGCAGGCTGTATTGAATATTTTTGTTCTCGCAGCCGCCGCCTTTGAGAATGAGCTTCACTTCCACATCATTACGTTCCCATTGCTCGAAGTGGATGACTGGTGTTCCAGGTCCGAGGTTATCCCCGCTATTAGCACCCGTAAGTGAATCTACGGAATTCGTCCGAAGTTTGGAAGCTTTCGTCGCATTCGCAACCGCTTCAAGAATATGTTTCTTCATAACAATTTGGTTTGCCCCAACTGGACAGTGTATAATAAACGTTGGCATTCCTGTATCCTGACAAATCGGGGATACATTCGTTTCAGCCATATGAATGTTATCGGCAATTCGAGATAGCGACAATGCAGAACGCGTGCCGTTGTCCTCTTTTATTTGTGCAGCTTGTACCGCACGACGAACATCACCAGGAAGATTCGTGGATGTTTCTACAATTAAATCATAAACGCTTTGATAAAAATGTTGCATAACACTTTCTAGCTCCTCTCAATTACCCGCATAATCGTAAAGAATATAAACCATTATACCATACCTCATAGGAACAGTTCGATGGTTCTTGTGAGCAAAACAAGGAGATTCGCTGACATGTATAAAAGGATTGCGATTTCTGTTCTCGTTAGTCTACTTGGGCTTACGCTTTTGCTAACCCCCTTGCAGGCTGAACGATCCGAGACCATTTACTACCAAGATCAGGTTGCCGTCCTGATGTATCATCACATCCATGACACAGATACGAGCTCAAGTACCATCACGAGTGCCCTATTTCAAAATCAGTTAACATCCCTGCTTAGCAAAGGCTATCATTTTATTTCATTAGATGAGTTTAAGATGTACATGGCAGGCGCAACGGTTCCCTCCAACGCAGTGCTGGTCACTTTTGATGATGGGTATCAAAGCTTCTACACAGGGGCTTATCCCATTCTGAAAAGCTTGCGCATACCCGCTGTCAACTTCGTCATCACGAAGGATTTGGCTACCCCCTTGGCCTCTTACATACCGTCGATGTCCAATGAGCAGGTCAGTGATATGACGCATGCGACAAATTTCATCGACATCGGCTGCCACACGGATAGTCTCCACAATAAGCTTCCAAGCGGGGAAGCAGCGCTTGTTGGGAGGCTAGATGGTGAGAGTGCAGATGCTTACCAGCAGCGTGTGTTCTCAGATGCGCAAGTCTGCATCGGCAAGCTTGCTCCGCTAACAGAAAAGCCGCTCGACACGATGGCCTACCCGTTCGGCATCACATCTCCTGCGGCGACGGAACAAATGAAGAAGGCGGGCATCCGCTACGCCTTCACGATCTCGCCTGAGATGGCGACGCGACGCGCCGATCACATGTTGATCCCCCGGATCAACGCGGGCAGCCCGAACATCACGCCGGAGCTGCTGCACCGCTCGATCCAGCGCCGGGTTACGGCGCAGCCGGGCAGCGCTCCACTGCGCGTAGACGCGGCAGCTGCTGCCGCACAGCTCGGCGGCAGCGCTGGGGTGGATGGCGGAGAGCTTCGCCTCCGCCTCGGTGATGGGGCATTCACCCTAGGGGTGAATGCCAAGACCGCGACGCGTGGCGACGGCACGCGCGTCCGGCTGCGGCAGCCCGTGCTGCGCGAGCACGGGCTGATCACGATCGCGCTTGACGATCTGCAAGCGCTGATCGGGCAGCCACTCGTTTACACCCCGGCCACCGGTAAGGTGGCTGTGCGGGTGGCGCCGAGCGTGAAGTAGCCCTTGGCGGGAGCTAGCCTCCCGCACATCCGAACATGAAGAGGAGTTCAACCCATGAATCATCACTTTTTTGCTTACTTATATCGTCTCAAATATATCGACCGCTGGAGCCTCATGTGGAACATGCGCCGCGAGAACGTAGCTGAGCATTCCTTCTACGTAGCTTCGATTGCGCATATGCTGTGCACGATCTCCAACGAAGTCTATGGTGGGAATGTACCCACCGACCGCGTTGTCTCCATCGCTTTGTTCCACGATGCCTCCGAAGTGCTGACGGGTGACATCCCGCAACCCGTGAAACACAACAACGAGCAAATTCTGCGGAATTTCCGCGAGATCGAAGACGTTGCCGTCGAACGGCTGATCGGCACGATCCCACCTGCGATTAGCAATATCTATCGCGGCCTCATTCAAGATCCTGACCCTGAGCTTTATCGCTGGGTGAAGGCTGCTGATTTGATCGAGGCTTATATCAAATGTCTAACTGAGCTTTCCACCGGAAACCGAGAGTTCGTCGTGGCGAAACAGCAAGTCCTCGAAAGCTTGAAGAAGATGAATATGCCAGAAGTCGATTACTTCTTGGAGCACATGAGTGCCTCGTTCGAGAAAACACTCGACGAAATCACTTTAGATATCGCAGATCCGAGCTAAGTGAGTTCACCTTACCTTACTTAACTTTACTTTACCTAACCTTACCAAAGTTAACCCAAGATAGCCCAAGATAACCAAACCTAAACTAACCTAACCAAACAAAATAACTGGAAAATCTCCAGCTAATATCTCGATTTATACCTAAATATCTGATTTAGATGGATTTCATCTAGTTAATTTTGTCGATAAGCGTCCATTTAGCCGATAAGCCTAAGAATAGATGTACAAAATCCATCTATTTCACAAATTCCATCGTTTCCCCGGAAATTAACTGTATAAAATCCATCTACTTGGCCAAGAGTGGAGTGTTCATTGACGAAGAATCCCTGCATTCTTCGACCAAGTAGCTATACCCCCCCTACTCTACACATTCAACAAAGAACCTCTGATTTCGCAAGATCCATGCGAAATCAGAGGTTCTTTGTGTATCTTTTAGCCTATCGACTATGCCAAAATTTGAGGATTTGTCATAATCACAATAGCTAGAATAACCGCTATGGAAGCGATCCAGCTGAATGTTTTAATTTTCGCAGCATCCGCTGCTGTATTGATACCTGCTGCACTGTTCGCTCTCAATTTCTTGATGCGGCCACCGATCATTCCTGTAACTGCCCCAACAATTACGAGTAAAATGATAGCAAGCGCCATCCACAAGCCAGAGAAATTACCTTCGCTGACCATCGCTCCTCCAGAGATGAAGGTAACGATCAAAGCAAACTGACCAATACGGTTGATCGTAGACAATAGTCCCATGAAGCTTTCTTGTCCTGCGCCGGATAAGCTAGCAGCTCGTCCTACAATGAAAGGGAAAACAACATAAGATCCAAGCAATAAAGCACTAATTACGTGTAAAAAAAGCATAACATGTTGCACTGATTCTGGCATTAAGTCGACCTCCGCAATTTTAATTAGAATCGTTCTCTTTTAGTATACAGAATCGGAATGTGGGTAACAAGAAAGCGATGTCAAAATTCATACAAATTCACCATATCTCCATAAAACTGTGACTAAATAAGCAGAAAACAACCCTTCATTTCTCTTGAAATGCCATTGATCATTGACATAGAGGGATCTTGCGACACTATTACATTTATGGGCATAACTACAAATAAGGCCAGCCCCCTATCCTAGGAGACTGGCCCTTATCAATTATCCCGCTACAACTTTAATGACATTACGTACGGATTCAGCTGTTTTGTCCAAAGCCGATTTCTCAGCTTCTGTCAATTCAATATCCATAATTTTCTCGATGCCGTTAGCACCCAGAACCGTCAGAACACCCATGAACAGGTTATTATATCCGTACTCGCCTTCAAGCAGCGCAATAGTAGGAATGATTCGCTTCTTATCTTTCAGGATAGCTTCCGTCATCTGCACAAGAGAAGCCGCTGGTGCGTAATATGCACTACCGTTACCAAGCAGGTTAACGATTTCGCCTCCGCCAGTACGCGTACGTTGAACGATGGCTTCGATGCGATCAGCTGATATCAGCTTCTCAATAGGAACGCCGCCAGCGTAGGTGTAGCGTACGAGTGGTACCATGTCATCACCGTGTCCACCGATAACAACCCCCTTCACATCCTCAACGGATACGTTCAACTCTTGCGAGATAAACGTTAGATAACGGGCTGTATCAAGTACACCGGATTGACCGATAACGCGATTTTTCGGGAAACCAAGCGCCTGGTAAGCGACGTAAGTCATCGCATCAACAGGGTTACTCAAAATGATCACGATGGAATCAGGAGCAACTTCCTTCACGTTCTCACACACGGATTTCACGATACCCGCATTTGTGTTAACAAGATCGTCGCGGCTCATTCCCGGTTTTCGAGCAATCCCTGCCGTGATGATGACAATGTCAGAACCAGCTGCATCCGCATAACTGGATGTACCTGTGATTTGAGCGTCATAGCCTTGCACAGGACCTGCCTCAAGCATGTCAAGCGCCTTGCCCTTTGTAGGGTTTTCTAATTGCGGAATATCGAGTAGAACAACGTCACCAAGTTCTTTTTGAGCTAGCATAAGAGCAGTAGTAGCACCTGTGAAACCCGCGCCAACAACGGTAATTTTATTACGACGAATAGCCATTTAAAATATACCTCCTCATAATCTTTTGTCTAACTCAACTATAGGTACGAATTAAGCCATGTTTTTGATGATTTCGTTCGCGAACTCGGAGCACTTAATTTCTTTCGCGCCTTCCATCAAACGTGCGAAGTCATAAGTAACTGTTTTGTTGTTGATGGATGTTTCCAAACCTTTGTAAATCAATTGAGCTGCTTCCAACCAACCAAGGTGCTCAAGCAACATAACGCCGGAAAGGATTACGGAACCTGGGTTAACAACATCAAGACCAGCGTATTTAGGAGCTGTACCGTGAGTTGCTTCGAAGATTGCGTGACCAGTCAAGTAGTTGATGTTAGCTCCTGGAGCGATACCAATACCGCCAACTTGTGCAGCTAGTGCATCAGATAGGTAGTCACCGTTCAAGTTCAAAGTAGCGATAACGTCGAAATCAGTAGGACGCGTCAATACTTGTTGAAGCGCGATGTCAGCAATCGCATCTTTTACGATGATTTTGCCAGCAGCTTCAGCATCTTTTTGTGCTTTGTTTGCAGCTTCAGCACCTTCTGCTTCTTTGATACGATCGTATTGTGCCCATGTAAATGTTTTATCAGCATATTCACGCTCAGCCAATTCATAACCCCAGTTTTTGAACGCGCCTTCTGTGAACTTCATGATGTTACCTTTGTGAACCAATGTTAACGTTTTGCGGCCATGTTTGATTGCGTACTCGATAGCTGCGCGAACCAAACGCTCTGTACCTTCGGAAGATACTGGCTTAACACCGATACCTGAAGTTTCAGGGAAACGGATTTTGTTAACGCCCATTTCATTTTGCAAGAAGGAGATCACTTTCTTAACCGCTTCGGAACCAGCTTCCCACTCAATACCAGCGTAAATATCTTCTGTGTTTTCACGGAAAATAACCATGTCAACCAACTCAGGACGTTTAACTGGGGATGGAACGCCATTGAAGTAACGAACTGGACGGGAACATACGTAAAGATCAAGTTCTTGGCGAAGTGCCACGTTCAGGGAACGGATACCGCCACCGATCGGTGTAGTAAGAGGTCCTTTGATGGACACGATGTATTCGCGCATAGCTGTCAATGTATCGTTCGGCAACCAGCTGTTGAATTTGTTGAATGCTTTCTCACCAGCGAATACTTCGTACCAAGCGATTTTCTTCTCGCCTTTGTATGCTTTCTCAACTGCTGCATCTAGCACGCGTACGGAAGCTGCCCAGATGTCAGGACCTGTACCGTCACCCTCGATGAAAGGGATAATTGGGTTGTTAGGGACTTGAAGTACACCGTTTTCGATTGTGATTTTTTGTCCTTCTGTTGGTAGCTCGTAAGTTTCGAATTGTGGCATGTGAATAGTTCCTCCTCAAATTTGTATGAAAATGATTTCTTATCTATTATATGCTGTGCATAGCAAGGCACACAAAAAGTGACGGGTATTACAGCACTCCCCCAGATACCTGGGGCACAGTACCGAACGCCCGCACCTTGAGCTTAATGAAATAACAATTAGCGTTGGCCAATTGGGACATATTTTTGGTTAACTGGACCTGTGTACTCTGCGCGAGGACGGATCAAGCGGTTGTTCTCGTATTGCTCAAGAATATGAGCTGCCCAACCGGAAGTACGGCTGATCGCGAAGATTGGCGTAAACAAGTCACGCGGGATTTCTAGCGTCGTGTATACAGATGCCGAGTAGAAGTCTACGTTAGGCTTCAAACCTTTAAGACCTGTTACCAACTCGTCTGCTTTAATGGACATTTCATACCATTTCAGGTTGCCCGTCAATTTGCCAAGCTCATAAGACATTTTTTGCAAGTGCTTTGCACGAGGATCGCCGTTTTTGTATACGCGGTGACCAAAGCCCATGATTTTGTCCTTGCGCTCTAATTTACCGTTAATGTAAGGAACAACGTTCTCAACAGTACCGATCTCTTCAAGCATAACCATTACCGCTTCGTTAGCACCACCGTGAAGAGGTCCTTTGAGTGTGCCGATTGCGGAAGTAATGCCGGAGTAGATATCTGTCAGTGTTGCAACAGTTACACGCGCAGCGAATGTCGATGCATTCAACTCGTGGTCAGCATGCAGTACTAATGCTTTGTCCAACGCTTCGATGGCAACTTTATCTGGCTCGTTACCCGTCAGTTGGAACAAGAAGTTAGCAGCTACAGAAGAATATCCTGGGGATGCTACTGGCTCTTTGCCTTCACGAATACGTGCGAAAGCCGCGATAATAGCCGGAATTTGCGCTTGCAATTTGATTGCTTTACGCACATTGGATTCTGAACTTGAATCATTTGCTTCGGCATCATACAGAGCAAGTGCAGAAACTGCTGTACGAAGCGCAGCCATGGAATTCACATCTTTCGGGAATGCACGAATAAGATCAATAATCGCGTCCGGTACTTGGCTGTATGCGTTCAGGTCGCTTTGCAATTTCTCAAGCTCAGCTTGAGTAGGCAATTTACCGAACCAAAGTAAATAAATAACTTCTTCAAAAGTCGCATTTTCTGCGAGGTCATCAATATCAATCCCGCGATACGTAAGCACACCATCTACAATGGAGCTGATCGACGAGGTTGTGGCTACAATTCCTTCTAAACCTTTGGTTGCAGACATGGGAATCTCTCCTTAGCTACTCTATTAGCATAATATTGCTGTTTTCTACTCTTAATAATAAAGTATTTTACTTGGTAAGTGAACAAAAGAGGTCATAGAAGTTCATTATCACTATCATAAGATTTCTTTTTGGCGGAGTTTTTCACACCATTTTGCTTCACTGGTTCCAAACACACGATACAAGTTTTTGTTAATTTCCTCGAATTATGCAGTGCGCGCGGAAAAATTTGTAGACCTCGTGTGAGATTGCTACAATGTAAGGAATGAATCCGTGAATTGAGCTAAAAGGAGCGACACAATGAGTAACCATGCAACTAGGATTGGCATCATCGATATCGGATCCAACTCCATCCGTCTTGTCATTTATGAAATAAATGCCCATGGAGCTTATCGCGTCGTGAGCGAGCATAAAGATTCCGCAAGACTGAGCGAACGCATGGGTGCTGATGGCAAGTTACATAACACAGATATTATTTCAATCGTTCCTATCTTAACCCACTATGCCAGGTTATGCCAGTCTCAATTTGTTACAAATATTCGAGCAGTTGCAACCGCCGCTGTTCGGAACGCTGTTAACACGACAGAAATCGTATGTGTGCTAGAAGAACATACGGGACTCAAAATTGAGGTTCTTAGCGGCTTTGAGGAGGCTAGGTACGGTTATTTAGGCGTCATAAACTCCATGGATTTCCGCGATGGCATGATTATTGATATTGGTGGCGGAAGCACGGAAGTTTCTTTAGTAAAGGATCGGGAGTTAGTCCAAAGTGTCTCTTTTCCTTTCGGAGCTGTGAATACCACACGTCAATTCATGAAGGGCACTAATCTAACTGATCAAGAGATGGCTGATATTCGCAAAATGGTACAAGAGGCCATAGCTTCTCAGCCATGGATAATGAATTCACCCTATCTTCCAATGGTCGGACTAGGCGGAACAATCCGGACACTTGGAAAAATGAGCCGAAAGCGAAATAAATACCCGCTCCAGCTCGCCCATAATTACGTCATGAAGCCAGGTGAGCTTCAGGAATTCTCGATGCTTTTATCTGCATTGCCTATTGAGAAAAGGAAGAAGATTGATGGCCTTGCCAAAGAACGAGCCGATATTATGCTGCCTGGCCTCCTTATTCTAGAGACGATCTTCGAAGCTGCGAAATCCTCATCTTGTGTCATCAGCGGATCTGGCTTGCGCGATGGCCTATTCTTTGAAACTTATAATCCGAAGCAACCCGTGAAAGCTAACGTGTTGGAGGCAAGCATTCAGAATATATTGACGCTGCACCCGAATGCAGCCCTCACACATGTCCGGCATATCGATGCCTTTGCGATGCAATTGTACGATGTGCTAGCGCCATCGACAGATATAGAAGCACGCGGCAGGCTGTTGCTGCACACTGCTGCTCTACTGCACCGAATTGGTGTGAGCGTCCATTACTATCAGTACCTGAAACACACGGAATATATGATACAAGAAGCACATATTGACGGCCTTAGCCACCGAGAAATTGTTATCGCTTCTCTCATTGCCACATTCAAAACAAAAAATCGGACCCAACAGCAGGCTCATGTCTACAAGGACCTGTTACTGGAATCCGATGTAACCTTAATTATCAGGCTAGGCGCGATCCTTAAGCTGGCCATCTCCATGGATGTTAGCGAGACACAGCCAATTCAAACCTTACACATTCAGTGCAAAGGGAACGCGATGAGTCTCAACCTGCTTTGTAGTCACACCCCTTTTATAGAACTTAAGGAGATTAACACATTCACCAAAGATTTCGATAAAATCTGGGGCCTCAAGCTTACGAATCAAGCCGAAGTTTTTTCCATGAAGTAATTCGCATCGCCTCGAATTGGCTCCGATATGGGGTCAGTTCATTTTTTATGCGCGTATACATGCCATTGGACATGAGCTCTCTCGCTTTGACGTTATCATGAAGTGTCACGTTAAGAATTTGGATCATCATCTTCTTCATTTCTCGGTCCAAGACTGGGCACATCAACTCAATTCTCCGAGTTAAATTGCGTGTCATCCAATCTGCCGAAGACAGATAGACATCGACATGCCCCCCATTTTCGAAATAGTAAATTCGCGAATGTTCTAGGAATCGATCTACAATACTCCGAACAGTAATATTCTCACTTAGACCAGGCACACCGGGCCTTAAACAGCATACGCCTCGAATGATGAGTTCGATCTTCACACCAGCTTGGGACGCCGCGTATAACGCATCCACCATTTCTTGATTCGATAAGGAATTCATTTTCGCAATAATCCGAGCTGGCCGACCTGCTCTAGCATGCGCTGATTCACGTGCGATGAGCTCGAACAACTTATCTTTCAAGTCTGTTGGCGCAACAGCAAAGGATTGCCAATCATGAGGTGCCGAATAGCCTGTAATTTCGTTAAAAAGCGCTGAAGCATCTTCGCCAATCACACTGTTCGACGTGAACAAACCAACATCCGTATACAGCCGCGCTGTGCTATCATTGTAGTTGCCTGTTCCGACATGAACATAACGTCGAAGCGTATGCTCTTCCTGACGAACGACAAGTGTGATCTTGGCATGTGTTTTGAGTCCGACAAGCCCGTATACCACGTGACAACCTGATTTCTCAAGCATTCTCGCCCAAGCAATATTCCGCTCTTCATCGAACCTCGCCTTCAACTCGACAACCACTGTTACTTGTTTGCCAGACTCTGCCGCCCTAGCCAAAGCCTGAATAATCGGTGATTTGCCACTCGCCCTATATAAGGTCATCTTGATGGCCAATACGTTCGGATCATAAGCGGCATGGACAATAAAGTCCGTGACCGCGTCAAATGTCTCATACGGATGATGAACGAGAACATCTTTCATCTTAAGAATATTGAAAAAGTCTTCCGAATCAGCTGTGTCTTCAAACTCAACGGGATATTTGGCAACAATGCGTGGATATCGAAGATTATCGAACCCATTCAATGTATTGGCCAGTTTCATAAAATAGGTGATGTCCAAGGGGCCATCAATTTCAAATATTTGTTCCTCTATCTCAAATTCATCCTGTAATTGCGCTAGCGCGTAGGGATGGATCCCCTCTTGGACCTCGAGCCTCACAGGAGAGCCCCAACGTCTGCGCCTAAGCTCCTTTTCGATCTCTTCCAGTAAATCCTCCGCTCCTTCTTCATTGAGCGTTAGATCCGCATTTCGCGTCACTCGGAAGCCATGCACAGAAATAGGTATGTAACCACTGAAAAGGGACTGAATATGATGCTCAATTAACTCTTCAAGTAGAATAAACTCGGTCTTCTTGCTATTGGAACGGGTAGGAACAGGAATACAGCGAGATAAGTTACTAGGAATTTGAACAATGGCGAAGAAAGGTTCCTCATCCAGATCCTCTCCCTCACGCACAAGCAACACAGCCAAATACAAGGATTGGTTATGTACTAGTGGGAACGGGCGGCTCTGATCGACAGCCATTGGTGTGAGCACGGGAAAAATAATATCATGGTAATACGCATCCATGGCTTTCTTCTGAGACGTATTCAGATCTTCATATTCCGTGAAAACGATGCCTTCCTTTACCAAGTGCCGAGTCACTTCTCGATACGTCTTGTACTGCTCATTCACCATTTTCGCCGTGCGCTTCATTATACGTTTGATGAGTCCTGCCGGTGTGTAACCGGTGAAATCCTTTTTGGTATAGCCAGCTTTAATCTGATCCTTGAGTCCTGCGACACGAACGCTCATGAATTCATCGAGGTTGCTCGATACGATCGACAGAAATTTCACACGCTCTAGCAGTGGTGTACTCGCATCTTGCGCTTCTTCAAGCACACGCCAATTGAACTCGATCCAGCTCAAATCACGATTTAAGTACTTGGTTGAAATCTCTTTAACTTCTTTGAGTTCTTTAACATCCTTCAGTTCTGGTTCGCGCGCAATACTCATAAATCCTCCAGTATTTTACCATTTTTAGTAATCTAATATCTCCATTGTACTATGCGTCTTAGGGGGGCGACAATCCAATCTGCCCTATTTCAATATATTAAGATTTTGTAAAGATCATGATATTTCCGTATTTATCCATGTTCATGTTACAATATAAAAGACTTGAAACAAGGAGTGATTCCTACCATGGGTATCCTAAATCCGCGACTGGTTCACCAGATTTTCAGGGGCATATGGGTGGCCATAATTATATGCGTAGTTGCCATTGCCTTTTACTATATTATCCCGCTCATATATCCTTTTATTTTTGGTTGGATTATCGCTCTAATGCTCAATCCGCTTGTTAATTTCTTTCAATTCAAATTAAAGCTACCCAGGTGGTTGTCTGTCTCGTTATCCATGCTTTTATTCTTAGGTGCGATGGTTACGATTATCACCTTGCTTGTAGCTAATATTGTTGTGGAACTTGGCTCCCTTGCGGATACGATTCAACTTCAGATCAACCGTTGGGTCGAGGAATTTAATGTGTTCATTAATTCGGTCACCTTCCAGCAATGGATTGAACGTGTAAATGATTTTTTTGAAAATAATCCGAAATATCAGGAGACGGTTAACACTAATCTCTCCTCTACAGCAGGTTCTATTGCGGACGTTAGTAAATTGGTCATCACCTATATTTTTGCCGCACTCAAAGCTTTCCTGACCTCTCTGCCTAATATCGCAACGATCACGATCATTGTTATGCTGGCCACCTTCTTCATCAGCAAGGACTGGTATGGGCTTATCAAACGTTATAAAGGCATCTTCTCCGACATGATTGTTAAAACGACCAAATTGATCCGAACAGATTTGCAGAAAGCCTTGTTCGGCTATTTAAGAGCTCAATTGATTCTCGTTTCACTTACAGCACTTGTGGTGATCATCGGCTTGCTCGTTCTCCGAGTTGATTATGCGATCACTATTGGCTTATTAACTGGTTTAGCTGACCTGATGCCGTATTTAGGAACAGGCGCAGTGATGGTGCCATGGATCCTCTATGTTTTCTTCGCTCAAGGTAATATCGTGCTCGGTATTGGGCTCAGTGTCCTGTATGGGGTAATTGTGATCGCGCGGCAAATTATGGAGCCAAAAGTATTAGCCTCCTCTGTCGGCTTAGATCCACTTGCTACACTTATTGCGATGTTCGTAGGGTTAAAACTATTCGGGCTATTGGGACTTATCGTTGGTCCTGTCTCCCTTATTCTCATCACCGCCTTCTACAGGGCGAGAATCTTTCATGATATTGCAGCTTACATACACAAAGGCTCGGCACCTCCTGAGTAGGAGGATGACCGAGCCTTTAGTTTAACTATTTGCTTATCTGCGATTGATAATGTGCATGTTGCCTTTGCCGATTTGTCTGCGAATGATCGCTAGTAGGAAGACTTTGAAAATCGGTCTTGTGTAAGGAAAGACGAGTAGGAATCCAAGAATATCCGTAATGAATCCGGGTGTAATGAGCAAAATCCCTCCAAGGAAAATACAAATCCCATCGAGGATTTGCTGCGCTGGCAGCTGACCTTGCGACCACTCGAACTTCGCATACTCCATCACCTTGCGCCCCTCGCGCTTCGTAAAGTACGCCCCCAAGAATCCGCTCGCTATAATTAACAGGAAGGTCATCCAACCTCCGACTAGATGTCCGAGCATGATCAACATGGTTATTTCTATGGCTGGTACAAGAATCAAAATAGCGATTATTAGACGGAACATATGTTTAGCCCCCTTCATCAGTATACTTCGTAATCAGCTGCCATAATTCTGGCGCTTCCTTCTCTATACGTACTGGCCTCCAAGAAGGATTCACCCAAACATGATGGGATGTTCCAGTTACCAGTAATTCTTCGGTGAGATCGTCGTTTATTCTGCGTATTTCATAGGCAAATTGCAATCGAACGCCACCTGCTTGTAACACCCGTGTGTAAATGCCAATTACGTCGTCGTATCGTGCTGGTTTTTTGAACTTGAGATCCGCTTCTGTAACGGGAAGCAAGAGTCCCATTTCCTCTATTTTACGATAGGGGTAACCTAAGGATCGTATAAGCTCTGTACGACCGATTTCGAACCAAGTCAAATAATTGGCATGGTACACGACCCCCATTTGATCCGTCTCCTGATAACGCACGCGCAGCTGTTGTTGATGCCACCGTTCCTGAGTCATGGTGTTTCCTCCCGCTATAACTTGGTGAGTCCATTATACCATAGGTAAGGTGTATATCCTTCATGCTGTGGTCAAGCCAAGCCCCACACGACTGCTGCTAGTGCTGCTACTTCTGCTACTTTTCAACCTAAACCTAAAGCTCAAGCTCAACTTATGTCTCTACCTCCACCTCTGCTGCCGCACCCAAACCTTTCTCCGCCGCCAATAACACATTAAATGGATTTTACATAGTTGTTTGTTGAGCAAATTTTAGGCGTATAGTGACGAGGGATCGGCATGGAGATGAAGCAGAACAACGCAAAAAAGAGTGAAGCAAGATCTCTCTCGCTTCACTCTCTGTTATCTCTTACAGAACGCTCGCTTGACCCGAGTAGATGACGCCTACTTCTGGGTAAATGGAAACTTCTGTACCGTCTTTAATTAGTTCAACTGCGTTCTCCACACCTACGATGACTGGAATCCCAAGGCTAAGTGCAACGACTGCCGCGTGAGACGTGATGCCGCCCACTTCGGTAATCAATGCAGATGCTCTCTGAACAGCCGGCATGTACTCTTTATCTGTGGAAACTGTTACAAGCACAGCTCCGTCTACCATTTTCGCAAGAGCTTCTTCAGGCGTGCGTGCCGTTACGACAGTACCTGTCGCTGTTTGCATCCCGATCCCTGTTCCTTTGGCAATCATCTCGCCAACGTGATGAACCTTGATCAGGTTCGTTGTTCCAGAGCGGCCAACTGGTACGCCTGCAGTGATGACAACGATATCGCCGAGGGAAACAAGTCCTGTTTTGATGGAGCTGTCAACTGCAAGGTTGAATAGCTCGTCCGTTGTTTTCGCTTCTACGCCCATTACTGGAATTACACCCCAAACCAGGGATAAACGACGAATCACTTGCTCACTTGGTGTAACAGCGATAATTGGTGATTTCGGACGGTATTTGGATACCATACGCGCTGTGTAACCACTTTCTGTTGCCGTCAGAATCGCTTTCGCACCTAGCTCTAGTGCCGAGTTCGCTACCGCTTGCGAGATCGCTTCAGTTACCGTTACTTGTTGTGCTTGCGCTTGACGAAGGAAAATTTCTTTATATTCCAAAGCCGCTTCTGCACGCTCAGCAATACGAGCCATCGTTTCAACGGATTCAACTGGGTATTTCCCAGCAGCTGTTTCACCGGACAACATCACAGCATCCGTTCCGTCGAATACCGCATTCGCTACGTCACTTGCTTCTGCACGTGTAGGACGCGGGTTACGTTGCATGGAATCGAGCATCATTGTAGCCGTAATAACCGGTTTACCAACGATGTTACACTTTTTGATCATTTGCTTTTGAACAACGGGCACGTCCTCAGCTGGAATCTCAACTCCAAGATCTCCACGAGCAACCATCAAACCATCGGAAACTTCAAGAATTTCGTCAAGGTTGTCAACACCTTCTTGGTTTTCGATTTTGGAGATGATTTGGATATGCGAAGCGTTGTGACGCTCCAACAATTCACGAATTTCCATAACATCACTTGCTTTACGCACGAAAGAAGCTGCGATGAAATCTACACCTTGTTCGATACCGAACACAATATCATTCGCATCTTTTTCTGTGATACCTGGCAGACTGATTTTCACGCCTGGTACGTTAACACCTTTTTTACTTTTGATCGTTCCGCCATTGACGATTCGGCACTCGATCTCTGTTCCACGAATATCAACAACCGTAAGACCGATCAAGCCATCATCGATTAGAATTGTCGATCCGACTTTAACGTCACGCGGCAGATCTGCGTACGTAACGGAGATGCGGTCTGTATCCCCAAGAATTTCTTCGGTTGTCAAAATAATATGCTTGTCCTGAACAAGCTCGATTGGCTCTTCTTTTAGCTTACCTGTACGAATTTCCGGTCCTTTGGTATCTAGCAAAATAGCTGCTATTTTACCTGTCTCGGCGGATGCAGCGCGAAGGTTGCGGATACGTGCACCGTGCTCTTCAAAATCTCCGTGGGAGAAGTTAAGACGAGCTACGTTCATGCCCGCTTCTAGAAGTTTCTTAAGATTTTCTTGTGATTCGCTTGCTGGTCCAATCGTACAGACAATTTTCGTTTTACGCATGGTTACTGTTACCCTCCTGAGTGAATGTGAAGCGACCGATATCTCTAAATTTGCGGTAACGGTCCTCGAGCAGCTCCTGTTCGTTTAAACTTAGCAGTTGCTGAAGCTGTTCCCAGATCGCTGATTTAATATGTTCGGCTTGTGTTGCTAAATCCCGGTGAGCGCCGCCCTTGGGTTCCGGTATGATCCCATCGATGACACCGAGTTCAAGGATGTGATCTGCCGTTATTTTCATAGCTTCTGCCGCGTGTAATGCTTTAGAAGCATCTTTATAAAGAATCGAAGCCGCGCCTTCGGGACTAATAACTGAATAGATCGCGTTCTCCAACATTAACACCTTATTGCCTAAACCTAATGCAAGAGCGCCGCCACTGCCGCCCTCTCCGATAACGATACAGATGATCGGCACACGAAAAGAGGCCATTTCCAGCAAGTTTCTGGCAATCGCTTCTCCTTGACCGCGTTCTTCCGCAGCATTCCCAGGGAATGCCCCTTTGGTATCAATAAATGTCACAATGGGACGCTTAAACTTGTTAGCTTGACGCATCAAACGCAGCGCTTTACGGAACCCTTCTGGGTGAGGACATCCGAAATTGCGTGCGATATTGTCCTTCGTATCTTTCCCTTTTTGGTGACCAACAACCGTCACGGGTACCCCGTTTAGTTTGGCCAGTCCACCAACGATGGCAAGATCATCACCATATAATCGGTCACCATGAAACTCGATGAAATCCGTAAAAATCGTGTTAATATAATCGATCGTCGTCGGTCTTTGCGGATGACGTGCTAATTGCATTTTCTCCGCAGACGTCATCGTTGTATACAGTTCTTCCTCTAATTGTGCATATCTTTCTTCCAAACGGCGAATTTCTTCTGAAAAGTCGATCTGCTTCTCTGCCCCAAATTTACGCAGCTCGGCAATTTTGCTTTTCAATTCCGCCAGTGGCTGTTCAAACGGCATTTCACCCGCCATAAGTCGCCTCCTCCTTCGTACCGTGCATGTCGAGCAGCTTAATTAACGTCGGTCTCATATCCTTGCGGCAGACGACCTTGTCGAGCTGACCATGCTCGAGATTGAATTCAGATGTTTGGAAATTATCCGGAAGCTTCTGCTTAATCGTTTGCTCGATAACACGGCGGCCCGTAAAACCAAATGAAGCTGCCGGCTCTGCTATAATAATATCACCTAACATCGCAAAGCTCGCCGAAACCCCGCCGAACGTCGGATCGGTAATAATAGATATGAATAATCCGCCATCCTCGCTAAGCTTGGACAATGCTGCACTTGTTTTGGCCATTTGCATAAGGCTAAGAATACTTTCTTGCATACGAGCGCCACCAGATGTGGAATAAATGAGAATCGGAAGCTTTTTCTCAATCGCAATTTCGACGGCTCTCGTCATTTTCTCACCAACAACGGAACCTAGCGAGCCTCCCATAAAATCAAAGCTCATCGCAGCAACGACAACCGGATATCCGCCAATTGTTCCTTGACCCGTCATAATCGCATCCTGAAGCTTCGTTGTGTTCTTGGCTTTGTCCAATTTCTCGACATAATCAGGAAACTGCAATGGATCTTCGGAGATCATATCCGCATCAAATTCTACAAATTGACCTTCATCGAGCGTTAGTTGGATTCGTTCGGATGCGCTTAAACGATAATGATAACCGCAAGACGTACACACTTTTAGATTCTTCTCAAGCTCTTTGCTTGTTTGAATCGTGCCACACTTCGGACATTTATTCATTAAACCCTCAGGAATCTCCCTTTTCGTTCTCTCGGAAGGAATCGTTGCATATTTTCGCTTTTGAAATAAATCCTTTAGCACATTTCCACCTCTACTTGGCTATGATCTATATTCCCTGACAAGCCACGATTCTTAGTTCTACTTTAACTATCTATGTAAAATAGAATTGAGCACTTCTTGTACTTCTTCCAGCTCCCCTTCGGGAACAACAATTTCAAACTGATTTTTGGATAAAGAGATGCCTCGTACTTGAACCAGAAAGCCTTCTTCCGTCAGCCTCTGTTTAATCCGCTCTGCAATTTTCGCAGTAGGAGCTATATAGATCACCGTCCACATGAATAAACCTCCTATGACGTGCAACTACAACCACTAAGGCAACTAAGCTATGACGATAATAACATCCTTTATACCCATAGGAACACACAATGCAATAATGATAGCATAATTTCACTTTTGCCCGCAACAGAGCACATTCTTGAAAAAAGTAAAGCCTGAACTATTTGGTATTAGTCCAGACGTTGTTTAGAGCTATAATCAGGCGCATGCTCATTTTGGTGAGCGATTCTGGCTGAGGCCGCTGCCGCTAATCCACAAACCAAGTCATCTAGAAAAACATGTACAGCGCTGCGATCATCGTTCAAAGCGCGAATGATTCCTATTTTTTCCTTATCCAAATAGCCGAAGCTGGTTAATCCAATCATCCCATAAACATGAACAATCCCAAGAGCTAACGTTTCGTCTACCCCGTAGAGAGGTTCATCCACTTCAAGAATCGATTGCAGCGGTTCTGGCAGCATTTTCTTCTCAGCTAATTCATCCAGTGCAATCCCTGTATAAAGGGTATATTGCACTTCTCGTTTGGAAAGTACGGCCATAACACTGTCTACACATTCTTCAATTGTGAGTTGATCATTATACGGCTTCTGCAGCTTGTATACAATTTCTGAGACCTGATCCACGGACACACCGCGTTTCTGAAGCAGCTGGATCATGTGTTGTTCAGTCATAAATCCTCCTCCTAGCAATGGGATGCTTATATGAATAGAAAGGCCGGGTTTCTATTCATATGCGGAGGAAGCTATTTTTACCACAAGAACGACAAGAGTAAAGCAAGGATTTACCTAAATTGTGCGCTAGGCAGTGCCCCGCCGGAGCGGCGCTCGCTTGCGCACAAAAATTGTGCGMTAGRGMAGTGCCCCGCCGGAGCGGCGCTYGCTTGCGCACAAAAATTGTGCGATAGGGCAGTGCCCCGCCGGAGCGGCGCTC
>NZ_LMSJ01000012.1:0-64842 GCF_001428105.1 Paenibacillus sp. Soil766 | reverse complement strand
TGCTTGCGCACAAAAATTGTGCGCTAGAGAAGTGCCCCGCCGGAGCGGCGCTYGCTTGCGCACAAAAATTGTGCGCTAGAGAAGTGCCCCGCCGGAGCGGCGCTTGCTTGCGCACAAAAATTGTGCGCTAGAGAAGTGCTTCGCCAGCGAAATGGGGGATTGAATATTTTCATATTTATTAAAGTGGTTGAATGGCCTCGATAGAGGTTTCCTCATTTCACTCGGACAGAATCTTTGCCCATAATCGTCTCAATCATACGCGTAAGATCCTTGTTTGGATCGACCCGATACTGGTCGCTCAAGGCCAGGAGCTTGTTGCTGCTTTCATAGAAAAGCGCAACCGCGAGCTGGCCCTTATGCAGCTTCAGCAGCGCTTTCAGCTGCAGGAGCTTATCCGGCTGCTCGCAGTCAGCCGTGATCTTGACGAACACGCGCTGCGGCTTCGCCTCCGCAGCGACAGGCTCTGGGCGGCCCGCTGCCGGGGCCGCCTGCGGTGCAGGAGCGGCGCTGCGCGTGCCGCTCTGCGGGGCAGCCGAGCGCGGTGCACGATCCCTGACATCGTCAGGGGATCGTCTGCCCGCAGGCTGCCGGCGAAGCCGCTGGACGGCCTCCGGGTCGTCCAGCGCGGCAAGCTGCTCCGCGAGCAGCTTGGGCGGGTCCTCGTCCTGAAGCTGCAGCTTCGCACGGATGAGGACGAGCCTGCCCTTCCCCACGAGCGGAGCCGACTTCTTCCAGGTCTCGGGGAACAAGACCACCTCGACCTTATCAATGCGATCCTCGAGTTCCATGAACGCCATGGGATCGCCTTTTTTGGTGACGATCGTCTTATTCGAGAGGATCATCCCTGCTACTAGGACATCGCTATGGTCAGGCAGTTCAGTTAGCTGATGCAGCATGACGGCATCCATCTCTGCGAGCTGCTCTGCATAGGCGTCCAGCGGATGACCCGAGATATACATGCCGAGCAGCTCTTTCTCCAGCTCAAGCTGCTTAGATGGCGGCATCGGAGGGATATTCGGCACCTCAACCTCCCAATTCGGTTCTTCAACAAATCCGAATAGGTGAAGCTGCAAGTCATCCCGTTCCTTGCGCCATTTTGTAGCGGAGGCAATCGTTTCATCTAGGATCGCGAGATGTTGAGCACGGTGACCGCCAAGTGAATCGAAGGCGCCACCTTGAATGAGCGATTCCACCACGCGTTTATTACAAACGCG
This sequence comes from Paenibacillus sp. Soil766, assembly GCF_001428105.1. Lineage (GTDB taxonomy): Bacteria > Bacillota > Bacilli > Paenibacillales > NBRC-103111 > Paenibacillus_E. The sequence goes on along the minus strand of NZ_LMSJ01000012.1, from coordinate 63,628 downwards.
GAGATCGACCCTGCGGCAGAAATCGAGCAGGCTTTCAAAAGGAGCTTTCTTTCTCTCGCTAAGTATGGCATCGATGGCTTGTGTGCCGACATTCTTAATCGCGGCCAATCCGAAACGGATCGCTCCGGCGCTCGAATCCGGCGTAAACACCGTGCCGCTGCCATTCACATCGGGCGGCAGGACAGCTAGCTTCACACGTCGACACTCGTCTACGTACTCAGCAACTTTCCGATGATTCCCCATAACGGCCGTTAACATCGAAGCCATGAAATAGATCGGATAATGTGCTTTTAGATAAGCCGTTTGAAAAGCCAACACGCCATACGCCGTCGCATGCGCGCGCGGGAAGCCGTAATCGGCGAAACGCACGATCATATCGTACACATGATTCGCCTCATCGGCCCCAAATCCTTGTCGCAAGCTGCCCGCGACGAAATGCGTCCGTTCTTCATCGAGTACTTCCCGCTTCTTTTTGGAAACAGCTCTACGTAATAGATCCGCTTCTCCTAAGCTAAAGCCTGCCATGGACGAGGCAATTTGCATAATTTGCTCTTGGTAAACGATGATCCCGTAAGTGTCACGTAGAATCGGCTCCAGCGTAGGATGCGGATATACGACCTCCACCTGTCCATGCTTACCGGCAATATATTTCGGAATAAATTCCATCGGACCTGGACGATACAAGGCTAAGACGGAAATAATGTCTTCAAATTCAGAGGGTTTCAAGTCTTTCAGAACTTTACGACAGCCTGCTGACTCCAATTGGAAAACGCCTGTGGTTTCTCCTCTGCTGAGCATCTCATAGGTGATATCATCTGAATCCATAGAAAGGAGGTCAAAATTAATCTGAACCTCTTCCATTTGGGCAAGCCAATCGACAGTTCGTTCAATAATCGAAAGTGTCCGCAGACCCAGGAAATCCATCTTGAGGAGGCCAATCGCCTCTAAATGCTCCATTGTATACTGCGTGAGTGCTGTCTGTGTCGTGCCTTCCTGAAGGGGAACATAGTGCGTAAGCGGCTCACGAGAAATGACAACACCAGCCGCATGCGTAGAAGCATGGCGGGGCATCCCTTCCACGCGCATCGCCATCTCCAATAGTTCTGCGGTCTTAGGCTGTCTGGCTACAATCCCTCTCAAATCAGAGCTAACCTCAAGCGCATCCTTCAACGTCATCCCAAGCTGATTAGGAATCGCTTTAGCCGCCCGATCCACGTCCCCATAAGGAACATTAAGGACGCGTCCTACATCTCGAACTGCGGCCTTAGCCGCCATCGTTCCGAAGGTAATAATTTGCGCAACATGCTCATGCCCATATTTGGCCACGACATATTCAATGACTTCATCCCGTCGCTCATCACTAAAATCAATATCGATATCCGGCATCGTAATTCGTTCCGGGTTCAAGAACCGCTCGAAGAGCAGCTTATATTGCAGCGGATCGACATTCGTAATGCGCAGCACATAAGCTACTAGGCTTCCGGCGGAGGAGCCCCGTCCAGGCCCTGTCATGATCCGTTTCTCATGTGCGAATCGAATAAAGTCCCATACAATTAAGAAGTAATCGGAGAAGCCCATGTTCTCTATAACACCAAGCTCGTAAGAGAGTCGTTCCTCGGCCTGTTTTCTCAATGGATCGCTCACTTCATGCCACTCTGGCTTGCTGCCGTAACGCTGTTCCAGCCCTTGTCTGCACAGCTCCTGCAAATAAGCCTCTGCCGTTAAATGCTCAGGGATCGGCCGGAAGCTAGGCAGAATCGACTTCCCGAACGTCAGTTCCAATTCACAACGTGAAGCAACCACAGCTGTATTCGCTAGCGCTTCTGGCACATGGACGAATAAACGCCTCATTTCCTCTTCGCTTTTCAAATACATCTGACTCGTTCCCATCTTGAGCCGATCCGTGTCCTCTACCGTTTTGCCAGTGCCTATACAAATAAGAATATCCTGCATGACATGATCTGGCTCTGTTACATAATGCACATCATTCGTTGCGATTAAAGGAATCCCGGTTTCTTTGCTCAACTCAATCATGGAAACCATCACTTTTTTCTGCTCAATCATGCCATGATCTTGAATTTCTAGAAAGAAATCATCACCGAATATGTCGCGATATCGTTCTGCAGCTTTGCGAGCCTCGTCATAGCGGTTATGCAGCAAATGCTGGGAAACCTCACTCCCTAAGCAGGAGCTCAGACAAATTAGACCTTCTGAGTACTGGGATAAATGTTCTAAATCAATACGCGGTTTATAGTGAAAGCCCTGTAGATGTGCAATCGACGTGAGCTTCATTAGGTTTTGATAGCCTTTGAAATTTTTGGCAAGCAAAATAAGATGATAAATCGGCTGTTCCTGCCGTGTTCCTTTTTCACGAATGGAACTCGAAGTGAAGTAAACCTCACAGCCAATAATTGGTTTGATGCCCCGCTGTTTGCAAGCTTTGTAGAATGCAATCGCCCCGTACATGACGCCATGATCTGTCAACGCCAACGAAGTCATGCCTAGATTGGCCGCTTGTGTAACAAGCTCCTCCATCCGTGCCGCACCGTCTAATAAGCTATATTCACTATGCACATGCAGATGTACAAACGAACTCATCGCTGGTTCCCCCCTTCTTTCGTGATTTATTTCCATGTATTTTATCATATTGGAGCTAGCCAGTCCCATACAGTAGAAGAGAGAGTTTGTCCTCCAACTCAGTAGAAAGGAAGCGATTGGCACATGGCTGGCTTTTGGGCAAGTATTATCATGTATTTCTGCATCGCGTTTGGAGTCGTATTCGGAGGGAGCATGCTAAGCGGTATCGCAGCCGTATTAACCTTGCAATCTCCAACGGAGAAAATGCTGACCATTTCGGAAAATATCAAGATTTGGGCCATGGTCGCAGCTGTTGGCGGTACCATTGATCCTATCCGTTATATTGAAAGTCATGTGGCCATTGGCCATCTCAATCCAGCCATCAAACAGATTGTCTATATCGTCGTTGCTTTTAGCGGGGCACAATTCGGAACTGCGCTTATTCAAATGATCTGCAAAGGTGGGCATCAGACTTGAGAATCCCTCCTTTTGCAAGATACCAACGACTGCTGGCAAGCCTTGGACTGCTGGTGTCAGGAGCGATCATAGGGAGCGCCATCTATATGAGCATTCATCAACATACGTATAATGAGTTGTATGTGCAATTGCATAAAGTTTTACAGGAAAAAGACGATCTTAAAATTGATATCGCCAGTCTACAGAAGACGAAGAACAATCAAACCTTAGTGAATGTCATCAACGTTCATCTGATTCCCAAGAATCAAGATGATCTGCTCAGCGAGGATATTCAAAAGGAAATCGAAGGCGATGTGAAAGGTGAGCTCAAGCTCGTCATTGGTCAAAAGGCAACCTTTGTGCGAGATTCCCAGCCGCTCTACGAGCGTCTGATCACGCAAAGAACGTATTTCCTGCACGATAAAAAATATGTCGTCGAGGTCAAGTCGATCGTGCTCATTCAAACCGAATTAACCATTTGGATTACGGCGCAAGAGAAAAAAACATAGGAGGAAAGGAGTCTCATATTGCATTCCAGTCCCAAAATCGCTAAAGTTAATGTAAATTCAACGAAAAGGGACGGATTATCGCTATGCACGCCATACAATTGATTTTATTCATTCTTATTTGCCTATTCCTCGGGCTTACCTTGTTCTTTAGCATTCGTTCACGTCGCGAGCCAGATGCTGCTAAACGAGGCTTGTATACAGCCCGCATGAACATTTGCATGGGCTTGATGCTCGTACTCATTGCAATAACGCAGATCTTCTTCTTCAGCGAATCTAGCTTTCGCCGCATCTTCGGTACCGTGCTCGTATTGATCGGCGTGTTCAATGTTTTCGTGGGTATCCGCAATCACGGGCACTTCGATCGCCAGCTGCGTTAGGCGCTTTGCGCTAGATGACTTGGGCCGTTAGCATCGCCTTTGAAACCAAGGCTCCTGCATGATAAATCTCTACATCAATCTTGCCAAATTTACGGCTCACCTCAATGATGGTGGGTCGTATTTCTATTTTGGAATCAATCTGAAGCGGCTTTAGGAAGTAGGTCGACATATTATCCATGACGAGATCCCCTTTCTTATGCTCCTGCACGATGCGGTATGCCGCCTGTGTCATAAGTGTCGTAAGAACTCCTTCCGAAACCGTCCCTAGGTGATTCGTCATCTGCGGAGTAATGACCCCATGGAATTGCAGTTTGCCCTTCTCATCTCTGACTTCTTCCATTCCGGACCAGATCAAATCTTCAAAGGTTTCGCCGTTCTGCGGCTGTTTCTGGATCGATTGCATGGCTTTCAAGATATCGCTGCGGTTGAGCACGCCAACAATTTTGCGATTCGTATCCACGACGGGCAAAAGCTCAATCCCTTCCCACACCATCATGTGGGCGGCCGATGCGACCGATGTCTGAGGTGAAACGGTTAATGGATTGCGTGTCATCAATTTATCAACGGATTGCTGGATGCTAGCACCAACCATATCCTTGGACGTTACAACACCGATAATCCGATTCCACTCATCGACAACAGGAAAGCGACTATAGCCCGTATCCTCGGACATACGTTGCCAATCCTTCAGTGTACTGTTCGCCTTCAAGGCGAAGAGCGCTGCACCAGAGGCGAGAATATCTTCCACGAGCATGATTTTCTTTTTGATCAGACGATCGTAGATAGCTCGGTTAATCATAGATGCGACGGTAAAGGTGTCATAGCTGCTTGAAATAATGGGCAACTCCAACTCATCCGCCAGCACTTTGACCTCTGTACTCGTATTAAATCCACCCGTAATGAGAACGCCGGCGCCTTGCTCCAGGGCACATAAATGAGCCTTATTCCGGTTACCTACAATAAGTAAGCTGCCTGCCTCGATGTAGCGCATCATGGCATCTTGCTCCATAGCGCCGATGACGAACTTATGCAGCGTCTTATGCAGCCCCTTCGCTCCGCCAAGCACCTGGCCATCCACCATATTCACAACCTCAGCAAAGGTCAGCTTATCAATGTTCTGACGAAGCTTCTTCTCCACACGAACGGTTCCGATCCGCTCTTTTGTTGAGACGAGTCCTTGATTCTCCGCCTCTTTAATTGCGCGGTATGCTGTGCCTTCGCTGACTTCCATATTTTTGGCGATTTTACGTACCGAAATCCGACTTCCTAACTTCAAGTCTTCAATATGCCGCAAAATTTGCTCATGCTTCGTTAATGTATCGACGGAATGTGTATCCAACTGTTACACCTCATTAGTAGATCCTGTATTAGTCTGTACTACTAGTATAATCGTTCTACTGGGTAAGAACAATGAGGCATTGGAAGATGGAAAAGCATCCAACCCTATTGGATTGGATGCTTCCTATTCATTATACCAAACATATGTTCGAAGTCAAAGTTTAGATCATTCTTCGCTTACTTGCGGAATTGAAGAAGCTTCCGTCTGCCTTGTACGAGCTGTTCCATTTGCCATTTCTTCATCCGGTTGATTCGAAGTTGTTGCTTGCGTTTCTCTTCATCTACACCGAGGATTTGATGCAAATGCGCAGCAATGATAAGCAACGCCATCACAAGCCAGATGACACTAAAAATCATCGGTAAGGAACCCACCTCACGAAATTGCAACTGTGGAATGGAATAAAATAACATGCCGACTGCCAAACTCATGTACACGACATTTTTGAAACCTTTCAACCGAATCACACGCCTTTCATTCATAATAGCCTCGAGCCTAGCTCTACCTACTTCCATTGTATGAGACAAGTAGTTGAGATATGAATGCAAGGGGCGCAGTTCGGCCACGTTTATTCTACTTCGTAGCCTTGGCTGCTTAGAAAGGCTTTCATGTGCTTTCTCGGACGCTGCGATTTCGCAGCCATTTCCTTGGACCAAGTCGTATCGACTTTGCCGTCGGTCCGCACGTTCATGTAATCGCGTATCGTCTCATCGTAGGATTCGACCGCGAGTTGATTCAGTGTATACCGATTCTCGTGGTATACGGCTTCAAGCGGGAGCCGCGGGCGTTGCAGCGGCTCTTGATCCGGCATGCCGATGCACATGCCGAAGATTGGGTACACGAGCTGGGGCAGGCCCAGCAGCTCGGATACTTCAGCGGGCTTATTGCGCAGCCCGCCGATGTAGCAGACGCCGAGGCCGAGTGACTCGGCGGCGATCGTTGCATTTTGCGCAGCCAATGCAGCATCGACCGTGGCAATGATGAGATTCTCAGCATTGCCAGTGATTGGCGTGTCCACGTGTTGGTGGACCGCCTCCGCGTAGCGGTGCAGGTCTGCGCACCACACGAGGAACAGCGGGCACTCGCTGACGTAAGCTTGATTGCCAGCTAGCTCGGCTAGCTGGCTCTTCAGGTCAGCATCTGTTACATGGATGATGCTGTAAGCCTGCACATTACTCGAAGTGGAGGCAGCTTGTGCTGCCTGGATAATCGACTCGCGTTGCTCGATGCTCACAGGCTCATTCGTAAATTTACGAATAGAGCGATGACTTTTTAATAGATCGATGATTGTATTCATGAATAGCGTCCACTCCTTAATCACTTTTCTCTCAGTATCTTTGAAAAAAGGCTAATTTGCAATTTCCCCCTCTACAGTCCTATACAAAAAAATGAGGAAGCCTCCTGAACCACTTTTTGCGTGGAACCGAAGACTTCCTTTTTACTACTTTAACTTATTCAATGATAAACTCTACTGCCTGCAGCAAACGTTTCAGCATGACAGAAGCTTCCGCTCTGCTAGCCTGCTGAACCGGCTTGAACGTGCCACCGGATAATCCGTTAATAATACCGGCAGTAACCGATTTAGCGACTGCATCCTTCGCCCAGCTGCTAATGCTTTTACCGTCTGCAAATACAGTCAGCGCATTGTTATCCACGTGTACTTGCTTACCGACAAACGTTAGCGCTCTGGCAATCATGAGAGCCATTTGCTCGCGGTTAATTGGTGAGCCCGGTCGGAATGTTCCGTCTTCGAAACCATCCACCAATCCTGCCTTCACTGCTGCCCCTACTGTGCCTGCGAACCAATCTGTAGTATTCACATCGGCATAGGCCGCTGTTTTCACTTCAGACAGTCCCAAGCCGCGTACCAGAAGTGCTGCAAATTCCGCACGGGTAATGGCACTATTCGGTGCAAATTCAGCCTCCGAAACCCCTTGCACGACTAACTTAGAAGCAAGCAGTTCAACGTCGGTTTCCGACCAGTGTCCTTTCAGATCTGCGAATTGTTTTGGAGTTGTTTGTACAATGGTATAGATACTGTTGCCAGGACGCTTCAGAACTACTGTTGTTACACCGTCCACTACCGTAATCGCAGCCGGTACGAAGCTCATGCTTCCCGTAGCTGGGTCGTACATCACTGCAGTTAAAGTCTTCAGATCAAGCGGCTTCGTGATTTGGAATGTTCTCGCTACATACGTATCGAAATCATTCAAGACGAACGATTTGCCACCTGCTTGGGCAGATACACTGAAGTCTACCGTTTCCGTTACTTGCGTGAATCCTTCCTGCTTCGATTTTTCACTCACGGCCAAAGCGATGGAATCCGCTACTTTTTCGATAGCAATTGTTACTGTCATATCTTCCGGCTTCACACCAAGTTTCTCCGACAGAATCGCCGTATCGATTGCCATCACCGGAAGATTGTAGGTAAAGGTATCGAATTTTACAGCTATGACGGCTGTTGGTGATTTCGATTGTGCATAATCAAGTGCAGCGGATGGGAGCTGAACCTTGCCGGCTGATTCGTGACCTTGGACAGGCACTTCAATTATCGGCGTTCCCCCTGCAGCAGCTTTCAGTTCCTCAATGGCTTTATTCCATGTTGCTGCATCAATTGTAACCTTCAGAATGGAGGCACCTTGTGCTGTTTGTTCTTTCACCGCAGGAGCATTAATCGTTACCGATGATTGATCCGCTGACGTTGTAATTGTACTAGTGGTGGAGCCGGTACCGCTTCCGCCACTAGAACCACTGCTGATCTCGTCATCTTCTGGAGAAAGCAACGCCGGCAGCATGGATGGAGAAGGATGTGCATCCTCTGCCCCCGCTAAAGTCCTAACTTTAATCACTTCATTCGTAGAATTCATGGATGTATACAAGGTTGGCGTCCAGCTTGCCGGAAGTAATCCGCCTTTACTTTCCGCAATTTGAATTGGAACTCCGTTCAGAACACTGCCTTTATCCGTAAATTCAGTACCGCCAGGTGATACTTGAATGATCGATGCAGCTGTCGCGCCGCCTACGTTAAAATAGTTGTTTTGAGCAATTACGTGAGACTTATACCCGACTCCAATGGAGTACAGGTACGGATAATTCACATGGTTGATAAAACCATCGTAGAAATTATTATACACATGTACTTGTCCGAAGCGTACACGAGGCACACGTTGACCCACATTTTGATAATAATTGTGGTGGAATGTCACTCTTAGCTTACCAGCATCTCCTGTAGCTTCGTCACTTCCGCCTACAAGCGTCGTCTTATCATGATCATGGAAATAATTATAGGAAACTGTCACTAAGTCGGAAGCATTGGTGATATCGACCGTTCCGTCATGTTGTTGGAACTTGCGTCCGAAATACTTATGACTCTGATCATCCAGACCGCCGTCATCGCTAAATGTATTGCGGTCGATCCACACATGGGTGGAACCTTTTACCGAGATATTGTCATATGCGGAGTTCCAATTGCCTGTTTCTCCATCATTCGGATCCCATTGCGGGAAGTAATCGAATGTGTTCTGGAATTCGATATTACGGATGATGATGTTATCTACTTTATCCAGATTGATGTTACCGCCAAGGATCTTCGCACTCGAACCAGGCAGCCCTACGATCGTTGTATTCGAGCCGACCGTAATTTTGATTCTGTTGCCCTGATTGGTTGCCGATCTTGAACGTGCGCTTTCCAGCGCTCCGGATGGCGTATTTTTACCCCATACTGCCGGATCGAACACTTCCAGATAGGCGTCAAAATCATACTCTGGATCTTTGTAGTAATCCATCCCTATCGGATTGTTATTATCATCGACATTCATGTCAATTATGCCTTGAATATAGACAATTTTAGGGGTATTACCAGCCACTGCCTTAACAAGCTCACTTCGATTGGTAACGATGAAAGTATTGTCCCGATTTGCTGTTGATCCCCCCATTGTCCCCGAAGTATGAGAAGCCCAACCATCATTAGGAGCAAGGATTTGTTTACCTATGTCTGAACCATCGGTATTCAACACGCTAATTGTTAAAGGTATGGCAATATTGTCGAAATGAAAGGTTAATGTCGTCGTTCCGACTGAAAGTTCAGCAAGGTAAGACTTCTTAATCGTCACGATATTGCCTGCTACGCTGTAATCTGATGCGGTCAGTGCTTTGGAGTCGTTCTCGATACTTTGCAGTTCATGTCCATTTCCAGACAGCGTAACAAAAATATCAGCTTGCTTGGCAGTATTTTTATCGAAACTGGACGATGCTACGGAAACAGATGGCAAGTAATTCACCTTTGGCATGATGACTGGAACCGTTGGGTCCCATCCGCTGAACATTTGCGGAATCGTCAAGCTGGCATCCTGTCCTGTCAATTGCGCAGCAATTTGCCGTGCTGCTGGAACTGCACCTGTACCATAGCTGTTGTACTCGTTAAATGAGTAGCTTTTGCAAGTGCCGGCACAAGCTGGAATCCAACCTGCACTTAGGAATTTATTAGAGCTTATTGATGTGTTAATGAAACGTACATTGGCATAGTCCTTCCATGGGCGGCCCAGATCATAAGCCCCTTGAGCAGAAGCATCGTCAACAATTTGTGAATTCAGGAACACATAGCCGAGATCAGAGGCATTTTTTTGCGCTGCTGCTGTAATGTGCCCTCCACCGCCGGAATTGCTGACAAGAACCATTTTTACATTGTCGAATACGACTGCAGGAGCTTCACCGAAAATAAAATCAACGTCGCCTTGAATGATACTGTTGTGGAAATAGTGACGACCTTTGCTAGCAGCATTCAGCCCAGTGTACAGTGTATCCTGATAGCCAATCAGTTTGACGGATTCAAAGACGGCCATATCGCTTTTCAATGACAAAGCCACTGCCTGTGCTACAGCGGAACGAGGACCTGCATTGTTTTCAATCGTCAAATTAGCGGCAGTGAAATAATCCGCATTGACATCAACTGTTTGGCTCAGGAACGTATTGCCGACATGCCCCTGTTGACCGACAGTAGCCGTTGTTCCCGCATAATCGCCGTAAACGATTCTCGTTTGATCCATCCCGGATCCGACCAGACTGACATATGGACGGTTGACAACAAGTTTCTCCGTATAGGTTCCCGGCATAATATGAATGATCGTCCTGGCTGTGTTCGTTAGGGAAACTGAATTGACAGCGCTTTGAATCGTGTTAAATACGGTCGTGCCATTCGCAGTGGCATTCTTGTTTACGGTAAGTACCTTGGCTGGTAGAACGATGATTTCATCCGAATTTTGGCTTTCTCCGCTCGCATTAACTGCGGAAACCACATAATAATAGGTCGTACCATTCGTTACACTATTATCCTCGTAAGACGCCGTGCTGCTTGCAGTCACAATGTCAAATGATTCTCCGCTCACTGTCGAGCGCTTCACATTGTACAAAGATGCGTCGGCTACAGCACCCCAGCTCAGGCTGACACTGCCTTCGTTCGCAGATGCAGTTAGGCTGATCGGCGTGTTTGGAGCACCGGAAACGGTCACATAAGGCACTGCTTTCAATTGATTGGAAATCATACTTTCCTGAATCGCATTCACCTGGGATATGGTCGCAACTGCAGTAACAACATAATAGTAAAGGGTACCGTTAGTTACTTCCGCATCTGTGTAGCTTGTCGTCACAGACTGACCCACTTCGGAATATGGACCGCCATTCACTTCACTTCTCTTGATCACGTATTTAGCGGCATTCACAACCGGCGACCAGTTGAGATCAACCTTTTTGTTGCCAGGCAATCCGCTCAACGTTGGTTGGCTTAACGGTGCTGCTGGTGCGATTTTGAGCAATTCAGATGCAGGCGCAGCGCCCCCCATATTTTCCGCGATGATTTGATAATAATAATCCGTACCGTTATTCAAGCCTTTCTCAAGATACGTCGTGCTGCTAAGCTGTTTGGCAACCGCTTCAAAAGGACCATTCGGATTGGTACTTCTGAGCAGCGTGTACACTGTCGCAACCTCGTTGCCATCATCATCCTTGCCTCTCACATCATTCCATCGTAAAGTGAGTTGGCTGTCCCTTATATCCGTTGATTGAAAGACAGGAGCCTGTTCTGGCGGAGTCACATTATTGGGATAGCCTTTCGCTTCATTCGAATAGTCGCTTTCACCGTTCGCATTTACAGTGGTGACGACGTAGAAATACTCTTTCTTGTTTTCTAGCTCTATGTTCGTATACGTTGGCTCTGTGATGTTATTCGCAACTAAAGTGTAGGGACCACCTGCTGTCGCGCTGCGGTAAATGTTATAAGAAGTGGCTCCGCTTGCTGGATTCCAACTCAGTGTTACCTTTTTATCCGCACCAGCTGTCGTCACTTTTTGCGGAGTTACGACCTCTTGCTGATACACGACAAGATCATCCACATACGCATTCCCCGTTGAAGAACCCGCCATACGGAAATTCATCGAAGCAATATCGGCGACCGGGGTGCTGAAATTTACGTTTCCATAATATTTTCCATTTACGAATAAATCCGCCGTATTCGCCTTTACATCCGCGACATACTTCACGGTGTACCATGTTTTGGCATCAATGGTCACTGGTGAAGAATTGATATTAAAGGATACTGCGATTTTTTTGCTGCTGTCCAGAAGTTCAAGCACATAGGAATCGCCTACTCTTGCCGCCTGCATAAAACGCAGCTCTGCCGTGATCCCCTTCAGGCTATCAGCGGTAACCGGAGTAAAAGCATTATTGAATCCGCCTCTGGAAGGACCGTCGTTGATCCACAGCACATTGGACGCGTTTCCATCTATACTTGCAGATGTATTGCTGTAGCTGTTCGTTCGTGAAACATTGTTAATGACCGTGCTATTATTAGTACTCGAAAAGGCGGTAATGACGCCTGAACCAAAAGGAGGTGTGTATCCTGCTGGCAGATCGCCTAGCGTTCTGGTTTCAAAATTATCATTCACCAGGAAATTACCCGGTTTGACTAAAACTACGCTGGACTTCTCGCTTTCCCCAACCGTGTTCACGGCTGTTACCGCATAGAAATAAACGATCCCATTCGTTAAGCCAGTATCCGTGAAGTTGGTACCACTGCTTACATTCGCAATGGTGGTGAATGTGCCGCCAGCTGAATCACTTCGTTTCACATTATAAGAAGTGGCTCCAGCTACACCGCTCCAAGATATCACGGCTTGGCCCTCTCCGGCCAAAGCTGCAACATTTGCAGGTGCGGCAGGCAGGGATGGAGCAACTGGGGTTGCAGATGCTGGCGATGAATCGGCACTACCCACTGTTGCGTTTCCTGCATTAACGACATAGTAGTACGTCGTACCATTTACCGCCATCAGGTCACTGTAATTCGTTACGGTCACATTCGAAGCAATGGGGGTATACGTACTCCCGTCTGTGCTTCGCTTCACGTTATAATAAGTTGCAGCTGTCACGCTGTTCCAGGTAAGATCCACTTTGTTATTGCCCGGATTCGCGCTTAATCCCGTCGGCGTTGCTAGCGTTGCCGGCACGGCCGGATTCCCGATCATTTGCGTGGAATTCACACTCTCCGACGTCGCATTCGCAGCGGTAACAACATAGTAATACGTCTGCCCGTTCGACACTACGCTATCGGTATAGTTTAATGCTGTGATCGGACTAGCATTCATTGTCGTGTAGGGTCCTCCGCTTACACTACCGCGTTTGACGTTGTAATAGGTAGCGTCCGTCACCGTATTCCAAGTCAGATTGACTTGAGCGTTGCCATTGACAGCGGTTACATTGCTTGGAGCAGCAACAATGGACTGCGGCGGAGTAGCGTTGTAAATGTTGAGATTATCAACGTAGATCTCCATCTGTGCTCCGTCGCCTGTGTTGATGTCTAATCCGCCAATATCTGTAACTTCTTGACCGCTAATAAATCCAATTGAATTCGCCTTATAATCAATATTGCTTGATTGATCTGTCACTGTAATAAAGTATTTGGAAGTCGACATATTAATCTCAAGCTTCAAGTGATACCAAGTACCTTGGCTAAATGTCAATGCGGGTGAGAAATCTGCATACGCACCTGCTGCATCTTTATATTGGAGCTTACCGCTTCTGGTTTCAATGGATATCGGTCTTTTATTATTTGCCCCATTGGCCACACGAAACCGCGCGCTGCCATTCCCTCCACTGCCTAAGGTATTACTTAAAAAGTCCAATTCCATATTTGTTCCGCCAGTTGTCTGTAGTGCAAACGTCGTCAAAGCACTAATATTTCCTTTCGTAAGACTCACGTTATCATATAGATGCAGCGCCTTCGTGCCATTGCTGCTTGCACTCACGTCAGCATTTAAATCAGATAAACTTGTGGTGCCTGCATTGGCATCCAAAAGCGTGCTAGTAAATTTGGTATTATTGACAGTCACACTGCTTATCGATGAACCGCCGGATGATGTGCCTGAGAAAGTCGTCAAAAAATTCCCGTCAGCCCATCCGCTTTCAAAGTTCTCTACATAGGGCAATGCGGCAGCAGCCTCCGCCGTTTCACTGTAAAACGGTACGGAACTTAGCAGCATCATCCCCGTCAGTGCGGTACTAATCATTTTCTTTATATTTGCCATCTTCTTGATACTTGCCATTTTCTTCATCGTGTTCCCATCCTCCTCTAAGCGTAAACCTCTTGCGGTCTTCCTAACCATACACATCAGCAACCCTCCTCCTTTCTTCCCGAAGTGCCTGTCTACGCTTTTCATTATGTAACCATACCCCCTATTCCGCTATAATCATCTCGGGGGAAGGTGCATGATTACTGCATTTATCCGCGTATTACCGCTATTTGCACCAAAAATAACCCCCTCAGGATCATGTCCTTAAGGGGGTTGTCTCATTGCCGATATCACTTATTAATTTGAGCATACTCCTGGTTCAATTCTTGAATAATTTGATTACCGCCGTTTTGACGCCACTTGTCAACCTCTTTCGAAAACCCTAGTTCATCGATTTTCCCGAGAATAAACTGGTAGGTGGCATCCGTAATGATGCTATGCAGCTCTGATCCTTTCTCCGCTTGTGTCGGGGAGAACAAAGCAGTTGTCGGGTCGTTGACCACGATGTTCGTGGTGTCATCAATCATCCGCTGAGTCTTTTCTTGCTGTTCACTCAATTCACCAAGCTGTAAATACCTTATATCGAATGTCCGCAGCGCATTTGTGTATGGCTCGACTTCTTGTTCCCGTATGGATTGTGTATCAGGGAAAACTTTAACCGACTTGTTCTCATTCAGCTTGTAATGGCGATCCGGCAGGCCATAGGTGATCAAGTTGTTCGCATCTTCAGACAAGAGCTTTTCGAAAAAGCTCAACACCTCGCGAAGCTCGGACTCTGTTTTGATGCTTGATTTGGGGAATAGGAAAAGCCCGCCAAATCCACTTCCGCCCCAGATCCGTTCACCTTTGGGACCCTGAATACGATTGGTGATTTCGACCTCAGCAGCTTTATTCATCTTCTGAAGTCGATTCCGTACGGATGAGTAGACGATATTGCTGATCATCATCCCCGCTTCTCCTTGCACAAACCGCTCCTCCTGCTGCACTTTGCTCGTAATGGTAAAGTCCGTATTGATGAGCTTCTCGTCATACAACTTCTTCATAAATTTCATCGTATCGCGATATTCCACAGTCATAAAGTCCGGAATCAGCTTCCCGTCGGCATCCAGTCCCCAGTTGTTCGGTGCACCAAAGTAAGAAGCGAGATTATCGAAGGCTCCATATACCAAGTCGTTACGGTCAATGAGCCCATAGGTATCTTGCTTGCCATTGCCATCCGGATCTCGATAAGTAAAGGCTTTGAGCACCTCATACATGTCATTGATGCTTTTGGGTTCCGCGAGGTGAAGCCGTTCGAGCCAATCCTTCCGATATTGGATACCTTGTCTGGAACGCGGGCGTTCCCAGTATATGCCATATGTCTTGCCGAAATAAGAGGCGTTATTCATAATAATCGGGTTTGCGAATTTGCTCATCAGCGGAAAGTCCTTCAAATAGGGACCGATCTCCCAGAAAAGTCCGGACCGCACGCTGTTCACTACGGAGGGATGCTTGACATCAACCGCTTTGACTTGCACCGCTTTCGGTAGAGTCCCCGACGTAATCGCAGAGATCATTTTATCCGTATAAATGTTGTCCGGCACCCAAGTAAACGTAAGCTTCGTATTCGTCAGCCTCTGGAGTTCCGGGATAATCGTATCCGCTGGCGAATCGTTGCGATTGAGAACAAGCATGAAGCTCAATTCAGGGATGACCGCTGGCCCGTCCGATTTGGTTACGTTATCCTTGGAGCCTGCAAAAGGTTGAAGGCTGCAGCTCGCCGTTAATACGGTAATCAAAGCGAATAAACAAGTCTGCACAAGCCGACGCCTCCACGACTTATTGCCATCGATACCCATTGCTTAAACCTCCCTCGAAGTAACTGTGCTTCCATCTGCTTCTATCCGGCAGTTCAATTCCCGATATTTCCCGGGACTGATCCCCTCTGTTTTACGAAAGGAACGAATAAAATTCTGAGAATTGTTATAACGGATCCGTTCTGCAATATCTTTGATCGGCATGTCGGTTTCCTTTAGCCATTTTAATGTCATCTGATGCCGGTATTGTGCCAAGTAAGCGCTGAAGGGGATGTCCATGCTTTTTCGGAAAATGGTACTCAAGTAGCTTGCATTGTAATGAAGACGATTTGCACACGAATCTATCGTTAAATCCGTGTCGAACTCCTCATGAATTATAGTAACGAGCTGCTTCGACAGTGACAGATGACGAACCTCGGTCTGTTCCTCGATCTCACCAATAATCGGGTTTATGAGCTTAGTCATAAACCATGTCTCGCCAGCTTCAACGATATTCAGATGAAAGAGCTCATCGAAAAGCGTTTGCTGCCGCTGCATCGGTATCGCATGCCCAGCAATCCCATTTGCCATACCAAGCATGTTCATCAGCAAGCGAACCGCATTAAACTGTAAATCGTAAGGATTCGGATTCCTGATGCATATTTCACCCAAGAGCTGTTGAAGATGCTGCACAATCCGCTCCCGATCCACCAGTTTCACGGCGTCGAACAGCTCCGATTGCAGCGCATAAGGATACGTATAATGCAACGAATGGTTTTCACCGAGATCACCGAAATATACAATCGCCTCATCACCGAACAAAGCATGCCTTTTTATCGCTTCAATCGCTTCCTCATAGGCTCTTGGTATTTCAGTAAGCCGCAGATACGGAATACTGATTCCGATATGCACCTTCAGATCAAGCACCTCGGCTACCTTTTGCTGAATGACCTTCGCCGCGGCATATACGTCCGACAGGAACGATTCTCCGTCGTCTGCACTGCCCGTGAGAATCGTCGTTTGTGTCCTGCCCAGGATAATAGGCTGCAGACGCCGATCAACCGTAACAAGCTCCCCAACCATGTTGTTTACTGCAAACAGCAGCAGATCGTGATCCTTTTCTCCAAAACGGGTGTTTTCCAAACTGCCTAACTCTAAGGCAAGTACGCAAAAACGCGAGAAATCTTTGCGCAGTCCTAAACTTTCCATTCGCTCAACAATCTCTTCCTCTTGCATCCCAAATAGAAACAGCTTGACCATCAGAAACGTCCGCAGCAGCTCATTTTGTCCTTCCAACTGGTACTCCAGCTGTTTCTTCGTGTCAAATAAGGTGTGCACCTGTTCGCCAATAAACTTAATTTCATCAATACTTTTCTTGGGGGAAGTAATCCCTGTCTGTGCCGACACATCCGAATATATTTTGGCAATCGGCCGATATAACCGTTTCGTCCATAACAATGAAATGATAATAAAGAACAACAGTAAACCCATACAAATATAGAAGGTGAACCAACCTATTTCACGGGATGAACGGGTTAATTGATCCAGCGTAACGACGGACACATAATACCAACCGTTATACTCCGACTTCCGATAGGTAACAGTAAACGATTCCCCGTTATATCCGAGGTTATATTGCCCGGTTACTTCCTGTGGAAACTGCAGCACAGATTGGCTCAGCGACTCACTTAATCCAACTATCGTGACCCCTTTATGTATGAACAAACGAGCCTTTTCGTCAAATAGCATCACGGTTTCATGCTCTGTATTCACGGAGATTAAATTGCTCAGGCTGCACGCCGGAATTTGAATCATTGCAGTCCCTATGCTTGTATAGGCTGTAAGTGGAAGCCTTTTGAACAAATTCACATTCGTACTGCATTCATTTATCGATGACGTCAGCTTCTGGTCACCATTCTGATCTTCATTTAATGCAGGCAAAGCCGCGTCCGATGTGAGATGGCTCGTCGTTTCCCACATGGACGGTACGGCTGGTTCGTGGAGCGGCTTTTCTGCATTGCTCCTCTTCCAAGCATCCATCCGGTACAAGCCGTCATTGTTAATTAGCCAATTGCCCGTTTTGCTCCATACCTGAATGTCTGAAATACCGGTATCCAGCCGCTGCAGGCCGCTCAACTCCGTTTTCACCTGTGCATACAGCTGAAATTGATCCGGTCCGAGAGGCTCGCTCAAAGCCGTTTGAATAATTTTGGAACTCAAAAAATGAGTTGTCGCCTGATCAACCACTTTAAGTGAATGCTCTACGTTCATCTGCGTTTGCTGCAGACTAAGGGCCGTTTCTTCATTTACCTTATCCTGCACCACACCTGAAGATTTGGCATACGAGAAAAGACCCAGCAATAATACAGGCAAGGTCGTAAGAATGAAACATAATAAAACCCATTTTATATAATAGCGATTCGGACGTTTTTTCATTGTGCTGCAGTCCATCCTTTGCGTTCTTCAATTTGCGTAAACGGAGTCCAAATCTAAGCTATCACATTGTATCATAATCGGCTACTGTCAAGAATACAGCTTTTATAGTAAACAAGAGAAACAGCAAAAACGTATTTTCCAGAACTTGTAACAACTTTAATCCCATGAGAAAAACCCGAGGCTCTGCCTCAGGTCATTGGTGTAAATCCATTCTTATGTGCTTGTGAAGAGAACAGTATTGGCTTATTTCAACAACACTTTTCTTCCTTTTCGATAGAGTAAAGTTAATATCCAAGGTATGGCTACAATTAATACAAAGACAACACCATTGTAGACATTAAATAGTAGAATTGAGCCCGGCATGTGAACCTTATATTTCCATAAGGAGAGCAAGGCAGGATGCATCAGGTAGACGCCAAAGGAGACCATCCCCAGCGAGACGAAAAACTTCGCCACGCGCTTCGACCTCACTAGGAGCTCCTTAGCCATCCAGATCATGCTCACGCCGATGCCCAGATTGTATAACAACCACGCGATTTCATACCACGTATTTTCAAACGTGTATCCTCTAGATGCTAATAAATACAGCCCCGTGTACACCAAACCGCTCAAGATTGAGGACGGAATAACCCACCCTTTGTTGCGATCCAGCCACGCGCGGAAATTACCGTAATTCATCCCAATGGCTCCGCCAATGAGGAAGTAACCGAAATAGGTGATACAGAGCTCAGGTTTATGACTGATAGGACCAACCCAGTGGCTATAGATATATACACCAGACTGCACCGCTAGCCCCCATAACGCCAGTGTTTTACGAAACCAAGCTGCATTCCTTACAGCCCATACAAGCAAAGGAAACAGCAAATAGAACTGCACAATAATGATCATAAAATATAAATGATAGCCGGAATCTGCCCATTTTAGCTGTTGGAGAAATACACTTAAGTCTACTTTAAATGGATGCCCAGGCGTCCATAGCCACGGATTATATATATAGTAGAAAAAGGACCAAATGATATAGGGGACCAGCACTTGCCGAACACGTTTCCAATAGAAGATGCCTGCTTGCTTAGCGCTCCAATTATCCGCATAAATATAGAACAACACGATGCCGCTCAAAAAAATAAAGACGGGAACAGCGAAATAACTTATTTTGTTCAAAAATAAAATAAACAGCTGCGTACTGCTGCCTTTCAACGCTGGATCCACTGTCCAGTCTGCCGTTACATGAATCAGAACTACAGCCAAAATGGAAATGGCTCTGACAATATCAAGCTCCGTAATCTTTGCTTTTGCCATGTCGGTTTACTATCCTCATTTCATAATAAATACCCCTTAACTATAGACATTTTCGACACGTTTCGCAACATGGGGATACGCAAAAAGAGCTCCAATCGCATGGAATTGGAACTCTGCGTCACAGCTGTTTCGTTTGCCCTACTTTAACTTGACGTTTTCGCGATGACAATTGAAATCTAACCAGCATTAAACCAACTAAAATGATCGCGGTTGCGATATACATCGTGGCTGCCCAGCCTTGTTTACTGTCTGTCCCTAAGAAGATGCCATGCAGAAGGGACAATGCAAATATGGGATATGACAACATGTGAAGAGCTAGCCATACCTTTCTTTTCAACTTATTCCGAATATCCGTAGTAAACAGGACAAGAAGTAATCCATACATGGCGATAGTGCCCATGCCGTTTAACACGGGGTTATTTTTAGCTGAAAAAGGGATTAACAGTTCCGCCCAGTCGAAAGGCATGAAAGTATCTATAATAAGAAGAACCGTATGAAGGAGTGCGAAGCCCGTTCCTGTTAAATTGGTATACGTGTGCCAGCGGAGCAATTGGCCTTTCTTGTGCCCTTTGAACTGCGGAAAGCTATAGGTGATACCGATTGCCATGCCAACGAATAAGGTTAGATAGGAAAGTATCCCAAAGGTTCGAATTAGAATCCAAGTAGGTAGATCAATCAAGAGATGAATCATAAACTTCTTTCTCCTTTCAACCCTGTCCAGGAATGTTCCAAGCTGCCGTGAAGCGACTTCGCTTGAAACACATCACCAACGGAGGTATATAACAGTGCTTCCATACCTTGTGATCTACGTTGGAAGAGGGCGACGCCTTCCTCCTTACCGAGCATGCACAACACTTTTGCCCAAACCTCACAGGCTATTAAATCTTGGCCGATAACGGTGCACTGCACAACACTTGACTGGCTTGGCTGCATCGTGCGTGTATCTATTAGGTGATGCATTTCCCCTGCGTTCGTTAGCCAACGTCTACGCAATATGCTGGAAGTAGCTACAGCACCTGTTCGTAATTGAAGTGTGACTTCCTGGGCTGGATCCGTCTCAAAGGGATTGGCAATCCCAATACACCAAGGCTCACTCTCTGCAGCCCCTCCCCATACCCGTACATCTCCACCAGCATTAATGAAGCCTCTACGTACTAACCAATCTGTTTGCAGACGATTCGCAACATGCTGTGCTGTCCAGCTCTTCACAATCCCACCGAAATCCATCTTCTGGCCAGCCAATATGCGAACTGATTTCATCCAAGGGTCCACTTGCAACGCCATACCAGAGTGTGGGTGAGGGTTCGGTTGCTCAAGCTCCATCATTTGTTCCTGTATGCTCTCAAAGGATTGTCGATATCCAGCCCGCTCCATCGCTTGTCCAACACAAATATCAAAAGCACCATTCGTTTGTTCCTGATAATGTCTTGCTAGCTCAAGAACTTCGAGCATGCTGTCAGAAACAAAACTTAGCTGCCCGCTTCTCGCATTGAGATAGGAGCATTCACTTGTCGGAAGAAATCGGCTAAACCGCTGCTCGGAAATATCGAATCCTTCCAAAACAGGGATTTCAAGCTCAGCGGTTGGTGTGTCCGATTCCAGTAAGACTTGTATGTGCGAATTCATCGCATGAAATGCAAAATCACGAAACATGTATTCCCTCCCCTGTCCAGACTCAATGCTAGGATGCGTGACTTCTGGTATGGGTCTTGGTCTGATTGGACTGTTGCGATTGTGGAAGTGATTGCGAGGATGAGTCCTCTGACTGATTGACCTGATCTCGACTACTTCCACTGCGCTGTATCCTATTATTTGAATTTCGACTGAAAGCTTCTGATGGTGGCATATCTAGGCTTTTCTGTGCAATCACGGCTGTCGTATTCAGCTTAGCATTCGATGCTTCTCGAACAGCCGTAAGAAATTCGGGGCTCTCTTTGACTTCCTGAAACAAATAGACAACAATCATCGCGCTAACGAATCCGATCTGCCACTTGGTCCATTTGGAGGATGCTTTCATGCTTAACCCATCCCATCTCAATGAATAAGAATCTAAGCTCATTATACGCGGTAAAGGACTTAAAATCCTGAGTAAGCCCTAAAAATTAGCTGAAAACTCCCTGAAGTTATGTTTGAAGAATGGGCGCTTTCCTTCCGGTGCCTAGGCACAAAGGGAAATATGTCCTCATATGATGGAGTAGTTTACTTTGCATAAACAGCAATATCGCCACGACCAGATAAGAAAGTATTCGCTTCGGTTTAACGAAACAGCTTTCTTGTTGGAGATAAAATCTACCAAATATAGGGATCTTTGGTCGGAAACCAAAGTCTCTCCTTTCCCGGGGCCCCCACAAAGTAATGTAGAAACGCATATCGAAGAAAGTCAAGACGCCGACCGGGCACTCACTCGGTGCGACGGACTTTGCTTCGGAGATTCTCGTCACTTTGCAGGGGAGAATAGCGGTCGATCATCCTTGAATGGCCTCGATAGGGATTTTGTCATGCTGGAAGGAGTGTTCACTATTGACCAGATCGAAAGTTGGCGTAACCATTCAAAACACCAGCATCTTTTTGGATGATCGGACCGTTGTTCTAAGTGAATCCATTGCAAGAAAGTGGAAAGTTCCGTCCAACCAAATGATTAACATGCGATTCGGCTCATCTCAGCAGGATGTTAAAGTGGTCACAGCTGCTGTACCGAATAGTCTCCGTGTCGACCCTGCGCTTGCAACTAAGATAGGTCTTCATCAAGGGGCTCGGCTTACGATCAACTATAAGCCAACTTCGAATACAATGTCGATTGGACCCTTAATTGGTGTCATGATAAGCCGCGTTAACGCGAGTTCCACAACCCGCCCTTTTGGTCCAATCACCACTTTTTGTAAAGAATTGACCGATGCGTGTAATCAGATGGGGGCTAGCGTTTGTTTCTTCCCGCCGAAAGAAATGCACGCAAATCCGCAGTCACTTTCTGCTTATTCTTATGCTAATGGTTCTTGGAGTAAAAGAACGTTCCCGATCCCAAATGTCATTTACAATCGTCTCACCTCACGCAAGTACGAGAATATGACCAATGTTCAACAGTTCATGAAGGACGTTAAGTCCCGATATGGCACGGAAATCTTTAATGAAAAATATTTGAACAAGACAGAGGTTTTCGAGGCTCTGCGGAAAGATAACTCGTTGCATAGCTACTTGCCTGAGTCTTATCTTTTCAAAAACTTTCAAATGCTGAAATCTATGGCTGCTCGCCATGGGACGCTATTTCTCAAACCAATTACTGGAAGCCTCGGCAATGGGATTATCCGTATTCGCAGAGAAGGCCTTGGCGAAGCCTATACGGCTCATTCTACAAGCCTTGCAGGAGTTCGCAGACAAACATTCCCTACTCTGCTTGCCGTATTTCAGTCCATTTCCGGGAAACTCAAGACACAGCGCTATCAAATCCAGCAAGGACTTGATCTCATATCATCCGAGGGGAATCCAATTGACTTCCGAGCACTTGTGCAACGGGGAGAAAAGGGCGAATGGGAAATCACATCCATTGTAGGTCGGATTGCGGGTAGCCAGCACTTTGTTTCTAACCTGGCACGAGGTGGATCCTTATCCACTGTACCGGCTGCGCTTGCCAAAGCCTCTTTCTCCACGACTGCCGCTCGCGCTTCGATTATTCGTCGTTTACGCAAGGCCTCTTTGGATATTGCCAAAGGGATCGAGACCCAAATTCACAGTCATTTCGGTGAATTAGGTATTGATCTTGCCGTTGATCGATCAGGTCGAGTATGGCTGCTCGAAGTAAACTCCAAGCCATCTAAGGATGATAATACAGCACTCAACACCGACAACAATAAAAATAAAATCAGACCATCTGTAAGAACTTTAGTAAAATACGCTCGTTTTCTAGCGAAGCATTGAGGTGAAATATGCGATTGCGAACACAACGACCCTTGTTAGGCATCATGGTTACCGAACTGAACAGCGAACTTCCCTTTGCAAGCTCGAGTTTCTATCAGAGTCTTACAGCACATGGTGCTAGCAAAGGGATCGATGTGTTTGTTTTCTCGCCAAATCGCATCGATTGGATGCAAGAGAGGGTAAGAGGCTATATGTATGACCCTACACAGCTAGCATGGATTACCAAGCTCTTCCCCCTTCCTTCTCTCATCTATGATCGCTGCTTCTTCAGCAAAAAACGTAGTTATCTCACCTATCAATATCATGTACGCAAGCTGCGTGAGATCCCATCCATTCGATTCCTTGGCTACGGTCTTGGCGGAAAGTGGGAAGTGGGACTGATTCTGCAAAAAGATCCCGTCTTACTGCCCTACTTGCCAGAGACCAGTAGACTCCGAAGTGGACATCAACTTGAAAGTTGGTTACAGAACCATTCCGACGCATTCTTGAAGCCTCAAGGCGGGAGTCAAGGCAAAGGTGCAATTCATATACACAAAGAGGGCCCCCTGTTTAGGCTGCTAGGACGAGATGGACGCAATCACCCCCTCTCTGAAGAGTTTCAGGAGTGGTCCACTTGCTGGCAATGGCTGAAGCAGAGAATAGGCTCACGTCCATATCTCTTGCAACACTATTTACAGCTCCACTCGATGAATGGGATGTCCTATGACGTACGGTCACTAGTCCAGAAAAATGGTCGAGGAAACTGGGAGCATACGGGCATGGCCGTTCGCGTTGGAAAGCCGGGAAGCATCACTTCCAATCTACATGGCGGAGGCACTGCCGAAGATGTCAGCGAGTATCTAACTCGAGAATTCGGGGAGATGAAGTCCGAGCAGCTGATTGCTACCATAGCTATGCTATCTAAACACATCCCGTCTGTTCTCGAATCCAACCATGGTCGATTAGCCGAGCTAGGCATTGATTTCGGCATTGATACCAGCGGACGCGTGTGGATTCTTGAAGTGAATTCAAAGCCGGGTCGAACGATATTCGCACGTTTGCATAATGAGCGAGCACGTTCGAAATCAATTGCAAATCCGATCCACTATGCTGGATTTTTGTTGAACAAACAGCTGAGCTGAAGGTAGCTAAGCTTTGTTTGAACGTGCTCATGGGGGCAGAATGTCATATCTGCTTGGTTTGACACGGAAAGCCCCGTAGGGCAACAAGTTTAGGAGGGTAACCTAATGAGTTTGACATCGTGTATGCTCCACGCCGTACAACGAACAGATAGATCGGTCTACTTAACAAGTGATCTCGCCAAAGCTTTACGGTTAACCGGAATCAAATCCATTACTGTAAAGGTTGGGAGTAAAGGGACTTCGTTACCGGTCCGTTTGATCAAAAAAAGTGGTCAGCATATGTACATCCCGCTTTCCCTAATGGCCTCCTTGCGTATTCCTCGCACAGGGAATGTGTTAGTCGCTAATACCAACAATAAAGAGCTTCGCATCGGTCCACTTATTGGCGTGTTAACCAATGTGGAAAGTGGTACATCGCCATTCGGTTCCAAAACAGGTTTCATACGCCAAGTCATCAATACTGGCTCTCACCGTTCTTTCAGCTTCGCATTCAGTCCTAAGAGTGTGAACTGGATTCAAGAGACCGTATCAGGCATTATTCCCAAAGAAGGCGGAGGTTGGATGCGCAAAACCTTCCCGCTTCCGGATGTCATTTACAATCGACTATCTAGCCGGAAAGCAGAGAAATCAGCCGGTATGGAGGGATTTAAAAATCGCTTTGTGGGGCGGGGTATTCCGATCTTTAACTGGAGCTTTTTTGATAAATGGGATGTTTACAAAATGTTAGATGGTGACGATGCCTTTCGCTTCGTACCTGAATCCAGAATTAATCCCACCGCAGAACAAATCAAAGAAATGCTTGATAAACATAAATTTATTTACTTAAAACCAACAGCAGGCAGCCTTGGCATTGGCATATATCGGGTTACCTACAATCCGAAGCGCGGTTATTTCGTCCGCTTCCGGAAAGGGAATAAAAATGTCCTCATTCGTTATTCCAAATTTGAAGGTTTAATGCAGATGCTGGGAACAGGACGTGGCCGTTTAGCAAGCTATGTCGCCCAACAAGGGATTCGACTCATCGAAATTGATAATTGTCCGATTGACTTCCGCTTCCACTTAACGAAAAATGGCAGTAACCAATGGGTTGTTGCCGCGATCGGGGCTAAGAAATCGGGAAAAGGCAGTGTCACAACGCATATCCGTAACGGTGGGCAGCTCATGACACCTGAGCAGGTTCTTCGTATAGTTTATGGGGCACGCGGGGAACAGATTCTTGAAAATGCCAAGGAAACAGCGATTAAACTTGCGCAAGGCATTGAAAATAATTATGATCATCTGCTCGGAGAGCTGGGCTTCGATATCGGGATAGATCAAAATGAAAAAGTGTGGATGTTTGAAGCTAATGCCAAGCCAGGTCGATCCATTTTCAAGCATCCCTCGCTGAAAGACGGAGATACTGCCACCCTTCAAAGCGTGTATGAGCATTGTCTTTATTTGAGCCGTTTCCGCTCAAGGAGGGAAAACTAATGGGTTTTACCCTTCATGAGAAAGCTCCTAAACCAACACTAGCTATCCTAACTGTGAAAGACAGTTCCCGTGTATTTCGTGGAAATTTAGATAACTTTCTAGACCTGATTCATACCGGTGAACGCTATGGCCTAGATGTATATGTCGTTACTACCAAGGACTTCAGTATTTCGAACTCAGAAATGTACGGTTATCGCTTTCGTCCAAGTGCTAAAAAGTGGAGCAGGGAACTCGTTCCCTCTCCTCAAGTTGTTTACAATCGCATCCCTTACCGGAAAATGGAAATGAGACCTGAGGTCCAGCAAACGATTCAAGCTTGTAAACGCAGCACCAGCATTCATTTATTCAATCCTTCCTTTTTTAATAAATGGACATTATTCAGTTGGTTAAATAACGCCAAAGAAAGTAAGCAGTTCATGCCAGATACCCTGCAAATGAAAGAAGTATCTGATCTCTCCCAATTATTACAGAAGCATCCTGTACTCTACTTGAAGCCTGTTAAAGGTAAAGCCGGAATGGGCATTATGCGTATAGATCGTGTTAGCACCAAGGGCAGCAATGGACAATATCGTCTTAGTCGCCTTGATGACAAGAAAATGGTCTATAGTTATCATAACAGCTCGGAAGACATCTGGCATGAATGGGAGCGTCATAGCGGCGGCCAAGATTATATCGTTCAACAAGGGATTGCGCTAACCAGATTCAAAGAACGCGCTTATGATCTGCGAGCTCTAGTCCAGAAAACAGCAAGAGGAGAATGGAGTGTCTCTGGGATTGGTGCCCGCGTAGCAGGAAAAGCCAGCATAACCACACACGTTCCGCGCGGTGGTTCCATTGATGAACCAAGGAAACTGCTTGCTTCTGTTTTCGGGCCCAAAGAAGCCAAAAACATTCTAAAACGGGTTCGTCAAGCCGTGATTACACTGGCTACACAAATAGAGAAATCATCAGGCAATCCGCTTGGTGAAATGTCCATGGATATCGGTGTTGACACATCTGGACATATTTGGTTTTTTGAAGCGAATTCGAAACCTATGAAATTCGATGAACCTCGAATCCGCCAGAAATCACTTGAACGGATTATTCAATACAGTCTGCATTTGATCAATACTCGGAGAAGAAGGTGATTATGCTTGGCTCAAGATCGACTAGGCGTACTCGCTATTTATTTAAACAACTCACGACTTGAGGAACTGTCTTACTTCAAGAAGCTTAGCAAGGAAGGTAGGCGGCTAGGCGTTCAAGTCGAAGTGTTTACTCCGGCGGATGTACAGGGAAATGCCGTGCGAACTCTCACATTTGATTCCAGTCGAGGAAGATGGCTTCGGAAGTACACAACATTACCTCCCATTATCTATGATCGCTGCCGCTATAGAGCCGCGGCGAATTATCATATGCTTCAAGCTTTTCGCAACCGCCATGCCAAGCTCATCTATTTGAGCAAACCGCTGGCCAATAAATGGGCGATGCATCAAACCCTTTCCCAAAGCAGCGCCATTCGCCCTTATCTACCTTCAACCGTTCGTTACAGTACCATCAATGAGTTGATGAGGTTTCTGAAGAAACATAAGCTCATTTATGTAAAACCGAAGAATGGCACCGGTGGAAGAGGAATTCTTCGTATTGAACAGATTTCCACTGATCTCTATTTGTTACAGGGCAGAAATCAATACCGTTCGATCATTGCTCCCTTCAGAGCGAATGAAAAACAGCTCGCCATCAAGCTGCATACGCTGAATCTGAGCCCTGACTATGTCGTTCAGCAGGGGATCCATCTAACACTGAATGATGGTCGTGTTCATGACTATCGGTTGCTTATTCAGAAAAATGGTCAAGGCGCGTGGGAAGTAACCGGGTGTGCAGGAAGAATTGGCCCTCATCGCAGTATTACCTCCAATCTTCATGGAGGAGGTACGGCTGTAACGCAAGATCGCTTATTAGGATATCGTTTCTCCTCTCAAGAGAAAATTGCAGACATCAAAGACGAGATGAACGATTTTGCCTATAAGCTGGCCGACTATTTGGAGGTCAAATTCGGCAAGCTGTGTGAATTGGGCATGGATATCGCCGTAGATCCCAAAGGCAGTGTCTGGCTGCTCGAAGTGAATCCGAAGCCATCACGGGAAGTATTTCGCAGGATCGGTCAGCACGCTACCTACCAGAAGGCCGTAACAAGGCCACTAGAATATGCGCTTTGGATGCTGAGACAAAAAAAAGGTGCCGATGACAGAACTGATTAATCGAACACTAAAATAACAAGCGAATCACCTTGTTGGGTGAACGCTTGTTATTTTTTGGATTACATAGCTTTAACGGTCTTTCCTGCTTATACCAGAAGAGCTTGATGGCTGATCGTTGATTTCTCAATTTGAATGGTCGCGTGCGTAATGCCAAACCGCTTTTCAATGAGGGTTATTCCTTGTTGCAGGATATCTTGGCTATCCTTGTCATCCTTGATCAGCAAATGACAACTCATGGCATCAATACCTGATGTAATCGTCCACACATGCAAATCATGAACGTCAATGACACCCTCGATTCCTTCTAGGACTTGCTTAACAGAGACGATAGAAATGGAACTTGGTGTTCCTTCCATCAAGATGTGAAGGGTTGATTTCAGGACGCCCCAAGCGCCTTTTAAAATAAGTAGAGACACAATGATGCTAATGATAGGATCTGCCGCATACCAGCCAAAGATCAGCATCACAGCGCCAGCTATGATCGCGCCTACAGAACCTAACGCATCGCCTAAGATATGCAGATAAGCACTGCGTAAATTCAGATTTCCATGTACATCACCCTTACGCATGAGTGACCAAGCGCTTAGTAAATTGGCGATTAATCCAATGCACGCAATGAGCATCATGGACCCGCTAGCAACGGCAGCAGGATGGAGGAATCGTTCAATCGCTTCCCATATAATGAGTCCAGCAATGACGAATAACGTCACCGCGTTAAAAAGCGCCGCTAATATTTCAATACGATGAAATCCAAAGGATAAACGAGCTGAGCTAGGCTTCGCTGTAAACCATAGTGCCAGGAGGCTCAGAGCCAGCGCACCAGCATCGCTCAGCATGTGACCCGAATCAGACAGCAGTGCCAAACTGTTCGTCCAGAGACCGCCAACCAATTCAAGCACCATGATACCTGCCGTTATACCTAGCGCGATCAGCAGCCCTTGTTTATTGCCCGAATGTCCATGGTGATGACCGTGACCATGATGATGGTCGTGGTGATGACCGTGATGCCCAGCTTCATCGTGAGTGTGGCCCTCATGGCCATGTTGTTCATGACTTTTATCTTCTCCGTGGTCATGTCCACATGTGTGTTCCTTTTTCGAATCATGCTGATGCATGGCATTCCCTCCCCAGTTGCTCCCTATTTCCTCTTGAATTTATATATATGAATGATTGCTCATATGTTAATAATAAATAAGCATGCTTGCCAGTGTCAATAGGCTTCTCCAAAAATGAGAAAAACTTGTATCGATGTCCTTCGAGGATGAGCGACCGTCGCCAATTAGCAAGACGTTTTCGGAAACCGAAAACTCATACTCTCTAAAGTGGAAAAAGACCGATTCATCTCTCCACGTATGGTGAGCTTGAATCGGCCAACTCCATCTGCAACTAGAATCGCTTACTCTTAGGTACCTGTTGCTGTCTTATTCGCCCCTGCTTCAATTACGTCAGGGTCTACTGTAATTGTAGCACTGAATACGGTCCCAGATATCGAGAAGTCCCCCGTGATTCCTCCGCCAGCGCCTGAGTAAGTTTTTGAAGCACTCGTGGGGGCAATAACACACGTATCTCCGTTAATCAGGTTCCCTTCATTCCTAATAATATTGAATATTCCTACAAAAGAAGGCATTCTGATCAGCACCTTTATCTCTCAATGTGCTACAGTGTATGCCCAAGGCTCCCGCTTTGCGACTGACCTGAGAGAATTAAGATATATAGTCCAGCAGCTCAGCAAATCGTCCAATTCGGATATGTGCACCCTCGAGTTCGCCAGATTCACGGAAGCCCGCATAGTCGCAAGCGGCGACTGTCAGGTTATTGCGAAGTCCTGCTTCTACATCTGAAGAGCGATCTCCAACCATCCACGCGGACTGAATACCGTGTTCTTCGAGCAAAATTTGGACTAAATCTACTTTGGATCGTGTTTGGTACTCTCCTGCACTATATAAACCTTCGAACAAATGCGCTAGCCCCATCATAGTGATGACTTGTTTGACGTAATCTTCTAAGCCATTGCTGGCTACAAATAAACGAACACCTTTGGCATGCAAGATCTGCAAGGTTTCCGCCACACCTTCGTATAAGACCCCGCGGCCCTCCTGAAGTCCCTCAACCTGGTACTTGATCAATAACTTATCAGCCTCCTGATGTACGGCAACAGACGATTCTGGCATTACACGCATCCAAATTTGTTCAAGGAGCATGCCTAACGCACCGAGAATTCGCTCTTCTGGCGGTGTCTCTCCTTCATATATACCTTTGGCTCTAAGTTCGTCGAAGGTCGCATGGTACGCTGGTAATAATAAAGTTTCTGTCTGAAATAACGTCCCATCCAAATCAAAAAGCATTGCTTCTGGCAGTTGTCCCCGAGTAGTCATTTTCTTACTCCTTTATAGGTATAAAATAGTTGTAATGATCTATGTTAAGAATGGCAAACATACCCATGTAAGTCAATGTACAATGATGGAAAATGGTTATTGCCGATCTCAAAAATTTCAGTTATGATTGAAATGAGAATAATTTCATCCGAAAATGATATTTTCATGCAAAATAAATTTAAATCTTACTAAATAGTCGACTGCATCTTACTGAAAGCGAGGAATAGTGAATATGAATCTTCATATTTTCCAGAATCAACAAGAACTTAACGAAGCAGGTGCAGGTATTATAACTTCCCTGGTTCAAATGCAACCAAAAGCTGTTCTCGGCTTAGCCACAGGCGGCACACCTGTTGGTATTTACGAAGAGTTGGTAAAAGCCTACGAGAAAGGCCGCGTTAGTTTTAAACAAGTAACGACTTTTAATCTGGATGAGTACGTCGGCTTAGCTGTCGACCATTCTGAAAGTTATCATGCTTATATGCAACAGCATTTATTTGCACATATTGATCTTCCTGCGGAAGCCGCTCATATCCCGAATGGTAATGCACCTGATTTGGAAGCCGAGTGTGAGCGATTCAATCAACTTTTGGATGATGCTAAGCAAATTGACTTGCAAATTCTAGGGCTTGGCCATAATGGTCATATCGGTTTTAATGAGCCTGATGATTCCTTGATTAGCGGTACGCACCGTGTCGAATTAAAAGAAGAAACACGTGAAGCGAATGCGCGATATTTCGATTCAATTAATGATGTGCCAACACACGCTTTGACGATGGGCGTTGGAACGATTCTAAAAGCCAAAACGATTCTGTTAATCGTACGAGGCGCCGACAAGGCCGAAATCGTACATCGTGCCCTAACGGGACCGATTACAACCGAAGTTCCTGCCACGCTGCTGCAAACACATCCTCATCTCGTTGTTCTGCTTGATGCTGAGGCAGGGAGGCTGTTCGAATGAGCGAGCTTCTCATCTCAGGTGCCAAGGTAATCACGGAACAAGGCATCATTGACAATGGATTGGTTCACGTGGTGAATGGTAAATTAGCTTACGTTGGTGACCCAACTGGTTGGCAGGACACTGCTAGTCCACTTGTGGTTCGCATCGAAGCCGGCGGCAAATGGCTGCTCCCTGGCTTCATTGACGTTCATGTGCATGGCGGATATGGCGCTGATTTCATGGATGCAAATTCGGAAACATTGGATACGATCACACAATATCATGCTTTGCATGGCACTACTGGCATGCTGGCTACGACGATGACAGCTACGCGTGAAGCGATTGATCATGTGCTTGTTGAAGTGCACAGCTATATGGAGCAGGAAATGCCTTACGCACAGTTGCTTGGCGTGCACTTGGAAGGTCCATTCATATCGCCGAAATGGGCAGGCGCTCAAGATCCGAAGCTCATGGTTACGCCGCAGCTTGATTGGTTGAAAGATTGGCATGAGCGGTTCCCGCAGCTCATGAAGCAGTTGACGTTGGCCCCCGAGCGCGAGGGGGGCCATGAGATGATCGCGTGGCTGCGCGATCAAGGCATCGTTGCCGCATGCGGCCACACGGACGCCTCTTACGCCGACATCCAGTCGGCGGTGGACGCTGGGCTCTCGCATGCGGTGCACACCTTCAACGCGATGAAGCCTCTGCATCATCGCGAGCCAGGGACCGTCGGTGCCGTACTCACCGACGCACGCATCAGCGGCGAGGTGATCGCCGATGGGATCCATGTGCATCCAGCAGCGATTAAGCTGCTGACGATGGTGAAGCAGCCGCATGGCTTGCTGCTGATCACGGACGCCATGTCCGCCGCCGGGCTCGGCGATGGGCAGTACGACCTTGGCGGCCAAGCCGTGACCGTGCAGGCGGGCGTTGCCCGGCTGACGGAGGGCGGCGCGCTCGCCGGCAGTACGCTGACTATGATCGATGCGCTCCGGTTTATGGTGCGCGAGGTCGGTGTCAGCGTCGCAGACGCGAGCCGCTATGCGAGCGGCAACCCGGCGAGGCTGCTCGGCCTCGAAGCGACGCACGGCTCGATTGCCGAAGGCAAGCACGCCGACTTGTTGCTGATCAGCTCCGAGCTTGAGCTCGAGCAGGTTTGGGTCCACGGCGCGGCGATGAAAGAGGCTTAAGCATTGGATAATAAAAAGTGGTCGCTCAGCTGTTGAAAGTTGAGCGACCGCTTTTTTGTTTAGTATTAGCCCAATCGCAGCTTGAGCTTTCGTGGCGTGTAAGTCGATTTTTTCGACTTACACGAGCGCAACTTGGGCTTTCTTAGTGTGTAAGTCGATTTTTTCGACTTACACGAGCGCTGCTTGAGCTTTCTTGGCGTGTAAGTCGATTTTTCCGACTTACACGAGCGCAGCTTGAGCTTTCGTAGCGTGTAAGTCGATTTTTTCGACTTACACGAGCGCTGCTTGAGCTTTCGTGGCGTGCAAGTCGATTTTTTCGACTTACACGAGCGCTGCTTGAGCTTTCGTGGCGTGTAAGTCGATTTTTTCGACTTACACAGGCGCAGCTTGAGCTTTCTTGGCGTGTAAGTCGATTTTTTCGACTTACACGAGCGCAGCTTGAGCTCTCGTGACGTGTAAGTCGATTTTTTCGACTTACACGAGCGCTGCTTGAGCTTTCTTGGCGTGCAAGTCGATTTTTTCGACTTACACAGTCGCAGCTTGCGCTTTCTTGACGTGTAAGTCGATTCTTTCGACTTTCTGATCCTAAATTCGATTTAATCGGTTTAATCTATCTGACCTTTAAACTATCGTTACCGAAAAGGCCGCCCCAAAGTAGCAATCACTACCTTGAGGCGGCCCCTTCCCTAATAAATCTTTTTCTCCACCCGATCTGCCTTCAATATTTCAACTGCCTCCCTGAATCGAAGCGAATGTACAATCTCCCTCTCCCTCAGAAACTTCAAGCTATCTTGTAAATCAACATCATCGGTAACGTCAATGAGCCATTGATAAGTCGCCCTAGCCTTCTCCTCGGCGGCAATGTCCTCATAGAGGTCAGCGATCGGATCTCCTTTCGCTTGTATGTAGGCAGCCGTCCAAGGTACACCCGAGGCATTCTGGTAGAAAAGTGCTTTGTCATGACTTACATAATGATCATCCAAGCCTGCCGCTTTCAATTGCTCAAGCGTCGCATCCTTCGTCAGTTTATACACCATGGTCGCAATCATCTCGAGATGAGCAAACTCCTCCGTCCCTATATCCGTCAGCAAGCCTACAACCTTATCTGGAATCGAGTAACGTTGGTTTAAATAGCGAAGTGCTGCAGCGAGTTCCCCATCGGCTCCCCCATACTGTTCAAGAAGCAGTTTGGCCATCCGGGGATCACATTTGCTTACCTTGACGGGGTATTGCAGCTTTTTCTCATATATCCACATTGGCTATCCATCATCTCCTCCCTAAACTTGCCACGGCCAAGGTGTCTCCACCCACTGCCATGGCGCTTTCGTAAAGCTGTGACCAAAGGGCATCAAGGGGCCAAATTCCATTTCGAACTGCTGGGCCATATGCATTCGCTTATGGGCAAATTGATTATACTGCTGGATCACACTCAGATCGTCAGGGTGCGTATCCAAATAAAGTGTCAACTCCACAAGTACAAAATCCACGGCTTGCAAATCACGAAGTTGCTTGTAATAGGCTTCGGGCAGCACTCGCTCACTCATGTTGATTGGCCTCCTTCATCACCTCTTGTCTCCTGTAATGGATTCGGATAGGGTCCATAAAGTGCCGGCCAGAGCGTCCCTATTTTCAAAGCATCGTAAGGGCTATACTGTGGCAATCCTGGCGGTTGAAAATGCATATATAATTGCGGCGGCGTATTATACCATTTCACTCGAATCGGTGGACAAGGGTCACATGGTCCGAAATACGGGTACCAACTTTTAAATTGTGAGTGCATACGTCTCCTCCTTTTCAAAGCCTATATGACTCGTTATATGCGGTATAACTTGACCATAATCACCAATTATCCCATCTTTTTCAAGAGAATATCACTTTAGCTCCATTCCCGATCCTTGTGCCCTGCCAAACGCAAAGAAATCCCTCTCCGATTGCACCTACGCAATTCGAAAAGAGATTTCTTCCAGCTTATTTTTAATCTAATTTAATATTCAAATTCAGCACGCCTGCTTTGCGCAACGCTTGATAAATAATGACCACCAGAGGTCCCAGGAACAAGCCAGCGAAGCCTAGCCATTCAAATCCAACGTACAAGGAGATTAAAGCCGCTAACGAGTTGATCCCAACCGCATCACTAAGCACTTTGGGCTCAACAATCCTGCGGAGAATGATGAGTACTAAGAAAAGCACGAACAATCCAATTCCCATGCCCGTGTATCCTAGCAGCAGCTGATAAATAATCCATGGGATGAAAACAATTCCAGTACCAATCACAGGCACGAATTCCATTACCATTACGAGCAGTGAAATTGCGAGTGGGTACTCTGCCCGAAGGATTAGCAGTCCAATGAAAGTTAACAAGTACGTAAAGATCGCCATGATCAGCTGAGCGCGAATGAAACCGAAAATAGCCTCGCGCAAATAAGTCAGCACATGCTCCATTTTCTCCTTAGTTTTCGTTTCAAACATCGAGAGAAAAGCAACCTTCAAACTGGGCAAGTTGTACATGCATAAATACAAGGTGATTACATAGATAATCAACAGCATGAATAAATTAGGAATTTTCCCAGCCATATTGAGGAAAAAGCCTGAAATACCACTCAATATACTCGTCAATGCACCTGTCAACGTTTCCGTACTACGTTCCACCCAAGTCTGTACCTGCGCTGCCATTTCTGGTGATAAAGAATCATAGAATACTTGGGTACGCACCACGGCTTGGTCCACGTATTTATTGACTTCTTCCATATAGTTAGGCGCTTTACGACCTAGATCGATTAACTCGGTTACAACATTCATCCCAATAAAATAAACTAATGCTACCATTAGAAGCGTAAACGCTGTACTAATAATGGTTGCGGCGATAAAGCGGGTTATTTTCGCTACACGCATCAAGAGCGTTGTCAGTGGGTCTAGAAAAATAGCTGTCACCAACGCTAAGAGAAATGGCAGCCCTACGGTGAACAAACCGTATAACACCAATATGCCTAGCGCCATGATTATAGCTGTCTTGGGTGACATAGAGACTCCTCCGATTATTCATTTCCCGGTTTAACCGTATCAATATTCGTTATATGTATACGAACAATACGTAATCGATCTACCTCGGTCACTTCGAAAACATGATTAGCATATGGCACTTTCTTGCCTTTAACAGGCGCACCTTCCACCTTCTTAAACAGCCAACCGCCAATCGAATCCACATCATCGTCTTCAATTTGGAGATCCAGCATGTCGTTCAGATCTTCCAGCAATACACGACCATCGACAGAAGTGTATTTGTCTTTCACTTCCACACCAGGTCGTTCATTCACATCAAATTCGTCATGTAATTCTCCCACGATTTCCTCGATGATATCTTCCAGAGCTAAGAGCCCCGCTGTTCCTCCGTACTCATCAACCACGATTGCGAGTTGGGAATGCTTTTTCTGCATGAGCTTGAGTACGCGACTAACTTCCATCGACTCCGGCACATTTAAAATAGGACGAATGAAAGTCTTGAGTTCCTGCTCGACATCAGGATCTGCCGTCAGTAAGTCAGCAATATGTACAAAACCTACAATGTTATCTTTATGCCCATCAGCTACAGGGTAGCGTGTATGCTTGGTTTCGTGAACGAATCGCAAATTATCGATAAAGCTTGTTTCCAGAAACAGACAATCCATATCTGTCCGCGGCAGCATTACTTCACGTGCGATGAGATCAGAGAATTCAAAAATGTTATCGAAAAGCGTCATCTCGTCTTCATTGATATGACCGCTTTTGACGCTCTCATCCATCAGTATTCGAATTTCTTCCTCCGTATGTGCGGCTTCATGCTCGCTGGCAGGCTCGACACCAATCATCGCAAGAAATTTATTCGCTGCACCATTAAGAACCCAAATAATCGGACTAAATATTCTGTAGAAAAACAATAGCGGTGCAGAGAGCCACAAAGAAGTCACTTCAGGCTTTTGAATCGCAAACGATTTAGGAGCCAATTCCCCTAGCACAATATGCATAAACGTAATAAATCCAAAAGCAATAACAAAAGACAATGTCGTTGTATACACGGATTCCCCTAAACCAAACGAATGAAATAGAGGCTCCATGATCAGATCATGAATCGCAGGTTCTCCAATCCAACCCAGTCCCAAGGAGGCAAGTGTAATGCCAAGCTGTGTGGCTGATAAATACCTATCCAGTTGTGACGTTACGATACTCGCATATTTAGCTTTTCCACTGCCTTCGTTGACAAGCTGTTGAATGCGAGAATGTCGAACCTTCACTAGGGCAAACTCGGCTGCTACGAAAAATCCATTTAACAGGACGAGTAAGATCACCAGGAAAAGATTGAGTGCGATGGAACCGAAATCAAACGACGTATGTGGCAAAATGTATTTCTCCTTCAGAAAGATGATTAGATAATAGCTTTACGGCTCTTGAAATCCACAGTGCGATAGTACGAGTCAGCTACAAGCAGGTTGGGTCCGCAACAGGATGCGATACTACAGAAACAATTCACCCGTTCGTTCAGCGGATTGTTCTCCCAACGTGCAAAGATATCATCAAGCCCATCATTATGTATATTTCCAAGCGGAGGCTCATTAGCAAAATCGGTGACGAAAACCTCGCCAGTAAACGTACTGACGTTCAATCGGTTCCGCCCATCTGGATCATTACGAACCGTAACATTCTGCTCCTCACGTAGACGCTTAACTAACTGACGGTCCGCTTCCAGTTCATTACATGCGAAGAACGGCAGCGTTCCGAATAGCATCCACATGTCCGGATTGCGATGGTCTAACAAGCGATGGATACTCGTGCGCAATTCGTCTAGTGTAACCATTGGAAGATGTGAGGCAAAAGAGCTCGCATACATCGGATGTACCTCGTGACGTTTGCACCCCATTTCGTTAATTAACTGATGAATCTCAGGCAATTTCAAATGGGTTCGTGTGTTAATCATCGATTCCGCAGAAACGTACAAACCGCCTTTGCTAAGCGCAATCGTATTATTCACCATTCGCTCGTACATCCCCGATGCCGTCGCTTGACCGACTGGACGACTCGAGTTCACAAAACCTACTTGATGGAAATCATCACTATTCAAATAATTAAACGAAATATGCATGACATCAAGATAAGGTGCAAGCAGCTCATAACGCTCCAAATCTAACGTTAAATTCGAGTTGATTTGTGTGCGAATTCCCCGCTCCCGCGCATACTTCAGTATGGGCAGCATGTACTCCTTCACAATCTTGATGTGGTAGGAGGGCTCGCCGCCTGTTAAACTGATCGTTTCCAAATGTTCAATTTCATCCAGCTTTTGTAAAATGACTGGTAATGGAATACGGGGTCCTTCTGACATCGTAAGTGAATCCCCAACCGCACAATGCTCACAACGCATATTACACAGATTGGTGATGGTAAGCTCTATGCTGGTTAATACATGTTTCCCGTATTTCCGATACGACCGAATGGGGTCCCAAGGATCATAATGGGGAGTTAACTCCGGTAAGATGGAGTGTGTTACATTCCTATTCATGCTGTTTACACCTGACCTATCATTTCCTATTCAAGAACATGTTACTACCTATTATGCCTATACCTATGCCCTTTATTGTAACTTATGATTCACAAAAAAGGAAACAGAGACAGGAATTGCAGATGGCGCTAGCGCTTCTCCACTTTTGACTGGGGCTTCACACGAAGCCACCTTGGTGCCCACCAATTTGCGTCACCGAGCAGCTTCATTAATGCAGGCACAAGCATAACCCGTACGATCGTGGCATCAATCAATACCGCAAGTCCGAGTCCGAGTCCGAGCGCCTTCATAATCTCTATATCTGTGAAAATAAATGAGCCAACCACGACAACAAGAATGAAAGCAGCGCTTGTAATTAAGCTTCCTGTTTTTTTCAATCCCTCGGCTGTACTCTGATCATTGTCCCCACTTGCCTCATACTCTTCCATGATACGTGAAATGAGGAACACTTCATAATCCATGGAGATACCAAAAACAACGCAAAAAATAATGACAGGTAGCGTTGCACTCACATATCCGATTGATGTAATATGCAGCATATCCGCCATAAATCCATGTTGGAAAACTAAAACTACAATGCCTAAGCTAGCACCTAAACTAAGCATATTCATGAGCACAGCTTTCAGCGGTAGCAGGACGGAACGAAAAGCCAGCAAGAGAACGAGATAGGTGATGCCCATAACAAAAATAAGAACTTCAGGAATTTCCTTTTGAATGCGATCAATGATGTCCAAGCGATAGGCAGATCCACCTGTAACGGCCGTCTCTAATCCTTCTTTATTCAACTTGCGGAGTTCGTAAACTAACGCATCCGTCACAGGATCATTCGTGTCCTTCTCAGGTATAACGATCATCAAAGCAGTATGGCCTTTCGCTAATTGTGCGTCTTCTAGCTGCTTTTGAACTTCAGGCTTTGTAAACATACCTGCAAGCTCTTCATTTGAATGCTGCCCTAAGAGGGTTAAGTAGCTTTGCACTTCTTTTACGCCAGCGACAGCTTTGACCTGATCCCCGTAGGCTTGAATTTCGCCGATCGAAGCTGATGACCAGATCTCATCTTTCGTATGTATCACAATTAGAATCGGTCCTGTCATACGAGGGTCATAGGCGGTTTTGAGCAGCTCCGCTCCATATCGGGATTCATAACTTGGAGGAAGGACCTCCGCATCTGGCACACCTAATTTCATCTGCCAAATTGGCGTCATACTATAGATCAACACACCACCTACTAGAACAACCAAAACGACTGGACGTTTCATCACCGCATAGGCGATTTTCTCCCAGAATTTCGAAGTTTCTTGCTTACGGAATCGTTTAGGGACGACCTGTAAGGAGTTGATGCGATGACCTAAAATACCTAGAAGCGCTAACAGCACTGTATTGGCCACAATGACGGAAATAGAAACAACGATAACCCCTCCGAGACAGAGAGACCTGAAGAAGGTCAAATCCACAAAGAGCATCCCCAACAAACCAATGAGCACAGCGATACCCGAGAAGAAAATCGATCTTCCTGCGGTTTGACATGTCATGGCTACGGCAGCAGCAACACTACCTTGCACTTTGAGCTCCTCACGAAACCGGCTAACCAGAAAGAGTGCATAATCTATCCCGACAGCGAGCCCCAGCATCGTAACCATATTCGGCAAAAAATTCGATAAGGATTGATGCTGTGCAATAAAATAGGTAACTCCCAGTGTGAGCGTCACACTCATTAATCCCACGACCATAGGTAGGAATGCTGCAACGAATGTACCGAAAACAATTAGCAATACAATAAGTGCAATTGGTAAACCTATCGCTTCCGACTTGGCAATATCATGTTTGCTCGCTACTTGCATGTCATAAAGAATCGCGGGTCCTCCCGTTACATACACGTCCATATCTGGCGGCGGATGTACGAGCGACTTGAGCTCTGGGTAAGCCTCTAACGCGGGGTCTGTATCCAACGAGAGCGATACACTAACAGCCTGCACATCGTGATGTCCCTCATTACGAGGCGTCGTTACGAATTTCACATCCTCCACGTAAGGCAGTTCTTTCAGCTTCGTAAGTGAGGTCATAATCGCATCTTGCTGATCATTCTCTGTTAAATCAAGCCCATTATGCCCGGAGTAAACCAAATTCAGTTGTGTTCGAGGTAAACCAAGCTCATCCCGCATTTGAATCAAGCCCAGATCGGATTCGCTCCCTTTCGGTGTAAACCCATTGTCTTTCAACATACCTGGCGTCTTTTGAGCGAAAATAGCAAAGATAAGCATTAAGCTAATGCCAACCGTTAGAACGAACCATCGGAACCGATACATGGCGTGCCCCCATCTCCAAAAACCACCTTTTTCCATGGACTCCCGCATCATGCTTCCTCCTTAATCTACAAAAAGAACCTGGTTTCCCAGGTTCTTTATCATATACATAACTATTCTTATAAAATTGTAGGCATACTTGAATCTAATTCCGATTCGCTTACTTTAATTTCCCCAATTTCGGAAATTAATATCGATAGCTTGCTTGAAAGATCGATTTCATAGGGTTCCTTCAGTACAGTACCTGCTTCATCTTGAAGCACTCGAATAGTCGGTCTGTGGGGAACAGACATGTTCAACTTAGATACGATGCCATATTCACCCGTATTCAGTCGTACTGTAATCCCTAGCGGGTAAATGGCAATCTTGTCGCGAAACAAGGCTATTTGACTTTGATCATACATCGTACCAGATCCCGCGAATAACTGCTCCATCGCTTCATGCGGCAATAACGGTCTGCGATATACCCGTGTCGTCGTCATGGCATCATAGGAATCGACAAGTCCAATCCATCTGGAGAACTCATTGATCTCGCCACCTTGAATTCCCCGCGGATATCCGCTGCCATTAATCCGTTCATGATGCTGTAAGGCACAATGTGCAGAAAGAAGTGGGATATTCGGTTCATCCTTCAATAAATTGAAGCCATAGGTCGTATGATTTTTCATTTCCCTGAACTCGTCTGGAGTTAGCTGAGAAGGCTTGCGAAGAATGCCTAGCGGCACTTTGGTTTTACCAATATCATGCAATAACGCCCCTAAACCAAGAGTCTCGAGCTTATCTCGACTGTACCCATAACTAATCCCAAGCATTATCGCATAAATACTCACGTTAACGGAGTGCTGAAATAAATAATTATCTTTCACATTCATATTATTGAGCATGACCATAGCACCCTCATGAGCACTAAGATCATCAATAATCATCTTCATGACATCACGAAAATTACGACCAATGTCGTAATAATTCACAGCTCCGCGTTTATTCGAATCTTCCATGACCTTCTTAAACGTATTGCGAATTTCGGTAACTGCTTTGCTTCTTGTTTCATCCTGAATCAC
Organism: Paenibacillus sp. Soil766; assembly: GCF_001428105.1. GTDB lineage: Bacteria > Bacillota > Bacilli > Paenibacillales > NBRC-103111 > Paenibacillus_E. The sequence goes on along the minus strand of NZ_LMSJ01000012.1, from coordinate 22,166 downwards.
ATCTTGTTGAATAATGTCATTCGTTCTTGCATCTTCTATGTAAATGTAATCAATTCCATAACTAAACAAGCGATCAAGGAGTCTCTGTGTAAGCTCAACATTAACGGCCAGAAGGACCATACCATCATCGTTGTATATATTCTTAGCCAGCCTCATCCCAGGTTGACACATGTTGATCGGCATAAACAGCATTTCAGGACCCCCGCATAGGTGAGCATTACGTTCTATTTAAATGTAATAGATTTCAAAGAAAAGTTCAATACAAAAAACCGCGTCTTTCGACGCGATTCGCTATTCTTTCTTAAAATATATTACTTTAAAAACATATACAGCGCGAAAATAATCGCGACAGCAAAACGATAATACGCAAAGTAAGTGAGCTTCATCTTTTGTACAAACTTAATGAAGGATACGACAGCCAATAAGGCTACTACGAAAGCCACTAAAAATCCAACAACAAAAAAGGCCAAATCGTCGGATGACAATGCTTCATAGTTTTTCAAAAAGTAGACCCCTGACGCCCCGAACATAATCGGAATCGCCATGATGAAGGTGAAATCCGCCGAAGCTGCACGGCTTACACCTGAAAGCATACCACCGGCAATTGTGGAACCTGATCGAGAAAAACCTGGCCAAATCGAAACGAGCTGCCACAATCCGATCGCAAAAGCTTGGCGATATGTCAGATCATCAAGGACGGTCGTTTTGGGTGGTTCCTTCTTCTTCTCGGCAATGATCAGGAGTATACCACCGACCACGAGTCCAACTAAGACGGTTGTTGTATTAAACAACTTCGCATCCACAACATCATTAAATAATACACCGATCACACCAGCAGGTACGATACCAATTAAAATGTGAATTAAATTCAGTTTTTTTCCTGTTTTACTTTCACTTTTCCGATTCACAAGTCCAAATAACGAGAGGATTCGCTTCCAATAAATAATGACGACCGCCATTATCGCACCCAATTGAATCACGAAATCAAATGTTTTCATAACTTCGTCATTTTCAGTGTTTAATAAACTTTGCGCCAAAATCATATGTCCTGTCGATGAAACGGGTAAAAACTCAGTTAGACCTTCAACGATCCCAATAATGATCGCCTCAAAAATTGTATGCATAATTGCCCCCTATAATCTGATAATTATTATTGCGTGTTCAAAAATCCAGTTTTCAGCATCGAGGAGATTGAAAGAAGCTAGGAAATCAGGAGCGGAGCGTAGTGAAAGCTACGTGAGCACCAGAAGTTCCGGCTGAATTCAATATTCGATGTCGAGTATGTTTCATGCACTACTTCGTGATCAAAAGTGGACTTTTTGAACAACCTCTATCAGAAATCTTGCTCCAATTTCTTATTCTACCTGTTATTGACTGGGTCTGACAACATCTGTGAACCGAAGGTGGTGGCTGCTTGCAATCGCAGCCTCATCTTGCAGTTGATCGACTAGCACATCACGGATAAATTCCGGCAGCATGTAAACGATCTGCTTGCCTCGGCTCAGCGATAAGTAGCCTGAGCCGAATGTAAACATATCGATCGTTCCCACGAGGTAGAATCGTTCTGGATCAAGCAATTCTTCGCCGACATACACAGCGACGATGCGCTCATAGGGAGGGCGCGTGGCATCGACTTGGACGGTTATCCCGTCCACACAGAGAACGCCTAGCACCTCCCCGCGGAAGCCGTAGCCGCGTATCGGCTTCTCCATGAACTCGTCAAGCAGCGACTCTTCGAGCGCTTGCCGAATATCCGCGCCGCTGAGTTCCATGCGGCAGGGATTGATCGGGCCGGGGCAGATTTCCAGCAACCGGCCCCGGGTCAAGCCCCCCTCCTTCAGGCCCTGAAGGAGCTGCCCGCTATTGACCAGCCCGATCTCGGCGCTGGTCCAGCGGCGAATACCCGCGGCAAGCAAGTTGCCGAGCGGGGATTCGCCGTACCAATCCAGGCGCAGCGGCTGCTTCAGCTGCGCCACCTCCACCGCCAGCGAGGCGCTGCTGGCGATGCGGTAGTGCTCCAGCAGCGTGATGACGCTGCTGTCTGCTTCGCTCGCGTCCGTCATCGGGATTACGCGACCGTGCAGCTCTACGATCCGGCGCTGCTCCGGGTCGTAAGCAAGCTCGATATGGCCGGCATACTGTCCGAACTTGCCGGCCGCACCAATATACGTGCCGCCGATTAGAAGCGGCTCTTCGAGTAAATGATGGGTGTGACCACCAAGAATTAAGTCAATGCCGTCTAGCTCTTCAGCCATTCGTTGATCCGTTCTAAGGCCCAAATGTGACATGACAATTAGAATATCCACCTTGGGACGTAATAGGTTCACATGGGCGCTTACAGCCTTCATGGGATCCAATACATGCCAACCTAGCAGCTCATAGTAATCTTGATAAACAGCCGTGACCCCAATCAAACCGATACGAAGTCCTGATTTCTCAAGCGTAAGTGACGGCAGCATCCAATCCGGTGTATCCTTCGTGTTGATATCCGTAATATTACTGCCAATAATCGGAAATTGCGCATGCTCTAGTACAACAGCTCTGAGCCAGTCCGGTGTGAAGGTTAAGCCTTCATTATTGCCTAGAACCATGGCTTCATAGCCCGTGGCATTCATGATTTCTAAATTGGCGATCGCATTCGTTCCTTCTGTCTCTGGAAACATCCGATCCATATGGTCGCCAATATCAAGTGTCAATACCTGATCTGGCGGCCAGAGGCGGCGGACCCGATCAAAATAGGCGCTTATTTTGGGCATTTGTTCAAAATGGCTATGTATATCATTCGTATGTAAAATAACTAGCCGTTGCAAGGGAGCCGACATCCCGTTCACCTCTCTTCATGATCAAGTAGATCCTAGCATGTCTCTATGTTATGCAAGTATCCGCTTCCTCATTTCTTGAATTTGAGCTCATCTAGGGTTACTTTGTTCTTAAACCCATAAGTTGCTTCTTCACCTAAAGCAGGATCGTTCAAAAACCATACCTTTACAATACTTTTTACGTTAAGACACTCACTGCTTCCATCTGGCACGTATAGTCGAATAGGATACCCTTTCTTAAGTGGTTGTCCCTCTTGTGCATACAGGAAGAGAGCTTGATCCACTTGAATCCACGGTATCAGCGCTTGGAACTCATCTATCGCTTCCACCCTTACATGAGTAGGCTCTTCAGCTGTACGCTGCTTCCCTTGGTTGTTCCAGTTTTGGTACCATGATTTGAGATCAAATGCCTCCCCCTCCACCGACGGAACGCGATCTTGAATGTTCAACCGCTGATCCGCTAAAGCGACCATCTCATCTACGGTAAAGGTTTCTTGGTTCTTATGTAAGTCAGACACTACTATGTGTGAATTGGATTGCATGCTTAGATCTCCTTCCCTATTTCAAATCCCATATCCTGCCAAAGAATCACTCCATTATACCATTATCATGGCAAAATATGATATGCTGAAAGGGATTCTAACATCTATCGCAAGGAGAAACAAATTGAACTTACACATCCAACTCTTCGCAGGTCTTGTAGACCTATTCGGCACTGCTGTACTAACGATTACAGTCGATCAAGATTCGATAACCATTGCCCAATTGAAGGATAAAATCATCACTGATTATCCTGCTGCCTCCGCGCAGCTTTCCATATGTTTTTTCGCCAAGAATCAAGCATATGCCGGTAATCAGGACACGGTTTCCGCCTCCGATGAGCTCGCACTCATCCCGCCTGTTTCAGGCGGACAGCCTTCTCTCTATGAAATCACCGATTCAACGATTGATGTCGTTTCCGTGACATCAAAGGTGAATCATCCCAACCATGGCGCTTCACTTGCCTTCATCGGCACGACGCGAGAAATGACATATGGGCAGCGAACAGTCCTATTAGAGTATGAAGCTTATGTCCCTATGGCCCTGAAAATGATGGCGAGCATCGGCGAAGAAATCGATGCCAAGTGGCCTGGTACCTTATGTGCCATCACACATCGGTTGGGGAAGGTTGCGATTGCTGAGGCAAGTGTCGTGATCGCTGTATCCTCTCCTCACCGCCCTGATTGCTATGATGCCAGCCGGTATGCCATTGAGCGATTGAAGCAAATCGTTCCCATTTGGAAAAAAGAAATGTGGGAGGATGGATCCGAATGGAAAGGCAATCAAACAGGACCCTGGAATCCACTACAAACACCGAATGCTGATAAATGATTTGAAATGGAGATGACTTCACTTGGACCCGCATTTACATACAGAAACTACTTCAGATATTGACCCACGTTATTCAAGACAAACGCTATTCCCCCCGATTGGCCTAGAGGGTCAGCGCAAGCTTGGTCTTGGTCGTGTTGCTATTGTTGGCATGGGTGCTCTAGGCACTGTTCTGGCCAATCATATGGTTCGAGCAGGTGTTGGATATGTTCGGATTATTGATCGTGATTTTGTAGATAAGAGCAATCTGCAAAGACAAATGCTGTACGATGAAGAGGATGCATCTGCAACGATTCCCAAGTCGATCGCCGCTGCGAAACGTCTTCAACTAGTTAACTCCAATGTCTTCATTGATCCTCATGTCTGTGATCTTAACGCTACGAATGCCGAACAATTGCTTCATGATGTCGATGTGATTCTCGATGGCACCGATAACTTTGCCGTTCGTTTTCTGCTCAACGATGTCAGCATGAAATTAGGGATCCCTTGGATCTATGGCGGTGCCGTAGCTTCGCGGGGTGTCTCACTGGTGATTATCCCTGAACGAACACCTTGTTTGCGCTGCCTCTTCCCACAAGCGCCGGCTGCGGGCACCACAGATACTTGTGACACTGCAGGTGTCATAGGGGGGATCATCCATGTTGTCGCTTCTTTTCAAGCCACTGAGGCACTTAAGTTACTCGTAGGCGCAACAGAACAGCTCAATCTCAGCATGCAGCAATGGGACTTATGGTTCAATCAGAGCTCTGCAATACGGGTCTCTGGGGCTAAGAAGTCGGATTGTCCCGCTTGTGCGCATAAGCAATATGAGTACTTAGATGCCCATATTGAAAGTGATACGATTCAATCCTTATGCGGGCGCAACTCGGTTCAAATTCATCCGATTATTCCAAGCACTCAACCTCTGGAATACTGGGAGGAACGTCTGCAACCGCTTGGCCTTGTTGAGAAAAACCGCTTTCTTTTAAAGTTTCACGCATCTGAGGATATTCAAATTATTCTATTCCCTGGCGGTCGTGTACTCATTCAAGGGACTGAGGACCTAATTCAAGCCAAAAGTCTTTACAGTCGTTATATTGGGATGTAGTATTACAATATACCTATCTGATACTAGGACTTGGAGAGGAGCTTGTATGCGTGTACATGTGCTTCAACTTATCGTTGGTGACAAATTAATTTCCGATTCCTACAATGCAGTTGGCCTTCATCTTCTATCCTCAGGAACCGTTCTCGATGCTGGAGACATTTCAATGCTCAATCGCCACAGTGTGGATTATGTTGATATAGCTCCAAGAAGCACTGAAATTGATAGAGTCGTAGAAGAAGCGCCAACCAGACACGCTAATAGGTTACAGGTAACCTCTTTTAACAACGCAACTCAGGGCATTAAAGAAATGTTCGAAGCTTTACAAGACGGAGGATCTCTTCGCAATGATGTTGTAGAATCCGCTTTCAATCCGCTAATTGAGAGCATTCAAGAAGAGAAGGATGTTGTCTCCCTTCTTCTATCTTTGCATAGTACAGATGACTATACCCTTCAGCACAGTGTTCAAGTTGGGATGCTATCCTACTACTTAGCCAAATGGATGAATAAGTCCGAGAAGGATGCTTTAGTTATCGGAAAAGCGGGATATTTGCACGATATCGGGAAATGTAGAATACATCCGGATGTTCTGAATAAACCAAGCAAGTTGACCAAGGCAGAGTTCGAGGAAGTTCAGAAGCATACGATTCATGGGTATGATATCATTCGTAAGTCATTAAAGGATGAAACGCTCGCACTTGTTGCCCTTCAACATCATGAGCGTATGGATGGTTCAGGCTATCCACTACGGAAAGTCGGCATGGACATCCATTCTTACTCACGCATAGTCGCGGTCGCAGATATCTATAGCGCTATGATATCCAGCAGAGTGTATCAACAGCGACGTGACATGCTTTATGTACTTAAAGAGCTTCATCGCATGAGCTTCGGCGAGTTAGATCCTAAGATCACCCAAGTGTTCATACGCAACATGATTCCTAACTTTATAGGTAAGAAAGTGTCTTTGAGCGACGGACGCGAAGGTATCATCATCATGACGAACCCTACTGATTTCTTCCGACCGCTCATCAACATCAACAATCAATTCTTGGATTTATCACAGCTCGCAAATGTAGAAATAACGAAAATTGCGATCTAATCTCATACATAGGTATATTAAATAATTAAACTACTTACTGAAATTGCAATTCCAATATACACGGCAGCAAGAAGGGTACCTACAGCCACATTACCTCCCTTAAGCTGGTCTGATAGCTTCATACCTGGGGTTAACCAATCGAACACCCAATATGAGGCTATTAAGCATGCGTACCCTACCGCAAACCACAGACTCATATGCCAGATGGAGGCGTTCGTATAGGCAGCGATGCCTAGAATGATAGCCGTAGCTACGAACTTGCCTCCCATGGTAATCCCCACAGCCACATTGCCGTTATTGATTTCTTCCATATCTCGGTAGGGTGTCATTAAACTAAAGATGTACATCCCTGCAAACTGTAACAAGACAATGACGAATAAACTTATAATAAGATCCACAACAATCACTCTGCCCACCCCCGAAATTTAGCCATCGATTGATCAAAATCTGTATAATCATGTACTTCCTCTAGGACTACACTTACTTCTTTTTTATCCTTAAACGCTTTATATCTCTCTTCTGGAATCGGCTGCTTAACCTTCTGTCCAGTTGGCAACTCTACGACCGCAAAGTATCTAAATTGGCTATCCAGCTCTGTTTTATAAACACCGATCAATTTCACATCCGTCTTTATTTCCACTTTTAGCTCCACGAGATCTTTGTCTGCTTCTTCTTTGGTTTTGAAGGACTTGATGGGTTTCCATTGCGACAAAGTAACATCGTTCTTCCCTTGACTGTCCACTTTCATCGAGGCTTGCATGAAACTCAATACCCAGATACTATCCCCAGTGGCAAAATTCTGATCGTTGGACATCCGGTCGTTGTTAGGCAACAACACCATATCACCATCGATGAGATCACCGACCTTGACTTGTTGGACTTGATAATCCCACGGTACGTCCCCAGGAGCATAATTCGATGTCGATGATATGTTGCCTGATGTTGTTTGGCTTAAGACAGATGGCTTCTTATCAAATATCATGCTGAACAGCCATATGATAACGATAACTCCGATAAGTCCTACTGCCAATAGTATAAATCGTCCTTGTTTCAAGGCGCTTTCACTCCAATCGCCACAAATTGACTTGCATTTCCCGTTATGATGCCGCCTGCTCTACCTAAAAGCCCGCAAGGCGTACCATTCAATACGAATAGACCGGTTAATAAATGGCTTTGACTATGCTGGAAGGTTAGCCGCGGCAGGTCTGCCCGTTCTTGATATACACGCTTGAAAAACACACTAGTATCGAAACCCGCTTCATCCTTATATTCTAACTCTCCATGCTCGTTATATAATTCAACAGAGCCACCCTCGCGGCCAAACATCGATTTGGACACGTAGTTACCTCCTAGGATAGGATCCATATAGGTTGGCAGCATGTAGGTCTTAATGATGTCATGTTCCTCTTGCGTAAATAACTTTGAGTGACTTATATGAAGTTCCCAGATCAATGCTTGTAAACCTTTGGATTGTAAAATCACAGCATGTAAAGAATTGAACAAATAAACGAATTGCTCCTCGATTGAATACGACAACGCTTCTCCCCCGTCGTCAACCCCCATCCACTCCTTCGGATATAAGGCAAACATACGCTGAATGATCCCATCCGCACCAATCTTAACGACGCCTTCATCGATCCATAAATCCAAACAGTCCACGCATGTCATTGATCTTCCGCTATGTGCAACAAGTGCTTCTATCGTCCCTGTGTCTTCCGCATGTACACCATAAGCTATACATGCCGCGTAATCAGGTGCCTCGATCTCCCAGGCGTCCCTTAGAAGCTCCTTCATCCTCCCATTCGGTGATTCCAACCCATATTGCTCACAAAGCCATGGAGTCGCAATGGAGGCTTCTACATAACCTGTTGGCGTATCTGCGTTTAATTCTAGTAGTTTAATGTTGCCTGTCTGATCGACAGTAAAATCAAATCTGGCATAACGGCTTATGAACCCTTCGGCATTCGGTTCAAGCCGATCCAGTCCATCCCATAGCACATCTGGTATCGATAAGTCTGCATATAACTCCCTTTTGCCAAAAACGTAACGAGCAGCTTTATCAAACACCTGCCAAAGTCCAGTCGCAGCTTGAATAAGTTCCTGATAAACCTCGTGAGGCATAACCACAAGCTGATCAATCCAGTACTCTTCATTCTCCAAGTTAGCCCACGTAAACCCAAGTTCAGCTAGTTGCAGTACACGAGAATTTCTGTCAGGTGCTGGTGTTCCAATTACTTCAAATCCCATGCGATTAGCCTCCGGAGCTTGAGCTGGAGGAGGAGCTAAAACCGCTTGATTTACCACCTATGCTGCCTGATGAGGTTGATGTTGACTTGGAGCCACTGGTCGATGAGCCGCTAACTGAGGAACCAGATGTGCTTGATTTAGTGGTAGTTGACGATTTATTCGAATTCGAAGTAAAGGTCCCACTACCGCTTGAAGTTGTTGGTGTCTTCGTCGTTGAACGATTCGTAAACGAGCTTGGTTGATACGATTTATTCACATAAGGTGTATTAGATCGATAATAATACGAGCGATGATTATTCCCCCAACTGCTTGATGAATAAGGGCTTACGGTATTGAAAATCAGATGATACAGAAGCAAATCATCCCAGCCAAATCCACCGCCCGACACTTGATTCACAATAATCGGTGCCGTGCTCCCACCTGTTGTACTCGGTGTTGGCGTAGGTGTGGGTGCAGCTAAGCCTTTATCAGACGGTATAGGTAAGCTCCAGTCCACCTGCGGATCGTAATAGGCCTTAACATCCTCGTTCGACCATTCCACCAATTTAGATGAGCCTGCATTGGAACTAGGTGTCTCCGCAGCTTGAACCGTTCCTAGCAGCAATTGACCTGCCAAGATGAAGGTTAGTGAAGCTGATAGTACTTTAAGCGGTCGTTTCACTCCTTGCTCCCTCCCCCTTCTGAACCAGCTTTAACGAGAAGCAATTCGAAAACATCGAGATCCAAATTCAATCGCCCCTCAATCATTTCATATTCCTTCCCACCAACAAGAATAAAATTAGCCACATTTAAGGCTTGAATAAGTTGATCATCCCAAGCACGTTCTCCAAGTCGGAGCAGCTGCCCCTCGGGCAACTTTTCATAAAGTACGATTGTCATTCCGCTATACCTCCTCCACAACTAAAAACTTTCTACACATTTAAACGCACGAGGGATTCAATTGTTTCAAAATAGAAAAAAATAAAAAGCCTATCCATCGGATAGACTTTTTCCATTATACCTATTAATAGGCAATTCTTTTAGCTTTTAGAAATGTTTTTTTCCAATAGGCTTTATCAATACTGGAAATTTGCACGCCATTCTTAGGCTCAGGCGATGCATGAAGCATCTTCATGTTTCCGATGTAAATCCCTACATGGCCAACCGTTCTGTTCGTTTTGAAACGCCCTGGGACGTAGAAAAACAACAAATCACCTTTGCGCAACGACTTGCGAGATACCAAGTTACCTTTAGCACCTTGTTGACGTGCTACACGCGGCAGCTTGATATTATATTTCCCGAAAATATATTGGGTAAATGTGGAACAGTCGAAGCGGCCTGTTTTGGGGTAAGGCCCCGTGCCAAATTTATATTTGACTCCTAAATAGTTCTTTCCTTTGTTGATCATGGCATTGATATTGATATTTTTCAAAACCGGCATAACCTCGTCACCATTGTTTGCCGACCATACTGGTAGATCACCATTCGTTTGATTCGACATCCATGCCGGATTTACCCCATCTCCGTCGCCTTTGAATGGATCAGAAGGGTCATCCCCGAAGTTCAACTCGGGCGAGTTGTCATTCGCGCTTACAGGATCATCCTCATGTTCGATAATCGCAATAGGTGAAGCGTGAATTAAGACATCACTTGTCCTAACTTCATACGACATATCGTCTTGAAATAAATCCGCCAAATCAGAGACAGGTATATATGCCGTCGCACCTTCCTTCACTACAGGCTGGCTTAGTTGAATATCTGCCCCATCCTTTACGGCTTTGTTCGAGTTCATTATTAGTTCAAAGTTAGCATCATTATCCCCTATCATTAGCTTACCTTCTGAATCTTCCCATTCGGACTGAAATTTGAGTGTTTTAATTAATTCCTGAGCAGATACATAATTTACGTTCCCAATTTGTTTCATCGGCAGGACCGCATCATTGCTTGCAAGCCCAATGATATCCGTGCCTGCTTGCGACATACTCTTTGTAACCGAATTACCAGGGCTAGCTAAACTCGTTGGGCTTTGCGACGGGGTTACACTCTGTGGGTTTGTGTTATCCTTCCCACATGCCGTCGTAATTGCCAGTATGGCAATCACGCTACCTATTGCTGGTGTCTTTAGCTTATTCCACATCAAATTCTCTCTCCTTAAGGAACACATTATGATCCTTTATAGAGTGAGACAAGTGGCATGCAATTATACAATTCCTGCGTTCATTCTGACATGTCGTTTGTTGGAAGTATAAGCGTGGTAAACATGCGAAAAAGCGTGTCAGAGAGCAATCTCTGACACGCTTTTTGTTATCAATACGATTAACCGATAGATCCTTCCATCTCAAACTTGATGAGACGGTTCATTTCCACGGCATATTCCATCGGAAGTTCTTTGGTAAATGGCTCAATGAAGCCCATAACGATCATTTGCGTAGCTTCAGCTTCTGTAAGTCCACGGCTCATGAGGTAGAACAATTGATCCTCAGATACCTTGGATACTGTCGCTTCATGCTCAAGTGTAATGTTATCGTTCATGATTTCATTGTACGGAATTGTATCCGAAGTTGACTCGTTATCCAAGATTAACGTATCGCACTTGATGTTAGCTTTGGAACCTTGGGAGTTACGTCCGAAGGAAGCCAAACCACGGTAAGTTACTTTACCGCCATGCTTGGAAATCGACTTGGAAACAATCGTCGATGTTGTATCTGGTGCCAAATGCGTCATTTTCGCGCCCGCATCTTGATGTTGACCTTTGCCCGCAACAGCGATGGAAAGAACCATCCCTTTAGCGCCGCGGCCTTTAAGAACAACGGCTGGGTACTTCATTGTCAGCTTGGAACCGATGTTGCCATCAACCCACTCCATGGTAGCTCCTTCTTCTGCAACCGCACGTTTGGTGACGAGGTTGTAGATGTTAGGTGCCCAGTTTTGGATCGTTGTGTAACGAGCACGAGAGTTTTTCAAACAAACGATCTCAACAACCGCACTATGAAGGGAGTTCGTGCTATAGATAGGAGCTGTACAACCCTCTACGTAGTGAACGAAGCTATCCTCATCGGTGATGATTAGAGTACGCTCGAATTGACCCATGTTCTCGGAGTTAATACGGAAATAAGCTTGCAAAGGCACTTCACATTTAACGCCTTTTGGTACGTAGATGAAAGATCCACCTGACCAAACAGCACTGTTCAAAGCAGCAAATTTGTTATCGGAAGGAGGAATGATCGTTCCGAAATATTGTTTGAACAACTCTGGGTATTCACGAAGCGCTGTGTCTGTATCGGTGAAGATAACACCTTGATCTTCAAGTTCTTTTTGCATGCTGTGGTAAACAACCTCGGATTCATACTGTGCAGATACACCAGCAAGGAACTTTTGCTCTGCTTCAGGAATACCCAACTTGTCGAATGTTTCTTTAATTTCTGTAGGAACTTCTTCCCACGTTTTACCTTGCTTCTCGGATGGACGAACATAGTATTGGATATCATCGAAATCCAAATCATCCATGTTTCCGCCCCAACGCGGCATCGGCATTTTGAAGAATTGCTCAAGGGATTTCAGACGGAATTCCAACATCCATTCTGGTTCGCCTTTAATTCTTGAGATTTCTTCAACTATTTCACGAGTTAAGCCTTTACCGGATTGGAAAATGGACTTGTGCTCATCTCTAAAACCATATTTGTAATCCTCTAAATCTGGCATTTGTTTCGCCATGGTTGATTCCTCCTTAACGTTCTTTTGCTTACCATATGTTAAACCTATTCCACCGCAAATGCGTTAGTTATCGGTTTTATGAGAATGTTCAATCCCTTTGCGTAGTGCGTTCCACGCCAAAGTTGCGCATTTAATCCTCGCAGGGAATTTGTTAACACCCGACAGGGCCTCAATGTCTTCATATTCAAACTCTACGGATTCGCCCTTCATCAAGCCGGAGAAGTCGTCAGCCATTTTCAGTGCTTCTTCAATGGTTTTACCTTTGACTGCATCCGTCATCATGGATGCAGAGGATAAGCTAATCGAGCAGCCTTCACCTGTGAATTTCGCCATTTTTACGATTCCCTCTTCAACTTGCATTTGCAGAGAAATTTTATCCCCACAGGTTGGGTTGTTAAGATCAATCGTAACGGACTCTCCGGACTCAAATTTCCCACGGTTGCGAGGAGTTTTATAGTGATCCATAATTACTCTACGGTATAAATCATCCAATTGCATCGCCGAAGTACTCCTTTGTTTTCAGTAAAGCCTTCACAAGACGGTCTACATCATCTTCCGTATTGTATAAATAAAAGCTTGCACGAGCTGTGCTGCTTTGTTCTAACCATCTCATTAGAGGCTGGCAACAGTGGTGACCGGCACGAACTGCAATGCCCATGGAATCCAAAACGGTTGCCACATCGTGTGGATGTACATCTCCAAGATTGAAAGTTACAAGACCTGCACGATTCGTTGTAGGACCATAAACAGCTAAATCTGGAATCTGCATCATACGTTCCAATGCATAATTCGTGAGCTCTATATCATGTTTAAATATGTTATCCATCCCAACTTCTGTTAAGAAGTCGATGGCCGCTCCAAGCCCAACTGCTCCTGCAATCATAGGCGTTCCGCCTTCGAATTTCCACGGAAGTTCCTTCCAAGTCGACTCATAAAAATCGACATGATCGATCATTTCGCCGCCAAACTCAATGGGTTCCATGTTATTCAATAAAGACTTCTTCCCATACAATGCCCCGATTCCAGTAGGCCCACACATCTTATGTCCAGATAGTCCATAAAAGTCACAATCCAAATCTTGTACGTCCACTTTCATATGAGGCGTGCTTTGTGCACCATCGACCATGATTTTCGCACCATGCTTATGGGCAATTTGCGCGATCTCCTTGATCGGGTTGATCACACCTAGCACGTTGGACACATACACGATCGAAACCATTTTGGTACGTTCCGTAATCGTGTTTTCCACATCGGCTAGGGAGATGGATCCATCAGGCTGCAACGGGATATATTTTAAAATGGCTCCAGTCTTCTTCGCAGCTTGCTGCCAAGGGATCAGGTTGCTATGATGCTCCATCGGAGTAAGGACGATTTCATCGCCCTCACGCAGTACCGACTGTGCATAGCTCGCTGCCACAATATTGATAGCGGTTGTCGTGCCTCTAGTGAAAATAATTTCCTGCTCACTGGCTGCGCCGATGAACTTAGCCACTTTGGCTCTTGCTCCTTCATACGCATCCGTTGCTCGGGAACCTAGGGTGTGAACCCCGCGATGAACGTTCGCATTATCCCACTCGTAGTAATGCTTCAGTGCCTCAATCACCTGAATAGGCTTCTGGGAAGTAGCAGCACTATCCAAGTAAACCAGAGGATGACCGTTCACTTCTTGCTTCAGAATGGGAAAAAGTTCACGTATCTCGGCAGGTATCATTGTCCTAGCTTCCTCTCCACTAAGCTTTGCAGCTGTTCTTCAACGCTCTTAACCGGAATCTCGGAAACAACAGGTGCCAAGAATCCGTAAATGATTAAACGTTGAGCTTCTTCCTTTGTAATCCCACGGGACATGAGGTAGTGAACTTGTTCGGCATTCACTTGCCCGACACTCGCAGCATGACCTGCTTTAACATCATCTTCGTCAATCAGAAGAATTGGATTCGCGTCTCCGCGAGCTTTCGGGCTAAGCATCAGAACTTTCTCGGTTTGTTGACCGTTACAGCCTGTTGCGCCTTTCTCAATCTTCGTGATCCCGTTAATAATCGCTGTTGCGCCATCACGCATAACAGCACGTGTAATCATATCGCTTGTTGACGCTTTGCCCCAATGTACAGCGCGAGTCGTCAGATTGAGCTTCTGTTCTTGGGTTCCAACACAGATGACTTTCGCATCTGAATCGGATCCTTTACCTTTCAGAACAGAGGTTGTATCGGACATGGAATTTCCATAGTTCAACTCACCAACAACCCAACCAATGCGGGAATCATCTTCAAGAATTGCACGGCGATACGTAAGATCTGTCACAGATTCTTCCAGGCTGTGAATCGAAGAATAGCTCACACGTGATCCAGGTTTTGCAAATACTTCAACAATCCCGTTCTGTACAAGCGCTGCGCCGCCAACGGAGGACACGAAGTTATCTACATACGTAACGGAGCTGAACTGTTCAGCAACAATCAAAACATGCGGTGCAAACGTTGCTTCTGCATCATCTGCAACAAACAAAGCTTGAAGGGGAATATCAACAACGACGTTTTTCGGAACGTAGATGAAGATACCGCCATTCCACAATGCCGCATGCAAAGCAGTCAGCTGATTTTCATTTGCTTGAACAGCTTGCATGAAGTAAGGCTTAACCAAATCGCCATGCTCGCGAACAGCTGTTTCAAGATCTGTGAAAATAACGCCTTGCTTTTTCAATTCTTCCGACACTTGATTGAATACAATACCAGAATTGCGTTGGACAATCAGATTATCGGAACTCGTTAATCCCTTGGCCACTTCAGGCAAAGCATCAAGTGAGCTCAAAGTTGCTTGCTCTTTATGGGAACCGTAGGCAGAGATGCTCCAACGGTCAATTCTTGTTTTTTCTAATATAGGTAATTCCAACGAATTCGCTAATGCTACCCCTTCAGCACGAAGGGCTGTCATCCACTCCGGCTCTTGCTTGCTGCGGGAGAGCTCAGTAACAGCATTAGTATCGATGGAAAGTGTTGTTTTAGTGCTCATGATTTCCTCCATTTATAAGTATCTTTGACCCTGCGATCAAAGTCTCTCATCTCCTAGTACTTCGGCCCAGTTGTGTTCATTGGTACTTTGAATTCTTCCGTATCTTGACCAACCGTTTCATCAACGATGCCGAGTTCTTCTTTGATCCAATCGTAACCTTCCGCTTCCAGACGCTCTGCGAGCTCAGGACCACCGGACTTCACGATGCGACCTTGCATCATAACATGTACAAAATCAGGCTTAACGTAGTTCAACAAACGTTGGTAATGCGTAATGATCAAGAATCCGCGCTCTTCACTGCGCATCGCATTAACACCTTCAGCAACGATACGCAGGGCATCGATATCTAGACCGGAGTCGATTTCATCAAGGATAACAAATTTAGGCTCAAGCAAAAGCATTTGTAGAATTTCATTACGCTTCTTCTCACCGCCGGAGAAGCCTTCGTTCAAGTAACGGTGCATGAACTCAGGGTTCATTTCCAGTTGCTTCATTTTCGCTTCCATTTGACGGATGAACTTGATCAAAGAAATTTCGTTACCTTCACCGCGGCGAACGTTCATTGCACTGCGCAAGAAGTCAGCATTCGTTACGCCAGTGATTTCGCTTGGGTACTGCATAGCCAAGAACAAGCCAGCGCGTGCTCTTTCATCAACAGCCATCTCAAGAACATCTTCGCCATCTAAAGTAACTGAGCCCTCTGTTACTTCATATTTCGGGTGACCCATTAACGCGGATGCCAAAGTACTTTTACCAGTACCGTTCGGCCCCATGATCGCGTGAATTTCGCCGCCTTTGATTTCTAGGCTAAGACCTTTCAAAATTTCCTTTCCTTCGATGGTCGCTTTCAGACCCTCTATTGTAAATGTTGTTGAATTTGCCATTTTCTTTAAGCCTCCATAATGTTTGAGTGTACTAGATAGATGACAATCAAAGTAATGATTATCACTGATTCTCATTAGAATAATTCTATTATAACTTACTGTAACAAATCAAGAAAGGGCAATTCCGTGAAAAAGGGGAGCGTTTTGTGAAATGCTACGTAAATTTTACGCCAAAGTACGTTTAATTTCAGCAACTTGTGCGCTAAATTCGTCCTCATTCAACACGGGGATCATGTCGGAATCATCCGGGATCAATGCCTGCAGTTGTATCCATGATTTGCAGCCAATATAGGCCTGTTCGATCTCTATTTGGATCGGTTCTTTCAGTGTATAAACCCTTAAAATCATTATATGCAGCGGGTTTTTCCGTTTCCACTTCAAACGCTCTTCTGTGAAATTTTCAGTCCAAATATGAAATGGAAATAGCAGATTGAGCTTTTCCTGATCGCTGACCTCGATATCTTCAACCACACGGGCAAAAGAACTGATCGTAACATGTGTATCTTGTGCACGCCAGTTGACCAACGTTTCATCGATAATCCCACGATACTGCTCTTTCAGTAGTTCTTTTCTCTGATGCTCATATGTTGGATAGAGAAAGAAATCATTCGATTCCACCTGGAAATCTCTCGTTTCTTCAACAATACCTCCCTTGCGCATAATAAAAATTTGCGAGCCAGCCTCTAGCGCTTTGACCGCAGAAGCCCACTCCTTCAATGCTTTCCCATCCCCCATGTCGCCACCCCCTCGTTCTCCTCATTAATCTATCTATTATAAATAAACTTTGTAAGCAAAACAAATGCAGATTGGCATTTTTCAGAAAATAAAAAGGAACAGCCCGAAAAATCAGCCATTCCTTTTGGTAATCTTACCCTCGAATTCAAATCTAAAACAAAATCTCATTAGCCTTTATTATATTAGAAAATTTGGCGAGTATTCCAATGTGATGACTTATGATTTGCTCTGCAGTTAATTCATCGGAATCATAGGTGCTATGGCAATAGCTTGCTAATTCAACTCTAAAGCCGTTTGAGAACGCAGTTTTCACAGTAGTATCTATACAGTACTCGGTTTGAACCCCGCACATAAAAAAGGAATGGCGCTAAAATCAGGCCATTCCTTCTTTTATTTCACTGATTCTGTGTAATACGTCAGCTGCATTCGGGCAAACTGATTTTGATCATGTTTCATTGGATTCGGGTCATGGGTGCTGTCAGGTGCCTTTGCCTGGTAGGCAAGAAGTAAGAACATGGTGCCTAGGGCAACGACCAATAGGACATTCAGAAGTTTCATCCATTCACATCCTTTGAAATCAGGTTGTCTCTAGGATAATGGAATTTCATATCTTGAATGTTTGTTTGAATTAAAGATTGTGTAAATATTTCAACCCAAAAATGATTGCAGCATCCAGCGATGCTTTTCCAACGAAGTTTGGATCGCCAAAAGCATATCCGAGGTGGTATCGTCGCTCGCTTCCTCACAGATCCCCATGCCCGCTTTCAACTCTTGCGTAAGGATTGTGAAATCTTCAATAATCGCTTCAACCATTTTTGTAGCTGATTCCGTGCCAGATGCTTCCTTAAGTGAAGAAATCTCTAAGTAAGCTTTCATCGTTGCGGCAGGTTGACCGCCAATCGCTAATAATCGTTCAGCCAACTCATCCACATGCAGCGCAGCCTCATTGTAGAGCTCCTCAAATTTTACATGAAGTGTAAAAAATTGATTCCCTTTTACATACCAATGAAAATTATGAAGCTTTACGAACAGTAAATTCCAGTTTGAAATTTGCTTATTAAGAACAGTTTGTATGGATTGTGTTGAAACTAGTGTTGCGCTCGTCATTCAAATCCTCCTTCATTTCGCCTAAAAAATCGTCCTTGTACACGCTAATTTACGTTAATCACGCGGATTTTATGTAAAATAAACGACATTTCTGAAAAGTGTATTTCATGCAGAAACAATTTGTCTTATACTAGGTAAAGACTATTAATACTCAGTAAATTAGTTGGAATTAATTCCAATCACTTAAGATGACGCTTACGAAGTCAGTTTTCTGACGAAAACTTTTAGGAGGTTCATTCATGTCCACTTATCATCCGTTATCGGAAGCACAAGCCATTGAATACGCACGCCGTATTCCGCAATTATTTCAAGCAGGTTCTGAACTGGCCAGCCAAGAAATCGGGGATGGGAATTTAAACCTCGTATTTCGTATAACAGAAGCTGCTACAGGTAAAAGTATTATTTTGAAGCAAGCTCTTCCTTATGCCAAAGTTGTTGGGGAATCCTGGCCGCTGACGCTTGATCGTGCACGCATTGAGAGCGAAGCTTTGATCATTGAAGAAGGGCTCGTGCCAGACCTTGTCCCACATGTGTACGCCTATGATGCAGACCTAGCGCTTACAGTCATGGAAGATTTGAGCGATCACGTGATCATGCGCAGAGGGTTGATTGAGGGTAACCAATACCCACTTTTTGCTGAGCATATCGGGCGCTTCCTAGCGAATACGCTTTTCTTCACTTCCGATTTAGGCAAAAATCAACAAGAGAAAAAGATTCAGCTGGGACGCTTCATCAACCCTGAACTTTGCAAAATCACGGAAGATTTGATCTTCGATGATCCGTATCGTGATGCGGAAACGAACAATTTTGAAGCAGCTATCCGCGATGCCGTGGAACAACTTTGGGTAGACAATGAGCTTCACTTAGAGGTAGCCATTCTGCGCAGCAAGTTCCTTACTCAGGCACAAGCGTTGTTGCATGGCGACTTGCATACGGGCAGTATTTTCATCAAACCCGATTCAACAAAAGTGATTGACCCTGAATTTGCTTATTATGGCCCGATGGGCTTCGATATTGGCGCTGTACTAGCTAACCTATTGCTTAACTTTGCGGCTCAAGAAGGTTGGAGTAAGGACGAAGAAAGCCGTTCCTCATTCCGTGCATATTTAACACAAACTGTGAAGGATGTATGGACGCATTTCGAACAAAACTTCCGTGCATTATGGAATGAGCATGGGGTAGATCGTGTATTTGCCGCTCCAGGCTACCAAGATTATTTCATCGCAGGCTTGCTGCGTGATACAGTCGGATTCACAGGTGCCAAAATGGTACGCCGTGTAGTCGGTCTTGCCCACGTTGCAGATATCGATAAAATTGAAGACGCGGCAGCAAGAGAGCGCGCACAACGATTGGCACTTACAATCGGCACAGCATGCCTTCGTGCTAACCGTCAGGTAGCAACGATTGATGAACTAATAGCAATTGCAACACGAGCAGCAGAAAGAGGTTATGTACTATGACGACGAACGTAGAGAATGAAAACGTAAAAGATCAAAATCAAGAACAAGGTGCCCTGCAATCCTTGCGTTGGAATGGCCAGCAGTTGGATTTGCTTGATCAACGACTGCTGCCGGAGGAGATTGTGTACTTGCCGCTGGAAACACCGATTGAGGTGTGGGAAGCGATTCGGCACTTGAAAGTTCGCGGCGCACCTGCGATCGGGATCGCCGCCGCGTATGGGGTGTATCTCGGCATCCGCGGCGTGGATGCCGCGGTAGACGGGCTTCTGACGGAAGTCCAGAAGCAAGCGGATTACCTGGCGACGTCACGTCCGACAGCGGTGAACTTGTTCTGGGCGCTCGATCGCATGCGTGCGAGAGCGGATGTATTGGCAGCCGAGGGCGTGAGTCCGGATGCGTTCAAAGCTGCGCTTCTAACAGAAGCGCAAGTGATTCAGGCGGAGGACGAAGACACCAACCGCCGTATCGGCGAACATGCGCTCACGCTGTTCGAGGATGGGTTCGGCGTGCTGACGCACTGCAACGCCGGCGGATTGGCTACCGCCAAGTACGGCACGGCGCTCGCGCCGTTCTACTTGGCGAAGGAGCAAGGGATGAACATCAAAGTGTTCGCCGATGAAACTCGGCCCGTGCTCCAAGGCGCGCGGCTCACGGCTTTTGAACTGCAGCAGGCTGGCGTAGATGTCACGCTGATCTGTGACAACATGGCCGGGGCGGTTATGGCCAAGGGGTGGATTCAAGCGGTCATCGTCGGAACGGACCGTGTTGCGGCAAACGGCGATGTAGCCAACAAAATCGGCACATACAGCGTAGCTGTGCTGGCGAAGGCGCATGGCATCCCGTTCTATGTGGCAAGTCCACTGTCAACGATCGACTTGAACACTCCGACTGGCGGCGATATTCCGATCGAGGAGCGCCACGAGGACGAGATCACGCAAGGTTTCGGCAAGCGTACAGCACCTGCTGGCGTGAAAGTGTTCAATCCGGCGTTCGATGTGACGCCAAATGAGTATGTAACTGCGATTATCACGGAAAAAGGTATCGTTCAGGCACCTTATGGCGGAAATCTTCGTAAGCTTTTCGAATAGATCTTCAAAGTCTTTGTTTGGTACTTACAGACGGTTCGGCCCCTTAATTATGGAGTCTTTCTAATAAATACTCGCCATTTCGCAGTTTCTCGTTTTTTTGTATCTCGTGTGAACTGGACCAATTTTGCTAAAGGGTAAANCGGTTCGGCCCCTTAATTATGGAGTCTTTCTAATAAATACTCGCCATTTCGCAGTTTCTCGTTTTTTTGTATCTCGTGTGAACTGGACCAATTTTGCTAAAGGGTAAACTCAACTGCTCCTAATTCATTTGTCTTCCATGACTCATGGTATTGGCTTGGACTCATTCTGTGTAAGCTACCGTGGAAGCGACGATTGTTGTAGTACTCTATGTAGATGTGTACTCTCTGGTAAGCTTCTTCAAATGTTTCAAAGTATTCCTTTGTGTACACATCTCGTTCAATGATGCTATGGAATGACTCAATGTATGCGTTCATGTTGGGTGTCTTGGGCGGTATACGTTCGTGTTCAATTGGACGGTTTTTATCTGCACACATGTCCCCAAAGGCATGGCTAAGAAACTGAGGACCGTTATCTGAACGTATGACCGGTGCAGGTTCTCCAGGCTTCAGACGAGCCTCTAAAGCGCGTTTTACGGCCGCACATACATCCTTCGCATCACAGCTTGACCCTAAGTGATAGCCGACAATGTAACGATCAAATACGTCAATCATGTCAAAGAGAAAAAAGAAGCGATCATAGCYGTGAACATAACCATACTTGATGTCGATCTGCCAAAGTTGATTAGGGCCTGTAACTAAGCGATTCTTCGCGATACGCCTGGGGTGCTTAAACTTCTTGTTTGGTTTTTTCTGAAGCARACCTAGCTTCCTGCAGAGCCTATACGCCTTCTTGTGGTTGAGGATAAGGCCACGTTGCACATAAAGTGCATGGGCTAGATTACGATAGCCGTAACCGCTCTCCTCGCCCTCTACCAATTCCATTAGCCATTCTTCGATCTGCGTATCGTTGATCTTCTGCCCGTCTGTCGTCAGAGAGTATTTGGGAACTGGACGCCCTAAAGCAACCCGATCTTTTACTAGAGGTTTTGGTTGCTTAGAATTTCGCTTCCTTCTAGCGTAGTACGTCGATTCATGAACGCCGATTATTCGCAGTACTGGTGCCGCTGCATAGCCCCGCTTAATTGCTTTACCGGCTATTTCAAGTTTGTCTTGTAAGCGGGGTTGCTCTTTTTTAGAAGTTCACGTAGCAACTGTATTTCAAGATCTTTCTCACCYAAAAGCTTTACCGCTGTGTCCATCTTAGATTCCAACTCCTGTAGGCGCTTTGAATCATCGATACGCTCACTGACGGAAGGAAGATCTTCCTCTCCAAATCTTTCTTTATAGAATTTCACCCAGTTCGTAATCGTACTAGGAGATACGGAATATTTACGTGCCAGGAAAGATATTTTCGTTCCGCTAAGTGCCTCWTGGGCAACTTTGATACGCTGCTCATCATATAGGATATTGCTTTTCATACATCTCATTCCCCCTCATCAATATTGTACTTCATGCATATTGAAGACTCCAATCCAATTAGGGGGCTTAAGAGAAAG
>NZ_LMSJ01000011.1 GCF_001428105.1 Paenibacillus sp. Soil766 | reverse complement strand
CGACCTCACGGTCGACACCCTTGTCTTGAGCTAATGGTTACTACTGCCTTCACCATTCGGGATTTACACCCTATAGATAGCGCCCATGCTGGGCGCACAATGCAAGAAACCAGCAAACTCAAGGGTTTGCTGGTTCTTCATGAAAATAATATGACAAATAAAATTTTGAAGGCTATCCGCGGGCGGTCCGCATAATAATCCTGTCCTCGATCCAATGATCCCGATACCAGCTGCAGCTTTCGAACGTATCCCCTATTTCGTTCATCTTCTTCTCGAGCATCTTCCTAAAGCCGAGTACGACTGGCTCATAGTCCGATTGCTCCGCCAAATTCGTCATTTGGAACGGATCCGCCGTATTATCGAACAGCAGCTCCTTC
Source organism: Paenibacillus sp. Soil766 (assembly GCF_001428105.1). Lineage (GTDB taxonomy): Bacteria > Bacillota > Bacilli > Paenibacillales > NBRC-103111 > Paenibacillus_E. Next base: position 153,299 of record NZ_LMSJ01000011.1, on the reverse strand, counting down.
CTGTCTGCCCGGTAAATGGCATAAGTAAATCGCTTGCTTCGGAGTGCCCTCCACTCATGTCCGTCCGACCAATCGGCCGTTGCTCCAGTTCCTTGCAGGAAAGCCGCTTCCGGCTCCTCCCCTTTTTCACCGAACGCGAACGGGCTCAAATCCATGCCCTCTACTTCTGCCGGTATCGGCAGCTTCAGCATAGAGAGCAGAGTCGGCATAATGTCACAGGTGTTCAAGCATACATCCGACTCACTGCCCTGCGGAACCCGACCCGGCCAACGGAGCAGGAACGGCACGCGAACGGCTTCCTCGTAAAAGATATTTTTCCCCCGTCTGCCATGGGCTCCGAACAGCTCGCCATGATCGGAGGTAAAGATGAATATCGTGTTGTCCGCCAGGCCAAGCTCGTCGACTGCCTCAATTAATCTGCCCACATTCCAATCCAGATTGGCCGTCATGGCGTAATACACCTTAAGCCAGTCGGTGATTTTCTCTCTCCCCACAGAACGGAACTTGGCCCAATTGTCTGCATACGGATCGTTATGTTCTTGGTAATTCGGCGGAAGCGAAAACTCGACATCTTTGAACTTTTCATAATATTCCGGCGGAACATTGCTGATATCCCAAGGGTCATGCGGTGTGCCGAGCGATAAAAACATAGCGAACGGCTTTTGCCCGGCGGACTTTTCCTTGAGCTGCTCAATGGCCAAGCTAGTTTGCCCGTCCGGCTCGTACCCTTCAATCGGTATCTTCGCCGCCGAGTCAGTGTGGTAGTACATGTTATAGTATTCATGGTGAAAATTGTAGGCTGCCCAGAAGCCGTCAAAGCCAAGCCGGTGCTCCCCAGGAGGCACAAAGGAATTTCGTGGCTCGTAATGATGGCCAAGCTCATTAGCCCACAAATGCCATTTGCCGATGTAGGCAGTATCATAACCCTGTTCATGAAGGACGTGAGCAAAGCTGTGATGGTTCGGATTCATGCGAATTTCATTGATAACCATGCCGGTACTCGTCGTATATTTACCGGTAAATAGCGACGCCCGATACGGAGCGCAAACCGGATGTCCCGAAATCGCGTTCGAAAAGCATCGGCTTTCCGCAGCCAGGCTGTCGATATTTGGCGTTAATGCCTTGCTATCGCCGGCAAAGCCGCAGGAAGACAAGCGCAGTTGATCAGCAAATATATAGACTAAGTTGGGTTTCATATCTATCACTCCTGTCAGTTCACTAATCTTGGATTGCTGCCTTTCGTCTTGTATCCAAAGGAACATCTGGACCGCTGCATCACCACGGAGCGATCTTCTCGGGCAGCGGATCAATTGTTTCAGCCATCCGGTGACATAAGCGCTCCATCATGCACAACTTCAGCGCGCTGTGTTCGGCTGAATGCCACAGATTCACGGATTCGTTCGGATCGTTCACCAAATCGTAGAGCTCGCCTTCATCTCGGGTATTATACATGACGATTTTGTGCGTGCGGTCCCGCACCATCAAGCTGTATCCATTCCCGTACTTGCCCTCTATCGTCTCATAGTTCTCGCAGTACACATCCTCCCGGTGCTCTGCCGTTTCGCCGCTGAGCAGCTTCGTGAGCGATTTCCCCTGCATGCCGTGATAACGTTCAACGCCGGCTGCTTCCAAGAACGTCGGCGCGAGATCTACTAACTCTACGAGGGCGGAACTACGAACGCCCTCTTGATATTTTCCCGGCCAAGAGACAATCAGGGGAACGTGTACGGAAGGTTCATAGAAATGCGATCCCTTCAAATATACCCCGTGTTCGCCCAAGAGCTCGCCGTGATCGGACATGAAGATGACAATCGTATTCTCCAGCTGTCCGGTCCGCTCCAAAGCATCCATCATTACACCGACCTGCTCATCAATCAGATCTACCATGGCCCAATAAGCTGCGGTCAAATAGCGATGGTCCGAATCGTTCATTTGATTGAAGGGATAAAGCTTAGGGTTACCGTAAGCCCCTTTATGATCGTGGCGTTGAAAGCTCGTTTTGGAATCGAGCTCGCCTTCTATGTAATTCGGAAGCGGTATTTGGTCAAGCTTTTCGAGATATCGGTGCAGGTAGCTTTCCGGCGGATCGAACGGGTGATGAGGGGCGTAAATGTTGACCGAAAATAACCAAGGCTGCTCCTTCCCGGTGTGCGCTTCAATGAAATCAATCGCCTTCTCCGCGCACCAGGCAGCCTGATGGTCCTCGGCATCAGGTCCATATGTGACATATTTGCACGCTTCCACCAGTCGCGATTCAAACGTTTTTCCTTTCGCCCTCAGCCACATGCTATATTCGTTGGTAGGCCAATCATCCTTCGGATGGTGCGACCAGTGAAACATATCGTAACCGTCGTCGATCCGGCGCTCTGTGCCGTGGCTCACCTTCGGGTTACAGGCGGTAAGGTGCAGCTTACCGGACAAACCACACGTATAGCCGGCGTCATGCAGCAATTTGGTCACCAGCACCTCGCTGTCCGGAATGTCCTGGCCGTTCTTGCGAAGGCGTACGGTTCTCGGGTAGCGCCCAGTCAAAAAGCTCCCCCTGCTCGGTGCGCAAATCGTTGATTGACAATATGCATTTTCAAAAAGAACGCCACGATTGGCCAATCTGTCAATATTCGGTGTGTTGACAAAAGGATTTCCATAACATCCCAAAGTGTCAAAACGCTGCTGATCCGTACAAATCCATAATATATTCGGCTGTTTGACCATAGTAATTCCTCCAGTCGCAGACGTCTGCTTGTCGATTAGTGCATATTGTAAATACGATACAGAAATACAGCGGCTTCCACTCTATTTGCGTTGACGAGCGGATTCAACTTGCTTTCGGAACCCGTTATCAGATCAGCGTCAACCAGCGAAGAGAGTTCGGTTTTCGCGTAATCCGCGATTTCATGATGATCGTTGAATCGATCCAGGTTGCTGACGGATTTCGTAGCACTTAACCAATTGTACTTCTGTAAGACACGCGCGGTTAGCACCATCATATCTTGTCTGGAAATATAAGCTTTCGGCTGGAATGTGTTGTCTCCCACTCCAGAAGCGATGCCGAGCGCTTTGGCGATTCCGACTGCTTCATAATAGTAATCTTCCTTGTTGATGTCTTCGAAGTTGGAAGTCACTTTCGCCTTCAGATCGAGTGTCCGAACAAGCATCAGAAGGAAATCCGATCTTGTGATTTCGCGATCCGGTGCGAACGCATCCTCCGATATCCCGGAGATCATGCCCTTGGATGCCAACACTTCCACTTGTTTACGAGCCCACGAATGGCGGTCCAGATCGCTAAACGTCTTCTTCACGTAGGCAACCGCATATGAACTGAAGTGGCTTGTACGGAATGTCACTTTGCCCGTTTCCCAGTTGTATTTGCCATTCGGCACGGACTGGATATGGCCTTGATTATCTATATACCACACGACAATATGCTCCGGATCAAGAAGCTCCTCGGATGTCGGTGTATAATCGAGCGATACGGTAACGATGGTATCGGGATTGCTCCAAGCCAGTGGTTTGTTGTCTGCATGGAGTTGAAGTTCCACGACCGGTCGATCACCGATCTTCGTGCGCAGTTCCTCCTCGAATCCAGAGATGTCAGCTTTGCCTATTGTCATCTGAATCGTCGGAAAACCTTCCGCCTCGCCTTGCTTAAACATGTTCTCCGGAAGCGTGACCGTTCCGAAAGGCATTTGCAATTCGATGGTTCTGGTCAACTTCCCCTCCGAGATTGCAGAAGTCGGCAATTCAATCCTGAAGGAGCCTGCATTCGCGATTTCAGGAAGCCCCAAGGTGATCTTTCTGATCCCGTTTGCGTCGCTTTGGGCCAGTGCAAATGCTTGCTCCAAATCGATGGCGCTTGCCTCGACTTGTGCCACATTTCCCCCACTTAGTTTAGCCGTCAATTTGACAATGACGCTGCCGTCTTCCCGAACTTGCGCATTAGCCGGATTCGGTTGGGTTGACGGATTCTGTGTCGGTGTCGGTTCAGACGAATCAGTCGGATCGGTCGGAACTGTCGAGTCGTCTGACTCCATTACCGTAACGACAATTCGGACCTGCACGTTATTCTTATTGTTGATGCCATCCGTCTGCAGCAATGTGCCATTTAACTTATAAGAACCGGAAGACGAACCGTTATAATCGCCTGCCGACCAGCTTACACCAATCGTAGAACTGGTTCCGTCATCCAAAGTGACTTCCACTTCGCTTGGCAGATCCAGTTGATCATAAGGCGTACCATAAGAAACTTCCAATTCGGGCAAAGCCGATGCACTGATTATCGTTCTTTCGATGATCAAGTTCTCGTAGCTCTCTTTGCTGTTCTTGTATAATTCACTGATGTCTTGATCGAACAGCGGAAGCGTGTAGATTTCAACTTGCCCGATCGCTCCCTTGAAATAAGTTGTGCTCGAAACGGTTCCGAATACATCATTTGCCGAGCCTGTTCCGATCATCGCCAATGAAGACGTTTTCTCGATATCGTACAGTTCGGGGTTTCTTGATTTCGGGTCTTCTCCGTTCGGATTCAAGCTGGATTGCTTCGGCTGGAAACCGGTATCCAATCGTCCTTTTTCAACCCCGTCCACGTACAGCTTCAGAATTCCTTCTTCGTAGACTACGGTTACTAGATGCCATTCCGAATCCGCATAGTCGGTGTTTACCGTCTTCAAAACGCCAGCTTTGGAAACACCGGCAACCAACTCATTCCCCTCGAGCTTCAGGGCGAGTCCGCCGTCGCTGTTCCCTTCGTGATACAGCATTTGCGAACGATCCGTCTCATCCGCTTTGACCCATAGGGAGACCGTCCGAATATAGAACGGTTGGTTGTCTTGCGTAAGCTTGACAGCATCTCCGTCACCATTTAGCACAACATAACCCGCGCCTCTTTCCGGTGAAGCGAATGTTGGATTGCCAATAGCCTCCCCGTCAAACTGATGACCGGAGCGATCTTGTGCGTTGCCGACGAACGAATAGAACGCCTCAAGAGAGTAATGCTGAATCAAGTTCCACAGTTCTGTATTGTTGATTAACGACATTCCCGAATGTCTGGCCCTGTACGGGATTCTAAGGTCTAAGTTTTCTTCCGACCATTTCAGTGGATCGGTAATATCGGACGTTGTTTTCAGTCCAAATTTGCCTGCCCACCAATAGTCATAAACCATATGCCACTTGTCCCCCACCTTGAATATCGAAGAGCCTTCCGTTTTCAATGGAGTTACATAATCGCTTATGTGCACCGGATCCTGGTAGGACGAGGTGCCAGTAATGCCATCGTCGGACCATGTTTGCCTGTTCCGCATTCCTCCTGCATTCTCAGGCGTTTCATCCTTAAAGAACATATACCAAACGTTATTGCCCGGAATCTCTTTGTCCTCCGGAATTCCGAGTTTATCCCTGACTCGTTGTCCGGCAATCTCTTCATCCGCAGAGATCGGATACAGCGTCGCATCGATCGTTTTCTTCCCGGGATCGAAGAACAACTTGGCGTCGCTGAAGGTTAACCAGTCCTTTGTCGTAAAATAATAATGCTTGTTGTTTCCTGAGGAGAAATCGCCAACGGTGGAGGACCAATAAATCACATATTCCTCATTTACGGGATCATAGGACCATTCAGGAGCCCATGAATTGAATACGACTTCGCCTCGATCCTTATAAGCCTTCATGACGTCCAGCATCTTGAAGTTGGTCCAATTAATCAGATCTTGAGATTCCGCATAGCCGAGCATACTGATTACACCTTTGCTTGTCGCAGTATTTCCGGTTGAGGCCGTAAACATCAATCGCCATATGCCATCCTCGCCTTGTGCGAGAAACGGATCTCTCAACGCTCTTTTGAAATCGACAACCGGCAGATTGTTGTTTAATTCGTACCATTTTAGGCCGTCTCTACTATAGGAAAAATGCAAATATTCATCCTTTTGACCCGTTTGCGAAATATCGGAGCGGAAATACGACATCAAATAGACGGGAGGGATTTCCTTTTCCTCCTCGACGATAATAACAGACGTCCCGCCGATGCCTCCTACACCCGTCTCCAGCTGAATAATAGCACGGCCTGGTGCATGGGTAGTGACCTTGCCATTTTCGTCAACCGAAGCAACCGCCGTATTGTCGGAGGACCACTTCAGATTGTGAAGCTCCACATTCGACGGCTCATACAACGGCGACATCACATAATCGACTCCAACAGGTAACGTGATGCGAATCGGATTCAGTTTGACGCTTTGCAGTTCCGGAGCGATTACGGTAACAGGAACGGATGCACGGTAGCTCCCATCGTAGGTTGCTACGCTTACTGTTGCCGTCCCGGTCGAATTCGCCACCAGATTTGCTTTAGACAACTCCGTGGCATCGATACGAACAACGGAAGGATCGCTGGATTGCCATACAAGAGCCGGATTTGTCGTATTGATCGGAAGCAACGATGCGAACAACGGATACGTCTGGCCTAGATTCAATGTTAATTCGGTCTCATTGAATTGGATGCTTTCGGCAGAAACGACACCGATCGTCGGCACAACGACGGTATTGTAGAGACGTACATCATCAATAAGTCCTTCGAAATTAGCCCCAGAAGCAGGTCCTCCAAACGCATCCACTTCTTGTCTCCAGCCAATGCCGCCTCCGTTTAACGCTGCAGCGACAAGCGGTATGCCCGTATCCTTCTGCGCCACGAGAACGCCATCCAGATAGAGCTTGAAATCCCCTTTGTCAAATGTAACAAGCACATGATGCCACGATGTCTTGTCGGTAAAATCCACAGAGAGAACATGCTGATTGGTCCCAGAAGCCACAGCTGCTTCCAGCTTGTTGCTATTAAGCTGAACAGCCAGGCCGGCTGCATTGCCTCCCCGCTCGTACAGCACCTGCTTGGCTACCATCTTATTGGCTTTGAACCACAACGAGGCTGAGTGTTGGTCAAATTCGTTTCTCAAGAATGTACCGGATGGCCCATTTATGACAAGTCTGTCCATTGTCCCGTTTAATGAAAGGGCGCCGCCGTTTACCCCTCCTTCAGGAAGCCAGGTACCATATGTAAGATACGAGTGATTATTGTAGTCCGAGGAGTCCATAGCAAAGAAACTGAGTGGAGCCTCGTCCAATTTATACCAGGCCTCTAATCCGGTATTGGGCAGGCTAATAACCTTCGGTTCCACCGGTTCCTCCGGCTCTTCCGGTTCTTCTGGTTCCTCCTCATCCGCCGGGTCAATACTCTTGATGCCGAAATAGTCAACCCTCACATTGATCGGATAAGTCGGCGTAACATTGTTGTTTCCATAAAAACCGACTTGAATATTTTGCAAATTCAGATTGACCGGTTCAGCCGCTAGCACCCAGCTTCCGTTTGACCAATAATAGCTCGTGTATTGATTTCCGACCTTCTTGATTTTAAGCTTGACTTGCAAACCGCCCGGATGATCAGTCATGCCATTTCTGGTGTACACGGCTGCCGTCTCAGAACCTGTCTCGATGAATTTAGCCGTATTATTCCATACCTGATTCACTCTGTAGAAGTTGTCGGCATCCTGCATCACAATCAAGCCTGCCTGTTGATGGTTCCGTAGTATCGGAGCGTGCAGACTGGTTACGATTTCAAAGTTCTCTGGAGCATCACGCAAAAATACATTGTTCAAAGTATTATTCGCCTGATAGAGATCGGTGGCTGTTGTCTGAATGGTCAAATAACCCGGATTTTGGGTAAGACTCCATTTGCCCGCATCCTCTTGATAAACTGACCATTCTACTCCATGGGAAGAAGAATCAAAATGATCGACGGTAAAGGAAGACAGATCCGGCTCTTGCGTTGCGATGCGATCGCTTGACAAAGACTGGATTCTTATGTTATCAAAAGCTACATTCCCAGTTGGGTTCGAAGCCAAAGCTGAGCTCCAGGCTCTTATTCCGAAAGTCCCAATGGTATGATCCTTATCGGTGAATTTAAAGTGAAACTTCCCATTCAAATAAACATAATAAGTAGTGCCTAGTCCGACCACCTTTAACCGATTCTTGGCGTTGGGCGTAACCGGAACCTTGCTCGTGCCATTCGTCCCATCCAATCGCATAATTTGGGTGAATTTGCCCGTAGACCCGTCACGTGTCATTTTAGTAGCCGCTAACACACCGCTTGCGGCAAAACCGACAAAGTAACCATTCATCGTGTCTGCGCCGGCGCCAGGCTCCGTCACTCGAAAGACAAATCCTGAATTCAACGTGCTGCTGTAAGGATTAATGTCAGCTTCCATGACAAAATTCTGCGGAGAAGCGTTGGCCAATGCCGCGATCATTGCCTTGTTGGCATCCGTCTTGTTCGCCACATACTGTCCATCGGAATTTGACCATGTGCCGTTAGTCGGTTGAGTATTACCTGCGTACAACTGCCAATCCGACGGGTTGAACTGGCTGAAATCATGGCTCCATTCCGATTCGATATTAGCGATGACATAAAGTGCTTCAACTTTCGCGGAGGCCGTTCCGCCTGGCATTTCGGCATAGGCCCGGATTTGCGTAACGGAATCGACAGGGATCGGCTCCGTATACACCTGAGAGCTTGATGTCGGTTCGCTTCCATCCAACGTGTAACGAATGACTGCACCCTGGGAATACGTGCTTAATGTAACCGTTTGCGGTTCAGAGTAAATGCCCGCCGGTATATTGAAATTCGGTGCTTCCGCCTCTTCCACCGCTGCCGAAGCAACCGGCACAAGAGTCGCTGGCGGGATCATGCCAAGCAGCATAAGTGTGAATACGAGGACCGCGAGCGTTTTTTGCCATGTTGTTTTTGTCATAGGCATCGATTTGTCCAAATCATTCCCTCCGATTGTATCCAATTCGATAATTCAATTTATTTAAGAAGGACCCGGCGGCCGCCGGGTCTTCTCTTGTGCTATTACTTACCTATAAAACCCAGATTGATCTCCCTAATCTTGTCGATCGGCACTTTAGGCTTACGATCCTCGGTCAGAAGTCCGTTAATCTCTTGCTGGACATCGGTGATTTGTGTATAGCAGTATCCGACGATGTAGTCCGTCTGTTTGATCGCTTCATGAATACCGCAGAAACGATTCATGAACGCCTCTTCGGTGGCCTCCTGATTGCCGTAGCCCCAGCCCTTGTCAGACTGGAAGGCGATGCCGCCGAATTCGCTGATGATAATCGGCTGCCCCTTGTAGCTGTAGCCGTCGGCGAGAGCATACTTGAATTGATTGCATGTCCTCTCGTTGCCCACGATATCGTCCTTGCTGGCGTAGCGCTCCAGGAATTTCTCCTTCGTTTCCACATAATCATGGAGAGTCAATATATCGGACACCGTATGCTCCCAACCGTCGTTGGTCACGACGGGGCGATTCGGGTCGAACACTTTGGTCAGATGATAGATCGATTCGGTGAATTGCTGCTGCTTGCGATCCTTGAAGATGTTTGCAATCCCCCACGATTCGTTGAACGGAACCCAGGTGATGATAGAAGGATGGTTGTATTGCTGGCGCACGATCTCCATCCATTCCGACGTGAAGTTCTGGACTGCGTTGTCATTAAATTCGAAGGTTGCAGCCATCTCAGACCAAACCAATACGCCTTTCACATCACACCAATACAGGAATCGGGCATCCTCGATCTTCATATGCTTACGGACACCGTTATACCCCATCTGCAGCAGCAGATCGATATCCTCGATCAGCGCTTCCTCGGAAGGGGGAGTCAGGTGGCTGTCCGGCCAATATCCCTGATCTAGGATTAGCCGCTGATAGATCGGCACATTGTTCAGCAGCACCTTGCCCTTCTCAATAGATACCTTCCGCATGCCGAAATAGGTATAAACATGGTCGATCTCGACGTCATCCCGATATAAAATTAACTCTACATCATACAGATTCGGATGGGCGGGAGACCAGTATCGGCGCTTCCACGGTCCGTTCATCTCGTGAACGAGATCAACCTCGAGCGAAAGCCAAGGACGGTCGATGGTCAGGCTGGTCTGTTTGACCTGGCGGTCCTTCATGGTGATGATCGTCTCCAGCCGAAGTCCACTTTGGGTGTATACATCACCCTTCACCTGATACTCGAAACGAACGGTTGAACGGTCGAGGTCTGGCGTTATTTTAACTGAATCGATGTGTAACCCGTCTACGTATTCGAGCCAGACGGATTGCCAGATGCCTGTCGTCTGCACATAGAAGCACTCGAAGTTTTCGTCCACCCATCGTTGTTTTCCACGCGGTTGAGTCGCATCCTTGCTGTCCTCCACCTTCACGGTGAGCTCATTCGGAGCTCCGAATGTCACATAGGGCGTGATATCGAACGAGAAAGCCGCATAGCCGCCCTGATGCCTTCCGACGCATTCACCGTTTACCCATACCTTCGCAATATAGTCCACCGCTTGAAAATGCAAGACGATTCGCTTGTCGTCCGCTTCCGATGGAATGTCTAGCTTTCGGTTATACCAGACGAAGGAATGGTGAGCTTCCTCTCCAATCCCGCTAGCTTTCGTCTCATAGGTGAAAGGAACGATAATCTTACGGTCTCCGCCAAAGCTACGTGGCCACCTATTGGCTTCACCTGCGTTGGCATCATCGAAACCGAAGTTCCATTCTCCGTTCAGATCGACCCAGTTATCCCTTAAGAACTGAGGTCTCGGATAATTTTTTACATATTTCTTGGTTGTCATTTGGTTTCTCCGCTCCTCTGTTTAAAACAATTCATTTTATGGAATTTTATCTTGTAATTTCCAGTATATAGACAGAAGATGCCCTCAGTTGACAGGAAACTACACCATGAATGAATGACAAATGATGTGCCTGGGGGATTACGTCATTCGGATGATTAACATCATTTATCGTCTCATAATCGTCTGCAGTCAATTCCGACAGACAGGCTGTGCCCGACTCGGCAAATCCGCCCAGTTGCACTTCCGTTAACGTATCTTCGAGGCTGCGATTCACCATAAAGACCGTAAGCCTATCTCCTTGTACGTTCGTACAAGCCACGACGTCCAGATCCGGCAAGCGATCAAGCTGAGGCGCTTCAGACAGTGGGCTGTTCACCTGAAAGCTGCCGCATTCGGTATGAGTTTGTACCAGGTAGCCTAGGTCCCGGTTCGCGTACATGTTCATAACATAATAGGTCGGTGTGCCGTAAACGGTTAACGATTTGCCGCTCCAACCCGAGGATTTGCCGCGAAATTGATCCGCATAATAATCCCCAACCCGGATACATCCGCCAAGCCAGCCGTTAACAAGGTCGGAGAAGCTGCCTATCTCTACCAGGTCGCATTGCCGGATAAATTCGTTCAAATTTGCTGCATTCGCTACCGCAGCTTCAAGGGTATGCTCATTGGGTAGATCCTTACGGATGGTATTGGGATAGTACATCGTATTGTATTCCGTAATTGCCAGTTTCAGGTGGGAATAGCGATCGGATGATCCGAACTTCTCCCTCAATTGACGTATAGATTCCCTTGTCCATTCGGGATAAGAGACGATCGCCTTATACCGCTCTTCCCTCGGTGTACGATGATTCATTCCAAATCGAGAATAACCGTGATATAAGTGCAAGGTCAAGTAATCCATGAACTCAGCCGCTTTTTCCAGAAGAGGCTCGTTCCACTCCATCTTCGTATCCCCGCAGGCGAGCAGCTTGATTTCGGGATCGATAGCCTTCATGGCCTTGGCAAACAGTACATATCGATCAGCGAATTGCTCAGCGTTGCAATGTCCGACCTGCCATGGTCCCCAAACCTCGTTCCCGATCTCCCAATACTTCACTCCAAAAGGCTCGACGTGCCCATGAGCGGCCCTCAACCGTCCCATCGGGGTATCCGTACCGCCATTGCAATATTCAACCCATTCGGCCGCTTCTTCCGGCGTTCCCGAACCGTCATTCACACAAATAAGAGGCTCGACGTTCAGATCACGGCAAAACCCAATAAACTCATCCGTACCAAAATACTTGCTCGTCCATCCTCCCCATGCTTCATTGATTACACAGGGCCGCTCATAAACAGGCCCGACAGCCTGCTGCCAGTGGTACGCGCTAATGTAATTCCCTGCGAGCCGCATCATGCCGGCGTTCAAGTCTTTGGTCATATCCATGACTTCCTTGCGGACATTGCCTCTACTGTCAGAAGGAAGGAGCGAAATGTGATCCAGCCAGAGCATCCCCGTAGATACATGATCAAGCCAACGCTCGTGATCCGAGGGTACGTATAATCTGAACTCCGCATGCTCACAATCACATATTACCGTGAGTCGTGATTCATAATGCATCCAGTTATGGCTCATCAGATCAATTCGCGCCGAACCGAGTATGTCTCCGCTCATCCGATCTACAATTTCTGCAACGACGAACTTGATTTCGACAGAAGCTCTTGCATAGAGGGCCAGTCGATATCCTTCTAGGTCTTTCTTTACTGAAATGGACTGGCTTACACCCGCGTAAGCTTCGTCATCGCTATAAATTCGAATCATTTGACTATGGCCGGAATGCAACGTTGCGGCAGGTTCAAGCGCATAGACAGTGCTTTTCCCGTTCGTATAAGGACGCCAGCTTCCAGAAAGCCTTTTAGACGTCACATCCATGCTTTCAAAATCCATATCTTTAAGAGGATAGGCCAACATCGCATCCATGTGATCACGGATATCCTCCACAAAATGTCCGAACAAATAAGGATGAATTGGGTCTTTGCCGACCTGCTTCATATCCACCTGTATCTTAGCTCTTGATTGCATCATGAACTTCCATCTTCCTTCCATCCGTTATGCGCTTCACCGCATTTTTTTAACTTCCTCTTTGTAAAGATAGGCCACATCCGCGTCCTGCAGAGGAGTGTTATATATGGCAGCCTCGCTCAGCACACCGCGGAAATCCGCTCCTTCGCCCGAGCCACCGAAAGCGTCCTTGTCGAATCGGCGGCCGAATCCGCCTTCACCCAGGTGCGCATCTACTTTCTGAAAACCAGTTTTAACCGTGTCATTCAATTTGCCATCCACGTACAGCTTTAAACTTCCCTCACTGAAAACCGCAGCTACGTGATGCCATATGCCCGGATCCTTTATCTTTGCGGAGACGACGGCATTTTTCCCTCCATCCGCCGTTGCAGCTTGCAGGCGTCCTTTCGCAAACTGGATAGCAAGCCCTGTGGTGTCACTTCCCTCGTCGTACAACACTTGCGTTCCATCTGTCTGTTCCGCCTTCATCCAGAAGGATACCGTTCGAAGTGAATACGATTCTTGAAGGAAATCTTCATTCGCCGCCCCTTCTTTTAACAGTTTTCCACAGCTATCGTCCATCCTGTAACGGGCCAGCAAGGAAAAATGGTTGATCAGCTTGAAGAGCTCTTCCTCCGAAACCGGGAAGAAAGACGCATGTCTGCGTTGGTACGGAAACCGAATATCGTCTTGCTTCAGCTCCTTGGACCAGTTGACCATATCGGTCGATTCCATCACGGCGTATTTTCCTTCTGCCCAGTAGTCATAATACAGATACCATTTTTGCTGCCCGGTTAATTGGAGCACTTGCGCCGCTTCGGTCGTATTCGGTGTGATCAGCTCGCTTATGCTGCCGTAGCCTCCGTCCATCCTGTCGGAAACGGCCACCCTGTTGCGCATGGGACGAGTGAGCTCATCCTTGAAAAATAAATAATTTTTTCCATTATGCTGAGTTACGTTAGAATCGATGATCGAGTACCGGGGGTTCAGCAGGAGTAAATGTTTTCCAATCCTTTGTATAGCTCTTGAAAATTCGGTTGTCGTTGGCCTTGTCTGAATTCAGCGTGGATGACCAATGGACCATGTACCGACCGCTCGCTTCATCCCAGTTCCACTCGGGCGCCCACGAATTTCCTACCTGACTGTAATTCTCCATCACGGTAAGAGGCCTAGCATCGGTAAATGTGATCAAATCGCTTGTTTGGGCAAACCCGATCTGCCTTCTGGCATAAGGGGAGAATGGTTCCGAATGCATGGTGTGAACCAGATAATAGTTCCCATCGGGGCCTTTGTTCATAAACGGATCCCGGATGATCTCTCCACCGACCGGTGTCGCCCAAACCGCCTTGTTATTGTTCAGCTCATACCAATGAAGCCCGTCTCGGCTAAACGCGTAATGCAGCTTTCGCGTCATGTCCGTTTGATTTGGGCCGGAGCGAAAGTAAGTCATCAAATAAGCCGGCTTCACTTCTGCCGAGCCTCCTTTTAATTCCCCTGTCCCAACCGAATCGCTCTGGCAGCCGGCAACCGACAGCATGAGAGTTAGGGCCGTCGACAGAAGAATCATATTATTTGCAAAACAGGGGACTATTTTTTTCATGTTACGCAACTCCAGTTCTAATCGATGTGTCCCTTTTCCAGACTTATCCTTTCAAAGAACCGATCATAACGCCCTTTACAAAATGCTTTTGCACGAAAGGATACATCACCAGTACCGGCAAGCTGGATATAATGATGACCACATATTTCATGCTCTCGGCCAGCAGCACCTTAGACTCCAACCCTACATTGCTGTCGAATGAATCCGCCTGACTGACCATAAGAACTTCACGCAGCACGAGCTGTAACGGGTACATATCCTTGCTGCGAATATAGATCAAGGCATTGAAGTATGAATTCCAGTGACCGACAGCGTAAAACAGGACCATGACTGCCAAGATCGGCTTGGAAAGCGGCAATATCACATGTGTCAACAGCTTCCAGTTCGAACATCCGTCGATATGTGCCGCTTCTTGGATTTCCCAAGGGATGTTCGATTGAAAATACGTTCTCATGACAATCAAATTATAGGTGGCAATTGCGCCAGGGATCACTAGCGCCCACATCGTATCCACCATACCTAAATTTTTAACGAGGAGATAAGACGGAATGAGCCCCCCGCTGAAAAACATCGTAAGCGTTACAAAAAACATGATGACTCCCCGCCCAGGCATGTCTGGTCTTGAAAGCGGATAAGCCGCTAATGTTGTCATGATCAGATTGATCGCCGTACCAACAAGCGTATATACAATGGTATTTCCATATCCATTCCATATTTGAGCGTTTTGAAATACATTCTTGTATGCTTCAAAAGTAATCTGTTTAGGCAGCAAAAGCACTTCGCCATTCAGCACCAAAGCTGGGTCACTGAAGGATGCACTAACGATATATAGTAACGGGTACAGCACCACTACCAAAATAATGGCAGCCAATGAGTTGACGACGGCATCGAATATTTTTTCATCCGATTTTCTTTTCTTGGGCGTTAGTTCCTTCATCACATAGCCCCTCCTTACCATAAGCTTGTCTCTGCCTTCTTACGGGCAAAGCGATTTACGAGTATTAACAGCACAAGGTTAACAAAGGAGTTAAACAAGCCAATTGCAGCTGTATAGCTGTATTCTCCTTTAAGAATACCTGCCGAGTAGACGAAGGTAGATATGACATCACTAGATTCCAAATTCAAATTATTTTGCATTAACAAAATTTTCTCAAAACCGACACTCATGAAATGTCCTACATCGAGAATGAGTAAGATAACGATGACAGGAAGAATGCCTGGAATGGATACGTGCCAAATGCGCCGTAATCGACTTGCTCCATCCATTTTGGCCGCTTCATACAGCTGCGGGTTGACGCCGCTAAGAGCTGCAATATAGATAATCGATTGCCATCCCATATTTTGCCATATGTTAGAACCGATGAAGATGGACTTAAACCAGCCCGCTGAATCCAAGAATCGAACCGGCTCTCCGCCAAATGCTTCAATGATCGTATTCACAGGACCTCCTCGCGGAGATAAAAACACCATCAGCATGCCTACCATGACGACGATAGAAATAAAATGAGGGATATACGTAATGTTTTGCACAATCTTGCTGTATGCTTTATTTCGGATTTCAGTAACAATTAAAGCCAGAAGTACTGGAATAGGAAAAGCAAACAATAAGGAGAACAAGTTAATCGAAATGGTGTTCCACAGCAGTCTCCAGAAATAGTAAGATTCAACAAAGCGTTGAAAATGATCTAAGCCTACCCATGCGCTGGCACCGATCCCCTTGGCTGGGCTGAAGTTTTTAAACGCAATTTGCAAGCCATATAAGGGACCATAATGGAACACCAGATACCATGCCATAGGAATCAGTAGCATCAGGTAGAGATCGTATCGACTACCCATTGATTTTAAGAGGCTGGAGCGCCTCGATTTGGATCGAGACGCAACGCCCACAGTATTTGCCGTACTTTTCATCTGTAGCCCTCCAGCCGTCATGCGGTTCTTATTTTTGCTTTTTGAGGTTATCATAAGCGTCTTGATACAGCTGTTGCAGCTCGTCTACTTTCATTTTCTTCAAAGTGGCCTGAAACTCTCCCCACTTATCGAAGCTGATGGCGCCTGCAATGAACTTAGTGCTTTGCTCATCGTAATATTTGTCAATATCATTGCGCAGCACGTTGATTTTTTGCGCGGTTGGTTCGTCGAACATGGGTGCTGCATAACGAATTTTTGGCATGTACGGATCCAACTTCTTTTGAGCTTCCTGAACCTGCGGTGGATTAATGAAAGACGCTACCTTTTCACTAATCAAGTGAGGGGCTCCTCCGCCGGCATATGGCGTGATTTTGGACTGATTGCCCGACTTCAGGAATTCTTCCTTATAGTACGGGATTCCGTTCTTCATATCGAAATGCTCACCTTCTCTGCCGAATCTAAGCAAGGTAGAGCCTTCATCACTGTAGAAATAGTCAATCCAGCGCATGGTTGCTTCCGGCTGCTTGTTGACCGGGGTAATGGCAAAGGCTCCGAAATCCCGCGGTACCGGTGCAGTTTGACTTTGCATCTGGTCTCCGAACGGACCTTTGGGAGGGGCAATCCCTGTATACTGATCCGTTAAGGTCATGAAGTTATTGTTGGTCTGATCGAAAAAGAATCCCGTATTGCCTGATCCTTGCTTGGCCAGATATTGTCCTTCTTTATGTGAGAATACTTCGGAATCTAGGAGTTTCTCCTTATAGAGCTTGTTCAAATACATCAGCATCTCTTTATTTCGGTCGCTTCCCATCCATATCTGTACTTTGTCTTTATCCAGATTGATAGCATAGCCAAACTGTTGATCCAAACCAAACGATCCCGACATCATGTTAATGAGAGGCAACCCTAGGCCCGCACCTGCGCTTGCTCGTGCGGTCATGGGAATCTCATCCGCTTTACCGTTGCCGTTCGGATCTTTGTCCCGGAATGCTTTCAGCACCTCGTACAGTTCGTCCGTTGTCTCAGGTATTTGCAGGTTCAGCTTCTTCAGCCATGCCTGGTTGATCCATTTTTTATCCGTGCGTGCCGCCGCCAATGTAACAATTCCTGGTATAGCGTAAATGTGGCCTTCCGGAGTTGTTATGGCTGAGCGGATCTCAGGATATTGTGCCATCAGCTTTTTGATATTAGGCGCATACTTGTCAATCAGATCTTCTAGCGGGATCAACTGGCCTCCCGTTCCATAGCGGATCGCTTCCAATGGTCCAATGCCTGAGCGATATAATGCATCGGGTAGCTCATTGGACGCGAACAGCAGATTCTTCTTCTCTTGGAAACCGTCTGTCGGCGCTTCGATAAATTCAACCTTGATATTGCTCTTTTTCTCAAAATCCTGGAATACCGGCATATCTTTGAACGGGCCGTTGACAGGCGCGATTCGGGTAAACATCTTCAGCTTAATCGGTTCCTTGACGATCGGAAATCCGTCCGCCGACACGGAATTACCATCTTTCGCTTTAGGCGTGCTCGCGTCTTGCCCAGCGCCTGGTTTGTCCGCATTGCATGCTGAGAGCAGCATGCCGGATACGACCAAGGTAGAAACCAGTGAAGTCCCCCATTTTCTTTGCATCTTTATGTTCCTCCTCATATTTGGGTATCATCTCAAGAAAAGAAAACGCTTTCTACGAGACGCTTTTCATCTATAATAATCCCTTCGGCATTCGAAGTTAATGCCTAAATTGGAATAGTTGGTGTGCAATAGGGACATTAGAATCGATACAATTCTGGCAATATGTTATAGTACTATTAAAGACCTTTATAAAGAAGGTGAGCTTATGAAGCATGGAGAGCTTTATTTCAATCCAACCGATCTTAGGGTGCCGATTCACATCCCGATGTTCGGCATAAATTACTGCCACTCCGATTACCGAAACGTTCGTCAAGGGTCGGAAATTACCGTACTCTGCTTTGTTCTGGAGGGACAAGGCATAATCCAAGTGAATTCGCTTACATTTCATCCGAAGAAGGGGGACGTATTTATACTCCCCAAAGGCAATAATCATGAGGTTAAAGCGGATCCGAAGCAGCAAGAGTACTGGACTTATTTGTGGTACAACTTGCGCGGCAACAGCCTACGTTTTCTGAAAGCGTTTGAGTTGCAGTCGACGATTCTGGTCCCTGACATCCCGCACCTGGAACCACTGTTTCGCAAAAGCTTTGAATTGATGCAGGGAGAACTGCCGGATAATGAACTGCTGCATCTCATGCTGCTAATGAATTGCTCGGAGATCTTAGCCAACTTAGCTAATGTTTTAGCAAAAAGAAAGTCGATTTTACCCGTTCAAATTCAGCAAATGAAGCAGTATTTGGAAAATCAGAGCTTGGATTCGTTCCATTCTAGCCAGATGAGCCAGCATTTCGCCATGTCGTTCAAGCAAATTAACCGTTTGTTTAAAAAAGAAATCGGTACAACTGTCTATGATTATCTAATGATTAAAAAAATAAACTTGGCCAAAATGCTACTTGAGGAAACTGATCTGTCGATTCATGAAATTGCTTACCGGATTGGATATGCAGAACCCCATTATTTCTCCAACGTGTTTAGGAAAAAAACGGGCTTCACTCCGACCGAATACCGGAAAAAAAGGCCGTTGATTTACGAATCCCCGTTACAATAGAAGGACCGTCCGGATGTATCACAATGCTCGCAGTAACGTTCGCCTTTAGAGTCTTATGTCTTGATTGTAAAAGAACAACAAACCGGCACCCCATCGGGGGTCCCGGTTATTACCCAACCTATCCATTCATACTCAACTTCGCTATTATTTCCAGTCTATACCTTCCTGTCGAAGTATTTCTTTAATGGCTCCGGAAGCCACCTTAAACAAATCCCCTCCGGAATATCCTTCAAATTTCCCAGCTGCTGAGAGATGAGGCTCCAGTGAAAGGAAACCTTCATACTTCCGCTCTTTCAAGACAGAGAGCAGTTCTGCAAGTTGACCATCCCCTTCCCCAGCCGGGACAACCTTTCCTGTTTCCAAAAGCGCATCCTTGATATGAATATAAGAGATATAAGATTCTACCAACGGGTATGCTTCTGTCATAGGCCGTACTTGACATTGAATATAATTTGCGGGGTCAAATGCACAGCGGAAATGAGAAGATCCGCAAGCTTCTAATAAGACTTGGCAGCGTTCCGCCGTATCTCCGTAGATATGCTTTTCATTTTCATGCAGCAGAATGACCTGCTCCTGCTCTGCAATCCG
This sequence comes from Paenibacillus sp. Soil766, assembly GCF_001428105.1. Classification (GTDB taxonomy): domain Bacteria; phylum Bacillota; class Bacilli; order Paenibacillales; family NBRC-103111; genus Paenibacillus_E. Next base: position 133,827 of record NZ_LMSJ01000011.1, on the reverse strand, counting down.
GACAAGCTCCTTCATTCTAAGGAGTACTTCCTCTTTGTAGCGATCAGGACCTTCTCCTTCGGGTATGAGAAAGGAAAAAATGCGGATATACGGCGTTTCGAAAAATTTCGCCAAAGAGATGGCTCGCTGAAAATCAAGCAAGTGAGATTCAAAATCATCTATGATTTTTATTTTCCCAATTGGCGAGCCGATAGACGAAACTTTAATGCCCCTGCTATCCAATCTCATCTTCACATCTTTCACCTGATCGTCCGATAATTTCAGCACATTTGTTTTCCACACGCTGCGCAGCTCTAGATAAGAGATGCCTTCCTGTGCCAGGATATCTAACTGCGTATCCAAATCAGGTGAGATTTCGTCCGCAAATCCAGTTAACATAATCATTGCAATTCACTCCCATTATACAAAGTTTTTAGCTAAGACCCATTCTTATATATTGGCTGTCAGGTGCTTCATATCGCACCAGAAGCTCCTTCATCTTGCTTTCCATATTTCCCTCGAGCTCTCGGTTACGGATCGGAGTCTGCTGCTCGGGATCGGTGAGCAAATCATAGAGAAGCGGCAAGCCGGAGGCATTGTGATGTCTGCGCGATTTCACCGGAACTCGGTAAACCGGCATCTGCGTTCGCTTGAGGAAACGCCCCATTTCTGCATTCGCATAGCTTTCCGGGTCAGCCATAGCTCCGACTGGAATAGCCGTATGGTGGTGAACGATACTGCCTTCGATTGGTTGACGGCAATACGTATACCTACCGTCCGTAAGGTTTATATCCTTGCCAAAATAGCCATAAAGCACAGCGTCATGATGGAATTGATCATCATGCAATAAATGAACAAGTGATTTGCCTTGCACATTATGGGAGGGGATGGCCCCATGCAGCTCCATAAACGTAGGCATCAAGTCAATGGTTGTCGTAAGCGCATTAACTCTCTGACCATTGTTCGCCGCCCGCGGTGAATACACAATAAGCGGGATGTGCGCTAATTTGGCGTAGTCAAACATATAGTTTTTGGCCCAATAGCCGTTGTCGCCTAATAAATGCCCATGATCTGTTGTCAGAATAACAGTGGTATCTTTCCATAGATCAAGCTCATTCATGGTATCCATAAATTTGCCAAGCCAAGCGTCTGCCATCGTCAGGGTGCCTGCATAACAATTGCGGATATGTGCTATGGCCTCTTCCCCTTCATGCTCAGGATCCACCGGTCCATAACTCGGCCAATCGAAATGATACTTATTGTTCCAAGTATCCTTATACATATCTACATATTTTTGCGGACATACAAAAGGTTCGTGGGGATCAAACACTTCCAAGTGCAAATGCCAGTTATCCTGCGCATAATTGTGTTTGAGAAAGTCAATCCCTCTCATAAACGATTGCGGAGTTGGGTAATCCTCATCTCGTTCCAAATTCATTGCCGCGCGGTTAACCCAATCCTGCCTTCTATTCTTACCTCGGTACACCGGAACAACCGGATCCTTGACCCGAGGATGCCAATGATCGCCTTCTTGCCCCCTTAGAAATTCCCAAGTGTTGAAGCCCGTGTGATAACCCATTCCATTCCATTCAAAATAATGAAAGTGGTCGGTAATCATGTGACTGTACGTTTCACGTTGTTTCCTCAGTTCACGGACTAAGCATTCATCGAAGGGCTGAAGTGGACTCCATGGCGTTTCGAGGAAGTTAAGTCTGCCGGTTATGATGTCGCGGCGGGCGGGCATGCAGGGCAGTGAACCGGCAAAATGATTGTCAAAAACGATCCCCCGTTCAGCCAAACGGTCGATATTTGGTGTCTGAACCCAAGAGTCACCGTAGCAGTTTAAATAATGCCTGTTTAAAGAATCCATTAGAATCATTATCGTCTTCAAAACAATACCTCCTAATGAAAAAGGGCTCGAGGATATCCTCTGCCCTATTCCCTTTATTTGAGATCTTGCATAATTTTTTTATACTGCTCATTTTGTTTTTTAGCAATGTCGAAAATGTCGGAAGACAAGATCGAGTTTTTGCTTTCTGTTTCGTACCACTGCTTGTACCAATCCTCCACTTGCTTGCCTCCTGAATTGTTCCAAGCAGCTTGCGCATCTTTAAGCGCCTGATCAATGGAGTACTTTGGCCCACTGACTATAGCTTTCAACCAAATATCACCAATCGCTTTATCCAAATTAGATTCCACACTAAAAACGTCTTTTGGCGGTGTCGGCATGTGTTCGGAATGCGTCAGCTCTGGATAGCTGCGGTCGAACGTCATGTAAGTCTCGCGGAACGAATCGTACGTTTTTTGATATTCGTCTTTTTTGGGATCACTCTTGAATGCGACAAGAGGCACATCGCACTTGTTAAATGAGTTACCACTGTTTTCCAACATTCTCATATCAAGCGTAAGGTCTGATACTTCCTTCTTAAATTTGTTGGCATCATTAATTTCTGCACACCCATCTGTTACCTTATAGTGCGTCCCCTCTTGGCCATAATCAAGCGCCTTCGTTGTTGTATCCTTGAGTAGGAAATCAACGTACTTGATGACGGCATCCGGATTTTTCGTAGTCGCGCTAATGGCAGCAGTCATTTGAACGGGATTTTTAAACGTTGGCACGAAGGAACCGAACGGACTCTTTGGATACGGCATGAACGCAACATCAGCTCCGGGTACGTTCTTCTTCAGAGGGTTAATCGTTCCTAGAAGCGTATCCTTCACAACATCCGAAGTGAGGAATCCGTAAATACCAACCTTACCAGTAAGAAAATCCTGCTTCGCTTTGGCGCCATTTGTATCTGTGGTAAAATCCTTATCAATCAAACCCTCATCATACAAACGCTTTGCAAACGTGAAATACTCTTTCTGACGGTCCCAATCTAGCTTCAACTGGTTGTCTGTTACCACCCACTTGGACATCGCCCCGAATATTTGCTTGAGGCTGAAGCTGGAATTGCTGCTTAACGAGATGCCGTACGTATTTCGCTTGCCGTCTCCGTCTGGGTCTTGTTCCGCGAACGCTTTCAATACCTTGTACAAATCTTCCGTTGTTTGCGGTACGGAAAGCCCCAACTTCTGCAACCAATCCGTCCGGATCAGTAACCCACGGTTCGGTTCAACCCAATTCACTTTTCCAAAATAGTATAGCTTTCCGTCGCTTTTCGTACCCGCCTTCTTCAAAGAAGGATTATCCTGCAATACTTTTTTATATTCGGTACTGTATTTCTCGATCAATTGGTCAAGCGGCATGAACTGCTTCTGCTGCTGAAGCGGATCCTTCGTTTTTGGCGCATACTCGAACAGCAGGTCTGGCGCACTTCCAGAAGCGTACAGTACGTTAATCTTTTCTTCCGGCTGAGCTCTTGGAATCGCTACGAACTTTACGTTTGCTGGGCCATTCTCGTTGATCCACTTCGTCCAACGATTCGCCTCAATCGTCCCCTCGTCTGGCGACACATTCCCCCTGTCGTAGATAGACACGGTAATGTTCTTTTTCGCCTCGCCTTCGCCATCTTTCCCAGATTTTCCTGAATCGCCTTTATTCGTAGACGAGCAGCCAGCAAGCAATGTCCCTCCCGCTAAAGTGAACACCAGCATGCCTGTAACCCATTGATGCTTTTTCATACGATAACCCCTCTCAACTCGATAAGTTTGTTTGTATGATTGCGAGCTTAGCCCTTGACGGAACCAAGCATAACACCTTTTACGAAAAACTTTTGCAGAAATGGATAAACCGCAAGCATTGGTAGAACAACAACCAGTACACCTGCCGCTTTCAACGACTCTGGCACGACCTGCGATTGTACACCAGAGGTTACACCGCTATTTAATAACTCCTGCAGCAAGCTTTGGCTTTGAATCATATTTTGGACAAGTACAGTCAAGTTAAAACGACTCGTATCATGAATATAAATCAATACGTTCATGAACATGTTCCAGTAGCTGACGCCATAGAACAAGGTTAAAGTTGCAATTACCGGTAAAGATAGCGGAAGTACAATACGAACCAGGTAAGAGATCTCCGAACAACCGTCAATTCTTGCAGCATCATCAATTTCATCAGGTATGTTCTCGAAAAATGTCCGCATGACGAGCATGTTATATGTGCTTACAAGCGCAGGCAGCCATAAGGCAAAATAGGAGTTCATCAAACCGAGAGACTTAACAACCAAATACGTCGGTATGAGCCCCCCTGAGAAGAGGATCGTAAATACCATAGCCAGTGTAAAGAAACGGCGCCCGTAGAAAATTCGTCGGGATATTGGATAAGCGGTCATGATCGTGGCCGTCATACTCAAGACAACACCAATGATAGTAATGATGATACTGTTCTGAAAGGCGGATACGATGCGCGTACCTTTGAACAGAGAGACGAAAGCCTCAGTATGCCAACCCACTGGATAGAAAGTGACCTGTCCAGTTTCGATAGCCGCGGTGTCGCTAAATGCGATAGCTATCGTGTTGATAAGCGGAAACAAACAGGTCAGCCCTAGCAGAGCCAAAACCATATTATTAATGGCGTAGAACCATTTTTCACCCTTCGAAATTCTCATGATTATTCCTCCTAAATCTACCAGAGCCCACGGTCGAATTTGCGTGCAAGCGCATTGGCACTAAGCACTAGAATTAACCCTACAATGGATTCAAACAAGCCCATGGCGGTAGTGAGACTGAACTGCGCTCCCTGCAAGCCGACTCTATACAGATAGGTGCTGATGACGTCAGCCACATTAGAAACGACTGCATTCTGCAGCACATAGACGTGATCGAAGCCCACCTCCATGATTCGTCCCATGGCAAGGATGAAAAGCAGAACGATCGTTGTGCTGATACCAGGAATTGTTATGTGCCTGATCTGCTGAAGCTTATTCGCTCCGTCCAAGCCGGCCGATTCATACAAGCTTGGATCGATAGAAGATAATGCCGCCAAGTAAATGATCGCACTAAAGCCCATTTCCTTCCATATGCCAGATCCTAGGTAGATACCAATCCATGAGCTGGGGGTGAATAAGAACGGGAACGTCTTACCGGTCCAACTATTCAATATATGATTGATCGTTCCTGACTCCGTTGCAAATAGGGTGACGACGAAGCCTCCGATGATCACCCATGAGAAGAAATGAGGCAGATATACGATGGTCTGAATCGTTCTCTTGTACCATGATTTCCGAACTTCATTGAGTAGAATTGCTAGAATTATAGGAAATGGAAAGCCAACGAATACGTTCAGTAAGCTAAGCACAACTGTATTTCGGATGATATTCAGCGTTTGCGGCTGCTGAAAAATCATTTCGAAGTTCTTGAAGCCGACCCAAGGGCTGCCAAACACTCCGTCAAAAAAATTATAATCCTTGAAGGCTATGATGAGTCCACCCATAGGAAGATATTTAAATAATACATAATACAGCAACCCAGGAATAAAAAGCAGCATCAGCGGGACGTTTGCTTTCCATCTTCGACGGCGGGCCGCCTGCCTTGTCCTGCGCTGCACTTCATAAGCCTCTGGCGTTCCGGCGGTTTTGGGGGAGATAGGCGCTGTTGTCATGACGTTGTAACTCCTCTCTGTTTCTTTCGCACCTTCATTATAAACCGGACAGTTCGACTAAAACCTTCAATCTCTACGGGCATATCTTGAATATCTACAGGAGGTATTCGCAGCTTTGCAGGAGAAAAGAAAAGCTCCTGACCGCATACATATCGGCAGGAGCATATTTTCAATTGCGATGCAGCTTGCGGTATTCGCTTGGCGTGTGTGCGACTGACTGCTTGAAGGCCGTTGCAAAATAGTTCGAATCCGCATATCCTACCGCTTCAGCGATTTCGGTGATCTTCATATCCGTGTTCGTCAACAGCATCTTTGCCTTGTCTGTACGCAGCTTGGTGAGATAGCCGCTGAAGCTTTCGCCTGTTTGCTTTTTGAACAAGTTGCTGAAATAGTTCGGATTCAAGTGCACTTGAGCAGCTACAGTCGCAAGGCTGCACTCCTCCATATAATGCTTCTCCATATATCGAATGGAGCGATCAGCAAGACCGCTATTCCGTTCCTCCAACCACTGGACCGTTGCCTGCTCTAAAGAGGCAATTCGATCTGCTACCCATGCCTCGACTGCAAGTTGAGAAGGCAGCACACGAAGCTCCTCAAGCTCAGAACCTATGTCCTCCGTCTGCAGCTGGGCCTCAAGGTCCTTGTGCATCACTTGCCGGACCACCATCGCTAGGCACAGCGCCTCTCTTTTTCGATGGGCTAGCGAATCCTTCGGCTTACCCTCAAAGCTCATTTTCAGAAATCCACCGATCTCGGCATGTTTCCCCAGTAGCAGCAGTGAGGTAATTTCGGCGTGAATCGCTCGAATTCTCGTCTCATCGTCAAATACGGTCTTGTCATCGGAGACCAACAGAAGTGTCGATCCCGCCTTGTACATATCGAAGCGCTTTACCACATCTCCTATGGAGCTTATTGTACCTAGTTGAAGCACGCTTAGAGGAAGTCCCAACAGGGATTGAACGGTCGTAAGCAATTTATCGAAGTAAGCCTTATTAGAGCTGTCCATCTCTAAGAAAAACGCAAATCTTCCGTATTCTACCGTTATCCATCGTCCTCGGATTCCTTGGGACAGCATTAATTCCGCTGTGATGTTGCTAATAGCGAATTGAAGCAGCTCCACATCATCGGCACGATAAAGTTTGCTCTCTGGCAGGAAAGTCTCTACATGAACAACCCAGAAATCAAGACCTAATACCCAATCGATTTCTTGAAATCGTTCACCGGCCGGTTGAGGCAGACCCAGCAGCGCTGACCGTAGCGCATGATCTTCTCTGACACGCTGTTCTCTATGTTCCCGCTGGCGCAGCTCGCTCTTCATTCTGAGATGTTCATGAGCTTGACGAAGCACCTTGCAAATCTCTTCTTCCGAACACGGCTTCAGTAAAAATTCTTTCACTCCATAACGCAACGCGGTCTGAGCATATTCGAAATCACGATAGCCAGTCAAAATAATGACCGCAGTCTCGCCATGTTGCTCTGAGATGCGCTGGGTCAATTCGAGCCCGTCCATCATCGGCATGCGGATATCCGTAAGCACCATGTCGGGTCTTAGATGTTCCATTTGCAGAAGAGCTTCTTCCCCATTACCAGCTTCACCAGTTACGCTCCATCCAAGCTCGTTAGTCTCAATCAACTTCTTGAGTCCTCTGCGGATCAGCGGCTCATCGTCTACAAGTAAGATACTACCTATCATCTGCTTCCCCTCCCAACGGCAAAATCACTCGGAACGTCGTACCGATTCCCACTTCTGACTCAATTCGCAGCCCGTATGGCTCACCGTAAAGCAGGTTAAGCCGCCTTATGACACTACGGATTCCAATGTGATTTCGCCTCCGCTTGTCTTTCCCAGGTGTATCCTCCGAAGAAGTAATCTGCCCCCTGCTCGCCTCCGCGGCGCCGATCACCTTCCGTATCATCTCGTCAGACATGCCTTTGCCATTGTCAATAATTTCGATAATTATGGCCGGCACCGGGTGGGCGGTTACGTTGTCACTTGCGTCTGCGCTATATGCGCGGATGACAAGTACCTGAGCGGAAGACTTTTCCGTGAAAGCATGAACAAATACATTCTCCACCAACGGCTGCAAAATAAGTCGGGGTATCGGCATGCGCTCAATCCCCTCCTCCATTTTCACGATCGACTCCAGTTGATGACCGAAACGGTGATTCTGTATGTTCAAATAATTGCGAATTTGGCTGAATTCATCATATAACGTTGTGTCCGTCTCAGCCGGCTCCAATGCATACCGCAACATGTCCGAAAGGGATACAATGAGCCCTGCCGTCTCCTTATCATCTTTCAAATAAACCATCCAGTAGATGCTATCGAGTGTATTATGCAAAAAGTGCGGATTCAATTGGGCTTGCAGCGCAGTAAGCTCGGCTTCCCGTTCGCTAAGTTGGCGCTCGTACACTTCTTTAATTAGTGAATCCACATGCTCTGCCATCGAGTTGAAACTGCGGGCCATGAAGCCTAGCTCATCATCCGAACGCACTTCAACACGGGTACGCATGTCCCCGGCTTTCATCCGCGTCATCCCTTGCACCAGCTCGCGAAGCGGGCGCAATAACCGACTGCCCGCCCAAATCACCAGCACAACAGTGAGCAGCAAACTGATGATTCCAATAAGTAGATTCACTTGCAGGATGATGCCGCTTCGTGATTGGAGGGAGTCTAGCGATACCCGGCTAATTAATGTAAAGTCAACTTGACCGGAACGGCTTTTCGCGTATAAGTACTGCTCATTATCTACATGACCGATGCTGCGGTTAATAACGCTGCCTGGTTTGGGCGCTGCATTTAATTCGGACACATCACTATATACAAGATTATCCATTTTGTCATAAAGGAAAACGTTGGCCTGATCATCCTTAACCAGGTCAATCAAATACTCCGATATGAGCGACTGGTCGAACAACATAATCATAATGCCGTAAGGATTCTGTTGAACGGTCTTCATTTGCCGGGCTGCCGCAAAAAAAGTTTGATAACCTGAAGCCGCATTCGAACTCGGTAACTGCAAAGGGAACCAGATGAGATTACCAAAGGATCCATCTAAAGAAGATTTGATATGTGAAAAAGCTTCCTTGGTCAGCTGGGTTGAGTACGTATTCGTCCCAGCGAAACTAAAGCCATTCTCCTTGACGTCGTACAGATACATGGCGGTCAATTTCGGCTCGTCGTATTTCACTTGAAACAGCAGCTTGTTAAGCTCGTCTTGATCGGAAAGTTGGGTAAAGGTTTCTCGCTGTTCGGTTTGAGCGGATCGCTCAAGTACTTGCTGTACATAGGGGTGAAACACGATAAAATTTGAGATCCTATAGATATCTCTGATCTGCAAATCCAACCTCGCCGCTGCCTGTTCATTGGTCTTTGAGAACTGTTCGCTGATCTCCTCAGTGAACAGATTGAGGTGTATTCTATAGGTAATGTACCCGGATACTGCAAACGCAATCAATATGATAACAGCAAGGCTTACGATCAGCTTCTGGGAAAAACTCTTGCGGTCCAGTTTCATGAAGTCACATCCATTCCTTACGAGCTTATGAAACATTTCTATTATTCTTAAATAGATCTATAATTGTCAAGTAGATGACTTGCGTGAATTTCAGCTCCGCTTGAGCGGGAGTAAGCATTTCGCAAATAAACGAATGTTCGCAAAAAAACCTCCCGTTTGGAGGTGGATGCGTAACTTATTGTCATAATGTACGACGACGTAGTTCAAAAAAATACTGTACAATGGGATGCTTTAACTTCATCTTCTCGGTCATGTTTATAATTCGTTTTTTTCCAACTCGTCTGTCAACCAAAGCAAGAATATTCAATAAGATATCGTTGCTCTCTATGCTTTCCTCAATAGAAATGGATAAAAACTTGTTAGCTATATCCATAAAATTTGATTTACTTAATGATGATTGTGCTGACATAAGCTCCTTTGCATATTCCGATATTTTTCTACTTCTTGCTATTACTTTTAAACGATCCTCCGGCACACTCCCTTTGGTATCTTTTCTAACCGCTTCGATTTCTTCCTTGTTGATAGGAATCTGGATATCTGAATCATTCTTAATTTCCAACTCCGTCTGATACCATCTGATTAAGGTATCATTCATATTGAGTACGTTCTTTTTATCTACCGCAATATAACAAAGTCCTGCTTTATCCGGTAAATAGCGGTAGCTAGTTGAAAGGTATTCGACCCTTCCATTTAGCGCAGGACTGAGAAAACTCTCCAGTTGTTGTTTCAATTTACTCCAGGCCATTTCATCCTCCTATGGATCGGTTAATTCTGATATATATATATACAATATATTTTTCTCCCAGTTTTACAAGAAGCAATTCAGATTGCATTTGACCTTGAATCGTAAATATCTTTGTCCCAACTTGGAGTTTAGTTGCCATGTAATCTTCAAAAGTATTTCCATCTTTGTACTCTTTTCTTACCTCGCCTAACTCATGATTTATTGTCAAATCCATTTGTTTATATTGCTCCTGATCTTCGTCACGTTTGTAAAAACGTGCACCATAGACACATAGAATGTCCGCGTCTTTGTTCTGCTTAAATATCTTCTCTGATGTGGAGGTTCTCTCCATTTGACTAATCTTATTTGCCCCTTCAATTTTTGGGTCTTTATAGCACCCAACTATTAATAATAGCACAATGCAAACGAGCATGATCTTGAAAAAGGGGGTCATTGTTGTTTCATCCTTTTATAAAGATAAATTAACTATTCTCAAAAACACGTGCAATTATGGATTTGAATGCCTGATACTCTTCGCTAAATTTAAGATAATCACCTTTGGAAAATATAGCGGAAACAGATAAACGGAAAATGATTGCACGAATAATCATTTCTTTATATAGTTCATTATCTGGAAGCAGATTAATCTCAGAAATATCGCTTCCCTGCCATGCTATACAATCACAAACTAAAATGGCTTCTGCATATTCTACTGGAGCAATTGTTGGAGAAAAATCAATTACTAAAGGACTCAAAACATGGTCAAAAAGAATATTTCCCGACAAGTCACTATGAACAATTTGCACCTTATATTGCTCTTTTAGGCTTACCCTATTTAGTAATTCATTAATAATTTCTTGTGTTTCTCTCGGTAATTCCCTTGGTAATTCTCCTATTTGCCATGCTATACGATGACCCTTGGACCAAGGATTATCAGTATGTGGGAAGTTCCGAAAATCAATGGAAGATAGATCACGGTGAAATGACTTCGACACCAGAAGTTTTTCTTCGATGCGACCTTTTACATCCTTACCTACCTCATAGTGAGTACAAGCCCATCCTCTATTTACAAAAGTACCGTATTTACTTCTAATAGGCTTTGATACTCGATAACCTTGAGGGATTATATTGAAAATAATATTCAGTAACCATTCAGCATGGTGTACGTCATCAACAGGTTTAAATACCGCATTCCTGACTCTTACTGATGTATTCTGTCCGCCACTCAATGGCACAATATCCCCACTAAGATTAAATGAATATAGTATATCTTTGGAGAGCACGATTTCTTCACCCCTCTAGCAGATTAACAATGCATGTGAGTACTATTAGCAAAATCAACAAATTGAAGTCCTTCAGCATCATGTCTTATTTTAGTAATAGAGCACTCTGGAACCAGATTGCTTTGTTCAATTATAAAATTCGGATGTTTATTATTGAGCTCTTCTTGAGAAAATTCATTTAATAAAAAGTCTGTAATCAAACCACCGTGGGTCACTATGAAAGTACTTTCCTGTGGATATTGGGCTGATATTTCTAATATGAATGAAGATAAACGCTCACCAGCTCTTCTTGCGGAATCTCCAATAGGAGGCGAGAAATCCCTGTCCTTCGTGCATAAATCGCACATTTCAACGAATTCCTGGAAAGTTTGTCCTGGCATGTCTCCCCAATTAGCACGCTCTCGTAAGCGAGCATCCTCAATAATAGGTATTCTTATTGCATTTCCAATAATCTGAGCGGTCTGTTTTGCTCTGTTGAGTGGACTACTAAATATTCTAGATATATGTATTTGTTTAAAATAGCTTGCTGTCGCATGTGCTTGCTTTACACCCTCGGCTGTAATAGAGACATCGCCAATATTTTTTTCTTTTATAGCATGCCTAACAATGTAAAAATCTGTACTCATTTTCACCACTTCTCTCGAAAGATTTTACAATCATCTAATTAGATGAAAGTCTAATTAGATGATACAATAATTTAAAATAGACTTAAAGATTATTCATCTAAATGCCTCCTCTTTTCTTTTTTATTAACTGCCATTGTTTCACATAACTTTCGAAAACACACATTTTTGATACTTTCCTGCCACGCTCTACTGCCAGTTAGTTAAGAAGGCTGCCGCTCTATGCTGTCGGCAGCCTTCTCCTTATTTTCTATTGAGCTGCAGTGTTCCGTTAGTTTAACGACTAACCTCGTTATCCGACACAGTACTTAAATAAATCTCCAGTAAATGGACATAATACGCATAGATTAGGGGGGGACTATGTGGATAAACAGAAAATAATTGAACTTATAGATTCCAATGCTGAAAAGGCAGAAGACGTAATAAGTGAGAAGATAACGATATGGGCTGAATACGAATTATTTTCAGCTTTGTGGTGGATGGGGGTCGTACTAACGTTGCTTCCATGGGTTATTTGGTTCTTAGTTAGACCAAAAGAAAGCACTGACAGGTTACTTTATGTTGGGCTCATGGTTATGGCATTTTCATTGACTACAGATGTACTAGGGGATCAATTCTCTTTGTGGCACTATAGATTTAATGTTATTCCCATAATTCCAACGTACTTTCCTTGGGATGTAACACTAATGCCTGTTACTTTAATGCTCTTTTTACAAACAAAACCAAAAATGAATTTATATCTAAAAGCACTGATATTTGCATTAATTTCATCTTATATAGCGGAGCCAATTTTCCATTGGTTGGGGGTTTACAACCCTAAGAACTGGAGATACACTTATTCAGTTCCGATACAATTTCTTCTCTACCTAGCTGCCTATTATATATTACATAGAAGAAGTAACTTTGAACAAATCCCGCAACGTCTTTAAATTCATGTACTAATATGATCGTCCTGAACCAAGTTACAAATTTCTCGAAGCCTTACTAGCTGTTCTCAAACGCTATTGGCTTCCCAAACTCGACTCCGCGAAAGTCTTGCGCTCTAGCCACATGGTTAAATTTGGCGATGTCTATACCAATAATTAATGTAGCCGGAGTGACTTGGGTAGAATTCATAGTGTAGTCTCCTTGATATTGTTATTGGATCTGTCGCTGGCCAGCAACCGGGATCCTTTTAACATCATACCAAGGAGTCTTTTTGTTCTTCAAACCTCGCATTTCTACATAATAGGAATGCTGCCCGTTACTTCAACATACAAAGCGTCGTGTGATGATTGAACTATAATTCACCAGTTAGTGTAATGGAGGTTCCGTTATTACCATCATATTGAATTATTTAGCTTCCATTCTAAGTCTTCTTTACTCTCACACTAAGAACATTTTTACCCAAATCCATTAAGTTGGTATGTCATTCTCATAATAAACTTCACGTACATCATATGAAACCGCTACCAGTTCCTTTGCGTGACCAAACTGATCGATTTCCCGATCTCAGCAGCCAACATTTTCGAAAATATACGCTTAGAAAATGATTTGCAAGAAAAAAGCCAATTTCCCCTACTTTAAGGAAAATCGACTTAGACTCTATTATCAAGTGAGGTAAGACCAATGGCAATTTCCTCATACCTTGTACTTCGAGTTTATGGAATGAGACCTATTTGGGCTGCTATTCTGTCTAATGCTTCTTGTACTGTAGTCGGAGGAGGTGCTACCCAATTTGCTGGATTACTAGGTGTGTAAGCTAATCCGAAAGCATCATCTACTCGTATTAATGTTGTATTAGTTCCAACGAGAGTGACTCGAGAGCGAATAGGTATCGAATCAACAGTGGCCCTAACTCTTGTAATAACATTATTAACTCCGTTGACAACCAATCTTCCTGAATTAGGAAAAGGATTGAAAATGTTCTCCGTAATAGCAAAACTAGTTATATTTAATGGATCAATTGGAATATGACCAGATTGAACATTAATGATGACATTTCCATTTATTCCCCCGCCTACTAAATTCAGCTGAGTATCTGTCGTTGATTGTGAATTTATAATGATATCCCCACTAGAGACAAATGAAGCAAACAAGAACATGTTAATTCCATTTTGAGTGTAGCCGGAAGATAGCATCGAATCACGGATATTGACTTGATTAACAGAAGTAGTTAGCGCTGTAAAGATCGGAGCAGGAGTTAAATTGACACTGACAAAAAATAATTTCCCGCTAAAACTGCTAGCTGTCACAAAGTTAAAATCAAGCGGCGCAGTTAACAAAGTAAGGTCCACAAATCCGGAGCGATTATCATTGACAAATCCGGTTTCAAACCATGATGGATCATTAATATCAAAAGGTATGGCTAATCGAGTTAATAAAGTGCTGGTTCCTACCAATTGCACGTTTGCTTTAAGATGAATTAATGGTTCAGTATACGTACCTGGACCAATAGAGATTGCATAGCGCTTAGCTGGGGATGCATCTATGATCGATGCCATTGCTGCAGTGACTGTCAAGAAGGGGTGGCACTCACTACCATCAGCAGTCGCATCATTACCAGCTTTATTTACGTAAACGATTTGAGTCGCTATTGGTAGAGGTTCTATGCATCCGGGTCCAGTTGCTCCTGTTGCTCCTGTTGCTCCTGTAACTCCTGTAACTCCTGTAACTCCTGTTGCTCCTGTTGCACCTGCTGCTCCAGTTGCTCCTGTAACTCCTGTTGCTCCTGTTGCTCCTGTTGCACCTGCTGCTCCTGTTGCACCTGCTGCTCCAGTTGCTCCTGTTGCACCTGCTGCTCCAGTTGCTCCTGTAACTCCTGTTGCTCCTGTTGCTCCTGTTGCTCCTGTTGCACCTGCTGCTCCAGTTGCTCCTGTTGCACCTGCTGCTCCAGTTGCTCCTGTAACTCCTGTTGCACCTTTAGCACCTTTAGCACCTTTAGCACCTTTAGCACCCTTCGGGCCTACTGGACATCCAGGGAATTCCAATTCTATTTTTTCTCCATCGTACATTTTTATTTCAACTACCTTGACTTGAAACCAATCAGTATCTTCTAAAAATTCCTCAAGTTTGGATACTCTTTCAATTTCGCCATCGCTTTTGTCGAATATTAATTCGTGTTCGTTCCCATTAAAATACTCGATAATAATTTTTTTGATATTAGAAATACCCAATTTTGAAATTTCTTCCAATAACTCGCTAAGTTTACTCAATAACCTGACACCTCCGTATAATTTGATCATAGTAGCATGCAATCGATATACAACCTCTCTTTCTTTAATGGTAACTTTCTCTGGTTTCCCAATATTATATGATCATAAAATTTCAATGCATGGACAAAACAATAGACTCTATGACTTTTTTACTACTTAAATAGCGAACCAATTCAAAGCTTTAAATCTAGTTCTATATTTTAATGAATAATAAACAAAGTTTTTTCATGATAACCTCCTTTGCGTCTTACAGAAGACACGTTGTAATCTTTTTAATGGTTAGAAAGTTTTTCGCTATCCTGCAGAGTTTGTTGAGCGAAACTGCCCTTTACTTCAACGAACAACGGCAGCCGATCGTCTTGTCGGCTGCCGCTTTGACTTTATTCCGCTATCGTTTCCCGTTTAAAGGAAGTAGTAATTTCTTGATCAGATTACACTTTAGTATCTTTAGAATATACAAAAAAGCCGCTTCTTTTTTCCCAACCTATAGCGGACCAAAAATAATTGCCTCCGATGTTGTTTTCAATAACAAATATGTGACACACCAAAGCCGCTGAAAAATTAAATATGACTCAGTCTGCAGTAAGCCACTCCATTGCCGCATTAGAAAAAAATTTAGGTATTAGATTATTTGAACGGGTGAATAGAACTGTAAAAATAACTCAGGCTGGTATATCTATACTCCCTCATGTAAGAGAAATTTTTAATCAGGAAGAAATCATTAAACAGAAAGCAAGAGAACTAGTTGACCTTGAATTTGGTCTAATCAAAATTGGTTGCTTTCCGAGTTTCATAGCAAAACTGCTTCCTGGACTTATTAAAAAATATAATGAAATGTTTCCAAAGATCGAATTCCATGTATTTGAGGGGGATTATAACGACATTATTGAATGGGTTAAAGAGGGCAGTGTAGATTTTGGTATTTCTATCAATTCAAGTGAATTAATATTCGAACCATTAATTCATGATTCAATGCTTGTTGTTATGTCTGAATCTCATCCTTTAAGGGATTCACCTGTTGTTACTATAAAAGATATAGCTACTGAACCCTATATTATCCGACTTTTACTCGTACGATAGGAAGTGTTATAAGGTCGATGGAAACATTAACTCCTGCTTCTAGGTCGTTTATAAACTTTTTATCTGAACAACTGATTTCATAATCTTGTTGTTCAATACCGACCACGGTGTTATCTGCTGTTCGTCACTTCAATAAATCTGCGATATAAAGTATCGTTGATCACGTTCGAACCTCCTAGTTGATGTCATATCGTTAAAAAAAGAAAAAGAGCATAGGATTAGATATCTAATCCATACTCTTTTTCTATACCTCTTATTATCCTGTTGAGAGTATAGAAGCCCATCTTTCCAGCTCATTCGTGCAAATGAGTACGGATGGATAGCGAAGCATATCCCGCATATCCTCTTCCCGGTCAACAGGATAAGGGATAAAGATTATGTTTTCCTGATCACAACGTTGAATCAGCTCTGGAGTTACATAGTTCAAACTAATCGACAGATAACGGGCATTAAGCTCTTTTAGGAGCGGAAATAAGGCTGGGCTTGCACTATGATTAATCAACCCAATTTCAGCTTTAGGGTCCAACTGTCTTAGCTTCACCATGGAATAGTGATCGAAGGATGTAAAAAACACCTGATCCAACATCCCCATCTCTTTTACCATAGTCAATACCTTTTCTTCTAATCCTGGATATAGATTTCCCATCTGCTTAAGTTCAATGTCAATGATTAGTTGATCCCTCAGCAAAGTCAAGGCCTCTTCAAGAGTAGGGATTTGCTCGGTTCCCCCTATCCGCAGCTCCTTGAGTTCATCCAAAGTCAAATCCTTTACCCGCCCGTGCCCATTCGTCATCCGGTCCACTGATGTATCGTGGATAATTACGGGGACGCCATCCTTGCTAAGCTGAACATCCAGTTCCAGATAGGAATAAGAGAGATTCACTGCCTCCTTAAATGAAATCAGCGTATTTTCAGGATAACGGTTAGGGCAGCCTCTGTGTGCGATACCATATACTTTCATCTTGATCCCACCTTATTTCGTGTTATATCGATCATATGCCGCTTTGTAAATTTTCATATATTCGTCTTGTCCCATCTTCTTCACCGTAGCCGTGTATTTGTCCCATTCACTGAACGGCATGGTTCCATTGATAAACTTAGCTTCCGATTCCGTTATGTAATCCGTAATATCCTTGCCAACTGAAGACATGACTTCAATCTCCGCTTCGGTGAAGTTGAAATTGTTCCAGATCTCTTTGACGGCATCCGGTTCCGCTTTTTTGCTTGCAGCAATTGCTGCCGGAAGCGATTCTGAGCCTTTAAAATATTTCTCCTTCACGAATCCTGGATAACCGCCCCCAAGCCATGTGAAATACTTAGCCGATGCTTGGTCTTGGGTTAAACCTTGTGGATTTTTTGTTATATCGCTCACATACTCCATGTTTCCATCAGGCGTTTCTTTGTATGTTACGTCCTTCTGCCCCATAAAATAAAACTTAGCACCTTCATCACTATAGAAGTGATCCATCCAGCGAATCGAAGCTTCCGGATATTTGTTTTTGTTCGTAATCGCAAAAGCGCCAACATGGACCATCGGAACCTTGATATTCGCGTACAGATGCTCACCACCCGGACCTTTTAAAGCACCCAAGCCAATGAAATTCTTTTGTCCCATGACTGTAGCTGGATTCGGCACAATCGTCGTACCCAGCGTATTTTGCTGCCCTTTTGCATACAATGCGCTTGACTTGATTGTAAATATTTCTTTATCCACCAATCCATCAGCATACAACTTGTTAACGTACTGAAGGAGTTCTTTATACTTAAGATCTGTTTTGATAAAGCGCAATTGATTCGTTGCAGGATCAATATCGACATACTTATGGCCAAGACCCCGAGTGCCTAATCCCCAAGCTCCCTTTAATTGATCAAGCAAGCTATCCGTACCCACCCCCGAATAAGGTATTTCATCGGACTTGCCGTTGCCATTCAAATCCGTATTTTTGACAGCCTTGAGGTATTGATAGAACTCCTCCGTTGTTTTGGGCTCAGACATTTTCAACTTATCGAGCCACTCATTGTTGATCCACATCGGCGAACCGATTAGCAGGGATAAGAAGCTTGGGTCATAGAAGGAAGGCAGTGAATAAATATTTCCGTCAGGCATCGTCAAGCCTTTTTTCAAATTAGGGTATTTATCCATTAATTGTTTAAAATTTGGTGCATATTTATCTATTAAATCATTCAGTTTAACAAATACGCCTTGACTTCCGTACCGAGTAAGGTCTGCTGGGGTCAGCTTCGCCGTATAGAAAACATCAGGATAGTCGCCGCCAGCCAGCACCAGATTCCGCTTCTCTACCAGTGCATCGAAGGGGATAAGGTCGAACTTGATGTTCATATTCGTCATCTTCGCATATTCTTTCCAAATGAGCGTTTCTTCAAAGTTGCTGCCGTTCGTCGGCGATTTCCCAGTAAAGAAAGTCAAAGAGATCGGTTGATTCACTATGGGTAGGCCCATTTTATTCAAGTTTGCAACTTCTTCTACCTTTGTTCCCTGCTTATTATCTCCTTCACTGCTCGGCTTGTTGCTGCACGCAGCTAACAAGCCTGTTGCCATCGCAAGTGAAACCATAATCCCTATTGTTTTATTCCCCTTCATTTTTCCTAACCTCCCTAATTTTCCATTCCTTTTGCTCTCACGGCTAACCTTTGATTGCACCAATCATGACTCCCTTCACGAAATACTTCTGAAGGAAAGGATACAGAATGAGCACAGGCAGGTTTGCGAAAATAACTGCTGCGTATTTGATCGATTCGGCATCCATCATGCTCCGGATGAGGGAATCGTCGCTTACATTGACCATTTCCTGCATATTCCCTTGCACCAATATCTCCCTTAAAAAGAGCTGAAGTGGGTACATGTTACGGTCATTCAAATAAATTAAAGCGTTGAAATAAGCGTTCCAATGTCCAACACTGTAGAACAAGATCATAACAGCAATGATCGGCATGGATAAAGGGAGCACGATGCGGAGTAACAATTGCATATTGGAGCAGCCATCGATTACAGCCGCTTCCTGGATTTCATTTGGCATCCCTGTCGTAAAGAAAGTTCGCATAATTAAAATGTTCCATACAGATACTGCGGTTGGAATAACCATGACCCAGAAGGTGTTCAGCATAGCCAAATTTTTGAGAAGCAAGTAGGTTGGAATCATACCCCCACTGAAAAACATAGTA
This sequence comes from Paenibacillus sp. Soil766, assembly GCF_001428105.1. Classification (GTDB taxonomy): domain Bacteria; phylum Bacillota; class Bacilli; order Paenibacillales; family NBRC-103111; genus Paenibacillus_E. The sequence goes on along the minus strand of NZ_LMSJ01000011.1, from coordinate 114,698 downwards.
AATACGATAATCGCCATAAATAGATTTCTGCCCTTGAAATCGCTGCGTGAAAGTGGATAAGCCGCTGCTATCGTCATGCCCAGATTGATCGCGGTACCTACGATCGTGTAAGTAATCGTATTCGCGTATCCTCTAATCATGTCAGGGTTTTGCAGAAGACGATCATAGCCGACAAAAGTAATATCCTTTGGCCAGAGCCACACTTCCCCCCTAAGCACCCCCTCCGGATTGCTAATTGAAGCGATTGCTACGAATAGCAGCGGATACAGGACCACAACAGAAACGATGACCAGCATCAAGTAGATGAGCCCCACAATTAGTTTATCAGACCGGGTTTCCCGCATCTCGAAGTTCCATCTCCTTTACCATAAGCTAGTTTCGTTCATTTTACGAGCGATGCGGTTAACGCTAATCAGCAAAACAAAATTAACAACGGAGTTAAACAAGCCTACAGCTGCCGAATAACTATACTGAGCACCTACTATACCGCTTTGGTACACATGAGTTGAGATGACGTCAGAGCTCGACATGTTCAGCTTATTTTGCAGCAAATAGACTTTCTCGAATCCTACCCCCAGAACCGATCCCACATTTAAAATAAGCAAAATAATAATAGTAGGCATCAGATACGGCAGGTTAATATGCCAAATTCGCTCCAATCGGCTCGCTCCATCTACCCTAGCAGCTTCATGAAGCTGCGGATCAACCCCTGCCAATGCAGCAAGATAAATAATCGAGCTCCAGCCCATATGCTGCCATACGCCTGAGAGCACATAGACCGATTTAAACCATGCTGGATCAGTCATGAACGAGATGGGCTTCCCACCTAAAGCCTCAATGCCTATGTTGATCAAACCGTGCTCCGTAGATAAGAACATCATGATCATGCCGACTACGACAACCATGGACAAAAAGTGTGGAGCATAGGTGATCGTTTGTACAAAACGTCGGAAGGCACCTGACCGTACTTCGTTAATCATAAGCGCGAGAAAGATAGGGATGGGGAATCCGACAACCAATTGATAAACCCCGATGCCGAGTGTATTTAGGATCAGCCTCCAGAAGTAGAAGCTATCAAAAAAACGTTGAAAATGCTTCAAGCCCACCCAAGGGCTCTCCCATATTCCTTTAGAAGCGATAAAATCCTTAAATGCGATTTGAACCCCATACATCGGCAAATATTCAAAAATAATAAAAAACGCCAAGACGGGTGCAAATAATAAATAAAGTTCCCAATTTTTACTAATGCTTTTCCAAGTTCGCCGTTTCTTGTTTTTTACAGCAGGATTGGTCGTCCGTATTGAGATCTGTTCCAATGTGCCGTTCACCTCCCTCTTTTTACAGCATCATAAAGCTGCCAATCCTTATCTGTTCGAGTGTTTACTGCTCGAGCATACCGCCTCCATCGATAGGGAAGCAATTCACTTCATTTTCGTTTGCAGGCTATTTTTTTGTTAAATGGCTGATCATAAAAATAGATAATAATCTAAAAAAGATTTCATATCATCCAAACCCCGATATCCTGTAAGATGAAAAAAGAGAATTTCTTTCTAAGGGGTTTGATAAAACTGTGATGTGGTACAAGCAAAGTAGAAATTCACTTTTTTTCAAAATATTCATTAACTACTTAGTCATTATATTAATCTTCGCTGCCTTCTATATGGTGGCATTCACTTTTCTGAAATCCAAGATTCAAAATGAAATTATTCAATATAACAAATTGATCTTAAATAATACAGTCGAACGTTATAGCACCCACTTTACACGGATCAAAAATGTATTGTTCCAGTATTCAAGCAATGAGTATTTGGTTGCCTTCAATAGCCAATTGCTTACCAAAAATGAGAATGACGTTAACTACTTGCTAGCCAAGAAAGTCATCCAAAATTTACAGACGGATAGCTTTAACCCGCTTTTTTATTTAGACAATATCGTGATTTATTTCAATTCAAATTCGTTTACCATCGATAAAGAAGGGAGCAGTGAAGCCCAGGGGATGTTCTCGAATTTGTATGGAAGCGACAAGTATACTTACATGTTCTGGAAAGAGCAATTTAAACTGAATCAAGCCTTCCAGTTGCTTCCTTCCGCGAAGTTTTACAAAACAGCTGAGCGGTCAAAAGGATACGAGCTCATTCCATTTTCCTTCCAGACGTTCAACGGCAACTATCAAATCATCGCTTTCATCGATATCAGCAAAACCCAGCAAGCTTTTTTCGGCGATGACGATAACCGTCAATTCATGATTCTGGGTGCTGACAACAAGATCATCTATCGTTCGTCTGATGAACTGAGCGCCGCAGCTATGCCAGCATTTGAAACGAACCAGGCATACAAGTTGCAGAAAGGTTACTACTACTTTAAACAAAAAGACACAGACGGTTTAACCTATGTGACCCTTGTTCCCTATGCGAACATTGCTTCTGAGTTGCGAAAAATGAACTTAACCCTTGTCCTCATTTTAATCATCACAACGGTCATTGGACTTGCGGCTTCGTTCTATCACAGCAAACGAATTCAATCTCCGGTGGAACAAATTATTTCGTCCATTACAGACCGCAATCCGCTCAAGGTGAAAAGTAGTATTAATGAATTTGCTTTCATTCATCAGAAGATTCATTCTTTACTGGAGGAGAGAGATGGGGTAAAGAATGAACTTGCAAGCAAGCAATCTGTGCTGACGAGCTTCAATTATATTAATAGGCTGAAGAGCATCAACAGCGATCTCAGTGAATGGAAGGATTTTATCGCTACCGAGGACAACTTTATCGTCGTCCTATATGAGCTGAATTTCCGCTCTGCCGCCTATGAGGAATTACAAATTCAAGTCGAACGTGCCTCTTACTATATCCGTGAGCATATCGATTTGATGGTTTCGGAACGGTTTTCCGATTCGCATACGTTCCAAATCGAGAAAAATCAAATTCTGTCCGTCATTAGCGGCGATACCCCCATAGACAATATCCATTCCCTGCTGATGGAGCTCAAGCATCACTTGGATCAAGACAAGAAGTATTGTATTGTGACGATTGCCATCAGCTCCAAGTTCGAGCATGTGTCCCAGTTCAATAACGCTTACCTGCAAGTTCTAGAGCTTGTACAACGGTCTCGGCTGGTGGAAGAAACTCAGATCGTGTTTCAAAGTCGTCCCCTAGCCCCTACGTTTGCTTTCAGTCCCGGTCAGGACCAAGAACTGAACGTCTGCCTGCAAGCCGGAGACAAAGATAGAAGCCTTCAGTTAATCGTACGTTGCCTAGACGATATGTACCAAAAGGAGGCAAGTGTCGCCCAATTCCGTTTCTTTGCCGATGCGGTTATATCAAAAGTATGGAAAATACTTGAGATATTTAATGTCCACACAAGTGCCTCTTGGGAGTTAAAACCACTCATGCATCGACTTAAAGATTGCTATACGCTGAATGAATATAAACTGGCATTCAACTCGGTAATAGAGTCGGCAACATCGCTTGTTCGAAGCAAAAAGGGGGATACTGACCCTATTGTTACCTACGTTATGGATATTCTTCATACGAAGTATGCTGAGGATATCTCGCTCGATAACCTAGCGGACAAACTTAATATGTCCAACGCTTACTTATCCGTCTATATTAAAGAAAAGACTGGGGTGAATTTTATTGATCATTTGAACGACATTCGCATCAACCAAGCACAGGCTTTACTGTCAGGAACAGATATGAACATTAACGATATCAGCATACAGATAGGTTATCGCAATATAACCTCCTTCAATCGTATGTTCAAAAAGCGGACCGGCATGACACCTGGTGAATACCGCAAAAACAATCTACAAATCACTTCTTTGTAAAAACGATTAAAAATGGAATTTAAACAGAAGAAAAAATAAAAGCCCTAGGGGATGCACGGATGCTCCCCTAAGGCTTTTATTTTGCGCTAACCCTCTTCACGATACTGGCCCGGCGTCATGCCTACCAATTTGCGAAAGGAGCGGATAAAGTTCGCAGAGTTGTTGTACTGCAATCGCTCAGCGATTTCAATAACCTTCATATCGGACTCCTTCAGCCATTTTTTGGCCATATCAATTCTATACTGTGTTAAATATTCACCGAAATTAATGCCAGTTTCTTGACGAAAAACACGGCTCACATAATGAGGATGATAGTTGATCCGGGAAGAACATTCCTCAAGTGTGAGCTCTGAATCAAACTCCCTTTTAATCATATCAATAATCGCTTCTGAAATATGCTTGAATTGACTATCTCGACGATTCTCTAGTTCTTGAATATATGGATGTACAAAAATCGACCAAAACCAATGCTCCATCTCCTGTACATTCCGCAGCTTGAACAGAGACTGAATTAAAGAGGCTTCATCTTCTGCAATCCGGTCCAGAGGGATGGACAACTCCTGCCCGAACTTAAGAAGGTCGACAAGAAGTCGAAGTAATGACAGCTGGTAGTCCCGATGCTGAGTGTCAGGTTGGAACAATTCCCCGATAAAATGCTTCAAGGCCAGGTTGGACTGTTCCAGATTTCCTCCTCGAATCGCATCAAACAGGGCCTGCTCCCCTTCATTCGGAAACATAAACAAATTGCTTTTCTGTGGCTGTACATCCTCAATAAACAAAATCGACTCTTGCCCTAGTCCTACCCTGATCTTCAACGATGTCATAGCTTCGTGTAAAGCCTGCTGGGTTTCCGTAAACGAGCTGAAAGAGCGGCTAATTCCAATGCTCACTTTTATGTCCAAATATTGAAAAATAGCCGATTGAATCTCGTCAGAAAGGGTGAAAATTTGCTCTTTAAACTCCGCCCCCTCTTTCGTTGAACCAATCAAAGTGACTTGACTATCTGCTTTGACGATGGGTACCAGCCTTTGCTCAGACAACACCAGTTCACCGACAATATTGCTAATGGCAAACATGAGCAAATCCCGATCCGACTCTTCATATCTGGTATCTTTGAGTGAGTCGATTTGAACAGCAAGTACGCACATGGAAGGCCAGGGCTTATCCATATTGTATAAGCTCAATTTCTCCTCAAAATCAGCAGGATGCATGGCGCCGCTAAACAATTTTTGCATGAAAAACTCCTTGAGCTGATCTTGCTGCCCCTTGAGTTCATTCATGATCAGGGATTGATTTTTAATTAAATAATCGACACGTTCCCCGATAACCTGGAGTTCCCCATTCGGCTTCTGCTCATCAATCGAGGAAGGAATGCTATTGAGCGTAGCATAGATGGATTGGATCGGACTGTACATCTTCTTGGACCCAATCCACGCAAGTATCAGCGTGACCAGCAAAATGACCATGCACACGAGCAGTGTAATCCAACCAATAATTTTATTCTGTGCATTCACTTGATCGTTAGAGGCTACGGAGACATAGCTCCAGCCATTGTACGAGGAAATCCTGTAGGTGACCGTCATTTCCTCTCCATCCAGCTCAGTTTCATATTGATCAGAAGCATTCTTCTTTTCGAGAATGGGTTTCAAGAAGGATTGGCCCGACATATTGCTACCAAGTTGAGTCCGGTCGTGACGATCAACGATATTGAAATTCTGATCGAGAATAAACGCGCTGCCCAACTTACCGTTTTGAAACGCATCAAACTCCTTTATCACATCAGACGAAAGAACTACACAAATGATCCCCGTCGGATTAATGGCGTTAAAGGGATACTTTTTCACAAAGTAAATGAAATGGGAAGAATTCGATGAGTCATCCGATCCGCTTGTCCAGAAGGAACCTGCCTCATTGGTAGAGAATGCCTCTAGCTGTGCCCTGAATTCCGGGGAGCTGTATTCGTTAATCCCGCCACCAGAAACCATCCATTTGCTGCCTAGACTGTATAGAAAAACATCCTTGATCCCTAACTCATAGGTTTGAATCAGTGAGATGCCTTTATACAACTGATGGACCATTTCGAAATCATGATTGGAGATCTCTTTTTCAAAGGCGCCGGTAACGACGGGTGACTGCAACAGCTGCGTTGCCGAATTATCGATCGTTCTAAGCGTTTGCTCGACACGCATCTGCATTTGCTGCAGAAGTTGTTTGTTACTCTCATTTACTTTATCTAATACTGTTCGAGATGAATTGTAATAAGCAAAGGTGCCCAACAGAATAACCGGTATAGTCCCAATCAAGACGGACAAGAACATCAATTTTATTAAATAAGATGAGGAACGAAATCTCATAATGCCTCCAAATCCTAGATCCTTAACAGTTTGTCCAAATTTACAAGAAAACTATAATGTGAGTCATTATTATAACACGCTTTAGCTGTGAAACAGCAGTTCCAATATACCAATAGACTAAGGTTACGTCGACAGTCCCTAGTTGTTCAAATTGGTATCCGAATGCCGTTTTATCCCATTAATCTCGGAATAGTCATAAGTTGTACTCGTTGTCACTAGTTGCGATTTATGAGTACGATTAAAAATCCCCCATAGGATAACAGATCTTTATCTGTCTAACCTATGAGGGAGTATCTACTTATTTACAAGTATGTTATTCAATTTAGCAACCGTTACCAAACTCATTCTTCTGCGTACCCAGCACTGCGGCAAGGAAGGCTAGCGTAAGTCCTTGTCCCCAGCCCTGAATGCGTTTATCCGGTACGTTTCTATATCCATCGGCATCTTTCATGACTGCCGTGCCAGCAGAAACGCCATGTACCGTACCATCCACGCTAATACGCTCTAAGATACCATCGATTGATTTCTGCGTGAACTTATTATATAAGCGCCCTCGCGTTAACAAAGCTGTCGCAATCCCTGCCGATCCCGAAGTCTCCAGCGGTGAGGCAGGATCATCAACAATCGTATGCCACAAGCCCGATTCATTCTGCAGGCGTACAAGCGTGCTTAATTGATCACGAAGCGAACCATCAATGATCATGAAGGAAGGATGTGTAACTGGAACAAGGTCGAGTGCTCGAGCCATTGTCAGGGCTGCCCAGGAATTGCCACGTGCCCAATGGATAGCGGAAAGGTTGTTTTTTACAATGTTGTCCCAGCCATGATAGTACAAATTCGACTTAGCATCCTGTAGGAATTTCTCATGCCCGTGGTACTGCTTGAGCCCATCCTCGATATAGTCCTGATTGTTAAGCAGGGTGCCGATGCGAAGCAAGAAGTATCCAGCCATGAACATCGTATCCACCCAAGCCTGTTCTGGGAAATTGTAGGTTTCTGAATTAACGGTATGTTGGAAAATACCGTCGTCAAACCGCACAGCCTCGTGTGTTAGAAACTCCGCCATATCCTTAGCCGCATCCAAATATCGGTCATTCTGTGTGACTTGATATAAAGTAAGCAGCGAATGGCCGATTGATACTGCGTTGACGGATAGTTTCGGCAAACCGTCCTCCATATTTTCGTCGACCCAAACTTGCAATTGGGTTAAATACTCTTTCTTGCCAGTAGCCGCGTAAGCTTCGCACACACCATAAAATGCTACCCCGCCTGGCCAATCCCAGCTAAAATCCATCTTAAATGTACGATCTACGACTCGGTCGATAGCCGACCGAATCTTTTCTTCGTCGAATAGTATCTTCGCCATCTCTTCTATATCCTCCCCCTTTGAAGATGTAGGATGAGGAATCCTTTTTCCCCATCCACAACAAGTTCCGTTATTTAGCTACTTTAGCGTATTCTGCATTGAATTCCTCGATTACCTTGCTTCCACCGCTTTGCTGCCATTTATCAACCGTCATCTTCCAATCAGCCTCAGTGATCGCACCCATAATGAATTTTACAGTGGCATCTGCAATGATCTTCGAGAGCTCTTTGCCCTTCTCAATCTCCGTATTGGAGATAAAAGGTGCGGCTGGATTAGCTATGGCGATCGTGGCGTTATCTTGGAACAGCTTCGTACTGAGCTTCTCCAGCTCGGATCCATAGTTGACAACTTGATCTTGCATAATCATAAACTGGTTACCATCTGTAATTTCCGCTTTGATCTTTGGATCCTGATTTGGCTTATAGCTGCCGTTCTCAATTGTATATTGCTTTCCTTCAATCCCATATTTCATCAGGTTTTGATTATCCTTCTCGGATACTTTATCGAAATATGCAAGAATTTGTTTGAGCTCAGCTTCCGTTTTCACACTCGTTTTCGGAATCACATACATGCCTAGATAGCCGGCACCGGCGCGGGTTTTTTCACCCTTAGGACCGGAGATGCGATTAATTAAATTAATCTTTGCATTTGGATAGACTTTCTTGATGCTGTCCTCTATATTTCTGCCGTCAAGCATATTATCGATCCAAAGTCCGGCTTGCCCCTTATTCATGACTGCACGGCCGTCCTGTACAAGCGCGAAGTCCTGATTAATAATTTTTTCATCATATAATTTCTTGTAGAACTTCATTGTATCCAAGTAGGCTGTCGTCATATGAGCTGGAACAAGCTTGCCGTCCTTCAATTCCCATTCATTCGGACCGCCCATATAGACCAGAATATCTTTAAAACCAGCTATGTTATTCCCTTGCATCCCCACAGCAAGTCCAATTGTATCCTGTTTACCATTCTTATCGGGATCCCCTGTTGCGAAGGATTTAAGAACAGTATAGAGCTCATCAACGTTCTTTGGCGCCTGTAAGCCTAAGTTTGCCAACCAATCCTGACGGATCATCAAACCGAATCGAGCCAGATCTCGCTCGCGGTATACGCCATAAATTTTGCCGTCGATGGATACGTTCTTCAGCACGATATCCGACATTTTGCTCAAGTTAGGGTAGCTTTTCAGATACGGTCCAACCTCCCAGAACATACCGCTGCGAGCAGCGTTAACAATATTGGAAGCCTTCGGTTCCAACGCAACAAACGTTTTCGGCAGCTCTCCAGAAGCAACTGTCGCACTTAATTTATCCGAGTAGGTCGAAGAAGGCACCCAAGAAATTGTAAGTTTCGAGTTTGTCTTTTCCTCTAGCGATTTGAGCACCGAGCTGTCTGCGGGCATTTGCTCCGCGTTGTAGGTTGGCAGCATCATCGTCAATTGCAGCGGTCCTTGATTAACCCCAGCATCACCATTTCCCTTGGGCGCGGCTTCGTCCTTCCCGCCACAAGCAGTAAGAACTAGTGCAACTGTTGTGAGCAAAGCTCCGGCTTTCACCAATGTCTTCTGATTTCTTTTGTTCATTTTTATATCCTCCCTATGTCTCATATACTATTATATCTCAACCCTTAACCGAGCCCATCAATACCCCTTTGGCAAAATGCTTTTGCAAAAATGGATATACTAACAGGATGGGTAGTGTAGATACCACAATTACCGCCATCTTCACCGATTGCTCTGGCGGAGTGACATAATCAGCATCCATCGCGGTGGAGTCCCCGATCCCGCCTGAAGCCAAGATCACAATCTGCCTTAAGAGTACTTGAATTGGCCATTTCGTATTGTCATTGATATACAGCACTGCGTTGAAGAACGTATTCCAGTGTCCTACCGCGTAAAATAACGAGAAGGTTGCGATTGCGGGCATGGATAGCGGAAGAACAATCTTGAAAAAGATGCCTAGGTCGTTACAGCCGTCGATCTTGGCCGATTCTTCCAAGCCGTCTGGCAGCTGCTGAAAAAAGTTCCGCATAATAATTAAGTTGAAGGCGCTGATGGCGCTTGGGATCAGCAATGACCAATAGGTATCGATCATCCCTAATTGCTTGACAACCAAGAACGTCGGAATCATCCCGCCGCTGAACAGCATGGTGAACACAACCAGCATCAAGATTGGTTTGCGGAAATCCATATCTTTTCGTGCTAATGGATATGCCATTAAGCATGTAAAGAAAATATTGATCAGCGTACCTACGACCGTAATGAAGATGGTAACCAGCAAGCTTCTAACCAGTGTTTGGGTGGAAAAAATATATTTATAAGCATCCAGAGAAAATTCTGTCGGGAATAAGATAAATCCACGTGTCAGCAACTCTTTCTGTGTGGCGAACGAGCCAGCAACGACATATATGAATGGGATTACGGTAAGCAAAGCGAATACAATCAACAGCAACATGTTCAAGCCATCGAATATTCGGCTTCCCCAGCTTTGCTTTAGCGGCATAGCGGTTCAACACTCCTTTTCTAGTAGATACCTTCTTCTCCGAATTTTTTGGCTAAATAGTTAGATCCGACGACAAGAATTAAACCGATGATCGATTTGAACAAACCGATTGCTGTACTAAAGCTGTACTGTCCTTGGCTAATCCCAACAGAGTAAACATAGGTGTCGAACACTTCTCCGACCTCACGATTCATGGCATTAAGCATTAAGAAGATCTGCTCGAAACCCGTATCGAGGAAATGGCCAAGTCGAAGGATTAGCATAATGACGATCGTGCTGCGAATAGCTGGCAGCGTAATATGCCACAGTTGGCGAAGCCGGTTCGCTCCGTCCATGCGTGCAGCTTCGTAAAGTTGCGTGTCGACGCCCGCTAGTGCAGCAAGGAAAATGATCGTACCCCATCCCGTTTCTTTCCAAATGACCTCAGCGGTAATGACCGTCCGGAACCAATCGGTGCTCACAAGGAAATTGATCTTTTCTCCCCCATAACGCACCAGCATCTCATTCACTATGCCTCCTTCCGTCGTTAAGAAGATGTAGGCAATCCCAACGACTACGACCCAGGACATAAAGTGAGGAATGTATACCAAGGTTTGAACGATCTTCTTCATAAATTCCCGTCTTAGCTCGTTTAGCATGAGTGCAATCACGATCGGCAGAGGAAAGAAAAACAGAATATTATAAGTGGCCAGAATCAGGGTATTGCGAAAGAGAACGAGAAAGTTCGAATCGCCAAAAAGTCGTTCGAAGTGTTTTAGTCCTACAAACGGACTATCCCAGAAACCCAGAAATGGTTGATAGTCTTTAAATGCGATAAAGATTCCGTACATCGGCCAGTACTTAAAAATAAGAAAGTACAAGAGACCAGGGAATACCATGAAATAGAGCCATCTGTTTCGTGCCATTCTCCCTAGCATCGTAGACGACCTTGTTGCAGGAGGATATAGTGATTCGCGTATTCATATTTTTTGGCATACTACTTACTTCCTTTCATTCCCCAAATACATTCACTAATAACTTTGAAACTGTATTCACATCATAAAGTGGGGAGTAAATTACAGTCGATAGTCCTTGGTTGTTCAAATTAGTTGTCCATGCCTTTTTGGTGACCACCAACTGTAAACAGTCATTAGTTGCACTTGCTGTCACTGGTTGTTTTTTGTACAGTTCATACCCATCCTTAGGGGGAAAGGCAGCCGAAATAAGCCTTTTCAATGATCTTGAAAACACAAATAGCCATACGATTTCTCGTATGGCTTAGTACTGTTTTTCAATCTCGTCTACTTTCGCTGGAAGATCGTTCGTTCCGCGGCGTTAAAAATAAATCAAATATACAACCAAAACAACGACCAAAATAACGACATATAGAACATTCAGCAGCGTTAATCTGAACATATTATTTTTCGTGTCCTTCATGTATTGGTCATCTTCAGTTTGATTTCCTTTGGAAAACCCCACTGCAAATGTAGCTATAATGGAGATTAGTGAAATAACTGCTATAAAGATGAAAGATATCATGGAGATTCTCCCCTTTTCGTAAAAGATGAATGGCTTCTCTTTATATTCTAAGTCCTAATGAGGGCTAAGCTGTGTGATTTAAGTCACACCTTTTAAAAAAAATAAAAAAAACAGACTTAGCGCTTCATGCCAAGTCTGCTCATTGAAACATTCTCTACTCTTCGCTATTTACGAAAAAGTGTGCCGGACCTTTCAAACGTTCTAAAATAATTAAACGCATTTCATTAGAAGGAACAACTTCCTCAAGTGTTCTTTGCATACAAGTCAGCCATGCATCTGCCCGTTCCCTAGTAATCGGGAAAGGCGCATGCCGTGCTCTCATCATTGGATTACCATGTTTGTCTGTATATAAGGAAGGACCACCGAAAAATTGAGTTAAGAACTGAAACTGCTTTTCAATCAATGGCTCTATGTCCTTGGGAAAAATAGGTGCAAGCAAAGGATGTGCCAGAACTTTTGGATAAAACGACTCCACAATATTCCTTATTGTTGTTTCTCCACCGATATAGACATACAGTTCCATACCTGCAATCGCCTCACTTTCGACTCATCTAGAAATAGTATATCTCCCTAGTTTACACGATTCTTTCAACCAAGGATGTTATCTAAATCACATTTTTCATGTGCTGATCGAAAAAGGACGTACCTGCATGTGTATCGCCTATAGTCGGCTTTCTATGAACCGAAATGGACCTTATAGACCAATTGCGCCGCAATATCAGATGATTGAAGAACTGTTCCATGCTCTGAACTTATTAAACTCGTCAGCTCTCGTCCCCTCAAAGGTATGGCTAGAAACTGATGTTCATTCATATACATTTGCATATAATCTTGATCTTCGGACATGCGTATCTTCTCAAGTGTCATTATTTTGGGTGGTGCTACAGGGTCGAGTCCAGCTTGATCCTCGATATGCACTTCAATTTGAGTGCCAAGCCACCGTGATAATTTTTCTTCCCATTTCATACCTGTGCCTCCCTTATTAAGCGGCAGCAACCCGCATCTGCTTTGGGCATCACTTTTACTTGATACCCTTGGAGATGAACCCAGCAGTCTTGTTCAGCAGGCAAACCACTCCCCGTGTGCGCTTCGATATATCTCAGAACATCTGCTTCACTTTCCCAAATTGCCAACCCTTTAACTTCAGCAACCGCGATATCGAGCCCCTCTTGTTCTCGGAGATCCACATACCAAGTCCCTTTACCTACGAAGAGCTCACTCATCTGCTGTTCTATAATCGTATAGAAGGGAGACTGCGCATGTTCACGAATAAAGCATAAATCCAAAGTAAACTCACTCGGCATATCTCATCATTCCTCCTATTTCACACTTCTTAGCTTAGTGATATCGCTAAACATTCCCGAATAATAGACAACCTCTCCGGCATCATTCTTGACTGCGCTTATCGTGAGCCATTCCAGATATATATCTCCATTCTTTTTACGATTCCAAATCTCACCCTGCCAGAAGCCGTGACCGCGAATTTCATCCCACATCGCATCGTAAAAAGCGCGATTCTGTTTCCCAGATTTCAATACACTCGGCGTCAGCCCCATAACTTCCTTGGCTTCATAGCCTGTTAATAGGGTAAAAGCAGCATTCACCGAATGAATTTTCCCAGTCTTATCGGTCACCATAATTCCTTCAACCGTATTCTCAATAATCCGCGAGGATAACCCTAATTTCTCATTATAAAACATCCAAACAATGAGAATTAAGCTGGCCAAGGCCACTTGGGATAAAGCCATGAATCCAATGGCATAATGCCCTGTCAGTTTGAAGAGAAACGTAAGCAGCAGCGGCGGGAAAAATCCTCCCAAACCACCCATGGCGGAAATGATACCATTCGCAATACCAGCTTGCTTAATGAAATACATAGGAACCAATTTAAAGATCGTACCGTTACCCGTTCCTGCGCACAGTGCAATGGTTAAGCAACCGACTGTGTACCACATCATTGACGGAGCAAATGAAAGTAAAATACCAGAAGCCGTTAAGCCAGCGAATACAAACATAAGAATTTTAAAAGGGTTAAACTTATCCCCGAGGTAGCCACCGATAGGTCTCATAACTGTTGCCAGTACGATAAATCCGCCCGTACGCATCCCGGCATCTACTTTCGACAGGTGAAAGCTGCTGACCATGAAATTCGGTAAATACACAGTGAGAGCAACAAAAGAACCGAATGTAAGAAAGTAGAACAAGCATAATAACCATAGCTTGGAATTGCCGGCAACTCCTTTCATTTGCTCAACAAGAGAGGTCTGTACAGGAGGCTCTTTGCGATCCCCGGCAAGGAAGTTCAATCCTGCCATGACGATCAGTAGAATACTGTAGAGCATGACCGTTTTGGCCCAACCTATTTGGTTGGCTATGACAGGTGCGCCAAAGGTGGAGAGCGCTGTCCCGAGATTACCGATCCCGTAAATTCCGTTCACGAAGCCATGACGTTCTTTCGGATAATATTTAGGCAAAGAAGTCACACCCACTGAGAATACAGCTCCGCCAATGCCAAGGAAGAACCCTCCAATGATGAGATCCCCGAAGGAATTCGCTTGGCTGACCCAGTAAACAGGCGCAAGCAATAGGATAAAGGAGATCGCAAACAGCTTTCTTGCCCCGTAACGATTCGTCCAATATCCCACAGGTACCCGCATGACGGAACCAAACAAGATAGGAATAGCGGTGACCCAGGTGATCTGTGAAGGGGTTAGTTGGATCGTTTCTTTAATAAATGGCATTAACGATGATAGGATGACCCATACCATAAAACCTAGGACAAGAGAGATGGTTTGAAGCGGCAATTGCACTTTTTTAATCGTCATTCGACATCACGCTCCCGACGATAGATCATAATGGCAGTAGGGAATAACAACATATTCATCACAGCATAGACAATAACCGTACGGTATTGGTCGAAATAGTACGCATTCACTGCCTTTTGTGTACATACGATACAGAGGAACAAGATGATGCATAATAAAATAACACCGACATAGCTACGCTTCATATCGTTTCACTCCTATCGCATAAATCGCGCCTTGCTCGTTCTTCAGAAGGACTTCTGGCAATGGTCTCTTAGGCGGCCCAGCTGTCGGGGACCCGGTTCTGGCATCGAAAATGCCATGATGGCAAGGACAGACCATTTCATCCTTCTCTTTACTCCAGAATACGGGGCATTTGAGGTGCGTACACGCATTTTGATATGCTTTGTACTCGTTCTCACCAAGGCGAATCAGCAGCGCGGAATCATGCTCGCCCGGGTAAGCGAACTGGACGGCATCTCCAATTTTCAATGAGCTGATATCTGTAATCTTTAGCTGCGGATAGGACTTTTTCGATAGTCCCGTCAGTTCTTTGGCAGCGAGTGCCCCCCATGGGAGGGTGGATACAGCGAATACGCCTGCTGCACCAACCAACGTCTTCATAAAGCCTCGGCGATCCAATTTTCTCTCATCGTTTTTTCTTATATTGTGTGTATAGTTATCTTCCTTAAAAGGACTATGATTATTGTCCTGTTTCATAAAGCCCACCCCATCACAAGCAGATTAGAACAACTTTTGTTTACCTTGCAGAATACCTGGAAGAGAGATCTTCACATTCGTTTCTCCTTCTAATGGGTCCCAAGGCTGATGACTCGCCGTCCATTTTCCCAGCTTATGCTGAGCTTTCTTCTCCGCTAATTCATCCTCAGTCACCCATTGCAGCGTATTCGTGGGACAAACCGAAGCACACATGGGAGGGATGCCTTCTTTGGTCCGATCATAACAAAGATCACATTTATACATCAGATTCTGCTCTTCATCGAATTTCGGTATACCGTAAGGGCATGCGATGGTACAATTCTGACAGCCGATACATTTCTCAACTAATGCTGAAAGTACCGCGCCTTCTTCGGTAATCTGGATGGCTTGGGCCGGACAGCTTCTAGCGCAAGCAGGATTCACACAGTGAAGACACATTAACGGAATCGTTTGGCGGGTGACAAGCGGATTAACGTCGTATACATAATTACGGTTTCGTTCATCGTGGCCCCCACATTGTGTACAAGCAGCCAAACAGCTTCGACAGCCGATGCAATTATCCATTTCAATATATAAATGATGTTTCATCGGATGTTCATCCTCTCTGTTTGCTTTTCAATTTGCGCTGCGCAAGCCTTAAACTCCGGCATGCGTGACATGGGGTCCAGCGCCGCGATGGTAAGCAGATTAATCGACTGCTCGTGTCCGAAATGATAAGGAACGAATACGGTATCTTTACGAATTGCTTCGATGATTTTCACTTTATACAAGGCTTCCCCCCGCCGTGTATACAATCGAATGACTTCGTCATTTGCGATGTTGTATCTTGCCGCTGTTTCCGGATGGACTTCAACGTAAGGCTCCGGACACATGTCTCGCAAGAAAGGGATTCTTCGCGTTTGATTCCCCGATAAGTAATGATAGACAACCCGGCCTGTCGTAAGACGAAGCGGATATTGTTCACAAGGCTCCTCGGCAGGAGGTCTGTATGGGAGTGCGCATAACTGAGCCTTCCCATCTGCATGATAAAATTTATGGTCTAAGAACATATGAGGTGTGCCTGGATCATCTTCACTTTTACATGGCCAGAAGACACCGTCTTGCTTGTCAATCTTATCCCAAGTAGCTCCGAAATAATCGGCATATCCGCCTTTGGAGGCCAAACGGAATTCATCCGCTACATCCCTGGCTGTCTTCAGATGCCTGAAATACTGCCCTCTGCCAAGTCGCTCTGCCAGTTCTACTTCGATCAGCCAGTCAGGCTTCGATTCGCCAACGGGCTCTTGCGCCTTATTAATCTTGATGATCCGTCCTTCCAGATTCGTTACTGTGCCTTCATCCTCCGACCAGGTTACGGATGGCAGTACGACATCGGCAAACTCGGCAGATTCAGATAAATAAATATCTGCACAGACCATGAAATCCAAATTATGGAGAGCTGCACGGACATAGTTCTGATTCGGCGCTGAGACAGCTGGATTCGAGCAAAGCAGGTATAAACCGCGAATCGATTTGTCTTGCATTAGCTCAAACATTTCATAGGCCGAGACACCTGGCTGCGGCATCTCTTCCGGTTTGATCCCCCACACTTTGCATACTTCTTCGACATGCTTCGGATTCGTAATTTTACGGTAGCCTGGAAGCGCATCGGCTTTCTGTCCATGCTCTCTTCCGCCTTGACCATTTCCCTGTCCAGTAAAGGTGGCTACGCCCGACTTGGGACGGCCGATCTTCCCTGTCACTAAGCACATATTCGTGTAGGCCGATACGTTATCTGACCCTTTGATTTGTTGTTCAATCCCGCGGGCGAACATGACGACGGCGTTCGGTGCTTTGCCGTAAATCTCAGCGGCACGGATCAATTTCTCGGGAGCAACGCCTGTGATTTCACTCGTATATTCAGGTGTGAATTCCTTCACAACTTCTTTCATTTCATCAAAGCCGTTGGTGTGATTGGCGACAAATTCAGCATCCACGTGGCCATTTTGAATTAATAGATGGATCATGCAATTGGCAAGCGCCAAGTCCGTGCCTGGGCGTAAATCAAGATGAATGTCTGCCCGCCTCGCGATAGGCGTTTCCCGGGGATCTGCTACGATCAAATATCCTCCTCGATTCTGCACTTCCCAGATTCGGAACATCGAGGTAGGGTGACACTCGGCTGTATTACTGCCAGCTATGAACAAGCAATCCGTCCCATGCAGATCAGTCCAAGGTAAGGTTGATCCTCTATCCACGCCAAAGCTCCGAAGGAAGCCTGCGGCTGCGCTTGACATACAGAATCGGCCATTGTAATCAATGTAACGTGTTTGCAGGCCAACCCTGGCGAATTTCCCAGTCAGATAGCATTTCTCATTCGTCATCGACACGCCGCTGAATACAGAAAGCGAATCCTTGCCGAACTCTCCTTGCAGCTCTTGGAAACGTTTCACAATCAACGCATAAGCTTCTTCCCAGCTGGCTTCGCGGAAGCCTTCCTTCGTTCCTTTGAGCGATGCATCGTCACGGATCAGTGGACGCAGCAAGCGGTCATCGTGATTCGTTTGCTGGTAAGCCGTCACGCCTTTGGGACACATCTTGCCCAGTGTCACTGGCCAATCATATCGCGGCTCGACACCAATTATGGTATTGGATGAAGTATCTACCCGCAAATTCATCCCGCACTGCATCCCGCAATAAGAGCAATGGGTTTTAACCAATGTTTCATTCGGGTGAGTTTTATTCGCGATCACTTTAAAAAATTTATCCTTTGGCATTCTGGTTGGCCTCCTTCACGCGAATCTGGTGAGTCGGTATCCCTGTAAATCGGGACATTCTATATTTCCGGCGGCATGGCAGGCACAGTTCTGCCAAATGAAAGCCTTCCTCCGTTTTGAATTCAATTTCATTCACTTTAAGCACAGCGATGACATCCTGGGATTGCTCGACAGAAACAAAACCTGTTCCGCAAACCTTACAACTTTTCGTCTCTTGCTCTGCATAATGTTCTCTGTAATTTCGGGCCAACACGCTCATAGGACGGAATGGGATGTGTGCAAGCTTACCGAAAGGGATATAAATCAGCGTCACGATAACGGACCATTGGTGGACTAAAGTAACGACCGGATGTCCATAGCCGTGAAGGACGATATTACAGAAGGTAAGCAGCAGTCCTGTTAAGCTTACGAATAACAGCATATATAAAGGGAGGAAATCGTAGACAAATGTCTGTTCCGCACGGGCTTGCATGTTCTTGATCCTGCGATATAAGGCCATGCAAACACCACCGATGACCATGAAAGCTGTAATATTCAACGCATTGTAAAACAGAAATCCGAGAACGCCATCCGCTTTAATCTTCATCAGGTCGAACCCGAAGCCAACAACCGTGTATGTTCCGTTCTCAGCCATCGTAAAGTACATCCAGCCGAATACGAGTGGGAACGTAACAAAAGCTGACAAGATGCATCCCCAACCAAGTAGAACGTGCTGCGTCCAACGGTACCACCCGCGATTCCAGATAAAGCGATACGTTAGTAAATGTTCGGTTGTTGTCTGAGGCGTACTTTTTCTAAATAATAGCTTGATGCCCTTTTTCAAAATAATTTTTGTTGGCGGCCGTTCACCCCAAGCAATAAAACGATAAAAGAAACCGCAAATGAAAACCACCGTACCGACCATATATCCATATAAAGCTAAGTCAATATGTGTAAAAAATCTCGAACCGACTCCCATGAGAATAATTAATCCGCAAACAACTAGAAAGACACATTTGGCGAATTTTGATGCGAATGCTCGATCCATGATTGATCATTTCCCCTTCACTTGTGATCTTATAGTTGTATTAAACCATGATCCGCTCGTACAGCACTGTGAGAAAAATCACTGTAACATCAAGCAGTTGTAATATGTCCATAGAGCCGGCATTTCGGCGATAACCAATTGATTCTATGAGAAAAAGGATTCCAAATCTGTCAACACTTTTTCCATTAATGGAAAAATAAGTTGTTCTTCCAGGGTAAGGTGGTCATTTAATATCAAACATGCTTGTAAGAGTTGCGCTGCCGCCTCCGCTAATCGCTTCTTCACCATAAGAGGTGTTACCACAATTACAGCTTCTTGAAAGGATTGGATAAATGACATGCCAAGTTCATGGTCTTTTTCCAATACCCAGAAAGAAGGCATAATAGAGGGTACCGATTGACGATGAAAATATGTTAACAGGAACGGAAACAATTCCTGCTCCTCCCATTTCAAATGTTGTTCCAGCTCATCCACAAATTGATCGGTCTGTTTGCTGAGCTCTTGGACAAGCTGTATGCCCTTCACCGAATCATCCAAAAGAATCAGTTCCTTGGCACTCGTTTCGAGCATCCTTAGCTTTTCCCTCAATTCTTCATGCTCTTCCCTTAAACGATCCGTAGCAAAAGCAAGCATCTCTGGGTTTGAAGAAGCAATCCCCAAGGTATAGCCTGTGGAATGTATCGCCATACGGTTTTTCATTATCGTACTCCTTTCTTGTGAGCAATAGCTTCGTAGTCCTCAACCGTCTTGATATTGGAAACAAAATTCAAATCTACGCCGTTCTCAAGTAAGAATCGATCACCTAGTCCGCCCATAAAAACATGGTTTAGCAACGCTGAAATTCTGGTTTCCCCTCTATGTAATAGAGGCACGATATGCGACGCGCAGGCTCGATCATAAATCCCGTGCAATGGATAAAGCTCGCCAGCCACCACTGGAATAACGGATTCGAAGCCATCCAGCTTTCTTTGCAACAACAATTGAGCAGCTCTAATGGAAATAAAAGGCATATCACACCCGACGACCCATACAGAATCATGTTTAGCAAGAGATAATGCCGCATGCATACCGCCAAGAGGCCCATGGTCCGTGAAATAATCCGTAATAATACGAACGGAACGATCGACTTTATTTAAATAGGGTTTGGGATCATTGGTTACAACAATCAACTCATCGCATATTTCCCGCATACAATCTAGTTGTCTAACAATAAGAGGCTTTCCCCCAAACGGAAGCAATGCCTTCAGTTCTCCGTTCATTCGACGGTTTGCTCCACCGGCCAAAATAACTCCTGAAAGCATATCCATCATTTCTCCTCTCAAAATTAATGTATAGTTCCACTTTAGACAAAATAACATTGGTTGTAAGTGAAAAATGTCACACTCCTGCAATACTTGTTGTGATACTCATCATTCATTCCACCTAAAATAAAATGGCTGCGTTCACCCATTGAAGTGAACGCAGCCATTTTGGTATTGCCTCGAGTTGGGAGTGCTCGTTCACATACATCACGGTGATGTGTTCCGAATTTGTCATTTCATCACCCGTTGGAGAGTACGGGATATATACGATTACTGGTGTATTTGGATTATATCAATTTATGGTTATTTATCCATCTAGTACCACCAAATAGATAACTGGGTGGTTGCCGATGACTTCGCGTTAACGACTTCTCTTTATTAAAAAAATTCAAGCGCCGCAATAGTTGCGGCGCTTGAATTTGAACACGAAACAAGGTATATCAAACAAGCGATTTCTTATTAAGATTAAGAATAACCTTATCTAACATGTCTTCTGTCAGTGCACCTCCGCTAAATGCAGCCAGCCCTCGAATCGGTAAATACTTAAGAAAGGCTGCCATCATCTCAGAGCTCAAACCATCCCCTTCTACGTCTGCTGGGGAACTAAACGGAGAATGCTTCACAAGTTCCATAATAACAGGCACTAATTGGGGATGCTCCAACACATCACCAACCGTTGAATTTCGTGTAAATGTTGGCTGTATGACCAAGGAGGATATCACATGAACGGTTTCCTTTAAAACGATGTCCGCAGATGACTTACCAACGAGCACCTCAAAGTCACCTGTTTCGACAACCCAATCCTGGAGTCCAACGTGGTAATAGGCAAAGGTTCTTTTATCTAAGGTAAACGTCACTTGCTTCTCTTCGCCCGGCTCGAGGCTGACCTTCCCAAAGCCTTTTAGTTCTTTATCCGGCCTGGATACACGACTTGCAACATCACGAACATACAATTGAACGATTTCTTTCCCCGCGAGTGTGCCACAATTCTTCACCTTAACAGAAACGATTATTTCGTCGCTGTCTTTAATATGTGTTTGATTAACAGTCAAATCGGAATATTCAAAACTCGTATAGCTTAAGCCATGTCCAAATGGAAAAAGAGGTCGCAGCTTCTTTGTATCATAATAGCGATATCCGACATAAATGCCTTCATTGTACGTAACCGTATCTCCGTCACCTGGGAAAAAGAGATAAGACGGATTGTCACTAAGTTGCACTGGAAATGTCTCCGCTAGCTTACCGCATGGATTTGCATCGCCAAACAAGAGATCTGCAATTGCGCCGCCCATAGCCTGCCCACCTAAATAGGCCTCCAAGACACCGTTAACGCTGCTGAGCCAAGACATCTCAATCGGAGCACCATTACTGAGAACGACCACTACGCGACTCTGTACCGCACCGACTGCTTCAATCACCTTTATTTGGTTGTCTGGAATACGCAAATGTGTGCGGTCAAAACCTTCCGACTCATAACGCTCAGGCAATCCAGCGAAAATAACAACAACATCAGATCCTCCAGCAATCCGGGCAGCCTCTTCGATTTGTGCTGAATCCGAAGCATCACTGTCCAGGTCATACCCTTTTGCATAAGTTATCGTTGCCTGGCTCCCTGCTGACTTTGTTAACTCCTCAATGATGTCGTCCAACTTCGTCGGCTTGATGTGTGAACTGCCACCACCTTGGTAACGAGGCTGTTTGGCTAATGCCCCCACGACAGCAATGCGTCCTTCTTTAGCTAATGGGAGAATGTTGTTCTCGTTCTTTAGCAAAACCATGCTTTCCCTAGCAACTTCTCTAGCCAAGCGGTGGTGTTCTTCTACATCATAAGTTGCGTCCAGCTTCTTATAATCAACTGCCTTAAAGATTACACGTAATAGTCGTTCTACAGCTACATTAAGATTCTCTTCGGAGAGCCGCCCACTTCTGACCGCGTCTATAATCTTCTGGTCTCCCGTTCCTGCGGAGGAAGGCATCTCCAGTTCAAGTCCTGCCTTCAACCCATCAGCTCTCTCATTCACTGCGCCCCAGTCGGAAACAACAAAGCCCTCGTGGCCCCATTCCTCCTTCAAAATATCGGTCAACAGTCGTTCGTTCTCCGCGCAAAACTCTCCATTAAGCTTGTTATAAGCGCACATCACGGTCCACGGCTGACCTTGTTTAACGGCTCCCTCGAAGCTTGCCAAATAGATCTCGCGCAGTGTGCGTTCATCGACAACCGCGTTCGTAGACATTCGGCGGTGCTCCTGGTTATTAGCAGCAAAATGCTTTAAGGATGTCCCCACGCCTTGGCTTTGAACGCCTTGAATATGTTCCGCTGCCATCTGAGAGGATAGATACGGATCTTCCGAAAAATATTCAAAGTTCCGCCCGCATAGCGGTGATCTTTTGATATTGGCGCCAGGGCCAAGTAGAACCCCAACTTCCTCTGCCTGGCACTCCTCTCCGAGCGCAACGCCTACCTTGCGAAGTAGATCTCTGTCCCAAGAAGTCGCTAGCCCTGCTGCGGATGGGAAGCATGTGGCTGGCACACTGTCGAAGAGCCCTAGATGATCTGCCGAAGCACGCTGTTTTCGAAGACCGTGTGGCCCATCCGTCATCATGATCGAGGGAATCCCCAGCCTCTCAATTCCTTTGGTGTTCCAGAAATCAAGACCAGAACAAAGCCCGGCCTTTTCTTCTAGGGTCATTTCAGCTATGATGCCTTTTAAATCTCGTTTCATCGGTATTTTACCCCTTTCATTTATGATCCTAACTTCGTATTAACCTTTCACAGCCCCAATGGTCATACCCTTCACGAAATACTTTTGGAAAAACGGATACGCAATGAGGATCGGGATAACTGCAATAACCGCGATGGCCATACGGAACGTTTCGCTAGGCAGCTGGGCGACCTTAGCCCCTGCACTTGCACTTAATTCGCCATTGCTAGCAAGGAACTGAATGTCGCTCATAATGCGATTGAGCACATTTTGCAGGCTGAACAATTTAGGATTTGTCACATAAATCAAACCATTGTTCCAATCGTTCCAGTACGCCAGTCCCTGGAATAAACCGACCGTGGCCAGAATCGGCAGCGATAAAGGCAGTACGATTTTATAATACATCTTAAATTCCGTTGCACCGTCGATACTAGCCGACTCAAGCACCGGCACAGGAATCGTTGTCATGAAGAACGTCCGCATGAGGAGTACATTAAAGCCATTCATCAGCAAACCTGGGATAATTAGCGCCCAAAGCGTATTCTTCATATCCAGTAGCTGCGTGTAGATCAAGTAGGTCGGAACAAGTCCTCCGTTAAACAACAACGTGAAGAACAAGACGAAAGCGAAGAACGTTCCACCCGGTAAATCCCGTCGTGATAACGGATAGGCAAGCATTGACGTAATAGCTAGGCTTGCCACGGTTCCAACAATCGTGATGAGAATGGTAATCCCATAGGCGTTAAAAATAAGCGATGATTGCTCCCATAAATACTGATAGGCAGTTAAACTGAACTGTTTAGGAAAAAAAGAATAACCGTTTTGCAAAATGGTAGTCTCGTCGGTGATCGAGGACATGACGAGCAGTGCGAACGGAAGCAAGCACGTTAGCGAAAATAAGATCATCACCGTATGAGCTGCCCATTGCCAACCTTGATTTTCTTTATGCATGATGATCCCCCTTAGAACAAAGCATTTTCTTTATTTATTTTTCGTACAACATAATTCGAAACAATAACCAGCACGAATCCAACCAGAGACTGATAGAAGCCCGCTGCTGATGACATTCCGATATTGCCGAGTTGCAGAAGTCCGCGGAATACGTACGTATCGATCACGTTCGTCGTATCGAATAAGGCACCAGCATTCATAGGTACTTGATAGAACAAGCCGAAATCCGAGTAGAAAATGCGACCGATCTGCAGAAGTGTCAGCATGATGATGACGGGGGTAATCAACGGAATGGTAATTAAACGAATTTGATGCCATTTGGATGCACCGTCTAGGGTCGCGGCTTCGTAATACTCTGTGTCAATGCCGATAATGGCGGCGAGGTAAATAATACAAGCATAACCGGCCCCTTTCCAGGTATGGACTAAGGTTAGTATGACAGGCCAATATTTCGGCTCGTTGTACCATGCGATTGGATCAATGCCGAGCAGCGGCAATACCGTCTTATTCATAAAACCATTCTCCATACTAAGCATGGAAAATACTAAATAACTAACCAAAACCATGGAGATCAAGAATGGTAAAATAATTAGACTTTGATAGAGTCGGGAAGCAAATTTACTTTTGATCTCATTAAGTAAAATAGCGAAAGCAACAGCAACGACAAGCCCAATGACGATAAATGCCGCATTGTATAGAAGCGTATTCCGCGTAATGATATAGGCGTCTGACGTTTGGAAAAGGAATTTAAAATTCTGAAATCCAACCCAGTCACTCCCCCAAATACCCTTCGCGAAATTAATGTCTTTGAAAGCAATGACAAGTCCGAACATTGGCAAATAGTTGTTGATTAACAAATAGGCAAGCCCGGGCAGCATCATAAGATAGAGCGGACTATACTTCCATATTCTCTTCGCCGCCAAGCTCTGCGTATGCATTTTCATTCTTGTTTCCCCTTTCAGTTTCGGCAAGATGTTAGGTCTCTTTACATATTCTCATAGTAATCGATTGCCTGTTCTACTCACTACCGTTCCTACGACTTCCGAATTGCACTTTGCCGACCATTGGATTATTTCGAATAAAAAAGCCTCACTGGCGGCATGGACCGAGCGAGGCAATAAATGATTATTTCGGGATGATGTTTAATTCCTTTTGAATAACCGACAGCAATTCTAATGGAATTTCGTAAAATGCAAGCTGTGACATCTTCTCAATTGACATGACTCCTTTGGTCACCTCGAAGAACGGGTTATTTGTCGTATGCCCAAAATATTTGAGAAATACCGCTTTCGCATCAACATGGGTGTAGAGGTCTTCAATGGTATCATAGATGGAGAAGCAGCCATCTTTAAGTTCAATCTGGCCATCTCCGGACAGGTCGAAGTTCTCAAACCAATTGACCACATGCTTGGTTTTCTCTTCTTTCACATGAATGTAACTCTGATTCGCTTCCATGACAGGGATCAAGACCATTTCATCGACATGAACCACGTCTGCTTGAATACCCTCTACGCGAATGCGGTTTTCTCCTTGAACTAACGTAACATCTTTCACTTCAAATACACGCTCACTGCCTCTCATCTCTGCGAGCAGCTCATCATTGTGATATACACGGATATGGTTCATATTCGTTAAAACCTTGATGTCATTTCGTTCCTGATGTCGATGAATGAATCGGCGCCCGGCGAGGTACACAAATGGATCTTGGGACCAATAAGCCTTGCACAAATAGAAGGAATCCTTTTTCAAGGTTCGATCGATGGTCACGAGCCCTTTCAAATTTTTACCCTTCTCCCCGCCTTCATTCCGGTTCGCACTTCCGAAATCAAACATGTTCCACACGTACCCGCCAAGCACATAAGGCCTCTCCTGGAACGTTTGCAGCGCATTATGATGAAACTTAAGCTGATACTCTTCTGTGTAATCCTGAACTTTCGGTTTGTAGGAGTGATAGTTCGGGTTGGTGTCCACGCCGTATTCGGAAACTAGCACGGGAACGTTCGGACTTGTCCGATGGAATTCATCCAGTCTCGTGCCAAGATCATCAATCTCCCCATAATACCAGCCGTAATAGAGATTATAGCCGACAAGATCCGTAAAACTATTGATGATGCTGTCATCCGCCACCCCGTTAATATTCGCCTGAACGACGAAACGGCTGCGGTCCAATTGCCTAGTCATGTCGACCAGCTTCTGGATCGTTCGATACGTATTTTCTGTTTCCACAGCGATTGTAATTTCGTTCTGAACACCCCAGCAGTAGATAGAGCTGTGATTATACGCTTGCTTGATCAGGCGCTCCAATTGTTCGACGGCGTTGCGGCTTTCCAGATCTTTCGTGGACGGAATGCTAATGTACGGAATTTCAGCCCATACCAGGAGCCCGTATCGGTCACAAAGGCTGTAGAAGTAGTCATCATGCTGATAGTGCGCGAGCCGAATGCTATTGACGCCTACCTCCCGGATGATATCCATATCGAGATCCATATGCTCTTTGGTGATCGCATTGCCTACGCCGCCGAAGTCCTGATGTCGGCACACCCCATTGATTTTGATTGGCTTACCGTTCAAAATGACCCCACGTTCGGAAGACAACTCAACTGTTCGAAATCCAATTTCGATTTGACGCGAATCGATGACTTGTCCTTGCACTTTAACTGAAATGAATGCCGTATATAAGTAAGGCTGTTCTATGCCGTTCCATAGAACAGGACTACTTATCTCCCCTTTAAAAGCAAACTCGCTATTCGCCATTAGGGCAAGTATCGAGTTGTCCTGCCAAACGGTATTTCCCAGATGATCCCTGAGTTCGGCCTCTACAGATGCCTGTACTGATCTTGAAAATTCATTCACGATCCGCCCATGAACATCGAGTTGAAACCTCTCTTCACCAAGAGAAGTCTGAGTAAGATAGACACCGTCGCGTCCGTTGTCCATCACATCAAAGTGGATGTCGTCCATAACTAAAAGCTTCACCTCGCGGTAGAGCCCTCCGAAGAATGTAAAATCGGCGAGCAGCGGATAAACTTCGTTATCATAGCTATTATCAACCTGAATCGAGATCCGATTGCCCCCGGCTTTTAAATACGGATTTAAAGATACACGGAACATCGCGTATCCACAGCGGCTCTCCCCTGCAAGCTGGCCATTAATATACACATGACCAATATTACCGGCTGCTCCGATCTCTAGGTAATAGCGTTTGCCTAGCGCTGCCTCGTCAATCTCCAGCTCTCTCTGATACCAACACGCGCCGCGGTGATACGGCTCTTCTCCGCCTTGACCATCCTTATCATTCCATGTATGCGGCAGCGTAACCATTTGCCATTCTTTTAATTTTTCACTAGCATAAGCAGGATCATTTTCTTTGGTGAACATCCAGCAATCATTTAGTTGACTCGATTTATACATATCGGTATCCTCTTTTCTTAAAAATAGATTTGCGTGTGAAAATGGCGTAAAAAAAATGCCCGATCAACCTGCAAGTTGATGGGCATTGGGGAACCGGTGGCTTATTTGCTGCTTTTCGCCCATGCATCCAGCTGTTTTTGCTTCTCCGCAATAATTTTATCAATTCCAGCGGATTTCAGCTTAGCGATGAATTCTGGTAAGGTCTTCTCCGGATCAACGCTGCCTGTTTCAAGCGGAAGTTTATATTGCGTAACAACACTCGCCACCGCGGCATATTCCGTCTTGACCGCACTTGCATCAAACGTGAAGCCCAGCGCCTTGGATTTTAACGCTGATTTATTGAATTGATCCATATTTGACCAAATCTTTGGATCATTCCCGTTAAATACATAAGACAAGAATTGATTACCGAATAAATAACCCATATTCAAGTTGTAACCTGAGGTTTTCGCATCTATGCCTTGAGGGAAGTCGATCACGTTATCTGATTTCACAACGTAATGCTGTCCTTCAATGCCCCAGTTGAACAAGTTCACGATGTCTTTATCCGTATACATCAGGTTCATGAAATCCATCGCTTTTTCTTGCGCTTTGGAATTAATCGGAATTCCCCACATCACATTGATAACGCTCGCTGTTCTCGATACAGGTTGTACCAAGGTTGATGTAACCAAAGGAGTACCCGCAGCAGTTGATTCCGATTGCTCGAAGCCTAATTTCATATTAGCCAGATAGGCGAATGCCCGATTCGACTTGATGAAATCATACTGTGAAGTTTTGTTTGTTGCTGCATCTTTCAAAATCAGTCCCGAACTGTACCAGCCTCTAATCTTTTTGAGAAGCTGCGCATATTCCTCAGTCTCATATAAATTGACGACTTTCAAGTTATTATCGTAATTCGGCAGAACACCCATAGAATCACCAAGATCATCATACGTGCGGTACCTGTCGAGAATGGAGACCCCAATGTTACCTGGAATCAGCGGCGTCATATTCGGTTCATTTGCTTTAATCGTCTTCAATGTTGCTTCAACATCGTCGAGCGTACGTATGCTATTGACATCAATATGATACTTGTCGACGAGATCCTTACGCATGGTTATCCCTTGACTAGAAGCAAAGTCGCGAATCGTTGGAATCGCGTAGATAGATCCGTTAATTTTAGTCGCATTTAAGTAGGCAGGATCCATCGTTTTCGTGATTCCTTGGCCATGCTGCCCAAGAAGCTTATCAAGCGCAATAATTTGCCCTTTCACAACCAAACTGCTGTAATTATTGTTCCCGACAATCATGAGATCTAGCTTCTCATTACTGCTCAGCATCAGGTTCAATTGTTGATCCCAGTTTCCATAACTAATTGGGGTTAGTTTCACTGTCGCATTGATTTTCTGCTGCGTGATTTTGTTAATCGCACCCTGAACAAGTGACATGTCTTTAGGGATCGTTCCGATCACAGGGAAAGCTACGTTCAACTCCGCAGTTTTCTCTGTAGGCATCGAGGATGCCTCTCCTGCGGAAGGCGTGCTGCTAGCGTCATTACCTCCACATGCAGTTAATACGATCATCGATCCAAGAATGAGTGCACTTGCCGACTTTATGCTTTTTCTCATGGTTTTCCCCCATTTACATAGTGTTGCTCGCTTTCAGAAATGGCGCTTAGGATTCATCGGCGATAAGTTTATTTTACCTTCACCCTTCCTTATCCTCTGCCCCGTTCACGACTTTTCATTATGCATTTGCCGACTATAGTCACAGCTCCCGTTGCTGGTGCAGTTGACGATATTCGTTGGGATTCATATCGGTATGCTTCTTAAACATGCGGGAGAAATGCGAAAAATTCGCATATCCAATATGTGATGCAACGGCACTAATCGGCATATCAGTCTTGACGAGCAGCTCTTGCGCAAGCTTAAGTCTCTCTTGAAAGAGATAGTCAGAGATAGCAAGCCCAGTCTCTTTCTTAAAGATGCGGGTCAAATAATCGGGATTGAGAAATACATGATTAGCAATATCTTCACGTGACAAATCCTCGGCGATGTGAAGTTTAATGTAGGAGATGACGCGATTAACCACACTCTCCGATTGCTCAATGGAGCCTAGGAATTCCACCGCTCTGCTCATCGTATGGTTCATCCACGAAAGTAAGTTCGTCACCGAACGGGTCGCTGTTTCAGTAAAGTTCAATGAAATAGGATCGCTAAACAATTGATGTGCTTGAATGCCTTTATTTTGAAGGGCTACATACATCATCTGCTGAAAATCTTGATAAAAAAGTTGGAGCAGGTTCGCATCCAACCGATCTTGCTGCACTTTTTGCTCCAAATACGTGATTGCTTCTTGCAGTACTTTGGAAAACTCCCCTTCCTTCAGCATAACCGCCCATAACCCCATATTTGGAAGTTCGTGATGAGTGAATTGGACTTGGAAGTTGGAAATATGAAACACTTTGTTGTTGTAGGCGACATTACTTTTCTCAACATCACGCAGCTGATTAACCATCGCATACATGTCTTGACCGTGTATAGGTGACCCGATATAACAAGAAAGATCACAATAAAAATACTGACCGCAAGCTTCGATATAGCTTTCGCACTTATTTTTTAAGAGTATTTCGAACTCCGCATGGTTGTCTGCTGGTAATATGGCAAGCAGTCTTCCGCTGTCGAGCGCAATGACTTGACCGTTCTGTTTATTGCCGACTATCAATTCTTCTGCGGCATTCTTAAGCGCATATTCCATAATTTTCTCTTCGCGCAAAGTTAACTTCTTATGCCACCGTTGCACACTGAGAAGTACAGGGACAACCGTCATCGCTTCATCATAAGGAATGTTCCGCTCCGCGGCAGCATTGCGAACCGCTTCCGCTGCAGGGGGAATTGCTTGATGGATCAGATCGATCCAGAAGCGCTCGATCAGCATGGGCTGGTGCTGGAACCAGAATTGACCGTATTGACTGAACTGAGCTTGCTCCGAATCCTTTTGAATTTTATCTATCGCTTTTTGGATTGTTTTCTCTAGTTCAGTAAACGGAATCGGTTTAAGAATATAATCGATGCTTCCAAGTTGGAGCGCTTGCTTCGCATATTTGAAATCCGCATGACAGGTAAGGAAAATAGTCAATGTCTGAGGGTGCTTTTCGTTAACCCACTCTGTTAACTCGAGCCCATTCGCTTGTGGCATCTCAATATCGCAAAGCATAATATCGATCCGCTCGCTATCGAATACTTCTTTAGCTTGTTTCACCGTAAAAGCGGAAAATACGGACGAAATCCCAAGTCTTTCCCAATTGACGCCGGAACGGATTCCTTCAACAGCGTGAATCTCATCGTCCACAATGAGGAGATGAAGCATGATGTTTCCCCCTTATCTTATAACACCGTTTCATAAGGCAGCTTGATTTCGACAACTGCGCCTTGAGGATATCCATTGTAACAGGAAATAGATGCTTTCCCTCCGTACAGAAGCTGCAATCTCTTCTGAACATTCCAAATCCCGATATGCTCTCCTTGTTCGTCGTGAACTGTATTCCCCGAACGAATCATCGATAGAACGTGCTCTGAAAATCCTTTTCCCGTATCCCCAATAACAATCTCAATGTACGGATTCAGACCATTTTCTTTTAAATCAATTGAAACGGAGATGTAAACTGGTTCTTCCAGCGTCACACTATACTTAATCGAATTCTCCAAGAATGACTGTATCACGAGAGGAGGAATCGGGATGTTCTCCAAGAAATCTGGTACATCGATCGAACACGTGAGGCTTGCGGGGAATCTCAGCTCTTGAATGCGAACGTAATTACGGACATGCTGAAGCTCTTCACGAAGAGAAACAAACGTTAGATTGCTTTGAAACATAAACCGGAAGTAACGGACCAAGCATAGGGTCATCTCCTGAATCAACTCGTAGTTTTTCACTTGAGCCAGGTTAAACAAGATGTTTAACGAATTCATAAAAAAGTGCGGATTAATTTGAAGCTGCAAGTGTTGAAGCTCCGCCTTCTGTTTGCTGAGTTGCTCCTCGTACACATGAATCTTGAGTTCCTCGATCTGCGCCATCATATGATTGAATGTTTGATTCACCAGTAGAATTTCATCAGAAGCTTTATGAGATTCAATCCGAACATTGACATTCCCGTCATTAATCCTTTTCATAACCATAATCAATCGTTTTAAAGGAACCAACAGAATATGACGAAGAAAAAAGAGACTCAAAGGTAATAACGCAATGGAAATCACCGAAATAAACAACGTCAGGTGAGATAAATTCGGTAGGTTTTGCAGGATTTGCTTGTCCTCAATAACTGCTACTAGGCTAAAATTACCTTCCTGTGAAGGTTCCCCGACGACCAGCAAACTATTCTTCTCGCCAGACATATAATACTGGTCAAAACCTTTTGTAAAATCGATCTGCTCATCTGGCAGCGATTTCGTACTTATCATGAGCTCTCCCGCTTTACTTACGAGAAGAGTGCTCCCCTCTTTTCCCAAATCGATCAGATTCAGCGGGATCAGCAGTGTCTTCGCATTTACCCAAGCTCCGATGTAGAGATCACCCGACCGAAGAATACGCAGTGCATAGAAGTCTTGTCCGATTTTTCTCACAAACCATCGGCTTTCCGTCTCCGCAAAGTCCGGATGGCTGCCTAAAATCCCATGTAACTCCTGTTCAACCCGATCCCGTTCGGCAAACTCAATGTTCAATTTAAATACATCCAGTAGATCGTTGCGTGTGTCAGAATACACAAAGAAAGCGTCAATGGATTTATAAAGAAGAATATCGCTTGATAATTTATTCGAAACACTGTGCTTCGCCAGTTGGTATTCGTCTTCTGAATTAGGGATGTTCATGGACTGAATATCATAATCGGAAGTCACTAACCCGATCAGATTCCGCTCTGCATCTCTTAATTGCGTGTCGATCTGTCCCATATACAACGAGATCAAATTTTTATTAGATAGTGCAACTTGATTATGAACGACTCGAATACTATAAAAATTATTGTAAAGGAGTAATGTGATGAGTGGGACCGTCACAAGCAGCAGTCCCACCACCAGCTTGAAACGTATCGAATTCCATGAAATATGAAGAATTTTCATTTCTGCTCCCCCGTATGGTTAATTAAAAGACTGTCGAGACGGGCTCGACAGTCCTGTTCATCTTCCTATTGTCGGTTTTTTTGCGATTCTTGAATCATAACAAAATTCGCGATGCTACTCTACCGTTTTAACGACATCGGGTTGTGCATTTCACGACATTATAACTTCTGATAATTCCTGCCCTTATTTTTAAAATCAACTGGGCTTAGGCCATTGTATTTCTTAAAGACTTTAGAAAAGTATGTACGATCGGAATAACCCAACTTGGCTGCGATTATTTCGACAGATATCTCTTTGTTTTTTAACATCTGCAGAGCCAAATTCATCTTATATTGATTTACGTAATCCGTGAAATTGACTCCGGTCATTTTCTTAAAGTACCTAGAAAAATAACTAGGATTCAGGTACAAATGATTGGCAATCGACACTAAGGAGATCGTTTCTGATAAATGCTCCATGATGTAACGGTCAATCAATTGCAGCTTTTGTTTATCAATTCCGGCTGTTTCTCCCTCACCGCTATCTGACATCATTCTTTGAATACGCCCATTAATGCTCTGAATCAACTCTTGCAGCCGCACCGTACCGTCCAAGCCCTGATAGAACAAAGTACGTTCGACTTCGTACCCTGCTTCATATTCAATCAGCCTTACCCACTGGGAGAGATGGACCCTAATCGATGAAGGCGTTGGCTTATCGACTGACAGCCTTTTCTCAAGATGATTCATTTCTTGGGCAAAGCCTTCAAAGTCATGGTCGCGAAACTTCTGAAGCAACGTTTCCTTGAGGATTTCCCCTTGAGGATTAAAGGTATTCATGAATGCTTCTGGTTCTCTGGATGACATCATCTGAATCGAAGCTGTATCATAAAATAACCCTCTATCATACGCTTTCAAATCTTCATACGTCTTGGCTATCCCAGATACGCCACTAAACTCATAACTCATTACAAAATAACTGGCAAGCTTCAAGTAATGTTCCACCTTGTCACTTAAATCACCAGCAAATCGGCGAAAGTCCTCTGGGACGTTGACCGCCAAATTTCGCTGATAGTTCATGACCATATATAACTCTAACTCCTCGCTTGCAAAAACTGATAAACCGCTGACAGCAGAGGCTAGCTCTCTGGCAATATTGTATACCGCATAATAAATAAGCTGTTTATCCTGCAAGCCGTAACAACGAGTGAGTGAAGCAAAATCAATATGAAACATGCCCAGTAAAAAATAGGGAGCCTTCCAGTCGATGCCAAGTCTTCTACCCGAGTTCAAAACAGTGTCGGAATGATCCCCGGTTAGGATTTGCTTCCAAAACGATCTCATTAAAAGATCACTGTTTCTGTCAACCTCTTCCCGGTATAATAAGTTCTCGGTTCTATTCTGCATGAACCCCATCAGTTTGACTGTTTTCTCAATACTTTGCTTAAGCATGTCCGACGTTAGTTCATCTTTGATTAAGTAATCGTCTGCGTTCACTTGGACCGCTTTTTTGGCATAATGAAAGTCTGCATGACAGGTAAGAAAGATAATTCTCACATCAGGCTTAATCTGCTTTAGCTGGTTTGCAAGCTCGATGCCATTCATTTTGGGCATTCCAATATCAGTAATTACCAAATGAGGCATTGATTCTTGAAAAAATTGCATCGCCTTAACTCCTGATTGGGCCGTTGCGATGATTTGCAACCCCATTTCTTCCCATGGGATCAGTGATCGCAAAAACCTGAACATCGGAGCATCATCATCAACTAGCATCACTTTTATCATGACTGACTCACCTCTCCGGCGTACCTAGTGTGTTAAAACCGAAAATCACCGACGTACCGCCATATTCATTAGACCGGATGTCCATGCTAAGATCATAGCCAAAAGTTAACCTTAACCTCTTATATACATTAGCCAAGCCAATCCGTTGATTGGGATCTTGAGGCTCTACAGTGGAAAATAGCACTCTTTCTAACAGTTCTTTCATTTCTGTTTCCTTCATGCCTTCACCATTGTCTTTCACTTCGATGAGGCACCGACTTCCATCGATCTGTGCACGAATCCAGATGCAAGCTTGCTCGGATTCATTTGCAAATCCGTGTACGATGGCATTTTCCACCAACGGCTGCAGACATAAGCGCGGAACCTCCATAAACTCCAGTGCTTCGTCGAGCTGAATGTGAAGATCAACTTGGATCTCGCTACGCATTTGCATGATTTCGACATAGTCACCCAGCAGCTTGCATTCCTGCTTCAATGTACATTTTTCATTGACGATCATGTAAGCTCGCAGCAGGCTCATTAATGCGTCAATTTGCCTGCTATTGACAGAGTCGCCTTCTGTCACTAAGTTACACTTGATTGAATTCAGCGTATTGAGTAAAAAATGAGGTCGAATTTGCGAAAATAGCGCGTCTAACTCAATCATTCGCTTCTCTTCTTGCTCCTGCTCCACTTCCTCGATAAGCAGATTGATTTGATCAAGCATATGATTAAAGGCATTCCCTAGCACAGCTACTTCATCTTTGCCGCTCACTTGAAACCGTATTTGCCTATTGCCGTTGCCGAATCGTTCAGCTGTTTTGCGAAGCTTGTTCAGCGGTGTATGAAGCGTTCTGGCGATAAATATTGAAATAATTAAAAAAGCGAGTATACACAGAGATAAAATCAAAGTATAAATACCGAACACTTTAGAAATCTCCGCAGTAATTTTTTCTGAGGAAATCTGGTATACCAGTTTCCAGTCAGCCCGCTGTATTATCGTTTGTACCTCCAATTCGTGCCGACTGTCCATCTGCACCTGCTCTTTAGGATACTTTTCAATCAACTCTCCCTCAGAGGTAAACAATTGAAATTGGCCTGTACCACTTCTTGCAAACATCCGTTCGAAATAATCCATTGGAATGCCTACGAACAACGTTCCGATCAATTCTCCGTTATCTGGATCGCGAATAACCTTCACAGCAAAATAAAACGATTCCATCGACTTCGCATAAATCTGCTTCAGACCTTCCCCTTTCAGCCAAATGAGAGGACTGGAACTCGAATTGTCTAATACCTTCATTTTATTTTGGGATAGCCATCGTCTTAAATATTCGTAGTCCAAGGAATTATTCCCAGCGTACGTAACGAAATTGCCTTTGTTCACAAAGAACACTTGCGTGCTGAGCCCTGATGTTTTCGAAAACGCCATATCCAAATATTCCGATATGCGCTTTTGTGCAAAAAGCTCGCTTGAAGAGTTTAGTCTCTGGACGTCCTTAAAATCAAATAACTCGTTATAGAAGCTGCTTTCCTTGTTGCTAAACAAATACGAAGCGTAAATAATATCTTCTATATTTTTTGATAAATCTGATGATATAACGTTAACAACACTCTGATTGGAGGTACGAACTTTGTCGATCACAACGCCTTTAATCAAGGAGTACGAGAAGATCGTCACCAACGTAAGCGGAACCAAAATGAAAATTGCAAATGATATTTGGGTTTTCCTGTGAAATGAGAATCTCATTAGCCAGTTCATACACACGTTAACTCCTGTCTCAAACGTTTCAATAGATCAAATATAGCATACCTTTTCGATATTTTTGAGAACAGAGAAAGGCAGCCTGCAGGCCGCCCTTATCCTTATTTCTTATTTTGTTGAATAATTTTGTTTGCTTCTTCGATCATTTGCTTTTGCGCATCCTCTGGCGTCAGATTGTCAAGCAAGAACTTGCTCAGTCCGCTTTCTAATACCGGCTTCAATTGGCTGGAATACGCTGTTGAGAAAGACGGGTCATAAACAGTCTTGATGCGCTTGTCAAACAGCGTTGCAGAAAAGGAATCAACATCGATCAAATCCGTTTTGTCACCAACAACCGCTTTAATTACTTTATCTTTGTCAGCATTTTTCACGCCTGGCACATCACGAATAACATCCATTTGCTGTGTCATGTATTTAACAAATTCATAGGATTCTTGCTTATACTTCGAGCTTTTGCCTACGCTGACGAAACTGCCTCCAAGATTGGATGTACCCACTTCAACATTTTTCGAAGAGACTGGCATTGGTGCAAACACAGTTTTGAAGGTGTGCGGGAATTTAGCCGTATCCTTTATCAAGTTCACAACAAAGTTAGCCGTTGGAATCATAGCCGCCTTACCGCTAAGGAACTCGGAATCATAACGCAGCTTACCTCCGATAACGTCTGAGTACAGTTTAACGGATTGATCATCCTTTTCCATAGCACGACGAAGATTAAAGAAATTCTTGAACGACTCGTCGCCGAAAACAGGCGTTTGATCTTTCTTCAAGTAAGGATGCGGCAGTTCCATAAACGCTGACATATTCGCATACTCACCCCAAGTGAAGAAGAACGCGCCATACTGCTTGGAATCTCCGCTACCTTTGGTCATCTTCTTCGCATACTCTCGGAAATCATCCCATGTCCAACCCCATGTTGGAACCGGTAGCTTAGCGGCGTCAAGTGCATCCTTGTTAATCGCGACCAACCACAATTGGCTGCTATTCTCCAGTCCGTACACTTTGGCATCTAGTTTCGGTGTCATATAGTAGGTTTCGTCGACGTTGATGTTGTCCTTCTTCAAGTATTCGTCAAGCGGCTCAAGTACGCCACGAGCAGCCCTTTCAGTGACAAAGTCTACATTGGAGAAATCTGCTACGTCGATTGGCTCGCCGGAAGCCGCCATAAGGTCAAGTTTCTTGTAAAACTCAACCGAGTTTCCATTGTTCACAAGCTGCACATTTTCAACATGAATATTGGGATTTTTCTTCTCAAAGTTAGTGATAATCTGATTGATTTGATCAATCGAAGGACCTGTCGCCCAGTTATAGTACTTGATCGTTACTGGACCTTTGGAAGCTGCAGATGCTGCCGTTGCAGCTGCATTTGTTTCTTTCGGCGTTGATTGAGATGTTTCTTGTTTGCCGCATGCAGCCAACATGGAAACTGCAAGACCGGACACTACTAACATTTTCATTACTTTCACGCTTATTCCCCCTATGATTAACTTAGTTTAGACTATGTTGCTAAGGCTATTGTAATCGGTTTAATTCTTTCATTGTGTGCACTTTCTTGATGATCTCGTGCACTTTATCGTGCTATCCTTTTACCCCGCCACCGGCAATTCCATTAATTACTTGTTTCTGCAAGACGATAAAAATGATGACCAATGGAATAATCGCTGAGACCGAAGCCATCATCGTTATTGCGTAGCTGCTCGCGTATTCGTCATTAAAAGCCCCCATCCCAAGCGGGATTGTAAACAATTTTTGATTCATTAGAAAGATTAGCGGATTTTGATATTCATTCCAAGTCCACAAAAATTTTAAAATACCGACGGTCGCAATAATTGGCTTGGCCATGGGTAGAACGACCTGCCAATATATACGCAAATATCCAGCACCGTCAATCTGTGCAGCTTCCAGATATTCATGGTGAATGCTTAACATAAACTGTCTCATCAAGAAGGTCAATGCAATGGTGAAAGAACCCATTAGAATCAAGGCAGCGTGCGTATCGTAGAGTCCCAGCCATCTAATCATAATAAATCGAGGTACGAGCGTAGATTCGGATGGAATTAAATAGAAGGACAGTAACAAAATGAAGATTTGGTTCTTAAAAGGAAAATTCAGCTTTGAAAAGGAAAACCCCGCCATGGAAGCAAAAAGCAGCGTAAATAATGTCATAATAAGTGAAAGCTTCAGCGAGTTGAAGTAGTTCAAGCCAAAGGGAACATGACCGAACCATACCGTTTTAAAATTTGCAATCAAATTCCAATGTTTTGGTATCCATTGAATCGGATATGCCATGACATCCACCTCAACCTTGGAAGCAGCTGACAGCATCCAAATTAAAGGTGACAAGAATAAGAGTGACAGGAGCCCCATACATGCCGTAATAATACTTTTCGATAATACCTTTGTACTCACTGCACAACCTCCCTTCTAAAATTGTTTTTTCTGAAGCCGCCAGGTTATGGACGTCACGACAGCAATTATGAGAAACAATACCCAGGACAGCGCCGAGGCATAGCCCATTCTGAAATTTTTGAAGCCTTCTTCATAAATATAGTACACGAGGACATTCGTGGCGTTATTAGGCCCACCTTGCGTCAAAAATGCAATCAAATCAAACACTTTAAATGAAGCAACAATCGAGGTAATGCTTAAAAAGAACGTTGTCGGCCCCAGCATTGGCAGTGTAATCTTCACCAACCGCTGCATCCACGAAGCTCCGTCGATTTGTGCTGATTCGTATAAATCCTCCGGTATATTCGTTAATCCAGCCATATAGATGACAATGTTGTAACCAATTTGCATCCAGATTGCCACGATAATGATTGCCCATAGTGCATAGTCGGTACTTCCAAGCCACTTTGGCGGATTCGAAATACCAATCTGCATCAGAAAATGATTAACCGGCCCTCTGGAAGGATGAAACAATGCGGTGAAAATGGTCGCCACGGCAACACCTGTCGCGATATATGGAATGAAGAACACAACTTTAAAGTACTCTTTCAGGTAGACAGCAGAATTAATGAGTACAGCAAGAATAAATCCCAATGCCATTCCAATAGGAACCGTAACTAGCGTATAGATCGCATTGTTTTTAAGCGAAAAGAGTAATTTGCCGTCATGCAACAACTCCCTATAGTTGTCCAAGCCGATAAAATGAATTGCGCTTATCCCGCCTACCAGGTTCCATTCCGTAAAGCTCAAATAAAGCGAAAAGAAGAGCGGGAAAACCCCTAACAATAGTATTCCAAGGAACTCTGGCGCGACGAAAAACAACCCTACAGCGGCTTCTCTTCGACGATTCGTCCAGAACAATCTCTTGTTTTTTATTGGCGTTACATTCTTTACATCTACTTCACTGATTATACTTTCCATCGTCCCTCTCACCTCTGATTCCTGTACTGTCTTCATGTGATGTAATCATAGTCATAATAACCCCCTGCAACGAGGGACTCATTTCACAAGAGCGTGCTGCTTGCAGATGCTTATTTTAACGGTATTACCATGTTCCATGTGTTTACGGCATTGGTAAATTCGCCAGGACCATCTGCTGTCGCAAAGAACATATGTGTCGGTTTCTGATCATGAAACAAGATGAATGGCCGTTCCAGGCTTCCCATTCTACGTTCCGTACCATCTTCCCATTTAATTATGCGAGTATAAGATTTCTGCCCTTGTAGAGCTTCCCATTTCACGCCATCCTTCGATCTCGCAATAATTCCGCCATGGTATTCCCCGCAGATGTTGCCTGTCATATCCTTGGCGATCATTTCATAACCGCCAGGCACTTGATATATAAATGGATCTTCCAAGTTAAACGTGTCGATCGGGAAAATAGACTCATCGGACAACGCCGTATATGGCCCCAGGTAATGCTCGGCGCGCGCTACTCCGAAAGACATTTCAAAACTGTGCAGGAACGCCGGATAAGGCCGCTGCTTGTACGTTCTTGCTTTATATACAAGCAATACAGAACCGTCATCATGAATACATGGTGCTGGATTGGATGTGAAGAAGTTGTCAAACTTGCTTGGACGCGGCTGTAAGATCGGATGATCCCGACGCTCCCAAGGCCCCTCCAAACTTTTGGAAGTAGCGATACCGATCCGCTTATTGGAACGAGCAACAATTGTTCTAGGATCATCTAAGTCGAACTGCTCATCTGACGATACGTCTTGGAAGGGATGAGTGGAACCCATGTAGAACAAGATGTAGGTGTCCCTATGCTTAAGGATCTGTGGATTATGCGTGCTTCTTCCATCCCAGTATTCAGCTCCTCTAGCAGGCAAAACAACTTCAACAAACTGATAAGGTCCTTCTGGTGTATCCGAAACAGCTCGCACAATCTCAGAAGCTACTAACCAGCCCGGGTGCATAGGCAGCTCTTTAGACCACCGCGATGCAAACATGTGATACCGATGATCTTCTCCTTTAATAACCGAACCGCACCATACCCAATAACCTTCCATACGAAAGCCGCCATTGCTAGGGGCAGGCAGCATATTTTCATGCAACATCTTACTTCACACACCCTTCTAATCTGCTACTTAAATAATGCACCATAACACCAATGTGCTTCGCTTCCTTCATCCAAATTGAGTGGCCTGACATGTCAGCCTCTCCTTTACAAGCAAGTATCTGATCTTAGTATAAAGAGCTGCTCTCTCTTGATGGTGGATATATTCGACCTAGATGTGCACTTTCTGAACTATCTGCAGCTTCATGAGAAAAACTTCTATCGAAGTCCTTCGAGGATGTGCGACCGCGTTTCAAAGGTTGTTTTTATCGCCAATTTGCAAGCCATTTTTCGGGAACCGAAAACTTATACTTTCTAATGTGGTAAAAAAAAACGGGCTGGAACCTGTGATTCATGCTCACAAGCTCCAATGCCCGTTAATATTTGTTCTCCATCTGCCACAGCCTCATAATCACCGTAATCGCCTCTGCTCGCGTAACCTCACCCATCGGGCCAAAACGGTTCCCCGTGTATCCGTTCATCAGTCCTGCTTCTTGGACGATACTCACCGCGTTCAGTGCCCACTCGGCAATATCAGCGTTGTCAGCAAAGGCAGCTTGGCTGCCAGCTTTGGCGGATGCGCCGAGCGCGTTGGCCAGAATAACAGCGAGCTGTGCTCTCGTTAACGTAGCGCCTGGACGGAAGCTGCCGTCCTCGTAGCCTTGCACGAAATTCGATTTAGTTGCTAGTGCAATCGCTTGCTTCGCCCAATCACCGATGACGTCAGTGTCCACGTAATCCTGCAATGTCACCGATCCCGCGTTCGGGTACAGCGCGTTCGTCAGCATAACAACGAATTCAGCCCGTGACACGGTTTGATTTGGCCTAAATGTGCCGTCTTCATAGCCATGCACGATGCCCGCTTTTAGCGCAGCTTGAATATCAGTCTCGGCCCAATACCCTGCAATATCACTAAGATTTGATGTTATAGCTGCCGATGGTTCCTCAGCTGCAGTTTTTTTGTCGTTCACTGCGAAAACCGCAAACTTCGTAAAATGGTCCACATCGACGGTGATTTGGTTACCATCCACCTTACTTCCAGGGACTTCCACCCACACTTTTTGACCTTCATTGAAATAGAACACGGCTGGTTTTTGGCCAGCAAGTAAGCTATTTTTGTCGAAATCAAATGTTAATGTGACGGGTTTGCTGAAATTTTCACTGAAATTTTTCAAAATTTCAAAAATCGGACTGGCAAGAGCCTCTTTTCCTGTGAGCAGCTTATGGTTGTCTAGCACCTTCTCGATCGTAATCTTGAGATCTATCACTGACGCTTGTGCCGGAACTTTAACGGTAATCTCTTGATTTAAGCTAACCTTACCTTCTTTGCCAACAGGCAATGTTAAACTACCATCGTTAGAATGAATAGGGAGGCTGTTTGAAACGGTTAATCCACTCAGGTCTGCGTCGCTGCCGGCGATCTGTGCTGGCGCCGCACGATTCACGGTCACTTGATATAGGTTCGTAGTAGTGCCATCTTCCGCTGTTACGAGAATGCCGACTAGATTAGATCCCACTTGCAAATCGGTCACTGTGTACGTATACACGCTATCCGTCACTGAACGGTAAGTCGCGCCTGTTACTGAAAGGAACTGACTTGGGTTGGATTTACCAACCGTCAAGTTAAGACTGGTGACACTATTTGATACATCTAGACTATAGTTCAGTTGTGTCGGGTCGAACACTTGTGTACCTTGATCTAAGGTCAGGTTCGACAGCAAGGCATCTGTACTGACCACTTTAGTTGCTATTTTAGGAAGTTTAACAATTACGTAGGCTTTTCCTGGAATAGAAACCATCGGGAAGAACAACGTTTCCACACCTTGATCTGTTACCCGGAATGGATTGTAATTCTCTACGCCAATCATGGTAGCATCACTAAGATCGGTGACACTAACCACCTTCAATCCATATCCTGACCCATCTGCAAACTTTGTTTGGATGCGTTGTCCAATCAATGCGTTGGCATTTGAAATCTTACCTTTTACGGTAATCGTATTTCCTCTTACTTCAGGATCAAGGCCCGTGTTGAGCGATGCGGTAGCAGCTCCCGTAATCTCCAATTGTTCCGTATCATAACCGATTAAAGTTTGATTATGAACCACTACTTTTCCTGTCCCATATACGTAACTGAACAAGAGATTGCCTGTCACTGCGTCGATTCTTGCTAAAGCAATATTGCCGGCAAAGGTGATGCCATCGAAGTTGCGTTCAATGGTGTCGCCGCTTGTATAGATGATATCCTTGTATGTATCGCTTATCACGACTGCAATGTTGGTCATTGGGTCTGCTTCGTCAGATTTATACCATTCTACATTGGTTACCTCGCCTGACTGACCCTGTCTATAGATTTCGTGTACAGCTCCGAATTGTGTAATTTGATTGCTATCAGAAACAATGTGTCTTCTCGTGAGATGCGGCGTCACATAGATGGTTTCGTCTGTTTTTGTTTCAATTCTTCTAGCTGTTGGAATACTCGATAGAAAAACATCCGAGCCGTCCACAGCATTCATGAATGTTCGAATCGAAGCGCCCGTTTGTTGTCCTGTCCATGTGAAGGAGAAGCTATTGTCCCCGCTACCTGCTTTCGGATCCATCAGTAGATTTCTGTCAGTTGATAAGCCCGCCGTACTGTTAATGCTCGTCAGATACTCCTGTAAGTTGGCCTTTCCAGTGTCGGCAAGCGGAATGCCTTGGGCCTGAACATCCATATTTTCCAACTCAGCGCCCCGCTGGTAAATTTCATGCGCTTGACCACCTTGCATCCGCGTCAAATCAAACGTATAGTTGCGATTTCCATCGAGATTAACCATCATGAGCAATCTGCGATTCATGACCGCGCCTTTACCTTCCGGGCCTGGATCGGAACCTTCCACGAGCTGTACCTTCTTACCATTAGCCTCTCCGGAATCGTAAGCTAATAGCGCAGGCTTTGCCCAAGCATCTGTTGATGTCGCATTCGCTCCGTCTTGCCTCCATACCCATGGCATATTTCTCCATAACGGTCGCATCGATGGATACCGCAAGGTAGCGCCACTTCCATCACCATAGGTGGTCCGATTCAAGTAGCCTGTATATGGCAGCATTTCGACTCCTGCCCCCCAGAGGTCAAGGGACAAAAAATTCGTATGCGTATGGCCGCCTGAAAAGCCCAGATCCGTAGGTTGATACAACAGCCCTGCATGGGTAGCCTCATTCGTATCACCCTGGAACAGGCCATAATAACCCAGACCTGGTACCTCGATATTCATTAATCCCTTATTGGTAATAGGCAAAGGCTGCGGATCTCCCGTTTTTCCATACGTATCATTAACCGGTATAGCTTTGCCGTCTGGATAAATCATTTTGTCGGTGCTATACCCAAGAGACATCTGAAGTAACGGCCACCTTGAGCTTAGATCCGTGTTGTTTAAATGAAGTCCAAATTTGGTATCCACATAACCCGCTGGATCGATCCAGTTTCTAAGCACATCCACGGTCG
Organism: Paenibacillus sp. Soil766; assembly: GCF_001428105.1. Lineage (GTDB taxonomy): Bacteria > Bacillota > Bacilli > Paenibacillales > NBRC-103111 > Paenibacillus_E. The sequence continues at coordinate 70,864 of NZ_LMSJ01000011.1, read as the reverse complement.
TCTTCACATTGCCAACGGCCTGGTCACCGTAACTTGTAGCTTCCTCATACCACATGCCATCAAATAAATAATTGTCACCGTTCATTAACCGGTCATACATATCAATAATTTCACGAATCATCTTCGGATCGTTTAATAGCATACCCGTTACGACAGACGAGCGACCACCATAAGGAGTGATATTATTCAGCCTCATGCTGTTTACGAGCCTGATGTTCTCGTAAGCGCCAGGTTTAAGCCAGAGCTCCTCAATGGTTTGTTTCACTTCAGAAGGGGCAACATTAAGGTCAAGCTGTCCCCAGATATCAGAGTCAATTAATGAACCGTAAGTGTATACCGCATCCTGTGGGAATTGATAATTCCCTCCCCAGAAGTCCGTATAGTTTGTATTCACGACAATTCGTGGATAATCCAACGCCTGATAATAAAGGATAAGTGCTGCCTTCCTTGCGTATTTGGGGTCATTCGTCAGCTTGTAGAGCTGAGTGAACAGCCGTGCATACTTTTCAAACTTGGTATGGAGATCAGGAATACTAATTGCAGATGATGCTTCTTGAACCTCTTGGACAAAATCACTCTCACTCATATCCGTATATACTTGAAGATCGGCCGTCATAATTTGTTCGAAGCTGTAATTAAGCTCGGGTCTGTAAGATGAAGTTAGAACCGCGGCTAAGTCGTCAGAGCTAATGGCGTGAGAGCTCCAAATAAAAGTCGGTTCTTGAACTGTGACTTGAAAAGATTTGCTGATCCCGCTAGCTAATTCGGTCGCAGTAATCGTTGCTGTTCCTGTATTTAGCGCCAACAGTCCGTTACCGGACAGTTTGGCCACACCAGGGTTCGAAGAGGTCCAGGTTACTTTATTAACAAATGCCTTGTCTGGAACCGTCCGATAAGTTAACACTGCTCCCTTCCCTCTATCCACCGTCATATCAGGAATGATAAGTTCCTGCAGCGTTGGAGCAACTTCACCAACTCTCATATAAGCAATGGAAGTCCGACTCGCTGTCTTGCCTGCATTTGTGTTTTGAATCATTTTATTTTGGAGTACACCGACATAATTGCCCAAATCAAGATTGTTGACTTTCAACACCCCATTGATCCAGACACTGTAGCGATGGTTTGGTGAATCCATATCAATAACGATGTCGTACCATTGATTAGCTGCATAAGCGCCTAGCACATTTCCTTTGTAATCTTTGATATTCCCAGATTGATCAAAAACGAGTAACGTAGGCCATGCAGGAGTTCCTGATGGCGGATTCATGCTTTTCATCTCAAAAAGCGATCTGCTGGAATTCGTATTGTTGAATTTCACTCGCGTTTGGATGCCAAATCTATCCGTTTTATTCATAGCGGATTTATATGAGTTTAAACCAGTGTTGACGGCTTCCATAAATAGTACATTGTTATCATCATCGTTAGTAAGCCCCGCACTATTTGAACCCGCTGTAGTCGTAATGCCCCCTACAAATTTAGAATCGACCGTTACAACATTGTAATTTACTTGAAGACTAGAGGTGCTATAATCGGCGTTCAAATATGTAGCATTAATTTGGACTGGTGCTGGCATGGCTTTAACCGTAATACTAATCGAAGCCGTTATAGATGGATTCATGATAGATGAGACCGTAATTTGCGCTGTTCCAGCACTCATACCCGTGATTACGCCTTGATTATCGACCTCTACGATTCCCTCGCTGCTGGATATCCAGTTATAGTTTAGATACGTCGTATTTGACGGTGTTTTGGTTAGTGTTAATGGCGTGGTTTGATTGACAAAGAAATCTTCGCTTAGCGGTTGAATAGCTAGACCAGTTAGTGGAATTGGATCACTAATTGTACCTGCTTTGACGTAGGCGATTGACGTCCGGCTTGGCGCATTGGATGCGTTTTTATTTTGAGCAATCTTATTCTGAAGTACGCCGACATAGTTACCCAAATCAACATTATCAACGACGAATAAGCCATTGATCCAGGCACTGTACCGATGGTTTGGCGAATCCATATCAATGACGATGTCGATCCACTGATCCGCTGCATAGGTCGAAATTATATTGTTCTTCGCATCTTTAACCCTACCAAGCTCATCAAACGTCAACAGTGTTGGCCATGCGGCTGTTCCCGTTGGTGGCGTCATGCTCTTCACTTCGAAGAAGCTTCGGCTAGAAGTGGTATTGTTAAACTTCACTTTGGTTTGAATGCCGAATCGGTCTGTTTTATTCATAGCACTCCTAAAGGAATTAATAGCTCCCGTATTCGCTTCCAGATAGAACACATTAGAACCGTCGCTATCAGCGACTCTTCCTGCCGAGTTACTTCCCGTGCTCGTTGTAACCGTTCCCAATAGTTTAGAATCCAATGTATACACGCCATTCGTAACAGACGGATTGGTTACATTAAAATCTATATTGGTAAAATCACCAGAAACCGTAACAGGCTGTCTCTGGGTAGTATCTGCTCTTACTGTAATCGGTAAAGATGTGCTAATTAGCACCATAGAAAGAACGAAATACATCAATCGCTTTAACGTTTTCAATTATATCCCCCCACGACTACGACAAAATACTTGCAAGTGACCAGTGCGTACAAATCAAACAAATGTAAAAATGCCATCTCCTTTCTATCCGATGCGATTCCACCTCCTTGTGCAATTTAAGGTTAGTATAAACAATCGCCAACAGACGTACGGGTAAATTCTTTACCTTCTATGTGCAATTTAAGTACTTTCTCAAGATTGAGTATACGCTTATATTCAATACATAAAAAACGACCGCAGAGGAAACACCCCCGCGGTCGGCTACATCAAGCTTACTCTTACTTATAGACACTTTTACCAGCATCCTGCACGTATAGCTCCTTCAATGGTACCATAGACTCCTGCGGGACATAATATTTAAATGGATCTTTGTCAATAACGCCCAATAACTGCTTACGCCCAGGTGACGCATTTTCCAGTAATCGGTCAGATGCGTTACGGTAATCGATAGGCCTCATCCAGATCGGACTATAACCTAGAAATAATTGTCTGCGTGTAAACTCAGAGCGGTTAGGCGCCCCGGCATGCCACAAGTTTTGCGGGAAAATGAACACATCCCCAGGTTTACCACAGACTTGCACTTCGCCGGCCACTAGACCATTCACATCCTGACTCTCGGGAAGAAACGGCTTATTGTGAGAGCCTGGTATGACTTTCGTATTGCCGCGGTCAGGCTGTGACATGTCGCTCAGAATATAGCACGTTTTGATGTAATACGTAGAGGTGATGCCGTTTTGTTGCGGGAACTGCGGATGCGGTCCATCTTGATGCCAGTTAATGAAGCTGTGTGACTCGGTTTTCACATCGTTCGGATTCGGCTTCCGAATGGTTAAATGTGAAATATGCAGTTGAATGTTAAATCCGAGCAGATTGACCATTAGCGGGAGCAGAGAGGGCTCGTCGATCAGTGAAGCAATTTCATCGTCACGCTCCACACTGTTATAAATGTTATAGGCTAAGGACTCCGGTTCCTCGGCAACGATCCGGTCAATGGCGGCATTCAACCGATTGACCTTATCTTCCGATAAAATGCCAGGTAGAATCAAATAACCGTCCTCATTAAATTGTTGGATTAAGGCAGGAATATCCAGATGATTTGTAGTCATAGCGCTTCACTCCTTTTAAAAGGTTTATACTCATACTTTATTCTATAAATTTACTCGTGTAAATATCAATTTTAGAGGGAGGAAAGGAAGCACCTTCTCCTTCCTTTCCTCACAATTTCACTTCAAGTAGCCAAGTTCTTTGATTCTTTTCTCCGCTGCATCCAAATACGCTTTATAATTCATGGAACTTTCCAATGTTTTGAGGAAGCTGTCATATTCGCTGAGCGGACGTTTGCCATACAGGAATTTGGAAAACTCTTCTTCGATGTACCGGCTCGCGTCTGCGGCATTATAGCCGTTTGGCATGTCAACAAAACCTGCCAGTCCGTCGATATGCGGCTGTTTACTTGCAAATTCCATAAACTTGGCCTGCGGACCGAATTTCACTGTCAAATACTCCATTTCCGGACGTCCTGCAAATTGATACAACCAGAAGTAACCGCCTTCTTTGCCCATCAATTCAGTCGGAACCACTTTGGTGCCATCGAGATTATAGTGCTTGCCCTTCACCCCGTATTGTACCAACAATGAACCATCCTTCGAAGAAACATAATTAAGCAATTCGATGACCTTTTGCAGCTTCTCTGGATTTTTCTCAAGCGACTTCGGAATCGCATACATAGCTGCTGACCGCCCAATGTCATAGACGCTTGCATATTTACCGCCTGGACCTTTCAACGCATCAACCTGCACCCATTTGGCATTCGGATTAACCGCTTTCATCTGTTCAACGAATTGGTCCTTCGTCATATTCGGCCAATCCAGATAAACGATACCGGCTTGCCCTTTAATCGCCTTTTGTTGATGCTGAAGGCCCGTGTTGGCCAAAAGCTCAGGATCCACCGAGCCAGAAGCAATCATTTTCTGAACAAAAGCAAGTGCATCCTTCATCCCTGGATCATACAGCGCGTTCACCATTTTATTATCCCTTACATAGATGCTCGGTGTGCCACCATCTTGACCAACGCCATAGGCTCCGAAAACGGTATCAAAAGCACCCGCTTTACCGCCTGTTAAGCCATACGTATCTTTTTTCCCATTGCCGTCCGGATCCTTTTCTGTAAAAGCTTTGGCAACTTCGAGCAATTCATCCGGTGTGGTAGGAACCTTCAGATTCAACTTATCCAACCAATCCTGACGAATCCAGTACGTATTGTAGGGAACCTGCGGCGATTTCGAAATCGCATACGTTTTACCGCCTAACATCCCTTTCTTCAAGCTGTCCTCGCCAATAAAATCTTTGGTCGGCTTCAGTTTGTCTAAATACGGCGTCAGGTCAAGAAGAAGGCCTTGATCTGTGAATTGCTTTAGCTGCTGGCGGTCTACAGCGAACAAATCCGGGAAATTTGCGGAAGACATACGTACATTCAATTGATTTTTATAATCATCGCCTGATGCATATACGGTTAGATTGAGATCCGTGTTCAACACCTTATCTATCTCTTGCTTAATAATGTCTTGATCTGGAGAAGGAAGACCGCTGCCGGTTTCAATGATATCAAGCTTAACTGGTTTAGAGTTAGCTACCGCTTTGCTGCTTTCCGCTGGTTTGTCTGCGGGTTTATTTGCAGCAGGTGCTCCACTGCAGCCGGCAATGAGTGTTCCACCGGTGAAAGTCATAGCGAGAAGCATAGGTACAAGCAATTTCTTTTTCATAGATACCCCTTCTTTCTTTCAAAGTTATTGATGTATCAATATGTCACCGTTACCTGAATCTCAGGCTGCAGTCCTGATCATCTGGCATACGGGGTCAACCCTTGACAGAGCCCATAAGCATGCCTTTGGTGAAATGCTTTTGGATAAACGGATATACAAGAATAATGGGTAAGCTTGCAGCGACGACGGATGCCATTTGCATCGTTTCAGTAGGCAGCATATTTTCAGCATTTTCCAGCGGTTGCTGGGTGAGCATGAGAAGTTCACGAATAACGACTTGCAACGGAAATAAACTGCGGTCTGTCACATACATAATTGCTTGGAAAAATTCATTCCAATGGCCGACCATATAAAACAAACCAATCGTGAGCATAGATGGCATTGAGAGCGGCAATACGATTTGCCATAAAATCCGGAATTCCTTTGCGCCATCCATCCGTGCGGATTCAAACAACTCTTCAGGAAGGCTTTCAAAAAAACTTTTCATAATCAGAATATTAAAACTCCAAATCGCATTCGGTAATATCATAGACCAGACGGAATCCAAGAGCCCTAGAGACTTCACAACTAAATAAGTTGGAATGAGTCCCCCGCTGAACAGCATCGTAAAGACGACCATGAGAAGGAACAAGCTTCTGCCTGGCAGATTGCGGCGACTTAGTGGATAAGCCATTAGGGATGTCAATATCAGGTTTACCAGCGTACCTACAACGGTGATGAAGATCGTCACCCAGAAAGCCTTTGGTATATTGGTTTCGGTGAAAAGCTTGTGATACGCACTGAAGGTGACGGATTTCGGAATGAGGATGAAGCCTCCGTTTTTCAGTACCTCAGAGAATGGAGTAATGGATACGGCGATTACATACATCAGCGGTAGAATCGCCGCTAGCGCAGCAAGCCCGAGAATGATAATGACGATCGTATTCACGATCCGGTCTTCCCAGCCTCTTACCATATGCCCTCACCCCACTTCTTAGATAATTGATTGGAACCAAGGACCAGAACGAGCCCAATCACGGATTTGAACAAACCGACGGCAGCCCCCAGGCTGAAATTAAGCTGCTGCAGTCCTGTTCGGAATACCCAGGTATCCAATATATCTGCAACTTGATAAACTTGAATGTTATAAAGAATATAAATTTGATCAAAACCGGCATCCATAATATGTCCCAATTTCAAAATGAGCAGAAGTACTATGACATTTCGAATGCCTGGAAGTGTTATGTGCCAAATCATCCGAAGACGGCTTGCACCGTCAACACGAGCTGCCTCGTACAAGGTCGGATCAATCGCTGTCATGGCAGCCAAGTAGATAATGGCCCCCCAGCCCAGATCTTTCCAAACTTCCGAACTAACCAGAATCGTACGGAAGTAATCAATCGATGTCATGAATCCGATGGATTGTCCGCCAGCATCTTCGATCCAGCGGTTGACGATTCCGGAGTTTTGCGATAGAAGCGCCATTAGGATCCCGTAAATAATGACCCAAGATAAGAAGTGCGGCATGTACGTTAGCGTCTGGACAACAGTTCTGAACCAACGAAGCCTGCATTCATTGAGAAGCAACGCCATAATAATTGGTGGAGCCATGCCGAACAGCAGCTTATAAATGCTAATGACGAAAGTGTTGACCATGAGCTGTCCGAAATACGGAGAATTAAAAAACGTTTGAAAATGCTTGTACCATGGATCAGCCCAACCACTGCCGAGAATGCCATCCAGTATTTGAAAATCTTTAAACGCAATGATTACACCGTACATGGGAATGTAGCGGAATATAATGTAGTAGGCAACACCGGGTAACAGCATGAGGTAAAATGCACGGAAGGCCCAAACCTGTCTAGCAGATAGTTTAAACCTGGATTCCTTTACCTTGTTCCCCGCCTTTGTTTGCTGTTCAATCATAATTTGCTGTTCCATAAGGACACCTCTTTTCCATCTCTGTACTCGCTTCCAACGGGTTACGTTTAGTATAGCAAGCGCTTTCTTTGGAAAATATACAGTGATCCTGCGAAAATGTCCGAATTCTTGCAAACGTTTTATTTTTGTCATTCTGTATGTTCCACAGATGGAAGCTCGATGCGGATCAACGTACCCACTTCCGGAATAGAGAAAATGGTCAGGCCGTATTCGGGGCCGAAATGCAGTCCAATTCTCTCATGAACATTCATAATTCCGATTCCGGTAAACCTGTGTTTGCTCGGTGCTTTGTGCCTCTCCGCAAATAAACTGTCCAATTGCTCAGAATTCATGCCAAGCCCGTTGTCTCGGACTGTAATAATCAGTTTATCTTTGAGGCATTTTGTGCGGATTCGAATGGTTCCCGTTCGCTTTAATGGGACGAGCCCATGGAAAATGGCATTTTCTACAAGTGGTTGCAGGGTTAATTTCAGAATCGTTTTCGATTGCGTTTCAGGAGCAGCATCTATCTCCATTGTAAATTTATCGCCATACCGTACTTTCTGAATGTAAGCATACATTCGCAGCCCTTCTAGTTCATCGTTTAAGGTAACGAACTCCGAGCTTTTATCAAAGCTGAAAGACAATAAGCCTACAAGCGTCTTGATCGCTTCTCGAACTTCGTTGATTTTGTGTTGTTTGGCCAAAGAGCTAATGCAGGCGAGAGTGTTGTACAGAAAGTGCGGGGCAATTTGGCTCTGGAGCATTTTCAGCTCAAACTGCTTCTTCCGCCGTTCTGCTTCCTTGGTCTCATGCAGCAAATGATGAATACGCTCCATCATAGCGTTATAACTGCGCGCCATGCGGCCAATTTCGTCATTCCCAGTCACATGAATGGTGTGAAGCACCTCCATATCACGAACCCGGTCCATCTTCGCAACTAAAGTACGCACGGGCAATGTAATGTAGCGACTTATCATATACGTACTGACCAATACAAGGAAAATCCAAAAAACACCCGCTGTACTAAACGTACGGTAGAGACTGCTAATATTATGATAGAAAAAACTATTCTCATAGAAAGCGACAAAATACCAACCCAGCTTGTTCATTCCTGATTTTACAGCGACTAAGTCACCTTCTGCTCCTTGAATCTCTGACGCGCCAAGTGGAAGCTCCGCTATTTGGTCAACGAAACCTGTATTCAGTTCCGGCGGAAAAACAGTCGTGTTGTACGGAAGCAACCGATAGGAACTTAGAGGAAGACTAGCATCGAAGGCATGAACAACGTTCCGTTTATTGGTGATGATCGAGAACGTTTGATTTTTCGTATTCATGAATTGAGCAATCAAACTCGTTAACTGAACGAGATCGATTTCCACGACAGCCATACCTTTAAATGACTTCGTCGAAGAAGATTGAATTGGCAGAACGAAGGCGACTGTTTTTCCCGACATGGAGGATTGATACGGTTCGGAAATGAACATGCCGTAGGTTTCTTTGGCTTTCGTAAGCAGCATAGGGATTTGCGGATTTCCGATAATCTCAAAGGTAGTTTGAGAATTGGAGATGATATTGCCATCTTCTCGAACCAAATAGAGCGATTTATATAGCGTGCTGTTCATCTTCGCATAGGCACGCAGAATTTCCGAAGCTTCCTTCTCCATGCCTTCATTTAATAGATCTTCACGGGTAGAGATCAATAGAAGAATGTTTTGTACATTGTCCAAATAGGCATTCATATAGAGATTGGTTCGATCAATAATAATTTGGGCATCCGAAACGACTTGCTTCCGAAACAAATCCTCTGCTTCGCGCAAGTTGATCCACGCAAGTCCCCCTAACAGAACCAACGTCCCCAGGGACAAAAACAGAAAATGTTTGGCCAGCATGCTCCAACCACTGAACCACGAGATAAGCGCTTTCATTTGTCATCAGCCCTTTTTATAGTCTGTTGGTGCTACACCGGTCCAATTCCGGAAAAGCTGTGAGAAATACCTGTAGCTTGGTATGCCTACCTGTTCAGCAACTTCGTACACTTTAAGCTGCGTGGTCTGAAGCAGGTTCATGGCCTTCTCTATGCGCAGCCTGGTCACATAATCGTTGAAGGATTCCCCTGTTTCTTCCCGAAACAGTCGGCTAAGATAATACGAACTCAGACCAACCTCTGCCGATACGGTAACCAGCGTAATGGGCTCCCCCAGCTTATTCTCAATGATTCTTTGGGCAAGAAGCACTTCTCTTCTAATCTTCCGAATGTCGCTTACTTCCGACTCCGGTAGACTGGCTATCTCTCGTTTCATCCGTTCTTGTTCATATTGCTTTAGATCGACTTCACGCCTAATCGCTTCTCTCGCCTTTTCAATCAGCGCCTTCATATCCTCTTCGTCAAAGGAAAGCTTGGTGAAATAGTCCAAGGCCCCGAGCTTCAGTGCTTCTTGCGCATAATGAAAATCGCTATGACAGGTTAATAGTACGAACTGAATAAGCGGAAATCTCTTTTTGACTCTGCGAAAAAGTTCTAACCCGTCCATAATGGGCATCGTAATATCCGATATAACCAGATCCGGCTTTAGGGCTTCACACAGCTCCAAAGCCTCTTCGCCATTCTCAGCTTCCCCTGCAAGTTCAGCTCCGAACGAATGCCACGGCATGGTCCTTAGCTCTTGCCTTAACGGCAGTTCATCATCAATGATTAGCACCCTTATCGGCGTAGCAGACACATCAAGCACCACCCTATCAGTGAATCAATTTTAATAATAAAGATCATTATAGCAGTTTTTGTGAATACCGATATAATTCCTTAGCATCTTTACACACACACATGTCGGGTGACAAATATGTTTTGAAGTGCAAGAAGCCAGCAAACTGGGGGGTTTGCTGGCTCTTTCATATAAAACGATGTACCCACTCTCCCATACTATTTGGACGAAGCTTCAATATGTCCGTAGGCCCAGTGATCTGCAGGAACGTCTTTCCAAGTGATATGACCCGTGATGTTCGCCGGCAAAAAAAGTACCGTCTTCATAACCGAATACGTAGCGTGGTAACGGTTGGGACAACAGCTTCGGCAACTGCACTAGTGTAAACGTACTGAACTTCTCAACTTCGATTTGAATCCCAATCGGACGGCCGTTTGCGTCTGTTTCTACGTTGCCTTCTTGCAGTAATCTCTCTCCGTCACTATGCTCGATGTACACTGCCAGCGTATGTCCACTCACACTCAAATCCAATCCTGCATCCGTGATCGGGAAATACAGTTTTGTTTTGTGCCCTGAATAGTTGGTTTCGATGTCCATCGGCTGCCCGATGACCTTGGCGCCAGCATTGATGACGTGCAATGCGGCTTCCTTGTTTCCACCTTCACCTGCAAGCGACTTCATGCGGAAGATGGCATCTTGTGAAGCTTTCTTCAATCCGGCAAGAGCGTCAACAGACAGTTCAATTCGTGCATTAGCTGAACTGATTTCGAGCTTGATCTGCTTATTAATCAGCTCCTCCATAAATGCAGGATTCACCGAGATTTCATATTCATTAGGCTGGTCCGAAGCATTCGTGTCCAGATTAATCCGCACGGTTCTTCCCGTATTTGCCATAGCTGCGGCTAACACTTGCTTGGCAATCGACGGATTGAGGATAATCGCGTCCACTTTTGCCCCGTTTAAGCCAACCGTGCGTACGATTTCAATACGAACCGCTTTTTCGCCCGATGTGGCCTGTGCAGTGCGGGTGCCTGGAGCCGATCCTGATGAACCGTGCTGCTCTTCATCTTGGCGCGTGACCTGGATTTCGTATTCCGCATGGTCAATTCCATTTGGAGCCATTACTGCCACCGTAATAGTATTGACGCCAATTTTCAGCGGAATGGCTGTTGATGCTGCTCCGCTTGCCACAATGTCACCGTTAATCGTAACGATAGACAGAGACTCATAGGCAGATTGCGTCACTGTGATGGCATTGACGCTGTTCGCTACCGTTGCCTCATAGCGCATTACATTCTTTTGGAAGGCAGGTGTTAACATACCACTGCTAATCGCGAGTGAATTCAAACTTGCATTAGTAGAAGGCAAGCGTGTAACAGTTATACCGTATGTCTGGGTATCACCGTTTTGCCCTGTAACGACAAGGCTCACTTCGTTGGCGCCGACATGCAGCGGAATAGCTTGCGACGCTGCACCATTCATAGCCGCAGTTCCGTTCACCGTAACCGTAGCAAGCGGATCTTCCAGCACTGGTGTAACCGTGATCTCATAAACATTGTTGGTTACCGTCGACGAGTAGTACTGCTCATCGGCATGGAACGCTGGAGTCAAGGTGCCTGCGCTCAAGAACAACGCATGCAGGTCCGTCATGCCAGGAAGCTGGCGGGTCACATGGACCGTGTACGCCTGGATCGCTCCATTTTGCGACGTGACTTGAATGGTAATCGTATTGAGGCCTACGTTCAGTGGAATCGCGGACGAGCTTTGACCGCTGGCCATAAGCGTTCCGTTTACTGCTACTTGCGCATGAGGCTCATCCGCCACTGGGGTAACGGTCACCGCATCGACCACATTCGTGACAACAGTGTCATACATGCCGTCAAGTCCCTGCGATACAAGGGTATCGTTGAGCGCGAGTGAACGCAGGTTGGTGTTGCTGGACGAGTTCACTACAATGTATGGCTGATTTTCGGCATTTTCCCTACTGTTGATTTTCACAACATTCGGGCTGAGCGGCAGGAAGCGGAAAGACGCCTTTTTGTCCAACGCCATCTGCGCTTCTACGAAGTTTTTTACATCCACACTGTACCAGCCTGTGTGATTGATATTACTCGTAGTCAGTTTCGTAGCTCCACCGATCAAGCGATTGTTCCAGTTCATCGTGTTCTCGACCCAGGTATCGCCGTCATACACGTAAATTTCCACATTATTCGTGCCGCTGGTGGCTTCGCTAACGTAAAAGTTCAGCTTAGCGGTTTGGACAGGCTCCGCGTATGCGCCGAAATCGAATTTTATAAACGAGATCCGGTCCCCACCGCCGGCCGAAGACGGCACATCGACCACTTCCAGTGCCGTTTCACTACCATAATTGGTTGTCGGGAAATTCTGATGCACATACGTATCCGCCGTCACCGTAAATACATTATTGACATACACGGAACGTGTTACTTTGACGGAGTAACTATCCGTTACACCTGTGTTGCCAGTCACGACAATCGAAATCGTCGTTTCCCCTTCGTTCAAAGCAATACTTTGCGACGCGCTGCCGCTGGCGACTTTTTGCCCGTTCACCGTGATTGCGCTTCCGTTCACTAATGCAGTCGGCGTGATTTGGAGCGAGCTTACACCGTTTGGCACCGATACCGTATAGGAAGCTTGGTTTGTCGAAAATGCCGGAGACAAGCTGCCGGTGCTCATTGTCAATCCACTTAAGCCGACCTGCGGATACATCGCCGTCATATGCGGCTGATCGTAGGCCTGAGCCCAATAATAGCCAGGTGCCGTAACACGGCGGGGCTCAAATCCAGACTGCTGCCCGTTTGGAATGCTTTCCGAAGTAAAGGAGATCGTTCCGCTACCATCGGCAGTACCGCTTACATACTTACCCCCTGCAAAATGGAAACGTCCTTCGACTGCGGCGCCGCCTATCGCCTGAGACGTCGCTTTATCGACGACCTTCATTCTGGCCGCTGAATTCCCCGTGCCGCCCGTTACATGCAAGCCAGTCACGATCATCGGCTTCAGCGTCGTGCTGCCCGTTTTGGCAGATGCTTGCGCAGATGCCTGCCCGATATTGCCCTGCATATCCATGGCCGCGACTTTGTAATAATAGGTCGTATTTTGCAGCAGGCCGACATCGTTGTACGATAAGCTTCTGGCGAGTCCTGCCACATACTCAGGGCCTGGCGTAAAGCCGCTCTGTGTGCTGCGGTAAACGATATACCGGTCAATTTCGGAGTTATCCATTGCCATGCCGAAGCTGATCCGGATCTGCTGGTAATCGAGCGCCATCGCAGATGGCGTACCGCTTACAGCGCCAGGTGGTTCTGTATCGGTTGGTGGCTCCCAGAACACGCCGCCAGCTCCCCAAAAGGATGGCAGCTTGCGGATGTCGTCGTAGTGATGCATAGCAATGCCGCCGAACGATGCGTCGTCATTGAAAGCTGTATACACTTTGTCAAGCTCCGCTTCCAGAACTGCACGGCCTTCTTCCTGAAATGTGATCGTCTCCGGATCGCCGCTGTTCGCGATATCTTTCGTCTCTACGCCAATGACGACCGAGTTTGGCTTATTAATCGAATTCGCATAATCAATTTCGCCTTGCGCTCCCGCCATGATGCCGGCTCCCCCATCAGCCGTATCGCGGTAGTCCATGATGGCGATATAATCGCTGATGTCTTGAACATGCTGAGACAGCCATTTGGTGCTGCCTTTCCACGTAATGTCCTTCGAATTGTCACTCGAATCGTACCACTTCGGTATGGCTGGACCGAACGGCAGATTGATACCAGCGGTTTGAATTCGGTTCTTCATCTTCTGAATGCCTTCCAAATATTGAATCTGAAGCGATGGTTTCTTCGAATTAAACTCCGCGGAGATGTAAGGCTCAATATCAACGTTCACACCGTCGAACCGCTCATTTGCGCCTGCAGCCAAATTGTAGTTGATGATATGCTCGATCTCGCGGATCGCTTTATTGTGGTAAGTTTCATATGCTCCCAGGTATGGCGGAGAAGTTCCGCCCGCTATACAAGCCTGCACTTCATAGCCGTGTTGATGCGCCCAGGCGACGAAGTCGCGCAGCTTGCCCGGGTCATCCTCCAGAATGTCCATACCTGCAAAAGAGCCAACTGCCAAATAAAACGTCGTGATCTTATCGGAGCCGAACGTTGCCGTATCTTGAGCAAGCGCATCGAGCACCTGGCGGGAATTCGGATTTAGCAGCAGCTTATATGTCTCCGGCTCCCATATCCACATCGCGCGGTCCTGCCGGGACATGTGAAACGGCTCGTTCGTGCCGGCTCCTACCTTGGCATAGGTCGTCATGCTGAAGCCGACATTGCCCTTGGTGTCCGAAGCCTTCGCTTCAATACTCACCGTTTTGTCACCGATCCCGTCGGGCTTCCAATTGTAAACGTATTTATTTCCATTCAGAACTGTATTCAACCAGGCGCCGTTATTGATTCTGACCTGCACGCTCTGAATCGTTTCTGCGCTTGTGGCGGAGATACGAATCGGCACTGTGCCGCTGATATTCCCGCCGTCAGCTGGATTGATGACGGTCACTTGAGGGAGACCAGCCTCGGGGTTGTTCACATTTACATGAATCGTTGGGCTCCAAACCGCATACCGTGAGATAATATTGCTGGCTTTAGCGAGCACCTGCACATCGCCATTGTAAGAGCTGGCATCAAAGTCATAATACCAGGTGCCCGTATCGTCCCCTTCTGGGTCGATCATCACCGTATTAACCTGCTTTTCACCGTTAATGTACAGCATGACCTCATATGCGCCCGTATACGTTCCAGAAAAACGAGTGACACCTTTGACCAGCTGTACGCCGTCAGTCGGCGTATCGATCGTGACGCCTGGAGTTACATCTGCACTGGCATGAGACGGCATTCTAAACGTCACTGCGATCAGAAGCAAGCATACAAGCAATCCTATGTGACAAAACTTTTTCGCGAGCATGACCAATGTGACCACTTCCTTTCATTTAACATGATTAAAAATTTTTAAAAAAAACGGATGTTGCTCACCCAGCATGAAGCTCGAGTCAAACAACATCCGTCCTTTCTCAGCAAGTCTTGTCTTGTTGCAAATTGCAAATTATTTCGTTTTCAATTCGACCGACTCTATCCGTTTATTAGCCGTTTTATACGTATCTACCAGCTTCTGCACGCCTAGTCCATCAATTTCCTTGACGTACTTATCCCATTCGCTCAAGCTGCGGGAGCCCAAAACGAACTTGGCGAAGTTCTCATCTCGGCTCTTTTTCACCGCTTGACCGGTCACAGCCAATCCCTCGTTCTCCGCTTCCGTAAACGCCGGTTTCGGCTGCATCGCCGGCAGATCGTATTTCACAACTTCCTGATACGCCGCACGCAGATCTTTCGAGAACAGTGACAAATGCGCCCCGAAATCGATCCAAGTATAACCTCCGCTCGTCTGAAGGCCTGTTTTCTTGCGCATTTCTGTTACATCTGTAAATTCAGGCTTGAATTTCTTCTGGCCGTTCTCCACTGTAAACGTCTCACCTTCTTTCCCCCAGCTCGCCAACGTTTTGCCTTCCTCGGAGTAGAAGAAATCCATGTATTTCATTATGTCTTTCACGTTTTTAGATGTGGATGCCACTGTTAAACCGCCCTCCAAGTAATGGAAGTACGGATTCAACTGCTTGCCGCCAGCAATCCCTGCCGGAGGCGCCATGAATTGCATGTTATATTCTGGATTTTCCTTTCTCATGGCGTTATTGAAGAAGTCAACACGGCTGATATAGTCAATCGTGATGAACGAGTTACTGTTGGAAATCATGTCCTGCCATTGCTTCGTTTGCGTCGTCAGGAAATCCGGTGGGATCAATCCTTCTTTATAGAATTTATTCCAAGCACCCAACATTGCTTTATACCCTTCTTCTGTCGGTCCGAATCCCCAATCCTTTTTGTCAAAGTTATAGTAAACGTTCTCGCCAGTATTGAAATTCGTCGTCAGATTGGCGTACATTTCGTCCGGAATTTGGCCAAAACGCATGGAGAGTGGATAACTGCTTGGATACAACTCCTTCAGCTTCTTCATTACGGTATACAACTCATCGTAGTTTTTAGGCGGCGTCAATCCATGCTTGCGGAAGATGTCCTCCCGGTATAACCAAATCATCCGGTTTGTTTCCCCGAAGCCTTGGTTCGGGAACATGTACATTTTGCCATCCGTGGAAAGAACAGCTTTTCCTTCCTCTGGATATTTCTTCAACCATGCCGTCAGATTTGGCATCTGGTTCAAATAATCGAGAATATTAACGAGCGCACCTTGCTGACCGAATTTATTCGAGGTCACACGAGTAGGAATATACAGCAAATCTGGCATATTATTAGAAGCTACAACCAAATTGAGCGAATCGCTCAGTTTACCGGACGGTGTCTGGACATCAAGTGTTACACCTGTTTTCTCTTCGATCCATTTCCAAACCGGCCAATCTTTACTGTAAGGAAATGTTGGGTTGCTATCCAACAAAGCCTTGAATGTTTTCTTTTCTATGGCTGGCGTCGACGTGCCAACAACACTCTCCGATGCCGTACTCTTCGGTTCCCCGCTTACATTCCCCTCCGTCTTGCCGCCTGTACATCCAGCTAAAACAGATAATCCGAGCATCAAAGTCACAAGCATCATTGCGTTTCTTTTCATTTTCTTTCCCCCTCGTCATCTTTTGGGTTGCTGACTGCATTCTATGCAATTGTGCATTATCCTTTTACTGCGCCAATCATGACACCTTTGACAAAGTATTTCTGGATGAATGGATAGACCAGTAGAATCGGCAGCGTCGATACCATGATTGTCGCGAATTTTAACGAGTCCTCTACGATAAGATTATCACCTCCAATTCGAGTTACATCACCCGATGCGACGTTGCCTGCTAATACGAGATTGCGTAGAAGTACTTGAAGCGGAAACAGATCCGGATCTCTTAAGTAAAGAAGTGGCAGCATAAAATTGTTCCATAACCCTACCGCGTAAAACAGGGATACGGTCGCGATGACCGCCTTCGACAGCGGCAGGACGAGGCGGAAGAAAATGCCGATATCGGTCAACCCGTCCATTCGGCCAGATTCTTCAACTTCCTTCGGCATGTTGCTGAAAAAAGTGCGCATAATAATCAAATTCCATGTACTCACCGCTCCCGGAAGCACCATGCCCCAAACCGTGTCTATCAAACCCAGCGAGCGTACGACCAGGAACGTAGGAATCATGCCTCCGCTGAAAAACATAGTGAAAATAATGAGTATAGTCATCGACTTATGAAACCCCATATCCTTACGTGACAGCGCATACCCCCCCATAGAAGTAACAATGACAGAAATCAGTGTGCCTAAGCCGACGTAGACCAGTGTGTTTTTATACGAAGTCCATATTTTCGGATTCTGAAACACCAATTCGTACATCTTCAGGTTGAAGCCTTTGGGCCATAGACTAATTTCCCCTTTCATAACATATATATCTTTACTTAATGAAACGGCCAGCATATATAGGAATGGATAAAGCGTAACGACAATGACAAGGAGCATGATCAGAGAATTCACTAGGCCGAGAAGGCTGATCCGATTTTTCATACCGTTAGTCCCACCTTTACCATAAGCTGTTTTCTCCCACTTTCCTGCTGATGTAATTCGCCGAGTAGATAAAGATTAGGCTGATGATGCCCATGAATAAATCGATCGACGCCCCGTAGCTGAAATTGCCTTGCTCTAGACCTACACGGTAAACATAAGTGCTGATGATATCCGCCGTCGAATAGACAGCCGCATTGTACATAAGAAATACTTTTTCAAATCCGATTTCCAATACTTTCCCAACATTTAATATAAAGAGGATAACGATCGTCGGCGCAATACCAGGCAGTGTCACGTTCCACAGCTTTCCCCAGCGTCCTGCTCCATCAATATTGGCCGCTTCATAGAGCTGCGGGTCCACAGCTGTCAATGCCGCCAAATAAATGATCGATTCCCAGCCAATTTGCTGCCATATATCCGAAGCGACGTAGATGGAACGGAACCAACCAGGCTCCATCATGAAGTTAATCGGCGTGAAGCCGAGCTTTTGTATAATCTGATTGATTAGGCCGCCAGAAGGAGACAGAAACATAATGACCATGCTAGCCACAATCACGTTAGAGATGAAATGCGGCAAATAGCTGACTGTTTGGACAAACCGTTTTAAAGCCATACTTTTTAACTCGTTCAGCAGGATGGCCAGAATAATGGGCGCGGGGAAGCCGAACAGCAGCTTGTAGAAGCCCAGTAAAAGTGTGTTGCGCATTAAGAGAAAGAAATCCGGATTTTGAAAAAACATCACATAATATTTGAACCCTACCCATTCGCTAGCCCAAATCCCTTTAAAAAGATTAAAGTTTTTGAATGTAATCACCAAGCCAAACATAGGGATATAGCGAAATATGACATAGTAGATCAAGCAGGGCAGAACCAACAGCCATAAATATTTATTATGGTTCCATGACTTTCTCAGCAGACTCGTTCTCTTGGTCCGATTGAACGATTCGGCGGATACTTGCTCTTGCTTATGCTCGATTGCGTGTGTATTCGTCTGTGCCATGCGCATATCTCCTCATTCAGTTATAGATGCTTGCCTACTGCTGGCGCCTTCGTGCAGCCGGCTTTGATATCGTCATTATACGCACGCCATTCTCGGGAAATAAATCTCCACATTTACTGGAGAACCCGCATTTTATTGGTTAAGCAAAGAAAGTGTGTATGATTTAGAAGAAATGAATATTGTTCCTGCACATTACGTTCCCGTAGTATAGTGGTATGATAAATGTAATATATATCCGCCTAGATTCGACAGAAATCGACACAAAGAGCATGAGGGGGGTCTATCGGATGTTGAGATTGAAAAGATTCAGTTGGAAAACCAACTCCTTGTTCGCTAAGTTAATGATTAGTTTTCTTGTTGTAATTGCCGTGCTCGCGCTCTTCAATTTCGCATCCTTTCTATTTTTGAAATCGAAAATCCACCAAGAGATCGTCAAATACAACCAATCTAATTTGAATCATACGGTGGAGCAATACGAGAACCATTTCAGACTGGCCTGGGAAACAATTATCAGTTTAAATCAAGATGACATATTCAGGGCGAATCTGAATATGTTGCGGAATGTACAGAAATTTAACGCTTATGACAAAGTAGATAGCGTCATGTCGGCGATCAAAGTGCTGATTGCCAACCCTTTTCTTTCTATTGACAATATCATGCTTTATTTTAAGAATGATTCTTATGTGGTGGAGAAGGAAGGGACGAGCGGGGCTAAGGACTTGTTCTCCAGATATTATGCCAGCAGCGAATATTCGCCGGAATTTTGGTACCGCCAGTTCGACGAATCCTTTACATACCGGTTGATCCCTGTCTCCTCATTCACGGAAATCTCAGCAAATATCCAAAAGAACAAGGGGCAGCTGCTTCCAGCTGTTATCAAACTGATGCCATATAAAGACATGTATTTCATCGTCATGCTCGATCCGAAGAAAATGTTCAACTCGTATCATTACTCAGATCATTCTGATTTCTACATATTAAATGAAGAAGGTGCTTCAATCTTCTCATCGGCACCCAGCATGAAGGCACTTCTTAACCAATCTTTTGAAGGACAAAACGGGAGCTTTACCAGCAATAATCTCTATTACTTCTATCAAAAAGGGCAGCAGACTGGCTTGACCTATGTAAGTGTCGTTCCGATTAAGAGCATTTCCAATCAGTTAATGCGGTTAAATATTCTTTTCATTACTTTACTGCTAATCATCATCCTGCTAAGTATCGTAACGTCTGTTGTACTCACGATGCGATTGAACCGGCCCGTCAAAAAAATCATCGAAGCCGTTCAGCAACGTCACCCGACAGCCATGCCGATGAGCAGCCCTATCCATGAATTTAATATGATTAGCGAAAAAATGAGCAGCATCCTCCGAACAAATGACCAGATGACGGAGGATTTAGACAAAAAGAAAGACCAGCTTCGCTATTACGCTTACACAAACAAATTACGAAACATCCATATGAACTTATCTGACCTGCGGGAGCTGGTTGTTGCCGATACCCCTTTCACACTCGTGCTGTATCAATTGACGATGAAAGAAAAATTTGCGGAACTCGATTACGAGCTCGAAAAAGCCGTATACTTTATCCGGGAATATATCAACATTATCCTATCACAGGCATACCAGGACACGATTACGTTCCAAATGGATAAAGATACGGTGCTTACCCTATTCTTCTGCCCGGACGATACGGCAGCTATTGAATCTGCGTTGGAGCAATTGATTCAGGTACTCGAAGTGGACCGAGATCTATTTTTCCTGACTATGGCAGTAAGCCCGATATATCCCGATTCCGGCCATTTGATTTCGGCTTATGAATATGCGTCCACCATGCTGCTGCAGCGGAAATTGAATGACGAGACGCAATTCATCCGCACGTTCCGTCCTGCGAAAGGGGCCGTTCATTTCACCGTACTAGAAGAAGAGGAGTTCTCCACCCGGTTCATGTCCGGCAACGAACAGTCAATATTGGACTGGATCTACCGTTACCTGGACTCCCTCTATAAGAGAAAGGCTTCCGTGGACGAATTCAGACGGTTCGCCAAAGAAGTATACGGCCAGTTGAACAAGTCGCTTATAAAACTTAATTTGCAAGTCGAGTTGTTTACTCTGGAATTAGATCACCTGAACAGCTTTTACAGTATCGACAAATACAAGCAATGGTTCAAAGAGCTTCTGTCGCCGGCCATAGAAAAAGTGAATGACAAGAAATCGGATCACGATCCGACGACCCATTTTATCTTGGAGTATTTGAACCTGCACCTCGAGCAAGACATCACGCTGGATATCATGGCGGACAAATTGAATATTACGCCAGGTTACTTATCGACCTATTTCAAAGAAAAAACAGGAGCGAATTTCAGCGATTACTTGAACGGCTTGCGCATGCAGAAAGCGAAAGAGCTACTGAATAATCTGGACCTGAAAATCCAGGAAATCTCCGTCAAAGTCGGCTACCATAACGTAAATTCGTTTATCCGCATGTTCAAACGCTACTCCGGTATTACCCCAGGTGAATACAGGAAGATGTACGGCACGCAGAGGACGTAATTTTTTCAAAAAAAATCCTCCTGCAAGATTCCAGTGTAATCTTCTGAGCCGGCTGCGGCGTCTGTCCGCCGCTCTCGCCCACATTCGTATCCGCGCCGTCGCAAACGAATGCTGCAGGTCGGCCTGTAGAACCTCTTATTTCAACTCCTGCAGCCACTGCCTTCAATAAACCCCGCATTGGCCGGTTAAGCAAAAAGGGACCCGCTGAATATAAGCGGATCCCTTGGATTGCATTCTCTACTCTAAAATCAATCCTGATTTTTGTAAAAGCCGTCTTACAAATACAGCAACCTCCGCACGGGTAATATTGTTTTTTGGCGCCACTAAATTGCCATCCCGGCCGGTAATAATTCCGGTCTTTATGCACGATACAATACTGCTTTTCGCATAGTCAGCAGAATAACCGGCATCTGCAAACCCTGAAAGCAGGTTTTCAGCTTCATTCTCTTTAAACTCTGCTTGTAATCCAGTAATTTTCATTGCTCTTGCCGTCATTGTCATAGCCTGCTCGCGGGTAATTTTATCCGCAGGCCCGAATGTACCGTTTCCGTATCCGTCTATAATACCGTATTCGTAAGCAGTGGCCACGGCATCGTAATACCAATTGCCTTTGGTTACATCGCTGAAGATATCCTTACCGGTACCGGGCCTCATTACCCCAAGCCCCTTTACTATAATCCCAGCAAATTCCGCACGGGTAATGTCCCTGTCGGGCTCAAACCTTCCATCTCCGCTACCATCAATGACAAGTCTGGACCCCATGTCATTCACCGCTTCTTTTGCCCAATGCGCATTAACGTCTGCAAAAGTTTTGGAGCTGTAAATGACCGAATAGGTGCTGTTGGTCAAGCTGTTGATTTTGGCGTAGCGTCTTCCGTCGATGATAGAAATTGTCGTAGGCACATGGGAGAAGGTTCCGTCAGTATTAAGGACAATGCCTGTCGTTATCTTGCTCGAATCTATTCCATCCGGAATCGCTATGGCCCTTTCCACAAAGCCTTTGAATGTTGAAACGTCCACCGTTTTGCTGCCACTGGTGAACGTAATATTGAACTCTACCGGATTGACAACAATCTGATAACTGTTTTCGTTTGCAGTATCTTGAACCATCTTTACCGTATCGGTTGGAGGAGTTGCTACCATTATGTTGACTTTAATATCCTGCAATGCCACCTGATCCCCAATCTGTTGTGAGACGGCCATCATATTGATGTATGCTGCAGGCAGCGTATAAATTACATTGTCCGTTTTTATCTGCAGCACTGCTTCCTTGGCTTCCATACTCTTGACCGTCTGCCCGGTCAATTCATAGACTACCACGTCAGATTTGTCTGTGACTGGAATAGTCACTATGGCTCCCTTTCCTTCCTGTGACAACTTTTGTTCCACCTTGCTCTGGTCAATGGAAACGGTAGTCACGGTTTTATCGCCTTCTTGAATGGTTGTTACTATGCCGGCATTTTCCTCTTTATCGTTAACCGGAATGTCTGCGCCAGTATTACCTGTTGCTGGTGGCGATGATGTACCTTCACCGCTGTCGGAATTGCCGTTGCCGGATCCGCTGTTATCTCCTGTTATAACGGCACTTACAGTCAAACTTATGGTTTTGGTATCGGTAATGCTATTGATCCACGCAGTCCTATTCCAGGTTTGCTTCTGGAATGTAGCCGTTATGGTGTAATTGCCTGCTAAAGTCGACGTGTAGCCGGAGGAATATACCTGTCCGGTTACGGTAAATACCCCCGACTTGCCTCCTTCTGTGGAACTCCATGTAGTCGGGTAATATCTTTCGTCACCGATTACTGTCGGTGTAATGCTCTGTCTGTTGCCCTCTGCCGTTATTGTTACGGTTTGCCCCACCACAACACGGTAACACGTTCATTGGACGATGAAGCATCACATATTGCAAATTCCCTTGAATCATCATTTTGTCGGGAAAAAGAAAAACGTCCCGATTATCGCTAACGTGCCCTTCCGTCAGAGGACCTATATAGTGGAATGCTGCGCTATAGTTACGCATTTTCAACTGCTGCAAATCTAATTTATATAGCACCGTGACAGTATCATTGGAGCGCGCTGTTTTAACAAAAGTGTCTTCAACTTCATTTCCATTGAATATCCACTCTGGTACATATTCAAATCTCGTCTGAACATCCGACAGCCAATAAGGGCCCGGAGGAAATGGGCGACAAGCCACACTAACGTATAGCTCCCCTTCAATTGGGAAGATACGGGGATCTTCAATACAGCCATTTGCATAATTGCGTACGCGATTTCCATGAATATCTGCAATGTAAAGTTCGTGTTCTTCATAGCCTAGCGCCGGCGAAAGCGCTGGCTCGCTGAAATCGGCTTCCCATGTTTCCCCATTATCTTCGCTAGTAGCATAGCCTAGGAAAATTGGGTATGGGTCGTGGCAGCCCTCTCTCCGCTTTTGTGCCCAAGGACCCGTTGCCCTAAACAACATATGCAATGTGCTCGACTCTGGATCTTGTACGATGGCAGGATTCAGCACCATTTTGCTGGCCCAGTCACAGCCTGGTACCGGTTCTAATACCGGCTTATTTAAATATTTAAAATTTGGTTTCATTATCCGTATTCCTCTCTTTCCTCTGTCAATCTCAACGAAGAAACTATATAATCGGAGCAGAATAGCTAATTTCTGGAGGTATCTTCACTATGACGAAGTCAGGTCAACACCAATCCTACGTCATTTATGCTAATTATTTCACCCACACAAAGCCCCACTCCGTTAAGTATAAAGACGGGCTGAACTTCTACCTCTTCCGGCTTCAGGCAGAAGGATCCTGTCGCGCACTGGTGGGAGGGAAATCCGAGACCATCATCCCCGGTGACCTGCTCATTTATCCTCCTGATCAGCCATACGAACTCAATGTGCAGCCCCGAAACGCTCCGGAGTCGGGTGCGATTCAACCTGTCAGCGACTATTTCCTGGCCGGCAACGGGGGATGGCTGGAATCGTGGTGGAAAAACAAAGACTTGCCCACTAAAACAAACATTGGCTTTAACGATACGGTCATTACCCTATGGAAGCATATTATCAGCGAAAAGAAAAAAGTCATGCAGAACCAAGTGGAGATCATGGACTATCTTCTTAGAACGCTTTGTTTGACACTGGAGCAAGAGATTCAGAGCAAACAACGCACCAAAGGAGCAGATATCGCTCATAAACTTAAGCTATTTATAGAAAGTCATGCAAATGAACCTCTTAGTTTGGAAAAAATATCGGCCTCTGTAGGATTAAGCGTCTCTCGCTCCTCGTATCTATTTAAAGCCACTTTTGGCCAATCGCTGTTCGCCTACTGTATTGACGTTAGGCTAAAGCTTGCGCAGCAGCAGGTGCTCTACAGCAATCTTGCGCTGGAGCAGGTTGCTGAAAAGACAGGCTTTGAGAGTTACCCTCATTTTTGCCGAGTTTTCCGCGAACGATTTGGACATCCCCCAGGAGAATACCGGCGTAAATTTGGATATGGGTTCAATCCTTATTGATGCGGACTTAGGACGTCTACGTATAATACCTGATTCTCTTGAACGAGTAAGGAATGAAGCTGCTCATACTTTACATTTTGAACGATGCCATCCGTATCAAGCGCTAGAACTGCTGCGGCCGCAGCAGATTGTCCCAGGATCATAAATACAGGCTCCATCCGGATCGAACCGTAGGCTGCATGGGTAGCCGAAACGCATACTGGCACAATTAGATTGGTGCACTCTGTCCGTTTTGGCACAATTGCTCGATAGCTTATCGGATAAGGCGCTTTTAATTTTACGTAAAATCCGCCTTCTGTGCTAACATGCCCGTCTTCGTTTACATAATATTGGGTGTGGTGCGAGTCCATGGCAAAGGATCCCATTCCAACGGAATCCGCTACTTGATTTTCCAATCTAACCACATGCTCGGTCACTACATAGTCACTAACCATTCTGCGGGATTCTCTGACGTACAACTGTGGAGTCCAGTGACCTGTCTCGATAAATTCATCGAGCGGCAAGCCCCACGGCTTGTAGACTGCCCGAATTTCCTCTGGTACTCGCGGATGATTTTGAATGGTCCACACATAGCCTTGCTGATAGACGCGATGAGCATGCCACATGTGTTCCCGCTCAAGATAATCCGCCTCTGCATAACTATGGTTCATTCCATTATAATCCGTAGAAATGCCACTATTGTTATTGGAGTCTGTCTTATCTGGTGTTACCAGATTCAATTTAAAAAATTTCGAACTTTGTCCTTGCTCGATGGCCCGGAACAAAATTTCATAATCGGCTTCGTTATATCCCTCAGGCTTTTCGATCTCCAGGCGGTTGTCCGGATTATTCGTCAAACACATGCGGAAGTTATAAGCTTGAAGCTTGGTGTCCCCATCACCAAAATTTCCACCACGGTGAGGATTGACACGCAAAAGCAAGCCGCTCGAGGGTACCCCTTTAATGACATACGGATCAATCCCGCTGGGTAGCTCATTGAGTTCATTGCCAGGATGAATGCCGTTTAATGTCTCCCCATATTGTGAATTGGACTCCCGGCCGACAAAATAGGATACGTTCGATTTACCCATCAAATCCCCTTCATACGTAGCATCAATAAACACTTTGCCTTGATAGAGGTTCCCGGACTCCATGCAAATGGAGATAATTTTTAAACCTTTCTTTGTAACCCCGTCTTTTAGACGTAGTCTTTCTCCGTATATGACTTCAATGTTATGTTCCGCCACCAAATCTTGCATAACTTCGAGCGCTACTTTAGGTTCAAACAGCCAGCAAGCACCGTCATGCGAGTATTTCTGGGCTACCCGTTTGTAAAACTCCAAGGATAAGCCTCCGATAGCTTGTTTCATCCCGAAGTCCGTATCTCCCAGGCCTCCAGTGGTCAAGCCCCCAATCCGCTGACTTGGCTCGATAACGACTACATTTTTAGACATTCTTTTAGCTTGAACAGCAGCCATAATACCTGCCGCAGTCCCTCCGTAAATTACAATATCATACTGTTTCTCCTGGTACATTTTATTCATCCTCCTCATAATTACATTTACATTTATTATAAGCCTATCCTCAATCTATCGAGAATGATGGATCTTCCTTTTTAACTTGATAAATCTTACTTTTTTAGCATGACTACCATTTGACATAAATGACCCGGAAGCTGAGCACTTTTTTTAAAAGTGTCCACCCTCCGGGTCACAGTAGAAATCATAAAATCAGTAGTTTGATAAACCGGAACATTATCTATATGTGCATTAACGTGTATGACGTCGTCATTCATGTTGGATGACAAATTGGTTTTGAAGTGAATTTTCAGCCAAATTGTTTCATTTACAAATTAGTTATGAAGTACTTCTGACAAATTCAGTCCTGTGTTTGCGCTAACTAATATCGAGAAAGACTGTTGTGCTTGCCCAATAGCCTCCTTCAATAGACATCCCGTCGCTGATGCTGATGGGTTTCACATTTCCTGTCTTGTCGACGCTGGCTACATCCGGGTTGTTCTACAACTAGGGTGTTATTTCGCTTATATCGGGAATACCCTTGTTTATAAATAGTAGACGCTTTTCGGTACGCTATCGTAAATAATGCTTTAAAGTGCTGGCTAATGTAATAAGTGTTCCCCAAAAAATGGGATTATCAAAATCGTTAAGGCTACCTTCTGCGTGTGCATTAGGTGAATCGCCAGCTTCTGCTTGGGCTGATGCATTTCACGGTAGCGCGGATTCCCCCACTGTGGATACGTCCATTGCACCTCTGGGTCCGGCGATGTCGGAAGAGGCTTCGCCTCCATGACAGTAAATTTTGCTTCTTCGGCGCATGCCAGTTGAATCTGTAACCTTTTATTCCCAATGGTTAAAATCGCTGTTCGCCCTGACTCCATGATTTCGACTGAAGCCTCGCTGTTGATGTGCAGGAACCATAGAATCTCACCCGCCTCTTTCAACGCAATCTCGTCATGAATTCGGATGTGCTGACGATTGTCGACAAGCGCAATCTCACGCACTACCTTATTTGCCGCCTGAGCATAAGCCGCTGTCAGGTCCATTGTGGCATAGCATTCCATCGCGCTAGCTTGAAACAGTGTAATAGCTCCTTTGGCCAGTGGATCTTGGTCTGGATTGGAATCCGAATCTCCACTACGCGGACGAGGATTGATTACGAGCGTGTTATGCCCTTCATCTAAAGGAAGATCATGTACAGCAGCCATCCTATGATTGGGTTGGTACCACAATAAGTCCATCGGGTTCTTGAAAGGCTGTACCCCTTGATCAACAATGCCAACGCGCCACTGTGTAAGAATTGGCAGGTCAAACTTCGTCGCCAACCATGACATGCCCTCATTATCTCGGTAGTTCAACTCCGTAAAGCAATCGGCAAAATTAAAATACAAACCGGAGGGCCCCTCCATATAGATAGGGAAATAACCGCTTTCCCGAATGCCTTCACTGTGGGCAAGTTCATTGAAATCAGCACCAAGCGCACTATCCAGCTGAGAAAATATCCTGCACAGAAAGCCTTTCTTCCATGAGCATCACAAGTGCCCGCTTCAACCTCAATTCGGTTACATATTCAGTAAATGTTTTCCCATTGACCGTTTTAAATAGCTTGCTGACGTAGTTCGAGGAAATATTCAGATGTTCAGCGACGAGATCTAGCGAGAGTTGATTGTTTAGATTCACTTCGATAAATTGATTAATTTTATCCTGCAGCTTGATGTCTAATTTAAACTTGCCTACCTGCCCATTTTCTGCCACTATCTGTACGATTGGACCAACCCAATTCGGAAACAATGCTATGCTTCGCAGTTTTTTGAATGCTTCCTGGATATCGAAACCTAGCATTTCTTCCGATGTTTGCCCATGTGCATGAATACGTTTGCGAAGAACAGTGATTACATCCGTCAATGCCGATTTGCAAAAGGCCACCGTATACTGCCCATTTCGCAGATCATCTACGAGACCTTGAATTGTTTTAAGCGTCTGCTCTGCAAAACCATCTCTTAGCTCGTCTTCCATCTGTTGCAGACATTTGAGAATTGGGCCTGACTCTTTGCGATGCGGAATTGATAGTTCCCCGTATTTCATAATGGTGTCTGGATATAGAAAAGCATAAGGAAGTGCTTCCTTCGCTTCGCGATACCCATCTGATATGTCAGATTCATTAATGGCATACGTTTCACCGACACTCAGCGTATAACTGGGATTCAACTGCGTATCCATAATGGTCGTCATACGCGCCAAGATCGCATCCAAACTAGTCGTTTCATCAAAATTGACGATACCCGAAATATGTTCATCCTCGTCCTGAACGGCAAATAGGCGACAATTTATCGTATCGTTCTCCAACGCTTGCACAAGATTATAAACTTGCATCATTACCAGCTCGTACGGAAT
Source organism: Paenibacillus sp. Soil766 (assembly GCF_001428105.1). Taxonomy (GTDB): domain Bacteria; phylum Bacillota; class Bacilli; order Paenibacillales; family NBRC-103111; genus Paenibacillus_E. The sequence goes on along the minus strand of NZ_LMSJ01000011.1, from coordinate 42,409 downwards.
GTTGTCCTGCGGCAAGAGATGTACGACGAAACAACAATAATACGGAAGGTCAATTTGAACACCAGTCACTCTTTCATTGGGCAGCGACTGATCGTTCAGTTGAACTTTGCCTGTTAACAATCTCAAGATATAGTTGTGCCGGATAATCGGTTTATTTCGCTCTAAATTTAGCTTTAATTCATCAATTTCCGTGCCAATTGGCTTATTGGCTCTTCTCGTCATCCAGTAGGCGACTAACAAGTTTACGAAAAGAAGCATACCCGCTATCGCGATTAACCAATTGCGAATTTCAATCGTTTTGCCAAAGAAAGCATCCACAGGCATGACAGAAACATACCGCCAATGATTCATTTCAGAAAGCGAGTAGGAGAGAATGCTGGATTTCCCATTCACGGTGGCATACAGGAGGCCTTCCTGCTTATCAGCGCCTAGTAGCTTCTGGCGCAACCCAACCCAAGGACTTCCTGATACGCCAAGCAGAAGCTTATAATCCTGAAAGGCAATGAGCACACCATACATAGGGCCATAATGGAATATGGCGTAATAAAGAAGGACGGGAAGCAGCATGATGAATAAGTATTTATGTTCCCAATATTGTTCCCAGATGGACTTTTTCTTTGCGTTTACGACAAGAGCCGGCACCGTTTTTCCGAATACTGACATTATGGGCTATTAATTAGCGCTCTAACTGTCATTTGGGATTTCGCGCTGATCATGTTCATTAAGTAAAACACCCCGATCGCAAAGGATATTCTCAATCAACTCTAAAAAATCACTCGAGGTATTTGTTGCAACAGCAGCAAAATATATTTTCAAGAGTTGCTTAGTATCTAGCTTCTCGATTGATGAAGCATGCCGTTTAATGCATTTGAACATTTAGCCATCTACCTCACTATCTAGAATAATTCGTAGTTCATCTGATAATATCCATCTCCCCGTTCCCTAGATCTCGATGAAGATTTATTTTGCAAAAGAGCCGGGGATAATTACCCTCGACTCAATCCGACGTGTACAAGCTTAGTGTTATGTCTAAATTCTTAACTCCCTGATGCCTGTAATTCAATAAATAACATTCGCCGTTCCTTACACTTGTACCCCATCCAAAAGCTGCAATCATGCCACCGGTTTTGGCCATTACCTCAATGCCGTGACAAGCTTCAACGTGACCACGGCGGCAACCTCGGAAAATTTCTTTCCGCGCTGCGCGTTCCGACTGGCGGCTCAACGCGGCTGATGAATCAGCGAAGGGACGTAGCCGATCTGGGATGGGCGAGACGGACTTGGTGACCAGCTATTTTCCATTTCTCGTGTTAGTCCTGATGATCTTCGGGTCAGATCCGTCCTTTACTGTACTAGTTGTGCGTTGCGAAACAATGAGGGGTCCTTCGGCGTCGTTCCGATTCCCGATCCCCATTGCAAGAAACCATCGCGGGAATCGCCCGTGGAGCCCCGATCATCGTCATTCACCAGAAACGACATTCCGATGGTCTGCGTCGGTGGCCCGCTAAACCCAAGCGAGGCCCACGGCACAGAGATGACATAGTGCAAGGAGCTGCCGCTTCGAGTGATGTTCTTTTGGACGCCAGGGGTTGGTCCCGCCTGCTGGCCAGCTGGCGCTGTGAAAGTATAAACCGCCGGTCCGCTATCGAGAAGCGCTGCCCCGATTTCAACGCGTTTGCCGCCAACCTGTCCCGGCACTCGGTCGTAGGTGCTGAACTGAATGGAATCGGTCTGCCACAATGTGTTTGGTGAGCGCGCGTCGAAGTGTTTGTCGTCTGTGATGGTGGCGTCGATCACAAGCGCGTCGCTGTTGTAGTTGATATGCAGCTGTCCACTTAGGTCGCTGTTACCACTGCGCGTCCCTGATATCGATACCCAGGTCGCTTGCGTCGCTAGGTCGATTGCGGGAAGGGTTTGATGGTTCGTGGGCTCGATAGGAGCGTAGGAAATCGATCCAAATGAAGCGTCCGAACCGCCGACGCTGTCGAGGGCCACGTTATAGCTCAGGGAGTCGAACAACGGAATGTCGGAGAGCGGGACACGCAGCGAAGCGGTGGCATTTGCAGGGACATTCGCCAGATCTGTCACAGTCCCTGATGCTGGCCCAACTTGGTAGGCAACCTTGGTCGGCGTGAAGGCACTGGTTCGATTGTTCTTCAGCGCGATGTCGAGAAAGTAGCTTCGGGACGCCGTATCCGAAGTGATCGTCGGTTGGACGCTGATCTCAAACGGCTTGACGACATTTGTCGTTGCCCTCATTTTGGCAACAAAACTCGGCTGGTTCTTGTCGTGGTTCTCTTTCTCTGGCTTCACTTTCCCAGGCTTCACTTTTGTCACGTCTACGGCCACAGACCGCTGGCCGAGGAGCGTGGTTGCAGGAACACTGATGGTAGCGCTCGTTACCTTGCCCGGAAAAGTACGAATGGTCACAGGCTGCGCCCCGTTCGCAGTGATTGTTAACTCATTGGGAAGGTCCGTCTTTGGGTTCGATCGGTCTGCAGTCACCGTAACCGCGACCGTATCACCTTTGATCGACTGGTCGGCGACTTTCATCGTGACCGCAGACTGCGTCACGCCCAAGCTGTCAACGTTACCGGTTACGTAGATCGGGCTGCCGTTGAGCGTCAGAACGACCGTGCCGTCTGTCGAATTTACCGTCTGCGTTGAGCCATATTCATCCGTGATAATAAGAGGTTGGGTAGTGTGCAAAGCAATGTTCTCGGAGCTGGTTGACCACATCACCCGAGTCGTCGAGCCTCCTCCCGTGTACGGATACGAGTAGGCGGTACTGGAGCCAAGGCCATCGCGAGTACCAATCGTCTTTCCGGTCACCGCGCGAATGAGCACGGCGTTTGTGACAGCTCCAGGTTTCGGAGCTACGCCGACTACACCCGCGACGGGTTGCCTGAATAACCCAAAGTGATGTTCCCTATTATTGGGGTCCGTACCGTCATCCATTGCCGAGTACCAGCTGAAGACGCCCACGCCGGCTGCCTTAGCTAGCACCTGAGCACGCACCAGGTTGTCCGCTTGCTGGGGCTCCGTGGAGGCGGCGGCATACGTCGGCCAACCGTTCTCCGTAATCCACACTGGGACGTTCCGATTTCCAGCCGCCTGCTTCACTTGCTGTACCAACGCAGGAAGCTTCGATACCAACAGTGTGCGCTCAGGCGGGGTGTTTGCTCCCTCTAGAGCGTAGCCGTAGACATTCGTCGAGAACGTATCAATGTAGTTGATACCGCCAGCAGCGAAAAAGGCACTATTCCAGTTATCGTCAATGGTGGAAGTAATCGGGCCTATGACGTTCGCATCTTGGTTTCCTTCGTGAATCGGTCCATACATGGCCTGAAGCATCTGCACATAGCAGGCTGCGGTAGTACCGCAAGCGCCGTTGTTGAAGCCGGTGCCATTGAACTCATTGTAGATGTTGAAATCGCTGACCTTGCCCTTATAGTGCTCGGCGGCAGCTTTTCCAAACCGACCAAATGCGGCCAGACCAGCCACGGAGCTCGGCGTTTTCCCATTGTCATAATTTACGTTGTTGTATGCCACGACTCCTTGGGGAGTCATGCCGAGGTCAAGAGACTGTTGTGACTTGGCTTCAAAGCCATACCCAGCCCAGTTGTACACCCCCGGCTGTTTTTCAATTAGCGACCAGTTGATGTCGCTTCGAATGTGGCCGTAGCCGATTGTCGCCAATGCGTTCATGAGCCCATCTTCGAGGGATTTGTAGTGACCAAAATGTGTGTCGATTCCGAAGAAGGAGTCAGGACTCAAGGCGCCCGCTGGCGTCGGGGTCACAATGCCAAACGTTGTGGTGCGCGTTACCGTTTGGTCATCAATCACGCTTGAGAAAGTGAGGTTGTAGAACCCCGAGCCGAGGTCCATCACGGATAGCGCAGCATGTCCGTCGGAACCTACGGGGACAGATCCCGTGCGAAGACTGACGCCCTGATCATCTGAAATGTCATATGAAACCGAGTCACCCACCGTGCCGAAATCCAAGTTTGCGGAATTGGTTGTGAAGAGCAGGCTTGGGTTCATCAATGACAGCGCTGGAGTCGTTGCAAAGGTCACCTGGATTCGTGCGAAACAGATTTCTGGGATGACGCCGCCCAGGCTATGAACACGCAGACGGAAATCTGCGCCGTTCGTGCCGTTGGCGAACTTGATTCCGTTCAGCTCAAAAATCTGGTTCTTCCAGGTCTGACTGCCGCTCGTGGGCATCCACGGGGTGGCCTGATATGCGTTGCTCTGGCCGTCATACTCAATTGCCAAGGTCGTCGCCGCTGCGTCAAAGTAATCAACGGACACAATCGCGTACGTTGCGCCCGCAGGTTTCGCGGAGCTTGCGACATCAACGTAGACGTAGGGGTTTAGCGGATTTTGTGACGTCGTCCAGCACGCCGTGCCGTTCCTGATAGTCGCAGAGTGCGTCGGATCTTTGTCCGCGTCGCCGGGCCAAGCCTTGGTTACACCGCTGTAAATTGGGGGCGAACTCAAAGTTACTTCGGCTTGCGGCATGGTTGCGACGGCTTGGGGTGCCACTCCCCCAAGAACGCTCGCCGTGACAGTGATCGCTGCCGCAGCTGCCCTCAATCCACGATGGCAATTTCTCACACTCTGCAAGCGCATGAGGGCCTCCTTAAGAAGTATGACTGGCAAAAGCAGAACAAGCATCAAACGGATCATACACTTTTTTACGAACATCACATTCACTCCCTTATCCTGATTTGAATCAAACAATGCAAGCGCTTTCCAAATAGTCTGATCGCCTGCGCAGCCTTTCCCCGATCCGTCACTCAGCTTTGTTGTGCGAGTGGCATTCGTTACTCTCCCTTCCATTGTCAGCCTGCTCGATCGGGGCCCGATCCCACCATAGCAATTGCCCACTTCATTGGAAAGCGTCACTTTTTGCTGCCCCTCTGCTTTCTTTGCTCCCATGGACAATGCTTTTCTTGCTCCATATGCTTTTTATGATTCAAATGCCTTATGGCATTCAGAAAGGCTTGTTCGTGGGAGGTTCACGGCGGAGGATACCGATGAGCTGAAAGGAGGAAGGAAAACGGATTTGCGTCCTGCTGCTTGCAAAAAGAGACTTTCGTGGGCAGCCTGAGATTGTTTAGAATATAGATATTCAACGATCGAATCATAGAACTCTTTGATCATGGTAGGAGAATGGAATGTCTACATAACCACGGGCCAGTCTCCAATATTAGGAGAAATATGGTTTCCGGAAATCGATTTGGATACTTTTGAGTGGGGGAGATGAATTTTCGTCACATTCGAGAGGACCCAATTCACCGGCCGGAACATCCAGCTTGGAGCACCGGTCGATCGAGCTTGTAAAGAGTATGTAACTGGGTAAATTGCTGAATATCGTTCTTCGACATAATGGATCACCGACTTTCGCATTTTGTAAAAACACTTGCTCCCTTTAGGGAGCAAGTGTTCAGGCAATCTTGTTATGATTTCAAATCATTCACAAACTTCAACAAGTAATTCGCAGCTTCTTCGGGAATTTTCTTGCCTTTCTGCGCATGAACTTCGTTGATGAAGGCATCAAACTGTCCATGCCGGAGCTTAGTTCCAAGCGAGTTAACTATACCTTGGCTGCCATTGCCGGTGACCCAAGCTTCGATAAGTCGGATCAGGCTATCCACTGTCACCTTGACGGTAACAGTGGTTGTCGCTGTGCCGGAATTGCCGGCAGCATCGGTCGCATATGCCGAAAAGGCATTGTCGCCCACGTTCAACAGGTATACTGGGGTGCTCAGCAAAGGAGCCGAGCAGGAGCTGTAAACAACGCCGGATACGGCGTCCGTAGCGGTGCAGGTGACCGTTACCGTCTGATCGACGGTATAAGTTCCCCCCCCGCTGATTTGAACGGCCGGCGGGGTTTGATCAATTGCGAAGGATACCGTTTGCGACTGTTCCTTATTACCAAACTGATCGGTCGATCGGAACGAAATCGTATGGACTCCATCTTCTTTAAAGACAAGCTCGTTCTGATATTTCGTCCAAGTGGCTCCTCCATCTAGGCTGTATACGGTTTCCTTAACGCTGGACTTGTCGTCCGTAGCATTCAGATTTACTTTAACATCGGAGACGTACCAACCGTTCTGCTTCGTCCCTTCCAATGTGGTGACGGTAACCGGAGGTGTATCATCCGTTACGATCCATTGAACCGTTCTGAATTTTTTGGGATCTTTCGTTTCACCAATGCCGGAGCCCCACTCGATATACCCTTTGCGACCGGTACCATCGTTATCATTAACGAGCAGCGAGAAGCTGAAGGCACCCTGTTTTTCCGGTTTGATCGGTGCAAGCTCAGACCAAGGAAGCGCAAGTTCATAAACCGTAACCTTCTGCACTTCATCTCGCGAAATCTGCAAGGAACCGTTCGTTATAACCTCCCTGACGCTGGTATTAGGCGACGACCAACGATAGATTTGCGGCCCTTGCGGCGTCTGGGAAATACCTATTTCATAGAAACCCAGATTTTCTCCAGGGATACCCGCCATTGCAGCAAACTGAAGGCTGTCATTTTTCCAAATTTCCGCTCCGCTTGTAGGCGTGTAATGCACATCGTCTTTGACTGTCGCAGTTAGATTGAAATGATCCTGATCCCAGTTCACCCATACGCTGCCGTCCAAATCCGAAGGACCGGTATAATTTTGCATTCTTACCGTCCCTTGTGACAAAAGCGCAACCGGTGCCGACGCTACGATCGCAGGGTCAGCTGAGCCGTCAATCTGTACCGTTCCAGGAAGGATCGGATTGAAATCCAGCTTCCCTCCATAAACGAAAGGTTGTTTTCCGTCAAATTGGACGGTCACTTGTGCTTGGTTGCTGACGCCGTAATTAAAGCCGCTCAGTGGAATATCAAACGTCTTGATGGTGTCCGGAGGAATCACATAGGTCAAATCTTGTGTGCCTGACTGGTTACCAAACTGCCAATCGGCTTTCCTGACGGTTAGCCCTTGCTGCTTAGAATAGTTCTGAATTTGGATCTTCAATGCTTCAGCTTTCGTATTCACATCCGTAATAACAGGGATGATTCTTGCACGATAGGAAGGGAGGGTCTGAATCGCATGCTTCAGTCTTCCAATTCGGTTCCCACTCACGGTCAAGTCACCTGTTACATAGCGAATGCCTTCCTGACTCAATCCAGGCAGGGCAAACGGCTGCGACGTCTTCTGACCAGCTCCCGCGTACATAGGATATGTCGAGCCTTCCACCGTAAATAAAGCGGCGAGTGGCGATGCGGATGTATTATTCGCTTCTACCTTTAGCGCAACAGGCTCGCTGGTTACCGCCTCTGTCCCCGTCACGGCGAACGTCGCATCAAGCACGATGCCGTCAATGTCGCTTTGGATATAAATAGGTTCCGCAGTTAGCGTCATATACACCTTGCCGTTAAGCGGTGTGAAGGTTTCCGTGTTCCCCATGATATCCGTGATTTGAATAGGCGCATTCGTTTGAATTACTGCCTGCACAGGGGTATTAGCCCAGACGACTCTTAGCTTCTGACCGTTTTTATCAAATCGGTAGCTGGTAATGCCCGTGTCGACGGCTTCCTGTTCAACGAACGAGGCACCTAGCAATTCTCGCGTCATCGCCCCATAAGCCGCATAGGCGGGTTTCGGTAAGAACTGCCCTTTGGGGTCATCCTGGTGGCGAATGAGGCCGAAATTATCTTCGCCATAGTCGGCTTGCATGCCGTCATTCATCAAATCATACCAGAATATTTTCTCGACACTGGCACTCAACGCTTGCACATAAGCACGCACCAAATAATCCGCTTGCGTTTTTTCGTCCACTCCCCTTGTGTCGGTATGCCAGCCGACTTCCGTAATCCAAACCGGTTTGTCTTGTCCCTGATTATATATCCGGATTAAGTTTTGCGCATCGAGCACAGCTTGCAACATGCCATCCGGCGTTCGATTGTACGGATGGATGGAAACCACGTCCATGTATTGGAGTCCGCCAAGCTTAAAAACTTCCTCCATCCATTTTATATCTACATTCGATGCCATTCCAACAACCGTGACATCCGGTCTGGCAGCTTTCACCGTCTCGTAGGTCTTCTTCAGCAGCTTAAAATAATAGTCCGGACGCGAGTCTGCGGGGCCGTTCCCTCGATCACCGAACCCTCCATTGAACTCATTGTAGACTTCCACCCATTCCATCTGGTTGCCGTATAAGTCCAGCAAAGCCTTGCCATAATTGGCAAAACCCTGACGGCCATCGTCCGAATAGGGCGTACTGTCCTGATCATAAAACGGATTGGTAAAGTCGAGAGTGATGAACGGCTTCAAGCCGTCTTGCTGCGTTTTCCGCATAAAGGCATCACGGCCTGGCGGCTTCTGGTATTTCCCTTTTTCGTATTCGACATCTACCCAAGTGATTTCGTCACGAAAATTTTTGGATCCGGCGCGTTTCAATAATGTACTTAACTCAGGCGTCCATCCCGTATTTGTTCTTGCTAGGTGAGTGGATACCCCGAATGGAGAGTTGTTCACCAAAGTGGGGTTATCCGAAGCTAAGCGGGCAAACGAAATTTCTGCACTCTTGATCGTTTGACCCTCTTTCTCAGCAGCAAGCGAAAGCTTATAATAACCAAGCTGCTGAATAGGAATCGTCAAATTCAATTGCCCATCCTGCACCCCCTCACTGCCTGCCAATACTTGATGATCCAAGTGGTCATATACGCTCCAATTTACGGTATCTCCCCTTGTTGCAAGAGGAAAAGCTGCAGGCTCGTTCGCTAGGAAGACATTCCCCATTCGGGACTGCTCGATGGATAAATCCGGGAAAGTGGATGTGGTCACGATATTGTCCAAGCGAATGTTTCCGCTCGTTTTGCCCGCGATCAAGCCAGTCTTTTCTAGAATAAATCCGATTCTCTGGGCGGGACCATGCCATACCCCGTCGTTGGCCCCGTTATAATGTAGATAGCTCGTACCGCTATTGAACTTAAATATTTCTATTTTTTGCCAATTTCCAGTTGGCGCCACAGCGATTTTCTGCTGATGCACCTGCCCGGTCGAATCCGTCAACAGAACCAGGATGGCAGCAGCATCCGTTGTTTTCACCCAAAATCCAAGCTTCTTTATCTCCCGAGGAGAAAAATTTCTTCCTATCGAAACACTTTTGCCGGTACCACTAAAATCTCCGCTCAACTTACCCGAAAAGCTTCCCTCCTTAAACACGGACGAATCCCGGACATATTCGCCTTTAGCTCCTGTTCCCAAGGTTGGTTTCCATATGTCAAAGGCGTTCTCGAAATCGCCGATCGCGGAATCCCATAGAGGCTCTTGCTGCGGAACCGTCGCAGATACATCATCGATCCACAAGTCCCCGCTTGTTTTCCCACCGCTTAAACCAGATTTCTCTAACAAAAGCCCGATTCCCTGGGCAGGTCCATGCCACACCCCATCGTTTGCCCCGCCGAAATGAAGATAGCTTGTGCCGCCGTTAAATTTGGTGATCTCCATCTTCTGCCAATTGACATTTGACGCCGCTGTGAGCTTCTGCTGATGCACCTGTCCGGTCGAATCCGTCACCCGAAGCACGATCGCAGCGGCGTCAGCTGTTTTGACCCAAAATTCAAGTTTCTGTATATCCATAGGAATAAAATATTTACTCACCGAGACATATTTGCCGCCGGCGCTAAAATCCCCGCGCAGCTTACCCGAAGAGGTCCCCGACCTAAATACGGACGTATCCCGCACATATTCGCCTTTGGCTCCGGGAAACTCGGTTCCCAAGTTAAAATTCCAAAGCTCTTCATCGCTTTCAAATCCGCCAATCGTTGCATTTTGTAACGTGTCTGCCGCATAAACGGTCGTGTTATCCAATGATTGTAGTCCAAACAAAGGTGAGGTAAACAATAAAGAAATCAGCATAAGGCTTAACATCCATTTTTTCATCACCAAGTAAATCACTCCCTCTCATATTTGAAAGCGTTTTCATTAATAAGCCAACACGGGCAGCCAAATTATGCTTGCTCATCTCCATCCCCACGCCTGCATGATTCTTGATCATGCAGGCCTATCCTTGCGCTCTAACGTAACCGCCACTCGCGAATCCTCACCTAGCTACAATCGGTCGCCAATATCCATAATCCCGACATGGAGCCGATCATGCTCATCCGAAAATGTAAAGGTAACCTTACGGCTGTCCGGACTAAACGATGGATGCGGGTGTCCAGGATGCATCCCACGGCAAGGAAGCTCGCAAAGCAGCTCGGACTGTTTCGTAGCCGTGTTGATGAGCACGATTTTGGAAATACCGGGTTCCTGCGTATCCGCGACCGCATATCGGCCGTCGGGACTGATACCGACATGCCAATATCTGTAGTCTCCGTTAATGAACTCGTGCCGCTCGCCCCGGTGATCCACGAAATATACGCCTGTCGGTTTATCCGGACTATGCGGATACTTCACGAAGTACAGTCCACTGCCGTCGAACGCCCACATTTCGTGCCCAACATATTCGACTGGCAATCCGCTCTCCTCTTTCTTCTGCGAAAAAAGGTTACGCATACCTCCGGTTCGCGTATCGACCGCCCACAGCCGATCCGGAATTTGCTCCGTAGCGCCCTCATGGGAAAAGAACACTTGATTCGGATCAACAGGATTGATCATGGCATGATTCGCCACCGGATAAGGCTCGTCAAAACGCGGACGGGCTACTTCGCGCATCTCCCCGCTCGCCGTATGGACAGTGCCTATCACCCAATCGGCCTCCCGAGATGCAGCATCTTCGGAACGAAGAAGCTGCTCTTTCCAGTAGACACCAAGCGTCTTGCCATCGTTCGTAATCGATAATGGCCCAAAGAACGTACAATGCTCTTCCAGCTTGCAAATCGTACGCCGTTCGCCGCTCCACGCATCAATTGCATACAACTCATTCTTGTCGAATAGATACAAGATATCATCACACGAAACGACCCCGCGTCCCCATTTCAGGCTTTCCTCCAGCAACTGCACATCACCCGTTTCCGTATCGAAACGCACGATATTACCTGTCCACGTCTCCCGGTCCATATCCGTGTGTACGATCACATGTCTGTTGTTCGACAACCACGACATCGCCGTATAGTAGTGATGTCCCGTATCACCTCCTTCAGACCCAATCGCGAGGATTGGCAGCCCCGTGATTGTATCTGTAAACGATGTACTCTTCAGCATCGTCCGTACCTCCTGTTGCATTCTTATTCGGCACCATCAACTTCGTCGGTTTCATTAGCACCATCGGCTTCTCTTAGCGACGCTTGCTCCCGCTCCCGATATTCACCTGGGGTAAATCCTGTACTTTTCTTAAAAATCCGTACGAAGCTGTTGACGTTCGTGTAGCCGACCGCCCCCGATACATCGCGGATCAGCATATCGGAGCCGGCGAGCAGCTCCTTCGCCTTACTCATGCGAATATCCATCAAATAATCAATGAAATTTCTTTCCGTTTGCTCTTTAAATATGCGGCTCACATGAGACACGCTTAGCTTGAACTCGCTTGCCAAATAATTCAAAGATAAATCGCTGTGCATATAGTGAGCATCAATAAAAGCGGTAATCCGCTCAACAACGTCGTTTCGCTCTCGATTGCTTCGTCTCTCCTCAATTTGCCCTGCGTATCGGGCAAGCTGCTCGATGACGTAATCCGACAACTCATGGATGCTTTCGTACTGGCTCAGCAGATCGAATAGCCGATGCGAAGGCGCCTCCTCGAGCAGTGCCGGATCGATCTCGCCTACTGCCTTGGCTGCCTTCATCATAAAATGCACAACGAGTTGGCGAATCATATCCGGCGCAGCGCCGCTGCCAGCCATCTCACCGAACCAACGCTCCGTCTGCTTCGCCATCTTCTCGCTATCTGTCAGCCGCAGCGAGTCAACAATCCCATCCGTCATGCCAAGCAAGCGCAAAAACTCCCCGCTCGCTGGCTCGCGAATATCTTCGCTGGAGATAATTGTGTTGCCGCCGAGAATCATTTTGTACGACAGCGCCGACATCGCGTCGTGATACGAATGCTGTAGTTCGCCCAAATCTTGCGTCATACGGCCTAGTCCAATCGAAATCGTCTGCTTGAACTGTTCTTCCACGTAGCTCTTGATCATCTCGGCAACCGCCAGCGCCCGCAGTAGATTCGCTTCCCCGTTTTCATCGTCAAAGCTGATCACAATAACCACCAAACCGTCCCTCGCTTCAATGGCGATCCCTCGGTACTCGGTGTTGATCATCTCCTCCGCCACATTGCAGAGAGCGTAGCTATATAAATGAAGATCCTGCGGAGTGGCAATCCCCATCTTCCCATCGAATTCGGCAGCCATCGCATTATACTGCTTCGCATGCAGCGGAAATCCGATCGCTTCTAGGCTGGGCAACAGCTCGCCAGGATTTTTGCGTGCGCCGATCAGCGCATCCATCACAAGCCGCCATTTGATAACAGGCTGTGTTTCGCGCATTTGCCTGTACATGCGGTTGCTGTCCGCCAAAATGTACGACAAGGAAACTTCGATGCCGCTGAATTCGTCGTCTGCCGTATGCTCGTCTTTTCTTTCATATCCGCCATACGCCTGCAGCTGTTTCGTCACATTCGAGAGAACCCGATTCACAGGCCGGAACATCCAACTGTTCAATACCATCGCCATGCCGCCTGCTAGAAGCAGCAGAATGATCGAAATGCCAAACAATGTGTTCCGCACCTGGACCAGCGGCTTGCTGAGCTCAGATTCGGACACCACACTAATGATTTCCCAACCCGTATACGGGCTCTTCATATAAAAGACGGTTCTGTTGATCCCATTTATTTTCGTACGGAATTGCCCTTCCTCTCGTTCGTTCATTTCTTTCGACCAAAGCAACTCGCCTGTTTGCGTGCCAATCAACGATTTATCAGAATGACTGAGGACCGCTCCTTGCGCATCCGCCAGAAATAAATAACCAAGAGAAGGATCGATCGCGTTTTTGATCAGATTATAAATGGATCGCTCATCGACATTGAAAGCGACCGCGCCTTTCCGGTATCCTTCTCCATGTGTAAGCGGATAGGAGCGAATGAGCGTCATGACGTTGTGCCGAATGTTGCCCGACTCATCGATTGACAGCTTTCGTGTGCCGATCCACTGATAAAAGCCTTTGTATCGTTCAAACGCACGAATCCATTGATAATCGGGGCCTGGCTCCGGCGTCTGAAACGGGTTCGTCTGCGACCAGCGCTTCTTCGCATAGGAATACAGATCGATTGAAAAAATGGTATCATTGCTCATCAGCATATCGCCGATTCGGTTGTTGATATTGATCGTATCCTGCTGGTCAGCAGCATCATCCTCCATAAACGTCCTCATATCACGGCTGCGCAAAAATTGCATCGCCTCCGAGTCGATCGCCTTCAGCACCAACAGCAGTTTACCGTTTACCTCGTGGAGCAACGACATGTTCGTTTGCTCGACTTCCGCCTGAAGATGATCGGTCGTGATGAAATAAGACAGGCCTGCTGTCGAAACAATGCATAGGCTCAAAAAAAGCAAAATCATCGACATTGCGCGCTTCGAACGGCTTCTTTTTTGTCGCCAAAACATACCTCTGCCCCCTCGAGTTCTCGATAAACGAGGAAATAACGGGACCAACAGGCCCCATTTATTCCCATACCGAATTATTTGAAATTCGTTTTATTCTTTTGGTACCATTCTTGCGCGCTTTGATCTGTCTTGTCTCCGCCAGCGCTCTTGTACTCTTTACGTATCATATCAAGCGCTTGCTCTGGCGTGATATCACCTTTTACGATGGCTCTTGTGCGGATCTCGTCAAGCTTAGGCCCAATGCTCGCAAACACATTATTGATATCCGGCAGACTCGGCACATAAGGCATATCACGTCGGAACGGCACGCTAAGCGCTGTAGTAATTGCTTGAACATTCAATTTCGCCCAGCGCTGCGAAAGCGGATCCTGAGCAGCTTTTATAATCAAATCCTCCGGCTTGAACGTCTTGGCATCGTCCTTTACAATCGCATACTCGCTTGCATAGGCGACTTCTTTCTTAAATTTGTCCGCGTCTATCACCTGAGGGACGCCGCTTACCAATTTGTAATGCGTGTTCTCCACACCGTTTTTCAGTGAGTACCAGCCTTTATCGAGCAACCAGTCGAGATATTGAATCGCTGCTTTTGGATTTTTCATATCCTTATTGAAAGCTACAAAAATATTAGCATCAGTTTCCTGGTATACGCCAAATTTCCCGTACTTTGTTGAAAAAGCGGCCAGCGGCACCGGATTCGCATCGGGAACGTTCTTCATCAAATCCTTCATGTAGCTGTCAATACCGCTGCCGACAGTGCCGATCAAGATGCCCGATTTACCTTGCGCCCAGTCCGTCATCATTTTCTGACTGTTCTTATCCGTCAAGTACTCCTTATCGATATACCCATTCTCATACAGCTTCCTTTCGAATGAAATCGCTCCTACGTTGCGGTCCACGAATCTGGCATTGATCATTTTGCCCCCTTCGAGATACCATTGCGTGCTATGTGTCGCATAAAGGCCGGAGATCACGTTAGACCAAACATACATCGAAACGACAGGTGCGTTCGTATTCCCGGATAAACCTTTCTCCTTAAAGGCTTTCGTAACTGCAAAAAATTCTTCCTCTGTCGTCGGAGCCTTCATGCCAACCTTGTCCAGCCAATCCTGCCGAATCCACATGCCAGCATTAGCCAAGTTGTTCATCGGCCGTTTTGTTGTAATTCCATATATTTTACCATCGAATGTCATCAACGGCTTTAAATCGGGATTTTCGCTAATATACTTCTTCAGTACCGTGCTGTATTTCTCTATGTACTCGTCGATGGGCTGAATGACGCCTTGTGTGACAAGCGTACCGATATAGTTACGGTCAAAATCCCAGATCAGATCGGGCGCTTCGCCAGAAGCAATCAGCGTATTCAGTTTATCCTGCGCCTGGTTGCGGGGAACCGGCACATATTTGGCCTGGACGCCGGATTGTTCCTGAATCCATTTGGTCCAGCGATTCTGTTCGTAGGAGCCTTCTTCTGCGGCGACGGCCCCCCGGTCGTACATCGTGACACTAATAGCCTTCGGCAGCTTATCGTACTTATCTTCAACCTTACCTGCTGCTGACGGAGTTGGACTGCCGCTCGCCCCTTCCTCGGTTTTCGCACAGCCGGTTAAAGCCGCTCCCAGCGTCATTGCCAAAATCGTTGAACCTAACACCCAGCGTTTTGTTCTCTTCATACTATGACCTCCCACATGGATTGATTATATCACAAGGCGCTTAGCGCCATTATGAACAGTGCCAATAACTGACGTTAAACTAGCTAGCCTTTAACTGAGCCCATCAAGACGCCTTTCACGAAATATTTTTGAAGAAATGGATAAATGATCAGAATCGGCAGTGAAGCAAGCATAGCGGCTCCCGCTCGCACGCCTTCCGGCGGCAGCGCATTGTTCCCGTCTGTCGTGTCCCCGATCAATAGCGCTGGATCGAGGTTGTCGATCATTTGGTAGAGCTTCACCATCAAAGACATTTGGGTTGAGCTCTTAATAAAGATGAGCACGTTATAATACGCATTCCACCATGCCACCGCATAGAAGAGCGTCAATGCTGCGATAACTGGAAGCGCCAGCGGAAGAACGATACGCACAAGCACGACCCAGTCCTTCGCCCCATCGATGGATGCCGACTCTTCAAGCTCACTCGGCAAACCTTCGAAGAAGGTCTTCAGGACGAAAAAGTTGTACGTGCTGATGAGGCCAGACAGCCAAAGCGACCAATACGTATTCATAAGTCCCAAGCTTTTAATGAGTAGAAACTGAGGAATTAGCCCTCCACTGAAAAGCATCGTAAAAATAATCATTCCGAGGACCAGTCCCCGTCCGCGCAAATCCATTTTGGACAGCGGGTATGCCGCCATGATCGTAACTACCATGTTTAGTGAGGTGCCGACAACGGTCATCACAACCGTATTTTTCATCGCTACGAATAGCTGCCCGTCATCAATCAAGTTGCGATAGGCATCCCACGAAAACTGTCTCGGCCATATCGAAACGTAGCCGGCGCGTATGGCTTCGCCCGAGCTAAGGGAAACCGCCAGCACATTCAGAAACGGAAACAACGTCGAGAACGTGCACAAACCTAAAAAGAGATAAAGTAGTAAACGGGGCACGCGCTCTTTCCAAACGATCATCCGCCGCCCCTCCTTTCGGTGATTGAATTTGCCTCCAGCCGCATCCTTCGCTACCATAACGCTCGCTCTCCCATCGCCCGAATAATGCGATTCACCGAAAGCACGAGCACCAAGCCAACGAGGGATTGAACCAATCCAATCGCGGTTGTGTAGCTGTACTGCAGGTTGACAAGCCCGAGTCTGTAAATGTAAGTACTCATCACGTCGGAAACGCTGGTCACCATTGGATTGGTCAGCACCCAGACGTGTTCGAAGCCAACGTCGAACATGCGGCCCATTTGCAGAACAAGCATGAGCGCAATTGTGCTTCGGATACCAGGAAGCGTCACATGCCAGATTTGCCGCACTTTGCCGCCGCCGTCGATACGGGCAGCTTCATACAGATGCGGGTCAATACTGGACATTGCCGCCAAATAAAGAATGGTACTGAAGCCTGCATCCCGCCATATGCCGGAAAATACATAGACGAGGGGCCACCAAAAGGTGTTTCCCATGAAATATATCGGATCAAGTCCAAACGCCTTCAGGACATAATTGACAAACCCGCTGCCAGGGGAAAGTAGTCCGATGACGATCGTTCCGAGAATAATCCACGATAAAAAATGCGGCAAGTAGAGGAGGTTCTGCACAACTCGCTTGTACCATTCCACCCGGATTTCGTTCAGCATGATGGCGAGTGCGATCGGCACAGGAAACCCAATGCACAGTCCATATAGATTTAATAGAAGCGTGTTGCGAACGATCTTGATCAGGTCGCTGCTGTGCAGCAGCCGATTGAATTGGTCCAGCCCCACCCATTTACTGCCCCAAATGCCGTCTGCCAGCCGAAAATCTTTAAATGCGATGATTTCCCCATATAATGGAAAGTACTTAAATACAATGAAGTAAGCGATAACGGGGACAAGCAGCAAATACAGAAATGGCCTGCGCTTCAGATCCCTCCACAACGATCTTCGTGAAGCTTTCCCTCTAGCGCTTCCACGGATTCCATCTTTGGCGATTGGTTGTGAAATCATGTATGGTCACCTTCCTTTCTGTTTAGCCTGTTGTGATTCGGCTTGAACCCACCATACCAACCGTAGTTTTATATAGAAAGTCTCACTTTTTGAGGTTCTCAGCTTCTCTTGCTTTGAGGGCTACACAATTTTTGCGCTCCTATTCTTTTCATGATAAAAGCCCGTGCGCTGGGCGCACGGGCTGGGAAAAACGGCTTTGCGGGAATCGATTTCTCATGGATTAGATTTCCTTCCATGATTGTTTGCTCTTTAATATATGAATCAATTGATTCAAAATCTGCACAACAAATATTATTAATTCGGCACTATTATTGAGAAAAAGCCCATTGTTTGGGAAGTATATCCCTTTTCGCTGGGATCAACGTGTAGATGGTAACCATCGATAAAGTCATTATAAAGAACGAGTAGTTCCAGAAAAGTAACTAACCTGAGTTCCTTTCACTTGCACTGCAACGCACCCTAAAGGGTTAATTTTTTCTCAATGGATCCACGAAAGACTTCAATTGTCCGATCAAAACTTATTTATCACCCGATAGTTGTGTTCAGGAGGTGATGTTATCAAACAAATGGATAAATCACAATAGTGAAGCATTCAGCTGTCAGACTCCAAAAAACAAAGAGCCGATTAAAAATTGGCTTTTTTAATTATTGCTCCGTTGCATACGTACGTCTAGCCAGTCTCGTTTTTGTCTCTCATGTTATATCATTTAGTAAGGATCATAGAATTGTTGGAATCGTACTTTGAAATCAGCCTTAGAAAAAACATTCTGCTCCATAGTCGGGATACTGAGCACTGCTGAGCCCATGAGAAATATACCTGTACGCTTTTCACCTGCTGGTTAATCGCCATGCAATGCGTGACACAACATGAAGAGACCTGCCAAATTCTTTTTCTTGGTGGGTCTCTTCCTAGTCAATTACTATACTGCTACTACCGAACATTATCGGTATCGAGATAACAAAAAGGGTAGTTCATCATCCTTATACTCCTCCTTATAGGCATTTCAACCATTACAAATTGCAAGTAACAACCAGAAATTATTACCTCCGCCTTCAATTGCTCCTAATAACACGTTCTTCCCCTCGCAACTTTAGTCGTTTTCCTTACCCTACAATCTGATATTAGTTCGTACCATTAACAGGTAACTTTCACTGTTGAATCATGTGATCCTCTCGATACTGACCTGGGCTAATGCCGACATGCTTCTTGAATACATGACCGAAATACCTTTGGTTATCGTATCCAACAGATGTTGATATTCTAGAAATTTTGAGACTGCTTTCCCTCAGCAGTTGTTTCGACTTTTGGATTCGTAAGGAAGTGATGTACTCCAAGATTGTCTGTCCAGTCGATTTGGAATATAAATTGCTAATATAAGAGGCACTGAGGTCAACGTGTTCCGCCAATTGATCCAACTGAATATTCTCACAGTAGTGTGCCTCGAGATACGTTTTGATCTCTTGAACCAATTTTTCTTTGAGCGTAGTTTTAGTCACATTCAGAAAGAATTGGACACTCTTCAACAGTTCGTGACATTCCTTCTTTAATGACGACCAGCTTGATGCTTGCAGCATATTATCGAGCAGCGTTGAGCGGTCACCAATTACTTTCTCGATTTTTACGCTATAATCTTCCTCGATCTTATTAAGCATCCAGTTTGTCCACTGTACGGCCGTCTTCTTAATGATGAAGGGAGTGATCAAACCACTCGATCCCTTATCCGTCCACAAATTGAGCATTTCCTCAAATTTTCGGGAATACGGGATTATTACCTCGAGCCACTCCGATGCAAATTGTTCGGAAACGTATGAGAGTTCTAGCCACCTATTGCCATCAATCACAGCAATATTGAAAAATAACCCCATTTGGCAAGCTCCATCCGCAGCTAAATACGATTTATGGGCATCCATAATATCCCAGACTATAGTGCCAGTCCCGAACACCAATGACAAGCAATCCGGAGTAATGCCATACGAGAATTTGGATGCTGCGAGCTTAAGGATTTCCCTCAATTGGTCTGGATCATCTAATGAAACCATACATAATAAGATGATCTTTTGCTTTTCATAAAGAAGATCAACCGTTATACCTTTTGAGGAGAAAAAATCCAATATGGAATCTGTAATACCATCGGCTTTCAAACGTTCTAGCCAATGCGTTGTCGCACTGCTTATCACAATTGCGGAATACTGGGTATATTGCTCAAATGGCTTATGGTCGAACGAAGGAGCCTTCCCGTGAACAACAAGATCAGTAAGTACGGCCCGATCCAATGCTTCAGCAATCCGACGTTTCGGACGAATTACGTTTTTTTCAAACTTCCGTTCTAAACGATCAATGGCTCTCTTAACTGTATTAGCGACCTCATTCAATTCCACCGGCTTAATGAGATAATCAACAGCCTCTAATTCAATCGCTTCCTTGGCGTATTCAAATTCTGAATATCCACTTTCGATTATGAACTCCGCTTTGATCCCATGTTCCTTAACGGCACGGATTAACTCAAGTCCGTTCAGACCTGGCATCCGTATATCCGTTAAAACGATATCCGGCTCCGTTTGGATAATCTGGTTCAGGGCTTGTTTACCATTGTACGCCGTTCCCACAATCTGAACTCCGTAATCGTTCCAGTTGATCATCGTTGATAATGTTTCCACAACCAACTGTTCATCATCCACTATGAAAAGTCTATACATGTTGTACTCCCACCTTCACTTCGTGAGTCATTTCATAATGCCGATTACAAGTTTGACTTTGGTACCGACGCCCGGTGTACTGTCTACGTAGATTCCGTATTCCTGACCATATTGCAGCTTAATTCTTTCCTGGATATTTTTTAATGCATATCCCCTTGGTCGAGCAATGGTTGGATCAAAACCTACTCCATCATCCTCAACTTCAAAAAGTAGTTCGCTCTCATTCATTCGGCCCCGAATGGATATACTCCCCTTGTCTTCTTTCAATTCTATTCCATGATAAATCGCGTTCTCGACCAGAGGTTGAATTAGCAGCTTAAGCATACTTACCTTTTCAATGCCCGGTTCCAAATCAATCTCTACATCGAATTTCCCGTAATAGCGGATATTCTGAATCTCCAAATAATTTTTCACTTGTTCAATTTCATTGCCGACTGTGGTAATATACTCGCCGTTGTTCAAACTGAGCTTGAAAATGTTGGATAGTGACATAACCATTTTCGAAATGTTCTTGGCCCCGATCTTCTCTGCCATCATATATACGGAATTCAGCGTATTATATAGAAAATGAGGATTAATGTGACTTTGCAATGCTATCAGTTCCGCTTCTTTTTCTTTCAGTTTCGCTTCCATTAGCTTATCTGTCAACTCCGAATTATTCCGGAAAATCCGAATAAACTGGTTGCCGATTCTGCCGATTTCATCTTTTTCTTTAAAGTGGATGCCTTCGATTTCTTCCCGCCTTGCCGCTTTCCACGCCACAGATGTGAGGAGAGTCAATTGCTTCGTAATTCTATCAGAAATTAAGAACGCGCCTCCTGCTGCCAGCAGGAAAGCCACCAGCGTCAATCCGATCGTCAGGTTTCGAATGAATGCGATTTCGGAGTTGATGCTGTTAAATGGAATCATACTGACCACTTTCCACTGGGTGCTTGCGTTCGTATCGAACGTGATCACGTATTGTTCTCCGTCTATCGTTTGGATTTGGGTCCCTTTGTCAGGCAAAGCAGAAATCACCTTTAAGTCCTGTTCATTCAGTGGATTTTGCATCCCGGTCTGTGCGTTATAATAAATCAATCTGTCCTGCTCAAGAATCAGTAGGTTCCCGTTTGCCGGTTTATTGATATCGCGAAACATATCGTCAAATACCCGACGGTCGATGGAGATGATCATCAAGCCGATCGGTTCCAGCGTGTCGAGGTTGTTGAGCCTTTTTCCATAGAGAAGCAGGTCCGGCGTTTTGAGAATGTGAAACTCATCGCTATTCAGCCATATGCCTCGGCCTTGTATATCATCCACTTGACTGTACCACCGGGAATGAGTTACAGCTCCGTAAATGTTGTCGTTCGTTAGGGCGTCCCACTGATTAGTTACGATTAATTCCCGCTGCGGGCTACCGACATACAGGTACCTGATATACGATTTATTATTAGTCATGTTGATGGCAAAATCCCGGGTCGCGGTCTGCAGACGATAAATTTCCTTAAAATTGTCTTTGTTATACGTCAGAAAAGACTGAACATCCCGTGAAGACAGCATCAGCTTGGAGATACCTTCAACATCGTTAACGAATGTCTGAATGTTCCAGTTGATCGAACTGAGCAGATTAGTCGTTGTGTCCGAAAATTTGTGCTCGATAGCCTTGCTTAAATATATAAACGTGAATGAAGCAATTAAAAGGAGCGGCACCAACGAACTGATAATGCACAAGATGATAATTTTGCTTCGAATGCTGATCGCAAGGAATGGCTTAGTCCATTTCATAATGTCTCCTTCTCGGCAGTAGATGGGTGATGGCCTCATCACTTATTATAACTCCAACCGTGAAGGCATGGGATATCAACCTTTGGTAGCTCCTGCCGTCATCCCAGATATTACACTCTTGTTAAAGACGAAATACACGAGCAACGTCGGAACCGTGGTTAGACTGATCGCCGCGAACGTCGCGCCCCAATCCGTCAATCCGTACTGCCCAATGAAGTCCATCAGTCCGACGGGGATAGTCCGGAATTTTAAATTGTGGATAAACGTATTGGCGAAAATGAACTCGTTCCAAATAAAGATCAGATTCATGATGGCGACCGTCACGATCGTATTTCGGGACAACGGAAAGATAATTCGCAAAAACACCTGATATATCCCGCATCCGTCCATGACAGCTGCTTCAATGATCTCATTGGAGATGTACTTATAAAAGCTAACAAACAAATATACGGAAATCGGCAGCGCGAATCCAACCTGAGGCAGGATTAAGGAAAGCAGTGTATTCATGAGTCCAGTCTTGTTATAAATCATAAACAGCGGGATCAAAACCACCTGAATCGGAATCATGATGCCACACAGAAAAAAGAAAAGCAATCCGTTACTCCACTTGAATCGCATCTTTTCAAGCACGAATGCCGCCATCGCGCTAAGCACGATAATGAGCACGATCGACGAAATGGCCACAATGAGGCTGTTCATAAAGTACGTGCCGAGGTTTCCTTTGTTCCAAACGTTCAAGTAGTTCTGAAGTGTGAACTGGCTTGGCAAACTAAGCGGATTATTGCTGGAAAATTCTCGCGGGTCCTTAAAGCTGGATATAAAGATCCAGAAAAGTGGGTATATTTGGATAATTAACAAGGCTAAGGAAACGAGCACCAAGATAGCCCTAGACTTTTGGGAAAGTTTCATCTACTTTGTCTCCTTACGATTTTTCATCCATCATTTTGCGGATAAAAGCGACTGCGATCAAACTTTCAATTACGATAAACACTGCCATCGCGCTCCCGTACCCATAGTTTAAGCTGGAGAACGCCGTTTTGTACATGTAGGTAGGAAGAAGCTCTGTCGCCCGTCCGGGTCCCCCGTTCGTCAATAGGAACGGAATGTCAAAGCCTTTGAGCGCACCAGTCGTCGCCATTATAATCGATACCATCAATACCGGCTTGATCATCGGGAATTTGATGCGATAGAACATACTCCACTTGGAAGCCCCGTCAATGCGCGCCGCCTCTTCAATATCCGAAGGGATCGAAATCAGGGCTGTGTACAGGATAATCATATACAGTCCGATAAATCTCCAGCCTTCCGGTACCGACACGGCGACGAGCGCCAATTTCAAATCTGCCAGCCACGGCCGATTCCACGCTTCCAAGCCGATCTTTTGAAGGACATAATTCAGCAAGCCGATCGGTTCGAACGAGAACACGTTTTGGAACAACTGGGAGATCGCGACGGATGTAATAATAGCAGGTGTGAAATAAAGTGTCTTGAACAGCTCTCTACCCTTACGAATGTTGGTCAACAGCATCGCAACGAGCAGTCCAAGGCAAACTTGCATAAATACGATAATAACGACGTACACCATGTTGTTCTCAAAAGCTTTCCAAAACGTTTTGTCGCGAGTCAGCATTCTGACGTAATTATCCAATCCAATATACTTCATTGGAGCGACCCCATCCCATGAGAAGAAGCTATAATAAATGGACCATAGGATGGGGGCCATTACGGTAAACAAATACACAACAAGCGTTGGAAGTAAGAAGACAAGTATGGCTTTCCGATCTCGAAGTATTTTTTCCATGCCCTCACTCATTCCTTATCGAAAATCTTGAATGGAGCCAACCGGGAGATCCCGGTTGGCCAATTGCTATTTGAAATATTTCGGCGCGTTTTCTTTAATGGCATCGTCCATCTCACGAGCAAAATCCTTCGGATCGATAGCACCCATGCCCAAGGCATTCAGTTCATTGCCCAGCGTTTCGTTCGTCGCAGGGTCGAGTCTAGTATCCCACGGTACAGCGAATACAGTACCCGATTTCGAGATTTCGTCCTGGATTTTGTAGAATATATCCGGCATACCGTCCATTTTGGCCAGCGAATACTTGAATGGGGAGAATTGTCCTTTCTTCGTATAAGCCTCCGGATATTTATCCAGCAAATACTTCACGAATCCCTTCATATTATCGTCGAAGGTATTCTTGTTGAAAGCGAGACCGATACCCGAGTTAATGAAATAATCGTTCGAAGCTGTTCTAGCGCTATCCATAGTCGGCATCAGGAAGTACCCGATATTGTCTTTCATCTCCGGGCTAATTTTGTCATTGGCGAAATTCATCGTTTCCCAGGAACCCATGTAGTAGATTCCCGTTTTGCCTGCCAGGAACAAGTCCCGTGCCGCCGTGTAATCCGTCGTAGAGAATCCTTGTTGGAAGTATCCCTTCGAACCTAGATCATGGACAAAGTTAATCGCTTCCATTCCGGCAGGATCTTTGAACGACGCTTTTCCTTGTTTTACATTCTCGATGAAATCGTTGCCCGTCATGCGGAATGGTTTGAAGGCCAAGTAGCGCAGAACCGGCCATTTATCCTTCCCGTCGACTGCAATCGGTGTAATCTTGTTACTCTTGATCGTGTCTGCAACTTTCATGAATTCGTCGAATGTTTTCGGCGGCGTGATACCGAGGTTCTTGAACATTTTGATGTTGTACCAGAATACCTCAATACCGAATTCCAGCGGAAGCGTGTACATGCTTCCGTCCGCAAATTGCTGGTATTGAAGCGCAATTGGGCGGAAATCATTATATTTGTCTAGTTCCTGAAGCATCTGTTTCGTGTCGACGAGCTTGCCTTGCTTGGTCAACTGCGCTGCGTAAGCATCGGAATCCGTGTCGAACATATCCGGCATTTCGTTACTCGCGATCAGTGTATGGAGCTTCTGTAAGTAAGACGGTCGATCGCCAGTCCCTTCAAGAACGAGTTGGAATTCTGGATGCGTCTTCGAGTATTCATCTGCGATCTCTTTAACAGTAACGGCCGGAGCACTGTCTACACCTCGACCCACGAACCATTTGTACGTTTTCTTTGCGGCATTGCCAGCAGTAGCGGCCGGACTCGCTTTTCCCGTATCCGCGCTCTGTTTGGCACTGCATGCACTAAGCAGAGAAGTTGAGATCACAACCGAAAGGGCAAGCACGGACCATTTAGCATAATATTTCATTGGATAACCTCCTTATGAATTGGGAACTGATAGTTCTACTTGCTCAAATGTGGCTTGTCCTTCCTGGACGAAGAATCCCCAGTCGCCTTCTTTCATGTTGTAAATCCTCGTGGTCATCGCTACTTGATTGTTCAAATAAACAACGCATACGGAATTTTCGACGATAACCTTGATTTCATATGCGATGCCGGCTTGTAAATCCATAGGTATTTCCAGCTCTACCGCATACGGCTTATCTCCCGCAATGTGCCATTGAGCTTCTCCCTTAATTCTTCTTGGCCAGAAGTCGAATACGAGCCGGTTATGCATCGGTTCGATGCGAATGTAATAGCACTCGTCCATATTCGAGTTTGCTCTTAGCATAACGCCACAGCCGCGTGTCTGGTCTGTGAACGTCACATTCGCCTTGATTTTGCAAGTGGCAGGCATCGCCCCTGCCGAAATGCAAGCGAATGTTTCATCAGCTTCCACGAATGCGGAAACGTCTATTGTATGCCAATTTCCAATCCGCGCCTGATATAGGATAGGTTGTCGGCTACCAAAATGTTGATCTAAGGCCTCCGGGGTGCAGACCGTCAACGTCCCGTCAGTCTGCTGGACCACCTCATGTACAACTAGATTGCCGGCCCATTGCCAATCGCCAAAATCATTTTCATGTTCCTTGCTGGGGACCCAACCGAACGCGTACCGTTTTTCTCCATCGCCCCACGTTTTGGCAGCATAGAATGCTCGCCCATCGAACGCATCGTGTTTCGGCGCCGTCCAAGGACCGCTAAGGGATTTACTCATTCGGTAATGAGTAACAAAACGTTCCGAGAACGTGGAGTACACCAGATACCACCATTCGCCAATTTGAAATAAATCTGGACATTCATGGGTCACATACAACTTTGGATCCCAGAAAGGCTCGCGAATTTCCCATGACTTCAGATCATTCGACGAACAAAGTGCAATGCAGCCTCTTCGTCTCGCGAGTCCTTCTTTAAGTCTGGCAGCAAGCAGCATCCAGTATTCCCCTGCTTCTTCGTTCCAAATCACATGTGGGTCTCTCCAGTCATGCCGTTCATACCGAATACCATCAGAATAGAACGTGTCCTCAGGGAGTTTCGTCCATGTCTCCATATCCTTGCTGACAGCATGCATAACACACTCGAGTGGTATGCCATCCTCACAAAAATCTGGATTAAGATTTTTGCCAGTATAGAAGAGATGATATTCGCCATTCGCTTCAATGATAGAGCCTGTATAGCAATTCATATCCTGCTCTTCATTACTGCCGTGCTTCAACTTTTCCCCCATCTCTTCATATGTAACGAAATCGTTAGAGCGAAGCTCGAACCAGGAAGTGCCTTCTCCGTACATTTGCTTGTTCTCTCTCCAATCATGAAGATAGAACAGTCTGAACGTCCCGTCCTTGTAGAAGGGAATTAAATCTCCTACCCAAGCTTTATCGGGTTTATAAAATCTGTTTGACATGTAGCGACTCCTTTCGGTTGTTGTAATTCTATTATAGAACGACTTAGAAAGCGCTTTAAATTCAAACATTTTTTTTAGATGTTCAATATTTTTGGATTTGATCTATACAGGTGCGAAGTCGTGTTTTATTTAGCGTGTTTGAGAGCGGATTTTTCGTTGTTGTTACAAAGTACCTGATCCCATAATGAAGTTATTTTTTCTTTTTTCATTTCTTCATCATAATTAATGGCCTATCGATGTCTCGCAGCAACGGCATAACTTACAGAGCTACCATACGACTAAGGCCATACACTCTCTCATCCTCAATGTAACGCATATATGAATTAATGCATGAAAAAATGAAATAAGCGTTCACCCAATTGATAGAGTGAACGCCTAGTTATCTTTTACTGAATCTGAAAGATTATTTAGTATGGTTATAATGCGACCAGAGTGGAGGGTTTATTTGTCGTACCATTACTCTTACTTAAAATTCATAATTCTGTTAATTAACACGCCTAGATTGCTTGCTAATATTATAACTGATAAATCCCTTGTTCAATCCGCTGAATGCAATATTCAGCAAACTTATAATAATCAAAATTATGGTTACTATCCCCTTTGGTAAGTCCACTGTAAAACATTCCCCATGCAACCTCTCGAACCATCGACACGAATTTCATGTCCTGAAAAATGTGGAATGTTTCCTCCTCGAAATATCCGAAGTATAACTTTAACCACTCACGCTCATCTGTTTCACTGAATTGGTTTGTAAACGGAATGAGCGTCAATTCGAAAAACACATCTCCGACTCCCGACAACTCCCAATCAATGATTTGCAACTGTTGACCTGTAAAAATCATATTGCATAAAAAGGAATCATTGTGACAGAATTTTCCATTATATTCTTTGTCATCACTCCTCTTATGCGCGATTTTTTCTACTTGACTCAACATTCTGTTTAATCCATCAGGATGCTTGACTTGAAACTGATCTGCGCCCTTCAAATATCCAAAAATTAAATCGTAAGGCGTACATGTTCTACCTTGACCTTCCATACGATGTATTCGTTTGAAGCGATCCATAATCATTCCTTTGATATTATCGTCTTTCAGATCATTTTTTTCAAGCATTCGACCTTCAATAAATTCCGTGACTACAAATTGTTCCGGATGATTATTAGAAATCACTCTGGGAGCAAATCCTTCGCGGTTTGCCTTCTTCATCACTTCTACTTCAGAGCGGCGTGTCAGGTTCAGATACTCATTTTGCCTGCTATTGATACGAAGAACGTATGAACTCTGTTTGGTTTGTACCTTATAAGTTTGGTTGCATAGCCCTCCATTAAGACTATTAAAACTTAGGAATTCATGGCTTAGCTCTGGTACTTTGCGAATAATCTCTTCAACTTTCATGTTCAACAAGATTCACCCCGCATCAAATATTCACTTGCCACAAAAAAACAGTACTGCCTCTTAACGATTAATCACAGATTTAGAATACTTGTAATATCGTAGTTGTGCTTAACTGAAGCTATGTTGATTCCTCTATATGCATACCATTTGCCAACAATTTCTGTGAAATATACAGGCAGCTCACATTAATGTGTTTATTATAAAAGCTACTTTTTGAAAGATTTCATTTCCTCGATCACCGAATCTTCATATGCGTGCATTTTTCCGTTGATGATGTCTTGGACATTAACCGGTTGGCCAATTGTAGCTGACTCCAATGCCGCAAATACGACGCATAAGGCTTCAAGCCCCCGTTCACCGCTCGAGATCGGCTCCTTATGATCCGTAATCGCCTCCCATAATTCCACATAAGAATGGGCAAACGGATTTTGCACCGTATCGGGTGCAAAACGCTCGATGATTTCAGACATTGGGATAATACTTCCGTCTTCTAACGCCGCATGTTTGCCAGGACGGAAGCAACCTTTGCTGCCGTAAATCCACACCCCGCCTGTTCTTTCCCCATGCGCAGCAGTACTGCACATCCAGTGCCCCAATCCACCGTTTTCAAAACGAAAAACGGTTACCGACGTATCTTCGCCACTAGGACGGATACTGCATCCAAGCGGCCTTCCTCCAGCATCCTACGATAATCAGTATATACTTCGGGCCGCTTTCCAAGCCGACTTTTCACTTCAACTGCAAACGCCTCAGCCCGATCCTGCCTAAGATCGCAAACAGCGGTTATATCAAACGTTTTCTTGCCTTCATTTTTTAATTGTTGCAAACCTTCCAAGTGTGCAGTTGAAATAACTCCGCAACCGATGAATCCAAGTTTCATTAACGCATCCTCCCGAATAGTTGTATATCTAAAGGAAAAATACCTCCACTACGATGAATAGCTGGAGGTGCTTTCCGGTATTTTCTTGGTGTCACACTTCTAAATATCCAAGGCTTGCTTAGCCAAGGCCAGGGCACCGTAAAGGCCAGCGTTGCCGCTTGCCTTCAAGGATTGCACCCGCACAGATCCCAGTTCCGATCGTCATGTACAGGCAGCTGTTCAATCCTGATGCAGCCCCCCATGTTGCTTCCCCCAATGCTGCGCTTCAAATGCTCCACGATCCGGTAACCGCTCCAGTGCGGCTTTGGAGTTCTTGTTACGGAACCATAAGCCGGGCTCTGCGGGTTCACATCGATCGGGCCGAAGGTTCCGATTCCTTCGATAGCACCTAATAACAATTC
The DNA here is from genome assembly GCF_001428105.1 of Paenibacillus sp. Soil766. Classification (GTDB taxonomy): domain Bacteria; phylum Bacillota; class Bacilli; order Paenibacillales; family NBRC-103111; genus Paenibacillus_E. The sequence continues at coordinate 13,353 of NZ_LMSJ01000011.1, read as the reverse complement.
GTTTCCCTCACAATCATCGTCACTTTGTTATACCGTCACAACTGAATAGATTGATTTCAATGGATGAAGCGCTAGGGAAATGAGCTTAGCCTTTCCATCAAGAACATACAGTTCCAAACCTGTACTAGACGGATCTGGAAAAATTTGATCGGTAATCACGATCTTCCCGTCATTTGCAAATACTTCAATAGAGGAGTTATCGACAAAAAGGTGCAGCTTTAGCCGTCCATCTTGAAGCTTCAATTGTACATCATGCTTACATGCAAATGCGTCATGAAATCCGCTTTCACCGGAGTTGCAGCGGTCAACAAACAATGTCTGCATGGCGGTGTTATAGCCGACTACGGTTTCTTCCCACTCCGAATTCCGAAGCTTAAAACCAACTTCCGATGCTTCACCCAAATCGATTTCACATTCGAGCTCATAGAAATCGCAGTGCACGTCCGAAAGTATATTTTGACCGGGATTAACTGTAACCTCTTGCCAAACCTGCGCTTCTAACCGAAGCTTTTGCAAATCTGTAACTGGCTTTTGTACCAAACGAATTCCAGATGGCCCCTTCTTCAGGGAGAGCACCCGTGGCAGCGTCATAGCGCTTCTCCAACTGCTTGTCGGAGTGAGATTTGCGTACTTCCAATTGCTCATCCAGCCGATAAACAGCTTTCCTTTATCCGATCTATCAACATCCGACCATGTTACACCGGCATAGTTATCTCTTCCGTGATCCAACCATAATACGGTTTCAGGAGAAGCATCGTTCGTAAACGTACTTCCGTCAAAGCTCCCGACAAAATATTGTGTCCTTGAACCTTCCGCCATCTGTGGATGATCTCCAATGCTGACGATCAGTATCCATTTCGTTTCTTCAGCATGACCATTTATCGGTAGCTCTATTAAGTCTGGGCATTCCCATACTCCTGCGTGCGAGCCTTCTGCGGCACCGAACTCACTTGCAAAAGACCATTCCTTTAAATTGGCAGACGTATAGAAATGAACACGGTCACACGCTGCAAGCACCATGACCCACTGCTGCTTTGTAGCATGCCAGAAAACTTTAGGATCCCGGAAATCCGTTATTTGCTCGTTGCACAACACTGGATTCCCCTCATACATCACCCAGGTTCTGCCTTTATCCAAACTATAAGCAAGGCTTTGCCTCTGTCTCGGACGATCGGAATCCGGATAATGGTCCGCGTGGGTGAAAATAGCAACTAAACCCGGCTTACCGGAGAAAAATCCGCTGGTATCCTCCCAATCCACTACTGCGCTTCCGGAAAATATAAAACCGTTTTGATCCGGCTTTAACGCAATCGAACGATGCTCCCAATGGGTCAAGTCCGTACTGATTGCATGACCCCAATGCATCGGTCCCCAAGTTGTACCTTCCGGATAATGCTGATAAAACAAGTGATATTCCCCATCGAAATATACCATTCCATTCGGATCGTTCATCCACTTAGCCGGCGGTGTAAAATGAAACTGTGGCCGGTACCTTTCTCTATACATAACAGTTGACATCTCTTCCACTCCCTCTATATTTAAAATCCGGAGCGTTACCTTCATACTCGATCCGCTCCGGGTCCTATAACAAAACTTATTTTTTTACGTTTCTGTCGTAACCTGCTTGTTTAATCTTCAACCAATCTTGTAGGCCCAGACGGTCCAATTCTTTTAGATAACCCGCCCATTCAGCTTCAATTTTCCCATTTTGGATCCACTCGGTCCGTTTTCTCAGCACATAGGCAAACATATCTGTTTCAATCGCAGTAAGTCGATCCAATTCTTCAAGAGAGAAGAACACTTTTGGATAAATATTTTTAGCTTTCATGTCCGGGACCATCACTTTTTTCATTAGATCCAATCTCCATGCCGCATCGTCTGGCTTCGTCGTAACATTGCCATAGTAAGAATCCAGAATCGCCAATGGTCCGCCAACAAAGGTTTTTTGTCTCAATTCCCAAGGAGACATGCCGTTCAACGGTAGATGTTTCAGCATTTTTTTAGATTCGTCGAATTCAAAGATATTTTGCTGCGCTTTATCTCCATAAGTGCCCCAGTTGTTTTGTACGGATTGGGTCGGATCGTATAGAGAATCAATCCATTTTGCAGTCGTTTCGATATTTTTATTTGCTTTTGTGATAACCATTCTTCCTCTATCGAGTCCCATTCCGTTCGTTCGCGTTACATTTTTCCAGCCATTCGGCCCTTCAAGCGCAGGCATTAGGTCATATTTATCGTTCATGCCGGTAATATTTCCTTTATCCCATGTGAAATATAGACCGTAACGATTTTCTTTCCCTTTTGCGAGATAGGTATTCCAATCCTGCGTAGGCGCTTCAACATCCATTAAACCTTCTTTATACAATTCATTTAAGTACTTGACGCCTTCCTTAAAGCCGTTGTCAGCGGATGTGAAAATAACTTTTCCATCATCACTTACAACCGTGTGATCCCAGTTTTCACCCTGACCAAAGGAGCCGAATAAGAAAGCCAAGTCTTCTCCGCCGGTTTTATTAATGAAGGACATTGGTATTTCATCCGCTTTCCCATTACCGTTCGGGTCTTTTGTTTTAAAAGCTATCAAAACTTGTTTTAATTCTTCAGTCGTTTTAGGCATTTTCAAGCCTAACTTATTTAGCCATTCCACGTTAATCCAAGGAAAATCGTCGACAGAATGGATACTTTCCTTACCCGCGCCCAGCTCCTCAATCCATGGGAATGAATAAATATGGCCATCTGGGGCCGTAATCATCGATTTATATTGCGGCGCTTTCTCCAATACCTTCTTGAAATTCGGCATTTGTTTTTCAATAATGTCATCGAGCGGAATGATAGTTCCGTCCTTTGCCAATTTAAGCAAATCGTAGTCACCCAAGGCTGCATCGAAAATCGCATCAGGAAGGTCACCGCTGGCAATCGCTAAATTCCTCTTCTCCGCAAACGAATCCCAAGGATAATTCTCCCAATCAATGTGTATCCCCGTCTTTTCTTCTAGACGTTGGAATATCACCTTTTTATTAGGATCTTCGGGAGCTAGCGGTGAGCTTTGTGTCATAAACTTCAAAGCAGGTTTCGCTGTTGTACCTGGGGCAGTATTTGATGCTGCCGGCTGGCCTGATTCTTTGCTGCTGCACCCCGTTACTGCCAATAATGCCGCCATAGAAATGAATAATGCCTTTTGGGAATGTTTCATAAGAATAACCCTCCTCTTTTTTTGGAAAACCTATATGTTTGCCGATCCATTATTTTAATGAACCGACCAAAACACCCTTTTCAAAATACTTTTGGAAAAAAGGATACATAATAAGTAACGGTAGACTGGAAATAACAATGGACGAATACTTAATAATCTCAGATAACCGTTTCAGTTCTGCCATAGCCAATTGGTCCGCAATCATGCCAGGATTTACTTGATTCTGAATTAAGATAGATCTTAAAACCAACTGTAGAGGCAGCAAATTAGCACTCTTCAAATAAATTAACGCGTCGAAATAAGAATTCCATTGACCTACGAATGCATATAGAGCTAATACGAAAATAATTGGTTTAGATAGAGGGAGAACAATCTTGAAGAAGATACGCACCTCAGATGCGCCATCGACCTTTGCTGCCTCGTTCAATTCATTCGGAATTCCACTAAAAAAGGTCCTCGCCAAAACAATATTCCAAACATTTACAGCCGTTGGTAGGATGATCGCCCATACCGTATCTAGCATTCCCAAGTTTTTTATCACCAGATAGGTTGGAATTAACCCGCCGCCGAAAAACATGGTGATGACAAACAGGATTGTAAAAAACTTTTTACCTACGAAACCAGCAACCGATAATGGGTAGCCGGCAAAAATGGAGACAACGAGAGTAACAAAAGAAAATGCGACGGAGTAAAAAAGAGCATTTACAAATCCCCGGATCATCGCATGATTCGATAAGATGACTTTATAGCCTTGAATACTATAATCCGCAAGATGGAAGGAGATTCCTTTATTTAACAGTGCGGTCGGCTCCATAAACGATGCAACGACAACATAAATTAAGGGAACTACAACGATCAATACAGCAAAGAACAATAGAATGTAATTAATGGCCAGAATAAAACGGTCCAATCTAGTAGGCTTAAAATTCATACGGCTTCTCCTTTTCTTTTAATAGAGGCCTTCACCTTCATTTAATTTCTTCACGACAATATTAACGAGGATAAGTAAAACGACATTAATCACGGAGTTAAATAGACCAACCGCAGAGGAATAGGCATAATTTCCTGCTTGCAAACCAATTTTATACACATAGGTTGGAATGATCTCTGAAGTCGGAACATTCATTGCCGTTTGCATCAAATAGGCTTTCTCAAATCCAATTGCCATAATGCCGCCTGCAGCTAAGATGAAAACGATAGCCATAACCGGTTTAATCGTAGGCAAGTCGATGTGTTTAATTCTTTGCAGCAGGTTAGCTCCATCAATGGTTGCAGCATTATGGAGTTCGGGGTCAACGCCGGCTAATGCAGCTACATAAATAATCGATGACCAGCCCGCTCCCTGCCAAATGCCAGATAAGATATAAAGCGTACGAAAATAATCCGGGTCTGACATAAAACTAATAGGATGGCCAGTAATCAGGGTTAAAATCTTATTAATCGGCCCTACCGGCGATAAGAAGACGAATAGCATCCCAACAACAACGACAACGGATATAAAGTTTGGTGCATATAAGACCAATTGAATCCTTTTTTTAACACCAGCTTTACGCAATTGATTCAGCATAAGCGCTAATAAGATGGGGACCGGGAAACCAAGTAAGAGTCCGTAAGCACTAAGTTTCAGCGTGTTCATGAAAATAACTTCAAAATTGGGTGAGGTTAAAAACTTTGTAAAATGCTTTAATCCCACCCATTCACTGCCGAAAATCCCTTTGCTCGGACTAAAGTCTTTAAAAGCAATGACCGCCCCGTACATGGGCACGTACTTAAATATGATCGTCAGGATGAAGGCTGGTGCCATCAGTAGGTAAAGAAAAGGATTTTTCCTCATAAAATCAATTTTACTTATAAATGTATTACTTCTTTGTTTAACAGCTCTCATGTCGACCTCCGCAACTTCTTGCATGATTGCCCCCCCTAAAAACATATATAAATTATTCAATTGCACAAACACTTTCAATAATCGTGTTCTTTTGCATGCATAGCCTTAATAGTAAGGGCTTACATTTTTCATCTTATCCTCTTGACCTCAATTACAATTTACACATAATAATAAATTTAGTCAACAAATTTTTTCATATAATTTGTTCATTTGCAAACCAAATATGATGCATATTCTCACTGAAAATCGAATAACTTATGTATATTTATTAGTTTCCCTCCTTCTTTTAAAGAAAAAATGAAATAATTGGAGCTTCTCATCTCGATTCACGTATTCATTTGCACAAATTAATTTACGCATTTGTATACATGGATTAGTTTAAATGTCGAGTTACTGCCAATTTGCAAATGCACTATTTCCCGTCCTTACATTTGTTCAATTGTAACAATTTAAATTGACACTTTAACAATTATATTATACATTTAATTTAAACTATTCATCAGTTGATATGCGAACTGTAGTTGTTCGTTAAAGGAGTAAGCACATGAGTAAAGAAAAAATCACCATACAGTATATCGCGGACTCCTTGGGGCTATCCAGAAATACTGTTTCTAAAGCACTAAACAGCAGTGAAAGTATTCCTGCAGAAACAAGAAATAAGGTATTAAAACGTGCGATTGAATTAAATTATAAACAATTTGCTCTTATCGATACGGACACGTTAACCACCAAAAATACGGGCAATATAGCTCTTTTAACGTCAAATATGCCGAGCAATAGTCATTTTGGCACTTCATCACTAAGTGGGCTTGAGAAAAAAATTAGTTCCGAAGGTTTTAATCTATCCATTCACATTGTTCGGGAATCGGATATTCATTCGTTAGTATTACCTAATAATTTCGATACTAAAAAAGTGGATGGTATCGTTTGTATTGAGTTATTTGACAAGAAATACACCCAATTAATCAATTCCTTGGGAATTCCATCCATTTTTATAGATTCCACAGCGGATATCTTTTATCCCGAACTTCATGCAGATATTATTCTAATGGAAAACGAACAAAGTTCTTATTATATGACAAAGAAATTAATCGATAATGGTTATGCAAGCGTTGGCTTTATTGGCGATTACAATCATTGTAAAAGTTTTAATGAAAGATGGGTTGGATTTAACAGAGCATTACTAGACTCTCATTTACAGTTCGACCCTTTATTTTGCATAGTTGAAGAAGATCGATATATTGCGGATCCTAAATGGCTTGAAAATCGGTTGGATAACATGAAGAACCTTCCGTCTGCATTTGTTTGTGCGAATGATTTTATTGCCATTAACGTGATGAGGATATTAAAAATTAAGAATAAACAAATACCAGAGGATATTGTTATTAGCGGGTTTGATAACTCTCCTGAGTCGCAGATCGTAGAACCCCATTTATCAACCGTCCATATATTCAGGGACGAAATAGGAGTTCTGGCTGCTGAAATATTGTTATCCAGGGTCGGGAACCCTCTCAAGCCTCCTCAAATTACTCACGTTCAAACGAAGCCCATATTTCGTGAATCTACGGGTAAGTTAGACTAATCGTAATTTATGAAACCATAAAACAATAAACCGCTGCACCCTATGAATGGTGCAGCGGTTTTGTCTGTAGCCAAGCTGCTTGTCCGATGAACAGCCAGTGGCATTGACGTAGCGACTGATGTGCAGTCACCCGCACTGCCACTGACCAAAAGTATTCAGCCATGATTGTTGTTTGTCGGGTGACAAATTGGTTATGAAATGAAGAAAGCCAGCAAACATAAGGGTTTGCTGGCTTTTCACAGAAAATAGAATGACAAATAAAGTATTGGAATGGATTTTGGGGTAAATTGTTTGAGTAACAAATTAGATTTGAAATACTACTGACAAATTAAATAGAATTACAAATCAGAAGACTTTCTGAACTTTCGCTCCCAGTTAGTTTAATCCTGAAATGCTAAATGCTTCAGTTGATCAAGGATTGCTTGATTTGTTCTATTATTTTTGTGATATTATTGGGATCTTTTATTTCAAATAGATAATTAGCTTCGTCTTTACTAGGTGGTATTACTCCCGAATTTCCTTGTCGCTCCAACACTTCTAAAAAGCTCGATGCACTTCTGAAAATAGCTTTACTTCTTTGAGTTTGTTCAACTCGTGCTCTCAGTATTTCAATAGATAAATTAAAGTAAACAATAATACTTTTAAATCCCTTTTCATGAAAATATCTGAGTACATTTGTTCGTCCTGATTTATTTAGATTACAATTGCTTAAGATGATGTGAAAATTACTTTGCACTGCAGCATATTCAACAATCGCATTGGTAATAGAGAATTTTAGTGTGTTAGGTCCTTCTATCGGGAGAAGCTTCTTATAATGACTATTAATAAATTCAGCATGATTATCCTGATCTATGACTATAGCTTGTTGTAAGACAGATTCCAATTCTTTAGCGAAAGTAGTTTTTCCACTATGCGTTATTCCAACCGTCATAATTACTAGGCGGTTCATATAATTAATCGCTCCTTTATATTTTAGGTCGTACTTTCAGATATCGGATATTCAGAAAGTTCGTAACTCCTCCATCCCGAAGTGTATTCGAGGAACAATTGAATTATCCTGCCCCGGATAGTTAAAAAAGAGGCTCCCGCTGCTTATTGCGGCGGTAGCCTCTTTTTATAAAGTAACGTGTCCCGTTAGCGCAATGCGTCGTCCGCTTGATACCCCACAACCCCAGGAGAAGATATTCCATTCCCAAGTTTACAATGAACCTATCTAAAATTGCCTAATTTATTGGATAGCCAGTCTTTTAAAGCGTCTTCGTGTTGTTTATTAAAAGCGGTGGAAAATCTTCAACAGAGAAATCTCTTACCTCTAATATTCTGTCCCGTCTGCAATTAGCTCTCCGCTAACTGGCTTGCACACGAATATAGTTTTATTTCCCTCCATATTTTCCCTTCATAACGATAGCATATTAACTAAGTAGGTTTCTTGCATATCTCAAGAAGCTTCTCTTTTCCCCCTTTTTTTGTAATGCTTATTTGAATTGTAACAATTTCGACCGAATCTTGAATGGATTAATGAAACTGAAACATGGAATTTTATAACTATTTTTCAATTAATGTATTTAAGTAAACTCGTTACTTGAATAGACAACGGTAGCCATTAATTTCCAGCTGCCGTTATGTCTTGATTGGACTAAAGTGTCCCATCTTCCAAACCTGCAGAATCATCTTTTTATTGCACCTTTATCTGAACATAGCATTGAGAATTGACTATCCCAATGAGTGGCAAGTAAAATTTCGTAACAATGATCAGTATCAATGGATTAAAAAAGATGACCCCTGTTTAAAAACAGAAATCATCGATTGTTAGCTGCTTAGGCATTAACTAGTTTTTTTAAGTGTCATTAACAGAGGGGCCATATCATTGAATCCAGATGGTTTATTTGTTTGAACTCCTTTTACTTTTCTGCAAACTTATTTGTTTTTAACCCAATTGCCGATGTCGTTGATGACTTCGAACGGGATGTTACCCTGCTTGAGGTACTCCTGAGGCGTACTCATGGCTCCCTCGCCTTCGGTATAGAAGTGATTGAGTTTCGGGTACAGGCGATAAGTAACGTCTTTCCGATCTTTCAAGTTGTTCTTCCAGATATCAAGCTGTTCCGGCATGACTTGATAATCGCGCCCTCCCTGTAGGACGAGCATTTTTCCCGTCTGAGTCTTCGCCTTTTCAGCGGGCTCATAGCTGCGTAAGTCCATAAACCAATATCCGAGTGAATATTCTTTCGGAGGATTGGCTGTGGACAAGTTAGGGTCCTTCAAGATGGCAAACTGCTTTTTATAAAAGTCCAACGTTTGGGGGGGCATCTGTTTCAGATCTACGAGATAAGAAAATTGCTTTTCCAATAAGTCGAAAAAGGAGCCGCCTGGCGCTGACATTAGTACAGCACCTGCAATTTGCTTATCTTTATCCGCTTCCACAAGACGCGGCATCATGAAACCTCCTTGGCTGTGTCCCAGTACGTAAATCTGTTTCGGATCGATGCCTTCGGTGTTGCTCATTTGTTTGACGGCGGTAAGCGCATCGTCGAGCGCTTCTTCTTTCATCGTCAAATATGGCAAAAGACTGAGCTGCGCCGGATATTCAAGGCTGCGTTTTTCGTAACGCAGAACGGCAATACCTTGTGAAGCCAAGCCTGCTGCAAGATCGCTAAACGGCTTCAGCGCGCCAAGCCACTCGTCACGGTCATTCGGCCCCGATCCGTGTACGAGCACAACCACAGGATGCGGACCTTTTCCTGTCGGCAGCGTCAGTGTGCCAGGTAAAGCCCAGCGATCTTCACCGATCATAACTTCCTTTTCATTATATGTTTCCGAATTCGCATAGCTCGGCAGTTTGTAACCTTCTAGCTTCATTGCTGAGGAAGAATCGAGCAAAAAGTCATCGATCTCTCCTCCATGATTAAATCTGAGAACGAACGGTATTTCGCTTTTTTCAAAAGTGAGTGTGAGCCTCACATTTTCGTGTACAATGGTTTTGTCTGTCGTGAGTTTGGTTACACCTTTAAATCTTCCAAGTTGACCTGTTGCGTTTCCGAAAAATTGTTTGATAACCTCTGCCGTAGCAACTGACCCAAGATTGGCGCTAAAAAACTGCGTCGAACTGTTTGGCGATGAGCCCAAAGCGGTGGCAATAAAAGCTGTCGCTTTGCCGGTAAGATCCGTTTTGTCAAAGATGATAGCTTGGGCTTGGTCATCCCAACCGATTGTGGTACCGAGTGCTTCATTGAGTGCACGAAGCGCAAAATTGGTGCGTTCTTCTACGATCTGCGCCGCCGAAGGCAATGCAATCACCTTACCGTCGATTACGGCTTCATTGCTCCCGATTTTCAAGGATAATGCATGTCCGAGATACTTGACGCTTACAGACGAGCTGGTTTCGTCCCACAACACTTCTCCACCGAGCGATTCGACTACTGCACGTAAGGGTACGATTTGCGCTGAACTGTCGGCAGCAATTTGGACATGTGAAGCCGGAGTTACCACCAGCGTCTTATTTGACGCAGCACTTGAGACGGTCGGGAGACTGACGGTTAAGGCAAGCATTGCCGAGATCACTTTTAAGGGAATTGTAGAATTCGTTTTCAAAAGAATGTACCTCCAAAATGAGAAATTTTCACAATATAATTTACGATAATTCCGGGAAAAAGTTCTAAGTAATTTGGGGACTTCGCTGATCAAAATGATCCCACTGGAGCATTTTTTCAAGGCTGTCAAGCTGCATCATCGGATAAGGCCTTAAATGCATCGTTCGTTTTGTTCACCTCATTATTTTTATATATTTAGATAATTACCTAATAATATAAATATATCAATGTTTTTAACATTATTCAAGTTACAAAATGATTACCGAAAGATTGCAATCTTATATAATTTTCCAAATATAGCATTCCGTGTCAACTATGATTTGATTTACAAATGCTTAAGAGTTAAAGTTTTCACAGGGTTGTCGTGGTCTAAACCGACATTATCCACTTTTACCGACTTCCACTTCAAAGATATGTCTGTTGTGGTAGCAAAAAAGCAAAAGGAGCATTCTGATTTAAATCGGTCGTTGTAAGAAAGTGGGTATTGTTCTCTAATATCTACGACTTTATCTGACCAGGTTAATACCATTAGATAGCGACATTCTTCTTTAGAAAGAGTATGGTGTATTCTACCAGTCTTCATCCTAATTCTCATAATCCTTTCCATCCATATCCTTGACCTCTAAGTCTATCCATTTGCGTTTTGTGTATAGCACTACCTCTACTTATCATATATTCCCCTAAAGTAAAATAAGCGTTCACCCAATAGAGTAAACGCAACCGCTGACTAAGGACAAGGACAAATTTCCTAAAGATCTTGGTGTTATACAATCTCGACAAACAGGCCATTTTCTAATAAAATCGATTTACAAATTAAGTTTTGAAGTGGTGTATTCGAGTAGAAAACCTAAATTACAACTAAGTTTTGAAGTACTTCTAACAAACCTTTTTTTGGTTACAAGAGGGAAAAACCCTAACGAGAATCGTTCAGACAATAGAATCGCTCTATTGGCCTTCCTGAAATTCGCAAATTGAGTGGACGGAGAGATGAAGTCTATGAGATTGCGGATACTACCGTTTTTGTACAGCATTCGCTCATGAACCTAGCACGATATCATTGCTTCTTTTGACGCGTCTAGTCGCCATGAAATGCTGCAGCGCTCCAAAAAGAACGAACACTGCCATTACTCCCGCCGAGTATCTGTACATCACCGAGTAGTTGGTTACCGTCGAAATGGCACCAAGCAGAATCGCACCGAGCGCAACGCCGAAATCCGTTGAATTGTAGAACATACTGTTCGCCATACCATACTGCTCCGGTTTCGAGATTCGCAGCATCCAGGCTTGAATCGTAGGCTGAATGGCGCCGAATCCGACTCCATATAGCAGCGCGGACACTATCAGCATCGGCATCGCATGCGTAATCGACAGTACCGCCATGCTGGCCGTGACGAACAATCCCGCGGGAATGAGCACCACCGCATGTCCGAACCTGTCGAAAATGCGCCCCGAAAACGGACGTACGAGAATTATCGTGACGGCGTTGAACATGAAGAATAAACCGACCTGTTTGATATCTACGTAATCGCCAAATAATGCGAGAAAACTAAGCAGACCGCTGTACGTGATGGAGAGAAATACGTTCAGCAGTGCGGGAAACAGCAGTCTTAGGTTGAATTCTGGTTTAGCACTGGCTATAGGTAGAACGACTTGCCGAATAGGCTTCGTTTGCTCCACAGGGGCTTGTTCCCGCTTAGCACGCGACAGCCACAAGACCGGGAAGATAACCAAGGATGTAATCAATCCAATCATCGTCAATTGCAAGAAACCAGCTTGTTTCATCACATTCAAACCGATGGACGGACCAATCGACATGGCCAGACTAGTCGACAACCCGAAATAACCGATTCCCTCACCCATTCGGCGCAACGGGATAATACGGGATACCAGTGTCGGAAGAATCGTGCTCGCCATACCAAAGCCAATGCCGTAGCCAATGCGTAGCGACAATAATGTGGCAAAAGAGCTTGCCGCAGAGTACAGCGCCGTCGTTACCGCAGCAACAATAAGACCCGCGAGCAACAGCTTCATCCGCGAAACACATTGCATGAGCGCTGCGGTCGCAAAACGCGATATGATAGCCGCCAGCGCGAATACTGACGTTACAAGGCTCGCCTGGATATTTCCCGTGTGAAATTCATCTTTCACGTAGGCTGGGAAAGACGAAAGGAGCATTTGCAAACTTAGGAATAACAGAAAAAAACAAGTTGTCAAAGCGATGAACTGCCTCGTCCATAATGGAGTTTGTTGTTGTTCTTGCTGCACTTTATCATCTCCGATCAGCATTAATCTAATGTTATTAGTCTTCGATCAGCTCCGTATGTCCGAGTTTCCCACCGATATGCAGTTGAATGCGCAGCAGCAGCTCCATCATGATTTCGTACTCCTCTTCCGAAATGCATGCTTTTACCTCCGCCGTCACACTGTCTTCGATTGGCGTCGTTACGCGGATGACCGATTGCCCGAGCTCCGTGCTATATACGAGAAATGATCGCCTGTCCCGGTTTCCCGGTTTCTTATAAATAAGCCCCTTCTTCTCCAAATGATCCAAAATCCGTGTCGTCGTCGGCTTGTCCTTGCCGGTTCGTTCGGCGATTTCACGCTGGATCAAACCTTGAGCGCGATCGATCTGATTCAACGCAGACCACTGCTCGGGCGTAATGCCGTGCCCGCTCAGCCTTTGCTGAAACAAAGCCGCCAGTTTCCGGTATGTAACGCCCATCGCAAATCCGATTGGCAGCATCCGAGATTCGTTTGGCATGTATGATGCCCCCTCTAACATATTCTGTCAAGGCCATCAAAATCTGCTTTCCTGCCATGAATCAATGGAATTTGTCAGATTTTCGCTAATGCTTTTTACGGTTCCCAAAAGAACAGTAGTAAACTACAAGGATGTACCTGCTCTAGCGACAAGAATATCATTACTAAATGTGTAGGCAATAGAAAGGCCACTTCAATACTTATTTGTCACCCGATAAACAAGCAATGTTGGATGACATATTGGTTTTGAATCGAGTAGGAGGGGACGGCTAGTCCCCGACCTCTCACACCACCGTACGTCAGACTGTCTAACAACTGATTTCTAAGCACGCATTAAACCATG